>NZ_LT984884.1:0-1200000 GCF_900258515.1 Lentibacillus sp. Marseille-P4043 | reverse complement strand
CTAGCAAATCATCATAACCTAGTTGTTTCGCCGTTGCTTTCATAAACTTATAGAAACTCTGACTCACATCTTGCCCAACGTGATAAACTCCTGTCACGTCATTATAAATCATTTCTTCGATTACTTTTGTTAAATCATCAATGTGAACAAACGTCCGAACCAAGTCATCGCGGAATTCAATTGGTTTTCCCGAGCGTAAATGATAGGATAATTGATCTGTTCGTTCATCAAGTCTACCAATTCCGTTCTCCCCATAAATCGGACCAGCCCGTAAAATAACATAGTTTGTTAGTTCATTATTAATCAGGCGCTCTGCTTTTACTTTCCCATTTGTATAATTACTAAACGAATGATCCTCAGGTAAATTAGACAATGAATCCGACTCATCATATGGACCATTCCCATCCGAGAAAACAACGTCAGATGAGAGGTAGATCAATTTTGTTTTGGGTGTCAGGTGTGTGATCAAGTGCATCAACCCTTGATCTGTTAATTTGTGTTCATTTGGTCCACTCATAACTGCCCAAACAACGACATCCGGATTTTCCTTCTTATAGAACTCTGAAAAAGATTCCGGCTGATTGACATCTAACTTAACAAGACCATCTGATAATGCCGGCTCTTGTAAATAAGTTCCAACCACTTCATCTGCTTCTACATGTTTTAATTGCTTATATACCGAAGCACCAAGATAACCATTAGCTCCGAATACACAAATCTTCATTTCATTCACCTTCCCCTTGCTGCTTAAATTTGAAATCATGTGTTAGGTCTGGTTGTGTTCTGCTTTTCTCCCAAAGACACCTCTTATAATAGATGTCTTCCCTTCAATGAATGGCTGCCAAACCCCTTGTATCGCTTTACTTGATAATACAAGGACAATCGTTGCGGAAATCACAGCTAATCCAATCAGGTCAAGCGCATTATTTATTTCAAACAACTGTGTTTCTCGGAAAATTTGGATGAAAAAGCCATGCAACAAATAAACATAGAGTGTTCGTGTCCCCAAAACAGTTAATCTATTTTTGCTTTTTGGTATCCAGGCTAGTATACTCACTGCCATTAGTGCAGAGGTTACGTACACAAGTAATCGTGCAAGACCACCATACTCCGGCATTCCAAGCATTCCATATGATTTGGATGCCAACAGCCAGCCAGTATTCATATCTGGTACAAAATAAATTGCAGTCGCAACAGACAGCATGATAACTAAGGATGCGATTTTAACGCCCTTCTTTTTCAGCAGTAAAACATGGTCCGTTTTCAACCAATAACCAAGTAAGAAAAACGGAAAAAAGACAAACGTACGTGACAAACTAAACGTATGACCGATATCCCCAAAGTAACCAACAATTAATCCTAATTGAATAGCAATTATCACACTTAAAACAGCTGGTATCTTTTTGAACCAATATAACAGCATGTGCCAGCTAAACAGACTAAATAAAAACCACAATGACCACTGTGGATAAAATATTCCTGTTTGCCAATCATCTTTTCCAATATAGAAATAAAACACTGTATACAAGATTTGGAAAATAATATACGGTAGTAAAAGTTTTTTGGCTAGTTTCATAATATAATCTTTATTTCCTGATCCTTTTGCAAAAAATCCTGATAAGAAAATAAACGCGGGCATATGAAAAGTATAAATCCACATATACAACGTGTTGATGCTGTGCAAATCGCTAGTAAATGGTTGAATCATATGACCAAATACTACTAGAAAAATCAATGCAAGTTTCGCGTTATCAAAATAAGCATTTCTTTCCATACAACTCAATCCCCTTTTTTGAAATCGTGCTAATCTGTATTCAAGTTTACCCCTTTTCAAACAGAAATACGTAGGCAAACTAGCGATTTCATGAGGTTGTAAATGAATTGTAAATCGGTTGCAAGACAGATATAATCGCGTAATACTTTTCATGAATTTGCCACATTTTACAAGCTGTTTAAGTCAAAAAATACAGCACTTGCAGAAACCCGCAAGTGCCTACTTGGCAATCTTCTTCTTCTTTTGTGTACTTACCTTTGTTTTCTTCTTTGGCTGTTTTGGTTTTGGTTTGTCGGTTTTGGCCCGATCCAATGATGCCTGTAAAGCATCCATAAGATTGGTAACATTATCTGGCGCTGGTTTTTCATCACCTGTAACAACTTGTTCTTTATTTTTCTTCTCCTCGATTAAATCGAGCAATGCAGTGCGATAATCGTCGTTATACTTTTCTGGATCAAATTCCGTTGTTAACTGATCAACGAGCATTTTCGCGGTGTCCAATTCTTTTTGTGTTTGTTCGACTTCTTCCGGAACATTTGGGACATCTTGAACCTGCCGAACCTCATCCGGATAATGGATTGTCTCCACAACAAGTGTATTTTCATAAACACGAATGACAGCCAATTGCTCCTTCGACCGGATAATCATCTTAGCAATCCCTATTTTCCCTGAGTCCTTTAAGGCAGCCCGCAATAAGCCATATGCTTTTGCGCCTCCTTCATTTGGAGACAAATAATAGCTTTTCTCAAAATAAATGGGGTCGATTTCCTCTAATTTGACAAAGTCAGCAATTTCAACCGCTTTATCCTCTTGCTCCTTCTTTAACGCCTCTAACTCTTCGTCATCTAACACGACAAATTTATTCTTGGCGTATTCATATGCTTTAACAATTTCGTCATTTTTCACTTCCCGATCACATACGGGACAAACACGTTCATATTTAATTGGAGATTGGCATTCTTTATGCAACTGTCTGAGCTTAACATCTTTGTTCTCTGTTGCCGCATGCATTTTTACTGGAATGTTCACCAAGCCAAAACTTATTGTTCCTTTCCACATCGTATGCAAAGCAAGAACCCCCCTTTTTTCATATTGTGCCGATTCCAATTATTTTTATCCTTCATGGATTATTTTTTGTGGAACAAGCCACCCTAAAAAGAATAAGGAGGAATGCTGAGATGATTCTAATGAAGCCTATTGCTAGTACTAACATTCCGCGTGAAGATGATTGGTTATTTGAAGTAAAATATGATGGCTTCCGCTGTGTGTTACATTGGGAAACAAATCGGATTACTTTAACAAGCAAAAATGATAAAGATCTGACAGCGAATTTTCCTGAGATTGTGGACTATTGTCTAGCACATCAAGCATCTCTTAGCGAATTTCTCCCACTCAAACTCGATGGCGAATTGGTAATACTAAATAATCCTTATCAAGCCAACTTCTCTTGGATACAAAAACGCGGCAGACTGAAGGATAAAACATCCATTAACAATGCTGCCGATAAAAGAGCTGCAACATTTCTTGCCTTTGATATGCTTCAAAAGGCAGGCTCTGATCTGATACAAGAAAGTTTTCAGAAGCGGAAAAACAAGTTATCGAATTTATTTGCAGATGGGAATTTGAATGCGGATATTTCGCTAGGGAACCGTCTAAGTTATGTCCCCTTTTATGAAAACCCAAATGAATTATGGAATATTATTTTCGCACATAAAGGGGAAGGCATCATTGCAAAGCGGAAAAATAGTGTTTACGGAAATGGCAAGCAGCATAATGATTGGTTTAAAATAAAAAATTGGCGTTCGATCCAGTGTGTCCTAACCTTTTTTGATACGAAGAACGATTATTTTACAGCAAATGTTTATGACGGACCAGACATCGTTGAAATTGGTAAATGTAAACACGGAATGGATTCGGAGGCATTGGGAACATTGAAACAATTATTTTCAACACGAGGAGAACAGCTGGAAGGAGGCTTTGCATTACCTCCAGCTATTTGTGCCAGCATACATACATTGGATTTGCTGAAAAGTGAACTTCGCGAACCGGAATTTGCTAATCTGTTAGTAAATACGTCCGCTTCCGAATGTACAATCGATAAACTGCGACTAGATATGGCCATGCTCCCCGAGGAATTAGATCTAACTAATACAGATAAGGTCTTTTGGCCAAAAAGCAATTTAACAAAAGGAGATTTGCTCGTTTATTTGCGGGAGATTTCTCCTTATATGATGCCGTTTTTAAGAGATCATGCCCTTACTCTAATCCGCTGTCCTGACGGTGTAACAGGTGAATCATTTTTCCAAAAACATCTTCCCGATTACGCACCATCATATGTCGATAGTCTAGAAATGGATGGAGAAACGTTTATTATATGCAATACGCTGGAGGCCCTAACGTGGTTTGGCAATCACGGGGCAATGGAGTATCATATTCCGTTTCAAAAAGCGGGCAATTCGAATCCATCTGAAATCGTATTTGATCTTGACCCACCGGACCGTGAACGCTTTTCGCTCGCCATCCATGCCGCAAAGTTAGTGAAACAAATTCTTGATGATTTATCACTCATTTCCTTTGTTAAAACATCAGGAAATAAAGGGCTACAGGTTCATATTCCCATTCCAGAAAACAGTTTGACATATGACGAAACAGCTATTTTTACACAAGCCATTGCCTGGACAATTGAGAACGCATACCCCAATTATTTTACGACGGAGCGAATGAAGAAAAATCGGTACGAGCGCATGTACATTGATTATGTTCAGCATGGAAAAGACAAAACAATTATTGCACCATATTCAACTAGAAAAACTGCCGAAGCAACCGTTGCCACACCATTATTTTGGGAGGAATTACAAGAAGGATTAACCCCCGTACAATTCACGATTAAGAATGTGGTGGAGCGTGTCCAGTTGCTCGGATGTCCATTTGCCGATTATTTTGCGGTGAAAGAAAAACAGGACTTAGAAAAGGTGAAGGCCTTGGTGGAGAGGTAGCTTAGGGGACGACTCATGGCCGGGGTGCCGCGACGTTTCATGGTTGTCCGGCGACTTTCCGCATTCGTTCGGCGGCTTCCCCCGTTTGTTCGGCGACTTTCCCCGTTCGTCCGGCGACTTTCCCCGTTCGTCCGGCGACTTTCCCCGTTCGTCCGGCGACTTTCCCCGTTCGTCCGGCGACTTTCCCCGTTCGTCCGGCGGCTTCCCCCGTTCGTCCGGCGACTTTCCGCGATCGTCCGGCGACTTTCTGCGTTCGTCCGGCGACTTTTCACGTTTGTTCGGCGACTTGACTCTGGATACATGACTTTCCGGCCGGGGTATGCGTCTTTTTGCTCGGGGTGCGCGACTTTTCGGCCAGGGTGCGCGACCCATAAATGTGCGATACAAAAATGGTCGCTCCCAACCGGAAGCGACCATTTCTTTACAATGCTATATCTTTTTCAATTGCTGCTTTATCATTAAATGTTTTTAGATTTAATTTTCCTAAGATCCGTGATGTTAGGGTTCCTGTTACCATTGCATCATTCACATTAAGTGCTGTACGTCCCATATCAATTAGTGCTTCGATAGAGATAAGCAGTCCAGCGAGTCCTACTGGCAAGCCCATGGACGATAGAACGATTATAGCTGCAAATGTTGCTCCACCACCAACACCTGCTACACCAAATGAACTGATACCGACGATTAATACTAATTTTGCAATGAAACTAAATGTAAATGGATCAATTCCAACTGATGGTGCAATCATAATCGCGAGCATGGCCGGATAGAGTCCTGCACAACCATTTTGACCAATTGTTGCACCAAATGATGCCGACATGTTTGCAATACCTTCGTGAACGCCAAGTGAGTTTTTCTGTGCTTGAATGTTTAACGGAATCGTTCCCGCACTTGAACGCGATGTAAAGGCAAAGGTTAATACAGGCATCACTTTTTTCAAGTACGTCATTGGGCTTAAGCCGAATACACCTACTAGAATCAAATGAATAATAAACATAGCTATAATTGCCACGTAAGAAGCAATAACAAATTTACCTAATTCAATAATGCCAGCGAAATCAGTGTTTGCCACTGTATTCGCCATGAGTGCTAAAATACCAAATGGTGTCAACCTTAGAATCAACGTTACAATCCGCATCACAACGGCATACAGTGAATTTATTATTTTTGTAAACACGTCAGCTTGTTCCGGGTTCTTTCTGCGTAATCCTAAGACAGCAATCCCGACAATTAGAGAAAATATTACTACCGCAATAACAGATGTAGATCGTCCTTGTGTCATATCCAAAAAGATGTTTGATGGAATAAAGCTTAGAATTTTATCAGGCGTAGACATATCTTCCACATCACCTAATGTCGATTCCAGCATTGTACTACGATCATTTTCTGCCTGACCTGCTTCAATCTGATCCGCATTAAGATCGAATAATGCAGCACTACCAATACCTACAAGCGCCGCTATCATGGCAGTTGCGACAAGAATACCGATAATCCATGCAGACATTTTACCTAGTTCTGATGATTTTTTTAAATTTATAATCGACTGAATAATCGATACCATAACAAGCGGCACAACGATCATCATTAGTAAATTAATATATCCCCGCCCAACGATATTGTACCAATCTGTTGTTTGTGTTAATACCTCTGAACCGGCGCCATAAATTGCTTGTAAAATAGCGCCAAGCACAATCCCAACGCCTAAACCTGTGAACACGCGTTTTGTAAATGATAAATGCCTTTTTTGCATCCAAATAAGAAGACCAATGATTGCTACTAACACGGCAACGTTTACAATGACTAAAAATGCATCCACTCTTTTTCCTCCTCTGTTGTTGATTATATTTGTCTATGCTGCAAGTGCCTTTCCTGTTCTGTCTAACGTAAGCACCCGCCAATTCAAAATCAGAATTAAATATTAATAATTCCGATGTTTTTAGTATGCTTTAATACTATACAAGGGGAACCAATAATGTGTCAAGAAAATTAAATGCTAGCAAACATTTTCATTTAAAAAAGCAGCGCGGCAAACTCATGTTAGCGATTCTTTTATGGTTCTAGCGGTGTTTTGAAAAGATAGAGGTATTAACTAAAATTTATAAAATAACAGCATACGTATATGGTATAATCAATATAATAGATTTAATAAAGAGGTGATTAAATGGATAATGAAGAATTGCTTAAAATCATCTTAGAACGATTTGATAAAATTGATCGTCAGTTTGATAAGGTTGACAATCAGTTTATTAAAGTTGACGGCCAGTTTAAAGAGGTACTACAGAGACTTGATAAAATAGAGAAAAGTCAACAGGAGGATGTTAAAGGTCCTTTAAATTTAATATCTAGGAAGGTTGACGGTATTATGTACGATGTTGATTACTTAAGTGAGAAAACAGGAAAACATGACACAAAACTGAACCTCTCATGACTAAAGTCACGAGGTTCTAAGGTACTTTCATTCAGCCTTCGTCTGAATGACCGAAAAACGAGTTTTCAGCTGACATGAGCCACTAAGCTATTTCCCTTAGACTTTCATGGACGAGGCAACGATTGCTGCCATTATCGCCCTGTGGGCTCGGTTCAAAACCCTTTTGTATTTAAACTTCACAAACCAATACTACTTAATTGTTTCTTATTCACATGTTTCAATCGTTCCATTTCCCGGTCATGCTTATCAAAGAAGTTGTTCCATGTTTCGTTTGCTCGTCCAACATCTATTTCATATAGATTATCTTTTGTATTCATGATTAGAAAGGCACTATACAAATCACGTTGAACATTACCTTGTTCAAAGTGATTCCAACGTTCCCAAAGTTTTTTCTTCACGTATGTTTGCGTGAAGTGTTCAAATTGACTGGCTTTCACTTTAGCAGTGTCAATCCGCTTTAGTTTTAAGCCGAAATAGTTTAGTTTGTTGTCGATAATCGAAAGAAGCAGCGATGGCGCACGATTCGCTAATGACTTCCCAAAACGTTTTTTCCGTTTGTACCGTCCTGTCTTTTCACTAACCTCTGTTTTCTTTGCTTTTACTTGAAACCCTTTGAAATTCATCGTCTCCACTCGGACATCTAAACCTAACGATAGAATATGGTTTGCCAGTTGGTTGTGCGCTTGCTTTCTCTTAGCAGCTACCTTCCGGCTCATCTCCGCTAATTCTTTTCGGGTTTTCTTGTAGTTTTCACTTTGAATCCATTTATCTCGATTTGATGGATTGATGGTGCCATTTTCTTTATATTTACCAGGGTTATTCGCTCTACGCTGACGATCAGATTTACGCTGTAAGATCCGTTTTTTGCGTTCTTCTTCGGACAAACCTTCTGCAAGCTCTAACAGCTTTACTTCCTTTTCAGAAGCAATAGCAATTGTAGATATGCCAATATCTAATCCTACACGCGCGTTTTCATCTTTGGAATAGTTCTGATTACGTTTCTCTGGCGGAAAACCTTCTAATACAAATTGAACGAAGTAACGATTTTTACCACGAATTCGCCTTTTTAAAAGCCGGCAATATTTGATTTTATCTTGAAGAGCAAAGTGTGCGTATTCATCTTGATCTTTTATCATAACGGGCAGAATAAGCCCTAACCATTCCATGCGTTCGTTTTCGGGAAAATAACGAAAACCCGTCTTGTTGGTCTTTTCTTCTAACGAAAAAAATTGGTCTACCGAACAAAAACGTACTTTCTTACCATTCCCGTACATGATTTTCTCCACTGCTCGAAATGCTCGTTCAGCGATATTCTGAGTCATTTGAGAACCAATGTTTTGCTTAAACTTACGCCCCATTTCTTGAACGTACCTATTTAAGTCGAATTTACGAACGCCGTATTGTTCTTTCAACTTATTCAGAAGTTGATTGCGTTCTTTTCCTTTTGGCATACGAACCAATTCCCAATATCTAGGATTCCGTATCATGCATTTATATCTGCGCCATGCTTCACCTAGACAGGCATTGTAGATATTCCGCCCAATGTTTAAGCGTTTTTCTAAAATGTGCTCTTGCCATATTTCCACTTTCAAAGGCAAAGTAAGCACATAGGTTGGTGACGCCATTAGGTTCAGCCCCTTTCGCTATTTTTTGTTGATAACCAATGTATTGGCGTATCTGTTGTTCTGTCTTTTCGCTTACGGTTGCGACAAAGTAACTGGAATTCCACAATAAGCTAGGGAACTCTTTAAATAGTAATCTTGCAGAGACACCTTTTAATGTTTTGATCATGGTTGGAATGGAGTGTTGTGGGGGGCAGTCGACATGAAGATGAATATGGTCGTAATCGGTTTCATTTTTTGAAATAGTAAAGCCATTATCTTTTGCTATTTGATGCAGCAAACAATATGGTACTGAATACAGTATACATATCCCCTACCACGTTTTACGTCTGTCAAAATCTTTCACCTCGTGCTAATGATAACATATGCTAAAACGTTTAGGGGGAATAATGGTATTATATTTGTGATTTTTTGTACATTTTTGGATGAACATATGTCGGATAGTTAACGCGGCATAACCACGCCCTATCCGAAGCCGATTCATCTCATGACTGAAGTCACGAGTGTTCTCAGCTTTTTCGTAAATAACCTTGAGAAGAGAATTCAGTCTTAATAAAGCGACTGGATTTTTTGTTAGGAAATGGTAAAAAATGTACTTGAACCAAATGGCGCCTAAATTAAAAACGCATGAATTTTATCATTATCCATGCGTTTTTGTGTGTATTTCTAATGCTAGCCGTGGTTTCCGTTATTTTGTAACATTTCCCCACAGTATCGGAACTACTAAGACGTGCAGATCGTTACATTTATTCAATGGTTGCTTGCAGTTCAAGTTCAACATTACCTGCAATCGCACGGGAAATCATACAGCTTTTTTCCGCCTTTTCCACCAGCTTTTTGAGCTTGTTATACTCGTCCTGGGTTGCGTCGCTCTTTAAGGAAACGGTTGGTTTATGTATGATTTTTTTATACGTGAAAACACCGTTCGTTACATCGACAATACCCTCTGATTCAAGAGCCATCTCCTGTAATGGCAAGTTCGCCCGTTCAATCATAGCCGCTAACGTTATGATATAACACGTTGCTGCTGCTCCTAACAACATCTCATCAGGGTTTGTCCCGATCCCAGGTCCATCCATTTCAGGTGGGATAGAAATTTTCGTCTCCAAATTACCTGCTTTAATCAGCCCTTCACTATTTCGACCACCTGGCCAATCTGCTTGTAAATGAAAATGATGCTCCGCCATTTTATCACCTCGCTGTTATTTTAGCAGTTGTTGAAAAAGTCGCCAAATGATAGATCGCCTTGTTGACGAAATGGCTTGATCACCCTCGCTTTCAATATGGCAACTATGAACCTGCACATATCGTGAATTTCTTATTGATGATCCAATATTTCCTTAAGTACTTGTGCTTGGTTGTACTTCTCATCTTTAGCCGAGAACAATAATGTCAGGTTTTTATCATGCTCCTTGGTGATTTCCTTTAGTTTTCCCAGTTCAATTTGTTGATCACCACTTGCCAACTCATCTTTATACTTCTTCTTGAATGCATCATATTTATCTGGATCATGACCGAACCATTTTCGTAATTCTGTTGATGGTCCGATTTCCTTCATCCAATGATCCAGTTTGGCCTTGTCCTTTGACATTCCCCTAGGCCACACACGATCAACTAATACGCGTAAACCATCATCGCTACTAACATCTTCGTATATTCGTTTTATATTCACTGGCATTTTGTAACAGCTCCTTCATTTTTGTTTTCTACAGCTGGCATATTTACTACATCTCTTATTGTTTTACCCGTTCTATCCGATTGCAATCATTCTGCTTCAACTACATAAAACTAGATAACGTATCGCCATATTACAAAATAGCGATACATGGATCCGTGCGCCGAAACATCGTCCCAAGAGCGAGATCATCAGCCCGAGTGCAGAAACATCAGCCCGAGAACAGAATCATCGGCCCGAATGCAAAAACATTGTCCCGAGAGCGAGATCATCAGCCAGAATGCAAAAACATCGGCCCGAGTGCGAGATCATCAGCCCGAGAGCGAGATCATCGTCCCGAATGCAAAAACATCGTCCCGAGAGCGAGATCATCAGCCCGAGAGCAAAAACATCAGCCCGAGAACAGAATCATCAGCCCGAATGCAAAAACATCAGCCCGAGAGCAGAATCATCAGCCCGAATGCAAAAACATCGGCCCGAGAGCGAGATCATCAGCCCGAGAGCAGAATCATCAGCCCGAGAACAGAATCATCAGCCCGAGTGCGAAAACATCAGCTCGAATGCAAAAACATCGGCCCGAGTGCAGAATCATCGGCCCGAATGCAAAAACATCGGCCCGAGTGCAGAATCATCGGCCCGAATGCAAAAACATCGGCCCGAATGCAAAATCATCGGCCCGAGCGCAGAATCATCAACCCCAGCGCAGAGACTTCGACCAAACGAAAAAGACCCTTCCTACTGGATGAGGGTCCTAATTATATTAATTTCCTTCCATAATTGCTTCCATAGCATGTTTCAAGCTTATTAATCTTTCTGCGCTTTTTGTTTGGGATTGTTCACATACACCGTAATAACATTTTATCTTAGGTTCAGTTCCTGATGGACGTAGACAAACCCAGCTATCATTTTCCAAAATAAACTTAATGACATTCTCTTGTGGCAAATCAATCTGCTCCACATTACGGCTCTCATTCATAAATGTACGTTCACTCGAAAGGTAGTCTTCCACCTGTAGAACCTGCAATCCGGCTATTTCCGTAAAAGGAGACTTCCGAACTCGATCCACAATAGCAGCGATTTTTTCTGCCCCTTCTTTTCCTTGTAAGGTTAACGAGGACATCCCTTCTTGGTAATATCCGTATTTCTCATACAATGTTTCCAATGCATCAAGTAGCGTTTTTCCTTGCTTTTTCCAATGATATGCTATTTCACAAGCCGTCATTGCCGCTTGTACAGCATCTTTATCACGCGCAAAGCTGCTAATCAAGTAACCATAGCTTTCTTCAAAGCCAAAAATAAATGTCTCACCAGTTGCATCGAATTGGCGAATTTTTTCTCCAATATATTTAAAGCCTGTTAGTGTATCAATCGTCTCAACGCCAAAATGATCAGCAATGGTGCGACCAAGCTCGGTTGTGACAATTGTTTTTAATAACCGAGCATTTGTTAAAAGTGCATTATCGCTATGTTCTAGGATATATGCCAACAGCAATGCTCCGAACTGATTACCTGTTAATACGGTATATTCCCCGGATTTATTTTTGACAGCGACGCCTAAACGGTCAGCGTCCGGATCCGTACCAATTAAAATATCGGCTCCATTCTTTTTTCCCAGCTCGATCGCCATCGTAAATGCCTGATGTTCTTCTGGATTTGGTGAATCAACGGTGGAAAATTCCGGATCAGGCTTTGCTTGTTCTTCCACAACGTTAACATGCGGGAAGTTCAATTGATTCAACCCTTTTAAAACTAAATCATACGATGTCCCATGAAGTGGAGTAAAAATAATTTGTAAATCTTTTGCAGTTTTTTGCTCATCGGTACTTAGTCTGGAAATCTGCTTTAGCTGCTGTAAATAGGCATTATCAATTTCGTCACCTATCCAATTTAACAATTCTTTTTCTTCTAACTCAGCTCTCTCTATTACTGGTACGGTTAATTCATTTTCCGTCTGGTTAATAAAAGAAATAACCGCTTCGGCTTCCGTTGGTGTAATCTGTCCACCATCTTCATTGTAAACTTTGAAACCATTGTACGCTGGTGGGTTGTGACTAGCAGTTATCATCACACCAGCGACCGCCCCTAAATACCGGACAGCAAACGATAGTAATGGGGTAGGATGCAAGGAATCAAATACATATGCCTTAATTCCATATGCACCGAGTACTTTAGCAGTTTCAATTGCCAATTCCTGTGACATGTACCGGGAATCATAAGATACGGCAACACCACGATCATTAACATTGACACAGTTAGCTTTTAAATAAATTGCTAATCCATTAACCGCTTTTCGTACTGTATACTTATTCATCCGATTGATTCCAGGCCCTAATATGCCACGCATACCACCCGTTCCAAATGATAATTCCTTATAAAAAGCATCTTCCAATGCATCGGTATCGTTTTTCATGCAAGTCAAATCGTCTTTTAATGAAGGTTCAAGATTCTCAAACGATGCCCATTTATTGTAGACTTTCTCCCAAGCTTCCATCACATGTATCCCCTTTTATCCCGCCTTAGCAGACAGTAAGCCCCCCCTTCTAGCTTTTAAGAAATGAAGCTGATAAAATGGGATAACTGCCTGTAAGGGTCTAATTCGTTCTATCATAATATGCTCAAATTCTAGCACACTTTTACAATGAATTCTATTTGAAATGGTAGAATGATGTTTATTCTATCTTCCGTTCGTAAAAACTAAGAACAATAGCAAAAGCGTCCTGACTAAGAACGCCACCTCCTGGGATTGCGGTTACTCTTGTCCCACCGAAAACATTTGCGCAAACGTTGAACTACCACAAGTTGTATGAGGTTCAGTGTGAAGGAATTCTTGCTGTGTTAGAGCTGGACGGGGCTACTGCTATGAATAGTGATTTTAACGGTCAACATGTTATACTGATTATCTAACAAAGAACTCTTCCTATTATGGTAGATTACCGGTAAAATAGGAATAATAATGAAGAAAGTTGGGATGGTATTGTACGGTAAACGCTGGTTCCAGATCTTAGTCGCTTTCATTTTGATCTTTCTATTAATCTTATTAATTTCTGCAACTGATTTTATTTTTGATCCGGTTTTTAAATATATGGCGGCGGTTGCCTTTCCAATTGTCGGTGCTGGTGTCCTTTTTTATTTATCAAAACCAATTGTACATCTGCTCGAAAAGTATAAGGTACCTCGTGTCTTGGCCATTTTTATTGTTTTTATCCTATTAATCCTTATCGTTTATCTGATTGTTAATTATATTGTACCGATTGCCCAAAAGCAGTTTACCAATTTGATCGACAATATACCGGAAATGGTTAATGGTATCCAAAACGTGGTTACATACTGGCAATCGAATCAGGATATGATTCCTGCAGATATCAACGATACGATAGATCATGTAACATCTAATTTACAGTCGTATATCGAAGGAGCAATGTCATTTATCTTTGGCTTTATTAGTCAGGTGATTGGCTTTATCTTCTCCTTGGTGCTAGTACCTTTCTTTTTATTTTTCATGCTTAAAGATGGTGATAAATTCGTCCCCTTTATGACGCAGATTTTCAATCCAAAAAAGGCAGCGAACATTCGCAGTTTGATGCATAAGATTGATGAAGCGTTAGCGTCCTATATCCAAGGACAATTGATTGTTAGTTTTTGTATTGGCATATTACTATTCATTGGCTATTTAATTATCGGCTTAAAATATGCGTTAACACTGGCACTCTTTGGCATGTTGATGTGTGTGATTCCATTTATTGGACCGTTTATTTCCGTTGTTCCTGCGATGATTGTTGGCTTTTTCCAAGATCCAATGATGGCTGTCTGGGTTGCAATCGTGATGATAGTTGCACAACAGCTGGAAGGTAATTTCATTTCGCCCAATATTATGGGACGTGCACTTAAGCTTCACCCATTAACTATTATTACCTTAATACTTGCTGCCGGAAGTATTGCTGGCTTCTTGGGAATTCTATTCGCCGTACCGTTCTATGCAGTGGTAAAAACGATTATCGTCCATTTTTATAAAACTTATCAGAATTCAAAAGAAGATAAAGAAGACGCGTTGATCTAAGAGCAAACAGCACATTGTTTGCTCTTCTTTTTCAATAAAAAATTATCAAAACAAAATAATATTTCTGCACTTTTTTCTGCCTATTGAATAAAAATTTAGAATGGAATATTATGATATATGAAACAAAAGACCTACTACTAAATCCAATCAGCGCGCAGTGTTCCGTATACGTTGTGCGCAATCACACTAGTTCTTTTTTACCACAAACCCTTAGAAAGGAGGATAAAGGGGTATTCTTATTTAAAATCACTACATAGAAAAGAGAGAGCGCTGTGAATAAAAATATACAGAACAACCAGAAAAGGAAAGTTCGTCAAGGTAATTTTCTCAACAGAACACTTCGTAGGCAGATTTTAATCCCATTTCTTATTCTCATTATATTTACCGGTGTTGTTGTGGCGTTTGTAAGTTACGAGTTTAGCGTGAAAACAACTTCTGATGAACTTACCCAAAATGTGGAAAGCCAAATGGAAAGTATGAATGACTCATTCGAGCTGTTCTTTTCCAATATGGATAATAAATTAGATCGGTTTACATCATATGATCTACTTACAAACTATAAACCTGAAAACAAGGATCAAATACTCCAATATTTACAGGCGACCGGTGATGCCAATTCTACCATTTCAACAATTTATACTGGGATTGAATCAACTGGGGAAATGATCGATTACCCTAATGGGGATTTGGGCGATGATTACGACCCTAGGGAAAGACCCTGGTATCAAAAGGCAGTTGACGCCGATGGTAAGACAATTTGGACAGAACCATATACAGATAAAACTACCGGACAAACAATTGTAAGTACTGCACGGGCCTTTTATAACGACGGTAAACTTGTCGGGGTTATGTCGATCGATGTTTTTGTTGACACGATCCTTGATATGATTAATAACATTAAGATCGGTGAAAACGGCTATGCAGTTGTGTTTGATGAAGCGGGTAAATATATTGCCCATCCAGACAAAGACTACATTGGTTCAGATGAATCCGAAAAAGATTATTATCAAAAGATCGTCAATGCTGGTGATCAAGGGATTGTTCACTATCAATTTGAAGACGAAGATAAAATTATGGGGTTTGTTAAGAACCCAACAACCGGATGGCTCCTTGGTGGCACCGTCTATGAGAGTGATATACAAAATCAAGCGCAATCGATCATCATCCCAATTGCAATCGCTCTAGGGATAGCCTTGATTATCGCAATAGCTATCTCCCTTGTTGTAACAAGAAAATTAACAACGCCAATTAAGAAACTTCAATCGACAATGAAAGAAGTTGAAGGCGGCAATTTATTAGCTGAAGTAGACAATACACGGGTAGACGAAATTGGCCAATTATCCGTAAGTTTTCAAAATATGTTAACGCAAATGCGGGAAATGATGAAAAAAATTGCTAACATCTCATTCCATGTTTCTGAAGCTTCTCAGACACTCGTAGCTAGTGCGGAAGAAAACACAGCATCGTCAAATGAGGTTGCTACAACAATGGAACAAATTGCATCCGGTGCAGCTAATGAATCTGAACTAATGGAACAAAATGAAACAGCAACAAATCGTTTATCCGATATGATTAGCCAAATCGAAGTGCAAAACAGAAGCGTGCATGAAGAGGCCAAAGCGATGACAAAAGTTTCAGAAGAAGGCACAACAACGGTTAAAGAACTTCGTAAACAGTCAGATCAAACGGGTAAAATGACCGATGAAGTGGTTAATGCCATTCATGCACTTGATGAAAAATCTACTAATGTCAGCGAAATAGTTAATAAGATTTCGGATATTTCCAGTCAGACAAATTTATTAGCATTGAATGCAGCAATAGAAGCTGCACGTGCTGGTGAAAGTGGTCGCGGCTTTGCGGTTGTGGCAGATGAAGTACGGAAACTCGCGGAGCAATCGGAAAGTGCACTTGGGGATATTTCTGAATTGATTACGGAAATGCAAGATGAAACAAAACGAACAGTTACCTTAATCAATGAAACAAGCGATGTAATCCAATCACAATCGCAATCTGTTAACGATACTGGAGATGCGTTTGCTAGTATTACAGCAACAGTTAAAACGAACAATGAAATGATCAGCAAAGTTATTGGTCTAATGGATGACATTTCCCAGCAGGAGAAGGTACTTTCTGAAAACACTAGAAATATTGCCTCCATAAGCCAAGAAACTGCTGCAGGAACAGAGGAAGTATCTGCCTCCATCGAGGAACAAACTGCATCAATGGAGCAATTAAATAATTTGGCTGGTGAACTAGAAGATTATTCTGTTCAAATGCAGGAACAAATTGATCAATTTATCATTGATAATAACAAAACGAAAATAGAAGAAAAATAGAATAATAATGCGGGAATCGAGCGACTTTATCTCGATTCCCTCTTTATTACAGCATACATAACTTTTAGTGTTATACTTTAGTGAGGACTGTAAATTATACTACCCATTATGCTAGTTAAAATATAATGAAGGAGCTAATGTAAATGAACAACATCGCACTAATTAAGGAAGCAACTATTTTACGCGATGGAATTGTGTCCGTTCTCCAAGAGAGATTGTCCAATTATACGATCATAACCTACAATTCCATGAACTATCCATTACTTTTCCAAAAAGAACACATGGCAGATTTACTAATTATCGACATAAACACGGATATCGACCTCGGTAAACTACTTGAATATTATGCAGGCAATCATAAAAAGGTAGTAATCTGGACATCAACATTGGAGAATGTTCAACTAGCAGATTTATTTAAACTAGATCTGGATGGTTATTTTTACAACGGAATGGAAACAACAGAAATACTATTTGCAATTGAAACAATAATGGCTGGAGATCAATATATTCATCCTAAACTTAGCCCTATTCTACTTAATAGCTACGTAAGATTAAGCCATAACAAAATTGAACGGCCAATCGGTATCCTCTCGGAAAGAGAATGGGAAGTTTTGGAACAGATCGTTCAAGGAAACAGCAACTGCAACATAGGAGAAAACCTCTTTATTTCTACTACTACCGTAAATAATCACGTAAGATCGATTTTGAAGAAGCTACAAGTGAAGGATAGAACAAGTGCAGCATTATTAGCAGTTACAAACAACTGGTGTGTTTGTAACTCTTCTAAAACATTCCACAAAAGCAAATTAGGCTGAACAAAAGCACTAGCGCCCGTTTAGCGACGTACGGACTGGAGCTTGACGCGGCTCTCCCTATCCGAGAATAAATTAGAGCCAAATTTTATACTTTTTTATAAACTATAAAATAACCACAAAAGGTTTATGGACACCTTTTGTGGTCTGTAATTACATATAGCTTCTGATCGGCTTTGGTCTACCTAAATAAAACCCCTGTCCAAATGGCACACCCATTGCTTTTGCTGTCAGCAAATCTTCTTTACACTCAAACCCTTCTAAAACGATCGTGCTCTCTTCTCCAAAAAGCTGAAGCATTAATTTAATAACCTTTTGCTTTTTCGGAGAAGTAGCTAAATCCCTTGTAAAATAACGGTCAATTTTAACAATATTAGGTTCCAATTCTAAAACCGCCTTTAAACTGGATTCCCCTTTTCCAATATCATCAATCGCAATGACAAATCCTTGTCTTTTCAAGTCCATTATCGCCCGATTGAGGACAGCTAAATCTGGCATCTTTTCCGCTTCATTTATTTCAAAAACAATTGAACTTGGCGGAATGTTCAACATTGACTTTAGTTGTTGCAAATTATAATGAAAGTCCGGTGAAATTAATGTCGAAGGAAATATATTGATAAACAAGTGTAAACCTTCTAGATTTTCTGCCTCATTGTTAAACGTTGTAAGGGCTTTATGGATAGATTTCATATCTAAATCAAATAGTTGATCTTGTTCTTTTGCATAGTTAAATAAAAGTTCTGGATTAGGGAATTGCTCCGAGCGCAATAATACCTCATATCCGTAAACTTGATTAACATCAGAAAGCTTCATAATAGGCTGAATGACATGATAAAAGTCTGTTTCTTTTTCAGGTAAAGCTAGATTTGTGCTCCCCATTCTTTAAAGTCTCCTTTTTCTTTGTTGTAACGTACCTGATCAATATTCAAACCGTTCATATGTATTTATTCCTTTTTTAAAGCGAGGTTTCCCGTTTATCGTGTGGGATGTAATACTGACAGCCCGTTTATTTGCGGGCTGTCAGTTTGTTAATCCAATTAAATCTTAAATTGACGAACTAAGCCGTTTAATTCTTCTGCTAACTTAGCAAGCTGTTCAGAGCTTCCTGAAACTTCTTCCATTGAACTACTTGTTTGTTGCGATGAAGCAGATGTTTGTTCGATGCCTGCAGCTGATTCTTCTGAAATCGATGCTATTTCCTCAATCGAACTGCTCATTTTTTGACTGCTTCCGGCTACACTAGAAAGGTTTTCAGAAATCGTATTTATACCATTTACCATTTCACCAATCGCTTTGCTTATTTTATCAAACGTTACACCTGTTGTTTCGATTTGATTTGTTCCTTTTTCAACTTCTTGATAGCCGTTTTGTAAGGATTCCGTTACCGTACTTGATTCTGTTTGAATACTAGTTACGATTCCCGTAATGTCCGTTACAGAATCAGAAACCTGTTCAGCAAGCTTCCTTACTTCATCCGCAACCACGGCGAATCCTTTTCCTTGCTCCCCAGCTCTAGCCGCTTCAATTGCGGCATTTAGGGCTAGAAGGTTTGTTTGCTCGGCAATATCCTTAATGACAGAAACTAGCTTGGAAATCTCTTGGGACTTGGTATCTAATCCCTGTACTTTTCGGACTGCATCTTGTACTATCTGATCAATTTTAGCCATTTGTTCGTTGGAAGACTGCATTAACTGGCTTCCCTCATCGGTCATACCTAGTACATCATGTGAGGACTGTTTAATATGTTCACCTTCAGCGTTGGTCTCTTGAATTTCATTTGTAAAAGACCCCATAACTGAAGCAAGTTCACTAGCACTATTAGCTTGTGTTTCAGATCCTGATGCTAATTCTTGCATGGTAGTTGCGACCTGTTCAGAGCCTGCCTTTACTTCATTTGCTGATTGAGTTAACTCTTCACTTTGACTGCTGACAGTTTCCGAAACTTTAGACACTTGCTGAATAACATCTCTAAGATTGGTACTCATCGTATTAACCGATTCAGCAAGACGGCCAATTTCATCCTTTCCATCGTAATCAATCATTTCTACTGATAGGTCCCCATCAGCAATTTTGTTACTTACACCTACTACCTTGTTTAAATTACGTGAAACAATACGGCTGATAAAGAAAACGAGCACCCCACCGATAATGATCGATGCAACCATGGATACAAGCTGAACAATTAGTGTCATGCTTTGACTATCTTCCGTTTGGGTAATTGCTGCATTACGCTCTTCATTAACAGTAGTGCGTAACTCTTCCAATAGATCCACTGTTTCTGCTCGCAATTCATTAACTTGAGAGATATAATCAGTTGCTGACCGCATATTCCCGTTACTTACTGCATTCACAATGTTCTCTGTAAATAGATCATTCATTTCTTTATCATTGGCCACAATCTGATCAAACAGTTCCAACTGATCTTTTGAATCCATCCTTTTTCGTATTTCTGCTTCATTTGAATTGAATTCCTTACGACGTTCTTCATACTCGTCAATCAACTTGGAATCTTCCTCTTGAAGGTAACTAACAACTCGGATACTTTTGGAGCGTGTCAATGATCCCATTTGCGTAATCAAGATTTGGCTGTCACCCTTACGTTCCATCTCATCAACATTATCACCAATTTCATTGATCAACACCGTACTAACTGCCGTAGAAACGCCAAATAAGATAAAGACCAATATTAATACCAATCCATACTTCTTACCAATATTAAAGTTCTTAAATTTTAGCTTTTTGAACATGTCTATTTTCCCCTTTTGAAAAAATCCCCATCAATCATCAGGCTAATACTTTTTCCACTGCTTCTTGGATTCGATCTTGCGTAAATGGTTTTACGATGAAGTCTTTTGCACCTGCCTGAATAGCCTCCACTACCATACCCTGTTGTCCCATTGCTGAGCACATAATAACCTTGACATTAGAATTTAATTTTTTTATTTCTTTTACTGACTCAACACCATTCATTTCTGGCATTGTAATATCCATCGTAATTAAATCTGGCTCCAGCTCCTGAAATTTTTCAACAGCATCTTTTCCATTTTCAGCTTCACCAACAACTTCATGGCCAAGCTTTGTTAATATATCTTTTAATTGCATTCGCATAAATGCAGCATCATCAGTTATTAATACTTTTGCCACGGCATATTGCCCCCTATGTATTATTCTTCAACTACCTGTTGTACTTCCTTGATTTCATCCATATTTAAGACACGCTCTAAATCTAGTAATAGCAAAAGTTCACTATCAAGTTTGGCTACACCATGTAAATATGCTTCCTTCACACCACCGATAAGTTTCGGTGCAGCTTCGATTGCTTGTGGGTCAATATCGATTACATCTGTTGCAGCATCAACAATTAAACCAACCTGTACAGTGTCAATACTTACAATTAGAATTTTAGGCTCATCCACCTTACGATTCGTACTCTCCAGTTGCAGCCGTTCCTTCAAGTCGATAATAGGTATTATTTCTCCATGTAAATTGATAATCCCTTTAATAAAGTCAGACGTCCTTGGCACCTCTGTAACATGTTGTAATCGTTCGATTGACAGGACCTGCTGAATATTAGCACCATACCGCTGTTCCCTTAACTGAAAAACAATAACTTTTAACGAATCTTCCATCTATAACACTCCTCTCTCCTATTTTATTAGTGCATTTGGATCAATAATTAATGACACCCGTCCATCGCCTAAAATCGTTGCCCCTGATATTGCATAAACATCTTGCAAGTAGTTTCCTAATGATTTTAAGACGATTTCCTTCTGACCAATCATGGAATCTACTAATAGACCCGTCAATTTATCACCTTTTTTGACAACGACAACAGCATGGTGTTGCTCATCCATACGCTCTTGATCAGCTGGAACTTGAAATACTTTCTTTAAAGAAACAATCGGAATCACTTCTCCTCTGAAGTCCATAACCTGCTGACCGTGTGCATACATTACCTGCTCATCCTGCAATATTACAGTTTCAATAATGGAAGAAAGCGGGACAGCATATGTTTCACTTTGAACGTTAACGAGTAAAGTCGATAAAATAGACAAAGTCAGTGGTAACTGAATGGAAAATTTACTCCCTTTGTCTTTCTCTGACTGAATGGAAATTGTTCCGCCTAATGATTCAATCTTATTTTTAACAACATCCAGCCCAACACCGCGACCGGATATGTCAGAGATTTCGTCTGCTGTACTAAAACCAGAGGACATAATAAACTGGTAAGCCTCTTCATCTGCTAGCGATTTTGCCTGTTCAGCAGTAACTAACCCATTGTCGATTGCTTTTGCTAATACTTTTTCACGATTAATTCCCGCTCCATCATCCTCTATTTCGATGAATACATGGTTACCACTTTGAAATGCACGTAAAATCAGTTTTCCCTCATCTGTTTTACCAAGCTTTTGTCGATCTTCTGGTGTTTCAACCCCATGATCAATTGAATTACGAATCAAATGAACCAAGGGATCTCCTATTTCATCAATCACCGTTCGATCGAGTTCGGTTTCTGCCCCGATAATCTCCAGGTTAACCTTTTTATCCAAATCTTTGGCAAGTCCTCTAACCATTCTTGGAAAGCGATTAAACACTTGTTCAACGGGAACCATTCGCATCGTTAAGATCAAGTTTTGCATGTCCTCAGAGACTCTTGACATGTGCTCAACTGTATCCTGTAGATCGTTGTGGTCTATCTTCGTAGAGATGTCTTCCAATCTACCACGATCAATGACTACTTCTTCAAACAAATTCATCAGATCATCGATTCTGTCAATATTTACACGAATTGTCTTTTGACCTGGTTTGTTATGGGACTTTGCGGATTTAGTTGTCTTTTCCTCTTCCTCCTGTTTATTTTCTTTTGGATTATTAGGAGTCTCTTTACTTTCAGTAGGTAAAATTGATATCTCCACTCGTTGAACCTCGGAAACTTTGTAAATCATTGCTTGAATTTCTTCTTTTGCCATAGTTGAAAGAAGGATAACCGAAACGTCCTGTTCAAATTTCTCTTCCTCTATATCTTCAACTGGGGGAATCGATTTAATCACTTCACCACTATTTTCCAACACATCAAAAACCATATACATACGAGCCGCTTTTAACATACAGTCCTCTGTTAATGAAATGGTTACTTGAAACACATTAAACCCTTGCTCTTTGGCTTGATCGACAACCGTCATCTGGTACTCATCTAAATCAAAACTGACTTGCTCTGTTGCTACATGTGTACTTGGGGCAACAACAGTTTGTCCTTTTTCAAATTGCTCTAATTGACTTATAAGAGTTGAGACATCCTTCTTGCCGTCTTCTCCTTCACTAATTGCGTCAACCATTTCTTCCAAATCCTCTGTTGCTTCAAAAAGAATATCAATTAATTCAGAAGTTACCTCTAATTGGCTGTTTCTAATTTGATCCAGTACGTTTTCAGTCTGGTGTGTTAAAGAAGCAATATCGTCAAATCCCATGGTTGCAGCCATTCCCTTTAATGTATGGGCAGAGCGAAATATTTCATTTACAATAGAAAGATCGTGTGGCTGCTTTTCTAATTCAAGAAGATTGTCATTAACTGCTTGTAAATGCTCACGACTTTCATCTAAAAACATAGTTATGTATTGATTGGTATCCAACAGTAGACCCTCTTTCTATTTCATTAATCAAGTAACAAATAAAGATCCATCTCTCCAACTTTCTCAAACATCACCGTCACTTGAAGGGCCCTTTTATGTCCTGATAAAGTCATCGTCCCTTCAATAATTGTTGGTGATGTGATATCAGTATGAAGATCTTTTTCGACAATGTTGGTTGACATGCCTCCTGCAATCATGTTCCCTAATTCACCACTAAAGGATGAAAGCATTTCCCCTTCTAATGGCATACCAAACATTACTTCACCAATCGCGCTAAAAATACTTGTGTTTCCTGATAAAACCAACTTTCCCTTTACATCGCCAGTAATACCAATTAAGACCCCATATTGAAGATGCAAGTCTTGTTTTAATAAATTTGGTTGTTTTATCTCATGTGCTACTGGTACTACATTACTCAATGATGACAGCGTTCCGTTCAGCAATTCCGTTACAGCTTTAGCGTTTCCAACCGTCGTATTTACCAAAGTGACACTCCTTTTTGATTTATGTATTTTGATAAAGTGTAAAAAAAAGGGCTATTCCAGGTTATAGAATAGCCAAATAGATTTAAAAATCATAGATTGGTAGCCAGGCGATCATTGATGCAAGATCATATAAAATGTCCATTCAGTAGACCCTAGGCTTTGCGTCCTATCCTTTCGAATAGTTTGCCTTTATTATATACGACTTTATTACTAGTTCTAAAGTAATGATAAATTAACTTACGACAAAATTCAACAAATTTCTACATTTGGGCACAAAAGTGGAAGCGACCGTTTAGCGACGTACGGACTGGACTGAACCGTAGGAGATAAAGGAAACACGGTGAGCGAGAGCGAGGCGATGTTGACTTATCGTACGGAGGTGAGGGAAGTCTCGCTAGTCGCTGGGCGCTGGAGCTGGACGTGGCTCGTCATACCCGAGAACAAATTGGAGCCAAATTTTACACTTATCTCTTAAAAAATTACTGTTTTCCATTATCATCTTCATCATCACTTAATTCTAACTCGTGATTTGGCAATATAAGGACTTCTACCCTCCTATTCTTAGCTCTATTCTCATTATTTGTATTAGGGACTATTGGCTGGTATTCTCCAAACCCTTTTGCACTAAACCGTTCAGGGTCCAATGTGTCATTTTGCAGTAACAGTTTCATATAATTAACAGCCCGCATGACACTTAATTCCCAATTTGATCCATAATCACTCGTTTTAATTGGACGGTCATCCGTATGTCCACTTACAACAATTTGGTGTGGTGGATCCGTATGTAAAAATGTTGATACCTCTTTTGCAATCCGCTTCCCAGCATCATTTACAGTGGAACTTCCAGAATCAAAGGTGACGTCATTTAAGATCGTAATTAATAACCCATCATCTGTTAATTTTGCTCCTAATGATTTAGCGAGGTCATTATTTGTTATGTATGCATTAATTTCATTCTTTAAATTCTCTAACTGTTCCCGTTCTTGCATTTGCTCCTTCTCATTGCCGGTGTCCTTTTCATCTTCATCCGTTTTAATCGTTTCACCTTCAGAATCGGTTGGTCCGGAACCTTTCTCCATGAACCCGTCACCACCGGAAAATTCACTTTTGAAAACCTGCGAAAGCTGTTCATATTTTTGTGAATCGATTTCACTCATGGCAAATAGAACGATAAACAATGCAAATAAAAGCGTTAGTAAATCCGAATAAGGTAACAACCATGACTCATCAACTTCATGCTCTTTACGCTGTTTCTTCCGTCGCATAGTCATCCTCCTGATTGAGTTTTGCCAATTCTTTCTGAGATAGATAAGAACTTAACTTATCTTTTACTACTTGGGCAGATTCACCATTGGTTATCGACAAAATGCCTTCTATCATGATTTGTTTTAACTTTACCTCATCTTTAGATTTCTCTCTTAGCTTGTTTGCAAACGGATGCCATAAAACATACCCTGAAAAAATACCAAACAATGTCGCTATAAACGCAGCCGAAATAGCATGACCTAAAACATCGATATCGTTTAAATTACCAAGAGCAGCAATTAAGCCAATTACGGCACCTAGCACTCCTAATGTCGGTGCATATGTACCAGCTTGTGAAAATACTTGAATCCCTTTTTGGTGCCTTTCTTCCATTGCATCAATTTTCTCTAACATCACATCTCGAATAAAATCAGGTGACTTCCCATCAACTACTAATTGTAAGCCCGAAGCTAAAAATGGATCACTTACTTGATCAATTTCACTTTCCAGCGATAATACACCTTCTCTTCTTGTAAGATCCGCCCAATTTGTAAATGTACCTATCACATTGTGAATTGTATTGCCATGCTTCGCCTCGGTAAACAATATCTTAAACAGTGCTGGTACTTGTTTAATTGTACTCATTGGAAAAGCAATACATACAGATGCAGCAGTACCTACAAAAATAATTAATAATGCGCCTGGATTGATTAATGCTGCAGGGCTAACCCCTTTTAACACCATCCCTACCCCTATGGCTATAATGCCCAATATAAGACCAATAAATGACGTTTTATCCACGTCTCCAACCCCCTTAGTTTTATGGTACCATCTATGTTTCCAGTCCATTCGACAAACAGCAATTGGCTATTCTTAAGAAAAGAATAGCCACATCGTTTCATATGAATTCAACCAAAATACTAGATTGTTAAACTCCAGACTTCAAGGTGCAACTCTTAACATAGATGTTTATTCTGAAGATATAGTGATATAGTTCTTTTGTAATAGTACTATATTACTTGTAATAGTAAACAAAATCCCTAAAAAAATCAATCATGATATTCAAAAAAAGATGATGATTTTAAAAAACAACTAGATACTTTCTTGCATCGTGAAAATCCGCTACAATAGTAACTAGGAGTGATAAACATGACGAAAAAGGACATTGAAGCTAAGTTAGCAGAGCTAAAATCAGATTATGCTCGTATCCAGGGTGATGCCGAGAAGTTAACCTCTTTTGGCGGGAATACAACTACAGCAGAGAAAAAACTCATCGAATTAGAAGAAGAAATGGCAGAACTTAACCGCAAACTAGATGAAATAGAATAACAAAACAGTGCAGACCAATTTACTTTGGTCTGCACTGTTTTTACTTTCCATTTCCATTATTACCATTGTTTCGTCGGGTTTCTAATTTAGCTTGGATTTTTTTATCTTGTGGTGCAAGACTAACGACGATGTCTCCGACTTCAGGCGTTGTTTTCATCTCTTCTGAATAAAAGATAATTTTCCCTGATGGTTTAATGTAATACAACAAGACAGCCGCTTCGTCTCGCTCTCCTTTATATTGTTTATAATTATACTGCTCAGTTAAAGTTGTTTGTCTAAATACATAGCCAGATCTTATATTTTGATTTAAATCTTCAGTCGAAACTTCCTCACCAAATAAAATACGTCCGCCGATTTTATCAACAATATCATTTGTTTCACTATCGATTTGTTTATATGGGCTTACTTTATAGACATTGGTTCGACCGTATTCCGGCATAAATGTTGTACAAACAAGGGAATTGTATGAATGATAATCAGTTGCTGCGATTAGATATTCATATGGTGTTGTATCTAAATGGTACTCCGTTTGCTCTGAAAGCATTTCCCCATGATAAAAAGGGATTCCTGCCTCCCGGGCTTTCCGGAGCTTCTCCCAAGACGAGTCAACAACTATGACTGGATCTTTTGCTTTTATAAGCGACTTAGCTAATTCGACGGTAAATGTATTACTGCCAACAATGATCGTTCCAGGTCTTCCTTCCATAGATAGATGAAGTTTTTTAGCCAGCCAGCGGATCGAGAATCCATGGGCAACAACAGTAAAAAAGACAAGCCCGAACGTTAATGTCGTAATAATCGCCGCATCTTCGTATCCAGCTTCACCTAAAATTGCTGCAAAATAACTAGATACCGTTAATGCAACAATCCCTCTTGGTGCAATCCAGCCAACTAGCAATTTTTCATTAAGCGCCAAGTCTGTGCCAATTGTTGATAAGAAAATCGACAATGGGCGCACTAAAAACATCATTAATAGAACATATCCAATGATCCGTGGTTCAAAAACATGCAAGATGGTATGAACGTTTAATGAAGCTGTCAGCATGATAAAGATTGCAGAAATAAGCAATATTGACATATTTTCCTTGAAGTGACGCATGTCTGCAACTGAGCTGATTCCCATATTTGCTAGTGTCATCCCCATAGCAGTAACAGCGAGCAATCCTGTTTCATGTGTGATTTCATCTGCAATGGTAAAGCACATGATGACAACGATAAAAACTACTGGTGACTTTAAAAACTCTGGTATATTCCCCGTTTCAAACATCCAACCGGTTCCTCGACCACATGCCCAGCCAAGAATTGCAGCAAAAATAGATGCAGCAAAAAACAGCAGAAGTGATGTACCATCCGGATTACTGGATGTTAAATAGGAAATAATCTCAAAGGCAAATACCGCAAGCAATGCACCAATGGGATCAACAATAATTCCTTCCCATTTCAAAATTTTTGCCGGTCGCGGTTTTAACTTGGATTGTCGTAACAATGGTAAAATCACGGTAGGTCCAGTGACAATAAATAAACCACCGATAACAAAGGCAACCGCCCATGATAACCCTGCTATATAATGTGCAGTTAGTGATCCTAAGATCCAGGCAATAAATGCTCCAATTGTTGAAATACGAAATACGGGCCGACCAAGTCCACGCAATTCTTTAAAATTCAAATTCAAGCTGCCTTCAAATAGGATGATGGCTACTGCAACCGTAATGATCGGTTTATATAAAGTTCCAAAGTCCTCTTGAGGATTCATAATGCCGAATATTGGGCCTACAATTAATCCGGCAACAGACATAACAACAATAGCCGGCATACGATAACGCCATGCTAGCCATTGTGAACCAATCCCCAGGAGACCTATTAACATAATTTCAAATAAAACAGATGGAAACATATCATACCCCCGTTATCCTTTTTTATATAAAGTCATTTTAAATGCGGATAGAAATAAAGTAAACAATTTTAGTCGTTATTTTTTTGAAAAGATTAGCAAGTTTTGTCGAACAATGTCACACAAATGTCGAAATTATTTAATTGACTGCATTGACAAGCGCTTACAACACCTGTTAATATTATTTTGCTTCAAACATTTCTAAATATTTTTCAATCAAATTATCTGATAATATTGAAAATAAAGGGTTTATTTATTTTGCTTTACGACCTATTAGATACCATATCAGGAGGGCATCATCAACATGAATAAAAATACCGTTATTATTGGGTTTATGCTTTTTGCGTTATTTTTTGGTGCTGGTAACTTAATTTATCCACCAACTTTAGGGATTGATTCTGGTACATCTTACTGGGCTGCGATCGCCGGTTTCGTCATCACTGGAGTTGGCTTACCTATTTTAGCTGTTACAGCAATATCATTTGTAAAAAATGATGCGCGTGAATTAGCGGACCGCGTTCACCCATTGTTCGGACTTATTTTTACATCGGTTGTTTATTTAGCAATCGGTCCATTTTTTGGTATTCCACGTGCAGCAACAGTAGCATATGAAATGAGTGTAGAACCGTTCACAAATGGGGCACTTGCACTTTTTATTTTTACAACAATCTTTTTCCTTTTGGTTTATTTGGTAAGTTTAAATCCATCCAAAATGGTTGATCGGATCGGTCAGTTTCTAACACCCATTTTACTAATTGCGATTGTTGCGTTGAGTGTTGGGGGATTCTTACTGTTGGATCATCCACTTGAAAGTCCAATTGATAAATACGCAAGTTCACCATTTTTCTCAGGTTTTGTCGAAGGGTATCTGACAATGGATGCAATTGCTGCATTGGCATTTGGAATTATTGTCGTAAATGCATTTAAAGACCGTGGCGTCACAACCCAAAATGAACTCGTTAAATCAACATTAAAGGCGGGAATGATTACTGGAATCGGGCTCATTGCCGTATACGGGTCAATCGGTTGGATCGGTGCAAAATTAGCGTCAACTGGTAGCTATGACAATGGCGGCGATATATTATCCAGTGCTGCCAATATCATGTTTGGCAGTTTCGGGGCATTACTTCTTGGCGTTATTGTTAGCCTTGCCTGTTTCACCACATCTGTCGGGTTAATTGTTGCATGTGGACAGTTTTTTGCCAAAGTAACAAGGCTAAGCTATAAATCAATCATTCTTATCATTACCATCGCAAGTTACCTAATAGCGAATCAAGGATTAAATACGATTATCAGCTATTCAGTGCCAGTTCTTACATTTATTTATCCAATCGCAATCGTCCTTATATTGTTGACGTTTATGCAAGGTTTATTTAATGGGTCAAAAGCTGTTTATCGCGGTGCTATATTATTAACCGCGATCACGAGTTTGTACGATGGATTGATTGCATATGGTTTTGAGTTAAACGCGATTACGCCATTAATGGAAAAGCTCCCATTTTTCTCTGTTGGATTAGGCTGGGTCGTTCCTGCCATCATCGGCGGATTAATCGGTTTACTTTTTCGAAAACAACCAGAGCCAAGCTACACACACTAGGAGCTGACATCAAAGTCAGCTCCTTTTTATTTTAAAGCTCTTCTCCCCTTATATTTCACAATTCATATAAAATGCGACACAGCGACGCTTTCTCTCACTCTAATGTGGGTTGAGTTGTTGAACCCGAGCGAGGAAACGTCAACCCGAATGTGAGAACATCAGCCCGTGCGAGGAAACATCAGCCCGAATGCGAAAACATCAGCCCGAATTGCGAGAACATCAGCCCGAATGCGAAAACATCAACCCGAATACGAAAACATCAGCCCGAATGTGAGAACATCAACCCAAATGCGAAAACATCAGCCCGAATGCGAAAACATCAGCCCGAATTGCGAGAACATCAGCCCGAATTGCGAGAACATCAGCCCGAATGCGAAAACATCAACCCGAATACGAAAACATCAGCCCGAATGTGAGAACATCAACCCAAATGCGAGAACATCAACCCGAATGCGAGAACATCAGCCCGAATGCGAAAACATCAGCCCGAATGCGAAAACATCAACCCGAATTGCGAGAACATCAACCCGAATGCGGAAACATCAACCCGAATGCGAAAACATCAGCCCGATCAAGACGGGGAGAAATTTAACCAGCATAGGATTTATAAAAATTAACGATTGATGCTAAAAAAATATGTTAGGATTAGATTATTAGAGGAGGATCGTATCATGATTGTTGAAGAAGAAAAAATACTGCAGACCTATTTCGGCTATGAATCATTTCGCCCTGGCCAAAAAGAGACAATAGACAATATCGTACAAGCAAAAAACACACTCGCTGTAATGCCAACTGGTGGTGGAAAATCCTTATGTTATCAGATACCCGGATTGTCACTTGATGGATGTGCCATTATTATTTCACCATTGATATCTTTAATGAAAGATCAGGTCGATGCCCTTCATTCACTAGGTATCCCCGCTACATTTATCAACAGCTCTCTGTCCACAAGTGAACAACAAGAGCGACTAAGAAACATGGCAAATCGGCGCTATAAATTTGTTTACGTCGCCCCGGAACGATTTGAATCAGGTTCTTTCGTTAATGTTGTAAAAAATATTCCATTATCATTAGTTGCGTTTGATGAGGCACATTGTATTTCGCAATGGGGGCACGATTTTAGACCTAGCTACCGGTCGATCGTACCGAATTTAAAACGGTTAGCAAATATCCCTGTTTTTGTTGCATTGACTGCGACAGCAACAGAAGAAGTGATCTCTGATATTCAATCATTGCTAGATATCGAGAGTGATCGTGTCATTAACACTGGATTTGAACGGGAAAATTTATCATTTCATATTGTAAAAGGAAAAGATAAAGCCACCTATATTCGTTCCTTTTTAGCCGAACATCATGAAGAATCAGGGATTATTTATACTGCTACAAGAAAGCAAGCGGATGCGTTGTGTGACCAATTATCAAAAAGGGGATATGCTGCTGCGAAATATCATGCAGGGATGAGTGAAGACGAACGAAAACAAGCCCAAGCAGCATTTATTCAAGATGAAATAACGATAATGGTCGCAACAAATGCATTTGGAATGGGGATTGATAAATCAAACGTTCGCTATGTCATCCATTATGCGATGCCAATGACAATTGAATCGTATTACCAGGAAGCTGGACGTGCCGGACGAGATGGTGAACCAAGTGATTGTATTTTGTTATTTTCACCTCAAGATGTACAACTGCAGAAATTTTTAATTGAACAATCGATGATGGATGATGAAGCCAAACGCGCTGAGTATCGCAAATTACAAGCAATGATTAACTATTGCCACACACATAGCTGCTTAACATCCTTTATTTTGGAATACTTTAATGATACACCAAGTGAACATACATGTGGCAGGTGCAGCAATTGCCTGCATCGTCAGGAAAAGAGCGATATTACGGAGGAAGCACAAATGATTCTTTCCTGTGTCAAGCGGATGGGTGAACGTTTTGGTGTTGGAATGACCGCCAAAGTGTTAAAGGGATCAAAGGATAAGAAGATTCACGACTTTGGTTTAAATAAACTGACAACATACGGAATACTATCCGCTTATACAGAAAAAGAGTTAACCGAATGGATTCATTTCTTAGTCGCCGAAAAACTGTTGGCGACTGAGGAGGGGCGATACCCAACATTAAAGTTGAACCAAGAATCCGTTGATGTATTAAAAGGAAAACGCACGGTATGGATCTATACAGCGCCAATCCCAACTACCGAAGAAGCGGATTATCATGCCGACCTATTTGGCATATTGCGTGGCCTGCGGAAGAAATTGGCTGATGAAAAAGGTGTTCCTCCATATGTTTTATTTTCTGATGCAACATTAAAAGAACTAAGTCGATATTTTCCAGAAACAAAGGAAGATATGCTTTCAATAAAAGGTGTTGGTGAAAAGAAATTTGACCAATACGGCGAGGAGTTTTTGGGTGCAATTATCGAATGGCGCGCTGCTAATCCGGATGTAAAGTCTAAAATAAGAATTGGTGGGACAGCTTCTCCAAAACCAGCTAAAAAGAAGCAAGAAGAAGGGCCTAGCCACATTGTAAGTTATCACATGTTCCAATCCGGAAAATCCATCAAAGATATCGCCGTTATTCGTGAATTGTCGAAACAAACAATTGAAGGTCATCTATTCAAGGCATTTAAAGATGGCTATCCAATTGCCTGGAATATCTTTTTTAATGATCAAGAGGAAGCAGCCGTATTAGCCGCACACGAGGAAATTGATGAACCTAAGCTAAAACCATTGCGAGAGGCCTTACCTGAGGATTACAGCTATACGATGATAAAAGCTGTGTTAGTCAAAAATGGATTAATGTAAGTAGTATGGCTAATGGGGCAATACTTAAGAAATACCATGCACACTCCCAACAAGGATTTGTGCATGGTATTTTCTAACTCTTTTATTTAATCTCAAACGCCCATGTACCATTACGGAAAACCGCTTCCGTACTACCATCTTCCTTCACACCATCAATGTCCAGCTTTTCAGAGCCGATCATGAAGTCAACGTGTGACAGACTATCGTTCACACCATGTTTATCCAACTCTTCAGCGGTCATTTTTGCGCCGCCTTCTAAATTGGTTGGATATGCTTTACCTAGCGCGATATGGCATGATGCGTTTTCATCAAACAATGTATTGTAGAAAATTAATCCGGACTGAGATACCGGTGACTCATGTGGTACGAGTGCAACCTCACCTAATCGACGTGCACCTTCATCTGAATCGAGCAAATGCTTCAAAACATCTTCTCCCTGCTCCGCTTTAAAATCAACTACTTTTCCATCCTTAAATGTTAGGGTGAAATTGTCGATCAGGCTTCCACCATAATTCAATGGTTTTGTACTGGATACGGTTCCATCAACACCATATTTATCCGGCATGGAGAAAACTTCCTCTGTTGGCATATTCGGATTAAACGTAATGCCTTTCTCAGAAACCGCGGATCCGCCTTTCCATATATGACCCTCAGGCAATTTCATTTCTAGGTTTGTTCCAGGTGCTTTGAAAATTAATTTTTGGTAGTTCTTTTTATTTAACAGTTCACGTGCTGTTCTTAATGTCGCATTGTGTTCTTCCCAAGCCGCAATGGGATCATCTTTATCAACGCGGACAATCTTCACAATCGCATCCCACAAACTTGCAACTGCATCTTCTTCTGATTTATCCGGAAAAATCTTTTGTGCCCAGTCGCCAGTCGGGATCGAAATGATAGACCAAGTGATCCGATCATTCATTGTGTATTGGCGGAAGTTCTTCATCGCTTGTGCGGAAGCTTTATTCGCCTTTGCAACACGTGATGGGTCGATATCTTTCAGCAAATCTGGATTTGTCGAACGAATATTTAACACCGCCGCACCATCTTCGGCATATGTATCATGCAGCAATACTTTCCACTCTGGGTAGTTTGCGATAACTTCATCTGGTGCGTTTTCATATTTTAACAAAGCGATTTCATCATCGCTCCAATTAATATGCACATCTTTTGCCCCTAATTCGTACGCTTTACGAACGACAATCCTAGTAAAATCTGCCCCTTCAATTGGAGCATTAATCATCAAGGCTTGGTTTTTTTGTAAATTAACCCCTGTTTTTAATGCTAATTCAGCATATTTCTCTTGTGTTTGTTGACTAACCATCATCTTTACCTCCATAAAAATATTTCATCTTGCTTTATTATTTCACAAAATAAGCAAATCACCAAATAATAGTTACAATTATGTGATATTTTTTTAACGCCTGTGTTTTCGAAATGGTACATATTATAATGCCCATGCTAAATTTTATTTACTAAAAAGTAATCCATATGTTATGATTAAGTAAGGTTACTTTTCGTAATTACTTTATATCCTTGAGAGAAGGTGATCTTCATGGAAGAATTATGTCCCCGTTTTGAAAAAGCAATGCAACTGATGAGTAAACGATGGGTCGGACTTATTCTGTTCGAACTGCTAAAAGGAACGAAACGTTTTTCTGAAATGGAAGCGGACTTGCCAATCAGCGGAAGATTGCTCTCTGACAGACTAAAAATGCTTGAAAAAGAAGGAATTGTTGAGCGAAATATATACTCGGAATTTCCGGTTCGAATCGAATATTCATTATCTAAAAAAGGAAAAGCTTTGGAACCAGTCATCAGCGAAATCCAGGAATGGGCAGAGGGCTGGATAACAATGGAAGAAGTAGATGAACAAAAAGCTTAAATGATGCAGGCTGTTGACTGAAACAGCCTGCTTTTTATTAAATATTTTCCTTTATGGGTAGTATCGCCTGTCTCTCATATAAAACTTCACCATTTTTTATGACCGTATTGGCGTGATTAACTCCATAGTGATAAGGCAAATACATATAATTCGGGGCATCCCAAACAACCACATCCGCCTTTTTGCCCTTTGTAATGGAACCAGCGACATCCCCCTTACCTATCGCGTGAGCAGCGTTAACCGTTACGGCATGCCATATTTCTGCTGGTGACAACTTGAGTTTTAATGCAGCGATAGACATGATCAATTGCAGGTTCTCTGTTACCGAACTACCTGGATTAAAGTCTGTCGAGATCGCAACTGCAGTACCTTGATCAATCATTTTTCGTGCTGGTGCATACGTATCTTTTCCTAAATAAAAGCTGGTCCCTGGCAAAATCACACCGATTGTATCCGATGCTGCCAGCTGTCTGATCCCCTCATCTGAAGCAACAGCGAGATGATCACCGCTAATCGCTCCCGTTTCGACAGCTAATTCTGTTCCCCCTAATGGATCGATTTCGTCCGCATGTATTTTTACACCAAAGCCATGTTCTTTCGCCTTTTGCAAATAACGTCTTGACTGATCAACTGTGAATACACCTGTTTCGGTGAAAATATCAACAAATTCCGCTAAGTTTTCCGCTTTAATTTCAGCAAACATATCTGACATTATATTTAGAAATGTTTCAGGGTCTTTTTTATATTCAGGTGGAATAGCATGAGCACCTAGAAAAGTAGAAACAATATCTAATGGATGCTTCTCATTCGCCTGTTTTGCTACGTTCAATTGCTTTAACTCGGTTTGTCTATCAAGACCATAGCCACTTTTCGCCTCAACCGTTGTAATCCCATGAGCAGCCATTCGATCCAAGTGAAACAATGCTTTTTCCAGCAATTCCTCTTGAGAAGCTTCCCTTGTCGCATTGACTGTTGATAAAATTCCGCCACCTCGTTCTAAAATCTCCAAATATGGTACACCTTGTTGTTTTAGGGCCATTTCCTCTTCACGTGAACCTCCGAAGACTAAGTGTGTATGCGGCTCAACAAGACCCGGTGTAACCAGTTTTCCCTTTGCATCAATTGTTTTATCTGCCTGGATATCAACAGCATCTTCTGTTGCACCGATCCAGTCAATCTTCCCATCTTTTATCATTATTGTCGCATCCTCTAACACGGCTAGTTCATTCATCGCTTTCCCTTTAACAGGACCTTGTTTATCCATTGTCAGTAACTGCCCAATATTAGTAATTAGTAAATCTACTTGCACATTGAAGACCTCCTATTATCTTATAAGTTCTATTGTTTTGGCTGTTTTCACATTGTTTGTTGCTGCTACCTGCCCAACATATTTATTCATGAAAAACTCCCTCTTCAGGGTGATTTTCTTGTACACTACTATCCTCACTATCTTTCAACCAATCTGCAACGTTTTCGATGTCCGTTGAAAATATCCGATCCTTTGTAATAGATGGAACAATTTCACGTGCGTGTTCATAAAATTCTCTAGTTTGTGATGCCATTCGATCAACTCCACGATATTCTACGGCTTGCATGGCACAAATTAACTCAATTGCCACAACCCGACGTGAGTTCTGCAGCATTTGCAGTGCATGTCTTGCTGCGATCGTCCCCATACTGACATGGTCTTCCTGGTTTGCTGATGATGGAATGGAATCAACACTTGCCGGATGTGCGAGTGTTTTATTTTCCGAGACAAGTGATGCGGCACTATACTGCATAATCATTGCCCCAGATTCCAAGCCTGGATTTGGACTTAAGAAAGCAGGTAAGTCGTTCAGTTGTGGATTAACCAGCCGTTCAATCCGGCGCTCTGCAATATTTGCGGTTTCGGCGATTCCCAATTTGATAAAGTCCATCGCAAGCGCAATTGGCTGTCCATGAAAATTCCCGCCAGAAATCACTTTGTTAGCCTCTGAAAAAATTAACGGATTATCTGTAACAGCATTCATTTCTGTCAGTAATTTTTCCCTGACATAGTTAACGGTTTGCCATGATGCCCCTAAAACTTGAGGAATACATCGAAGGGAATAAGCGTCTTGAACCCGTAACTTACCTTGTCTAGTTGTTAGCCTACTATCAATCAAGATAGCCCGTACTCGTTCTGCTACATCCATTTGCTCCTGATGCCCACGAATTCTATGTACATCAGCATCAAATGCATCGATAATACCTTGCAATCCTTCCAATGTCATTGCAGCAACAAGTTCGCTTTGGTAGAGTAGTTTTTCTGCTTCTAAATAGGTGATAACGCCGACAGCAGTCATTGCCTGAGTTCCATTAATTAATGCAAGACCCTCTTTCGCCTGAAGACTTAAAGGGGGAATCCCCTCTTTATCCAGTGCACTGGCCCCCATTATACGTTCACCTTTATAAAAAACTTCCCCCTCACCAAGCAATGCCAAGGCTAGGTGTGATAAAGGAGCCAAATCCCCGCTAGCACCAAGTGATCCTTGCTGTGGAATTACCGGATGAATTCGTGCATTGAGTAGCGCGACCAGTTGCTCCACCAATACTGGGCGAACTCCGGAGAAACCTTGTGATAAGGCATTAGCCCTTAGCAACAGCATCGTTCGGCTGACCTCCTCGGAAAAGGTTTCACCAACACCACAAGCATGCGAATGGATAAGATTCAGCTGTAAATCCTCCACATCGTCGTCTTCAATAACGACGTCACTGAATTTCCCAAATCCCGTATTGATGCCGTACATCGTCTGCTTCTTATCAATCATCGTTTCTACTGTCCGCCTATTTTCCGCTACATGATGAATTGTTTCCTCTGCTAGTATTACTTTTTCATTATCAAACACAACGCTTTTTACTTCCTGAAGCGTTAGTGTTTTTCCTGTTAATGTAACCATCATATACACCTCCATTGTACTGCTTTACAATAATAAAGCGGGCAAAGTAAAAAGAGGCTTTGGTTGCTAAGAACCAAGCCTCTTTAATCGACAAATTTTAAAATTGGAATGCGAATAATTCATCATAAGAACACCTCAAAGTAATTGAATATTCTTATACATATTGTAAGTGTTCGTCAGTAATAATTCAAGGTTATTTTCAAAATATTTAGGATTCATATTCAATTGTTTCTACATCTTCATTCTCCGTACTCTTTTTCTTATTATAGATAACCGAAAATCCTATTAGCGAGAAAGTAATTGAAATAATAGGTACACAATAATTTAGTACGGCATATGGCGCATATGCCCAGGCACTAACACCTAATGTACTGAGAACAAATACAGCATCCGTACTCCATGGAACTAATGCAGATGTAATTGTCCCACCATCTTCAAGTGCACGTGAAAGATTTTTTGGATGCAGATCTTTATCCTTATAAGCCTTCGCATACATCCTTCCTGGAATAATGATGGATATATACTGTTCAGCTGTTATAACATTTGTAAAAAAGGATGAAGCGACAGTGGTAGCACATAAACTTCTGCCTGTTCGAGCGAGTTTTAAGATCTGTTCGACGATGGCATTTAGCATTCCAGTACTTTCCATTAAACCGCCAAATATCATTGCGACCATGGCCAATGATACGGTATACATCATGGAATCCAATCCACCTTGATTTAATAAACTATTAACTGTTTCATTCCCCGTATCTACTGAATATCCCCCTTGCAAGGCATTAACTGCTTCTGCAATACTTCCACCCTGAATAAAGATATCCGCTAAAAAGCCTAAAATGATACCAATAGTCAGCGCCGGCAATGCGGGAACTTTTTTAAACACAAGTAGAATAACAGCAAGTGGCACAAGCAAAAGCCATGGTGAAATAACAAAATTGGCCTGTAATGTATTCATAACCACATCAATTTGTTCTGTATCAACTGTATTACCAGCAAATTTCATTCCCATGAAAAAGTAAACAATAAAAGCAATGATAAACGCAGGAACCGTTGTAAACAGCATATGTTTAATGTGTTCGGATAACGTTGCCCCGGCGATCCCTGAGGCAAGGACAGTCGTATCAGAAAGTGGCGACATTTTATCACCAAAGAAAGCACCGGAAACAATTGCCCCAACAACCATTGCTGGAGGAATCCCTAAACTAACCCCAATCCCCATACCAGCAACACCAACTGTTCCGATTGTCGACCATGAACTGCCAATCATCACAGTCACGATCGCACAAATAATTAACATGGCAGCTAGAAAAAAGGATGGCGAGATAATTTTTAAGCCATAATAAATCATCGTTGTCACAATTCCCCCGCCAATCCAAGCACTGATAATGAGTCCAACTAATATCAAAATGATAACGGCAGGTAGCACTTTTGTGATGCCTTGATAAATAAACTTCTCCAAATCTCCCCAGGAATAACCACACATCCAGGCAATAAAAGCTGCCACAACGGCACCCAAAAGAATTGGAATATGTGGGGATCCCTCAAACACGATAATGACAAATGCCATGGCGACAATCATTACCAAGAATGGAATTAGCGATAACCCTAACGAGATTTTCTTTGCGGATTTGTCCATTTTTTAAACCTCCCATTGTTTTCTAGTCTTTTACTCTTTCTATAAAAATATGAATTAACTTTTGGATTTATTATTTCTATTAATTTAATACTTTATCATTGTAAAGTACTGAAGCGATAAAGTCAACTGGTTTTATTAGATAAACCATTTTATCCAAACCAGTAAAAGGAAATGGACAAATAACATATAGCTATAAAACAATTGGGCAGATTACAGCTAGACAATGACCAAGAGCCTTTTGCTTGTGATTTCTGTGAAAAGTGGCTCATATCCTCATTTAATAAGACTGTTTTCTAAAAGATTGGGACTGCGATTACTCGCCCCACCGAAAACATTTGTTGTTTGTTATACATTAGATATAAACTGTGCACTAACTTTTATGTGACTTCCTCTCATTCTTTACAAGATGAGTGGAAATCGCGGCTTGGGGGAAATACTCGCTTTCCGTGGGGAACGCTTCAGCCTCCTCGCGAGCAAAAACCGCTCACTGCGGGGTCTTCAGACAGTTCCTTTCCCACAGGAGTCTCGCATTTCCCCCAAGCCTCAGTCTGATTTTCTGTCCGTGGGAGAAGAAAGCCACTTAATATTAAAATCATTAACAACTACTCACAATCCAGAAAATTCTTATCAGCGGAGACAGAATACGAAGACTCCTGCGGGAACAATGGTTTTCGGTGGGGCGAGTTAGCGCAGCCCCAGCACGAGCTGAAGACCCCGCAGGAAGGTTTGAAAAGGAGGGTCGACTAAAACCGTCCTTTGCGGACAACGTCGACATACCCCTCGCCGGGGCAAGGAGGCTGAAGCCGTGCCCGCGGAAAGCGAAGTATTCTGGCGGAGCGTATTCTAGCACCTCTGTTAATTAGAAAAATTGAAGTCCTCGTAATGTTCACTATTACGCATAATCCTTCATATACGAAATTAAAAAGCAACAAACATTACGAAAAGGGCCTTTAATAAACGTAGACATATAGCAGGGGGATGGTTTGGGTAACCATCCCCCTGCTACTTTCATTCTAAATTCAATGCTAAATTCTTAGTAGTTTACTTCTCTTTTTCCTGTTTGCACCTTAAAAGAGAACGTCTTAAAATTAATTCACGGGTTTTCATTTTAGAAAAGTGCTTTCAATTTTAAATCGTTTTACCATCCATAACCAGTGGCTGGATTTCCTTCTGCAAACATTCCACAAACCGTTTACACTTTTCGACATCATCCTGCTGTGGTCTTAATTCCACTTTCAATGTAACCGCCAAATTTGTCCTCGCATACAACATATCGCGAAATTCATCTACAGCACCACAAAAGTATGGGAAAAAGCTATCTCCCGTACCAAATACACCTGTCACCAGATTTGCTGGTGCTTTTATTTCGATTGTTTCATACAAATCCAGCATTTCCGCAGGGATATTTCCATTTGCCCATGTATAGGTTCCAATCACAATCGCGTCATATTCAGAAATTAATTCATGCGGGAAACGCTTTACATGGAACAGATCAACATGAAAAGATCGCTCCCTAAAATTCCACTCCAAAAGTTCAGCTAATTCCTTTGTATTTCCCGTCACGGACGTATAAACAATCGCAATTTGCATCATGCATCCTCCTACAACTCTTCAAACCCATTGGACTTGGTTACTTTAGAGTATGTACGTGCTTTTTGTTCAAAGAAATCCGATTTTGTCTCGTTTATCATTTCATCGCTGAACACATGGATCCACGGCATTGGGTTTTTTCGCTCTTCATATAAATTTTTCAATCCTAATTGACGCAGCCGTTTATTGGCAAGGTATTCCACGTATTGGTCAAATTCACTCAAATCAATACCCGTAATATCAGCTAAAATGTAATGTGCCCATTCTTTTTCCAGCTCTGCTGCATTGGCAATGGACTGATAAATATAATCGATATTTTCGTCAGTATTTAGTTCCTTATTTTCGGCGAATAGAATGCGAATAAACTGCGTAACAAAATAGCAGTGCTGCATTTCATCACGCTGAATATAGCTAATCATGGTACTCGTTTTCAACATCTTTTGTTGTCGCGCTAGGTTATAGAAAAAAGCAAAGCCGGCATAAAAATAAATTCCTTCCAAATTAATTGAGTTTACACCAAGTTTGAATAAATTTGCTGGTGTTGGGTTATTTCGGAATTTATCATAGCTATCTAATATGAGCTGATTTCGCTTCAAAACAATCGGGTCTTTTTTCGCCTGATCAAATCGTTCATTTTGTTCGCGTGTTGGTACCAATGAACTCAATATATATGAATACGACTCATTATGAACCGCTTCTTGCTGAGAGATCACCGCAAAAATTGCTTTGAAACTAGAATCCGTCACATAATCCATCACTTGACTCATTGTCGGTGTTTGCAAACTATCCAGCATAGCCAATTGTGTATTGATTCGTAAAAAAACATCTTGCTCGGTTGAACTGAGCAAATCCCATTGTTTAATATCATCCTGCATGTTGATCTCTTGCGCTTTCCAAAAGTTTGATAATAACGCCTGATACAGATCATACATTTGTGGATACGCAATATCATTCCAGTTTAATAGTCCTGAAGATTCCCCATTGATAATACCCGTTGATTTATTAGGAAATTCCGGGTTCAACAGGTTAATTCGTTTAATCGGTGTATGGATCGTCATTATTTAAAACCTCCCCGTTATGATTAACTGTGGCATGCTTCACATTCATCGATTTCTGCCTGTGATGTGCTTCTTACATAATAGGTTGTTTTCAAGCCCTGCTTCCAGGCCTCAACGTGTAAATTCAACAAATCCTTTGCTTTAATATCATGACGCACATAAAGGTTAAAACTGATTCCTTGATCGACGTGCCGCTGACGTGCCGCATTTTGCCTAATACTCCATAGCTGTTCCAGTTCATGCCGTGATCGACGGTAATAATTATACGTAACATGATCCAAGTCAGGGGCAGTCACTTTGAATTTAAAGTTCTTTTTTTCTTCGGCATACTCCACAGCATAGATAGGATCGATTCCATCTGTTGACCCACCAATTTTTGCAGTGGATGAATTCGGCGCTATAGCCATCAGCCAGCCATTTCGGATACCATGCTCGGCAACAGCATCCTTTAATTCTAGCCAACGATCCGCCTCATACCCTTTTCGCTCAAAATAATCACCCGTTTGCCACTCTGATCCAGTAAACTTACTATATGTGCCTTTTTCCTTTGCGAGTTCCATTGATGATTGAATCGCATAGTAAGCGATGTCCTCATATAATTCATCCGCATATGCAACTGCCTTATCCGACTCCCAATAAATCCCTTTCTGTGCAAGCAGGTGATGCCATCCAAATGTACCAAGACCAACCGCTCGATACGTTTGATTTGTTACCTGAGCTTGTCCAACTGGCATCGTATTCAAATCAATCACATTATCAAGCATCCGCATCTGAATCGTAATCAATCGTTCTAAAACACCTGCTTCTACAGTTCGCGCAAGATTAACCGAGGATAAGTTACACACAACAAAATCACCTGGCTTACGAATGATCACAATATTCCCCTGCTCATCCTGATATTCATTGGTAATGGTTGTTGCTGACATATTCTGCATAATTTCTGTACATAAATTGCTACAATAAATTGCTGTTTGACCTTTTCCGCGCACATGTTTATTCGGATTTTGCCGATTTGCCTCATCACGATAAAACATGTACGGTGTCCCCGTCTCTAATTGAGCAACCATAATCCGCGCCATAATATCCATCGCCCGATATGTTTTTCGTGGCAAAAGTGGATGATTCACCGCTTCTTCATACTTCTCTGTAAAATAGCTCTGATCTGATTCATCATAAAAATCCTCTAAACCAAGTGCAGCACCATTTTCATCCTTCCAGCCCATCATCTGTTTCACCTGATGTGGACAAAATGTATGCCACTCGCCAATACTTCTCCCGTGCTCATCAACTTCCTGCAACTTTTTCATAAATAAATCAGGAATGGCTACACCTGTAAAAATATCATGGGCCTTGCGCCGTTCATCCCCATTATTCGTTTTCAAATCAAGAAACCCATCCATGATATCTTTATGGAAAACATCGAGGTAAATAGCTACCGCCCCTTGTCGCTGTCCAAGCTGATCGACACTAACTGCTGTATCATTCAGTAAACGAATCCACGGAACAACCCCAGACGAATTTCCCTTAAATTTTTTTATATCTGATCCGAGTGCACGTACCTTGCCGTAATAAACACCAATTCCACCGCCATCCTTGCTTAACCTAGCAATATCCCAGTTATTCAGATAAATACTGTCCAATGAATCGTCAACCGTATCAATAAAACATGAAGAAAGTTGGCCAAAACACTTCCCCGCATTAGCTAGTGTCGGTGTAGCTACTGTCATGTATAAATTGCTCATTGCCCAATATGCTTCTTTGACCAATTCAAGCCGATTTTCCTTTGCTTCATCCTTCATCAATGTCATCGCAATAATCATGAACCGTTCTTGCGGGAGTTCGTAAATGTTACGGTCATGATCCCTTGTTATGTACCGATCAGCAAGTAAAAACAGGCCAATATAATTGAACAGTTGATCACGTTCTGGTGCAATCTCCCTTCCTAGTGCTGTTATTTCATCTTTGGAATAATAGTTTACTAGATTGGATGAATAGATTCCCTTTTCGGTTAACACCTCGATTAGTCGGTAAAAATCGCCATAACATTGTTCCGAATCATATCCGCGATTTGTCGCTGCCTCCTGATAAAGTTCATTTAAATACATACGCGCCGCTACAAACGTCCATGCCGGTTCATCCATCGCAATATTATTTAATGCATAAAATAATGTATGCTGATTTGCATCTGCTTTTGAGCTATTTAATTGGTTGATTTGCTGTTTCACTTCTCGAACATCTAGCCCATATGTTTCAGCAACAGCATCGATTTGTTCTAATACATCATTAACCTCAGTAGATGTTTTTGTCATCATGTGTTAATCGCTCCCTTTTTGTTTTAGGGAATTAAAAAATCCACCCAAGTAACAATTGAGTGGACGAAATGATAGTAGTTAAAAAGCGTACAGGAGTCCTGTTCCATATGACTATCATCTCATCTTCTCAATCCCCGAAGAAGTTGAAATTTCTTAAGCGAGACAGGTCTACTGACTAATGCTTCACCCTACTCCTGAGCCCTTCCCATATAAGAGACTGTTCAATTCTTTAAACGTCTATGCTTATACAGTGGTTTTGCTCATTTTCGTCAGCGTTTACAGTTGCGGGGGCAGTTCTGGCTTTTCACCAGATTCCCAATTAAGCCAAATGGCATCTGTGCTTAAGGCAAAATACTATATATAGTTTTATCGACATTTTAATACACAATATATTGTAAATCATGTCTAAGTTCATACTAAATGAATTCTTTCCTTTTAGCAAGGATAAAAATAAATGTTATATAACTCAACTTTCGCACTAATAAAATAAGATCAAACAATTAGCTGAAGCAAACTTGGAACCAAACTTGGAACGTTTCTAATAATTGCCTTGACAATGCGAAGTAACTAAGAAATTGCTCTATCGCCGTTCCGGAAATACACTACGCTTTCCGGGGGCGGCTGCTGAGCCTCCTTAGGCCAACACGACGTTGGTCATGAAGGCGTTGCCACAGGACGTGGCGATCTTAGCCTTTACTCCCTTTTCGCACTGCGGGGTCTCACCGATGCCTTTCCTCCCCCCAGGAGTCTCCGCGTATTTCCTCCACTGGTATTGCATTTACTACCATTAACTGTAGTAGTATGTATTCCGTCAAGTCACATCCTACCGCGTCACTAGTCTGGGTGAGTGGAGGGTGGTGACTCCTGCGGGAACAGCACGTGTCCGAAGACCCCGCAGGAAGTGGTTTTCTTCCGAGGAGGCTGAGGCCGTGCCCGCGGAAAGCATCCACCCGGAGCGATCCCGGACGGTGGGAAATGCGTGTACTTATAGAAAAGAGCCCAACAGTCGCAGTTTGTTTAAGATTAATCCAAAGTCAACTTGATCAGTGAATCCCAATCCTTCCTCATTTTATCAAAGCTTATTTATCCATTTCACACTGCAAATGTTGAATTAGAATAAATAATGAGCGATAATTCTGATGGAGTTCGAGCACAATCATCATTAGAAAAGTGGTGATCCTATAATAAAAATAGCAGAAGAGAATTCTTCTGCTATTTTTATATTTATTAACTTTTCCCTGTTTGAACCTTAAAAGAATTACTATTTAAATTTAACCGTTCACAATTCCTATTTACCTTGATCGTTTGACCTTTCTCGATCCCAGAACTCAACACCAGAATCATCATCCAACGCATCTTTGTAAAAGACTGGATCCTTACCAGCTTTTCGTTGTCGCTGATAATCTTGTAAAACGCGGTGAGCAATTTTAAACAACCTGGAAATTGCATAAAGGTTAATAAGTGCCATGATCGCCATTGTTAAATCTGCTAGTGCCCACACTAGGTCAAATGTTGCAATAGCACCAAAGATAACCATCGCTAACACTGCGATACGATAAATAAACAAGCCGAATTTGCTATCTTTTACATATCCGATATTATTTTCGCCGTAATAATAGTTACCTAAAATAGAGCTATAAGCGAACAGGAATATCGCAATTGCAATAAAGACCGATGCCCAGTCGCCAATATGAAATTCAAATGCATTTTGGGTCAACTGGATACCATCGAGCTTGCTTCCCTCATAACCGCCAGCTGAAATGATAATAAACGCTGTTGCACTACAAATTAAAATGGTATCAAAGAAGACACCTAATGCTTGGATTAAGCCTTGTTTGGCCGGATGTGTTACTTCAGCTGTTGCTGCCGCATTTGGTGCACTACCCATACCAGCTTCATTCGAGAACAATCCTCGTTTAATCCCCATCATGATTGCCGCACCGAATCCACCGCCGGCTACTTCACGAAAACCAAATGCATTTTCAAAAATTAACGCTAGCAAATCTGGAACAGCCGTTATATTTGCAATCAGTATATAAATTGCAATGATAATATATAAAATTGCCATAATCGGAACAATAATTTGTGTTACATTGGCAATGCTCTTCAAGCCACCAAATATAACAATTGCCGTTAACAAGACTAAAATAACAGCCATATACCCTTGCTTAAAGTCAAATTCCCCAGAAAAAGCTAAACTTATCGTATTGGATTGAACGGAATTAAATACGAGGCCATATGTGAACGTAATTGTGATGGCAAAAATAATTGCCAGCCAGCGACTGTTCAACCCTTTTTCCATATAGTATGCTGGACCACCACGATACTGATCCTTCTCTGGAACTTTGTAAACTTGTGATAACGTACTCTCAACAAACGCTGTAGCAGATCCAAGCAACGCAATCAGCCACATCCAAAATACAGCACCAGGACCCCCAGCAGCTACTGCGGATGCGACACCTGCAAGGTTTCCAGTCCCCACCCTTGATGCAGCACTAATAGCAAATGCCTGGAATGAAGATGTTCCCTTTTTACCTTCTGCACTGATTGTACGCTTATCAAATAAAACCCGAAACATTTCAGGAAATAAGCGAAATTGAACAAAGCGGGTCTTAATTGTGAACCACAATCCTACGCCTATTAACACGATAATTAGAACATAAGACCACAATACCTCATTAATATCGCCGACTAAATTTTCAATGAAACCCATGGTGAAATTCTCCCTTCGAATCTTATGAAACCCTTTACAGTCTTGGTCCTTTTACACACTTCCCTAATTTCAAAGAAGAAAAACTGGATCATAAGAAACAGGCTCTTGTCTCTTGTAGCATTTTATAATTGTATCTTATTCATATTTTCTGTACAAATTTTTGTTTATTCACGCTTTTCGGGAATTCCATGGATATGCGGTACCAAAACTTTTAGCCAATTCTTTTGAATGCTGTCTTCCCTTTTTTCGCTGGGAAGCCCGCTCTGATGCATTGTTATGCAATTGTTTCTCTTGCTCTGTTTCTGGATATACATCAGGCACAGGAACTGGGCGCCCATTTTCATCGACCGCAACAAACGTTAAAAAGGCAGTGGTACATACTTCTCTTTCCCCAGATAATAAGCTTTCCGTCACAGCTTTTACAAATACCTCCATTGATGTATTATGTGTCCATGTGACAAAAGCTTCCACACATATAGAATCTCCCTCTTTTACCGGTGATAAAAAGTCAACAGAGTCCATTGATGCTGTTACAACCGGCAGCCTTGCATGGCGTACAGCGGCCAATGCTGCAACATCATCAATGTGCGCCATTAATTTACCTCCAAATAATGTTCCATGATTGTTTGTATCTGGTGGTAATACATGTGATGTTTTAACTGCTAGTGAATTGGAACATGGTTTTCTTTCCATTTTTCTTCCTCCTAAATAATATTTCTCTTATAGTATCGGTGATAACAAGCGTGATAAAGATTCCTTAAAGCGAATTCCCAATGATCGTTTCTCATATAATTTCTTTGTCATTTGCGTTGACAGCGTGATGTCGTGATTAAATGCCTCAACTAATTTTTCCGCTATGATGGAGTCATATAAAAATGCATTCACTTCAAAATTGAGGCGGAAGCTACGCACATCAATATTCGCTGTTCCAACTGATGCTATTTTGCCATCGACAATAATTGTTTTCGCGTGCAAAAAGCCATTCTGATAAATATATACTTCTGCACCCGCATTAAGCAAATCACCAATGTAGGATAACGTTGCCCAATAAACGAATGGATGATCAGGTTTATTGGGGATCATAATTTTAATATTCACCCCAGAAAGGGCTGCTATTCGCAGTGCATCACGAAGGCTCTCATCAGGGATAAAGTATGGAGTTTGAATATACACATATTGCTTGGCTGACAAAATCATTTTAATATACCCATTTTTTATTTGTTCCCATTCTGAGTCTGGACCACTGGAGACAATTTGAATCCCAACATCCCCCGCTGGAACCGCTGCATAATAGCGATCTTCATATAAAATATCATTGCGTGATGCTTGATTCCAATCTAATATAAAGCGGGTTTGCATGTTTTTAACCGCATCTCCAGTTACACGTAAATGAGTGTCACGCCAATAACCAAACTTTTTTGCCTTGCCGAGGTATTCATCTCCAATATTAAACCCGCCAATGTATCCAATCTGCCCATCAATAATTGCCAGTTTTCGGTGATTACGATAATTAATTTTAAAATTTATCTTAGGAATCTTCGGTGGGAAAAAGGCTTCCACTTGACCCCCAGCATGGCGAATCCGCTTGATAAATTTTCTCCTTAATGTCCTTGATCCCATATCATCATAAAGAACACGAACCTCAACACCTTCATTCGCCTTTTTAACTAACACATCCGCAATGCGCTGGCCAAGTTGATCATAACGGATAATATAGTACAACAAATGGATGTGGTCAGTTGCAGCCTCCAAATCCCGGAGCAAGGCAGCAAATTTTTCCTTCCCATCCGTGTATATATCTACCTTGTTATCTTGTGTAAATATCGCATCATTATTTCGTAAATGTAAAAAATACAAGTCTTTATAAGCGGCTATATCTGGATGTTTAAATATGAAGCGATTTTCCTCAAGTGCACGTAGTTGTGACTGTACAGACTTTTTAACACCTAGCCTGCTTTTCGTATCCCATGTAAATATCCGCTGTCTACTTAAATTTTTGCCAAATATTAAATACAAAAAGAAGCCAGCTATTGGGATAAACAGCAATACCATTAGCCATGCCCATGTCGATTGCGCATCCTTTCGTTCAAGGAAAATAATTGTTAGGGCCAATGCAATATTAAAAATAAGTACAAAACTTACAAAATAGGGGACGAAAACCACAGAGACCCTCTCCTTCCTCCCAGAACATACCATTTTTGCATTCCAAAATCTAATATAGCATATAATTCCAACTAAAGTTCCTCTAACTTCCTATTGTATACCAGTAGTTGTAAAAAACAAGAACATAATTTCCGAAACGAACCTATCCTAAATGCGGACAAACGTGGACATTATTGATGTTAGCATTCCTTGGAAACCATCACATATGCAAAGCAATTAGGAAAAACGATCATAATTATTTTTAGACTGTTTTATAAAGATTGTTGTTTTTGACACAAAGGATGTAAAATGCGATACAGTGAAAGTTCTCTTTCGTGGCGTTTTCTCTGGAACATCAACCCGAGTGCAGAAACATCAGCGCTAGAGCGAAAACATCTTCCCGAAAGTAAGAACATCGGCGCCAGAGCGAAAACATCTTCCCGAAAGTAAGAACATCGGCGCCAGAGCGAAAACATCTTTCCGAAAGTGAGAACATCGTTGCCAGAGCGAAAACATCTTCCCGAAAGCAAAAACATCGGCGCCAGAGCGAAAACATCTTCCCGAAAGTAAAAACATGGCCCCGAAACGACGGGAGAGCCGTTGCATTTTATTCAATTACGAGGTTAAAAAGCATCAAAATATACGAAATGAGCCTATTTTTAACAGCACAGAACTACTCAACCATTATAAAAAGCCGCCCCATACGGTGTGTGGAGCGGCTTCTAATTTTTAAACTGGCTGGTTTATTAAAATACTGTTTTTAGATACGTATAAAAGGTTGATTTCATTTACGGCCTCGTAGCAAAATAAGATATCAAATGGAATCTAACGCTTGTTCTAGATCATGCCAAATATCTTCCCATGCTTCCAATCCTACAGATAAGCGAATTAATTGATCAGTGATTCGCATATCGCGCCGGAATTCTTCTGGAATAACCGCATGGGTCATTGTTGCTGGATGCTCGATTAATGTCTCTGCATCACCAAGACTGACCGCAATTTTTAGAAAGGATAATGCATTTAACATTTTCTGGGCATCTTGCTTCGTCCCCTTAATTTCAAAGGAAATGACTCCCCCACCACGCTTCATCTGTTTTTCCCTAATTGGATAATCCGGATGTGACGTATCATTTGGGTAGTAAACATTCGCTACTTTGGGATGAACACGCAGCTTTTCAAAAACCTTTTCGGCGTTATCACAGTGTCGATCAAGGCGGATTGGCAGCGTTTTTAATCCGCGCAATAATAACCAAGCATCAAATGGTGAGATAATCCCACCGATATCCTTTTGTGTCGTCATTTGCACGGAATCTAAAAATTCCTTCTTCCCAACAACTAGTCCTGCAACAACATCTCCATGGCCACCGATATATTTTGTGGCACTATGAATTACCACATCACACCCTAGCTCTATCGGGCGTTGTAAATACGGAGACGAAAATGTATTATCAACGACAACAGGTATATCAAATTCCTTAGCAACTTGTGAAACCATCTCCAAATCAATCAGTTTCATCGTTGGATTGATTGGTGTTTCCACGTATATACAGGCTGTTTCTGGTTTAATTAACGATCGTAGCTCCTCACTCGTCTCCATCTGAGAAAAGTCATGCGTAACTTGATACTTTTCCTGCATCATAGTTAATAATCCAAACGTACAACCGTAAAGACCTGATGAACAGACAATATGGTCATTCGCTTTTGTTAACGCAACTAACACAGCAGATACAGCCGCCATTCCAGAACCAAATGCCAGCCCACGTTCTCCATTTTCCAGTGCAGCAATTCGCTCTTCTAACACTTTTACCGTTGGATTGCCTAAACGTGAATAAATATAACCATCCTCATCCCCAGCAAACCGGCGTTCCCCTTGTTCTGCTGTATCAAACGTATACGTCGATGTTTGGAATAATGGTGTTGTTAAACTGCCTAACATGTCTTTAGCATTGTACCCTTCATGTATGACCGATGTTTCAAACTTACTGTATTTTTTTGACATCCCAATTCTCCCCTTTAAATCTGTTTATCTATCTCTATCATAGCGGAAATTCGCTACTATTGAAAGCGTTTTCCAAATTGTGCAGGCGTCTTAATTGCATTTTTTTAAGTAAACTTCTAGAATTGTCTTACTTTATTTGAATCGTTTATCAGAGGATCGGGGGAATACATATGAATCGTTCAGAAGAGAAAATGGGGATTATCTACACTGCCTTCGCTTATTTACTTTGGGGCTTCTTACCTATTTACTGGAAACTAGTAAACAATGTGCCTGCTGGTGAAATCCTTGCACATCGAATTGTCTGGTCATTCCTTTTTATGGTTGTTGTCATTTTACTCTTACGGAAAAGTTCTGGATTTTTCGCAGAGTGTAAAGTTATTTTAAAAGACAAAAAGAAATTAATAGGAATTACGTTTGCCTCCATTGTCATCAGTATAAACTGGTTAACTTATATTTGGGCGGTAAATAATGATCATGTTATCCAGGCGAGCTTAGGGTATTACATTAACCCACTTGTCAGTATTTTGTTGGGAATTATTGTTTTAAAGGAGAGGTTAACACGAAAACAGTTACTATCGTTTGTCATCGCTGGGATCGGTGTCATTAACCTGACTGTAAGCTATGGCGTTTTCCCTTGGGTATCATTACTATTGGCAGTAAGTTTTGGCTTGTACGGATTGCTGAAGAAAACGGTTGATATTAGCGCCATGTTTGGCTTAGCAATTGAAACATTAATTGTAACACCAATTGCACTTATTTATTTACTAGCAATACCGAATGGTGCATTTGCTTTTAATAACATCTTCACTAGTACATCACTTTTATTAATCGGTGCGGGTGTTGCAACAGCAGTCCCACTTTTACTATTTGCAAGCGGGGCAAAACAAATTCCTTTATCCATGGTCGGCTTTCTGCAGTATATCGCACCAACCATTATGTTGATCCTTGGTGTCTTTCTCTACCATGAAAAATTCTCAATGGCACATTTGCTATCATTCTCATTAATTTGGGTTGCCCTCATTATTTACATGGGATCCGCACAGCGCCGACCTGTAAAAAAATCACAAAAGCGCGCCTCTAGTTAAGCAAAGCATCAACAAGAGTTGTTTGTTACACAATAGATGTAAAATGCGAAGTAAGTTGGGATCTTTTTATAAGTACTTGCATTTCCCGCCCCGCGGAAAGCGCAGTGTAATTCCGGAGCGTATGTACCAGAAGTTGAAAATTATTTGAAAAACAATTTGTCCGGAGATGACTTAGAACATTATGAAGTAGACGTATTCTATAATGATGAGCATTAATATAGAAATAAATTCAGATGGAGTTGTTATTGAACATCATCTTTCACAAAACGGCGCTTATCCCTAATAAGGAATAGCGCCATAGTCGTATATAAGGGCCATTGTCTGGAATATGGGGGGAAGTTAAATGGAGATACATCAAAGTTGAAGGAAGAAAGCATTTAATAAATAGTCACCTTATGATACAATATGACTATGAAGGTAAAATTAGAAAGAGGTGACACTATGGGGGAAGCAATTAGACCATCAGCGGATTTAAGAAATCATTACAATGAAATATCTAAGCAGTGCAAAGATTCAAGGAATGCAGTTATTATTACCGTAAAAGGACGAGGTGATACAGCGGTTCTTGGTTTGCAAGATTATTATCAGATGAAATCGGAGTTGGAACTACTACGAACACTTGCAGATGCTGAGGACGATGTAAGAAATGAACGAGTAGCACCCATACAGAATTCATTTGATGATCTTCGTGCATCTTTACTGGAAAGGAAAGAAGATGAGGTATAAAATATTACGAACGGATAAGGCAGAAGAACAACTCCGTGATATTATATTTTATATTGCTGATGATTCCGGAGATGTTGATATTGCACTCTCGTATCTGAATACAATCGAAACTGCAATCCATCGTCTGCAGGAATTTCCAGAGTCAGGAAGTGTGCCAAGACATTCGGTTTTAAAAAAGCAGGGATTTAGAGTAGTTATTGCTGAGAGGCATCTTGTCTTTTATAAGATTAATGAGACAGATCAGACAATTATTATTTATGCAATAGTTGATGGAAGAAGAGATTATCGCAATTTACTTTAATGGTTCTGTAGCATATCACGGGATAAGCGAAGTATATTTCCGTAGCGGTGGAAGAGCCAATCATCGCCTCAGATAATGTCGCACTTTTATTCAACTGCAGGATTAAAGGGGCAACAACTTAAACATTCTTTCCAAAAAAGGTGTTGACGAACAATCGAAATCAGTATATAATTCTTGTTAAATTAAATTTTCAAATATTTTAATCTCTTATCAAGAGCGGTGGAGGGAATAGGCCCTGTGAAGCCCGGCAACCATCAGGCTAGTACGCTAGCTGTGAAAGGTGCTACATCCTACAGGTCAATGATGATCTGGAAGATAAGGGGAGGAACGGTAAACGATACGCCCTCTTCTTAGGAAGAGGGCTTTTTTATATACCCCTCCTCTCCCATCCAATTTGACCGTTTGTTTTCACCACATTCATAAGGAGGAATTATTTATGGCAAACTTTCATTTTCACGATCAAGAAACCGTATTACTTCATGGGGGGCAGGAACCAGATCCAACAACTGGATCACGTGCAGTACCAATTTACCAAACAACATCATACGTCTTCCGCGACACGGAGCATGCCCAGAATTTATTTGCGTTATCGGAACCAGGTAACATTTATACACGAATCGGTAATCCTACTGTTGATGTCTTTGAACAACGTTTGGCACAGCTTGAAGATGGTGTAGCTGCTGTTGGTGTATCTTCTGGAATGTCTGCAATTACATTGGCCATTTTAAATCTAGCTGGTTCAGGTGACGAGATTGTTGCTGACAGCAATTTATATGGCGGAACTTATAACTTGTTTGCAACGACATTGCCCCGCTACGGAATCACAGTGAAATTCGTTGATGGGACTAATCTTGAAGAAATCCGCAATGCAATTACAACGAAAACAAAAGCGGTTTTTGGTGAAATAATCACAAATCCAAGCCTTAACGTACTTGATGTTGAGGCAGTAGCAGCGATTGCACACGAAAACGATATTCCCTTAATCGTTGATAACACATTCGCAACACCGTATATTACCCGGCCAATAACCTGGGGTGCTGATATTGTTGTACATTCTGCAACGAAATGGATTGGCGGGCACGGAACAACCATCGGCGGAATCGTTGTTGATGGCGGGCGGTTTAATTGGGATAATGAGAAATTCCCAGGGTTTACCGAGCCAGATGAAAGTTATCACGGTATTCGCTATGCTGACATTGGCCCGGCAGCCTTTGCAACAAAATTACGCGTCCAGCTCTTGCGTGATATTGGTGCATGCCTAAGCCCACAGGATGCATTTTTACTATTACAAGGGCTGGAAACATTGCATTTACGCGTGGAACGCCACAATAAAAATGCTGAAGAAGTTGCGACATATTTACAGAACAATCCAGCCGTTGAGTGGATTAATTATCCTGGTTTAGCCAGTCACCCATCACATCAATTAGCCAAAAAATATTTACAGAATGGCTTTGGCTCCATTATTACATTTGGTATTAAAGGAGGACGTGAGGCGGGAAGAAAATTAATTGACAGCATTTCAATCTGGTCACACGTAGCAAATGTTGGCGATGCGAAGTCATTAATTATTCATCCAGCTTCAACGACACACCAACAATTAAGCCCGGCAGATTTACAAAAGAGCGGTGTTACAGAGGAGCTTGTACGTCTATCCATTGGTATTGAACGGGTTCATGATATTTTAGTTGACCTGGATCAGGCAATTGCCAAGGCAACAGATCACAAAGCCTTATTCAGTGAAACAAACGAAGACGCTGTAAAATGGCTGCTTTCTTCCCCTTTCGCCCGTGATGCAGGGAATATCAGAAAGAAAGTCATTGCGGTAATCGGCAATGAAACTAACAATCCATATGAAAATGCTACTAAGCTAAAACAATTGGGCTATCAAATTGTCCCGATTTCCAACCAAGAACAAACAAACAGTCAGGAAAAGTACACAAAGCTTAGCGATGTTCCATTTGACATTGATGCCGTCTGGTTGGCTGAAGGTACATTACCATCAGGTACAATCGAACAATTCATCAACAAACAAGGGAAAATACTCTGGGTTGAAAATCCGGCCGTATCTGATCAAACAGTAGAAAATGCCAAAGCTGCAGGCATCAAGGTCATCACGAAATTAAATCCTTATGATGAATTTGTCCGCTTACGAGCAAACGCGACAGTGCAAGAAACTGTTGAGGTGTAAAAAGGACAATTAAATCACAAGAACGGGAGGTACACATTCATGAAGACATTGTCTGTTGCCATCCTTGGTTTTGGTACAGTCGGAAGTGGTGTTTATGAAACGATTCAAAAACAGCAGCATCGTTTGCAACAAATTGTTGGTAATCCTGTTCAAGTAACTACTATTGTAATAGAACACCCGAAAAAGCATGTTAAAATCGCACAGAACATCCATGTTACAACAGATATTAACGCTGTTATCACAGATCCAAATATTGATGTTGTTTTTGAAGCAATTGTTGGTAAAGAACCAGCACATACCTATTTAGCACAATGTATAAAAGCTGGCAAACACGTGATTACTGCTAATAAGGAAATGTTCGCAACACACGGAATGGAATTAAAGGACCTTGCAGCAGCCCATCACGTAAATATTGGGTTTGATGCTACAACAGCTGGTGGAATCCCGATCATCCAAACAATCCAGAAATTGCTTAACATCAATCGTATCCATAGCGTACAGGCGATCCTAAATGGGACATCAAATTACATTTTGACGGAAATGAGGGAATTGGGTACTTCTTTTCCAAATGCGTTAAGGCAAGCACAAAATGCAGGTTACGCGGAAGCCGATCCAACAAATGACATTGAAGGGTATGATGCTTTTTATAAACTCATGATCCTATGTGAGCTTATTTTCAACAAACAGCCAGCATGGAAAACGGTCAAACGAACGGGTATTACAGATATTAAACCAGAAATGCATAGAAGTCAGGCACGAACCAAGCAACGCATAAAACACGTTGCAGAAATTAAGCTGGTAAATAACAGCATACATGCTAAAATCGAACCTATCGCAATACCGGAGAGCCATCCACTATATGCAATCGAAGGTGTTAACAACGCCATTCACATAGAAACAGATATTGTTGGACCATTAACCCTAGCAGGACCAGGCGCTGGTTCATTTCCTACTGCAAGTGCGATGTTGGAAGACTTCTGTCAGATTTGGAAACAGCAGAAAAGCAGCATGAAAACCAATGAAACAGTGCTAGCCTTCCCATAACACAATGAACCAATCTGGCTAAACAGCAGAAATGTTGTTTAGCCACTTTTCGTTTCCCCTTCCCCGGTCGCGCACCACCGCTAGTATAATTCGCATACATTATTAATAAGAATGTAAAACAATTGAAATGAAATCACATGATATACTTGCCTATGAAAAAGGGTAAGCATATAATATTGAAAGAATAAAAAGTAAATCATTTATTACCATCTCAACTTTCGCAGCGTGAAATGGACAAATAAGCCTTGATAAAATGAGGAAGGATGGAGATTCACTGCTCAAGTTGACTTTTTCTATAAGTACGCGCATTTCCCGACGTCCGGGATCGCTCCGGGTGGATGCTTTCCGCGGGCACGGCCTCAGCCTCCTCGAGAAAACCACTCTGCGGGGTCTTCGGACACGTGCTATTCCCGCTGGAGTCACCACCCTCCACTCACCCAGACTAGTGACGCGGTAGGATGTGATTTGATAGAACACATACTACCACGATTAATGGTAGTAAATGCGATACCAGTGGAGGAAATACGCGGAGACTCCTGGGGGAGGAAAGGCATCGGTGAGACCCCGCAGAGCGGTAGCTCGAGGAGGCTCAGCAGCCGCCCCCGGAAAGCGAAGTGTATTTCCGGAACGGCGAGGGAGCAATTTCTTATTTACATCGCATTTTGTATATAAATCAACAAATGTTTTCAATGGGGCGAGTAATCGCAGTCCCAATTTTAACAGTCTTTATATTTACCAAGGTTGACAAGGCAATTATTAGAAACGTTCCAAGTTTGACTCAGCTAAATGTTTGATCTTATTTTATTGGTGCGAAAGTTGAGTTACCATAAAAATGATTTCATAGATAATAAAAAAACCTCATATATAATAACGATAACTCAGCATAGGTGTGATCGACATGCAGCGAAAGATTACGATTGGCTTCATTATTTTATTATTACTTGGCATTGCCGCCTTTTTTATATTTACCGACCCTGAATCACCTTCAAACGATACAACCAACAAACCAACATCTTCAAACCAAGAAGCCCCTCCAGAAAAAAACGATGAGGCTACTGTGGAGCAAGATGAGAAGGAAGATCCTGAAAGTAAAAATGTTTCCGGGCAACTAAAAACGTTTGTTGAGAATACAGTTAAAAACACAATCGATTATTTCAAAAACAAAGAAACGCATTTTGTGGCGATTGGTGATTCCCTGACACAAGGTGTTGGTGATACAACAGGTGATGGTGGTTATGTAGGAATTTTAAATAAAAGCCTTAATAAAAAGAACCAATTGGTAGAGTTTGAGAATTACGGCAAGCGCGGAAATCGTTCTGATCAATTGCTAAAACGCCTCGACAAGCCGGAAATTTCCTCGTCCATCAATGAAGCAGATATAATTGCCATTACAATTGGGGCAAATGATATTATGAAAGTATTGAAAGAGAACTTCACCAATTTGTCATATAAAGATTTTGCCCAGGAGCGCGATAATTATAAGCAACGGCTAACTAAGATTTTTGACAAAGTAACAGAATTAAATCCTGATGCCAATATTTATTTATTAGGCTTTTATAACCCATTTGCAAAGTATTTTCCGGAAATCAAAGAACTTGGCACCATTGTTAAAGAATGGAATACAACCGGTAAAAATGTTACAAAGGAGTATGAAAATGTTACGTTTATACCGACAATAGATCTGTTCGCGAATAGCGATGTTGATTTGTTTGCCGAAGATAATTTTCATCCAAATACACATGGCTATCAACTAATGGCAAAGCGAGTGCTGGAATACCTTATAGAAAGGTGAGCTATTTATTATGACGGAACATAAGACAAATAAACCACAAAAAAATAAATGGAAACGATTATTTTATAGCTTGCTCACAATTAATGTGGTCATTATCGGTTTACTAGCCTTGTTCATCTTTTGGCCCGTCTCCGAAACAGCGGTGCCTGACTCAAAGACGCAGGCCACACAGGAGAGCTCTGAATTTGTTGTACGTACAACGAAAGAGAATCTAAATGAATTGGTTAATGCCTATATTGATAAACTGCTAAACGACTCAGCGCATAACTACAAGATCTCGCTTGAAGATGATGTACATTTAATTGGGGAACTGCCAGCTTTTTCAACCACGGTTCCACTCTCCGTTCATTTGGAACCAATCGTCCAAGATAATGGAAATGTCATCCTAAAACAAAATTCGATTTCAATCGGCTTATTGGAGTTACCAAATCAAACAATAATGAAATACATGAAAAAATATTTGCCAATGCCTGAATGGGTAACAGTCAATCCAAAAGACGAAGAAATATATGTAGCGGTTAATGAAATGGATATCAAAAGTAACTTTCATGTAAGTATCGAACGCTTTGATTTAGGTGCTAATGATTTAGCTTTTAAAATTAAAGTCCCTTATGAGACATTAGGCATTGAATTGGGTAAGTTTTATTAATAGTGAGTGTGCTTTGGTCACGCTCACTATTTTTACGCTTTCATAGACTTAAAACTGCTAAACAGCATCTTCCGTATCCAAAAGTTACTCGGGGACAGGGAGAAGCATCAGCGTGTGAACGAGGAAACATCGACCCGAGAGCGAGAACATCGACCTGTGTGCGGAAACATCAACCCGAGAACGAAAACATCGACCCAAAAGCGAGAACATCCGCCCGAGGGAAGCAAAAACACATTCCTTTATAAAACCTCCATAAGAAAAGAACCACTCACAACAATGTGAATGGTTCTTCTACCGGATGACAAAACGTTTAACTTTTTCAGAAAGTAAATAGATAAATGATTGCTTTGTTAACGATTGTTCTCCTTTAATTAATCTGCGTTCGGTTACTTGCATACACTGCTGATAATCCCCTAGTTTCCCTTGGTATATTAATTTTAGACCAACATGATTTCGGATATCTGCTGGTGTAACGAAACAAGGTGGCTTTGTTACTTGAAAAGCTTCAGTTTCTCGTAGAACCGTTGCAACAAACTGTGAGCAAAACAAGGCATTTTCCCGTTCAATTTCAATTCTTAGCAAAACCCCAATTAGACCAAGGAAATTATACTTGTAATTGTTCTTTTGCGCCTCAATTTCCTTTATTTTCTCCTGTATCTTTTCGCAATCGTCCGCAGACAGCTGATATGCATATACTGCACAACTTGATTCTTTAAGAAAATCACTGCGAATATCTTCTTTGACAAATCCACCGATAAATGGATTTTTAGGTCGTTTTCTCCCGAAGCTATATACTTCTCTCAAATCATGATCAAACGAAATGGATACGTGATTCAATGATTGCTTCGTGCAATAATTAATCGCACGGGCTAGATAAGTACCTGTATCCGTAAAGAGAAAATAGATCGTTCTCTCTCCCATATTGTTCTCCTCCGTTAACTTAATTTAACAAGGATAGCTGATCGCTAAAGCTAGAAAATGTAGTGTTGATTAATTGTTACATATTTTCCTAAAAAAATATAGTCCTTTTTAAGAATAAATATGCGAAAATAGGCACTACACTAAAAATTTTACTGAAAAAGTGATTCATTCACAAGTTATTCTTGTAAATATACCTTCTGAAGTTCGGGCAAATGAGGAAATAAGTAAATCCTTGTGCCCAATATTTATCATTAAAAAACCATCTTTTAAAATGAGTTTACATACAATTTCTTCATTATATGCATGATTTGGATTGACGAAACCCTATAATTCCCGTAAGCTAGCCTTGATTACTATTTTTTTGGAGGAACATACATGATAACTGTTACAAATGTCAGTTTACGATATGGAGATAAGAAATTATTTGAAGACGTTAATTTAAAATTCACGCATGGAAATTGCTATGGCATGATCGGAGCAAATGGTGCGGGAAAATCAACATTCTTGAAAGTTTTATCCGGTGAGGTGGAAGCCCAATCCGGAAATGTCTCCCTATCTCCAGGAGAACGAATGGCTGTATTAAAACAGGACCATTTCGCATATGAAGATTATCAAGTTTTAGATACTGTTTTGATGGGACATGAACGTTTATATAAGGTAAAACAAGAAAAAGATGCGATCTATATGAAAGCGGACTTTTCCGAAGAAGATGGCATGCGTGCTGCTGAGCTTGAAGGCGAATTTGCGGAAATGAATGGTTGGGAAGCTGAATCAGATGCTGCCGTTTTATTAAAAGGTTTAGGAATTGATGAGCCGCTTCACACAATGAAAATGGCTGATTTGGCTGGAGATCAAAAGGTAAAAGTCCTGCTTGCCCAAGCGCTTTTTGGCAATCCGGATATTTTATTACTTGATGAGCCAACAAACGGATTGGATATTCAAGCAATTCAGTGGTTAGAGGAATTCCTAATTAACTTTGAAAATACCGTTATCGTTGTTTCCCATGACAGACACTTTTTAAATAAGGTATGTACACATATTGCAGATGTAGACTATGGAAAAATCCAAATTTATATTGGCAATTACGATTTTTGGTATGAATCAAGTCAGCTTGCTTTACAAATGGCACAAGAAGCAAATAAGAAAAAAGAAGAAAAAATCAATGAATTACAGGCGTTTATCGCTAGGTTTAGTGCCAATGCTTCCAAATCGAAGCAAGCAACGTCACGTAAAAAGCTGTTAGATAGCATTACACTAGACGATATTAAACCTTCATCACGAAAATATCCTTATATTGCTTTTACACCGGGCCGTGAAATTGGGAATGACTTACTTCGCGTCGAAGGTTTGACAAAAACGGTTGGGGATCAAAAGGTATTGGATAATGTCAGCTTTACCATCAATAAAGATGATAAAGTAGCATTTGTCGGCAAAGATGATATCGCCAAAACAACGCTATTTAAAATTCTCATGGGTGAAATGGAGCCTGACGCTGGAACATACAAATGGGGTGTCACCACTTCCCAATCGTACTTTCCAAAAGATAACTCGGAGTACTTCGAAAACAATGACCTGCCATTAGTAGACTGGTTGCGCCAATATTCACCTGAAGACGAAACAGAAACTTTCTTACGCGGATTTTTGGGCAGAATGCTGTTTTCCGGTGAAGAGGCATTGAAAAAAGCAAGCGTATTATCCGGTGGGGAAAAGGTTCGCTGCATGCTATCCAAAATGATGTTAAGTCATGCCAACGTATTGCTATTAGATGAACCAACAAACCATTTGGACCTAGAATCAATTACTGCATTGAATAATGGACTGATTAAATTTAAAGGCTCGATTCTCTTTACATCTCATGACCATCAATTCATTCAAAGTATTGCCAATCGCTTAATTGAAATTACACCGAATGGCATTATTGATAAAGAAATGAGCTATGATGAGTATGTGCAGGATCAGAAATTGCAAAAAGAAATTGCGGCAATGTATTAATGTAAATACCTCCCTGTGGTGGGGAGGTATTTTTTAACGTGCAGGCAATTTAACTATCCCATCAAAAAATAAGACCCTCAAAATGATATACCAATTAGAAGACCAAATCACGTAATGATTTGGTCTTCTATTTTGGCTATATAACATTGATTGTAAGATAAAAGAACTCAACCTTTGAATTGAACTAGGCTTACCACTTGGAATGGACCTTGGTGTAGCAATTGGAGCAGGTTTAGATGCAGATGCTAAGAAAAAGGGACTGACCTGGTAACTTATGGAGGTATCACATTGAATAATTTGTTTTAAACATTAAAAAAAGGTTATCAAAACCGTGTCTGAGCGGTTCTGTATATAGTTTTTAGTAACCATCGGTGATATAATAAAGTTAAACTATTCATGGAAGAGGTGAATGACAACATGAATACGGCCAAACAGCGATTGCTTAAAATTATTGAAGAAATACCTGAACAAGAAGTAGATAAAGTTTTAGACTTCGCTGAATATTTAAAAGTCAAGAGGGAAAATAGTTTATCTAAGGATTTAAAAAAAACTAGTGAAAGCAGTCTAGATTTTTGGAACAATGATATCGACGATGAGGTTTGGAACAATGTATAAACAGGGTGATATCGTTTTTAATACCAGTTCCATTCAGCAACTTAACAAATAAAAAGCAGCGCCCTGTATTAGTTATTTCAAGTAATCATTACAATAAAACAACGGAGGATATAGTTGTAGTAGCTATTACGTCACAATTGAAAAATCTGGATTATTCTGTGAAAATTGAATCAAAAGATCTAAATGAAGGTGAACTTAAAGTTACATCTGAAATTAGGGCAGATAAAGTTTACACACTTTCCAAAGATATCATCAGGAAAAAATTTGGAAAAGTTAACTCTAAAGTTTTGGATGATGTTCGGTTAAATATAAAAGATCTGATAAAATAACTCTAATCACATCACAGTACAGTCCCCTTTTTAATAATCATTTAACTTTCACACTTTTATTAACAGGTTGCTTTAGTTGAAGAAGAAACGTTTCCTAATTAGAAAACGCTTGGAATTTTCCAAGCGTTTTCTTGTTCAATTCATACTGTTATACAAGTGACTATTTCCACAGTCGATTGATACTGTTATTTACAATTTCAGAACTACTTACTAATTTAAGAAGGTCCCACTATTATTTTGCTACCGATAGCTTCTCCAGCATATCCTTGGTCATCGTATCAATGTCATATGCTGCTTTAAAACCCCATTCTTCTGTTGCTGCTGATGAGTCAATACTGTTTGGCCAACTCTCCGCTATTTTCTGGCGTCCCGGATCCACATCATATTGAAGCGAAAACTCCGGAATATGCTTCTTAATCGCCTTTGCAAAATCTTCCGGTGCTGCAGAAATGGCAGAAATATTAAACGCATTGCGATGCTTTAATTTGCTTGGATCAGCTTCCATTAACTGAATGATCGCGTTCAATGCATCCGGCATATACATCATATCCATATACGTGTTTTCCGCAATATAGGATGTATATGTTTTATGTTTGATTGCTTCATAATAAATTTCCACAGCATAATCAGTTGTTCCGCCACCAGGTGGAGTGACATGCGAGATCAAACCAGGATAACGGACCCCTCTTGTATCCACACCATAGCGATAATAGTAATAGTCACAAAGCAGCTCACCCGCTACTTTGTTAACACCATACATCGTTGTTGGGCGTTGAATCGTCTCCTGTGGTGTATTATCTTTTGGTGTTGTTGGACCAAATGCACCAATTGAACTAGGTGTAAAAAACTTGAGGTCAAGCTCACGTGCTACTTCTAATGCATTTACAAGCCCACCCATATTTAAATCCCACGCTTTTTTGGGGATCTCTTCTGCTTTGGCTGATAATAATGCTGCCAAATGCATAATCGTATCGACATTATGCTCCTTAGCAACTGAAAATAAGCGGTCGGCATCCGTTACATCGACAATTTCAAACGGGCCTGTATTTCCGGCCATTTCCTTTATATCTGTTCCAATTACATTTGCTGTACCATATGTTTCGCGAAGTTTTGCTACAAGCTCTGAACCGATTTGTCCAAGAGCACCAGTGACTAAAATCTTCTTCATTCCATTTTACTCCTCATCTATCTGATTGGATCGATTTAGCTTTAAAAGGTTGTCAAAAATCACCAAATGTTAATCGTTGAACTATATCGCCTTGGGATTTTTGGGACAATTAATTTAGATAAGACCCATTTCCTTACCAACTTTTTCATAAATAGCTAGTGCGTCATCAAGCATTTCCTTTGTATGTGCTGCTGTTGGCATATTGCGCACTCGTCCAGTTCCTTTTGGGACAGTTGGGAAGACGATTGACTTTGCGTAAACACCAGCTTCATTAAGTTTTTTACTAAATTTCTGGGTGTCCTTTTCATCGCCAATTATACATGGCGTAATCGGTGTTTCACTATGTCCGATGTCAAACCCTAATTTTTTCAAGCCTTCTTTTAAGTAGTTACTGTTTTCCCAAAGCTTTTCATTTAATTCGGTACTTTCCATTAACAATTCGATCGCTTTCGTCGCTGCAGCTGCATCAGCTGGTGTAACGGCTGTAGAAAATAAAAATGGACGTGAGCGAACTTTTAACCAGTCAATTAAATTAGCTTTACCTGCAACATATCCACCGATAACACCGATTGCTTTGGAAAGTGTCCCCATTTGGAAGTCAATTTTATCCTGCAAGCCGAAATGCTTCACTGTACCGGCACCTTTTCCTAATACACCTGATCCATGTGCATCATCGACATAGGTGATTAGATCAAACTCTTCCGCAACTTCAACAATTCCCGGAAGGTTAGCAATATCCCCATCCATAGAGAATACACCATCCGTAATAACCATAATTTTATTGTATTGTCCAGATTCAACGGCCTCTTTCGCTTTTTTACGAAGGTCATCCATATCAGAGTGATTAACCCGGATGATTTTAGCCTTCGATAAACGGCAACCATCAATAATCGATGCGTGATTTAACTCATCGGAAAGGATCGCATCATTTTTATCCATAACCGCAGAAATTGCCGCCATGTTACAATTAAACCCTGATTGGAAAGAAATAGCTGCTTCAGTTCCTTTAAATTCAGCTAATTTTTTTTCTAATTCAAGGTGAAGATCGAGCGTTCCATTAATCGTTCGGACAGCACCCGCCCCAACACCATGTGAATCGACTGCATCTTTAGCAACTTTTTTTAAGCGGTCATCCGTTGCAAGCCCTAAATAATTGTTAGATGAAAGGTTAATTAATTCCTTTCCATTAATGGTTATAACTGGTCCATTTGCCCCTTCGACAGGATCAATTTCATTATATAGACCACGTTCTTTTAAGTCAGCAATATTTTCATTTAAAAAGGCATTTAATGCTTTACTAGTCACCTGTAGTTCCTCCTTCATATGTAAGCGGTTTAAAAACTATATCACACTTATATAAGTTTACCATAGATGATTGATTTTGTTTAATAACATAAAATAAACGTATCCACATTTGTATTATGCGGTTCTATTGGTTCGTCATACGAAAATGTTACAAAGCTTTAAACCGATGATATGTATCTTTCATATCAGCTCCGTAATGTTTGTTGCTTTTTAATTCGTAGTTGATATAAAATGTGACACAACTTTAGCGTGACTTCCATTCATCTTTTATAAGATAAGTGCTGTGCTAATCCTGCATTGAGGAATTTGAATGCGAAGTAAGTGCTCCGTTGATTTCCGTTCCGGGCAGTCGCTTTCCGCGGGCACGGCTTCAGCCTCCTCGCGGAAAATCGCCGCTGCGGGGTCTTCAGACACGTGCTGTTCCCGCAGGAGTCGACTGCCCGGAACGGAAATCAACTATATTAAAAATGGATTATAATTTTTGTTATTTAATCCATCAATAGATATTGGATTGCAACGCACTAGCACCAGCGGAGGAAATACACGGAGACTCCTGGGGGAGGAAAGGCCTAGGTGAGACCCCGCAGTGCGTTAGCACGAGAAGCTCAACAGCCGCCCCCGGAAAGCGAAGTGTATTTCCGTAGCGGTAATTATTGCGCATTCTATATCTATTATGCAAAAACAACAAATGTTTTCGATGGGGCGGGTAATCGGAGGACCAATCTTTTACAAAACAGCTTTCATTTTTGTAAGATTTACCTCAAAAAATGTCACAGAAATCAATGGTTAAATTGCGGATTTTTCATTATACTAAATGTAGATTAAAAAGTGAGGTAAACATTCGATGAAAAAACTATTAATTGCTCTATTTTTTGTTTTGATTCTTGGGTTTAGTATAGTTGGATACACTCAAACAATTTCAAAATCTGATGATACAATTGAGCCTAACCAGACAAACACGACAATACAATCTTGAATTCTAGGTTTTACTTTGAAAAATAAACGGGAAAGCATCTATATATAGACGCTTTCCCGTTTATTTGCTTAAGATTCGTGTATGAAATTGTTTTATCTATTTAATTATTGTTACGTCAACTGATCGAACGCCCCATTGATTGGCTTCGTTTTTACTTGGTACATAAACATCAATCTTATGACCTTGGATTGCACTACCAACATCTGCTGCAGTTGCATAACCATAGCCTTCAACATAAACTTCTGAGCCTAACGGAATAACACTTGGATCAACTGCAATCACTTTTGCATTTGGATTTGCTTTTAAATCAATTCCTGTTGACGTTACACCAGAACATCCATCACAGCTGGCTGTGTAGGCTGTTGCTGATACGGAAACTGTTTTTCCTTCTGGTGAATCATCTTTCTTAGATGCTGCTTGTTTTGTGTTTTCTTTTGTACTCTCATTTGATTGCTTGTTTGCTTTTCTTGGTTCTGTATCATTTGATTGCTTTTCTTGAACGACATTAACACCTTTGATCTCTAGTTCCTGACCGATTACGATCAGATCAGACTCTAAATCGTTCCATTCTTTTATATCGTCTACTGTAACATCAAAGTCTTTACTGATTCCGACAAGTGTATCGCCTTTTTCAACATTATATGTTTCATTGATAAATAGCTTTTGCTTCGGATGTATAACAGTAGATTTCAATTCATTTATTTCAACTAAATCATCAACGGTAGTGTTATATTCATTTGCAATGTCCCAAAGGCTGTCTCCTTTTTGGACGTTGTATTCTTCTGCTGAAACATTTGTTGCAGCTGCGCCAGCAATCACGACACTTGTAGCAAGTGCTGCTACTAATTTCTTCATAGGGAAGTCCCTCCTTCAAATTCTGACAGTGCCTATCGTACCACAGCAAAATAGGCCGTGCAGTTACAAGACATTTAAGAGTCTATTACAAGCATTACCAAAACTACTAGAAAGTATTACAAATGTAATAGATTTGTGACAAAAGGCCTTGGTTTTTTACAATACTAGTTAAAATTACCTATACAAAGGCTATATTTAATGTTCTTTTCATAATATTTGTTGCTTTTTGATTTCATGGATGATAGATAATGCGACGTAGATTGAAGATTGGACTACCGTTACGGTAAAACACTTTGCTTTGATACACGGACTCGCGCCGATGTTTCTGCTCTCGCGCCGATGTTTCTGCTCTCGCACTGATGTTTCCGCGCTCGCGCTGATGTTTCTGCGCTCGCGCCGATGTTTCTCCTCTCGCGCCGATGTTTCTGCTTTCGCGCCGATGTTTCTCCTCTCGCACCGATGTTTCTGCGCTCGGGCTGATGTTTCTCCTCTCGCGCTGATGTTTCCGCGCTCGGGCTGATGTTTCTGCTTTCGCGCTGATGTTTCTCCTCTCGCGCCGATGTTCCCGCGCTCGCGCCGATGTTTCTCATCTCGCGCCGATGTTTCCTCGCTCACGCCGATGTTTCTCCTCTCACGCCGATGTTTCTGCTCTCGCGCCGATGTTTCTGCTTTCGCGCCGATGTTTCCTCGCTCGCGCCGATGTTTCTGCTCTCGCGCCGATGTTTCCGCGCTCGCGCCGATGTTTCTGCTTTCGAGCTGATGTTTCCTCGCTCGGGCCGATGTTCTCGCTTTCGGTAGGTAAGACCCCGGATAACGATAAGCAAAACATCCACCGTGTAAGCTTCGAGTTGCGAAGAGCGCTACTCCAACTCCATAGGAAAAATTAAAAAATGCTTGTCCACTTTACATGGACAAGCATTTTTTAATCTATTCATCTCTTATTCTATTATTATTTTGTTGACTTTGGATTAAATGCATCCTTTAATCCTTCGCCAATAAAGTTAATGGATAGAATGGTGAATGTGATGGCTAAACCTGGTGGTATCCAAATCCACCACATACCACTAAGTGTACCAGGATCACGTGCAGCTTGCAGCATATTCCCCCAACTTGGCGTACCAACTGGAACACCAAATCCTAGGTAACTTAACCCTGTTTCTGCTACAATCATTGCGGCAAGCAGTAAAGTAGCTTGCACAATTACAGTCGACATAACATTTGGTAATAAGTGCTTCAAGATAACCTTTGACGGCCTCGTACCAATTGATATTGCACTCATAATATATTCATTTTCTTTCTCAGACATAACTTTACTGCGAATAACCCTTGCAGCACCTGTCCAACTAAGAAAACTAATTACCAAAATCAAAGCTAGTACACCACTGTCCATAAAAATTGCTTGAAGTACGATAACAAAGATTAAAAATGGAAAGTTCATCATAAAATCGGTAAAACGCATTAAAATAGCATCCACTTTACCGCCATAAAATCCGGATATTGTTCCAATTAACGTAGCAATCAAAACAATGATCGCTGTACAAGAAAAACCGATCATCAAAGATGTTCGCCCACCATAAAGTAACATTGTAACAATATCTCTACCTGCTCCATCAGCACCTAACAAATGCTCTGCTGATGGTTCTGCATCGATTAACCTTGGATTAATCCGACTTGGATCGATATCTGTTAAAAATGATGCAGAAAGCGACAATACTGTTATGAGAAAAAGAAATACAAGACTTATCATAGCCGGGATATTATGTAAAAGCTTCTTACGTGCAATCCCCCATTGTGATAGACTTTTTTTAACGGGCTTTTTCTCAGCTTCTAATTTTGGAGGGCGCGGGTTCTCTGTTGGTTGATTTGTTGCTGGATCCATATGCTATCCCTCCTCCATTAGTCTAACCTTATTCTTGGATCTACTAGAGCATACAATATATCAGCTATTAAATTTCCGATTAGTGTCATAATCGTGAGTAGCAACGTTATAGCCATAACTACAGTAAAGTCACGATTATTAATCGAATCGACAAAAAGTTGACCTACTCCAGGATACGTGAAAATAGTTTCAATAATGACTGATCCGCCAATAATCCCTGCTAAATCAAAGCCAAGAAGTGTCACAATTGGTATTACCGAATTCCGCAAAATATGTTTATTATAAATTTTTCTCTCTGGTGTGCCTTTTGCACGTGCTGTACGTACATAGTCTTTTTGAGAACTTTCTATCATATCATTCCGCAAAAATTGTGTATAACTGGCAATAGGTAATAAGCCCAAGCATAAAGAAGGTAAAATCGCGTGTTCAACTTTACTTAAAATATATTCGAAGGAACCAGGCGCAACTCCCGCTCCTATACTTCCCGTTGCAGGCAGCCAACCTAATTGAAACGATACAAAGTAAATAAACAATAAAGCTGCAACAAAACTAGGCATTGCAAGTGCTAGGTAATTAATGACCTGAACACTGTAATCACCAGCTGTATTAGGACGACGACCCGCATATTTCCCCATCAAAAAGGCTACTATGTATGTAATGACCATCGCTATAACAGCTAAAAGAATTGTATTAGGTAATCGTGATAAGATTAACTCTGAAACGGGCATTTTATGCACGAATGATTGTCCAAAATCTCCTTGTAAAAATCCACCGATCCAGCGTAAATACTGTTCATAAATCGGATCATTTAACCCTAATTTATCGCGCATTTCTGCAATATACTCTGGATTTGCATTTAATGGATCGATTTTCCCTGATAGGGCATCTCCTGGCATCATATTTGCCAGGAAGAATACCACTACAGAAACAAGGAAAATAATGGGGATCATGATAGCGATTCTGCGTAATGTGTAAACGAGCATATTATTTTCCCCTTATTTAGAAGTATAGTGTGTCTTACTCAGCATCATCAGCGTCTTTTACCCACCATAAGTGTGTATCAACTTGCGATGTAAACGAGTTTGTATGAACATTTTGCAAACGTTTATTTGCTGCATATACATCTACTGGTGCATATAGGAAGATATTTGGCAATTCCTCATTTACAAGTTTTTGCCAATCAGCATATACTTGTTTACGATACTCTCTATCAAATGCTTTATCACTAATTCCTTTTTCGATTAATTTATCAGACTCTTCATTTACCCAACGTGCATAGTTCCATAAATCATCTTCTTTCCATAGGCCTGTTGGGTCTGGATCACTAGCAAGCCCCCAAGCACCCATGAAAGTTTCAACAGATGGATCATCATTTTCAACGACATCATAGAATAAATTAAATTCTTTTAGTCCACCATTTATTTTTGCGTTAATTCCAACATCCTGCCAATTTTGAATAATATATTGTGCACGTGGTTCAGAGATATCGGAACCAGACATAGAATCAAAGTTTACTGTAAATTCATTGCCATCTGGATCTTCAACAAATCCATCATCGTTTGTATCTTCATAACCTGCTTCTTTTAACAATTCCTTCGCCTTTTCTGGATCGTAATCATAAGTTGTTAGCTCTGAGTCATCCGCCTTTGCCCAGCTTACAGGAGGCATTGGAGCTTCAATTAATTCACCCAACCCATTTGAAAAGGAGTCTAAAATACCTTGACGGTCAATTGCGTAGGACATTGCCTGACGTAATTTTTTATTTTGGAACTTCTCGTTATCCATAATGTTCTTTTTCTCTTCTTTATCCCAATGACCGAACTTAAAGCCAATATAACTGAAACCTAATGAAGCTTCTTCATATATATTCACATTGTCAAGTGCTTTAACTTCTTCATATTGGCTACTTGGCGCGGCCATAATATCTACTTCGCCATTTTCTAGTGCACCTGATGCAAGTGAAGCATCAATTACTTTGTAGACAACACCATCCAAGTATGGTTCACCTTGCCAGTAATCAGCAAACTTTTCTAATTCAACCATTTCACCAGGCACAATGTTTTTCACTTTAAATGGACCTGTTCCAATTGGATTTTTACGAACTTCATCAGATTCAGGCAAATCTTTAACAGCTATACCTTCATAATAGTGTTTCGGCATTGGATAGCTCCATAGATTAGACATTGTGTTAGGAGCAATATCTGTTAATGTAAGAACGAGTGTTTTATCATCAACAACCTCAATGCCAGAAATGCTATCCGCTTCCCCATTATGATACGCCTCAGCGCCTTCAATCATCGACACATTCGCATAGCGTGAAGCTTCATAATCTGGGTGTGCGATAACTTCATAGGCATATGCCATATCTTCAGCAACTAATGGTTCCCCATCATGCCACTTGATTCCGTCCTTTATCGTAAATGTTACCGTATTGTTTTCTTCATCCACTTCAAAGTCTGCCATTCCAGGTACTGGTTCTAATTCATCATTTGTATCTACAAAAGCATCTGTCATAAAATTAAGGATAAGGTCATCGTCTTCCCCTTCGTAAAGGCCTCTTTCCAGTAACCCTTGGAAAGGTTGTGTGAAAGCAAATGTTACATTTCCGCCTTTTTTAGGTTCACCTGCATCTGCTTCTGTTTTTTCGCCACTATCAGAATCCCCTTCTTTTTCTCCGTCTCCATCACTTGATGTACTATCTGCACAAGCAGCCAGTACCATTGATAGCGCAAATACTAACGTCAGTAAAAACCAAAATTTCTTTTTCAACAATTATTCCCCCTTTAAATTATTACTTACTCATCCTCGTACAAAAGACATGCGACCTGTTGATTAGGCCTCACCTCCTTTAATTGAGGTATAATTTCCTTGCATTTCGGCATTGCAACTGGACATCTGGTATGAAACACACACCCACTCGGCGGATTCTGCGGACTTGGTACATCCCCTTCCAAAATAATCCGTTCTTTTTTTATTAATGGATTTGGTTCTGGAATCGCCGATGTAAGCGCTTTTGTATATGGATGCAATGGTTCTTTATAAATCGCCTCTTTATCACCCACTTCAACCAAATGCCCAAGGTACATGACACCAATTCGATCACTCATATGTTTGACAACACTTAAGTCATGGGCAATAAACAAATAAGTTAAATCAAACTCATCTTGTAATTCTTTTAACAAATTCAGTACTTGTGATTGGATCGACACGTCAAGTGCACTTACTGGTTCATCAGCAACAATTAATTTTGGATTTAAAGCTAATGACCGAGCGATTCCAATCCGTTGCCGTTGTCCACCAGAAAATTCATGTGGATATTTATAATAATCCTCTTCACGAAGCCCCACTCGCTTTAATAACGCTTTTACCTCGGTTCTCAATTCCTTATGTGATTTATTTGTATAGTTACGAATTGGTTCATCTACCAAGTGACCAACCATCATTTTTGGGTTGAGCGATGCATAAGGATCCTGAAAGACCATTTGAAAATCTTGTCGTGCCTTTCGTAATGCCGACCCACGTAAATCTGTAATATCCTCGCCATCAAAAATAATTTCTCCCTCGGTCGATTCCGTTAAACGTAAAATGGTTCTGCCTGCAGTCGACTTGCCACAACCCGACTCCCCTACAAGACCGAACGTTTCACCTTTTCTTAGTGTGAGCGAAATATCATCAACTGCCTTGACATCTCCAACCTTGCGTTTAAAAAAACCTGCATGTACGGGGTAATACTTTTTTAGATTTTTGACATCTAACAATACATCCTTATTTGCTAAATCCTTTTTCTTCGTCTCTGTTGTTACCTGCTGACTCATAGCTTAACTTCCTCCTTCTCACTTGATGGTTTATCTGGATAGCATGCATCGTGAAGAAGGCATCGTGCAAATTGTCCATCAGCGACTTCGGAAAGCTGTGGTGTGACCTTCGTGCAATCACCAAAAGCTTTTGGACAACGGTCAGCAAACCTGCAGCCGACTTGCGGCATATTTTCTAGTGAGGGGACAACCCCATCAATCGTATTCAATGTCTCTTCTTCTTGATCCATTTTCGGAATACTGTTAAGCAATGCTTCGGTATAGGGATGTTTCGGTTTCGTAAATAATTCCACAACATTTGATGTCTCAACAACTTGCCCGGCATACATAACGATTACGCGGTCTGCCATTTCTGCAACAACACCTAAGTCATGTGTGATTAGCATGATGGCCATATCCTCTTTGTCCTGGATGTCTTTTAGTAGTTCTAGAATCTGCGCCTGTACAGTTACGTCCAATGCTGTCGTTGGTTCATCAGCGATTAACAGTTTCGGGTGTAGCGCAATAGCCATGGCAATCATAACGCGCTGTCTCATCCCACCAGATAGTTGATGTGGATATTCATCAATAATTTTCTCTGGTCGAGATATTCCCACCTGTTCCATTAAAACGACCGCTTTTTCTCGTGCTTCTTTTTTTGTTAAATCCAAATGGTTAAACAATACTTCTTGTAATTGTGATCCGATCGTAAATACCGGATTCAAAGCCGTCATTGGTTCTTGGAAAATCATAGCGATATCCTTACCGCGCACTTGATTCATTTCCTTATCTGACTTTTTCGTTAAATCTTCCCCATTAAACATAATTTCACCGGCTGATATTTTGGAGTTCAGTTTTGGCAGCAGTTGCATAATCGATAACGACATAACACTCTTTCCACATCCGGACTCACCAACAACACAAACAACTTCTTTTGGTTTCACATCAAAGTTCACATCTACTATTGCATTATGCAAGTCACCATCAATTATAAATCCTGTATGTAAGTTCTTTATTTCGAGCAGGTCATTTTCTTGCTGATTTTGTACCAACTGCTCTTCTCCCCCTTTATGTAAAAATACCAAGATTGCAAAAATTTATTCTATGTCTCTTATTACTATACTTTCAATCAATACGTAACATTCCTGTAATATAATTACCATTTTTTAAAGTATAAATTATTTTCAGATTCTTAACAAGCCTTTTTTCACATTTTTGTTTCCTATTTATTCAAATTTTGCGTCTTTAATCCTGAATTCAGCATAAATTAATGTACTTATACTCAAAAAAAGGCGTATGAAAGACTCACTAGATGTCAACTAATGAGTCCATATAATTAATTTTGCTTCATCTTATTCTCATCATTATATCTTTCATCGTATAAATGGCAGGAAACCCAGTGATCTTTTTTATATTCTTGAAATTCCGGAACAACTTTTGCACATACATCCATTGCAAATGGACATCTTGTACGAAAGCGACAGCCACTTGGAGGATTTATAGGGCTTGGAACATCCCCCTCGATCACAATCCGTTCCCTTGATCGCTCTACCTCTGGATCAGAAATTGGAATCGCACTTAATAATGCCTGTGTGTACGGGTGTAATGGCTCCGCATATAAATCATCACTTGATGCGACCTCAGCCATACTGCCTAAATACATAACGCCGACACGATCACTAATATGCTTAACCATTGATAAGTCATGGGCTATAAACAGATAGGTTAGTCCACGTTCTCGTTGCAAATTTTTGAGTAGATTCACAACTTGGGCCTGGATCGATACATCGAGTGCTGAAATCGGCTCATCGGCCACAATAAAATCCGGATCAACCGCCAATGCGCGAGCAATCCCAATCCGCTGCCGTTGCCCACCACTGAATTCGTGTGGATAACGATTCCCGTGATCACTGTTAAGTCCTACTGTTTGCAGTAATTCATTGACCCTTGCCAAACGCTCTTGCTTGTTGCTAACAAGTCCGTGAATATCCATCCCCTCGGCAATGATGTCCTTTACTGTCATTCTTGGGTTTAACGAAGCATACGGATCCTGGAAAATCATCTGCATGCTGCGGTTAAACTTTTTTAATTCCTTTTTAGATTTTTTACCATGGACATTTTCTCCATAAAAGTCAACCGAGCCTTCTGTTGCTTCATATAACCGTAAAATTGTCCTACCAGCAGTAGATTTCCCGCAACCTGATTCTCCGACTAATCCGAATGTTTCCCCTTTGTATATATTAAAACTAATATCATCAACAGCTTTTAAGTAGCTGTTTCGATCTATTTTGAAGTGCTTTTTTAGATTTTTAATTTCGAGTAATTTTTCCTTATTCAACTGTTGAACCCCCTATCATAGCTGAATCTGGACGTTCTACTTCCGGTGCACGTTCATCCAATAACCAGCAGGCTGTTTTTTGCGTATTAGATAGCTCTGTATATGCAGGCATATGATTCTCACACACTTTCATTGCATATGGACAACGCGTTGCAAATGGACAGCCTTTTGGTGGATCAGCTAAATCAGGCGGTGAGCCTGGAATCGCGTGTAACTCCTCTTCGCCACCATCTAATTTTGGCATGGAACCTAATAGCCCCCACGTATAGGGGTGCTTTGGGTTGTAAAAAATTTCATCAACAGTCCCTTGTTCTACAATTTTCCCACCATACATGACGGCAACCCGATGTGCCGCATTTGCTACAACACCCAGATCATGGGTAATTAGGATGATTGCTGTTCCCGTTTTGTCCTGAAGATCACGCATCAGATCGAGAATTTGCGCCTGAATCGTCACATCCAATGCTGTTGTTGGTTCATCAGCAATTAACACTTTTGGATTACAAGCCAACGCAATCGCGATCATCGCACGTTGCCGCATCCCACCAGAAAATTGATGGGGATACTGTTTAATGCGTGCTTCTGGATTCGGAATACCGACAAGTTTTAATAATTCCACACCCCGATGAAATGCCTCTTTTTTCGACATATTTTGATGTTTTATTAACCCTTCTGCAATCTGCTTTCCCACTGTCATTGTTGGATTTAAGGATGTCATTGGGTCTTGAAATATCATACTTATATCCTTGCCGCGAATACCTTCCATTTGCTTTTCAGATTTATCAATCAGATTTTCCCCATTAAATTCAATCGTTCCACTTGCAAATTTTCCAGGCGGCATTGGGACTAATCGCATAATAGACTGTGCGGTAACACTTTTCCCTGAACCAGATTCCCCAACAATCGCCAATGTTTCCTGCTCATCCAGTTCAAATGTTACTCCACGAACAGCTTTCACTTCACTTCCATACGTGTCAAATGATACGGATAAATCATTTACTTGCAAAATTTTGTCCATTTATCCTCTCTCCCTCCTTACTTGCGTTCTTTTGGATCCAATGCATCTCTCATTGCATCACCAATAATGTTAAAAGCGAGCATGGTTAAACAGATGAAAAATGCTGGGAAGAACAACTGATATGGGTAATATTCAAGTGCCGGCAATGCATCTGACGACATTGTTCCCCAACTTGCGAGCGGTGCCGGTACACCAAGACCTAAATAGCTCAAAAATGCCTCGGTAAAAATGGCATTTGGAATCGTAAGGGTTAACGTAACCAAGATTGGGCCCATCGTATTTGGGACAAGGTGCCGAAATAATATGCGTGTACTGCTTGCCCCAAGCGATTGGGAAGCTAAGACATATTCTTCGGAACGCAATTGCATAACCTGTCCCCTGACAATCCGTGCCATATTAATCCAACCAGTGATCGTCATGGCAATAATCAACGTCCAGAGCCCTTGCGGCATGATAACCATGAGCAAAATAACGACTAGTAAATATGGTACACCGTATAAAATGTCAGCAATACGCATCATATATTCATCAATTTTTCCACCAAAAAATCCAGATACAGATCCCCAAATGACTCCGATAACGAGATCAATAAAAGCTGCCATCAAGCCGATAAACAACGAAATTTTTGCTCCATACCACGTTCTGGCAAACACGTCTCTTCCTAAATTATCGGTACCGAACCAATGCTCAGCTGATGGAGATTGATTGGCTCTCATCAAGTCATTTTCATAATAGTTTTCTCCAGAAATCGGACCACCAGCAAATGACAAAATTCCAAGTAGCACAATTACGAAAATCCCAGCAAAAGCTAATTTATTCTTCTTAAATCGTCGCCAAGCATCCTTCCCAAATGACGTACTTTCACCGGCAATTCGTTCAGCATCTTCCTGTTTTCTTTCTATTTGTTCAAAATCACTATCTTTAACTTGCAATTGTTCCATGACTTATTTGCCCCCCTTTCCGGCTACTTTAATCCGAGGGTCAACTAGGCCATAAATAAGATCGACAATCAATATGGATACAAGTAAAATAATACTAAAGAACACTGTCGTCCCCATGATTACGGTATAATCACGATTCGTAACACTAACAACGAATTCATTACCTAACCCTGGAATACCAAAAATCTTTTCAATGACAAAGCTCCCTGTAAGGATTGCTGCGACTAACGGTCCTAGATACGAAACAACCGGCAAAATCGCATTACGAAGCGCATGTTTATACGTTACAATCCGTTTCCCTAATCCCTTTGATTTTGCGGTTTTAATATAGTCCGCATTCAATACTTCAAGCATACTCGACCGCATTAACCGAGCTATAAAAGCTAGTGGTGTTGTAGCTAGGGCAATTGCCGGCAAGATTGTATGGGCAAACGATTCAAACCTTGCAACCGGCAGTGCCTGTAACTTAATCGCAAAAATATATTGCAAAATGGTAGCCATAATAAAGCTTGGTACCGATATTCCCAGAACAGCTATAACCATTGCTGCATAGTCGCCGAACTTATTGTGTCTAAGGGCAGCTATTACTCCAAGCAGTACCCCAATTGATACGGCAAGGAAAATTGCTTCAGCACCTAATATGAGTGAATAGGGGAAGCTCCTACTAATAATGTCTGTAACTTCTTGTCCAACGTATTTAAATGAAGGACCAAAGTCGAATTGTACTGTGTTGACAAGATAATCAAAATACTGCTGATACAATGGATCATTTAAACCATATGCCTCATTCATTTGCTGTTCGATTTCCGGCGGCAGTTTTCTTTCCGATGCAAATGGTCCACCCGGTGCAGCCTGCATCAGGAAAAACGTAATTGTTACAATGAAAAATAACGAAACAACTATATAACCTAATCGTTTAAGTAGGTATCTAGCCAAAAAATACACCTCCATATCTCGTTCTCCATAAAAAAGGAGTGAATTCAATCACCCCTTTGCAATAATTTCACATGATTTTTCTATTGGCCTACCATTAAACAGAAAATATGACATCTTCATCGTCCAATGAAACCGCTTTCCTTAATAGGTAAGTGAATATGTACTTCTTGATGTTTCCCTCATTTATCATGTTAGCTCATTTAATATGAGCAACAATATAAGGTATATAGACAGTCTATATACCTTATATTTAGTTGCATATGGATAATTCTTATTCATTCGTTTTAGTGTTCTGCAATGTAACCCCATTTTAGGTTGAAGCTACCCATCGCGTTTACTTGAATGTCTTTTACATAATCTTTATTTAACCACAAGTTTGTGTAGAAATAGATTGGTGCAAGTGGTAACTCATCCATAAAGATTTGTTCAGCTTCGCGTAAAATTTCTTTACGTGCAGCAGGATCTGTTTCTGTTCTTGATTTTTCTAGCAAGTCAGAGTACTCTTCACTCTCCCAGTTCGTGTAGTTGTTTCCACCTACAGTTTGGAAGATTTCTAGGAAGTTGATTGCGTCATTAAAGTCTGCAATCCATCCCATACGACCAACTTGATAGTTACCTTCACCCATTGTGTCAAGGAAAACATTCCATTCTTCATTGTTCAATTCTACTTCAACACCAAGGTTTTCTCTCCACATATCTTGAACTGCCTGTGCAATAGCAGCATGGCCTTCATCTGTGTTATACGTAACTTTAACTACTGGTAATTCATCAATTCCAAGTTCTTCCTTACCCTTTTCCAAATATTCTTTTGCTTTCTCAACGTCATTATCTTTGAAATAACCTTCTTCATTTTCTTCCCAGATAGAAGTTGGCACTAATGCCATTGCTGGTGTTTGTTCACCTTTTGTAATGTTATCTACAATACCTTGACGGTTAACCGCTAATGCAAATGCTTTACGAATATTAACATTGTTAAAAGGTTCCACTTCTGTATTAAATGAATAGTAGTAAACACCCGCTTTAGGTGAAATGTTTAGTGAATTGTCTTCTTTTAGTGAAGGAATTGCAGCCAATGGAATTGATCCAGTTGGTGAACCTGCCCAATCCAACTCACCATTCTCATACATTTTTAATTCAGTTGCTTCATCCTCAATCATGTACATATTGATCGTTTCAAGGTTTACATTTTCTGCATCCCAATAATCAGCATATTTCTTCAATACGATTTGACTCTTATGTTCCCATGACTCGATTGTGAATGGTCCATTTGTTACATAATCATCCGTAACATTTACTGCCCACTCATCTTTTCCTTCAACAACGCTTTTGTTTACTGGATAGTATGTGTGGAACGCTGTTAATTGTAAAAAATATGGTGTTGGTTGATTCAGTTCAACAACCAATGTTTGATCATCTTCTGCTTTGATGCCAATGTCATCCATTGAACCGCCGTCTTCTTTGGCAGCTTGTGCACCTTTAATTGGATATAATTGATAAGCATAATCTGTATCAGGGCTATCTGGGTTAAGTACCCATTTCCATGCATATTCAAAATCCTGCGCAGTTACCGGGTCACCATTTGACCATTTTGCACCATCGCGAATTGTGAATGTATATGTTTTTTGATCATCTGAAATTTGGATATCTGAAGCCATTGCATTCTCTGGCTCGCCATCTTGATTAACACGTGTTAACCCTTCAAAAATTTGGTCAAGCACTGCACTTGAAGTTGTATCAGATGCTTTCCCTGGATGTAATGAAGGTGGTTCTGTTTTAATGTTCACATTAAATGTTTGATCTTCAGCTAGTGCTGCATCACCGCTGTCACCGCTGTCTCCCTCATCTCCACCATTACCTTCTTCTTGTGCCGCGTCATCGCCGCTGTCACTGTCGCCGCCTGTTGTATCATCTCCGCCACATGCTGCAAGAAAGATACCCATGGCAAAAACAAGCGTTAGAAGTAAAGACCATCTCTTCCAATTCATTAATTGACCCTCCCTAGTAATCTCTTTGTTTTTTACAGATAATTCATATTGTTGTTTAAATTATCTGTGTTAGTTATTATACTATTATTTCAAAATTATTTCATTACTTTTTTAAAAAAACTATTTAAAATTGTTAATAAATTTATTTCAGAAATGATATATTTCGTATACTGAAATTTTGAAATCCTATTCATATCAAGGGATGCGGGCCATTATTATTATGGATCTATTTTATCACCTTGTTTTAAATATTTTTTGAAAATATTTTGTAATCACAATTTTATTTATGAAGATCCTCCTTGTTTTATGGAAATTATTAGGTGGTTTTACTAAAAAAACCAACGCCATTTCTGATAGAATCCAGAATGGCAGGAGAGCAAATTCCTAGTTACGTGGCATTTTTATGTATTGTGTAAAAAGGCATTCATAGATTAAAAGGTCCTCTTTTAGTAGAACTAACCTGTCCTTACTGCGCCTAACCATTTTGAAAAACAAATATTTAACTAAATCGACTGCAATAGATTACTGTCAACCTCCAACTTTTCAATTTCGCAGTTATATAAAATACGACATAGATTGAAATGGGGATTGGATTGCTGTTATGGAAGAAAACTTTGCTTTGATACACGCTTTCGGGTTGATAGTTCCTCGATCTTGGGCGATGTTCCCGCGAAGAAAACAACAATCAATCAGCCAAAATAAAAATAGCAGGAGTATCTACTCCTGCTATTTTTTAGTGCTGTTTTGCTTTATATTCTTCATTATATTTATCATCATATAAGTGACAAGCTACCCAATGGTCTTTTTTGTGCTCTTTAAATTCGGGTACAACCTTTGCACAAACATCCATTGCAAATGGACACCGTGTACGGAAACGGCAGCCACTTGGCGGATTGATTGGGCTTGGAACGTCACCTTCCACGATAATTCTTTCTCTGGAACGTTCCACTTCCGGATCGGAAATTGGTATTGCACTCAATAACGCCTGTGTATAAGGGTGTAGTGGTTCCTCATATAAATCATCACTTGTTGCAATCTCAGCCATATTTCCTAAATACATAACCCCAACACGATCACTGATATGTTTCACCATTGATAGATCATGGGCGATAAATAGATAGGTTAACCCACGTTCATGTTGCAGTTTTTTTAGTAGATTGACAACTTGTGCCTGAATGGACACATCAAGTGCCGAGATTGGTTCATCCGCAACAATGAAGTCTGGATTAACTGCTAATGCACGTGCAATACCGATTCTTTGACGTTGTCCACCACTAAATTCGTGTGGGTAGCGATTTCCGTGATCAGCGTTTAGACCGACTGTTTCCAATAATTCATTCACACGATTTAAACGTTCTTTCTTATCTTTGACAAGGCCATGGATATCAAGGCCTTCTGCGATAATATCCTTAACAGTCATTCTTGGGTTTAAGGAAGCATAGGGGTCTTGGAAAATCATTTGCATGCTGCGATTGAATTTCTTTAAATCCTTTTTGGACTTTTTCGCATGCACATTTTCGCCCTGAAAGTCCACTTCCCCTTCTGTAGCTTCATACAAACGTAAAATCGTACGTCCGGCAGTAGACTTTCCACAGCCAGATTCTCCTACCAAGCCAAAAGTTTCGCCTTTGAAAATATCAAATGAAATCCCATCTACCGCTTTTAATACACTACTTTTATCTATTTTAAAATGTTTTTTTAGATTATGGATCTCTAGTAATTTTTCTTTCGTATCATTCATGGACTTTTGCACCTCCAACGATGGCAGACTCTGGTGGTTCGACTTTTGGTGCGCGTTCATCTAATAACCAGCAAGCCGTTTTTTGCGTATCCGAAAGCTCTGTATAGTCTGGCATATGATTTTCACATACCTTCATTGCATATGGACAACGCGTTACGAAAGGACACCCTTTTGGCGGATCGGCTAAATCTGGTGGTGATCCAGGAATTGCTTGCAGTTCTTCATCGCCACCATCAATTTTAGGCATGGATCCTAACAATCCCCATGTGTATGGATGTTTCGGTTGATAGAAAATCTCATCTACAGTACCTGTTTCAACTATTTTACCACCGTACATAACAGCAACCCGATGTGCAGCATTTGCTACAACACCTAAATCATGTGTGATCAAGATAATTGCTGTACCTGTTTTCTCCTGGAGATCACGCATCAAATCAAGAATCTGTGCCTGAATGGTTACGTCCAATGCCGTTGTCGGCTCATCGGCGATCAACATTTTTGGATTACAGGCTAGCGCAATAGCAATCATTGCACGCTGTCGCATTCCACCAGAATACTGATGGGGATATTGATTAATCCGTGCTTCCGGGTTAGGAATTCCAACTAACTTCAGTAATTCAACACCACGATTATGCGCTTCTTTCTTAGACATATTTTGGTGTTTAATTAACCCTTCAGCAATCTGCTTTCCAACAGTCATCGTAGGGTTTAAAGATGTCATTGGATCCTGGAAAATCATACTTATATCTTTACCGCGGATATCCTGCATTTGTTTTTCTGATTTTTGGGTCAAGTCTTCCCCTTCAAACATGATTGATCCACCGGCAAATTTTCCTGGTGGCATCGGGATCAGCTGCATAATTGCTTGGGATGTTACACTTTTTCCTGATCCTGACTCACCCACAATTGCTAATGTCTCTTTTTCATCAAGTTGAAAGTTAACACCGCGAACGGCCTTTACTTCACCACCATATGTGTCAAACGATACCGAAAGATCGTTAACTTCTAATAGTTTACTCATTTTTCGTATCCTCCCATTACTAGCGTTCTTTTGGATCTAACGCATCTCTCATCCCATCACCAATAACATTAAATGCCAGCATTGTTAAACAGATAAAAAACGCTGGGAAGAAAAGCTGATATGGATAATATTGAAGTGCAGGTAAGGCGTCTGACGACATGGTACCCCAACTTGCAAGAGGTGCCGGCACTCCAAGTCCCAGATAGCTTAAGAACGCTTCCGTGAAAATAGCATTTGGTATTGTCAATGTTAATGTAACAAGAATGGGTCCCATTGTATTTGGTACTAAATGGCGAAACAATAGTCTACTGTTACTTGCTCCAAGTGATTGGGATGCCATTACATACTCTTCTGATCTGAGCTGCATTACTTGTCCCCTGACAATCCTAGCCATATTAATCCATCCGGTAATGGTCATCGCAATAATTAAGGTCCATAAACCTTGTGGCATAATAACCATTAATAAAATAACAACTAGTAAATATGGTACACCATATAAAATATCTGCTATCCGCATCATATATTCATCGACTTTTCCACCAAAGAATCCAGCAACTGCTCCCCAGATGATTCCGATAACAAGGTCAATCAGGGCAGCCATTAAACCGATAAACAAGGAAATCTTAGCACCATACCATGTTCTAGCAAATACATCTCTTCCTAAATTATCCGTACCAAACCAATGTTCAGCCGATGGAGATTGATTGGATCTCATTAAGTCATTTTCATAGTAGTTTTCTCCTGAAATTGGTCCACCGGCAAAGGATGCAATGGCTAATAAAACAATGACAACAATGCCAAATAAAGCTAATTTATTTTGACGAAAACGACGCCATGCATCTTTCCAATAGGATGTACTTTCACCAGCGATCTTTTCCGCATCTGCTTCATTAACCTGAAGGGGGGCGAAATCAGCATCGGTTATCGGTGAATTCGTTACATCCGATTCCTTTAATTTTGACTCCTGTACTTGTGCCATTATTTACTGCCTCCCTTCCCTGTTATTTTCATTCGTGGATCAACTAATCCGTAAATAAGGTCAACAATTAAAATTGAGACAAGTAGCAAGACACTGAAGAATACTGTTGTTCCCATAATCACGGTATAGTCGCGGTTTGTCACACTTACAACAAACTCATTACCGAGGCCTGGGATACCAAATATTTTCTCAATAACAAAGCTACCTGTTAATATCGATACAACTAATGGTCCTAAATAAGAAACAACTGGTAAAATAGCATTGCGAAGTGCGTGCTTATACGTTGTTACCCGTTCACTTAGACCTTTTGATTTGGCAGTTTTAATATAATCGGCATTCAACACATCGAGCATACTTGTACGCATGAGTCGAGCAATGAATGCGAGCGGCGTTGTAGCCAGAGCAATTGCCGGCAGTATCGTATGTGCGAATGACTCAAATCTAGCAACCGGTAACATCTGTAATTTAATTGAAAAGATATATTGTAGGATTGTGGCCATAATAAAGCTTGGTACTGATATTCCTAATACCGCAATGACCATCGCAACATAGTCTCCAAATTTATTATGCTTAATTGCCGCAATAACTCCGAGTAAAACCCCAATTGCTAAAGCAAGAAAGATAGCCTCTGCACCTAAGATGAGTGAATAAGGAAAACTTCTGCTGATAATATCCGTAACTTCTTGTCCCACGTATTTAAACGATGGACCGAAGTCGAATTGAACCGTATTTACAAGGTAATCAAAGTATTGTTGATATAACGGGTCATTTAATCCATATGCTTCATTCATTTGTTCTTCAATTTCTGGTGGTAACTTACGCTCTGATGCAAATGGCCCACCTGGTGCAGCCTGCATGAGGAAGAACGTAATGGTTACAATAAAAAATAGTGAAACAATGATATAACCTAGTCGTTTTAATAGGTATTTAGCCAAGCGTCTACACCTCCATATTCCCTCTGATAAGCCAATAACGAATTATTTTTGGAATTATTTTGCTTCTTTCATGAAAAAGAGGAACGAAATCCATCCCCCTACACTGATTACCGAATTAATCTATGAAACTAATTTAAAAGTCCAATAGAAATAGTAAAAAGTTAAGTTTCTCAAGCAAAGGATTTTTAATTTAAACTTTGCTGATTCTGAAGATATATCAAAGGAGTTTATGATTCTTATTGTTTATTCAGTACCAATATAGGGTATTTGTAGAATACACATACCTTATATTGGTACTTGATTCAATCATTCTTAGTGTTCTGCGATATAGCCCCACTTAAGTTGGATAATACCAAGTGGTGAAACTTGAACATCTTTTACATAATCTTTATTTAGCCACACGTTTGTATAGAAATAAATTGGTGCAATTGGCATTTCATCCATAAACAGTTTCTCAGCTTGACGTAAAATATCATCACGTGCTGCTTCATCCGTTTCTGTTCTGGATTTTTGGATTAGATTAGCAAACTCTTCATTTTCCCAGTTGGTATAGTTATTTCCACCAACAGATTCAAAGATTTCTAAGAAGTTAATTGCATCATTAAAGTCTGCATTCCATCCCATACGACCAACTTGATAATTACCTTCACTCATCGTATCCAAGAACACGTTCCACTCTTCGTTATTTAGCTCAACATCAACGCCAAGGTTTTCTCTCCACATATCTTGAACAGCTTGAGCGATAGCAGCGTGAGCTTCACTTGTGTTGTATGAAATTTTAACTGTTGGCAATTTGTCTAAACCTAATTCATCCAACCCTTTTTGTAAATATTCTTTCGCTTTTTCTACGTCATTATCTTTAAAATATCCTTCTTCATTTTCTTCCCAAATGGACGGCGGAACTAGTGCCATCGCTGGTTGTTGTTCACCTTTTGTAATATTTTTTACAATGCCTTCACGATTCATTGCTAATGAAAATGCCTTACGAATATTCACATTGTTAAACGGTTCTACTTCAGTATTAAATGAATAATAATACACGCCTGCTTTTGGTGAAACATTTAAAGACCCGTCTTGTTTCAATGCTGGAATCGCAGCTAACGGAATTGCATCTGTTGGTGATCCAGCCCAGTCAAGTTCATCATTTTTGTACATTTGTAAAGCCGTGTTTTCGTCATCAATCATATACATGTTGATTGTTTCTAAACTAACATTTTCTGCATCCCAGTAATCTGTGTTTTTCTTTAAGACAATTTTGTTTTTATGTTCCCATGATTCCATTGTGAAAGGACCGTTCGTTACATATTTATCACCTGCATCTTGAGCCCATTCATCATTTCCTTCTGCTACATTTTTGTTTACTGGAAAATACGTATAGAATGCTGTTAGATCTAAGAAATATGGTGTTGGCTGATTCAATTCAACAACCAATGTTTTATCATCTTTTGCTGTGACACCAACATCGTCTAGTGACCCACCATCTTCCTTAGCAGCCTTGGCCCCTTTGATTACATATAATTGATACGCATAATCTGTATCAGGGCTTTCTGGGTCTAATACCCATTTCCAAGCGTATTCGAAATCCTGTGCTGTTACAGGATCACCGTTTGACCATTTCGCATCGTCACGGATTGTGAATGTATATGTTGTTTTGTCATCTGATACATTTACACTTTCCGCCATCGCTTCTTCCGGATCACCATCTTGGTTAATTCGCATTAACCCTTCAAATGTTTGTAAAAGAACTGCGGATGATGTTGAATCCGTTGCTTTCCCCGGATGTAAGGATGGCGGCTCCGATTTAATGTTAACGTTAAAAGTCTGATCAGATGCTAAACTCGATTCACCATCGCCATTATCAGCGTTCCCTTTCGACTCTTTATCAGAATCACCGCCACAAGCGGCAAGAACAATACTCATCGCGAGTACTAATGTTAAAAATAAAGACCACTTCTTCATTTGTTTCCCTCCTGTATTTTTCCTATTGCGTCTTTATTCAGATAATTTAGGTTTATTAAATATATCTGTATTGAGGATTATACTACGTTTCGACAAAATATGCACATGTTTTTTTAAAAAATTTACTATATTACTATCATTTTTTATATTAGGTGTTAGAAATTTCGGGAACCTAATTTTTTGAAACATTGATATATCAGTATTTTATGGGGTTTCCCAATTTTACACTGATAATACAGGAAAACATCTTTACATTTTATTCCAATAAACGACAAAATATTAAAAAAACTTTGACTTATCAACAGAGTCAAAGTTTTTTAGGATATTTTTCTGAATTTACTGTACTATTCCAACTGGTTATCTAACCCCATTTTTGCCACATGCAAATTAATCAAATAACCCTTTGAAGAAATTTGCAATAAGCTGCAGGAATTCTTTGAAGAAATTACCTACCTTTTCCCAAAAGCCTGCATCCAAACCCAATTCATCTATTTTATCCTTCACAGTTGATGCTATATCCTCAAGTTGCGTTTTCACTTTACCAAAATCAATATCAAGGTCACGCATTTTTTCAAAAAGATTTGTTAGCAATTGGCGATCTTCTTCACTTAAAGAAATATCTAATTTGTTCAACTGATCTTGGACAATCTGCTCAACTTCTTCCTTTGAAGCTGGATTTTTGTCGGCAATTTCCTGCTTAATATCAGTAATCAATTCACTTACTTTTTCTTGGCTCATTCCATCTTTTTTAGCAAGATCTGTTGCTACATCCAGTTCTTCATTCGCTAGTTCCATTCGTTCTTTATCAAGGTCTTCTCCTTGAACATCGTACGCTTTATATATGCCTGTCAGGGCGGAGTGTCCACTAACTTTAACAGGAGAAGCTACATCAACGGTTGCATCCTCAACACCTGCAGTTAACAATGCGTTTGCATACATTTCATTTGTTACTTCAGTTATATTGGCAGGCGTCACGATATTGATCGTTAATCCTTCCCCTTTTTCTTCACGCGTAATTTTCGCGGAAGAATACATGCGTGAATTCGGGTCGCCATTGATATAATTTGCAATATCTTGTCCAGTCACACTGTATTCCTCAACAGCATCCGGATCTGATACTTCTAACAGCTCCCGTACTTCTCTCTTTTGATCATCTGATAATGTGTCACCATAAACAACAATCGGTACCCCAAGTTTTTCATTGATACTATCCGAATTATCATCTGTACCTTCTGCCGCATTTACCGGAAAAGTTATCCCGGTAACAAGTCCAATCAGCACGATGAAAATAGCTATATTCTTCCATAATCGTTTCATAAAAAATTCCCCCTTGTATATCATTACAATGATGGTTTGGTTCATAAAATTTAATTCTATTCATCAGTAATCTGTTTCATTCTTGATTATATCGTATTCTTCTGTAGTTGACACTAAACGATCTGTGTTTTATGGTGAGAAAATTTGGGGGACTAGGTTATTTGAGCATAATACTTTTATTTCTTTGTCACCCTGTATAATATTTAGGGTGACGAAATAAATGGACGAAAGAAGGTATTTACCATCAGTGATCAACAAAATCCTATCGTAAAGCGCAATTTGGCAATTATGTGGTTTGCAAACTTTTTTGTTGCCGGCAGTATGACAATGGTACTTCCATTCATCTCTTTGTACATTGAAACATACGGGAACTTCTCCGCTTCCTATGTACAAAACTGGTCGGGCTGGATCTTTGGTATTACATTTGTCACAGCACTCATTTTTTCACCTATTTGGGGAAGAGTCGGCGACAAATATGGTAGAAAAAGGATTCTTATGATTTCTGCAGCAGGTTTAGGCTTATCTGTCTTATTAATGGGTTTTGCCACCTCAGTATGGCAACTTTTTTTATTGCGATTATTTATGGGAATATTCACAGGATTCATTCCCATTTCTCAAGCATTTATTTCCACGCAAACACCTAAAAACATTGCCGGGCGTGTGCTAGGAACATTACAAACCGGCAGCATTACCGGTTCATTAATGGGGCCGTTATTGGGCGGTGCTTTTGCCGATATGTTTGGTTATGCCGCAACATTTAAATGGACGTCTATTTCCATCCTTTTATCAGGCATCCTCGTATTTTTCGGGGTAAAAGAAGTTATCATGAAATTTGCTGATGAAAAGGAGGAAAAGTCATCCTATTCTAGTAAAGAGGTACTGTCACATATTATGCAGCGGCCTGTACTGCTTGTTGTTATGCTGATTTCCATGCTTGTACAGGTAGCACATTTTAGCGTACAGCCAATTTTATCATTGTATGTTAGTGATTTGCATGGGGCTGCAAATATCGCGCTATTCTCAGGAATGGCCTTTTCCGCTGCCGGGTTGGGAAATTTATTGATGGCTAGAAGATGGGGAAGACTCGGTGACCGGATTGGTTATATTAAAATCGTCATCTTCCTGTTGTTTATGGCCGGAATTGTCTACTTCCCAGCAGCGTTTGTTACAAATATTTGGCAACTGATTATCATACGCTTCTTACTCGGTATTTCAATCGGCGGGCTTGTACCAGTTCGTATTGCTTATATTCGCCAGGAAGCACCACTCTCCATTCAAGGCGAAGTTCTTGGTTACAATACATCATTGCGTTTTGCAGGAAACATTATCGGCCCAGCACTCGGTGGCGTAATATCAGGCTTCTACGGATTCTCCGGTGTGTTTTTTGTAACGAGTGGGCTGCTGATTATAAGTGGTGTTATTATGCTAGTGGCTTGGTATCGAAGTGAATATGCAGGAAGGAAAGGGCATTCTCGGGCACTTTCTTCATATAGAGGGTAGGGGGAAAATTATTACGGACAGCTTTTCATGTTGAATAGCTGTCCGTTTGTTTGTGCGCTCGAGTTGATATTTCGCGGGCTCCGGTTGATGTTTCCGCGGGTTCCGGTCGATGTTTCGCGGATTCGGGCTGATGTTTCTGCTTTTGCGCCGATGTTTCTGCTCTCGCGCTGATGTTTCTGCTCTCGCGCTGATGTTTCTGCTTTCGCGCCGATGTTTCTGCTCTCGCGCTGATGTTTCTGCTTTCACGCTGATGTTTTCGTTCTCGAGCCGATGTTTCTGCTTTCGCGTCGATGTTTCTGCTCTCGCGCCGATGTTTCTGCTCTCACGCCGATGTTTCTGCTTTCGCGCTGATGTTTCTGCTCTCGCGCTGATGTTTCTGCTTTCGCGCCGATGTTTCTGCTTTCGCGCTGATGTTTCTGTTCTCGCGCCGATGTTTCTGCTCTCGCGCTGATGTTTTCGTTCTCGCGCCGATGTTCCTGCTTTTGCGCCGATGTTTCTGCTCTCGCGCTGATGTTTCTGCTTTCACGCTGATGTTTCTGCTTTCGCGCTGATGTTTCTGCTTTCGCGCTGATGTTTTTGCTCTCGCGCCGATGTTTCTGCTTTCGCGCCGATGTTTCTGTTCTCGCGCTGATGTTTCTGCTTTTGCGCCGATGTTTCTGCTTTTGCGCCGATGTTTCCTCTCTCGCGCTGATGTTTCTGCTTTCGCGCTGATGTTTCTGCTTTTGCGCCGATGTTTCCTCGCTCGCGCTGATGTTTCTGCTTTTGCGCCGATGTTCCTGCTTTTGCGCCGATGTTTCATCGCTCGCGCTGATGTTTCTGCTTTCGCGCTGATGTTTCTGCTCTCGCGCCGATGTTCCTGCTCTCGCGCTGATGTTTTCGTTCTCGAGCCGATGTTTCATCGCTCGCGCTGATGTTTCTGCTCTCGCGCCGATGTTTCTGCTTTCGCGCCGATGTTTCTGCTCTCGCGTCGATGTTTCTGCTTTCGCGCCGATGTTTCTGCTCTCGCGCCGATGTTTCTGCTCTCGCGCTGATGTTTCTGCTTTCGCGCTGATGTTTCTGCTCTCGCGTCGATGTTTCTGCTTTCGCGCCGATGTTTCTGCTCTCGCGCCGATGTTCCTGCTCTCGCGCTGATGTTTCTGCTTTCGCGCCGATGTTTCTGCTCTCGCGCCGATGTTTCTGCTTTCGCGCCGATGTTTCTGCTCTCGCGCTGATGTTCCTGCTCTCGCGCTGATGTTTCTGCTTTCGCGCTGATGTTTCTGCTGTCGCGCTGATGTTTCTGCTTTCGCGCTGATGTTTCTGCTCTCGCGCCGATGTTTCTGCTTTCGCGTCGATGTTCTCGCGATTCGCGCCGATGCGAGCCGCCCCCGCTTTTCCCCCTCGCCCTTCTAACAATTAAAAGTCAGAAGCCCATTTTAAATAGACTTCTGACTCCCAATTTATTTCCTATATACAACAACATCCATCTCAACAAGCACATCTTTCGGCAGGCGACTCACCTCAACCGTTGCTCTTGCGGGGTATGGCTCTTTTAAATAACTGCCATATATCTCATTCACAGTGGCAAAGTCATCCATTGAACTTAAGTAGATCGTAAATTTGACAACTTGGGAAAAGTCAGTCCCAGCCTCGTCTAAAATAGCTTTCAGATTTTCTAAAACTTGTCCAGTTTGTTTTTCAATCCCTTGTTCCACTTCTCCAGTTGCTGGATTAATTGGAATTTGCCCTGATACATAAGTAAAATCACCTGCTTGAATTGCTTGTGAATACGGTCCAATTGCCGCTGGCGCATGTTCCGTGTGAATTGCTTTTACCATGTTTACAACCTCCTTATAATCTTCTTATATAATCATACCATTTTCCATTTGGTTATGACTGATTCTCTAGTGCTTCTTTATACTCCATAACATCTCGCACATAATAAATATCCCCATAACATGCATGATACTGTTTCGCCTCTTTACGCAAGCACGTATAAATCGATTTGTCTGGTGCATTTTGATACATTTTCTGTGAAAAATCAATCGCTGCTTGCTGTGTATAATTTCCTGTCTGATCTTTCACATAATCAATAAATCCCCTACCAAAATTATACGATTGTACGGCCAGTTCGACATCACCATTTGCTTCATCGATCGTTTTGGAAAAGTAATAGACTCCTTGTTTGATCGACAGCTCTGGGTCATCAATACAACCGACTTTTCCACAATAACTCTCTGATGATTGCATCGGATCATTTCCTCGACCACCTGACTCTTGCATCATCATGGCGAGCATGACATCCGTATATGCTGTCACCTCGTATTTTTTTGCATATTTTTTTATCAATGGTTCATATGCAATTACCTGATCACTTATTAACGAGCGATCAAGTTGAAAATCCGTGTTGTTTTCTTTATTAATCGTTACGACAGACATCATCAGGAAAATACCACATAGCACTACTGCAATGATTAATGCCTGCTTGATTGCTTTTTTGCTTCTTCGTTTCACTTGCATCGTTCGCCTTTCGTATCTATGTCTTTCATTAGACTAGCATAACATATTTATCGAATCATTAAGCAAAAGCACTTATAAAACTAGTTTCATAGAATTATCCACAGGTGAATTGCATATATTGTGTCGAATATTGTCTGTTTCTACAAAATATAGGACTTATCCTCAACTTTATCCACAGCTTGTGCATAAAGCTTAACCGTTTTCATGCTTTGTGAACAGTTTCTTTTGCCGCCATTTTCCATAACGATAGTACAGGAAGGCGAACAAACTACTTGTCAAAAAGCTTGCCCCCATACCGATTGCTATTCCTGTATCACCAAACAAGTTGGAGCAAATCTCCGCTAGTGGATAACGCAGGACCCAAAGCGAGATAACATTTAACGCAAGTACTTGATACATTGCACCCGAAGCGCGGACAATTCCATTTAAAATAAAATTTATCCCCAGAAATGGATAGCATAACGCAACAATTTGTAAATATTTTGTACCAAATTGAACTGCTTGTGGATCATCGATAAACAGCTGGACACCATATTTTGCTAAAAACACAACAAGTATTCCCACGAGAAGCATAACAGAGAAATTGTATAGGACCCCATATTTAGCGATGCTTCTCACACGAGACCAATTTCTAACACCGATATTTTGCCCTGCCATGCTGCTAACCGATGTCCCCAACGCATGTGCCGGCAGCATAAGCAAGCTATCTAAGCGTTGTGCGGCACTAAACCCAGCAACAACATCTTCACCAAATCCTGTAACAACACTCATAATTGCCGCAACACCTGCCGAGATGACTGCCATTTGTAGCCCAGATGGAATGCCGAGATTTAAGATTAAGCCAACTTCCTGTTTTTTCGGTAACTTCGGAATGTGAAATGGTGCTAATTTTCGACGTAGCACATATACAAGTCCGTATAAAAAGGCAGCCCCTTGTGCAGTAACCGTAGCAAATGCGGCGCCTTGCACACCCCAATCGAATCCCGCTATAAATAATGGGTCAAATACAATATTAAGAACAACAGCGATCAAAACAAATCTCAATGGTGTTTTACTATCTCCTAAAGCCCGAAGCACTGTGCTAATAAAATTATAGCCAAACAAAAATAACATCCCGATAAAATTAATTTGTAAATATGTTTTTGCCGCTGTCATCATGTTTTCTGGTGTACCAAGAAGGTTCAACAATGGCTCTGCAAGTAGAAATCCAGTCACACCTAACGTCACAGCCAGAAGTGTTAAGATCACAACGAAAGCATTCAGGTAATTACTTAATCCTTTAGCATTATTCCGTCCTTTTTGCTGTGACAAAATGGTTAACGCTGCGTTATTTAACCCGATCACAAAAGATAACACTGTAAAGATAATCGTGCTCGAAACAGCAACAGAACCAAGCGCATTCGCACCAAGCAGATTTCCGACCCACAGACTATCAGCGAATTGGTACGATGTCTGCAATAGATTTGTCAGCATAATTGGTCCAGAAAAGACAATTAACTGTTTTAAAATATTTCCTTGTGTAAAATCATGTTGCTGTTTGCCCATCAAGAACCATCCCTTCAACCATTTACATACCTAATGATTTGATAATCTCTGCTGCCGTTTCCTCTTTATCTATCGCGCCAACACCTTGTCCGGCCCATAATGATTGAAAGTCAGTAATACCCAACTTTTTACTAGCCGCACGTACATCTTTTGTCATTTCGTTTTGAATCGGAAATGGTAAGGTAGCGACAGAGCTATTCTCAACTTCTTTGATAAATCGATTGGATATTGCCCTGGCAGGTCGACCAGAAAATGCTTTGGTAATGACCGTGTCTGCTGTTGATGCGTCTATCAAAGCTTGTCGATAGGCACGATTTGTTCCCGCTTCTTTTGCTACTAAAAACCGTGTACCTAATTGCACGCCGTCTGCTCCTATCGCTCGTAATCCCTCAATCTGTTTCTTCGTATGAATTCCACCTGCAGCAATAATCGGGACAGAAAGATTCGCTGATAGTTCTTGAACCAAAACAATAAGTCCAAGGTTACAACCATCTTTATACGTGTTCACATCGAATGTACCTCGGTGTCCGCCTGCTTCACAGCCTTGTGCAACAATAATGTCATATCCAGCATCTACAAGCTGTTTTGCCTCTTCAAGATTCGTTGCCATTCCAATCAATGTGACGTGGTTCGCTTTTAATTTCCCAATTGAATCCTGTGATAACACACCAAATGCAGTACTAACGACTGGAATATCTTCCTGTAAGATTACCTCAATCTTTTCCTGTAAATAATCAGTTACCTCAATTGATTCTTTACCAGCTTTAATCTCAAGCTCATGTCTGAATGGGTTTAACACATGTTGCATTTCAGCTATGTCCTTGGAAGATGCCTGTAAATTAGTAGCAAATAAATTAACAGCAAACGGTTTATCTGTTTGTTGCTTCACCTGTTTAATTTCACTTTTCAATACCTCTGCATTCATATAACCTGCACCAATTGTACCGAGTGCTCCTGATTCGGCTACAGCTGCAACTAGGCTTGGAGTTGTAATCCCACCAGCCATTCCAGCTTGAATAACGGGAATTTTGATCTGCAATATTTCTACTAGACGATCCATTATTTACCACTCCAATTCTAATTGTCTCTTTAAGTGAAGCATACCACAAAGCCATATTTAATTATAACTGTGAACGATTTCTTTATCTTTCTTCATTTTCCTTCTTGACAATATTAAGAAAATTCCGTAGCATAATATTAATTAACGAATTGTGTCGTTAACTATTTCATTATATCAACAATTAACTAAAAATTAACACAATGATTCGACACGAGATTTAAACGAAGCCCACAATTCGGCCTTGAATTATCTAATTATTTACTCTAATCAGGGGACCTTTTGAACAAGCATGAATAAAGGAGTTCTTGTCATGAAAATAAAGATTGCTGTTTTTGGTAGAAAGGAATTAATCGAGCAGATTAACCATTATGTAGAAGACCAAGATGACATTGAAATTGTCCCATTTACTTATACGAAAGCCCACGAAACGACGGAATTAATCGAGAAAGCTGTTATGTGTGACATTTATTTGTTTGCTGGCACCCTACCATATTTATACGCAAAAGAGAAGATTGATAAAAGACGTCTACCAGCAGTACAAATTGCTTGTGACGAATATATGATTCTTACCTCCTTATGCCGACTTAAACATTACCACCACCAAGCGTTAAATCGCATTTCAATTGATGTACCTGATCGTGTCCATGTTGATGAGGTAGTAACCGAATTGGCAATTCATGATCACTCGATTTATACATACAGCTACGGTGGCGAACTTGATATTGACCATATTGTCGCCTATCACAAAAATCTATGGAATCAAGGAAAAATTGATCACGTTTTAACCTCAATTGTAGATGTCAAACAGAAGCTAACAAAACAAAACGTCCCAACAAGTTGCATGCAAATACCTAAAATTAACTTGGAGCGCGCCATTGAGCGTGCAAAGGAATCCGCAATACTTAACCAATCGAAAAGCGCACAAATTATTGCCGGTTTTGTTCGTGTAAAACAAGATAATTCGTTCGTTGTTTCAGATCATGATGGATATTTCAGCCAAGATATTTTACGAGAATTACAACAAATCCTACAAAAATTTGGTCAACAAACATACTCCTCTGTGTTAGCAAATGGGGATAACCAATTCGTTTTGTTCGGTACCCAAGGACTTTTGAATTATATTACCAACCATTATCGCGATTTTCCGCTTTTGCAGGAAATCGAACAAACGCTGAACATTCATGTTGATATTGGATTCGGACTAGGCTTAACAGCAAATCAAGCAGAAACGAACGCTCAATTAGCATTAGAAGCATGTAATCGTAACGAAGTAAGCAATTGTTATATTGTAAATGATCGCCAAGAAACAATTGGCCCGCTTGGGATTGAGAAACAATTTAACACCTCACAGCTTTACCGAGCATTAATTCATAAGGCAAAATTAAATAATGAACTGTCATATAATTTTATTGACTTTATCAAACTTCGAAATAATGAACCTTTTTCTGCCAATGATATTGCTAATTATTATCGGGTAACGAAGCGCAGTGCTGAACGTACGGTTTACAAATTGTTATCGGGTGAGGTTATTAAAGTAGTTGGAGAAGAAAAACCTTATCAAAAAGGGCGTCCGAGGAAGCTATTTCAAATAACGGTATCATAATAAGCCGAGTCAGATTGGGAGTCAATCTGGCTCTTCCTTATGTGAAGTGAAAAACATAAAAATACCCCCATTAAAGGGATACTTCCATTGCTAGTTTTTATTATTAAACAAATAATCCATCACTTGATCAAAAATTGCAACGTCATCTGTAATTAAGAAGACTGGTAATAACAAAATCGCAAGTATGACCGCAAAATTGGCGACGATAAATTTACTAAACCCCTTTAGTACTTTTCCCAATTTAACCAACCCCTTTTCAGAATATACTATATATTATACACCTTTATGATTCCCATTACAAAGACGCAGCAAACATGTTTTACTTTCATTTTTTTAAGGCTGTTTTTTAAAGATTGTTGCTTTGACACAATAGATATAAAATGCGATATAACTAAGAATCTACTCCCCCGCCGTTCCGGAAATACACTTCGCTTTCCGCGGGCGGCTGCTGAGCCTCCTCGAGCTGGGTGCTCGCCCGAGTTGCAAGTAATTTCGGTGAAGTATCGCTCCTCGCAACTCGAAGCTTACTCGGTGGAAGTTTCGCTCGTCGCTCTGCGGGGTCTCACCGGGGCAAGGAGACTGAAGCCGTGCCCGCGGAAAGCGAAGTATTCTGCCGGAGCGGAATTTAGGCATTGCATCATCATTGTTACGAAAGGGAATTTTCACTACGTCGCATTTTCTTCCATCAACCACGAATAGCGACAAAGACTACGAAAAGAGCTTCTAAAAAAGATAAAACTGCTCAGCGCTAAAGGCTAAGCAGTTCTTTTATATCATCTTCAGACAGGCTGGATAGCATACTTTCACCTGGTTTGATTACTTGGTCAATTAACTCGCGTTTCTTTTGCTGCAGATCATAAATCTTCTCTTCAATGGTTCCCTCTGTGACTAGACGAATAACCTGTACCACGTTTTTCTGCCCAAAGCGGTGTGCTCTGCCTGTTGCTTGATCCTCAACAGCAGGATTCCACCACAAATCATAGAGAATAACAGTATCTGCACCTGTTAAATTCAATCCTGTTCCGCCAGCCTTCAGCGATATTAGAAACACACTCTTTTCCCCATTGTTAAACCGCTCACTTATTTGCACGCGTTCCTGCGATGGTGTTGACCCATGCAAATAAAAGTAATCGATTCCTTCCTCCGCCAATTTACGAATAATAATCTCATGCATACTTGTAAATTGGGAGAAAATCAGCATTCGTTTGCCATTTTCTACAGCATTGCGAACCGTTTCCATCAATTGTTCCAGCTTCCCGGACTTCCCTTCATAATTCTCGATAAACAATGATGGATGACAGCAAATCTGTCGCAGCCTAGTTAAACCAGCTAATATTTTCATCCGGTTTTTATGAAAGTCATGATCTTTCATTGATTGCGCTGCCTCTTGTTGTAACTGGCGCAAGTAACCGAGATATAATTCTTTTTGCGGTTTCGTTAATTCTGAGACAGAGACGGTTTCAATTTTATCAGGCAGTTCTTTCAACACATCTTGCTTCAGGCGCCTTAAAATAAACGGTTTCGTCAACATAGCGATTTTTTCATGTGACAATTGTCTAAATGCACGCTGATTTGGCATGAGCCCTGGTAATATGACTTGAAAAATTGCCCACAATTCATCAATCGAATTTTCAATTGGGGTACCACTTAATGCAAAACGCTTACTGGCCTTAATTTCCCGAATTGCTTGGGATGTTTTCGTTGCATAGTTTTTAATATACTGCGCCTCATCCAAAATCAATGTTTGAAAAGATAAATCACGGTAAAATTCAATATCTTGCCTTAATGTTGCATAGGAAGTGATCCAGACATCCATATGCATTTGTTCTTGAATCTTTACTTGTCGTTCTGTTGGTGTGCCAGTCATAATCGCAACTTGTAAATCTGGTGCGAACTTTTGACATTCGTTTTTCCAGTTATATAATACGGACGATGGTGCAACGATTAAATGCGGTTTATCACCTTGTTCCGATACCATATATGCGATACTTTGCAATGTTTTTCCGAGACCCATATCATCTGCTAAAATACCGCCTAATTGATAATTGCTCAACGATTTAAACCATTGATAGCCAGTCTTCTGATAATCTCTTAATGTGGCTTGTAATTGATCTGGCAATGGATACACTTGTTCCTCTGGTGATTTCAGCTGGTTCAATAACCGGCGAAATGACGGATCATAGTCTTTCTTGGTATCAATTAGTTCATCAATTTGTACACCACGATAAGCAGGTAATTGGACATTTCCATCCTGAACGTCCGACTTTTTAATATCCAAATCGGTAAAAAGTTGCTTAATGGAAGAAAACTCTTCCCCTTCCAAAGAAAGCAATGCTCCACTTTGCAAACGATAATACCGCTTTTTCTCCATTACCGCGTTCAAAATTTGGTTAATTTCATTATCATTAATGCCCTCGATGGTAAAGCCAACTTCCAATAAATTGGAGGACGACTCAATTCGCACACTCGTACTCGGATTCGGTTCATTTTCCACGATCAGATGACGAACCTCAGATGTCAAGAACAGTTCCACATATTGTTCAAAGAGTGGTAAGGCATGATATAAAAATTCATAAACCGACTCTTCATCTGCTTCGATATACAGCTCTTTCCCATTGTAATGAAAATTCGCCTGTTCAATTAGGCGCATAATCTGCTGTTCTTTTGTGACATCGCGAATAATAATGACCTCGTCCTGTTCACGCCCATTGAACGGATCAATTTGATGCTCACCATAATGATATTCCAACCTGCCAACAATCCATTCCGCTTGGACATCAAGATAAAGTTTGGCTCGCAGTGGCACTTGAATAATTTCAGATGCAACGTTATCCGAAATTTGTACCTCCCCGACCTTTTTAAGCGTTGGCAGCACCTCTGATACAAAAACATCTGCCTGCTTTTTCGTAATTGGCAAGCGGTGATTCTCTATCCCGATCGTATCTAATTGTTCAACGATCGGTAGTTGTTCTTTTGCAGGAAAATAAAATATCCCTTGTGAAAACAGTAATTGATACATCGAAAAGTAGATCATGGAATCCATTTCATCCATGGCCAATACCATTTCTCCCTGTTTGTTCTTCGAGATTGCAAAGCGAAACGGCAGCTCTCCCTTGACAACATCAACATGCTCGAAACGCTTTTCCCTCGTTTCAACTGTTAACTGACGCTCAATAAGTTTATCCAACAGCGGCTCAATCAGAAGTGGCGGAATAACGATTGAACGCTCCGATGTATCCTGATAATGATAAAATGCCCGATCAACGTAAATTTGCTCATTTCGCAATATAGAATATAGCATTTCAAAAATGTCTATATCTTGCCTGAGAAAATAATGGGTATCCGGGTTGTACGTAAATGTCTTCGTAAAATAATGTTCATTCCCGCTTAGTACATTTCCTAAAAATTCTTGGGCATTCTTAACAACAAACGGACGCTTTTCCCCTGCCTTTAGCTCAAGAAATAGGTGCCGATCATACGTCCATTTGATGTAGTATTCCACTTTTAGCGGCACTTTGCTCGTAATAATCTCCGAAGTTTCCATAGGCTGTTGCAAGGATGTAATCGAATGGATTAACTGATTTGTTGTCTGATAATCATACGATGCTTGAGCAGGTATATTTGATGATGGTTTTTTAGAAATTGCAATTAGCGTTGCAACGATATGTTTACATGTATTATACGTAGAAAACGCTGGACAATCGCAGTACGTCTGAATGGAACCCTTTTCTAAATCGGCCATATTTATCTCAACAAAATACATTTCCGATCCTCGTACAGAGGCAGTCCAAACTTGATAATTGATATCATACAATAGGTCGCTAACTCGGTCTTGTTTATAGTATTCCAATCCACGTCTGTATACGGGGGCTGGAAATATTTTTTGTAAGTTTAAATTTTGAATACTCGCCAAAGCCTATTAACCTACCTTCTACCATCTCTATTTCTTTTATTGTAAACGAGAATGGCTCGTTTTTAAACTATGAGAACTTTTTATTAGGATGGGGAAAACTGATTCATTCTATACATGAGGACAAAAGCGCAAGCGCCCGTTTAGCAACGTACAAACTGGAGCACTCCGCAATGAGATAAAGGAAACACGGTGAGGAACGAGCCGATGTTGACTTATCGTAGTGGAGGAGTGTGAAGTTTGCTAGTTGCTGGGCGCTGGAGCTGGACGTGGCTCGTCCTGCCCAAGAACAGATCAGAGCCAAAAACTTATACTTTCTTACCTTGTTAGAAATCAGACGCCATCTTACAAAACTGTAAGACTACTGAAAGAAAAAGACATAGTACTTTAATGTGAATGTGGATAAACTAGCAATAGATCATTATTTGGAGGTTATAACAATGAATCAACCCGTCGTTAACGTGAAAAACATTCATAAAATTTTTGGTAAGAAAAACGAAAGCCAATTCCATGCATTAAGAGGAGTTACGTTTGATATTCAGCAAGGGGAATTTGTCGGTATTATGGGACCCTCTGGCGCAGGGAAAACGACACTATTAAATGTTGTCTCCACTTTAGATAAGCCAACTGATGGCACGATTGAAATTGCTGGTACCAATATTACATCAATGAAACAAGGGCAATTGGCGGATTTTCGGTCAGAGCAGCTCGGATTTATTTTCCAAGACTTTAACTTGCTGGAAAACTTGACAATCTATGAAAATATTGCCCTGCCATTATCTTTACAGGGGGTTCCATCAAGAAAAATTAAACCAAGTGTTGTGGAGGTCGCTAAAAAGCTTGGCATTGAAGCGATCTTGGACAAGTATCCTATTACGGTTTCAGGCGGACAGAAACAGCGGGCAGCAGCAGCACGAGCATTGGTTCATGAACCTGCCATTATATTAGCGGATGAACCTACAGGAGCACTTGATTCCAAAAGTGCAAAAAGTATGTTAGAAGCGATGGATCATTTAAATGAAAATCACGGTGTATCCATCATGCTTGTCACACACGATCCACTAAGCGCTAGCTATTGTGAACGAATTTTATTTATTCAAGATGGTGCATTGTACAAAGAAATTCATCGTGATGGTAGTCGGAATGAATTCCATCATCAAATTCTTGATGTACTTGCAGAGTTTGCGGAATAGGAGGTTATGACATGTTATTGAAATTATCATTTTCCAGCATGCGTAAAATGTTTAAAGACTATCTTGTTTTATTGTTCGGTCTAACGATCTCAATTGCCATTTTTTATATGTTTGAAACACTAGCACAAAACAAAGCATTTATCGAATCGAATGCCATGATTGGATCGATTGTCTTTATCTTTCATGTTGGGACATTTATATTAGCGTTCATTACATTGTTTTATATTTTTTATGCAACATCCTTTATGCTTTCCATGAGGCAAAAAGAGCTTGGTATGTACATGACCCTTGGGGCTAAGAAGCGTAAAGTAGCCCAACTGATGTTTTTTGAAACCTTCTTTATCGGCATTGTCTCACTAATTGTTGGATTAATTGTGGGGATTGGTTTGGCACAAGGGATTGCGGAGTTATTAATGAACCAACTCGATTTTTCAGGTGAAGGATTCCATGCACTATATGAATCATCTGTTATCACAACCGTTATTTTTTATGTTGCTTTATTTTTGCTAACATCCTTTGTCAATGCAATTAAAATTTCCAGAAAATCTGTCTTGGACCTTCTTCATGCGGGAGAGAAGCATGATCAAGTGAAGGCTAAAGGTGGAAAAACCATAATTGGCGTTATTTTAGCGGTGGTTCTCATTGGTGCTGGGTATTACGCCATGTTTAATATGGCAAAGATGGCCCAATTCGGGGTTATCCTTGCAGCAATAACAATTACACTTGGTACGTATCTGGCGTTTATCTCCCTATTCCCTTATTTAATGAAAAAGATAAAAAGCATTCGTACACTCAATGAAAAAGGAATTAATTCATTTACGTTTGCCCAATTACGTTTCAGAATGGGACACTTAACCAAAGTACTCGGAACTGTCGCAATGCTTGTTGCACTCGGGTTAGGGGCAATGACTGCCGGTTTGTCATTTTACAATAACGTAGAATTGCAAGCATCCATGTTTCATGCAAATGATGTAACCATTCACCAGCCAACGAAAGCGGATCGTGACACACTGGCGGACATGAATATTATTGAGGAAAATGAGTACCGTTACAAAATCAACGATGAAGGTGTTTATTTTCTGAAAGAGGATTTGCTAGAGCATCCTCCATTGTTCAAACCATTTGACCCAACATCGTTAGAACTGCCAGAAGCGAAGCGAATTTCTACCCCATTGCCGGAAGAACAATATACGTGGGGTGAAGTGGATGAAATGGCACGTATTCCAAGCGAATGGGATACTGCATTATCTTCCGAGTTACGCACCGGTTTCCAAATGGTTGGTGATCGGAGTATTTTTATCTTTGACCAAGCTAATTATCAAAAGCTCAATACCGAAGAGCAGGAAGTTCTTATCGCACGTGTTGATGATTTTGCCGATTATTTGCCACAGTTAGAGCAAATTGAAAAGCGCCAGCAAAAAGTAGCAGCATCGTATACAGGTGAGCAAGGCGTTGACATGGCAGGAGGAAGTAAATTCGCTGACTATATGGTTTTTAAAGGAATCGCTAGTGGAACCATCTTCATGGGCTTTTTCCTTGGAGTTGCCTTCCTTATGATGATGGCGAGTGTGTTAATGTTCAAATTGTTATCTAGTGCATCCGCCGATACGCACCGCTATAGTATGCTGCGCAAAATTGGTGTTCGAAAGTCATTATTAGTGAAGTCGATTTACAAAGAGTTATTTCTTGTGTTCCTATTCCCGGCTATTGTCGGACTCATACACGTGTTAGTCGGCATGCAGATGTTTTCATTCATTCTTGTTGAACCATATACAAAAATTTGGTTACCAATCACCATTTTCATCGTCATTTACGGTGTATATTATTGGTTGACCGTCCAACTGTATAAACGAATTGTATTACCAAAAGAGGCATAATAAAAAGCCGAGATTCAGCAGGTTGCTGTTTCTCGGCTTTTTTATCTTCCTATGCACCTGTTCTCTTTCGTGATTTTATCAATAAAAATACATATAGCATCATTGACAGCATTACCGATCCAGCAGCTGTTGCATAGATTGACCCATAACCAAATACGAAGGCAAGCTGACCAAATACCATAGCTCCAAGTCCAACCCCTAGATCGAAAAAGGAAAAAAACGTCGCATTAGCCATCCCTTTTCGATTGTCCGGTGCTTTATCAACTGACCATGCCTGCAGTGCTGGTTGTACACTGCCAAAGCCAAGTCCGTATAGAGCACCCGCAACAAGCATGACAAACATACTTGGCAGCCATGATAACAGGATCATTGCAATAAAAATTAATAATGTCCCGGGAAGGAAGACAAATTCATGTCCTTTTTTATCGTATATTTTCCCGGCAAACGTTCTCGATATCATTAAGAATATCGCATACATTAAAAAGTATAATTCAATTCCTTCAATACCCTTTTGTGTGGCATACAACGGCAGGAAAGAAGCAATACCACCAAATGTCACCGTAATAAAAAATAACAATACAGACGGTTGTAATGCGGTCTTTTCAAAAATATCAAATTTTACCGTGGTTGATTTATTCGGTGATTGTTCCACTTTTTTGTAACGGATTTTTGAAGATAATAGAAACGCCACTAACCCCAATGATGCGCAAATTAAAAATAATTCCTTAAACGACATCACACCAACAAGTGTTAATCCAAGTGATGGACCAAATGCAAGTGCAAGGTTACCGGATAGCCCAAAATACCCCATCCCTTCACCACGACGCTTTGGTGGAATAATATCTGTTGCAATGGTGCCGGTAGCTGTTGTTGAAAATCCCCAGCCGATCCCTTGAACCATTCGCATAATAAATAGGAATACAATACTAGCAATAAATGCATAGGACCCAACGGATAGGACAAATATTGCAAGACCTATCATATACACAAATTGTCTACCTTTAGATTCCAATGAATGGCCAGCATATGGACGAAGCAAAAGTGCCGAGAATGTAAAAATACCCGTAATGATACCGATTAACTGATCACTTCCTCCTAACTCCTTAACAAATAGCGGGATAGTTGGAAGTGTCATTTGGAACCCCAAAAATATAAAAAAATTAGCCAGACAAACGAGGACAAAATCACGTGTCCAAATTTTATCTGGAATAGCCGCAGCCGCCGTTTTTGTATTCACTTGTGTACTCATGTAAGCCGTCCTTTCTTCGATACTCGAAATACATTATACATGAGTAACACAACAAAGGGAATACCTAATATTAGGAATTTAATACACATTTATAAAAGTGCCGACAAGACAGGTAAGGAAGAACCGTTAAGCATGAGCTAAAGGCCATTAACTAACAGCCACCCTACAAACGTTTTAATGAAATTGCCTTCCGCATGTTTTGCAATGCTTCTTTCCCTTTTTCTTTTCTCGTAATCATCACATTCGTGTATAACACATCAATAATACTAAGTTGAGCAATTCTCGATGATAATGCTTCTGAACGAAAATCCGTTTCCTCAGCCACAGTGTATAACGAAATATCTGCTTCTTTTGTTAAAGGCGATTTAGCAAAGTTTGTAATGCTAATCGTTTTCACCTTTTTTTCCTTTAAAACCTGTAAAACATCAAGCGTATCTTTTGTTGAACCAGAATGTGAGATTAATATGGCAACATCCTTGTCTGTCAATTGTGATGCGGTCATAAGTTGCATATGCGAATCAAGGTTAGAACTTACCTGTAGACCGCTTCTGACAAATTTATGGTAAGCATCAAATGCCACAAGCGCAGATCCTCCGTTACCGAAAAACTCCACTTTATTCGCAGCTAAAATGGCTTCGACAGCCTGTTCAATTGCCATACCATCCAAAATATGCAATGTATCTTCAAGCGTTTTCATATTGGAACGAAACACTTTCTCGGAAACAGTTGCCATGCTATCGCCATCATTAATTTTTTCATGAATATCTTTCATTGGAGTAACAATTTCTGCGGCTAAGGCAATCTTTAACGCCTGATACCCCTTAAAACCAATTCGCTGGCAAAAACGAAATACTGTTGACTCCGCGACGTTTAATTCATCTGATACCTGGTTAATTGTATGATGAATGATATTTTGGGGATTATGTAAAATGTAGTCGGCGATCTTCTTTTCTTTGTCACTAAATTTCCCGTAATTACTGCGGATGCTTGCTAAACCATGCTGATGTACATTATCCATTATGCCGTTCCCCTTACATCTTAGTTTTGGCTGTTTTCCAAAAGACTCTTGTTTCTTACTCAATAGATATAAAAGTGCATACTAATTACCGCTACAGAAATACACTTCGTTGGGTATAGTACGTTGCAATTTTCAACATCTATTGCTGGTTAAAAACAACAAGCAATGTGAAAACAGTTTCTCGTTTAAGTCCATTATATAAGAAACAAAATTTATTTTCAGTATTGCTTATGAAAAAATATTTGATATAATTATGTTAAAATGAAAAAAAATTCTTCTACACGAGGAGGACATTATGAAATTAGGTATGGTTGGTCTGGGAAAAATGGGCCTTAACTTAGCATTGAACTTAGCTGATCACGGTCATGAAGTCGTTGGTTACGATAGTAATTTAGCTGCAGCAGATAACATAGAAGAACATGATAATTTTCAATTTCAAGCAACGCTAAAAGATTTGGTTGATCATCTTCCGGTACCACGAAAAATTTGGTTAATGGTTCCTGCAGGCGAGATTACTGAAGCCGTTATTAACGAATTAGCGCCACTATTAGATACGGGCGACATGGTAATTGACGGTGGTAACTCCAATTACAAAGACACATTACGCCGAAATGAAATGCTTACCGAAAAAGGAATCTATTTCTTTGATTGCGGTACTAGCGGTGGTACAGATGGTGCAAGACAAGGGGCATGCACCATGATTGGTGGAAACGCAGAAAGATTCGCTGAGATTGAACCGTTATTTAAAGATGCATCTGTAGAAAATGGTTATCTATATACTGGTAAAACCGGCAGTGGGCACTTTTTGAAAATGGTCCATAATGGCATTGAGTATGGAATGATGCAATCGATCGCAGAAGGCTTTGACATCTTAAATAAAAGTGAATTCGACTATGACTATGAAAAAGTAGCAAAAGTATGGAATCATGGTTCTGTTATTCGATCATGGCTGATGGAATTAATCGAAAACGCCTTTACAAAAGATGCAAAACTCGATGATATCCGTGGTGTGATGAATTCGTCCGGTGAAGGAAAATGGACAGTGGAAACAGCTCTTGACTTCCAAGTAGCAGCACCCGTTATCGCCTTATCTTTAATGATGCGCTATCGCTCCCAGGAAGATGACACATTCTCAGGTAAAGTTGTAGCAGCACTGCGAAATGAATTTGGCGGACACGATGTCGTCAAGAAGTAAACATAGGCCGGATAAACGCTTGTCTATCCGGCCTTCTATTTAGAATCTAGATGAAAGCGTTTAAAATAAAGGGGGAAAAGTAAAATGTCAGGTTCAACATTAATTTTGATCGCACTTGCAGGTATCTTCTTGCTATTATTTTTAGTTATTCGTACAAAATTGCATGCGTTCGTTGCACTATTGCTTGTTAGTTTACTAGTTGGTATCGCAGCGGGCATGCCACTTAGTGGAGTTATTGAATCGATTGAAAGTGGTATGGGGGGAACACTTGGCTTCGTCGCTGTAGTTGTTGGCCTTGGTGCCATGTTTGGTAAAATGCTCGAAGTTTCTGGTGGAGCAGAACGACTTGCCCAAACACTAATTAACAAATTTGGAGAAGACAAGGCACAATGGGCATTAGGTATTACTGGTTTCATCGTTGCAATTCCCGTATTTTTTGATGTAGGTTTTATCATTCTTGTACCAATTATTTATGGGTTAGCAAAGAAAACTGGAAAGTCCTTGCTTTATTATGGAATTCCGCTATTAGCTGGTCTAGCCGTAACACACAGTTATATACCGCCAACCCCAGGTCCTATTGCCGTAGCTGATTTAGTAAATGCAGACTTAGGTTGGGTTATTCTATTCGGATTTATCGCCGGTATTCCAGCGATGATCATTGCTGGACCTGTTTTTGGTAAATACATTGCAAAAAAGATACATGTCGATATTCCCGACTATCAACAGTTTGAAGGAAAGACATACGAACAGGAATTACCAAGTTTCGGAATGATTGCATCGTTAATTTTCATTCCATTAGTATTAATTTTGGCAAACACATTATCCGGGGTCATGCTTGAAGAAGGAAATACCATCAGAAATATTTTCACATTCTTAGGACATCCATTTGTAGCCTTAACAATTGCAACATTATTAACCTTCTATTTCTTAGGTGTAAAACGCGGTTATTCAAAAGATGATGTTCAAGAAATCGCTACAAAAGCATTAGAGCCAGCAGGAATTATTATTCTCGTAACTGGTGCAGGTGGCGTGTTCAAACAAGTACTAATTGATTCAGGTGTTGGTGACGTTTTAGGTGACATGATGGTAAACTCTGCTTTACCTCCTGTTCTCCTTGCATTCTTAATTGCTGCAGTAGTTCGTGTCGCACAAGGTTCAGCAACCGTTGCAATGGTAACTGCGGCTGGTTTAGTTTCCCCACTTATTGATACAATGGGGCTTGCTGGACCAACACTAGGCTTAATTGTAATCTCGATCGCTGCAGGGGCAACAATCGCTTCACACGTTAACGATTCAGGCTTCTGGCTAGTCAACCGGTACTTTGGCCTAGATGTAAAAGACACATTAAAATCTTGGACCATCATGGAATCATTAATTGCCTTAGTCGGTTTTGCAGTAGTCTTTATATTAAGTCTATTTATTGGTTAAATGATAGAGAGAAAAAGGAATGCTTGCTGTTCCTTTTTCTTTTTCTATATAAAAAATTTATGCCCTTTTCATAAAGGATTAATCCGCATCCTGAATACACTACAGGATGCTCAGAGCTGCTAAAAGGCAGCAGCTTTCTAAAAGGTTGTTATTGACACAATAGATATAAAATGCGAAGTAAGTGCTATATTGGTTTCACATTGTTTGTTGCTCTCTGCCCCGCAGCCCGTATACACTCCGCTTTCCGGGGGCGGCTGGAGAGCCTCCTCGTGCTGGCGCACTGCGACTGCGGGGTCTCACCTATGCCTCTCATCCCCCAGGAGTCTACGTGTATACGGGCTGCTTGTGAGGAAATATATGCATATGCTTTAATATTTCCTTAAAATCAAGCATTAAAAGTTGTAATAATATGTTAATGCACAACACCAGCGAAGGAAATACACGTAGACTCCTGCGGGAAAAGCAACAGCTGAAGATCCCGCAGGACAAGGAAAGCTTCGGCAGCGTTACATCGCACGCAGAAAAAGCAATTTTCCTTTTTCAAGGAAGTGCTTTTCTTCCGAGGAAGCTGAAGCGTTGCCCTAAGGTCCGCGTAGTGTATTTCCGTAGCGGTAATTTTGAACCCTACTTACGTGGCAGTTTATATCAACTACGAAATTATTAAAACAACCAAAATTCAATACAGCTATATTAGGAGGAATACTCATGAAACAACAAGCACTCTACTTAGGGGTGGACATTGGTACAACAAGTACGAAAGCAGTTTTATATAATAAGCAAGGCGAAGTTGTAACAATGCATACGATAAACTATCCACTGCACACTCCAAATCCATTAATCGCTGAGCAAAATCCGGACGAAATAGTTGATGCCGTGCTTGGAACGATAAGAGAAACGATTCGAAAAGGTAACCTAGAACACGGGCAATTAAGACTCATTTCCTTTAGCTCTGCCATGCATAGCCTTATTGCAGTTGATGAAGAAGGTACCTTGTTAACGAACAGTATTACGTGGGCAGATACAAGAAGTGCGAAATATGCGAAAAAGATTAAAGAAGAACATAACGGTCATGACATATATCTACGTACAGGGACACCAATACATGCGATGTCTCCATTGGCGAAACTTGTTTGGCTTAAAGCAGAAAAGCCAGCGATTTTTGCAAAGGCGGCTAAATTTATTTCAATCAAAGAGTATGTCTTCTTTAAGTTTTTTGGAAAATATATTATCGATTATTCGATCGCTTCAGCAACAGGTTTATTTAACTTACAATCACTTGATTGGGATACAGAAGCATTACAACTAGCAAGAATATCTTCTCAGCAGTTATCAGAAATTGTACCGACAACGTACAAACTAACTGGTGTTAAACAGGAATACCAATCGTACATGGGTATTGACAATGACGTGCCATTTATTATCGGGGCAAGTGATGGTGTCCTTTCCAATCTTGGGGTTAATGCAATTGAACCTGGTGTTGTCGCGGTAACGATCGGGACTAGTGGTGCCATTCGTACGGTCTACAATGAGCCAAAAACAGATCCAAAGGGGCGGATCTTCTGTTATGCGCTAACTGAAAATCATTGGGTTATTGGTGGACCAGTCAATAATGGCGGAATTATTTTGCGCTGGCTTCGTGATGAATTTGCTGCCGCTGAAGTAGAAACCGCTAAGCGATTAAACATTGATCCATATGATGTTTTGACTAAAATAGCATCTGGTGTAAATCCAGGATCAGACGGCTTAATCTTCCACCCTTATATGACTGGGGAACGTGCACCATTATGGAATGCAAATGCACGCGGATCATTTTTTGGCTTAAGCATTCATCATAAAAAAGAACACATGATAAGATCCGTTTTAGAAGGAACGATATATAACTTATACACTGTTCTGCTGGCACTTGAAGAATTAACCGGCGAACCAAAACGTATCCAAGCTACTGGCGGCTTTGCACGATCCAAAATGTGGCGCCAGTTAATGGCTGACATTTTTGATAAACCAGTAATTGTGCCAGAAAGCTTTGAAAGCTCCTGCTTAGGCGCTGTTGTGCTTGGTATGTACGCAATGGAAGAAATAGATGACTTCCAATTTGTCTCAGAAATGGTTGGGAACACAAACACCCATTATCCAGATAACGAAACAACTGCAATTTACCAAGAGTTGTTGCCCATCTTTATCCGGTTATCGCGAATGCTTAACGAAGAGTATGAGAGTATCGCTGGATTTCAACGTAAGTATTTAGGTGAAGAAAAGGAAGCATAAGCAACGAACCTTCGTCTTGGATCTTAAGTAGTTCAGTATTTGCGGAAAAAGTCGTAAATAACAATGCCAATAGAGTGCTAAACCGAAATGTTTTTAGCACTCTATTTTTAGTTAGCGCAGGTGGCAATTTGTAACCTGTGCTAATTGCTTGATACTTTGTTGTTTAACTGTCTGATGGCTGATATTAACGGCCGCCTACTCTGTTAATATACGAGCTTTGTTCATGATACGTACATTCACTGGCCAACCCAGAACAGCCTAACCTCAACTAATGCACTTAATATCATTGTAGACTAACCGAAAACATACCTAGGGGCTCCTTCATAACAAGTGTGAACTTATTTATTCATCATTAAGCAAAAGAACACTTGTTTGTGAAATTGGATTTTGATATAATATAGATAGAAATACTCCTCGATAAGTCCTCATATAACCTAAAGGAAGTGTTGATATGACACTGGTAGAACTGCCGATTAAAAAAACCACTAATTACACTACATTTACTCAAGTAATGGAAGATCGAAATGAATACACCAAGCGAAAACAGGAAATTAATAGATCAAAATTACTTAAACGCATTCCACTAGAACAACTAATGGATTTAAAAGTTGATTACGCCTTCAAACAACTATTTGGANTTACTCAAGTAATGGAAGATCGAAATGAATACACCAAGCGAAAACAGGAAATTAATAGATCAAAATTACTTAAACGCATTCCACTAGAACAACTAATGGATTTAAAAGTTGATTACGCCTTCAAACAACTATTTGGAAATGAAAAGAATAAGGATATTACTGTTGTATTTTTGAATGCAATTTTACAGAAAACAGGTAGGAATCAAATCAAGGATATCTCATTTATGAATACGGAATTCAGCGGGGAATATGTTGATGATAAACAGTCAAGACTGGATCTGCTAGTTGTTACAAATGCCGATGAAAAGATCAATGTAGAAATCCAATTTACAAATAAATATGATATGATTAAACGTTCCATCTATTACTGGTCCAAGGCATATTTAAGCTCACAGAAAAAGGGAATGGGTTATACAGAATTGCGACCGGTAATTTCAATCAATATTCTTAACTTTGATCTTTTTAGTCAAACAGAACGTTTCCATACTTCCTATCATTTATATGAAGATGAAGACCAGTTCAAACTGACGAATGTGATGGAATTTCATTTTATTGAGATGAGCAAGTTAATAAAGGATTGGAAAGATGATAAACTTGATCCATGGAATGATGCGCTGGCAAGATGGCTTTTGCTGCTTGGCATGGTCGATTCTAGAAACGGTAAAATCTATGATGATAAAAGTAAAGGAAGGCAGACTAAGAACGCCACGTCCTGTGGCAACGTCTGCATGACCCACATCGTGTGGGCCCGAGGTGATGGCTTTGAATGATGAGTCACTAAGGGAAGCCTTTCATAACTGGGAAGGGCTGAGCATGGAACAGGAACAAAGGCTTGTTTATGAATCCCGATTGAAACAAATTATGGATGAGGAAGCAGCCCAACGTGAAGCTGAATTGCGAGTACAACACGCCGAACAAAAGGCTGAGCAAAAGGCAAAGGAAGCTGAGCATAAAACAAAGGAAACCATTGCACTTCGACTTTTAGAAAAGGGCCTGGAAATTGAATTTGTTGCGAATGCTACCGGGTTAACCAAGAATATAGTTATTGACATTCAGCGTGGTATGCAAAAATAACTTAGGGTCAACAACCAGTACAAAGAAGGTTGTTTGCCAAATACCTTGGCGAAAAAATTTGGGGTTGGAAAAGACTCATACGAATGATGCAGTGGCCATTAGTGGTATTTCCGTTATCAAAAAATATGTTCAAACCGTTTTCCAAATCAAGCAGTTCCGAATAAAGAAACGTCCATTGCATGAAGCGATTGCAAGAAAAGCACGGAAAGCGATCAAAAATCTAATAGGAATCAGCCATTATAACAATTAGCAATTTGAATACAGGGCATTTGGCTAACGTCAACTGAATTCATCTCCCACCTACTCTTTGGACTGTCGTTCTTCGCATTTCTTGAGGTGGGAGACTTCTTTCGGAGTGCTGTTAAAGCTGTTGGATCAACAAATAAATACCAGTAAACAGCAACAATACATATGTAATGGTTTGAAACACTTGTTGATTAATACGTTTAAATAAAAGCTGGCCCAAAAACAGACCAATGATTACGAGTGGTAATGCGATAAGGCTTGATTGCCATATAGCTTTCGTCGTACCTGCAAACATAACTTGTGTAAGCAAACTAACCGAGTAAATAAACAAGTAAAACGCCAACGTAGTCCCTCGCAATTTTTCCTTCGTTGTCTCTGTTCCAGAAAAATACAATAGAATTGGCGGTCCTGGCATACCAATGCTTGTTGTAAACGCACCGGAAAGCGCACCAATCGAGAAATCCCTTCGACTTGTTTGCCCAATACGAAAATGAAGGATTAATAAAACGGTCAGCAAAAGGATAATAATACTGACTCCTAATTTCAGCCATGTTATATCCATCGTTAAAAAGATCGTAATCCCTATAGGCAGACCAACAATGCCACCTAGGATGAACCTCTTTAAAATCCCCATATCAATATCTTTTCTTATTTTCCAAATTAGCGCACAAGAAATGACGAGCGATAAAATCAGGTTAATTTGAATTGCCTCTCGTGGTTCAAAAAGTAACAGCAAAAACGGCGTTGCCATAATCGAAAAGCCGAATCCTGTACTTGTCTGGAGAATCGCAGCGAATAGAATAATAGCGACAAATAAAATGATCGTTCCCAAATAAACACCTACTATTTTTCAACGTTAATCTATTTTAACATTTAACCTAAAAAAAAGACTGATCAAGGAATATATCTCATGATCAGCCATCATACCTTTCTATTTCCGGATACTATTAGTCTTCTTCCCCTAATTGCAAATTCCATTCTTGTTTTGGATATAAAGGCATGCGCTCGGCCCGATATGCTTGACGGTGGCTGCCTGATTCAAAACCTGATATGACAATTTCATAAATCACTTCAGCAGGGTCTTGATCGCTAACCTCGACAACTCTACTATTCATTCCGTCTTCCACTTCAATATAGCCAGATGTTATGAGTCGGTTTCCTGTTTCAGGGAGATAATCCGCGTCCCCAACAATACTTGAAAATAGTTCCTTACCGCGATCTTCACCATAAGACCAGACTTCTTCAACTGTTTTATCCTTTTCGTTTATTCTATATTGAACGGCTCGACTATAGTCTTCGCTAAGGTCATCATTTCCTCTTGTGATAACTATATTGTTGTCGAAAAGAAGTATATCTGTCGTATCATCATTGTCATCCTGATCAGGCAATGTCATAACAGCATGTTGTCCACCAGGGAATTTCATTTCATCACTTTTGGGATCCAATAAATATTGCTCATAATCATCTGGCCAAAACTCCGGTGCCGCTAATATCCATTTAATTTCACCTTCTGGATAAGAGAGTTTCATAACTAAGTCTTGACTTCGACTTGACATTAGAATCGTATTATCTGTTTCATCATACCAGACAGCATTTTGATGGAGCCAATCCCCTTCGTCTGCCGCCGGTCCTTCATAGTCCTGATAAAACGTCTCTGGCAAAATGTCTCTAAAACTGAAATCACTTACTGTTTCTCCAGTTTTCCGGTCAATTTCTACCATTTCATCTTCAATGTAATCAGAATCAACATCATGTGTCGTTGTAAGCAGGTTACCATTTGGCAGTTCAATTGCGTCATGGTGAAGCAGGTTGGTTTTTTCATAATCACCTAATTGAATAATGTACGAATTAGATACTTTTCCTAACATATCCATTTCCAATAAGTCATTATATTTATCCTGGCCTTCTTCTTTTGTGATATATAATAAATTCCCGTTTTCTAATCGATTAAAAACATGTGAATTCCATAAAGTTGAATACCAGCGAACTTCAGCATTATCATCAACAGCATAAGCATAGCGCGAACTAGGAATGATAAATGTTAATCCATTTTCCATTTTTTCCGTATCTGCTTCCACTAGATCCGTTGTTAAAAAGTCATCTGGCAATGAATCGGTTTTAATAGATAATTCCGTGGTTATCGTTTCTCCATCTTTGTTTGTTGCTTCTATTGTTACAGTGTTTTCATAATTTGGATACAAACCTAAAACAGGAATTTGATGTTCTGTTTCGTACGCATCAAATGACTTTTTGACATCGCTATTGCTGTCCTTTCCTTGAACAGTTAAGGTTATTTGCGTTGGCTCGTCTGTTTCAAACATGACTAACGCTGTAAGAGGAGCAACACCATATGGATCTTTCGTTATAAAAGGATCTTCGAATGAGTAGGATCCCTCTTGATATTCTTCCAATAGATCTTTTTCTATTTCTGCTTGATTATCGATCCGGCTTTCATCATAGGAAGAAATCTGTTTCACATCGGTGTCTTGACTTGAGTTAGTTTGTTCCTCCTTTGCCTTTGCCTCATCCGATTGATCATCAGTCGATTCTTCTGTACAAGCAGCTAATGATACAACAAGGATAACAGCAACTATGAACATATAAAGAAAACTGTTTCTTTTCATATAAGTGAATCCTCCTATTTATCTCCTAATCTATGGTAATCCGATCAAATAACTATCATTTTCAGTAAAAAGGATATATCCAACTTTCTATTTTAACAAACATACAGATAGAGATAAAGAGAAAGACATTCTGAATTAGTTTAGAAATTGTTACATAGATTAAGAAAAACGTTAACGCCCGGTTAGCAAAGTTTTTAAAGGAATTTTCTAATGATGATATTATTCCGTCAGACAAATACGGTGAAGTTAATGCATTGAGTTAAGATGGGCATAGATCCTTGCTGTTTCGCTTTTTGTTGACCAAGAAGGCTTTGAATTTCTACAAGGGGCTCCGTTGTCTACCATATGTGTAGCATAACTGTGACTTAATTGATGGAGGTGAATTGTTTTGGAATATATAATAAAGTACGATCCTTATCAAAAAATACAGATAAGATGCCTTTTCCTGTTCAGGATAAGTGACCAATTCTGGAATACCAGTGCTATTATTAATCTTCAATTTTCGATTACAAGGTTAAAATCTCTTTCAAACCTACAAATAAGAAAAAAGGCAGGCCTACTGTTTAATGTTTATTCACCATATGAAAACATTTCTTCCCCCACAATTGTTATCCTTTCAAATTGCTTCGATCTAATCATATCTTCTCGACCATACGCATTCCAACGCTTGTAAGTTCCTTCATCTAAGATATATATCTCCACGGTCTCATTCAAGGGATCGACAATCCAATACTCAGAAACACCAAATTTTTGATATGCGTTATATTTTTTAATTCTGTCATTCCTACTCGTGGAAGGTGATAATACTTCCACAACTAGGCTAGGAGCACCTTTGCATCCATACTGATCAAGCTGATTCTCATTACAAACAATGGAAATGTCTGGTTCAAATACGTTGTCTGCATTTTCGTAATCATCTTCTTCAGAAAATCGAACCGTGAATGGGGAAGGAAAGATTCTACATTCTTCACCCTTGAAGTACATTCCAAAATCTATAGTTAAAAAAGAGATAACCCCTTGATGTTTCGTTGTTGGTGTAGCAAGTAAAACAGGAACACCGTCAAAAATCTCATATCGGCTACCTTCATCCCACAATAAGAAATCTTGAAACGTAAAATGCTTATCTTCATTTCTTTGAATACTCATTGTATCTTATCCTCCCCATTTCAATAAATTCCCGATAAGTTATGTTTTAACAAAAAAGGCTGGTTAGCTATTCAAACATAATACTTCAAAGGTGATTTCTTCGTTGCGGAAAAGCCACCCATTAGCTGAAGCACCCAAGAAATTAGAATATAGTATTCTTATTTTTGAGATTTGTATTTATAATCCAGTCACTAATAAATCCAATCAATATTCCGGCAATGATTGGTAAAAAAGTCTCAATATGAGGGAGGGAGACACCAAAAGACGTCCTTTTTACACTGCTAATAATTCAATTTTGCCAAAGCAGCGAGTGGAAACTCCCCCACTTATTCATTTCGCTTTATGCCTTTATCTTACTCAAATCCGCTGCAGGGAATCCACCGACAATCTCTTCATATCCTCGACTTGCTCTTAACACAAGGCCATCCGCAAATCGATTTCCAGCAATTTGCATGCCGACTGGTAAACCATCTTTGGTCGACCCTGCAGGTATCGATGCCGCTGGTAAACCGGTCATATTGTATATATGGGTCATCATCCAGTCTGAATCTGCTTCAATTTTTTTGCCTTGTATCGTTTCCGGCCCTAATAATTGATAATCGAAAGCTGGAATCGATAATGTTGGTGACATAATCAAGTCGTAATCTTTAAAATAACGTTGTAACACATTCCACACGGTTGTCCGCTTTGATTGGTATTGAATATACGCACTCGTTGTTACCGCATATCCGCGTTCAATCATTGTTTGATAGGAAGGTGTTACCAAGTCAGGCGTTTTCTCGAGTATTTCCTGTCCACCAGCAGCAGCGGCAGCGTACCACATATTTTTGAAAAAGCCGAGAAATTCATGTAACGTCATGCCAAAATCCATCGATACTTCCTCTACTTGGCAGCCGAGCGCACGCCACTTGGCAATCTGTTCTTCCATGACCTCCAATACTTCTGGATCAACCGTATACATACCAAAGTCTTTCGTGTAAGCAATTTTCACCCCATCTAATGGGCCATTCATTTGATCAATAAGTTTTTCATCAAATGTTGGCAATGAGAAAGGATCTGTTGTTGACGGTCCTTGGGTGACATCAACAAACAATGCTGCATCCTTGACCGAACGGCTTAATGGTCCATGATTAACAAATGGATTATTGGAACCAAATACATTACTTAAATTATTGTCCATCGGAATTCTGCCATAGGATGGTTTAAATCCATATACCCCACAAAAGCTCGCTGGAATTCGGATTGACCCACCACCATCACTGCCCTCAGCGATTGGTGTCAGATCAGACGCAACTGCTGCAGCTGATCCACCACTTGATCCGCCTGCTGTTTTTGCCAAATTCCACGGGTTTTTTGTCGCGCCAAACAATGTGTTATCGGTAGTTCCTTTATGTCCAAAGTCAGGTGTGTTTGTTTTGCCAAGAATGATCGCCCCGGCGTCCTTTAGGCGTTGAACAATTGTCGCATCCCGATCTGGTATGTTGTCCGCGAAAAGCTTTGTACCAAATGTTGTTTTAATTCCCTTTGTTGGCGTTAAATCCTTTATCGCTACAGGAACACCATGCAGTGCACCCAATTTCTTACCTTGTTGGATCGCTTCTTCCTTTCTGACTGCCTCCTCCCTTGCTTCATGGTTTAAGGTAACAACCGCATTAATGTCAGTATTATATGTATCGATTCGATTTAAGTAATAATCGATCACTTCGACCGGAGAGATTGCTTTTTTCCTAATTTGTTCAGCTAGTGTAAATGCCGTCATATTTTTCACCTTTATCAAACCTCCATTTTCAGACAAATTCCTTACTGTTATCGTAGCATTTTTAGCGAACTTTATCTATTTAGATAGCATGTCTATTAACAAAATTATTTAACTATTTCATCTATTCCTATTGCAATTGTGTGAAAAATACTGTAAAATATATTGCTATAACAAAAAAATATCATCATTTCTGTTTATTACCTTTCAAGTGAATCCCTAGTTTTAACCACCTGGCCTTTACAATTACTACCATTAACCGACCGATTTAAATGTTCAGCTATGAGCGTGTGTTCCTTTCATACATAAATGATCGGAAACACTGTTTTACTATTTCTAAAAATGAAAGGGGAAAATATATGACAACGATTCAACGAGTTAAAGATGACTCCTTACAACAAGCATTGGATTATGTAAATACTGTATTTAAAACGGTAGAGGAAAGAAATCCTGGCGAAGTTGAATTTCACCAGGCCACAAAACATATTTTCACGGCACTAGTTCCAGTCTTCGCGAAACATCCAAAATATATGAAAAATGGGATATTAGAACGAATTTCCGAACCGGAGAGACTCCTTACTTTTCGTGTACCATGGCTTGACGATAGTGGGAACGTTCAAGTAAATAGAGGATTTCGTGTTCAATTCAATTCAAGTATCGGTCCTTACAAAGGTGGCACACGTTTCCACCCTACTGTCAATGCAAGCATTATAAAATTTCTTGGTTTTGAACAGATTTTCAAAAACGCCTTAACCGGACAGCCAATCGGTGGTGGTAAAGGTGGTGCTGACTTTAATCCAAAAGGCAAGTCCAACAACGAAATCATGCGTTTCTGTCAAAGTTATATGACGGAGCTATCCAATTATATTGGTCCAAATGTTGACATACCTGCAGGCGATATTGGTGTCGGTGCTAGAGAAATTGGTTATATGTTCGGTCAGTACAAACGAATGCGTGGCAGTTATGAACCTGGAGTACTTACAGGTAAAGATGTTCGTTTCGGCGGAAGTTTAGTCAGGCCAGAAGCAACCGGCTACGGTTTAATATACTTTGTTGATGATATGATGCAAGATCACGGTTTGAGTTTCAACAATAGCAAAGTCATCGTTTCTGGCGCAGGTAATGTAGCCATTTATGCGATGGAAAAGGCCATGGAATTAGGCGCAAAGGTTGTTGCATGCAGTGATTCAACAGGTTATATTCATGATGAAAAAGGTGTCAATTTAGAAACAATCAAGCGGCTTAAACTTGAAGAAGATGGGGTCATTTCAGCGTACCTTGCTGAACATCCACATGCTTCATTCCATGAAAATGGCGATGACATATGGACAATCCCATGTGATATAGCCTTGCCGTGTGCAACACAAAATGAAATTGATGCAGACATTGCGCGTGTATTAATTAAAAATGGCGTAAAAGTTGTTGCTGAAGGGTCAAACATGCCATCCAATCAGGAAGCTATCGATTTGTTTAATGAGAGCCATATTCTTTTTGGCCCAGCTAAAGCCGCCAATGCTGGTGGGGTAGCCGTGTCAGCATTAGAAATGGCACAGAACAGTATGAAGCTTTCCTGGTCATTTGAAAAAGTTGATGCAAAATTACATGAGATCATGTTAAACATTTATCGAAATAGCATAAGTGCAGCTGAAGAGTATGGGTATCCCGGAAATTTAGATGTCGGTGCAAATATCGCTGGTTTTCTTAAAGTTGGCGATGCCATGATCCGCGAAGGTGTCGTGTAAGTTTGTGATTATTTATCTTCGGCAAGGTAAATGATTGATTACCAACATCGGGAGTGAATCAAATGAAACGCTGGCGAGAAAGGCGTAAGGAGAGAAAACGAACACGTCGGGGTAAGTCTAACTTTTGGTATGAACTTTTAGATTTGTTGGTTGATATCTTATTATGGGTACCTGAGTTAATCTTTTTCCCTTTACGAATTTTATATTGGTTGTTAAGAGGATTTTCAAGAACTGTGAAACATTTATTTGATAATATCATGGATTGGATAGGATTTTAGAAGTGCAAAACACCGCGTTTGCACTTCTTTTTTATTGGATTGATTTTTCATCTGTTAAGTATTCTTTATTCTCTGCTTCTTTGGCCTAAACCTTGATGTTTTTTACTTTATCTGGGATGCTAAATAGTAGGTATTCATGACGTTTTCATAGTCAAATGGTGTAAGGTATAAAGTCTTTTGAAGTTGGTGATGCAGAGACTTGCGAAGTTGCAAAAATGTTAGATGCTAATAAAACACCAGATACGATTCTGATATTTTCTCTATTGCCATATAGCCATAACATAGTATATTTAAAATCTTTATTTTAAGGGAGATTTAAAAATGAAATCTAAACAGACAACGGAACTGTTTCTAAATATATATGTATGTATCTATGTCTTACTATACATAGCTTTTTTATTCATTATTAGTCTTTTACATTCATCTTTTAGCATAATAAGCATTCCTGCAATAACAGTGCCGTTTATACTATTGGTAATTTGGACCTCGCTCTTATTAAGAAGGAATAATAGCAGCTTTAGGAAAGTGAAACATAAACGTATTCTTATTATTAGTATTATTCCTCCTTTAATTTGTCTAGTATTGTTGGGATTTAATGAGTATAATTCAAACTTTACCACGGAAAAGTGGGTGAATAAGTCTAACCAACGTGTATACATGACCGATAATCTATTAAGTAATCACAAGTTACAAGGACTAACCAAAGCAGAAGTATACAAATTATTAGGAAGTCCAGATAATAATAATAAAAGTAAACTAATCTATTATCTTGGTAGAGAGCGAGGACTAATCAGAATAGATAGTGAACAATTAATGATAAAACTAAATGAAGAGGGTATAGTTTCTAATTACAGAGTAACTACGGATTAAAGGATTTTACTCTCTTTTCGGTGAACTAGTTTACCTTCATTTCAGTTTAAGTCTACAAAAAAATTTTTGCAGAATAAATGAGTAATTTTTATAGAAAACTACCAAACTAGTAATGCCAACTCTCATAATATCCCCTTAAAGGCAGTAGGAAATTTCCTACTGCCTTTTTTGTCGCTAGCAACAACCTTTCAAAAAGATATTGACATTACACACAACATTACATAAACTGTATATATACACATACACAGTTTAACACCTAAAAGGAGGGGTTTTATATGCAGGAATGGAAGCAAGCTTTTCAATTGGCAACTTTTGAATTAAAAGCATCGAAACAAGGATTTTTATTCTTGGCTTTATTCTTTGTCTTGGTACTCGTATTTTTAACAGTTGAATTACGCACGTATATTGAACAAAACTTTGCCGGACTCGACTTAGCCTTCATCCTAACCTTTTCAGGACTTATCATGATCTGGCTGAAACCAAAAAACTTCCAACTTACCAAACTGAATGAAGATGTAACAGCTTCTCCGTCATTAATTATGTTAAATCAACTACCCATTACGAAAGATGTAATTATGAAGAGCAGATTTATTGTTCATTTTTTCTATTCATTTCCATTTCAATTTCTATTATTAATTGGTTTATATCCTTTATCACCAAATCTTCAAGATGCATTATCGATTGGTTCTTATATTGCATTTTCCATCATTTGGCTTTCATTTAGTTTTTATGCAGGTTATATTTTCCCCGCAGCTGACGCAGGTACAAAGAATACGAATACAGTCTTGTCATTTATTTTGGGATTTATATTTGCAATTGGAGCAATGTTTGTCTTCGCTATTATACAAGTCGCTACTGGGCATGCCATCGTTTATTGGACCATCATTTTTGCTCAAACATGGCCGCTTTTATCGAGCTTCCTATCTGTTATCTTGGCGTTTATTGGCTTTACTTATTGGCAACATTATACAAGAAAAACGATCGATAAACTAGACTATCTATAGAAGGAGGCGTGTACTGTGGAATTACCGATACATCTGTCAAAAGACTCCCGAGAGCCGATATATCATCAAATTGAAAACCAACTGCAAGCATTAATCGCCGGCGGTCATTTAGCTGCAGGTACACCACTGCCTTCCATTCGCGCGCTTTCCAAAGACCTGGAAATCAGTATCATTACAACAAGACGTGCTTACCAGGACTTGGAACATAAGGGATTCATTCGTACGTCACAAGGTAAAGGTACTTTCGTTGCCGAAGTCGAGGATGCCAAAAAACAGCAAGTCAAAATATCTTCTGTTTATCAAACAATCGAAAATGCCATTGATACAGCACTTCAATATGATTACACACTCGAACAAATTGAAGAGATTTTTGAAGAAATCATACACACCCAACGAAATCAGAAAGGAGAATAGTCCATGAACAACTGGTTAGATATTTCACAATTACAGAAAAAAGTGGATCATTTCTATCTTGGCCCCATAGATTTATCGATAGAACCCGGAACGATTACCGCATTAGTTGGCAATAATGGATCGGGGAAAAGCACCTTGCTGAAGCTAATCATGAATTTGGCAAATCCCGACATGGGAAACATTAAGGTTTTCGACAAATTTGTCTATGGGCAGGATGAATCATGGAAGAAGAAGATTGCGTATCAAGCTCAAACACAAATTGGCCATGACGCTTATACCGGAAAAGAACTAAAATCCCTAATCGCTCCCTTATATCCAGATTGGGATGAGGCGTTATTCAAAGAAATAGTTAATGCTTTTTCGATTCCATTGACGAAACGTTATCGAAAACTATCGCAAGGGGTACAGCAAAAGCTTAATCTCGCACTGACCATTCCAAGAAATGCGCCATTATTATTATTGGATGAACCAACATCGTTTATGGATATTCCATCTAAAAAGCGACTAATGGATATACTTGTTGAGTGGATGGACCAAGGAGAACATGCCATCATTTTTGCCAGTCACCAAGCTGAAGATATTATGAAACTTGCGGACTACCTTTGCATTTTGCGCAATGGAAAAGTGATTGGCACCTATGAAAAAGAAGAATTAACGGAGAGTTATAAGCGGTATTGGCTGCAGCATTCACTTCCCGAAAGCTGGATCCCCGGTGAAATCTCCCGGGAGAAACAGCAGCTTATTTCGAACCAACCCGACAAAACCGAGCAATTCTTCAACGAGAATAACATGACGTGGTCAGGTCGAACCGCGCTTCATTTAGAGGAGATTATCACATATCTATTACAGGATGGAAAGGAAGGTTAAATTACGATGGAAACCATGTTAACAGTAAAAGATTTAGGAAAGTCCTTCAAGGATAAACAAATCATTAAGAACATCTCCTTCGACGTCAAAAAGGGAGAGATCATGGCCATCCTGGGCCCAAATGGTGCGGGAAAATCAACAACCATACGTAATATCATGGGAATTATGTATCCAGATGCGGGAACCATTTCATTTCAGCAGCACCAGGACATTCCACGACATAAAATTGGCTACTTACCTGAAGAAAGGGGCCTATACAAAAACGTAAAAGTCATGGATATTTTACTATATTTAGCCGAACTAAAAGATTATCCGATCAAGAAGGCCAAGGAACGGGTACTTGCTTATTTGAAAAAGTTTGACCTGGAAGGCAAGGAGAACGTTTCCGTTGAAGAACTATCAAAAGGGATGGGACAAAAAATACAATTTATTGCATCGATCATTCACGAACCGGAGCTGCTCATTTTAGATGAACCATTTTCAGGCCTAGACCCGGTAAGCCAGGAATTGTTTAAAAATGAAATTCGGAATCTTGCGGAAAATGGCACCGCGATTCTATTATCCTCCCATCAAATGAATTTGGTAGAAGAAATGTGTGACCGCTTATTTATGATCCACCATGGACAAAAAATTATCTACGGAAATATGAACGACGTAAAAGCCGAGTATGCGAATTTTAAATGTACAATTCGTGGAAAAAATGACCGTACTGTTCTTGGGAATCTCCCAAATGTACAACGGGTCGAACAAGATGATGAGCTAGCAATTCTATATTTAGACAAGGAAGTTCATGTTGCAAGCTGGCTTAGTCACCTCCCTGAAAGCCTAGATATCCTGGAACTTTCCATTGACCGGATTTCGTTACATGAAATTTTCATCGATATCGCAACAGATAAAAACCTATTACAGGAAGAAGGTGCAGTTCATGCATAATACACTGAAGGTTGCTAAATGGGAAATTAAGCGCAATATGAAAAATAAGTCATTTGTCATTTCCCTATTCTTAACACCAATCATCTTCCTTTTCTTCTCTATGGTGCCAAGCTTTTTTGATGATTCAGATGAAGAATCCGCGGCTACACAAGTATTTGTAAACGATGAACTGGGGATTTTTGCAACTATAAAAGAAATGGTTAAAAGTAGCGATCTATTAAATTGGGATCTTCAAGAGACAGACTTAGAACAGGCAGGTATGAATGAAAAACTTCAGTCAGAGGAGAACACGGCCTATATCCCATTAACAGAATCGGCGCTTGCTAATGGGAAGATCACCGTTTATACAAGTGAAGAGATGGATGGAGATTTCATGAACCAAGTCCGCTTTCTGGAGGAGCCACTTCAGCAGTTGCAAATTCAACAACTTGGATTATCTGCCGAAGAAATGGAAGTTATATCGCGTAGTGTTGTCTTTGAAACAACATCCGTGGACGAGATTCCATCTGAAGATGACCATTCATCCACTGCAGAAGACGGGCCCGTGATGGAGCGTATTGTTCCAGGTGCATTCGCTGGCATTATTTTGCTATCCATTATTATTACTGGCATGATGATTTTCCAAAGTGCCTCACAGGAAAAGAAAGATAAAATTGCTGAAATCATCTTGTCATCATTAACACCCGAGCAATTGATGCAAGGAAAAATCTTAGGTTATTTCGTGTTAGGGATCACACAAGTTGTTGTCTTTGTTGCGTTTGCTTTGCCTGTTGTCATTTGGAAAACCGATATCCCGATCATGGACTATTTACTGGTCCCTGAGCTGATTCTATTAGTCGGCATCGCCATTTTAGGTTATCTTTTGTTCGCTTCCCTATTTGTTGGAATTGGTGCGACAATCGAGGATATTTCTACATCAGGGAATTTCCAAGGCATTGTGCTCATGCTACCATTTTTACCACTTATCTTTATCGGTCCAATCTTAAGTGACCCAAGTGGTTTAATCGCACAAATCGGTTCCTACATCCCATTCACGTCTCCTGGGGTATTGCTGCTCCGTTTATCATTACTAGAGGAATGGCCGTGGATGGAAGTAATAATTTCGTTAGCTATCTTAATTGTAAGTGTCTGGTTATTTATGAAACTGGCCGGAAAAATATTTAAGACTGGTATTTTATTGTATGGGAAAAATGCAACACCGAAAGAGATTTGGAAATGGATTCGGGCTTAGAGTTAGGAAGAAGCGGGGGCTCCATGTGGTACCCGCTTCCTTTAACTTTGGGATAATTAACCTTTTTATAATGTTTCCAGTAGCATATTTTCAGCAAAATGTGTTGAACTGGCGACTGATAATCCTTTAAGAGAATGATATTGTGGCACTTGGAGAATTACGGAACAAAGGGGAAAACTTGTCATTGCAACCATCCTAACCAATCCCTTTTAACACTCGTTGTTTTACTCCTGCCTGTGTCGTTATGATCACACCACAAATGACCGCCAATGCCCCAATTATTTGTGTAACGGCAATCACTTCATCTAACCATATGTATGCGCCAATCATTGTGGCTACAGGAAGGAAGTTTAGAAAGATGGATGCTTGGGAGGCGCCCAGCACATCCACTGCTCGATTATAAAAAACTAGGGCAATAAACGATGGGAAAATACCTAGGTACAAAAGCCCGATAATAAAATTTGATGAGTCAAAGGAGGGTAACCCGAGTATGGCCCACTCGATCAACACAATTGGACATAATACAATGACTGAAATACCGGTCATAACAAGAATTGCGCCATATGACGGAAATAGATGCATATACTGCTTTACCAGAATCGAATAGATTGCCCAGGATACAATGGCACCAATCATAATGATATCTCCAACATTCCAGTCAATTGCTGTTAGTTGCAGGATTTTTCCATCCATGACGACCCATACGGCACCGATCAGCGATAATACTACTCCACCCCATTGAATGGTTCGTAATCTTTCTTTCAATATAACTGCACTTAACACGACAGTCATTGCTGGTACAACTGATTCCAGCACAGAAACGCTTGATGAGGTAGTAAATTGTAACGCCCCATAAATAAATGTATTGAAAAACGTTATTCCTGTTAAGGTCATCATCAAAAACGGCTTTTTATACTCCAAAAATTTAGCACGGTTTTTCCAAGCACTACGAAATCCAATTGGTAACAACACTACAAATGCAACCAATAACCTGAAGAACGCAATCGTGAACGGTGGTAATTCATTAATAGCCTTGCCGATCAGAATGTTCCCCGCATAAAAAATAACAACAAAAATCATCATGATGTATGAATAAGTAATATGGTCGCCCCCTTATGTGTATTTTATCTAGGTAATTTTTACGACAATAATTATGCCAATGTTGTTGATAAGTAAAAGCCACTATATGAAAAACAGAATCGTACAAACGTTACCTCGCCGTATTGTCAAAGGGAAATCAGAAGTAAAAGAAGCCGTAATTACCATTCAAAAATAACATATAGCGATGCGAAACTGATGATGAACACAAGTGTGTATTCACCTTATTACCTTTTCTTTTTTAGAGTAACCGTTAAATTGACAACGGTCATCACCAATGCAATTAATGAAGCAACTAATGCAAAATATAGCATTGTTTTCACTCCTTACTTGCAATTTTGGAATAAAGAGGATATGATATACATAAGATAATGGAAGGGAAGAAGGGGTAGTCCCCCTTAATCCCGGTCAGATTTTTCGGCCTTCTTTGTTTGTGGAGACAAAGAGGGCTTTTTCCTTCTATTATGGCTTTCTATAATTGTTGTAAATACTTGCAATACAGCAACAACAACATTACAAATCGCCACAACAAGAAGTAAAATCTGGGATGCTTCTTCCATCTCTTATTCACCTCCTTTCAAAAAAAGAGATGAGTAAATCATATCCTCAAACCTATTATAACAAGTCTGGAAATTTTATCATCCATTTATTAAAACATTTTTAATTAATAACCCTATATCATCTTTCCAAAAACAAATTGTTCACCTTTCCTCCCCATTACTCGACCACCATTATCTCTGAACCCGCATTTCTTATATACCATTTGTGCATGTGTATTATTGTGATTCACTGCAAGCACAATTTCATCTTTTCCCGGGAAATAATTTTTTATAAAGAATGGTAGTAGTTTTAACGACTCTTTTGCAATACCCTTTCCTTGATAACGACTATCAACAGAATAGGCCCTTAGCAATATAGCATTTTCATTATTACTATATTTTGGAAAACCACCCCTGTCATGCAATACGAAAAAGCCTACGGGAATGCGATGATATTGTATAACAATAGGATATCGTTCCACATCGCAACTGCATTTCTCGATTGCATCCAGCGGGTGAGCCGTATAGTTTAGTTGATCCTTTAGCAAGCTATAATGCACTAAATCGGCTGCATATTTTTGATTATGAAAATCTAAAGCAATTTCTTCATGATTGGACCCCAAATTTTACTCCCCTCCTATCTTTTTACCGCATACACCATACTCAAAATATTATTGAATGAATAGGTTTCCACATGATAATTGTGCATTTCGAACCAATCTACAAGTGCTGATCTGTCTGCGTAAAATTCATCATTTATAGCATCTACAGCCTCACTATTTCCCGCCTCATGAAATGCATTCAATACCCGTTCACGATGTTGGTCGTTTAAAAACATCAAATCAACAATGCATACCTGCCCGTTAGCTTTCACCACACGATTCATTTCCGCTAGTGCAAGCAGCTTTTCCTCATCACGAATGTGATGCAGCGCATAACTGGAGATTGCTCCCTCTACCTGATTATCTAATAGTGGGAGTGCCAAAAAATGCCCTTTTCGCAACTCAATATCTGGATGCTTTTCACCGCACCTTTTCAGCATTTCCTCTGATTGATCAACCCCAATTACATGTACATCCTCTTTCAGAAAGCGCGAGCCCAAATTTCCTGTTCCAATTCCAATATCTAAACAGCTATCCCCACGTTCTAGTTGAATAGTTTCAGTTGCTTTTGCCAATGCATTTTCATAATCCTGATGAACATTAAAGCGGTACCCATGCATTTTAATGTTTTGGTCATAATCCGCTGCTTGCTTGTCAAAATTCCATTTATCTTTCCAGCCTTTTCGAATATTTTTCATTGCCTTTAAGTGCTGTGACAGTGCGTAAATATTCTCTGTAATATTTTCTTTGTCTGTATCCAGCATTCGATCAATTGTCTCAATCATGTCTTTCATTTCTATCCACTTTTCAAACAAGGCTGAACGTTGGACATCTAGATATTGTCGCATACTCATATCTTGGTTTTCTAAGATTTCACGAATAGCGTTAACCGGCACACCAATTTCTCTTAATGCCAAAATCGTGCTAAGCCGCATTACATCCTTTTCCGTGAACAAACGGTACTCGTTTTCTGAAGCTTTTACAGGTGAAATCAGACCCTTTTCCTCATAAAACCGGATGGACCTCGGTGTCGTGTTCAGTTGTTTTGCAACCTCTTTAATATGCATATCACCATCCCCCTTCTCCTACACTATAAACGTTCACGTTACGGAAAAGTAAAGGGTTTTTTAAAAATTTTTGTTATACTGGGTGTAAATCATTTAGAAGTGAGGTTTTATCTATGAACGAGCGAATCAAGGAATTATCAGCTTATACAAGTGAGAAGTTTGGCTTAGAAAATTACCACTTAAAAAGACATCATATTTTCTATGAAACAAACAACCTTCATAAAACAACTTATCTACTATCAATGGAATGGATTCCGAACGATAGTGAACAAGTTGCTGAAGATTATAATCCTCCCGGGACCGCTGTGATTGATATGGATATCCATACAAAGGCAATTAAACGAATTGTATTTGTTCATGAAAAATCATTTGCCGTTGATGGCGGGTTTTCAATGATGGATGAAGAAAATGTAATCGAGTGGATTGAAGAATTGACCGACTTGCAATACGGTCGCCAATTCCAGCTTTTATCAGACGAAGATGGTGCGTATAGCTTCCAGGCCGTGGTAGATAATATCCCTGTTTATCCATCTGGCTCGATTGAAATTGAATTTAATGACGAAAGCCAACTTACATCATTTTCTATTGACGGAGTATTTCCCGAGGAGGATCAAGTGAAATGGGAGCCTTTTTCACTTACACCTGAAAAAGTTAATAAGATTGCCAGTGAACAATGTAAATTAATTGAAGTGCCATTAGAAGCAGAGGAAAAATGGTTGTCTGTTTATGGATTGGAAGAACTTTTTGTTTCAAATGATGGCACAAGAACGCTACCATTTGAGCCAATCTTGCATCAAGGTTTTTCCACTGATAATGAAGTAGTTTTAGAATGGGACAAGCCAATCGATGAGCCATTCCATCGCGTGGAAATTGACTTATCTGTTGAAACATCCGAGGAACAAGCTTTAGCAAACCAACCACATCCTGACACATTTCCTATCACAGCGTCAGAACAGGAAAAATGTAAAGATGAAGCATTACGCTTTATGCGAAGCGTGTATCCAGACGACAGTGGAAAATGGGCATTAAAAGGGTTGCTTCGTGAAAATGGTTATATTATTGCAGAATTAAAACCGACAATAGCGGATAACCGTGTGCTTCAGCGAAAACTACGGCTTATCATCAGTAACGATCAATATAAAGTACTAAATTACATTGACAATAATGTGATATTCGATATGTTCAAACAGTTCCAAGCCGCCGAAACAGCAAGCATTACAGAAGATGACGCTTATCAAAAACTTCGCAACCATGTTGAAGTAATGCCTGTTTATGTCTTTGATGAAGATGAGATGAACTATATTCTGTGCGGCAAAATTGATTGTGCGTACGGCATAAATGCTATAAATGGTGAGGTTATTTTGTTGGATGAGATGTAGAAGATGAGAGTGAGGGCGGTTTCCACGTCCTTGGGTTGATGCGTGTGTCGTGCTCGGGCTGATGTTTTCGCTCACCGATCGATGTTTTCTTGCTCGGGACGATGTTCTCGCTCTCCGGACGATGTTTCTGCTCTCGGGACGATGTTTCCGTTCTCCGGCCGATGTTTCTGCTCTCGCGCCGATGTTTCTGCTCTCGGGCTGATGTTTCTGCGCTCGGGACGATGTTTCTGCTCTCCGGCCGATGTTTCTGCTTTCGGGACGATGTTTCCGCTCTCGTGGTCGATGTTTCCGCTCTCGGGACGATGTTTCTCTGCTCGGGACGATGTTCTCGCTCTCCGGACGATGTTTCTGCTCTCGGGACGATGTTTCTGCTTTCGCGCCGATGTTTCTGCTATCGGGCTGATGATTCTGCTCTCGGGCTGATGTTTTTGCTCTCGGGCTGATGTTTTCGCTCTCGGGACGATGTTCTTGCTCTCGGGCTGATGTTCTCGCTCTCGGGCCGATGTTCTCGCATTCGGGCCGATGTTTTCGCTCTCGCGCCGATGTTTCTGCTCTCGGGACGATGTTTCTCTGCTCGGGACGATGTTCTCGCTCTCCGGACGATGTTTCTGCTCTCGGGACGATGTTTCCGTCCTCCGGCCGATGTTTCTGCTCTCGCGCCGATGTTTCTGCTCTCGGGCTGATGTTTCCTGCTCTCCCGCCGATGTTTCTGCTCTCGGGTTGATGTTTCTCTGCTCGGGACGATGTTTCCGCTCTCGCGCCGATGTTTCTGCGCTCGGGACGATGTTTCCGCTCTCGGGACGATGTTTCCGCTCTCGGGACGATGTTTCTGCTCTCGGGCTGATGTTTCCGTTCTCGGGCTGATGTTCTCGCGCTCGGGCTGATGTTCTCGTTTTCGGGCTGATGTTCTCGTTTTCGGGCTGATGTTCTCGTTCTCGGGCCGATGTTCTCGCTCCCGGGGCCAAATCTAGCGCTAACCACGAGGCAACGCTCCCAGTCCAACCCAAAAGAGACGCCACCTAAAGTAGCGTCTCTTCTTAACTATTTCTTCCGCCTTATTCCAATTACACGTCCAGCTTCTTCCGGTTTCACTTCAGGTGTATAATTTTCAGCAAGCTCCTTCACCTTAGCAAAAACGTCATCGGTAAATGGTGCTGGTCTTCCGGTATTTTGGTCGATTCCCATTAACATTTGTTCACTGGTTGCAGCGCGTTTACCATCTTCACCATATAATTCAAAAAATACGTGTGTGCGCTTAGCATCATAGTCAAGCAGTTGTACACAAATTTCAAATGGCTCGTCCAGCTTCATTTCTGCCAAGTAGCACACATGATTTTCCATTGTGAACATGGTATAGTTTTGCTCTTCACGAAAAGCCTCGTCAATGCCGATTAATCTCATGAAGCTGTCGACTCCCAAGCTGAAGGCACGAACATACTCAGCATCGTTCATGTGGCCGTTATAGTCAATCCACTCTTTGTGGACATGGTCTTTTATAATTACTTTTCCGGTCGTCAAAAACATCACATCCTTCTCTATAGACAATGTCCAAGGGGGGAGTGAGTCCCCGCCCCCTTGAAACACCTACTTAAAGTTTTCCATTCAAATTAGCTGCTGGCCAGTATTTTTCCAACAATTCTTGTAGTTCAATTAAGAATTGGTCGCGGCGCTGTTCTAGCTCATCCATGTTTGTGCCAGCTGTTTGCGCTTCACAACCGGTAATAACCTTCTCCGCCAATTCGTCGGTTAATTCCGGTGCCTCTAGCTTTGTCCAAGGGAGTTTTAATGCAGGGCCAAATTGTTCTAACAAATGCCTCATTCCGGCTTTACCGCCACCCATGTGCAAGGTTAAGAATGGTCCCATTAAAGCCCAGCGCAATCCTGGTCCATATACAATAGATGCATCTACTTCTTCTGTCGTTGCTACACCATCATTCACGATATGAAGTGCTTCACGCCAGATTGCTTCCATCAAACGATCAGCGACATGTCCTTCTATTTCCTGACGAACGATCAACGGCTTCATGTTCACACCACTGTAAAATGCCTCTGCCTTTTGGACGAACTTATCATCCGTATCCTTACCACCAACCAATTCAACAAGTGGCATTAAGTAAACTGGATTAAATGGATGTGCTACGATCACACGCTCCGGATGCTCCGTACAGTCAGCCTGCAGCGTACTAGGTAAAATACCGGAAGTACTCGATGCAATAACGGTTTCTTTTGGTGCATATTGATCAATTTCCGCAATCACACTTCGCTTCAATGGTTCTCGCTCTGGCACATTCTCCTGTACAAAATCTGCACTACTCAATGCTGTCTGTAAATCTTTTTCAAAAAACAAATTATCCTGTGAGGCCCCTTCAGCAAGTCCAACTTTCTCCATTGCTGGCCATGCTTCCTTCACTGCTTGACGTGTGCGTTCTTCAGCTGATGGATCTGGATCTGATGCTGTAACCTGATAACCATTTGCTAAAAAACGTGTGATCCAGCCATTTCCAATTACTCCTGTACCTACGACTGTGATGTTTTTAATCTGTGATGAATCTTGCCCTGTCATGTTATTCCGCCTCTCCATTTGGGTTCCGTAAATTTAAAAATGCACGTGCTTCTGCTGGTGACATTACATCTGTGCCTAAACTTTGCACAATGCCAACTGCTTTATCAACAAGTTGTTCGTTCGTTGCCAATGTTCCTTTTTTCAAGTAAATATTATCTTCTAAGCCGACTCTGGCATTTCCGCCTTGTAATACGGACTGAGCAACCATTGGCATTTGCATCCGACCAATGCCAAACGCAGCCCAATTTGCATTTTCTGGAATTCGGCTTCTCATATATGCAAGCGTTTCTGCATCAGCGTCAGCACCCCATGGAATACCTAGGCAAAATTGGAATAGTGGATCACCATCAATTAAGCCTTCCTTCACTAATTGGTTAGCAAAACGTATATGTCCGGTGTCAAAGCATTCAAGTTCTGGTTTTACGCCGGCATCTTGAATTAATTTTGCCTGTCTGCGCAACCAATCTGTCGGGCTAACGTACACCTGATTGCCAAAGTTAACACTACCACAATCCAATGTACAAATTTCCGGAAGTAGCATCCCAACAGGTTCGTGGCGCTCTTCAGGTGTTTGCATATCAGTGCCCTCTCCACCTGTTGTCGGATCAGCATCACTTGGTATCCAATCACCGCCACCACCAGCAGTAATATTAATAATCACATCTGTATCAGCCTCGCGAATACGCTCCACCGCTTCTTTAAATAAATTGACATCATGGCTCAATTTACCTGTCTTTGGATCACGCACATGCAAGTGGGCAATCGTTGCTCCTGCCTTTGCCGCCTTAATTGCTGAATCGGCAATTTCCTTTGGTGTTACAGGTATATGTGGACTTTTTGCTGTTGTATCTCCTGCTCCGGTTACAGCACAAGATAGAATGACTTTATTACTCATTGATTAGTTCCCCCAGTCTTTTTCACTTATATGTTTTGGTACATAATTAAAAATCTCTCCACTCTCGAAAAACTCCGTTAAGCGGCGGATCCAGTCGTAATAATCCATCCATTCGCGGATCTCTTTTAAAATCTCATTAACTGTTTGTTCATCTTCCTTAGATAGATCACGTTCATTTTGCAACGTCTCGAGTTTTACTTTTAAATTTTTCTCAAAATGTTTGCTTTTGTTGATTGCCTTTTGCCATGTAGACGTAAACAAGGATATGAATGTTTGATAGTAATCCTGCTCAACTTGGTACAAATCTTTACGGACGCCTTTACGAAAAACCCGCTCAGCGATATTCAAATCAATCATTTCGCGAACAACTTGACTCATACGTGTTTTACTCATACCCGTTTCGGCTGACAATTCATCCAATGTCATCGGAGCGCGTTCCATATAAATAATTCCCAAAACCCGTCCAACACTCGTAGAAACGCCAAATGAATTCATATTGTCCGCGATCTTATCGATAAATTGTGTTTTCATATCGGTGATTTTACTCTTCTCATCAGCCATAAACTATCTCCCTTTTTCTATCCTGTTAAAAATGTAACACAGAAATAATTGTAACCAAAACAGCATTTCACCTAGCATTTTTGCGTTTTTACTAGAAAATCAAAGCAATACCAATATAAACTTTATAAATAAAATATTTTATAAAGTTTATACGGGACATGGGGACAGGTCCCTTGTCCCACGCGCCATCCCTTATGAAGCCTGAGAATTCAACTGGTACAACTAACCTGTCCCCATGTCCCACGTATAACTTGGCGACTTCAAGAAAAGCTATGCAAGAAAGGACTGAGCATAGATGAAACCTAAGCTAATTGATTGGCCTACTTTTATAGGAGCATTGATTCTTATTCTTGGTGTTTCCGTACCTCTAATGGTATTTCCTGAAAAAGGAAAGGAAGTCGTCAATATTGCGAATGATTTTATGACAGGAAACTTTGGTGTTCTATATTTGTTAGTTGGGCTAGCGGCTTTTGCGTTTTTATTATTTGTTGCTTTTAGTAAAAATGGACACGTAAAACTTGGAAATGAAGATGAGAAAAAAGAATTTGGCACCTTTTCCTGGGCTGCGATGTTATTTGCTGCTGGAATCGGCTCGAGTATTCTTTATTGGGGTATGATTGAATGGGCCTATTACTATCAAGGGCCACCGTTTGGTATTACGCCAGAATCAAATGAAGCTGTGGCATGGGCGTCATCCTATGGAATGTTTCACTGGGGACCGATTGCCTGGGCAATATATACATTACCAGCACTGCCAATTGCTTATTTCTATTACGTTCGAAAAAAGCCAGTGCTTAAAATTAGTGAAGCTGTCAGACCTGTGTTAGGTCGTCTAGTTGACGGACCACTCGGGGTGATCATTGATGTACTCTTCATGTTCGGACTAATGGGCGGAGCGGGTACAACGCTTGCGCTAGGTACTCCAATGATTGCTGAAGGTGTCCACGATTTAACTGGAATACCGCTAACAATCGGGTTAAACGGAGGAATTATGCTGCTTTGTACATTGATATTTGCCATAAGCGCTTATTCCGGATTGAATCGAGGAATTAAAATTTTGAGTGATGTCAATCTATGGCTTGCTATCTTTGTACTAGCTTTTATTTTCCTCTTCGGACCAACATTGTTTATTAGCGAAACAACGTTCACAAGTATTGGTACCATCGTGGATAACTTTTTTCATATGGCGACATGGTTAGAACCTTTTGGTAACCTAGCAGGATTTACGGAGACTAAATTCCCGGAATCTTGGACCATCTTCTATTGGGCATGGTGGGTCGTTTATGCACCATTTGTCGGCCTATTTGTTGCACGTATTTCACGTGGACGAACCATCAGGGAAATGGTGCTCGGGACAATGATTTACGGCACGTTAGGCTGCATCCTATTCTTTGGTATTATGGGTAACTTTGGGCTTTATCTGCAATTAACCGGTGACTTTGATGTCATAGGTTTTATGAATGAGAATGGTGCACCAGCCGCGATTATAGAAATTCTCCACCAACTACCACTGGCTACGATGATGGTCGCTGTATTTACAGTGCTTGCGATTATTTTCTTAGCGACAACATTTGATTCATCATCCTATATTCTGGCCGCAGTCGTGCAAAAGGAAGTTCAATCAGAGCCATTACGCTGGAATCGCTTGTTTTGGGCATTTACTTTGTGTCTATTGCCATTCGTATTAATGTTCGTTGGCGACTTAGAGACGTTGCAAACCGCAAGTATTGTTGCTGGATTCCCTGTAATCTTTATTATGTTGCTACTTGCCTGGTCATTTATGAAAGCGTCCAATAGTGATATCAAAGCTTCTCAAGACTATGAGCCACCTACAATCCATATTAATCGTCGAGAAATCTTAGAACGGATCCGACGTCGCAACAAAGAGCGTTCAGCATTAGAAGCATTGCAAGATAAGCATCCTGATAAAAAGGACTAAATCACGAAAGGCATGCAAAGTAGGTAAGCTTGTATGTCTTTTCACTTTTAGAATCCGCATGAGGCTTGGCAAAATCGGGCAAGATATTTTTTAGAAGGAGGGAGTCTCTTTTGGAACATGCATGGTTATCATTATTACCTTTTCTCATTGTCATTGCGCTGTCTATTTGGTTAAAAAAGATTTTGCCCGGCCTTGTTTTGGGACTTCTTGTTGGAGCATTCTTTGTTGAATCTGACTTATTAGGTGGATCACAGCAAACTGTTTCCTATATTGTTACGACATTAACCGATGACTCCAATATTAAAATCATTGGCTTTCTCTATTTATTTGGCGGACTTGTAGGAATGATGAAAATATCCGGGGGGATCAAAGGATTTTCTGAATGGATCGGTGGAAAAATTCATTCCCAGCGCGGTCTAATGGGATTAATTTGGCTGACATTGCCGTTCACGTTTATGATGCCAATGTTTCGTACCATGATGATTGGACCTGTGATTAAATCTATTTTGGAAAAAATGAAGCTATCGAAGTCTAAAATTGGCTTTGCTCTTGATGTCTCAACGGAATCGGTTATTGTACTTTTACCAGTTGCTACTGCTTTTGTCGGGTTCATGATTTCATTAGTTGCTGGCGGTATTCAAAAACATGATCTGGATTTATCCCCCTATCATATATTTTTGCAAAGTATTCCATTCAATTTTTTTGCTATTGTCATGCTCGTTATCGGTTTAATAAGTATTTTCTGGTCACCGTCTAAGAAAAAAACAGCGGCGAAAGAGGAGAATCCTGAAGAGGAAGAAATTGATTACCATGAAATTGGCATAAAAAAAGAATTATCCCTTGTCAAAGCTCAGCCATGGAATTTAATTGTTCCATTATTTCTATTGCTTGGCTTATCACTCTTTCTATTATGGGAAGATGGAATCGCTAAAGGGGCTACAACTATATTTAAAGCCTTTTCAACGGCTGACGCTACATTTGTCATGCTATTAGCGGTATTCATCACACTTATTTTGACATTCGTTTTTTACATGCTGCGAAAATTATCACTAGACGAAGTACTTTATCACTTTATTGCAGGTGGAAACCAGCTCATGCAAGCAATCATCCTGCTTATTCTCGTATGGTCACTATCGTTAGTTGCGGAGGATCTCGGATTTTCCTATTTTATTAGTTCAACACTGGGCTCATTTTTACCATCATTCACAGTTCCAGCAATCCTGTTTCTAATTGGGGCTGTGGTTGCATATTTCATTGGCTCATCTTGGGGAACATGGGGATTGTTCATGCCGCTTGGATTCACATTAGCTACCGCAACAGGTGCATCCATTCCTTTAACGGTTGGGTCTGTATTTGCGAGTGGAGCATTTGGAGCCTTCACTTCCCCATTAGGAGATACAACAATTACAACTGCGTCTATTTTGGAATTGCCGCTTGTTGATTATGCCCGTTATAAATTAAAGATTGCAGCAGTCGGCGCGGGTATTGCCTGCTTGTTATATCTGGCTGTGGGGTTCTTTTTTATGTGAATGAACGAAAAAAGAAGCCTATAAACGGATATGTGGAGAAAATGTAAAAAAGTAGGTGAAATAACTTACAAACACAGTATGCTTAGCAGCGAAAATTATAGTGCAAATCGAAAACGCTTGGTTTTTAATATCCAAGCGTTCAATAGTTGAAGAAGGGTGAAAGGTTATCGTTGTTTATATGCTATTTCTCGATGAGCCAAACCATATATCAGGCGAAGACTTTTTCAACTTCTACGATAAACTTTGTTAGTATTGTTGAATGAATGCGTCCTTTATCCTTTGCAATATCATGTAGTCGGTACTGTTTATTTTCATCAAGCGTATATACTTGGATTGTATCTAGTAAAGGGTTTACAATCCAATACTCTTTTACTCCATATTGCATATACAGATTAAGTTTAAATACCAAGTCATGAGATTGATTTGAAGGGCTTACAATTTCAATAATTATCGCAGGAACTCCAACATATTTTTCTTCATTTATTCCTTCTTTGTCACAAATCACTAATAAATCGGGTATCACAATTGTTGTGCTATCCATTTTCTCGTGACTAAGTTCAACATCAAAAGGTGCATGAAATACTTCACATTCCGAACCATCTAGCAATTGAAAAAGCTGTGCATGTAGCCGTCCAGAAATTCTTTGATGCTTTGTCGATGGAGAAGGTGACATAAAAATCATACCGTCTATATACTCCATTACTTGGTCGGAATTCTCTCTTTGCTCATAAAATTCATCCACTGTGAAGTTTCTTTTTTCTGGCAAACTCAACTTTCTCACCCTTTCTGCTTTATGTTTATTATAGTACATTCGATAATCTAATACATCTACCATTTGTCATTTAAATAATATTAAGCAAATACTACTTATGATTAACTTTTACTTTGTATCTCAGTATTAGCTTCGTTCTATACTAGGTTCTTATTCCGTAAAGCGAAATGGTGCATCTTTATTTAACAAAAGCCCATTTTCGTACTTTTAAAGCCGATAAATATTGATTCAACAAGTAAAGGAGACCAAATCGCAAATGATTTGGTCTCCTTATTCGTTTTCTCCACGGAAACGGTACTCCTCTTTCTTTATCAGTACACTGTTAAGATTGTCTACTTATTCATTTTCGAGAAAAAGTCGCCTAATGGATCGTCATCTTCGGCGTCATCCTGGGCTTCTTCTTCAGATTGTTCATCAAACGTATTTTGCAGACTGTCCATTGTTAAATCACCAATATCAAAGTCATCCGCAGCTTTATCCGTTTGTAACTCCTCTACGTTTTCCATCGGAGGTTCCTCAGGTATCGTTGCAGCTGCTTCCTCTTGTAAATAAAGTGCTTCATCAATGTTGGAACTGTTACTATTCAACGCTGCCAACAATGATGTTGCACGCATTGGATCATTTAACAGTTGATATAAAATACTACCAATAAGTGCTTCGGAATGTTCATGCTTCAGCCAGCTCTTTTGTTCCTTAGTCAGCTGTTTTGGCAAAGGGATTGTGATGGACTCACGTTCTCTCGCAAATGTTTCATTGACCCCTTTTAAAACAAACTGAGCAATTTTACTTGAAAAATTCCGCCGCTCGGTTTCCTTTAATTTCTGTAATTGTTTTAATAGATAATCAGGTGTATCAGAAGGAACACGAAAAGTAATCGATTGTCCCCGCTCTATGCTCTTTTTCGAATCACCCATCATATCACCCTATTTTTCTTCCGCTGCTACTTTTTTCTCTTCCTTTGTTTCTTTATTCAAATTACCCATAAATTGAGTGATCAACTTATAGTATGCATTTGCCATCATCCAAATGCTCTCATTTTCATCCTCGAAAAAGTCAATGTTAAAGCCATCTAGTTTATTGTTTAACGCTTTTAAGTAGTCCTTCAACACGGCTGATCCGCCACCAACAAAATAGCAAATCTCAGATTGCGAGTTTTTCGCCCAAACATTCCTTAAGAAGCGATATTCCTTTTTCGCTAATTCTAACAGGATGTGGTCGGTAATATCGTGTACGCTTGTCCGACTACCCTTTACCATAATATGATGTCGATCATTTTTCCTTGTGATAATATCAACAACATCACGGCGACTATCCAATTCGACACCATGTTTTTTGCGAATTTCTTCACGGATTGATTCCAATGACTCTGCTACACCTAAGTTAAACCCTTGTGCTTTATCATCATCAACATTTCGATTGCGAATGACTGCAATATCCGTTGAAAGTCCACCGATATCCTGTATCAAAATTTGTTTATCAATCAGTTCTTTGTTGGTAACCTTTAAATCATTATCCATAACAAGATTAACATATGCTGCAAAACCTTCTGGATAAACCTTCACTTCATCAAATTTAATATTTACCTTTTTCCCTTGATAACGTGGTGTCACTAGAAATTCCACCTGGTGAACCGATCCTAACAATTGTGAACGATACCCTACATCTTTTCCTTCCTTAACCTCACGCAATGGCAAGCCGGTACCTAATGTATACGTTGCATCCACTACATTGTCCTTCGTTTCTTTGAACGCACCACTGCTGACAGCATCAAGCGCAATCGAAGCAAATAACATAACCAATGTTTGATCTTCTTCTGATTTACTGCTGCCTGGATCTAGTTCTGTCGAATTATCTGTTTTCGTTGCAAGATTTCCTACACGATAAACGACATTGTTCTCCTCCAGCGCTGGTGAATGTAGGCGAATATGTAAATTATCAACTGGATTTTTTTTATCCAACTCTTCAATTCCGATAACAGGGCGGTCTTCCATATCCTGTGCAACGACGTTTGGAATGTATAGTTCATTTTCTAATTTACCGAAATTTGCTTTAACGGCATCATTTCCAACATCAACTGCTGCTATTCTAGATTTCGTCATAATTGTAATTTCCCTCCAATATAAAAATGACTTACATTACTAGATTAATAGATTTTCCTAAATTAATCAATAAGACTTTCGAATGTATTCTTTATTGTATACATGTGTACAACTACGCATTCGTTGCTAAATCAACATGTACACTATTTTGTTTACATGCACACGCCATTGTAAATATTAAGCATTCTTTTTGTAAACATGTAAACAAATATGTATACATGTAAAATGTTAGTCAATTCAGAACAAAATGCAGTATTGATCCCACATTTTTTTCATGAAGTCACCTTCATTAGCATTAATTTTAGCTGTCTTCGCGTTGTATGTTACTTTCTGCCCCGCAGCCCGTACACACTTCGCTTTCCGGGGGCGGCTGGAGAGCCTCCTCAGGCCAACACGACGTTGGTCATGAAGGCGTTGCCACAGGACGTGGCGATCTTGGCCTTTACTCCCTTTCCGCACTGCGGGGTCTCACCGATGCCTCTCTTCCCCCAGAGTCTACGTGTGTACGGGCTGCTAGAAAGGGGTTTTTATCATTTATTTCTTCAAAATAATAATCTTTTGGAAAACAGCATTAATTTTAAGCAAAAAAATGCACCCTTTCGATGATGAAAAGGTGCTTCACGTTTATATTATTATTTTCGTCTGCAACGATCATCAACTATTTGCATAACATCCTCAATACCCATCATCTAAATCCCCCCCTCTATAGATTCCTAACTTTAGTATAAGTTGAGGGAGGTTATATCTAAACGGCAAAGCGCATGATTTTGATTCATGCTAGAGACGGAGATTCGAACCACCATATCTGCTCTAAAAGAGGGATACCGATTAACAATTAGCATCCCTCTTCCTAGTGATTAACGCGCCATTATATCAATATCCCCTACATCATTCCTTATCTGAACCATGTATTCTGCCTGTTTATTAATAAAACTACCATCCTTCCCAAACATAGTGACAGATCCAACCGAAGAATTCCCATTAAATGATACATTACTTGGTATAGTCGAGGTTGTGATTACTATGTCACCAACATCCGAGATAATCTCCATATCATGCTTGATCTCATCGATGTCAATCGTAATATCTCCTACATTGCTTTTGGCAAAAAGCTTACCATTACTATCTTTCAAGTAAATCGAACCCACATCAGATTCCACTTCGAGCAAATCCGCATTAACACTTGCAGTTTCCACATCTGAAACGTCAGACTCCACATGAAGCCTTTCTGTATCCACAGAGGAAACATACGTATTACCTACATCATTGTCAACTACAATAGAAGTGAATTGCTTTTCCGGTAAATGAATGGTTATTTCTAAAGGATTAAAATTAAACCCAAATGAAACAAAATCAAAAAGGCTGTCTTCTTCAGTACCTACCCATAATGTTGTCCCCTCTTCTTCCACGGAAACATTACCACTATCCAAGGCCGATTTAAGCAAAGTTCCCTCCCATTCCACTTCAATATCATCTGAGGCCGACTGAATTATACGGACATTTGCCACCTGACTATCAACCATAATATGCTCAATCTCAGCGGAAGCAATGTGCACATCCCCATCTATGGGCTCCTTTGAAAAGAAATCCTTTGCCGAAAATGCTGCACCGATCACACCAATAATTACAAGGAAAAAAGCTACAATATATAGTTTTTTATTCATGATGATTCTCCTCTCATCATGCGTAAATTCCATTGCACATACTTACTAAAGTAATGATAGCTTGCTTTATATAACTTTAGTAAACTAGGGAAAATGAATAAACCAACACCTGCTAGAATAAGAGCAAGAAAGAATTCAAATAAGTAACCATTTCCGGCCACCATGCTAACGATTGTCAGCAGTGGTGAAATAATAAATGCCGCTGTCATCACCGCCAAGCCAAAAAATAAGCCAATAATCCCAATTAGCGGACCTAGTACAATGATTAAATTAAAGAAGACTAAAGCAATCGTTACGATAACATTGTGAAGTGAATTTGGTGAACCTGAAACCTGCTGATAGGGCTGTCCTTGATGATTTGCCTTTAATTCTTTGGCAAGCTCATGTGGATTCCCTAAATTTTGCGATGCTTCTTCTTCTGATATACCATTTGCTTCTGCCTCGTCAAAATATCCCTCATAATCCTTCAGAATGCTATCAATCTCTTCAGAAGGAATTCCCCTTAATTGAATCCGCAATTGCGTTAAAAATAAACGTCTATTCACGAAATACACCTCTTCCACTTTCGAACAGTTCTCTTTATCATAATATAGGATAATCACAACAAATATACAACTTAAAACAAAAAAGCAAGTTATCCCCATGTGGAAATCCTTGCTTTGTATGATTATTCACCTTCATTGCATTATCCACATTAGCTATTTGCCTTCCCGAAAAATCTTTTCTCGATCTGCCGCCATTGGCTGCTCCTCAAGCCATTTATGGTCGATCATAATTTCTACCCCATCATCACCAAATTTCCCCATTTCTGTTGCAAGACGAAAGAACTGTGGAATTAAGTCATGTCTCATGGAGGTTGAAGTTGCCGCACCGTAATTGGCTATACTGGCCTCACTAAACGCCCTCGTATGAAACATCATCAATTTATCAGAAAATGGGGATACCGTTGACGTGGTTACTTCTGAATCCCATGTTGGTGGCGAAGAAAGATTATCTTCTTTAAGAATACTTTCAAAAACCTCTGTATGTTTTGTGGCAATTTTAACCCCTCTTGCCATGTATTCTCTTACCTTTTTCGTTTTGGCCACTTGTGCATAACCTGTTAACAAAACCTTTCCAAAAATATTTGTCAACAAACAGACGAAGATAGACGTGGTTTCAAAACCCGTTAATGGTCGTCTTTTTCCAAAGTAACCATGCATGTAACCTTGTTTCTCAATAAATTTTACTTGTTCCGATGTCGGGATATAAGGTGTCCTCGAATAGATACCTTTCTTTAACATGGCGCTTGTCAGTTTTGTCACAAGCTCACTAGATGAGGCCAAACATTTTTCATAATAAGCTATAGTATCTTCACGTGACATTAATGGTAAAGCAAAACCGTAAGCCGTTGTCCCTAATCGCGCCATGTTTTGCAAATAAATAAAACAAAATGTATCAGAGAATAGACGTGGGGCATTTAGATCTACATCTTTTTCTGTAAAGCCCAGGGGAATTGGTTGTTGTACAGATTCAAAAATAGCTGCAATTTCCTTTACATGTGTTTCAGATAAACGTAATGCTTCATTTAAAATGGATACAACATCTTGATCCTCAGCGTGAACCAGAAAATATTTAATCACACAAATCGCCATACTATCATTCATATAAGACGTCCAAAGCTGGGAAAGCTCTGCAGAAGTAAGTCTAATAATATCGTTTTGTTCCATTCTTTCAGCTCCAATATATGTACTACTTATACTCCTTTTTAGTTTGTTTTATTGTTGCTTTTATTATTCTGGTATGGGAAAAAATTATTTATGAGGCAAACGAAATGACTTTGTTGAACAAAAAAACGCATCTACCGAGTAGACACGTTCCCCTGATTGGATGCATTATACAGCATTCTTCTTCTTAATTTGTTTACTTCTTAACTGTCCACAAGCTGCATCAATATCAGCACCATTTTCCCAACGAACACCACAATTTATACCACGTTTCTTCAGCGTTTCAAAAAATGCTTGAATTGCTTCTGGTTCACTACGTTGGTATTGGTTATGCTCATCAACAGAATTATATGGAATTAAATTCACATATGTTAAATGACGCTTATCATGTAGCAATTTGGCAAGTTGTTCTGCTTCCTCTTTATGATCGTTAACATCTCGCAACATAATATACTCATACGTGATTCGCCGATTCACTTTTTCTAAGTAATAATCGACTGATTTCATGAGCTTTTCAATTGGAAATGCTTTGTTTATTTTCATAATCTGCGTTCTTAATTCATTATTTGGAGCATGTAGGGAAATTGCTAAATTAACTTGTAGCCCAGTATCAGCAAATTCATAAATTTTGTGTGCAAGGCCACTCGTTGAAACAGTAATATGTCTTGCACCAATGCAAAGACCCTTATCATCGTTTACGACACGGATAAAATCAATTAAATTGGTAAAGTTATCAAACGGTTCACCGATACCCATGACAACAATATGGCTAACACGTTCCTCTTCACCCTGTTCATCAAGGTGTTTTTGCACATTCATAATTTGTTCGACAATCTCACCGCTCGTTAAGTCGCGGTTTTTCCGAAGTAAACCACTTGCACAAAACGTACAGCCGATATTGCAGCCTACTTGGGTCGTGACACAAACAGATAGCCCATAATTAAATCGCATTAATACCGTTTCAATTAAGTTACCATCCTGTAATTTAAACAAAAATTTGATCGTACCATCTTTGGATTCCTGTTTAATTTCTGGTTCTAGTGTATGCAAAACGAAATGTTCCTCTAATAATGCGATACAATCTTTGTTAACGTTTTTCATTTCAGAGAAGTGTGTGACACGCTTCTTATATAACCAATTCCACACTTGTTGAGCGCGGAATTTTCGTTGTCCATGTTCCACCAGCCAATCTGTTAGCTGATCAAATGTAAGTCCATAAATGGATGTTTTGCTCATTGTGTACCCTCATTTCAATACTTGCCTTCTATCTACCTTACTATACTACTTTATGTGTGGTGCTGTTGCAAATGGTTTATTTTTCTTAGGCTTAAATCAATTCACATCTTTGCAATGTTATATAGGTAAAGGTGGAAATCAGATCTTTGCTATCTTGCTGTAACACACTAACAAATGGTTGATTTTTATCTACATAATCCCAGATACTATGGGGAATATGCCGCTCGCATACGAGGATAATTTCCGCTCGTTTAATTTTCCCTTTCAGCACCTCAAAACTTTGTTCGTAGGGATTGTGTAATTCCACCAAGCAACCGTGTTTTTGTAAACGATATTTGTATTCATTCATAAAACGAGATCCAATCACCAAAACAGTGAAATTACCCAGCCATAAATATTCTCGTTCTTGAGCAGTTGATTTTACCGGTTTCTTTTTTATCGGCTGTTTATTCGAAAAGGCCGATTCCAATTGAAAGCATTTGGTAACCGTTACGCCCTCCTGATGAAGAAATGCCTTTACTGGTCTATCAATGACGAGTTCTTCATTACTTACATTTCTTGTTACTGGATAAGTATTCGTTTGACCATTTTTGGTAACATCTACAAATAACCATCGATTGTTTTCACAACTTAGATAACCAAGTCGCATCATTTCATTCGTGTTTTTCGAATGACGTAGACGATATCGCTTTTTATTATTTTTTGAATGATAGTGGAGTAAATTAACACGTCGCATCAGCAGGTAAAACAAATTATGTTGTCCACGATAAAAATGATGCAAATTTTCCATTGTAATGAAATCTTCTACTAGTTCCAGTAAATCAGGAAGGTAATCACTGGTGATATATTGCTGCATATACCGCATAAGGTACATTGGATTTTTTTGAATGCGATTTTCACGTTGCCGATAGATCTGTAATTCTTTATGCAGCTTCCTTACTTCTTGTTCAAGGTCTCCATATTTTTGTCGTGATAGTAAATCATGGTTCTCCACTTGACGACGAAGAGATTGGTTTGATTGTTTTAGCTGTTTTACCTGGTTCGAAAGCTGTGCTAGTTTATTCGCACCCGTTTTTCTCTTCGTGTGTTCATATTCCAATTGCAACTGTTGAATTGTTTGCTCTGCCAAGATTCGCTTAGCTTTTTCTTCCTTGATTGTCACGTCTTTTTGATTCAATTCATCCTCAAGACCCTGAATCTGAGAAAGTTGTTGCTTTGTTTCCCACCGTTCTTGTTGTAGTTTAGCAATTGTTTCTTCATTTTCTTTAAGCCTCTGTCGCTGCTCACGAATCACTTGCTTATTTTGTTCCAGCTTTTTTTCTTTACCATTTAATTCTTTTTGCACTCGTTTTCGCAGCCTTTTTTCTCTTTGAGTGGACTCGTTAGTTGTGATAGGGGTTGATTTAGAAAAGTTAGCCCTTCGCTCGTGCAGACTTTTATTAAAATGCGCTCTGTTCTTTTCCAGCTGTTTACTTTTTTGCTCCGCAGATTTTTTCAAGCTATGCTTAAGCACAAAATCACTGATCATCATCACCTCCAAGGATAACACGAAATCCAGTTTATCTAGTAAAATTATACTAGATTACAGGTGATAATACACCAATAAACGACAGAAGTGTCAGATTAATCAATAAATAATCATTCTACTGGATCATTAGGCGGAACATTGGACGACTTTTCACAAAGGACGTATCATTTCTTACTAAAGAAGGAGTGATCAATAATGACGTTAAACAAAACATTTAACAATATTCCCTTATCTGTTCTAGATCTTTCTCCGGTTAATGAAGGAAGCGATCCGGGACAGTCATTGCAAAATAGTGTTGATTTAGCACAACACGTTGAGGAGTGGGGATTTAACCGTTACTGGTTAGCAGAGCACCATAATATGCCTGGTATCGCTAGTTCAGCGACATCCGTAATTATCGGTCAAATTGCTGGTGCGACAAATCATATGCGCGTTGGTTCAGGTGGTATCATGCTGCCAAATCATGCAACACTTGTTATAGCTGAACAGTTTGGTACGCTTGAGACATTGTTTCCTGGACGAATTGACCTAGGTCTTGGCCGTGCACCAGGTAGTGATCAGGCTACAGCCTATGCATTACGCCGGACACTGAATATGGGGCCAGAGGATTTTCCATTACAAGTAGACGAACTTCAAGGGTATTTTGCCGGCACTGAATGCGTTCATGCGGTTCCTGGTGAAGGACTTGATATCCCGATCTGGCTACTTGGATCAAGTGGCTTCAGTGCACAGCTTTCCGCGCAAAAGGGAATGCCTTTTTCTTTCGCTAGTCACTTTTCGCCGGATTACACGATTCCAGCACTAAATTTGTATCGCAGCAATTTCCAACCATCGGCTACAATGGAAAAACCGTATGCGATGCTTGGGGTTAATGTGATTGCAGCTGACACCGATGAACAGGCTCATTATATTGCCACATCGCAACAACAACAATTTTTAAGCATACGAAGAGGTCAGCCAATGAAATTACAACCGCCAATTAAAAATATCGATGATGTGTGGACGGAAATGGAGAAGGCAGCTGTCGAAAAATCCCTTGACTCACGTTCAACCATTGTCGGAGGGCCTGAAACGGTCAAACAAGGGTTAGAAGCCTTTTTAAATGAAACACAAGCAGATGAATTTATCATTAACTCGCAAATTTTTAACCATGAAGACCGATTACGTTCGTATGAGATTATTGCGGAGTTAATGGATTAGTATCACAAGGGTCAGGCCACCTATAAAGGAGTCTGACCCTAAGATAATGCTTTCAATCCAACTACCCCAATGATAATCGCTACTAGGCTCATAATTCGATAAATACTTTTTGACTCACCGAAAAAAATCATATTCAACAATACCGCACCAGCTGTTCCAATCCCGATAAAGACTGCATAAGCGATACTTACTTGTAAATACGTAAATGAAAAGTACAACAATACAAAAGATCCACCAAGCCCTCCAAGATAAATTGTTCCATTTTTTAGTGTCCTAGTTTGACTGAATAGCCGCAAACCTAATACACCAATCACTTCACAAATTGCCGCCAAACCAATAAATATCCAACCCATCACTGTAAAACTCCTTCAGTTTGATCATTATCAGAAAGCTTTAATCCAATTACCCCAACAACTAAGACGGCCATAAAAAGAATCTTCCCTATGTTTAAATGTCCGCCAAACAAAAACACATCCATTAATGCTGTACCAATCGTCCCCGCCGCTGCGAAAATAGCGTACACCGTTCCTGTTGGCAGATTTTCACATGCTTTTGCGAGAAAATGCAAATCCAATGGAACCATAAAAACAATGACTGCCCAATGCCACCATACAGAGGCAGTATTCAACAGGAACACCCACAACAATTCAAACAAGCTGGTTAACGCAACATATATCCATGATTTATTCATTCTTTATTCCCCCTGACTGACGTTCAGTCATTATTATCGGTATTGTCCCTCTAGCAACTTCACACAGCACTAGCTCTTTAAGCCCAGTGCATACTCCGTGAAATTTATTACTTCCTTCTTTTTTAACTCAACTAATTTTTCATCTATCTCTGCATATAAATAAGATTGCTCTGCTACAGATTCAATTAATCCAATTAAGACTTCCGCTGTTCTTTCAACATGAAGTGTATCACGAATGGTCCCTTCTTCTTTTGCCTTGGTTAAAAATTCGCTCATCCATGAATAGTACGGAGCATAAATTGTTTCCCACTCTTTCAGGTATTCCGTTGCAGCAAGACCGGAATAAATCAAGGCAAAAACTTCACGATAATCCTTGGTTAGATCGAATACAACATCAACTACCTTTTCAAGTTGTTTGGAAAAAGATGCTGTATCATCAATTGTTTCCTTTAATGCTACAAGCTCTTTTTCAACCATTACTTCAGCAATAGAAGGCATGACAGCAAATTTAGAGGGAAAATATAAATAAAATGTACCTTGGGCAATTCCCGCGCCCTTCACAATATCCGATATTTTCGTTTTCTCTATCCCTTTTTCACAGAAAACCTTAATTGCTGATTGAACAATACGCTCTTTTTTATCTTCCATTTTTACCTCCACCTCAAATAATGACTGATTATCATTCATTTTATTTATTATATTCTTACTCGTCAAGATGATTTTCTCCCTAGAACATACTTTCATCGCTAAAAGTCATGATAATTTACTTGTATTTGAAAATAATAATAAGGATAAACGAATGAATTAAAGGATGTGATATACAATGGACCACTTAAAGGCATTAGGTATAAAGTTTATTGTCATTGCCATTACTGTTTTCTCCATATTCGGGATCTTTTACAATGCCACGTTAGTTAATATGTTTTGGATCAGCTTACTTGTTACGGGGATTTCTTATCTAATCGGAGATATGTTTATCCTGCGTAAATTCGGCAATGTTGCTGCTACTATTGCAGACTTTCCATTAACATTCCTTTCACTATGGGCTTTAGGAAGTCTATTCATTGAGGGCAGCCTACCAATGATTACACTTTCCTTATTAGGAGCCTTTTTCATCACAATTTGTGAACCGTTCATTCACGCCTATATTGATGAGAACTTTTCATTTGAACGACATGATTTACGAACGATGAACCAAATACAAACTGAATTCTCTGAGGAAATTGATCCAGACACAAATAAAAAGGAAGATAAATAATGATATGGGGCCCGTTTCACTAAGAGACAGGCCCCATTGCTTTATTAAACCATTTCCAAAACACGCTGACGCATCGTACCTGTTTCGGCAAAATTTGTGTGCCAAGATAAGGCTTTCTCCAACACGTGAGGAGTTTGTCCACCTCGTTCAAGCGCCTCATTGTAATAATCCCATAATTGCTCACGGTACATAGGGTGTGCACAGTTTTCAATAATTAATGGAACACGTTCTCTAGGAGCAAGTCCGCGCAAATCTGCATATCCTTGTTCGGTTACAACAACATCAACATCATGCTCGGTATGATCAACATGCGGGGCAAATGGAACGATACTTGAAATATCTCCGTCCTTCGCAATTGATTTTGTTACGAAAATAGCCAAACGTGCATTTCGCGCAAAGTCTCCAGATCCACCTATTCCATTCATCATTTTGGTTCCTGAAACATGTGTAGAGTTTACATTCCCATAAATATCAAATTCTAACGCTGTATTAATCGAAATCAATCCGAGTCGGCGAATGATTTCTGGATGATTGGAAATTTCTTGTGGTCGCATAATTAACTTATCGCGATAATCTTCAAACGATCCAAAAACCTGTGCCATCTTCGCTTCTGACAATGTGATAGAACAACATGAAGCAAAGTTTACTTTTCCGGCATCAATTAAATCAAATACCGCGTCTTGTAATACTTCAGAGTAAACTTCCAAGTTATTGAATTCAGAGTCAATCATACCATGAAGCACGGCATTTGCAACGGAGCCAATTCCAGATTGAATCGGAGCAAGGGTTTCCGTAAGTCTCCCAGCCTTCACTTCTTTTCGTAAAAATGTTAGTAAATGTTGTGCCATTATTTCCGTTTCATGGTCAGGTTCAACAATAGTTGATGGTGAATCCAGTTGATTCGTAAACACGATTCCCTTTATTCTTTCTGGGTCGACCTTGATTCCCTTAGTACCAATCCGATCATCCGGTTTTGTTAATGGAATCGGTTGACGCTGCCCTTGTTTTTCCAGACTATAAATATCATGCAATCCTTCTAATAATGGGGATTGCGCCATATTAATCTCCACAACAATGTTTTTCGCATGCTCTCCAAATATCGATGAATTACCAATGGATGTCGTCGGAATAATCATCCCATCTTCTTCAATAGTAACCGCTTCCAAAATTGCATAATCAATTGGCTCTAAAACACTTGACCTTACTAATTCTGCTGTATGTGAAAGATGATGATCAACAAATAAATGTCCACCTTGGTTAATTTTCTTGCGCATCGTAGCATCTGCTTGAAACGGAAGGCGTTTATTAATAATCCCCGCTTCAGCAAACAACTTATCTATATCCGAACCTAATGAAGCACCTGTGAAAACGTTTACTTTAAATGCCTCATTTTCAGCACGTTTAATCAATGCAGTTGGTACCGCTTTCACATCACCGGCACGTGTAAATCCACTTAACCCCAATGTCATGCCGTCTTGAATCCATGAAGCAGCTTCCTCCGCTGAAACAACACGATCCTTGAGACCAGGGTTTTTAATACGTTTCAATTTATCTTCCATCTTTAATCCCTCTTTTAAAAATATTATTAGAATTATTTTAACGTACAAGAAAAAAACAGTGGGAATTCTAGTTGGAGATAGGAAATTTCTGATTAGAACATTAAAATCCCAGTCTAAAACAGCATATTTATTAAAGGAATTTTCACATTGGTTGTTGCTTAAAATTTCGCAGTTGATAGAAAGTGAATGGTTGAATCAGGAAGAAGAAATATCGACCGGAATTGCGGAAACATCAACCCGAAAACGAGAACATCGTCCCGAGCGGAAACATCGTCCCGAGAGCGAGAACATCGTCCCGAATGCGGAAACATCGTCCCGAACAAGACTCCAACGGAAAAAAAGGCCTAGGTGAGGTCCCGCAGTACGGAGGAGGAACAAAGGCTAAGGTCGCCATGTCTTGGGACTGCGATTACTCGTCCCACCGAAACCTTTGTGACCAACGCCGTCTTTGCCTGAGGAGGCTCAACAGACGCTCTCGGAAACCGAAGTGTATTTCCGTAGCGGTAATTAGCACGTAGTTTCTACCTATTGTGTAAAAACAACAATCTTCCTTAAAACCCTAACAATTTTCGAAAATAACTGGAGTATGATTGACTAACCGGAATTGTTGCACCATTGTCCATTGCCAGTACAAATGTCGAATGTGTATCCGGATAAATTTCTTTAATATGATTTACATTAACAAGAAAGGACCTGTGACAGCGTACAAATGATTCCCTCGGCAATAAATATTCAAATTCCTGCAATGAGTTTTTATTAGTACCCGAGCAACCATCGGCAACGACATGTGTTTTTCTATCCTTCACTTCTAAATATTTCACATTACTAAAAGGGATCGGTTTCCAGCCATCCCCTGTTTTGACGGTGACAACTGATTTCCCTTCTGTTAAGGCTGGGTAAATTGCCATGACACATCCTTCCAATTTCCCATTCCGCTCAAACGGAACAGCCATTCCATGATATGGGACCCCAAATATATCCCGATCGATAAACTCCGATACCTTTTGTTTTGACATCAACGCCTTATGGGCAATTGTCCCTTCCTTCACGGCATCTCCTTGTCTAATTTTCAAATCAACCCGTTTACTTGGCCGATAGTAAATATATTCACTCGTATTGGATACAGCAATTGAAATTTCATCCGAAAATAACTCACCAATCACGTCTAACAAGGAAACTAACGTTAATCTTTCCATGACAAACACCTTTCATTCTATTGTTACTCTATTTTAAATGATTTCATATAAGAGCGGCAAATTTGTGTTGTACCCTTTTGATGCATAAAAAAAGAGCTAATCGGAACGGACTCCGATTAGCTCTTTTGGATGAAACTGATTAATTTCCTGCTTTCACACGTCCAGCAATATCTACTGTACGCTTAGCTTGAACTTCTACAGCCGATTTTACATCATTCGCTATATTACCTTCTGCATCAACTGTTGCACTTGCACCGTACGGATTTCCTCCTGTTGTAAATAATACAGGATCTGTATATCCAGGTGCCGCGATAATAGCACCCCAATGCATTAGTGAAGTATATAGCGAAAGAATGCTAGCTTCTTGGCCGCCATGATCATTTTGTGCGGAAGACATTGCACTTACTACTTTGTTTACAAGTTTACCTTGTGCCCATAGTCCGCCTTGCATATCAAGGAATTGCTTCATTTGAGAAGCGATGCCACCGAAACGTGTAGCTGTACTGAAGATGATAGCATCAGCCCATTCAAGGTCCTCTGAGGTTGCTTCAGAAACATCTTTGGTTGCATCATAATGCGCTTTCCATGCTGGGTTAGATGCAATTGCTGCTTCAGGTGCAAGCTCAGGTGCTTTTAATACTTTTACTTCTGCTCCGGCTGCCGTTGCGGCTTCTTCAGCCCATTTTGCCATTTGATAGTTTGTACCTGTTGAACTGTAATAAATTACTGCTAATTTTACGTTTGCCATTTTATTTGTCTCCTTCTGGGGTGTTTTCCCAAATAATTTATTTAAAAATCCCATGTTTTTTACCACCTAAAACATCTCATTGTGGATGTGTTTATAAGTAAAGTAAAGTTAAACTAAAACAATCTTTCTTATAATTTACATAACCTCTCCTTCTATTCATGATGCATTAAATAACTATTGTTTAGCAACTTGATTACTTTATGTAAGTAATATAACCCAAAAGGTCCACTTATGTCAAATAAGTAGATTACTTTTTGTAACGTTAATTTAAATATTCCCTTTCAGACTCCTGTAATGTTTACTTGATTGCGAGGCAGAGAGCAACAAACAATGCGAAAACAGGCAATTACTTCAACCAGCCCTGTTCCTTAAAACGAGAAATAGCTTCAATTCGATTGCTCACTTCCAGCTTGTCGAGGATAACGGAAACATAATTACGGACAGTACCATTAGTAAGATATAACTGTTTTGCGATTTCTTTTGTTGTTTTACCATCTGCAATTAGTTTAATCACCTGTTCTTCCCGCTCAGTCAATGGATTTTCATTATTGTATGCCAAATCAACTAATTCCGGGGCGTATACCCGTCTTCCGTCCATAATAATTCGGATTGAGTTTGCTAATTCCTCGCTCGGGCTATCCTTTAATAAATAGCCATTAATCTCGGCCTTGCGTGCACGTTCGAAATATCCTGATCGGGCAAAGGTAGTTAAAATAATCACTTTACAAGGATCATCTTTCAATTCCTCTGCGGCTTCAAGGCCACTTTTCAATGGCATTTCAATATCCATTATGCAAATTTCTGGCTTGTGCCGCTTCACCAAAGTCAATGCTTCTTCCCCATTCCGCGCTTTACCAATAATCTCCATATCCTCTTCCAAATCAAGCAATGATCCAAGTGCTCCTAACAGCATTCGTTGATCTTCAGCAATAACAATTCGAATCACGACAATCCCCCCGTTTACGTTTGTTGAATCACATTTGGCACTCGTATCGTCAACGTCGTTCCATTTTCTGACGCAATATCCAAACTCCCATTTACAAAATCCAAACGCTCTTTCATCCCCTTGAGTCCATTTTCATGGAACGAATCTACTTTTTCTGGGATACCAACCCCATCATCTTGCACAATAATTAGCAGTTCATTAGGTGATTGCTTAATTGTAACAACACAATAGGTAGCTTGACTGTGTTTGACAACATTTGTAATCGCCTCTTTCAAACACATGCTTAGCACATTTTCAACCAATGGCGTGGCTTTGCTGAGATCTGGATTACCTTCCGTATGAAATTTGATTTGCGCGGCTTTTAAAATCTCCTTGATTCGAACCATTTCGTCTTCCAAGTTTGCACCCTTCATATTCGATACCATTTCACGCACTTCTTTCAGTGCTGTCCTTGCCGTTTGATGGACATCGTCAATTTCACTCTTAGCTGAGGTAGGGTTTTTATTAATTAATTTGCCGGCTAAATCACTTTTCAACCCAATGAGTGACAGTTTTTGCCCCAATGTATCATGCAGATCACGCGCAATTCGCTGACGTTCCTCCAAAACCACTAGTTGGGAAAGCTTTTTATTCGCATCTTTTAATTGATTTTCCAATTTTTCACGCTTGTTTCGATTATAGATAGTGATTGGTAAGAGAACTACACCAATTACACTAATTACGATAAATGGCAGTTGCAAGATAAATGTATCGTTTTGTGTAAAAAAACCAATACCAACTGCAGCAATTGTTGTGACAAGATGAACAACATAGAGCGTGATAAAACCAGCTTTTCGTTGAATATTACCGATATAGAATGCCAGAAATAAGGAAAAATAAACATAGCCTAGAAAGATCGTCATAACCATACTGATGGCCATTTCAATACTTACCGACAAATAGGCAGTCCATCCCTCCGAAAGAAACGACAGGCGATATGCAGTGAAAAAAAGGGCAATCATCAAAATGCCAAAAATGATTCCCCATGTTGTTGATGACTTAAAAATAAAATAGAAAGGCAGAATACAAAAAATAATCCACGCATAGATACTAAGCCCCGTATTCTTCGGGATAATATGATACCATTTCTGCATAGATCTTCCTCCCCTTTCTTATTCTTTAAGTATAGCAAAAAAGATAACCCTCCCATACACCAATGGAAGGGTTCGCACATCATCTCGAGTTATTTTTCTTGCACACTTGTACTTCTCGTGTTCATTTGTACGCTAGGTCTTCCTTTTCGCAGTAGATCTTTAACCTCTTTAAAACTGACAAATGACCTTGTTGCTTCGTCATACAACCGAAACCGTATCGATTTTAAACTGGAAGCAAAGGTTATGGTCGTTGCTTGTTGTAGTGGTGGTGTAGATTCATGGGCCTTTTCCAAGTTATAATTAGGTACTCTCGGACTTAAATGGTGTACATGATGAAACCCAATACTGCCGGTCATCCATTGCATTACTTTCGGAAGCTTGTAATAGGAACTCCCATCGACCGCGGCTTTTACATAATCCCATTCATCCTCATTTTCAAAGTAGGAATCCTCAAATTGGTGTTGTACATAAAACAACCAGATGCCGAGCGATCCTGAAATAAACAGAATTGGCAGTTGAATTATCAGAAATGCTTGCCAGCCAATTGCCCAAATCAAGAGAGCATAGATAACAACAATCGCGAAGTTAATCAAATACGTGTTCAGTCGTTCCTTCCGTCTAGCCCCTTTTCGGTTAAAACGATTAGATAACAAGAAAAGGTAAAGCGGACCAAGGCCAAATAGTATAATTGGATTACGGTATAGACGGTAAGCTAGTCTACCCCAAAACGTGGCAGACACGTATTCATCAACCGTCATGACCCAGACATCTCCAGTTCCACGTTTATCTAAGTTACTGCTTGTTGCATGATGGATCGCATGACTGCGTTTCCATTTTTCATAGGCAAACAGGGTAATGATTCCAGTAATTGTACCAAGAATCCGATTCGCCTTTTTATTTTTAAAAAAAGATTGGTGTGCGCAATCATGGAAGATAATAAAAATTCGGATAACAAACCCGGATGCAACAATAGAAAGTGCAAGCGTTAGCCAAACAGAAACAGACAAACTTTGATATGCTAGGTACCAAAGTAAGAAAAACGGCAATATCGTATTGATAATCTGCATAATACTTATTTTCATATCTGACTTTTCATAGGGTGCGACATTTTTTCTTAATTGAACTTGTTTTTGTTTACTCATCGTTTACCCCCAAATTATTTCGAGACTTGTTCTTCATTTTATTTTAAAGATCAACCATGAGCGATAATAGTCATAAACGTCAGGGAGCAGACATGACATTTGTCATATTGTAGCAGTCCTATTCATATCATTCTATTGGGTTATCTTTTCATATTTTTGTATAATAGATTCATCACTAATTTTGAGTGTTTGACAAAGGCTGTTTTCCAAAAGACTGGGCCTGCGATCACTCGCCCCATCGAAGGCACTTGTTGTTATTTACACTATGGATATAGAATGCGACGTAACTTTAATATGACTTCCTCTCGTCCTGTATAGGATGGGTGCTAATCCGACGCTGCGGAAAAATACTCGCTTTCCATGGGGAACGCTTCAGCCTCCTCGGAAGAGAACCACTTACTTGAAAAAGGAAACCACTTTTTCTGCGTGCGATGTATACCGCTGAAGTCTTCCTTGTCCTGCGGGGTCTTCAGACTGTTCCTTTTCCCATAGGACAGGGAATGCTTCGGCAGCGTAACATCGCACGCAGAAAATGGTCTGTATTTTCAAGGAGTCTCGCATTTTTCCGCAGCTTATAATAGCTTTCTAATCAGAATTGGGGAACTCCGTGAAACATTGATTCCATGGTTTTCTCCTTTCTATAATCAAAACACTACTACCAGCGAAGTATTCTGCCAGAGCGGAATTCAAGCACTCAACTATCATTAGAACGGAGGGAAGGTGTCATGATAGAGAGAATTTTCACTACAACGCATTTTCTATCAACTAAGAAATTAAATAACAACAATCATTACGAAAAGAGCCTTTTACAAAGACTATTTTCTTAAAGACTGTTGCTATAGGATATTTGGGCTGCGGCGCAAAAAGCAACAACCGATGCTAAAGGGGCCTTAATTTTCAATTTGGAGGTAAAAAAATGAATCTAGTTACTATCACGTCAAAATTGAAAAATCGACAACCATCCATTCTTGGCTATGAGCAATTTCGTAAACATGCAGTCCTGCTCCCTCTTATTGAAAAGAATGATGAAACACACATTTTATTTGAAGTTAGGTCCATGAATTTACGAAGCCAACCGGGAGATATATGTTTTCCAGGCGGAAAGATTGATAAAGAGGACAAGAACCCTCAACATTGTGCCATTCGGGAGACAACCGAGGAATTGGGGATTAACGAAACGGATATAACGGACATTATTCCACTCGATTATATGGTATCGGATTTTGGTAGAATCATTTATCCATTCATGGGGAGGATCACAACCCCTGAACAAATCACACCTAATGAATCTGAAGTGGGAGAAGTTTTTACTGTACCACTGTCCTATCTCCTTCAAACAAGACCCCAAAAATATAAAGTTAATTTTCAAGTTATTCCTGAAGAAAATTTTCCTTTTGATTTGATTATTGGCGGGGAAAATTATAACTGGCAGACGCGGCAAATGGATGAACTTTTTTACAGCTATGACGGCAAGGTTATTTGGGGATTAACGGCAAAAATACTGAATCATTTTTTGACATTAATAGAGGATAAGAGGTAACGAATTCTCCATCGTTACCTCTTATAAAATATTACCATTCTATTTCAACTGGTAAAACGTTCGCTAATCTACTTTGGTACAACATTTTTTCATATGCTGTCATCCAAATATGAATCCTCCCAGCATCTTCACTTGTTCGAATTAAACGTCCAACTCCTTGACGTAAGCGAAGCAACATGTATGGTGCATCAACTTCTATTTCTGGATGTGTTGAGCGTTTCCGTTTTGCTTGAAAGACAGGATCTTTTGGTGGAAAAGGAAGTGAGGCAATGATCACTTGTGTTAACGCATCTCCAGGTACATCTAATCCTTCCCACAGATGGTACGCACATAGCACAGCCGTTTCATCTATTTGAAATCCCTTTACCGTCTCACTAATTTCCCGATCCCCTTCGTAAAGCAATTTAAAAGGCCATGCTTGCTTCTTCGCCCATCGTCGAAACTGGTTCATCTCATGTAGTGATGCAAACAGCACCAATGATTTGCCTTCATTTTGTGTCAATTGCTCACCGATGGACTTCCACTTGGCTTGTTTTTCCCTTTCAATATGGCCATTTATTTTCATTTGTCCTTCATAATCAAATGGGGAGGCAACTGAAAAAAAGTCAAACTCCTCAATCCCCAAACTATCCGCTAAATAAGAAAAATCTCCATCCTGTGATAATGTAGCCGATGAAAAGACAAACGGGATATTTTGTGAGAATACCTCTTTTCGCAAAACATCTTCTACTAAACGTGGCATAATCACGAAGGTCGTCGTCCCTCCGCTCTCCTCCAACCAATAAATACCTTCATCGTTCTTAAGTAAAATAGACAAACCATATGAAAAATACTCTAAATACTCCTCGATGATTTTCGTGTGGTAGTCATCCATCGTAAAGAGCTCTGCATCAAAGACTAATTGCTCCAGTAATTGCTGCACCTTTTCATATAAGTTCTGCGCCATTTCGTGCATTGCCTTTGTAAGATTAATTTCCAAGCGGTTCGATCCCTCTACCACCATCGCTCCATCTACAAGCAATTTAAACCATTCATCATTTACAGTTAAAATATCTTCCACTAAACGAAGTGACTCCTCGCGCACATCTTGCCCCATATAACCTGTCAGTACACTCGACAATGCTTCAAAATTAAACCGATATGTTAAGCCTTTTTGTGCAGCAAATTCCAGCAAATGCCCTTCATCAAAAACAACACAGCTTGCATCCGGCAGCAACGGCAATTGACCTTCTCGTTTGCGTGATTCCTTTGTCCAGACATGTTCCATATAAAAATCATGTGAACAAATAATGATGTCTGTCGCATGCCGGTAATAATCCCTGTTTAATGTTTGTCCACTGCGATGACGCCACTCACAAGTTGAACATTGCTGCAACGGGTCCCAGGCAATTTTATCCCATGTTTCATCTGATACCCATGGATACTCTTTCCGGTCACCATAGCGCTCAAATGTTTTCATCGTGGCGCTTGTATCAAGCACAAAATCTGGAATCTCATCATGTACCCGCAAAATATCCTCATCATCTGTCTGATTAACGATCGAGTCCAGTTTTCTAATGCAGACATAGTTTTCCCTGGCCTTTGCCAATCTGACATCAACATCAAGACCCAAAGCCTCCTCTAGCTTTTCGATATCACCGCTCTTTTTCACAAGTTGCTCAATTAACGTCTCATCTGCACATGAAATAATGGCGGGTTTCCCCTTGTACCGCGCATAACAAATAGCGTATAGCAGATAAACAAATGTCTTCCCCGTTCCTACACCTGCCTCCGCAAAGATTGTACGTTTATTTTTAAAGGCCTGTTCTAATTGAAAAGCCATATAAATTTGTTCGTCACGTAATTCATACCCTTGTTCCGGTAAAATATCATAAAACACGTCCCCAATATAATCTCCGAGACGGTCAAAAAAGTTATCTGTTTTATCTATCGTAAATGGAATGGATTGCTGTTTGGACATGATAGACCCCTTTTTTAATAATTTGATTATCAACAAGCTATTATACTAGCACATTTATAAAAGCCGCTCAAACTGTTTTCATGCCACCAAATCCTATTTCAATTCGATTGTAATGATAGGATACGGTCCATTTGTCTATTAAATATCGAAAAAGGCGGTGGCAGGGATGGAATTTTATTGGTGAAAAGACGTTTGTCCAATTGATTTTTATGACGAACCATACACTATTAATGCAATAAATTTTTAAGAGAATGGAGGATACATTTGATGAAACTATATTTAGACCCTGGACATGGTGGATCAGATCCGGGTGCACAGGGAAATGGATTAAATGAGAAAAATATCACGCTTGACATCGCGCTTGACATACGTACTATTTTAACGAGTGAATATCAAAATGTTGACGTAAAAATGAGCCGTATGGATGATAAAAGTAAAAGTCTAGCACAACGAACAAACGAGGCAAATGCTTGGGGTGCCGACTATTTCTTATCCATTCATTGTAATTCCTTTAATGGCTCTGCCCAAGGTTATGAAGATTACATTCACAGCAGTTTATCAAGTTCATCTAAAACCGCAAAATATCAAGATATCCTACATGCTGAAGTGAACAAATTAAATGAATTGAACAATCGTGGTCAGAAAAAGGCGAACTTCCATGTGCTACGCGAATCGTCAATGCCAGCCCTATTAACCGAAAATGGATTTATTGATAATAGCCATGACGCAGCTTTAATGAAAAAATCCTCATGGCGAAAACAAGTAGCACGAGGACACGTAAATGGACTTGCGAAGGCATTTAATCTTCAGCGAAAAAAAAATGACTCCGGAACGATTTATCGAGTGATCGCCGGCTCTTTCAAGGCAAAAGATAATGCAAAAGAACGGGTAGATTTTCTAAGTAGTAAAGGTATTGAAGCCTTTGTAGATTCCATTAAAATTTCTGGCGAGCAATGGTATCGGGTTCAGTCAGGAGCCTTTGCGGATAGAAAAAATGCGGAGGCCCGTTTGCGTAAAGTGATTGACGCAGGAATAAAGGATGCTTTTATTGCAGAAGAGAAAAAATAGTATTTAAATAATTTTTTCTCTACCAGCGGCAACCGGGCAGAAAATCGCATTTCACCTAATGCGATTTCCCACCCGGTTTATATTTTTGAAAATTATAGTGGAGGACGACCTGATTGAAGCACGATCGCCGGCTTCTCTTGTTTCTCCGGCGACTTTCCACGTTCGTTCGGCGACTTTCCGCATTCGTCCGGCGACTTTCCGCATTCGTCCGGCGACTTTTCCCATTTGTCCGGCGACTTTCCGCATTCGTTCGGCGACTTTCCGCATTCGTCCGGCGACTTTCCACGTTCGTCCGGCGACTTTCCGCATTCGTCCGGCGACTTTTCCCATTTGTCCGGCGACTTTCCGCATTCGTCCGGCGACTTTCCTTGTTTGTCCAGCAACTCCTACCCTGTAAAAGAAACAAAAATGAAAACCGCTACAAAAATAATCCCCATTCCCAAAAGTAGCTTAACGAAGCCCTTCTTCGTTAAGCTTTTATTTTCGTCATAATCATTGCGCAAAAGAAAATAAAAAAATAGTATCCCGATAACTATACAGACTGGAAAAAATAATTGCGACACAAGAAACACCTCCGCAAAATCAATTTCGCTTTGCCAAAATGACCATGGAAATAAATACAGTACTAATCATGAGTGCTGCCAGAATATTAAGCACTTCCATCGCGGATAAAGATACAATATTAAACTGAATAATACCGGATAGCACAATATAATATACGACAAGCGCGAAAAATGAATAAGTCAGCCCCTTATATCTGATCAGCTTCATGCGTTCATCATTTTGCTTGAATTGCGGATAAAGGTAACTCATCGAAAAAGACATGATGGTTAAGGCAATCAGGTTATATGTCTGTGCTGGCGGTGCTGAATTTGCCATGAATCCTACAACGAACATAAAAATAGTCATGCAAAGAAACAGACAGCCAACCACGATAAAAGCTTTTGGTGAATAATCCTTACTCAAAACGAAAGCCCCCTCACTTTTTGTAATCCTTATCTTCTAAAAAGAAAATACTCTCTACATTCGTTTGAAATAACTCCGCAATGATCATCGCTAAAGGTAGTGAAGGATTGTACTTTCCTTTTTCAATGGAAATAATTGTTTGTCTAGATACCCCTAGTTGCTGTGCTAAACTTTCCTGTGAATAATCAAATTTCCTTCTATATTCCATCATATTATTTTTCAACCCGTTCACCTTCCTAATACCATCTTAATGTATAGGTTCCTTTACGTCAAGTTTACTTTACAACTAATTCAAAAAACCGTACGGGACATGGGGACAGGTTTGTTGTCCCAGTTGTTTCACGGCTGTAACCCTTGACCCTATCACATTCTTCTCCGGGACAAGGGACCTGTCCCCATGTCCCACCGATCTGAAACTTCAGCTGTCTTTTTTTTGAGGATTTTCTTGATTTCATTTAAGTCATCTGTTGTTAGCCAATCTAAGTTAAACTGATGGGCTTTTTGATTCTTCATGTGTAGTTCAATGATTGGACGAATCACGATCACCCTTTGAATGTCACGGAATTTAATCTCCTTTCTTGGTATTACTGGGCCTCTATGAATGGAAATGAGTTGTTTATCGGTACGAATATAATCTTTGTGCGGCATATTAAGATAATAAATACCCATTATGACACCTACACCTGCCAGCGAGGCATTAACAATAATTACAAGTGCACTTAATCCGCCGTTCATATAAGCATTGAGCAGAAGCAGCAACAAATTTATAATCGCAATAATAATGGAAGTAGCACTTGCGCGTTTCCATTTTGGTGTTCGAGCATATTTAAAATTCATATTCACACCCTTTGCAGTCAGGCAAGACGATTTTGGACTTTCTCAACATTGCATTTACAGCTTTTTCATTAAAGGACAATTTCGATCCCATCCTTCTCCACGTTAGCCTTAAGTATTGGATTAACATTCGAATCATTTTTCCAATCATTTTCGTTAAAATAGAGACAATTCAAAGTTACACCGTAATCAATGTTTATATCTGAAGTAAAATTGGATAATTCCCATCTGTCCTCATTTGTTTTTTCTTTTTGGTTAATACTAGTAGATCAATATCTGAATATGTTTCGTCATCTCCCCTTGCCTTAGAGCCAAAGAGGAAAACTTTGCTTACATTGAGATTTTCTTTAATTTGCTTGCACAATAGCTGGATTGCTGTTAGTTCATCAAGTGTCATTATTAACACCTCCAATTCGTTATTAAGTGAGTATTTAGTAAATTCCCTCTATTTATTATACGTAGAAACCAACTATATTTGCAAAATTGATGAGCCTTTTTACCAAGCTTGCCAATAGCAGAAAGACCCACATATAAATGCGAGGTCTATTAACAGGATTATTTATTTTTTCACCTCCACATTGCTAATCACAAATCGACTCTTAGGAAGTGTTGGCATTCTAACCTTACTAATACTCAAATCCTGTTTAGGCACTTTATAATCAATCTTTTGCGTTAAAAATTCCAAGCTTGTTTTCATCACTTCTATGGTTACCCACTCGCCGGCGCACCGATGTCCTTTATAATAATCGCCGCCACCTTGAGGAATAAAATCAAATGGACTCCCCTTCCAATGCTTAAAACGCTCCGGTCGGAATTCGTTCGGATTTTGCCAAAGCTGCGGACTGTGACTTGCTCCATAAACATCAAGTAATACCAATGTCCCCTTCGTAAACCGGCAATCCTGCCAAATGAAGTCCCTTTTTACCCTTGCACCGAGAAACGGACCGAATGGATAAAAACGACGGATCTCCTGAACAAAGTGTTGACTATAATCATCCTCGCCCGTCTGTAATTTTCCCCGAGTCTCAGGATGCTCATGTAACGCCAACGCACCAAACATGACGTACCTAGCAATAGCAACTATCGGCCGAACAATATTTAGCAATTCCACTGTAGCCATTTGGGCATCTAAACGTTTTCCATTTAAATCACGATACCATGCCATCGCATACAGTGCCGAATCCTCTGGTGCATCAAGTTTTCCTGCTCGAACCTTTTCAATTATGTTGCGAATCCATGTTTCCGATCGATTTCGTGCTGATCTTCCAGCCCAATGCCTCGGTCCAACTGCACCAAATGCATCGATCATGTCTCCTAAATCATTAGCTCGCTGTTTTACTTCCTTTTCCTTTAGTGGCACCCCAGCCCACTCACATGAGATACGAACCATGATCTCCCGTGCCTCATCGAACAGCACTAATTCTTTTGCTTTCGTCCATTTTTTTACGGCTTCCTCCCAATGTTTTTCAGTAAGTTCCCTAAGCCATTTCAACCGCTCCGGCGTCATAAGTGACATAAACAGCTGTTTCCGATGTTTGTGTGCTGCTCCGTCCATCGTTTGTACACCGTTTTTACCAAATAAAGTTTCTTGTACCCGTTTAGGCGCAGACCCTTTTCGCTGGAATTTTTCGGTATCGTAAAATTGCCGGGCCGCTTCTTCTCCACTCATACAAATTACTTTTTGACCAAGTAACCGCGTTTTAAAAATATTTGATTGGAAACGTCGGCACCTGTTTGGTATGTACATATATCCTTCAGCCAATACTCTCATTGTATTGTCGATTGTTTTTTCATGTGGCACCTTCCCTGCACGCGACATCCCACTCATCAGCTCCTTTGGTTATAGTCAATATTATGTTTCCCCAAAAGACGCTTAAATAACATAGGGAGGTGGGACATGGGGACAGGTTAGGTGTCCCAGGTGATTTTGGCGCGTGGTATGGCTTTGCGGGCGGGACACCTAACCTGTCCCCATGTCCCACTAGTCATTCTGTGTATCTTTTGATATTCTTTAGGGAGATGTTCATACATATATAACAATTGAGAGAGATGGGGTAAGTGTTTATGAAGAGATTGGTCATATTAGGTGGTGGCTATGGAGGTGTTAAAGTAGTTGCAGGACTACTGGATCATCATCTCCCAGAGGATGTGGAAATCACGGTTATTGACAGGAATCCATACCAATCACTGAAGACGGAATTTTACTCAATAGCTGCCGGAACTTCTGCAGATAAGGATGTACGGGTGGCATTTCCGGATGATGAAAGGGTCCGCTATGTTTACGGTGAAATTACCGAGGTCGATACAGACAACCAGCAAATCACACTGAAAGGGAAAAGTGACCTGATTCCTTACGATTATATGGTCGTTGCGCTTGGCTGTGAGGACAATTATCATGGTATTGAAGGGGCAGAGAAATATACCGATAGTGTCCAAACATTTGCCAAGGCACGTCACACGGGAATGTCGGTTGGGAATCTGAAACCATATGGGAAGGTTGCTATTGTTGGTGCTGGTTTAAGTGGTATCGAAGTGGCTGCTGAAATAAGAGAAAGCAGACCGGATTTAAATATACGTTTACTTGATCGTGGAGCAACAGTGCTAAAGGCATTTGATTCAAAGATCCAAGAATATGTTGAATCATGGTTTATTGAAAACAATGTGGAAGTCTTGCATGATGCGAATGTCGAGTATGTTGAGAAAGATGGAGTCTGTAATAATGGTGTTTGTTTTGTAAATGATGTTACTATCTGGACGGCTGGGGTTCGTCCGCATTATTTAGCAAGAAATTTACCATTTGAAAAAGATCAGCAAGATAAGATTATCGTCAATGACTTTTTTCAAGTACCAGAAAGCACCAATGTTTATGTAGTAGGTGACTGTGCATCTTCTGTTCATTCTCCAAGTGGTCAACTAGCCATGCAGCAAGGAGAACAAATCGCTGATATTCTGCTAGCTGTGTTACATGACAAGGAACCAAAGAAACCGAAAGAAATAAAATTAAAAGGAACACTCGGATCACTTGGTAAATCAGATGGGTTCGGCAATATGTTCCAACAGCCATTTACCGGGCTCGTTCCTCGCATTGCCAAATCAGGCGTGTTATGGCTTAGCAAAAGACATTAATTCAGGAAATAAAACAGGCATTCTAAAAAATAGGATGCCTGCTTTTCGTATGGATATTTGCCGTAGAGAGAACTTATTCACAGGGCTTTTTTACCATCCGTCGTCAAAATTCTAATGATGAAGGCCTTTATGGAAATTTCCCTTCATCCCTTCAAACGGAAATACGTTAAGTCGCTTTGCCTCTTCCGCATGATCATTAACAATCTCGTTCAGAATTTGCTGTGGATTTTTACCCTCTGTACCAATTCCTAACTTCTCTGCCGCCTGCATAATTTTCGTCTCCTGAATTTCCTTTGCCAAGGCATAGTCGTCTTTTCCTTCTGTTTCAATGCCTAATTTATCTGCTTCTTTGTTAATATAATGCTTAAAAATACTATGTTTGAGTGATTCTACATCTTTTCCTTTTGTAGAGATCCCTAATTCCTCTGCCTTCTGCTTTAACCTAGCTTCATAAACCTCCTTGGCCAGTTCATCAGGTTCTTTTCCTTCTGTTTTGATCCCCAATTCTTTCGCCTTTTGTTTCACCTTTTCATGGTGTACCTCTTTAGCCAGCTTTTCCGTATCCTTACCTTCTGTTTTAATTCCCATCTCATCTGCGGCCTTTTTTATGGATGCTTCATAAACCTCTTTGGCTAACGTTTCCATATCCTTATTCTTTGTTTCAATTCCTAATTCCTCTGCCCGCATTTTAATCAATGCTTCACTATTATAGAAGCCGTATTCATGCTTTTTATTTTGGTCCTGTTTGTCCTTCATCACATGAACATGGTCAGAAGCTGCTGTTTCGCCTGGAGCATGTAATCCAATTCCTATTAAAAAGCCGGTTAGCAGTACTGCAAATAATACTTTTTTCACTCGTCATCGTCCTTCCTGTTATGGATTTACCTATGAATCTTTGTTGTCTCCCATAGCATCTCCATTTTCAGAAATTAAATGAATGAAAATTTTCCTTAACAAAAAGATTATAACGGGACATATTTTGTGGCACTTACCTTTCTTCGCATCCTTTCTATAACTTGATCGTGTTCCATTAACTCAGAATCCCTATCAATTCGCTTTTCCGCAACTAATAATTCAGATTCCAATCTTTCACAGCATCCTGATATTTAGATAACCCATTATAATTATGTGAAAACAATCTAATATGGTAAATACAAAAAAGGCGTGAACCCGGAAGTCGTGCTCCAACGTGTCCACACCTCTTTTTAATTTAATCATCCTCTTTATTACTAATAAATTCGTTCGGTTCTCCACCCTGACTATTATGATTTTTAAACTGACTTTTGCGGCCATTTCGGTGTTCGCCATGATTTGTATTTTCTTTAAATTGATTATTGAATTCTTTTTCCTTGTTGACCATAAAAAAGCATGCCCCCTTCCATTGAATTTGCATCTTATTCTTTGGAAAAGGGGCATATTTATTCACTTTTTCACTCATCCTATTTTCAACAGGCTGAAAGTGATCCAGTTGCACAACCATCTAGATCAGCATAATCTTTGGCGAAAAGACCTTTTTCCAAGCCACAAACGTTACCAATAACAAGATAGCCAAGTATAAATAAATCCCAAAGTTAATCATAGTTGCCAGAAAGTGTAGTCCCGCAAACAACGCAACAAAGAACATCAATAAGAAATATTTGATCGAATTCCCCCCTTCTTGCGCCGATTCAAATGGTTGTGTAAATGGATAATCCTCATTATTAATTACTTTATAAGCAATCAGTGTGTTTAATACCGCAGTCACAAAAACAATTGCTAAATCAGGCAAGATCCGGAATGAGAAAATCGCAATGAACACCACACACAGAAGCAAATAAATTGGCAAATATAATTTTACGAGAAATGCTTTAAGTGTTGCACTATAAAATCGCTCCGTATTTTGAATCGGTGTGACCTGGAAAATCCACGCACCCTTGTATTTTCCGGAAAACTTTAGCATATGTACAACAATGCCAATGATAATGTTACAAAAATATATATTAAGGTAGACCTTGGTATCCGCGAGTTCCGCAAATGATGTACCTGTATTTAATGAATTAAAGACAAAAATGAACGGAAACACCAACGCCATCCCTAACGATGGATATACCTTTAATTTAAATTCCCTTTCCCGTCCCATCATCACCTGGGAAAACCGGAAAAATAATCGTTCCTCCTTACTGGAACAAATCAATCGCCCCCAAAAATTTCCGAAACTCCACCGGGCTTTTTTTGTTTTAGCTGTATCTTCCATCAACTTTTGCAGGTTTCGTTCAAAGGTTGGCATGAGCCGATAGTAAATATAGATCGAAATGACCGGTACAATCAACGTTAGCAAAGACAAGGTGATAATAACGGATGAATGATTTTGGTTCAAAAACAGCTCGAATGGAGCACCGAACCAAATAGGTGGGATAAACGCATGCCACCAACTAAAATCATAGATAAAATTGAAATCCACAAAATCAAATGCCCGTATTACAATTTGATATCCGACAACAATACCAACTGATAACAGGATTTGCACATAATTAATGATATCCTTTAACCGTTCACCGCTGAAAAACCGCAGTACAAAAATATAGACCAAAGCAGTAAGTGCCATAATAAATAAAACCAATAAAATGATTTCCGCTATATAATAAGAAATAAGCAATGCCTTTAAAGCCCAGCATAACAATCGAAGGCACAGCAATAAACGCGCCTGTTAGCATTGTCATATAAATTGTGATATGGATAATTTTAGCTGCGTTGACCGTCCTAGTGTTCAACGGTTTTGTATGTAGAATCGTTTTGTCACGAACATCAAGTAAGACAGAGGAAAAGTCAGAAATCATCGATGTCATTAAAATAAACATCGTTATGCCAAACATGATGCTCGTTTGATACATATAGTTTTCCCCGAAAAACAGAAACGGAATAATAATCAATCCATACAGAGCGTATATACCTAACGACTTGAGAAACTGATTACTTTCTTTCTTGTTCGATGTATTATTAGTGTTATTTGCAAAAATAGTTGGTACACGTCGCTGATCCATCGTCAGCTTCAATTGAAGAATTTTCCGCATCGCAGTATAATCAATATTCATTGATCGAAATACCGATTGAAAGAGGTCCAAAAATTTCAGTGAGCGGAAGTCATTCATTTCTTTCACCATCCATAACAATATCAACAAATTGTTCCGCTGTTTGTTGATGTTCATCAAATCCAGTCAGTTGGTTAAAGATTCCTTCCAATGATCCCTGTTTGCTTTGTTCCCGTAGTTCTTCAAATGTACCATCGGCAGCAATTTTTCCATCGATAAGCAAGACAATCCGGTTACTGATCTTCTCCACAACATCCATAATATGCGAAGAGTAAAAAATCGTTTTGCCTTTTGCTGCAAGCTGTTCCAGAATATCTTTAATAATCATCACACTATTCGCATCGAGTCCACTCAATGGCTCATCAAGAAAAATCAGATCGGGGTCATGCAATAAACTTGAAATGATCAGTACCTTTTGTCTCATTCCTTTAGAAAAAGAAGAAATACGTGAATGAAAGACATCTGCCATGTCGAATTCCTGCATTAGCTTTCTCGCTTTTTCCTCAGCAAGATCACGATCCATCCCGTATAATTCTCCGATAAAAGTCAGATATTCACTTGCCGTGAGATTATCGTAAATCTCTGCGTTCTCCGCCACATAGCCAATTTTTCGTTTATATGTATGATCACTCCTTGCAATATCCTGCCCGAAAATCTCTACTTCTCCACCATATCCATCAACTAAACCGAGCATGATTTTCAATGTCGTGCTCTTCCCAGCGCCATTCGGGCCAATATAACCAATGATTTGCCCTCGGTACACATCAAGGTCAATCCCAGTTAGCACTTGTTTTCCCGTGTAACGCATTGTTAAATTTCGCAATGATAATACTTTTCCTTCATGTGATTCGATCATAATCACCCCTCAAAAATGGAAATTTTCTATTAACATATCAATCTACCATTGTTTTTGCAAATATTATTTTGATCTTGAAAGAACTTGGGTAACTTATGATTAAGTAAAGTTTGTATTCATAAACACAACTTTCGTACCAAGCCAATAGATTCATTGTTATTATCTGAATTTGGAATTATTATTTATATAATGACAATAGTCTTCGTGTGAAGTAAAGGAGGGGTTACGTAAATGGAAACAGAAATTAAAATTGGACAAAACCCCATCAAACAAGCTATTTCAACACTGGAAGGGGCTACACTAAACTTTGAATCTTCCTTTCCAAATGAGATCGAAGGAGAAAATCAACTCAATCTTTTGGACCAGCTAAATCAATTAAATCGCGGTTATGCATCTCTGATCAAGTCCTATCAGTTGCTAATCCTTCAGCATTTAAGAACAACGGAAAGTTCTGTTGAGTCCTTAATCGAAACAGACTCAATTTTGGCTAATTACATGACATTTAAATAACCCAAATAAGGGGGAATGGAATGAAGACCTTAGATTCCGCAAGTTTACATGAAGGGATCAATGCAACACTGCAGGAAATCAAACATGTTCAAAGTAAAGTAACCGAAATGCAAAAAGGCGTTCGAAGTATTATCTATTTAGAAAGCCATTTAAAAGGTAAGACAGGCGAAGCAATCCGTTCCTTTTATGAAGGCATTCATGGACCCTTTTTGATCTACTTGTACCAATCCTTAACCCAATACAGACAAGCATTAGAAAAATTGCAACAAGCTGTATATTCTTATGAGCCGGTTGAAGAAGGATTTGTACGAGAGCAATTTCTGGACAATGACGTTCAACATGGATTGGATAAAGCGAGAAAGGTAACGGAAGGATTAGTTGATGAAGCAAATGGGATCATGGCCAGTGTTGCTGATCTCGTCTCATTACCCAAGCTAGACACGGAAGAATTTAACTCCATGGTACAAAAGGGAAAAAGGAAAGTGAAGAATGATGTGGAACAGCTGTATGACCTGGATCACGAACAGACAAAAGCTTTAAGTCAAGTCGGGGAGGATCAGGAGCTACTCGATCAATACATAAATGAGATGTCACAAACGTTTGCCTCCGATTATTCCATCACTACTTTTGATGCATTGACCGCACTAAAACTACCTTCCCTTCCTACCATTTTAAAGGAAGTATATGGAGAGCCTGTTACAAAGGAAGAGATAGAGGATAGTTTATGGACCAAGATAACAGAAGGTATTGTTGAATTCGGAAATGGGGTAGTCAACACAGGGAAAGGTGCGGCGATTGGTGTTTACGATGTAGGAAAAGACACATTAGTTGGCATCGGAAACACCGTCATGCATCCGATTAATACAGCGAAATCAATGGGTAATATGGTTCTTCACCCCATCGACACTGGCAAATATATTAGTAATGCAATAGCAGAGTCATATGAACGCGATATGGCCAATGGTGATGCTGAAAGCCGTGCGCATTGGGTCACGTATGCACTGGGTACCGCTGCCACAACCGTCTTTGGTACAAAAGGCGCTGGGACTGTTACAAAGGCAGGCGTGGCAACAACCAAAGCAGGTGCCAAAAAAGTTGCAGCGGCTGGTGATGCTGCTAAAAGTGTAGATTTGTCGCGGTTTTTACCTTATGCACCGCAGTATCAGCTGGCTGGTGGAGCTAGGGTACCTTATAATGTGGTGGATGGGGACTTTTTGAAGGATCAGTTGATTTTGAAGGCGGAGATTAACTCAAAGGATATTGGGAGAGGCAACTCACCAAAATTAGTTGGAAAAGAAATAAAACCCGACTGGCTGAGTGATAATTATAAAGCAGTTGAGTTAGAAGGTACTGTTAAGGTTAATGGTAAAAGCATGGATATCTCAAGGAGGGTCTATCAAAAAAATGACATAGATTGGGATTATAAACCTGGTGATCCAAGTGCTAGGGGACTTTCTAATAGAGAACTTGCAGCGAAAGGTAGACCTCCTTTTATTCTAAATAAGGATGGTGTAGAATCTCAAATAGAATTGCACCACCTAATTCAAAAAGAGGCCGGTGATATGGTAGAAATTATTGCGACAACACATGACGAATATACAAATATCCTTCACGGACTAATTAAAAACGGATATAGTTTTAGAAATAATCCCGAACTAAAGAAACAGTATGCTAATTTTATGAGGAAATACTGGAGATGGCGTGCAAAAAACTTATAAGAAGGTGAAATTATGGATGAAATAATACAAAAAATGATTAATATGTATAAAGAAAAAGGAGATTTCTTCGGTTCTGTAGATCAAAAGCGTATTGAATCAGTTGAAACCGAACTTGGTGTCACTTTTCCCTTTCAGTATAAGAATTTTGTTAGTGGCTATGGTTCCGGGGGGGTATGTGGCGTTTACATTTTGGGTATAGAAGGCAATGAAGGAACCTCGGTTATCGAAACTACAAAAAGGTATAGAGAATTGGGTCTAAGAGATGACTTGATTGTAATTGAAGATCTAGGTGAATTTGTAATGTGCAGTGAAACAGGAAACAAGGAAAATATTTTGGATTGGGATCAGGTGCAAAAACAGGAGTCATTTAGATATGAAAATTTTGATGATTATCTTATTGATACATTTCAAGAAGCAATTGATAATTGGGACTAAATAAATTCATTGGTGCTTCCCTTCAATGGGAAGAGCTGAACAAGAATTGGAGATTAAATTTCCCACGGAGTATAAAGAATTCGTAAAAAAGTATGGGTCTGGTGGTATTTGCGGCGTTCAAGTTGAGGGTGTAGAAGGAGCAGACTATGCTTCTGTAGTAGAAAGCACAAAGCGATATAGAGAATTAGGATTACCAATAAAATATATAGTTATTTCCATTTAAGCGAATTTCTAACTCGGTATGTTCCACTTGATAGTCTGTAAATAGTTGTTTGCATAGTTTTATAAGAAGTACTGGTAATAGGTGTATCCATGGTGGTAATATCTGAATTTCTTATTTTTTTCTCTAATTCAACACCTTTATCGAATTCCTTTTTGCTTATTTCGATTGTAGTACTTAAATTTTCTTTTTGCAATTAATTTAGGGTGAAAGGCTACCAATCACCTATTTAACTGGTTTGGTAATCAAGAGGGCATTGTAAAAGACTTTCTATTAGTGATCTGAGTAAAATTAATAATATTCTCGAAATTACTATAAGACGATACATCACTAAATTTGGGAACTACTGAAAAAAGATGTCGGAGAAAGATATCACCCTGATTCTGCTTGAAAATACAGATCCTTTGTATTTCTGCAAAATTCTAGTTATTATTATAGTATAGCTTATATCATGTATGTTTAGCTCATGGAGGGATTGGATAACTTGGATTTAAGCGTTGAAACATTGATTTTTTTATTTTCTGCTATGCTAATTATCGGTGTATTAGCTACTAAATTCTCTTCACGTTTAGGACTACCTTCACTTGTTTTATTCTTACTTTTAGGAATGGCTCTCAATCAATTTATCTTCTTTGAAAACGCGGAATTTGCCCAATTGATTGGGATACTCGCTTTAATTATTATTTTATTCGATGGTGGTGCGCATACAAAATGGGACCACATCCGCCCTGTCATTGGTGCTGCCGGTACTTTAGCAACATTAGGTGTGCTAATTACCACCTTGGTCACCGGACTGGCTGCAATGTATATTCTTGACTTTTCCTTGTTGGAAGGGATGCTATTTGGCGCAATTGTTGGATCGACTGATGCTGCAGCTGTCTTTTCTGTGTTAGGTAATAAAAATATTAAAAAGAAGCTAACCTCTACATTGGAAGCCGAATCCGGTTCAAACGACCCAATGGCTGTTTTCCTCACAATTGCTTTTATTGAAATGATTCAAATACCGGATAGTTCGATTTGGACTGCAATTGGTAATTTCTTTGTGCAAATGGTACTCGGGTTGATCTTTGGACTTATTCTTGGAAAAGTTATTGTTCTAATCATTAACCATATTAAACTAGAAGCAGCAGGGTTATATCCAGTTCTTGCAATGGGGATGGCTATTTTTACATATGTCATTACAGATCTTTTGAGTGGAAGCGGGCTCTTGGCAGTATATGTTATGGCAGTATTTGTCGGCAATAATGATTTAATGTACCGTTTCACCATTTCACGATTTAATGAAGGCTTCTCGTGGATGATGCAAATTGTTATGTTTATTCTACTAGGATTATTGGTATTCCCAGGTCAGTTATTAGACGTAACCTGGCAAGGTATTCTATTATCCATCATCTTAATGTTTGTAGCTCGCCCAATTGCTGTCTTTCTTTGTATGATATTCATGAAATACAATGTAAAAGAACAACTGTTTATCTCATGGTCAGGACTAAAAGGTGCCGTTCCAATCGTCTTGGCTACCTATCCGATCGTTGCAGGTGTTGAGAACAGTCAACTAATCTTCAATGCCGTCTTTTTCGTTGTCTTAATTTCAGCATTGGTTCAGGGAAGTACATTATCCTGGCTTGCTTCCAAGCTGGGACTAACAGGCGGAACAAACAACCAAGACCCACCTAGCATGGAGTTAATCAACCTTGGAAATACCGATTCGGAAATTATGGAAGTGGCAATCACTGTACAGGCTCCATCTGTTAACACATCGTTGATCGATCTTGAGTTACCTGATGATACCTTAATCATTGGTATTGTCCGGGATAACAATCTTGTCACGCCAACAGGAAATTCTGTGATCGAATCCGGTGATACGCTATATGTACTAATCAATAAAAAGATTAGAGAAAAAGCAAAAACAGCTTTGTTAGGAAAGAAGGAAAAGAAAAAGAGGGAAAGAAAACCTAAAAGTACTGGTTAAATGAAGGCATGCATAAGAAAGAGGTTATTAGGGGATGAAGACGACCTACCTAACAACCTCTTGTTTTTTGCGTTTACAGATTTCTTAGTGCTTCGGTAATCTCATGATCTCCTGCTGTGACATCAAAGGACCGTCTAAATGTTTTTTCCTCGGTTAATGCTGCCATAACTGTCCGTGCTACATCTTCACGCGGAATGGATCCTCTCGTTAGGTTTTCAGCGACAGATACATTTCCTGTACCCGGCTCATTCAATAACCCACCAGGGCGTATAATTGTATAGGTTAAATTACTTGCTTCAATCACATTATCTGCGTAATGCTTAGCAACATAATAAGGTCTTAGCTTATCATTCCAGTTTTCTCGATTGTGAGCTTGGAGTGCGCTGACCATTACAAATCGTTTTACTCCTTGCTTTTCAGCAGCCTCAACCGCTTTTGCCGCCCCATCAAGATCAACTAATAATGTTTTGTCTGAACCAGTGCTGCCACCAGATCCTGCAGTAAAAATCACGGCATCACAGCCATCGACAGCAGCAGAAATCTCGTCAACATTCCCTTCCAGATCCGCTACAATCGACTCTACACCTTTATCTTTTAAAACTTCTGCCTGTTCTTCCTTCCGTACCATTGCTTTTACCGTATGCTCATCACTATTATGTAATAGATCAACTAAATATTGACCTATCTGCCCATTTGCACCTATTAACAATACATTCATTTCTATTTCTCCTTTTCGAGTTAGTTAATTCCCTTTATTATTTCAGATTGACAAACGCTATTCAACTAAATGATTTTCTGGCAAAAATCTATCCTCCCCTATTACTTTGATTGTCCACTGTAACCTATTAAGGTAATTTGCTTCTCTTTAGTCCCAAAATTTGTAAAAATACAGTCCTAATAACATAGCAGCAAATAGGCTAATTATACCATTTTTATTTTAAATATTTACAATATTCTATCGCGGTTATATGATAAATACTGGATATTATATTTTGACTATTAGATTTATTCAAACGTCAAAGGGGGAGTAGAACTAGTTTCGGTAAAAATCGAAATAACAGGAGGAATTATATGAAAAAGAAAAAGGGAATTATTCTTTCCACAACCCTAGCACTCTCATTAGGATTTGGAGCGATAAACGTATCGGCATCACCAATAGCCGAAACACCAGATTTATCGTCAAAGGTTTCAGCCGCATCCCACGGCTCACCAGTCGATTTAGGTATTGCAAATGATGATAAATTAATAGAAATGCTAAAAGAAAATGGCAAAATTGCAAGAAACGCTTCACCTGCTGAAGCTGAGGCGGCATTAAGCAAATATTTACAGGCAAAAACCAAAAATGCTAAGGCAACAAAAGATAGCTTGCCAAAAAGTTTAGATGCAAACATGAAATCATCCAATAAAAAACAAAATAATGCGCTAACAAATGGAAAAGGAAATAAACTTGGACATGCCAAGAAGAATAAAGTTGACTCGGTTCAGGAAGAAAACTATAACGGCGAAGTACGTCATGATAACGTTCTCGTTCTTGCAATCGATTTTCCTGACTATGAAAAAAGCTCGATTACAAAAGATGAAACAGACATGTGGTATGAAGATTACACCCATGATCATTTTCAAGATATGATTTTTGGCGAAAATGGTTATGAAGGGCCAAACGGTGAGAATCTTATATCAATGAAGCAATATTATGAACAACAATCAGGTGGCAGTTATACGGTAGATGGAACTGTTGCTGGCTGGTATACCGCAGATCATCCAGCTGCATATTATGGTGGAAATGATCCAGCACCTGATGGCAGTGATGCACGTGCTCGTGAATTAGTATTTGAAGCACTTGAAAAAGCAGGAGAAGATCAGAATGTTGATTTGAGTGAATATGATGTTTGGGATCGTGACGATTATGATGGTGACGGCGTATATGATGAACCAGATGGCATTATTGACCACCTAATGGTTATTCATGCCGGTGTCGGCGAAGAAGCTGGCGGCGGCTCACTTGGCGGCGACGCAATTTGGTCACACCGCTGGAATCTTGGCGGTCTAATTGCAGTACCTGGCGGGGAGTCTGACAGTGATCGTTTTGATGGACAATTGGCTGCATACGATTACACGATTGAACCAGAAGATGGCGCTGCAGGGGTTTTCGCCCATGAATACGGTCATGATTTAGGACTTCCAGATGAATATGACACACAATATACCGGTGAAGGTGAAGCAGTGGCGTATTGGTCACTGATGGCTAGTGGCAGCTGGGCTGGTGATGTCCCTGGTACAGAACCTCCTGGAATGAGCCCGTATGCTAGAGAAATGCTGCAAACATTACATGGTGGCAATTGGTTAAGCGGAACAACATTACATGCCAATGAAATTACAAGTGACGGTACTTCTGTGCTGCTTGATGAAGGGGTAACAAAAGGTACAAACAATGATGCAGTTCGCATTGATTTACCAGGCAAAGTAAATGTAGTAAATACACCAAAAGATGGAGATTTTGAATACTATGGCGGTAAAGGTGATGAGGCCGACCATAAAATGGCGACAACAATTGATTTAACAGGGGCTTCTAATGCAACACTTGATTTCGATGCTTGGTATAACATCGAACAATATTGGGATTATGCCATGGTACAAGTTTCAACAGATGAAGGGGAAACGTGGCAGTCGCTTGCAACATCAAAAACTAGCGATAAGCTAGATCCAAACGGCTACCCAGCAATCCAAGAAAATCTTCCAGGTTACACTGGTTCAAGTGATGGCTGGATTCATGAAACAATTGATTTGAGTGCATATGCAGGCCAAGAAATCCAACTGCAATTCCGCTCTATGACTGATTGGGCAACAAATTTGGATGGGTTTTTTACTGACAATGTTACTGTAACAGCTGATGGCAACGAAGTGTTCTCTGATGGTGCTGAAGCTGATCCGAAATTTACGTTAGATGGCTTTGAAAAACAAGATGGAACATATACAACAGAGCACTACTACCTACTAGAATGGAGATCACACAACGGTGTCGATGAAGGTCTTGCACATATTCGACGCGGTGCAAGTTTAATGTCATATGACCCAGGTTTAGTTGTCTGGTATGTTGATAAGTCTTTTGATAACAACTGGACTGGTGATCACCCTGGGGATGGCTTCCTTGGAGTAGTTGACGCTGACCAACGTGCTGTAAGCTGGAAAGATAAAACGATTGGCTCAACCCGTTATCAATTGCATGATGCGGCATTTACATTTAATAAGTCTAACAAAATGTTCATTGATTACTCTGGTTTACTCGGTTCAACATTAAAAGATAACTACACAAAACGCACACCACTATTTGATGACAGTGCGGATTGGAGTAACCAAGGATTAGTCGATGCCGGCCGTAATGTTCCGGAATATGGATTGAAATTCCGTGTTATCGGTGAAAGCAAAGATGGCTCAGTCGGCGACGTGTTAATTTTTAAATAATATTTTCTGACCTGCCTTTCCTATTAAAAAGGCAGGTTTTTTTATGTTTTAAACCAGTCATCATGGGAATTATATCTACATATGGGATAGAACATGGGAGGGGTGAAATGATGGACTTACTTACTATAATCTCCTGGATTGCCATCCTTTTAGGTATATTGCAAGCAATCATCATCACTATTGACGTTTTCCGGCATCCACAAAAAATGATGCCCATTATGAATATCGTCTGGCCGCTGACCGGGCTATATTTTCCGATTGCAGGGATATGGGCTTATTACCGGCTTGGGCGAAGTAATGGGATGAGTATGGGGCATGAAAACAATCAGGGACAGATGAGCCACCACGATCATATGAATCACCATAATAAGCCTTTTTGGCAAAGTGTTTTCGTATCGACTACCCATTGTAGCAGTGGTTGCTCGCTTGGTGATATGATCGGTGTACCAATTGTGTTTTTTACTGGGTTCACCATTGCTGGTAGTACATTATTCGCCGATTATGCGGTCGAATTTATTCTCGCTTATATTTTTGGCATTGCCTTTCAATATTATGGGATGGGATTTAAAAAACATGATAATCCCGGAAAAGCCATTGCCAATGCAATCAAAGCTGATACCTGGTCATTGATTGCCTTTGAAATAGGGATGTTTGGTTGGATGGCACTGACACATTTTGTATTTTTTATCGAAATGCCTAAGCCAGACACCGCCATCTTCTGGTTTATGATGCAAATTGCCATGATGCTTGGATTCCTAACAAGCTACCCAGCAAATTGGATTTTAGTTAAAAAAGGTATAAAACATGCGATGTAACGGCAGTTTTCGATCGACTACCTGTTCGCTCAAGACTGCTCCCTTTCGTATTATTTTCAGTCATGGCCATTAATTACCTCATCGCACATACACAACAAGCACTGATTTTGACAAACATCGTTAAGTTCTATAGCCTTTAACTATAATTCCTATTAAATTAGTAGGAATACATATATATTAAATTCATAGCTTACTATTAGGATTAACTTTTTAGGGAAACCTACTGCTAAGGGTGGTCATGGCATGAGAAAAATCTGGAGAGGCTATCTTAATGCCTCATTAATTCTAAAAATCACAATCGCACTTATTGTCGGTATTATTGTCGGGTTAGTTTTTGGTAAGGATGCAGCTGTTTTGGCACCATTTGGAGACCTTTTGCTTCATTTGCTTAAATTCCTTATCATCCCGCTTATTTTATTCACTTTAATCGTTGGGGTAAATCAAACCAAAATTAGTGACCTAGGACGAATGGGAGGAAAAGTATTCGTCTATTATTTACTGACATCCGCTTTAGCCATTATCGTTGGCATTGCTGTTGCTAGTATTTTTCAACCTGGGAGCGGAATGACGCTTGATAAAAATGAGAAATTTGATGTCCCGGATAACCCCGGCGTCATCAGTGTTCTGCTAAATATTGTACCAGAAAACATTGTGACTGCATTTAGCGAATTAAACTTATTAGGAATCATTTTCACTGCGCTTGCTTTTGGGATTGCTATTTCCTCATTAAGATCATCAATGTCTTATGGTGAGCTAGGCGAACATGTATATAAAGTCATTGATGGATTGAATGAAGCAACCTTAAGCATTATGAAAGTCGTCCTGCAATACGTACCTATTGGGATTTTTGCTATTATCGCGAAAACGGTTGGCAATCAAGGTGCGGATACATTATTGTCATTGGGTGACATGGTGATGGTTCTCTATGTGGCTTTAATCGTGCAAGTCGGTGTTTACATCATTTTTATGTTACTTGCTAAAATTTCACCTAAAAGGTTTTTTACCCAAGCGCGTACACCAATGATAACCGCTTTTGTCACACAAAGTAGTTCAGGCACACTGCCACTTACGTTGAATGCGGCCAAAGATCTAGGATTATCAAAAAGCTTGTATGGATTTAGTTTACCATTAGGAGCCACGATTAATATGGATGGTGCAGCAATTCGGATCGCTATATCTGCAGTATTTGCTGCTAATATCGTTGGTGACCCGTTAAGTTTTACTGATATGCTACAGGTCGTATTGGTTGGAACGCTGGCATCTGTTGGCACAGCCGGCGTCCCAGGTGCAGGAATTATTATGATTGCAACCGTCTTTGCACAATTAGGCCTGCCAATGGAAGCTGTCGGACTGTTGACTGCAATTGATGCACTTGTTGGAATGGGTTGCACTGCCTTAAATGTGACTGGTGATCTGGTTGGTACTTCAATTATTGATAAAACCGAGACACGGGAAAATAGTGCTTCATGATAGTTAATTCCGCACTTTTCCATGTGTTTAATTACCACCTATATTTTATTCGATTCAACTAAAAATATATACAGCAAGAGAATTCGACCAAGGGTTAAAAATATTCCTCAACTCGAAATCCTTGTTGTATGATTTAATGCGATATCCAAATTAATGTTTAAGCCAACCATTAAGGAGGAACTTTGTGGACAGTCAACGTGCGCAGGAAATAATTGATTCGATTGTTATGATGAATGTGAATTACCATGGTATACCTGTCTATATCAAACAGGTGCACCCTAATCAAGATTTGGCAACGATCTTTCCTCTTGATGAGATGCACCATGAGCAGCAAGTGGATTTAGACGGTTTATTTGAACACTAAGAAAAGCGCAAGCGCCCTTACCGGCTAAGAGTGCGACGTCCTGAGTTTGCGATTACTTGCCGAAAATTTGCCATAAGCATAGGGCGCCTCTCTTCTAAATTTAACCGAACAGTGTCTGGCACTGTTCGGTATTTAATCGGATTTTTTCTGGCCAGCTTCTTGTTTCTGATTCATCATAAATGTTAATGGTTGATCAGACCCCGTAACTAATTTGTAGACAAATGACGATGTAAGTTTATAGCTGTTTTCAATTTTTTCCGCCAAGAAGTTAGTCCTTTCAAACAGTATTGAGCGAAGATGTGTAATTTGCCGTACTGTTTTCTCCATCAGCGCTTCCTGTTTTTCCAAATGATTCAATGTCTTATTTTGATTTTCGTCTTGATTCGCAATTTTACTGGACATTTCCTTGTGGAGGTCAAACAGCTCATTCATTTGGTTTGTAAGTTGCTCGTGGAAGGATTCATATTTTCCTAATTGATTGACAATCTCCTGGTTTGATTGATTGACACTATTTATTTCGTCAAGGACACCCTGTTTTAACATTCCTTCTTCTTCTAACAGACGGTGCAAATCCTTATTATTTTCATCCAACATTGTTAACCACTCCATTGCATTCCTTTCAAACTTCTCATGCTGCAGATTACATTCTTTTAATGCATGTAACTGATTGCCTACCTCTTCCCATTCTTTTACCTGTGTGTGCTTCTGTTGCTGGTACAGAAATTCAAGTTCATGAAAGGATCGGAATAGCGAATCGTTCATTTTCTGTTGCGATTTTACCAATTCCTTAAAGTAATCGATTTTAAAAAAACGTTGGTTCGGTTCCTTGATACTCCTCTGGTTCATAAAAACATCCGGGTGTTCCCCTTTGTTCATGAATAACCCCATGTATAGTCACTTCCCGTTAGTGTGTTTATAAGTATATCTTATGCGTGTAACAAATACTTGGGACATATGACCGAGGAAAGGAACTGGAATTGGGTCATCGCCTAAACATAAGAAAAGCGCAAGCGCCCGTTTAGCAACGTACAAACTGGAGCACTCCGCAATGAGATAAAGGAAACACGGCGAGGTACGAGCCGATGTTGACTTATCGTAGTGGAGGAGTGTGAAGTTTGCTAGTTGCTGGGCGCTGGAGCTAGACATGGCCTACTTTGCTATAAGTATAATAGCGCCTCTAATTTTATACTTTCTTATTCATTAAAAAAGTGCCATGTTAGTCGCAGACATTTGTCTACGTCCTATACATGGCACTTTAAAATTTCTCCTAAGCCATCCACTTAGGCGGCGTATTTTTATCCCAGTAAATTTCACCGATTTCATGATGCATTTCAAAGTTATCATTGCTTAAATGATAATGAAAATTAAACCAGTATCCTTCTAATGGTCGATTATCACGTCTAACGTGGAATCTGGCTACATCCTTTTTTGTCCGCTCATCATAGATATTGAAAATCTTTTCCCCAGATCCTTGTGATGGATGTTCCGTGATTGCTAAGTATGAGGCATTGCCCTCGCCAGCTTTCTCTAGTATTATTTCCAAAACAGACTCCATATGCGGTAAAATTTCGGCTTCAAAGTCATCTTCAACTTGTCCAACAATTCTAGGTCCTAACTTTGTAATTGTTTGCTCTTTTGCCTTTTCCGTTATGATATGAACATAATTACGTTCAAAATTGTCATCATTATTTGTTGGCGTGAGGGCTATCTCATCTTCGTCTGAAACAGATGTAAGCACGTCCTGATTAACATCCGCATCAGGCGAAACAGCTTCATTATTTTCCTCAGCATTGGTATTTAGATAGGTTGGCGGGACATATAATCCCAAAGTCATAATGGCGATAAGAACAACGGATACTTTTCTCATCCAACGTTTCATGTAAAAATCTCCCCGTATAAGTGCTTTCTTATATTTTACCACGTTGATGAGACATGTCTATAATATTTTTAATATTTAACAAAATGGTAACAATTTAGTAAAAATTTTTACATAGCCTTTTTTCCTCAAACTAATCAACTTTATAAAGTTAAATACCAGTTTCTAGCAGCTTCAACTTCGCCACCTGTTAATTGATGTCCCTTATTTTCCCAGTGTAATTCAACTTTTGCACCCGCACCTTCTAACAAGGACAATAATTCTTCAGACTCCTGCGATGAACAAATTGGATCATTTGTACCCGCCGCAATAAATACATGTTTACCTGTTAAATCCGGCAAATTGATGCCTCTTCTCGGAACCATTGGATGATGCAGGATTGCTCCTTTTAAAGCATCCTGATAATGGAACAGTAAGCTTGCTGCGATATTCGCACCGTTTGAATAGCCGATTGCAAGAATATTATTACGGTCGAACGTATACTTTTCAGCCGCTTCATCCAGAAACGTATTCAATTCATTTGTACGGTAAACCAAATCCTCCTCGTCAAATACACCCTCTGCTAACCTTTTAAAAAAGCGTGGCATTCCGTTCTCCGATACATTTCCTCTTACACTTAAAACATTTGCATCTGAATCAATCATTTCTGTAAGCGGAAGAAGATCCTGCTCCGTGCCTCCAGTCCCATGCAATAAAAGTAATGTCGGTTTGGATGGATCATTTCCTTTTTGAAATATATGTTTCATCATTTACTCCCCTTATTCTATTTGTCTGATAAGCTGTTTTCGTATTTTTTGTTGCCTTCTGCGCCGCTGCTCGGGCGATATCTCGTGTTACTCGGGCCGTATGTGCCGTAACTCGGGCGGTAAGCCGTGCACCCCCGAACTGTATTGCGACTGCCTGCAGCATCAGTCTCTTATTCTCATCAAAAATACAATAATCTTATAAAAAAGCAGCCTTCTAATATCTGATCATTCATCTTCATATTCCTTTTCAAATTCTTTCGTACTTCTCACAGTATCGATTGGACGGACTTGGTTTTCGATTATTTCACGTTTTGATTCGAAAAATGGTGGCAATGCTAATTTCTCACCTAGTGTTTCGTAAGGTTCATCACCCATAAATCCAGGACCGTCTGTCGCGATTTCAAACAGGATTTGCGGGTAAACATTGGTATACAATGATCCAAAATAATATCTCTCCACATAGCCAGAATTTGGCAAACGAAATCCTTGCATTCGTTTCATCCACTCATCCAACTCCGCACGATCCGCTGCCCGAAATGCTGCATGGTGAACTGTACCATATCCTTGTCGTGCACGAGGAAGGACTGTATTATACTCAACAATGACTTGTGCACCATTTCCTCCCTCACCCACTTCAAATAGGTGGAAAGAATCCTCTTGATCAATTTCCTTAAATAGGAGAACTTTTTCCATCAGTTCTTTAAAGTAATCAATATTATCCACACGAACAAAAATTGGCCCTAATCCTGTAATCGCATATTCTAAAGGGATTGGTCCCTTTTGCCATGGTGTACCAGCAGGAACGCCTTTATTGTTTTCGTCTGAAATCAGTTGGTACCCTTGATCATCAAAATCAACAAATGAAAGTGTCTTTTTCCCGAATTGCTCTTTGATTCCGGTATGTTTTACTTCTAGGCGATCAAACCGTTTCACCCAATAGTCTAATGCCCGGTCATCCGGAATGCGGAAAGAAGTTTTGGCAATCTCATTCGTGCCATGTACACCTTTTGGAATTCCAGGGAAATCAAAGAAGGTCATATCTGTTCCCGGGTTCCCTGCATCATCGGCGAAAAATAAGTGATACGTTTGAATATCGTCCTGGTTCACTGTTTTTTTAACTAAACGCATGCCTAATACATACGTGAAAAATTCATAGATCTTTTCTGCACTACTCGTAATTGCCGTTACGTGATGCATTCCTTTTAAGTCGTTCATTCTTATTCCTCCTAGCGTAATCTTAAATTCGTTCTTGATTTCTCCATTAGCCTAGAGTGGGGGCAATGCTCCGGGACGATGTTCTCTTCCTGGCGCCGATGTTCCTCGCATTCGGGACGATGTTTTCGTCCTGGCGCCGATGTTCCTCGCATTCGGGACGATGTTTTCGCTCTGGCGCCGATGTTCCCCGCATTCGGGACGATGTTTTCGCTCTGCCGCCGATGTTCCTCGCATTCGGGACGATGTTTTCGCTCTGGCGCCGATGTTTCCCGCATTCGGGACGATGTTTTTGCTCTGGCGCCGATGTTTCCCGCATTCGGGACGATGTTTTCGCTCTGGCGCCGATGTTCCTCGCATTCGGGACGATGTTTTCGCTCTGGCGCCGATGTTTCCGAGAAAACGTTACAAATGAGTATTTTTACTGTGTCGCATCTTATATCAGCTACGAAATTAAAAAGCAACAAATGTTACGGTGGAAAGAGCTTTATGAAATCATCATCCTTTAATCAATCTAATTCTCTTACCTTAATTGGTATCAAGCTACTTTCGAGACGCTCTCTATTTTTTTCAAACTGTACAGGCAACATTAACTTCTCACCCATTGTTTCTTGAGATTCATCCAGTGCAAAGCCAGGGGGATCGGTTGCAATTTCAAAGAGAATTTTTCCGTGCTCTCTAAAGTAGACGGCATTAAAATAATTCCTATCCTTCACAGGAGTTACACCATACCCATTTGCTTTAATATATTTCTGCCAATCCAATTGATCATTGTCATCGGTAGCTCTCCATGCGATGTGATGAACGGTTCCGATACCCATTTGACCTCTCCCAGACGTAATTGCTTTTAGGTCAATTATATTTCCAATGTCAGCCGAAGAACGGAAACGAATAAAGTCACCCTCTTCACCAATTCGTTCAAGTCCCATCACGTTTTCAAGCAAATCTGCTGTTTTATTTGGTTGTGCAGAGAATAGCGTTGCACCACCGAATCCTTTAATCGCTACTTCCGGATTTACATCGCCAAATGTCCAGGAATTGACCTCCCCTTTTTCTCGCTCAACAATTTCCAAATGGAGACCGTGCGTATCGTCAAATTGCAAATACTCCTCACCAAACCGTTCTATTTTAGTGAACGAAATATTAAACTTCACTAATCTAGCCTCCCAGAAACTCAAAGCGCCTTTAGGAACAACATAAGAGGTAACGCCTACCTGCCCATCACCAATCTTTCCTTGACGAGCTCCCGCCCACGGGAAAAATGTAATAATCGAACCCGGTTTACCACCTTCATTACCAAAATATAGATGGTACGTATCTGGATCATCAAAATTTACTGTTTGTTTCACTAAACGTAAGCCTAAAACCCCTGCATAAAAATCTACATTTTCTTGTGGATGACCTACAATTGCTGAGATGTGATGGATTCCACTTGTTTTTTTAGTCATTTCATTTCACCCCTATTCTATAAGTTGGATCTTCCTATATTGTCTCGGATTCGAGATGTTTATAAAAAATAATTGTTACTATTTACTTCGGTTTAATATATTATGAAACCGAGATAATTACTAAAAAATTAAACACCCTGTGCGTGAAATCCTAACTTTTTCAACTGTTGAATCATAATCTTTTTCTCATCCGCATCTAAACCAGCTACTATTTCTTGGATAGCCAATTTATGTTTAGGAAAGACATCATTCATTAATTCAGTTCCGGCTGCTGTTATTGTTGCATATGTGATACGGCGATCCTTGGGACAAGGTCTTCTCTTCAGCAAATTTTTCTTCTCTAATTTATCCACCACATACGTAATGCTGCTACTTGCAATTAACACCTTTTGACCAATTTTTTGTATTGGTTGATCACCTTTACTGTAAATCAATTCAAGAACAGCAAATTCAGTTGGGTTTAATCCTAAACACTTTATATCTTCTTCAACACGTTTTTTTATTGATTCTAAAGTGCGAGTTAGAACAACAAATAACTTTAGAGACAATTCCTCTTCTTGTTGATTTTTGTTCTGATCGTCCATAATTACCATTCCTTTTTATTATCTCGAATTCGAGGTAATTATACAATTAATTATTTTCTTGTGTCAACTACTTACGTTCCCCAGAACAATATTAACGATTATATCAGATGGCTGCTTTCGCATTGTTTGTCGCTTTGAGCCACGCAGACCATCCCTATGTAGGGAAGTTTTTATACTTTCTTATCTTTTCACTAGCGTTGCATTAATTATATCTAATAATAAAAAATATTGGTAATGTTCAATTTTTGACTGTATAGACAACAAAAAATCCTTTATAATGAATAGGTCAGGTGGTTTTCCTGTCCAAATCCAATATAAAGGACCAACAACATGGACAAGAATACACCAAAATCAGCATTTGGTAAATGGATTGCACCTATAAATACTAAAAATCTTTTTAATCAAGTTAAAAACTTAAATCAAGATAGCTATACCAAAAAACTTACGACTGAAGCCTACATTAAACTGATGCTCTATGCACAAGTACATGAAACGGAAGGGCTCCAAGCATTAAGTGACGCTTTATTGGATGCAGATTTTCAGAAAGCTGTTGGTTTTGAATCAATTAGCGCATCACAGCTTTCCCGAAAGAATAAAGAAATCGACCCATCCATACTAGCGACCCTGTTTTCCGATCTTGTGCAGCAGATACGTGGATATCACAATAAGGCCTACAAGAATTTGCCATTAAAAATTATCGATTCTAGCACCTTGCCTCTTAACCTAACCAATTATAAGTGGGCAAAGTTCCGTAAAACAAAGGCTGGTGTGAAACTACATTTACGACTCGTTTTCATGGATAAAGATACAGTCTATCCTGAGAAAGCTGAGATCACAGTGGCGAAAGAACATGATCGTAATCAGCTTGAAGTTCTCGTTGATGACAAGGAAGCCATGTACGTCTTTGATCGCGGCTATGTGGATTACGAACGATTTGACAGGATGACAGACGAAGGATACTTCTTTGCATCCAGAATAAAGAAAAATGCCGTCATTCGTGAAGTATGTTCCTTTTCCGTTCCAGCTGAATCATCGGTTCTATCTGACAGAATGGTTTACATAGGATCCACACAAAATCGGTGCGAAAACGTATTTCGTCTTCTTGAAGTGATGGATACGAAGGGAAACATCCTTCGATTAATCACGAATCGATTTGACTTGGAACCACAAGAAATTAGTGATATTTATCGATCACGCTGGGCAATCGAATTATTTTTCAAATGGTTAAAGCAGCACGTGGAAATCAAACATTTTTACGGAATGAGTGAAACAGCGTTACAAAATCAAATCTATATTGCGCTCATCACCTATTGTTTGCATGTGCTCATCCAACTGGAAACGAAAAGCAAAAAATCACTGCTTCGAATTACTCGTTGGTTAAAGGCCGCGTTATGGAAACCAGCTTACATTTGGCTACATCGTTTTGAAAACAAGACAGTACCGTAATAAATGATATTGTCGTAGGTTGTATTAATTTGTATTAATTGTATAATTTTACCAGATGGACAGAGCCACCTTTAATTGGACTTTGACTTTTTGGCAAAAATTACAGAAATAATGTTTACAGAACATTTTGATTATATTTATGCAACGCTAGTGTTATCTTTTAAGAAAAACACTTGCGATTTTCTGTGTGGTTTGCAAGTGTTTTAGTTACCCCTACAATGAAGTGCTGCAATATGTCCAAATGTCATACCAGGTCCAATTGTTGCACCGGGTCCTGGGTAAGATTCCCCCATAACAGCAGCAGAACAGTTGCCACAAGCATACAATCCTTTGATTGAGGTTCCGTCCTCTCTTAAAACACGGGCATATTTGTCAATTGCGACGCCACCCTTTGTTCCAATATCGCCTGGATACACTTTTAAAGCATAAAACGGACCCTTATTGATTTCATCAAGATTTGGATTTTTCAAAGTCGGGTCGCCGTAATATCTGTCATGAGGTGTCTCTCCTCTATTGAAATCCAAATCTTTGCCTGTTTTTGCAAAACCATTATAACGTTCAACTGTTTTCATCAAATTCCCTTTTGGCATATTCAATTTTCCTTCTAATTCAGTAATGCTGTTCCCCTTTAAAACAATGTCATGTTCGTAATATTCTTTTGGGAAATCCTGCCCTGGGAACAAACCTGCAAAAAGATGTCTTTTCTTTGCTTTATGGTCTAAAATAATCCAGGAATGAATTGCTTTTCCGTTTGTTTTATCGTTATGTTCATACATTTTATCAACGAATTCGTGATAAGGTGTTGGTTCGTTTATATATCGATTTCCGTCGTGGTCCGTAATAATCATAGAAGGAATCGCTCTATCCGCTACTAAGAAGAAAGGTTTTCCTTCATGGTCAATAATAGACGGTGCACCCCACACCTTATTCATAAAGCCAAGGCTTGCACCTAATTTAGTTGTCGGGTCCAATATATCCCCTGTTTGTCCTTCAGGTGAAGAAGTCCATGCTTTATCAGTAGGAGACGGAAGATATTTCTTTCGGTATTCTTGATTTTTTGAAAAACCACCCGAAGCAAATATAACACCTTTATTCGCTTTAACAGTTGTTTCCTTTCCATCTTTTAGAATTTTAACTCCGGTAACTTTATCATTTTCAACAATATAATCAAGAAATGGGCTATTTAACCAAAGTTCCCCGTTTAATTCCTTATAAGTTAAAGCAAGTCTTCCGATTAACGCTTGCCCTAAAGCAGAATAACGAATTTTAAAGATCAAATAGTTAATCAATCTCCATCCCAAAGATAAACTTCTTAATCTCCCCTTCCAGGTTCGGGTAATCATGTTGACATGACGAAAATCTTGTCCTGTCATAACGAATCCTTTTGTATCTACAGTCGGTGGTTTCAACAATTCTCTCCAATCGCCAAGTTTATTAAGGTTAAAAATTAAAGGTTCAATTGAGCGTCCTTCCCCTTTGCCACCTTCTAAATGAGGATAATAATCAGAATAATCCTTTGCATAGGAAAACCTCATATGTTTTGATGTTTCATGTAGATAATCAAGCATTTCGATTCCTCGTTTTAAATAAGTTTCTTTCATTTCGTCTGAAACTTTATCTCCAACGGTTGAATCCAAATATTTCTTCGCCTCTTCAAAACTATCATCCGATCCCGCTTCGATTAAATATCGGTTATTCGGCACCCAAACGCCTCCGCCAGAAAGGGCTGAAGCTCCACCAAAATAGTTTTCCTTTTCAATTAAAATAGTTTTCAAATTTTCTTTTGCACCTGTTATTGCCGCAGAAAAACCAGATGCTCCTGAACCCACTACAACCAAATCATATTCAAAATCCCAATTCATCAAATTCACCGCCTAATTATTTAAACTATTCCTTTTTAACTATAGGTTTCTTCCCTATTATAAATTATGAATAGATTACTATTTATAGAACTTAAAACAATAAATATACCTTTATGCGGTAATAGTACAATAGTGAGTAGGCAAACATACATAAACCGTCCTTATCATTCCGTCATTGGCATTGTAAATATTTCAATCTTCTGCGTTAGATTCATCATTTGTGCCCGCCATTGTACCAGTCTTCAGACAAATGATGCTATAATAAGATTAATTAGCTAATTACTAGGGAGGTAATTGGTTGGATCATTCACTTAATGATATCATTAAAGGAATTATTCTAGTATACAATCAATCAGGTGTAATCTGAAAAGTTACAAAAGCAAAGCACTTTGGAAAATCACACTTAGAAAAACGTAAAAGAAGGATTGAGTTACCACAAGACTGGTCTCTTGAAGATTATAAAAACCATATATTGAATATAATGAATGGGAAGAATAATGATGTTCACTTATACTTTTTGCCAACATTCACTCAGAACTATTTTGCCAATAACCGGGGTTACACCTATCTCGGGAAAGTAAAGGATGTATGGAAATGAGCAAATATAAACAAGACATTCTTAATTACGGTGATGATGTTAATGATTTGGATTCCAGTCCATTTGAAAGTCTGCGGATGTTACATGACAGAACAAACATTTATGAGGTTCAAAGTAAATTAGATTTTGAAGAAAAAATCTTGCTAGGATATTACGATTTAAAGCTAATTGAAAATGCAAAGGAAATGGTTAACCACCTTCGAAATGTATATGACTTTAAATTATCGGAAGAAAATAATATCCCTAATGAACAATGGTGGTGGCACCTGGATAAAATTGCTGAAGGCATGGTCAATTTCGGTGTTTCGACCGACAAAGGAAAGGCAATTTAATTGGAACTGCGAACAGTGTCGTTCATTTGAGAGCATTTTATTTTCGTTCCCAAAGTTTACTTGCAACTCGACAAGCAACAGCCCATCATCAGCACTTAGTTTCATGCGCGCCCCCTTATTCCTGCAAGAATTGCTCAATAACTTCTGCATTCTCATTGGAGGTGTGGAAGATATAAAGCCCTTTTTCAGGGTTTTGTTTATGGATTTTTTTATACACGCGCCAAGCATCCATGTTCTCATAGAAATCAGATATTACTGCCATTTCATTGATTGTCCTAACCTTATTTTCAGATGTTGTATTAAAAGCCTCAACTATTACTATTCGGTTTGGAACATTTTCACGAACTTTGGACCATCTCATAACAACACCTCCGATACAAATTTATCTTTAATCACATTATTCGAAAGGTGGTTGAAGAGAATATGAGGAGAGATCTAGAATGAGAGGATGCCTTTTTCCCGATAGCCTTTATACGCTTCCAAAAGATCCGAATGCATCAAGGGTTAAAATTCGTGCCCTCCATGCCTATTGCAAAAAACATGGAAAAAAACCAAGTCATTTAACACAAGGTGAGATGGAGCAATTTCTTGTTCTGTCGAGATGACACCTTAATTCTTAAGCCAATTACTACATGGTGCGCGGATATTCCCGCTCCTTTCTTTTCAAACAAATACAAATCTTCCCACTGCACAAGCTCGTTACGTATAAGTGTGGTGCAAATAACATCACTGAAAAGTTTGTGGTGAATTATATATGCCATCTTATATTTTACCCCCTTCAGAAATACCCTCTCAACTATATATTTAATCCGTTAACCCCATCATGCAAACAGTTATATAAGGAAGCAGAATGACATCATCATCCCGCTCCCTTTATTCTTACATATACCGACGATGAACCTTATTCCCATCATACGAATAGAGAATCTGCTTATCCTCCACGTACGTTTCCATATACACAGTCCGACCCCATAACTGATAAATATAAGGCAGAACATTTTCCAAATAATGAAGGTCCAATTCAATTCCCTCATAACCATGTACTAAATAAAGATCACCATTCTTTAAATAATCCCCATTTTCAACACTTATATATGGAAATCCGCCATTTACCCTCATGGAAATAAGTTGATCTCTTACTTTCATAATCTTTCTCCGTAATTTGGTAATTGCTGCCCTTCTTTTCAAACAAATACATATCTTCCCGCTGCACAAGCTCTTTGGTTAAATAATTTCGGATAAATGAAATATCCGACTCAACCTCTCGTACTTCAAACATTTTTTCTCTCCCTGATCCGGGTTCCACACCGAAGCGTTTCATTTCCTCTGTCGGATTATTGAAACGTTCTTCGATGTCCTCGAACATTTTTACACCAAGGTAATAGGGATTGATTTGCGTCTTGGACGGCTGCACAACCCCAGCGTTCAGTGTAGCGAATTCAACCGTTTCATTTGTCGTTAAATCCATTTCACGTAATATCCGCTGATGCCAATACGAAGCCCAGCCTTCGTTCATGATTTTTGTTTCCAATTGCGGCCAAAAATAGAGCATTTCCTCACGCATCATCGTTAAAATATCACGTTGCCAGTCCTCCAGTTCACGACTGTGCTCTTCGATAAATAACAACAGATCCTTTTCCGGCTGTGGTGGGAACTTTTTTTTCGCTTTATCTGTCAGGGGCTTTTCATTCGCTTCTTTTTTATCCAAATCCCATAAATCATCATACGGTGTTCTAACCACTGTTTTTGTTGTTTCTTCTCCCTCATCGGTCTCATAGGAGGCTAATTTTGGTCTGACGATCGATGGGTCAATATGTTCTTGAATGGACAGCACCGCATCCAGAAAACGCTCTACTTCATCCTTTCCATACATCATTTCATAGCTTTCAATTCGTTCTGCCGTTGCTGTCATACTCTCCACCATATCTCTTCTTGTATTGGAAAAACGAGCATTGTTTTTGAAAAAATCGCAGTGGGCAAGTACATGGGCAATGATTAGTTTATTTTGAATGAGGCTATTCGTATCAAGTAAGAAGGCATAACAAGGGTTCGAGTTAATAACAAGCTCGTATATCTGACTTAAGCCAAGGTCATAATGCAGCTTCATTTTATGAAACTGTTTGCCGAAACTCCAGTGGCTAAATCGAGTCAGCATACCATATGCACCAAATGTATAAATAATATCGGCAGGACAAATTTCATATCGCATTGGATAAAAATCAAGGCCAAAGTCAGAGGCAATCTCCGTAATTTCATCAATCGCACGTGTGAGCGCCTTTGTTTCCGTCGTCAATATGATCCCTCCAAGTGTGCTTTTTATAGTTTATGAGCAATGATGGGAATCATGAACTAAGAATATTTTTGTTAACCAGGTCTAGAAGGATGAAACCACGCTATTCTTTTTTCCAAATTCCTTCCACAAATACTGTGCTTCTGCGAGTTCGGCTAGTACTATCCTAGGATCGTATCCATAATGTGCGTTTATTAATCCGATGCGTCATGATAGTAAACATATCGCTTTTCATCATTATCAGGGGAGAGTAGGAGTTGCTTTGAAGTTTGTACAAGCAATTTATTTGTGGTTTTATGCTACTACCTCCATTTAGCCTAATTATTTTTCAATATTGTTTTGTATTTTGTTATATATACTTGTTTTGGATGATTTGTTTGGTCTGATTAAAATAATTCTAATCTTCCTTCTTTTACTAATCCTGAAAGATACATTCTTGTAATAGAGTCCGGCTTTCTGTTTAACAAGTTACTTAACTCTTTTAGTGTAAGTGGATTAATGTCACGAAGGCTTAATATCAATTCATTCATTTGACTTGGATTTATCCGATGCTTTTTTCTTGCTATAGATGCAATTGGTATTCACTTAATAGCTGTTGTTGCATTTTTTCGACCGTGCCATCTTGATACTGACTATGTATGGAAGCTATTAAATTAAGATCCTCCAGATTTTGAAAGAGAAATTGAAGTTTAAGGATCCTAAATGTGTACAGTGTATGAAACCAATTTTACATATTGCTGATGAAACTTACGTAAGCAGAAATACTGTTTATCGTATTCAAAGTGATTTAAAAGGCGAGTCAATTTCATGTTTGGAAATAAGGAATAAAATAACCGGTTACTTAGTTTGACAAGAAATATACTATGATTACTGATTTATCAACACGAATAGTTTTCGCCCTCCTCAAAACAGTGTAACTTTATTATTTTATTGTACCTGCAGCACACAAACTTATGCTGCAGGATGGTATTAAATGACGAGTAGTTACAAATACTCGTCTAATTTGGGATTAATGTGCATAAAAATATAACAAAATGAATTAAGGAGGGAATCCCAATTTGAAAAAAAATATATTTATAATCTTAAATTGTTTAGTGTTGTTTGTAGGAATATTCACCGTTTCTTATCATTTAAAACAAGCAAATACAGTACAGAATACAAAACAAGATATTAAAAGTTTCACTCATCAAATCACTAATAGCCTGGTAAAAGAAGGCCATGATTCCAGTATAAAATTGTTAAGTGATATAAAAAATAAAAAAATCACAATTACAATTGAAACTCCTGAAAATGAACAAGAAAACCGGAATAATGATCATATCAGAAGTATTATCAAACATTTAGCGAAAAAAAATGAATTAGAATCATTTTCGATCAAAATTGATATTTGAATAAAGACATAGGATAATCCCGTCGTTGTCAACTTTTAGATCCACTTGTGACAAGGCTAAATCCAGTTATAAGTACTAAAAATATTCACGGTTGTGTAGTTAAATTTAGCGTTTTCCAAGTCTTAAAACATATCAAAACCACCACCCTTGACCTTGTCTTTGTTCATAGTAGTGTTCTTGTGTCGGATGGGATAAAAAGCAGCCTTAAGGGCTACATCCGCACAGTCAGCGTACTATGGACAAACACTAAAGAGTTGCACGGCGGTCAAGGATAATCAGCTTCGCTGTATTTATACGGTTTTTCTCAAGGTGTGGATCACCCATGTTACGGCTGGATCAATTTTCTGTCATTGATGGGTCAAAAAAATGTCAAGCTGGGTCAACTCCATGGCAATATTCAATATTAAAACCATTAGCTAAAATCTAATGAAATGATTTGATTTTTAGTCTTGTATTTCGACGTAAACTTTATCTGTTTCATAGTATGAATCCATTTTGAGATAAAGTTCTGCATAAGTTCCATCCTGATAAGGCTCCACATGGATCTTACCAGAACACACTCTTCCTCGTTCTCCGGATGGAGCGTTAAAGTGATAGATAAAACCTCAAACTCAGCATCATCCTTACTTCGTTAACCTGAAAGGAGTGGCCGCACATTTTATCTAGGTTAAAACCATCTTTGGCTTCCTTGATATAGTTCTCCATTGTCCCGCGTTTCTGGTAAGAACGGACGATATCTTTTGGTGTAAACGCGTCTGTCAAGTTCATTACAAAGAAGGAGTACATTTCTCGTTGTAGTGTTGGATCAGAGGCTTTACGAAATCCACGACACCATTGGAAGTATAGACATTACCCGGTCGTAGTTTGGCTTTCAGAAAGTCGCCTGTTATGCCATCGAAGGCAACTAAGGGGTGAAATCCGACAGTACCGTAATGGGAATTATACGCAGCAGATTCCTGTTCGCCATATGTATCAGAATGAGTGGAATCCAAATCGAAAATTAACGCCTTTGATCCCCTGAATTGATGTACTTTATCCAAAATTTCTTGATTCGCTTTATTTAGCTGTTTGATGGATTGATCATCAAATCGTGGATATAGTCTAGATAAGCTGGGCTGGGAAGCTAGTACGTCAGAATCAACAATCTGTGTAAAAACAGGATCATTCGTTAATTGATCAGCTGCATCATCTTCAGCGTACCCCACAATAATTTGATAAAGTTTTTGGCGCAGAAGCTGCTCATTAGAATAAACGAAATAACGTCTGTTGTCTTTTAATTCTAGGTGTTTAGCTAGTGTATTGAAGAAACCTATCTTTTCATCGAATTCCCGATACAAAAGTTCACCAGTATCAGAGGAAAGTGAGTCTCCATCATTGGACAATTTAATTTGACGATTGAAATCAAGCGTTATTTGCGGTAAAGTAGCCATTATAAGAACCCTTTCTGTTGGTTATTTGGTGGTACTTTTAACCTTAGCAGAAATGGGTTCTTTTTTCATTTATTTGATGCATGATCGGTCTGGTTGAATTGGCTTGGGAGACAAGTGTTAGCAACTCTTTACATTATTTCTGTGAATAATTCAGGAAGGAATTTATTTATTTTTGTATTCAACATTTCCCTTTTTTGTTGTTATATACGCTTGTTTAGGATGATTTATTTGATCCGGATAAAGTAATTCCAACTTTTCATCTTTAACTAATTTTGAAAGGTAATTTTTCCTAAGTGGTTCAGGCTTCCTATCTAATAAATCACTTAATTCCTGTAGTGTTAGAGCTTTTATTTGGCAGAGCTTCAATATTAATTCATTCATTTGTATTGAACTTAATCGGCGTTTTTTTTGCCACCTCTGAAATATTTAACAATTCTGGCTCACTAGGTACGGAGCTCTTACCGTTAGGACCGGAGTTACTCTCGTTAGGTACGGAGCTCTTATCGTTAGGACCGGAGTTATTTTTCTTTTTCTGATCGTTTTTAGCTAATGTATAAAAAGCTCCACCCCTTGTTCCATTTTGAATAATCAAATCACTCTGTAACAAATATTTTAATTCCTTTGTCGCAGTTACACTTTCGGTACTATTTAATTCCTGATACTCTCGATTAGTAATTCTTTCATTATTTCTTATATAGACAAGCGCAGCTACTTGGCAATCATTCATCGATAAATCGGTGTAGGAATTCAGCCAACTTATAGCCTCTTCGTCAATAAAATTATGGTTTTTAAATGTAACAATAAAACTGTTCCTAGTTTCCTTAAATTGAGGAGGCTCAAGATGTGCAGACTTCATTGTATGTATCATAGTATCGATTTTATATATTTGATCCGTTAATCCCATCATGCGAACAAATATTATAAGGGAGCGGAATAACATCGTCATCCCGCTCCCTTAATTCTTACATATACCGACGATGGATCTTATTTCCATCATACGAATAAAGAATCTGCTTATCCTCCACATACGTTTCCAAATACACAGTCCGCCCCCATAATTGATAAATATATGGGAGGACATTTTCTAAATAATGAAGGTCAAGTTCAATACCTTCATAACCGTGTACTAAATAAAGATCACCATTCTTTAAATAATCACCGTTTTCCACACTTATATACGGAAAGCCACCATTCACTCTGATAGATATAAGTTGATCTCTCACTTGTTCATAATCTTTTTCCGTGATTTGGTAGTTACTGCCTTTCTTCTCAAACAGGTACATATCTTCGCGTTGCACGAGTTCTTTGGTTAAATAATTTCGGATGAACGAAATGTCTGATTCAATCTCACGTACTTCAAACATCTTTTCCCTGCCAGACCCCGGTTTAACACCAAAACGTTGCATTTCCTCTGTCGGATTATTATAACGTTCCTCAATGTCCTCAAACATTTTCACACCAAGGTAATACGGATTGATTTGTGTCTTTGATGGCTGCACAACCCCTGCGTTCAATGTGGCGAATTCAACCGTTTCATTTGTTGTTAAATCCATTTCCCGTAAAATCCGCTGATGCCAATACGAAGCCCAGCCTTCGTTCATGATTTTTGTCTCCAGCTGTGGCCAGAAATAGAGCATTTCCTCACGCATCATCGTTAAAATATCACGTTGCCAGTCCTCCAGTTCCCGACTGTACTCTTCAATAAATAGCAAAAGATCCTTTTCCGGCTGTGGCGGAAACTTCTTCTTTGTTTTGTCTGGCTTAGACTCTTGATCAGCTTCTTTCTTATCCAAGTCCCATAAATCATCGTACGGTGTTTTTGCCACCGTTTTTGATGTTTCTTCCTTTTCATCGGTCTCATAAGGGGTCAATTTTGGCCTAACAATCGATGGGTCAATATGTTCCTGAATGGATAGCACAGCATCCAAAAAATGTTCTACTTCATCCTTGCCATATATCATTTCATAGCTTTCAATTCGCTCTGCCGTTGCTGTCATACTCTCCACCATATCTCTTCTTGTATTGGAAAAACGCGCATTGTTTTTGAAAAAATCGCAATGGGCAAGTACATGGGCAATAATTAATTTATTTTGAATGAGGCTATTCGTATCAAGTAAGAAGGCATAGCAAGGATTGGAATTAATAACAAGCTCGTATATCTGACTCAAGCCAAGATCATAATAAAGCTTCATTTTATGAAACTGTTTGCCAAAACTCCAGTGACTAAATCGAGTTGGCATACCATATGCACCAAATGTATAAATAATATCAGCAGGGCAAATTTCATAACGCATTGGATAAAAATCAAGGCCAAATTCAGATGCAATTTCCGTGATTTCATCAATCGCACGTGTGAGCGCCTTTGTTTCCGTCGTCAATATGATCCCTCCAATTGTGCTTTTTATAGTTTATGAGCAAAGGAGGGAATCATGAACCAGGAATATTATTGTAATAAAAAGTCCTTCGTTATGTTGTGTTTAAATACTGATCTTAATCACCTTTTCATTTATGACAACTTTTACCATTGTAGGAGCGTTAATCTCACAAAAGACCAAGCCTTATAACCATGGTTTAACTGATTGTTTTATTTATGCTGCTGGTGCGTTATCATTTTGTTTCTGGCACGCTAATTTATTATTTTTCACTGAAATAATGTCACGTTTTTTAATATTTTTTATAAAAATGTGTTACAATGTGATTAGGAGGTGTTAACAATGGATTTATACCAATTTTTAGTGTCTAGGATAGGTTACAATGAACCAATCTTCTCAAAAGATTTATTAAAAGATGTTGATTTAAGTCCTAATGCTCTTAGACAATCACTAAAAAGATTAGTTGATAAAGGTAAAATATGTCGTTACGATAACAGCAAGGGCATTTTTTTCATCCCGGATCCAAACTCTCTTCTTAAAAAAAATACGTTAAGTGTCAGTAAGATAATCGATAAAAAGTATTTGTTTAAAAATAATGAGCGAATTGGATATGAAACAGGGTTATCCTTTTCTAATATGCTAAATTTAACTACACAAAATCCTGTAACTATTGAGCTTGTAACCAAGGCTGAAAAAAGATCAATTAGAGTTGTAAATTACAATAAAAGAAAAGTCACTCTAAGAAAACCACGTGTTGATATAAATAATGATAATTACAAAATCTTACAGGTATTAGACCTTTTAACTAATTTTGAAAGGTTAAGTGCAGTTCCTATTTCATCTGCCACTAAGAATATCTTGAAATATCTTAAGGGTATTAATGTAACGGGAGAAAATTTAAATGCCTACTTAGAAAATTACCCCTCTAAAACATCTAAAATCCTTATGGGAAGCGAGTTATACAATGAACTTACACAAAGATAGTGCAGTTTACCAAGAAATTGTTGAAGTAGTTGCTGAAGAAATGGGTTTACCCGAGTAATTTATTGATAAGGATTATTTCGTTTCACTGTTACTTAAAAATATAAGCGAGGAGTCACCGGAAATAATTTTTAAAGGGGGTACCTCGCTTTCAAAATGCTTTGGTGTAATTAACCGCTTTTCAGAAGATATTGATATAAATATCAAAGTGGAAGATAAACCATCAAACGCAGATAGAAAGGAGTTAAAAAGTTCCATTATAAAAGCGATAGAAAAGTCTGAAATGGTGTTGAAAAATCCAAACGACATAAGGTCGAGAAGGGATTTCAACCAATATAAAGTGGAGTATACAACAAATGTTCCTCGAAATGAAGCTCTCAAAGAAAATCTAATAGTGGAAAGTTATTTATCACTAAAGTCATTCCCTTATGAAAGACGGTATGTAAAGAATTATATTTATAATTTTTTATATACTGGAATGAATTTCATAATTCTTAGCCCTTGTCTCCCAATGAGTCTGAGACATGAAAAAGGAAGCACCTCCCCAAATCTTGTATAATGGTAGTTGACTAAAACAACCAAAAAAGACAGAAGGAGTGCTCCCTTTGACCATTATACGACAACCCAGCTTATTTGGCATCCAAGAATTATACGACATGGAACCCACCCAAAAATATGAAGCAGTTATTTCAGCGATAGATTTGGATAAGATCTATCACAAAGTAACTAAGAAATCACGACTAGGTGCGCCAGAAGAATTGAACTATGCAGCCATGATTATTTCCTTTGCGGTGAGATATGTGGAACGAATCCCAACGATAAAGGATCTAATTAAACGTCTTCGTGATGATATTGCCTTTAAATTGAATTGTGGTTTCCTTGTATCAGACTCCGTTCCTTCAGAGGCCTCTTATTCTCGGCTCGTAACGAAATTGATGGAGTGTGACATATTAGAAACTGAAAAGGAAAATATTGTACGTCAAGCTATTGAAGAAGGTTTTATTACAGATGACACTGCCGCCACTGATGCCTGCCATTTCGAAGCTCGAGATCAAGCACCGCCAAAAGAAGAAAAGCCAAGGTCCAAGCCTAAAAAACGTGGCCGCAAATCGAAAGAAGAACGTGAACAATGGCTAAAAGACGAAGCCGAAAAGGAAGCTAACTTGCCTTTGTATGAAAAGAAAATAGAAGCACAATTAGACGTTCCTCTAGCTGAGCTACGTCCCGAAGTTCCTCAAGACCCTAAATGGGGCGTGAAAAAGAATTCGGAAGGAAAGAATGTATTTTGGTTTGGCTACAAGGCGCACTTAGTCGTTGGCACATCAAGTCAATACATTTTGGATTCTCTCTTTTCATCAGGCAGCCTAAATGATGGAAAAGCAGCTATCCCATTACTTAAAGGGCTTAATGAACGCTTTCCTCAGCTGTCTTTACGTTATCAAACAATGGATGCTGGGTATGATTATGAACCAATATATGAACAAGTACATCGAATGGGGCAACAATCTGTGATTGCATACAACAAGCGAAACGAAGGAGAACTCCTTGGTTATGACAAATACTTCGCACCGACCTGTTTTCGTGAGCACTCTTATCGTTACGATAGCTTTGATTCTAAATATGAAACATTAAAATATACGAGACCAAAGGAGTGCAGCGACTGTCCGCTAGCCAACGAAGGCATCTGTCAAAAGGTTTATAAAGTGAAAATAACTCAAGACCTTCGAAAATATACCGCGCCAGCTCGTGGATCTCAGGCATGGAAAAACATTTTTAAACGTCGTACAGCTGTTGAACGGGTGAATGCGTATCTCAAGGAATTCTTTCAGCTTAACAATGTTCGTTATCGTACAGGAAAACGTGCCAAAATTCATTTTGACATGGTTACGCTTATTTACAATGCTTCAAAGCTAGCAGCAGACCGTATCAATGCACAATTAAACCAGCAACAGGTTGCATGATTTCTGTTTTTAAAAATACAATTTAGAAATTCTGTAGGTCTTTGTATTTTTAAAAAGAGCAATTATGAAATTGACTCACTGAACAGCAAATTGATTTAATTAAGAAATATAACCTAGAACCATTTGAAATAAATGTACAAAGTATTGAAAGAACATTTTTTGATAAATTGTTTGCAATTTGTGACTACCATGAAAATAAGGGTTATCACCAAAACTCTAGGCATTTATATGATATCCATAAAATTTGGACAAGCAAAAATATTGAGGCGGAAAAAATAGGTGCCCTTTTTTATGAGATAGTAGAAGAACGTCGCACAAAGCCAAATATTAATATTTCAAGCCAAAAGGGTTATGAGTTGAAGCGGGTTCTAATGCATATAGCTAATGAAGATTATTACAAAAGTGATTACCAGGAAATAACGACAAAATTATTATTCGGAGACGCAAAAATAAACTATGAAACTGTGAAAAAGAGTATTTTTCAAATATTAGATAGTGGAATAATCCCAAATAATTTAGAATAATACCATGATGGCATTATAGATACTGCGGCATGAAATAAAGCATTTCCTCATGCATCATCGTTAAAATATCACGTTGCCAGTCCTCCAGTTCACGGCTATACTCTTCAATAAATAGCAAAAGATCCTTTTCCGACTAGATGCAATTTCATTAATTTCATCAATCGCACGTGTGAGCGCCTTTGTTTCCGTCGTCAATATGATCCCTCCAATTGTGCTTTTTATAGTTTATGAGCAAAGGAGGGAATCATGAACCAGGAATATTTTTATAATAAAAAGTCCTTCGTTATGTTGTGTTTAAATACTGATCTTATTCACCTTTTCATTTATGACAACCTTTACCATTGTAAGAGCGTCAAATCCCCGAATGATAACTCCCAATAGGGGAAAATATAATCAGTAGGAGGAATCATAATGGACCAACATTTCTTATCAATTGAGGAATTTAACGAACTGTTGAAACAATGGAATGGACAAACGATTAAGGTTTCAAAATTTGAACTTGATGATATTGATGAAACAGTGATGAACTTACAGGACATTTCCTATTCCCGAAACACGAGAAGGATTGACGATTATGTACCAATGCACGCCTTACAATTAAACGGTAGTGGAGCCGTTCAGACGGATGCAACGAATCCTCAGTCACTCCCAACATCCTTGTATGAAATACCACTTGAGGATAATTCGCTTTATGAATTTGATAGTTCCCACTTTTTATTAAGTACAGAACGTGGTGTTTATAAGATTGAACTCGTCTAGCAATGTTTCGACCGAGGTGCACGGCTTTTGGCCTGAGTTGCGCGACACTTGGCCCGAGTAGAAACCGACATTACTATTAATCAGCAGAATTTTCTTCCGCTTACAGTATTGAATGGCACCCCTTAATAAGGAGTGCCATTCCTAGTTATACGGTAGCAACCTCTTTCTGAAAGAAGCTCTTCATCGCATGATAAACGTCACTTTTCTCTTTCAAGATGTAGTGCCGGAATTTCGGATTGTCAATTGTTTGATATGCATTCATAAGTGTTGAACGTCTATTGTATTCATTCACTTCACCATAACCAAACATATTTGAAACGTCCATAATCTGATTAATAAGTTCAATACATTTCGGGTTATCCGATGTTATATTTTCTCCATCTGAAAAGTGAAAAGGATAAATATTAAAACGTTGCGGATCGTATTTTTGATCAATCAGCTCTAATGCTTTGTAGTAAGCTGATGAACAAATCGTACCACCACTTTCCCCTTTTGAAAAAAAGTCTTCTTCTGATACAACTTTTGCTTCTGTATGATGCGCAATAAAATCAATTTCAACGGTTTCATATTTCGACCGTAAAAATTTGGTCATCCAGAAAAAGAAACTCCTCGCCATGTATTTGGCAAATGTCCCCATGGATGCACTTGTATCCATCATCGCCAGCACAACCGCTTTTGAATCGGGTTTAATTACTTCATTCCAGGTTTTAAAACGGAGATCATCATTATAAATAGGAGTGATACCAGGCTTTCCTTCTGTTGCATTTCGTTTGAGGGCGGTTAAAATGGTTCGCTTTTTATCAATATTTCCCATTAATCCTTTTTTGCGGACATCATTAAATTCTATTTTTTCCGTGGTAATTTCGGCTTGTTCCTTTTGTTCTAAGTTGGGGAGTTCGAGTTCCTTAAACAGGGCCGCTTCTATTTCAGCGATGGACACATCTGCTTCATAATAGTCACTTCCAGGTTTGTCTCCTGCTTGCTTCCCTTGACCAGCACCCTTTCCTTTATCCTTACTGTTTGGATCACGGGCAACGACATCACCGACTTGACTATCACCATCTCCTTGACCCACATGTTTTGATTTATTGTAATTATAGCGGATTTTGTACTCGTCTAATGAACGGATGGGAATCTTGATCACATCACGCCCATTGGACATAATGATGTTTTCTTCGGTTATTAAATCTGGTAAATTATTCTTAATAGCTTCCTTTACTTTATCCATATGACGTTGCTGATCCTGATAACCCTTACGATGGAGGGACCAATTTTCCTGGGAGACGACAAAGTTTTCCTTTTCTTCCTTCACACTATCCCCTCCTGTTGTTTGAATATTATACATTATTAAATAATTTGACCACTTTCTTTATCCTATGCAGTTGTATACGAGTTATTGCTAAACATTAAGATTATTTATTAACAATGATTCAAAACTGGTATTACATCGGCCCGGGCGTGGAATCATCGGCCCGAAAATGATAACATCAGCCCGTGCACCGAATCATCAGCCCGAAAATGATAACATCAGCCCGTGCACCGAATCATCGGCCCGAAAATGATAACATCAGCCCGTGCACCGAATCATCAGCCCGAAAGCGATAACATCGGCTCGGGCACGGAATCATCGGCCCGAAAATGATAACATCAGCCCGTGCACCGAATCATCGGCCCGAAAGCGATAACATCAGCCCGTGCACCGAATCATCAGCCCGAAAGCGATAACATCAGCCCGGGCGTGGAATCATCGGCGTGAGATTCCGGGCTGCAGTGTGGATAGCAACACTCTAGCCTATAAAAAAACAAGACTAACTCCATAATTAGCCTTGTTTTTTTACATACCTCTTATTTATCGATTCAACAAGCTTCCAACATACCGTAAAAGTTCGTTAGCTGAAATAGAATTATAGCCATATTCATCAATCAATCTAGTAATCACTTCATTGATCTTTTTAAGTTGTGACTCGTCAGGCGTTTTTGATGTCGTTGTAATTTTGACAACATCTTTTAAGTCGGCAAATAATTTCTTTTGAATTGCCTCGCGCAACCGCTCATGCGAGTTATATTCAAAACGTTTCCCCTTTCTTGCATAGGCGGAAATACGAATAAGAATTTCCTCGCGAAAGGCCTTTTTCGCATTTTCAGAAATACCGATTTGTTCCTCAATCGAGCGCATTAATTTTTCATCCGGATTCATTTCTTCTCCTGTCAACGGATCCCTTAGCTTATTCTTGTTACAATACGCCTCGACATTATCTAGGTAGTTATCCATTAACGTTTTCGCCGACTCCTCATACGAATAGACAAATGCTTTCTGAACTTCCTTCTTAGCAATTTCATCGTATTCACGTCTAGCAACGGCAATATAGTTCATATAGTTTTCCCGGTCTTCATCTGAAATTGAAGGATGCTGATCAAGGCCGTCTTTTAGCGATCGCAGAACATCAAGGGCATTAATCGATGGAACTTCTTTACGAATAATCGTCGATGAAATTCGATTAATCACATAACGTGGATCAATCCCGTTCATCCCTTCTTCAGGAAACTCTTTTCTTAATTCCTCCACATCAAGTTGGTTGAACCCCTCAACACTTTCGCCATCATAAAGGCGCATCTTCTTAACATGGTCAACACCTTGCTTTTTAGAATCCTCAAGCCTTGTCAAAATGGAAAAAATCGCAGCAACCCGTAGTGCATGTGGCGCAATGTGGACATGTGCCATATCACTTTCCCTTATCATTTTATCGTAAATACGCTCTTCTTGAGTCACACGTAAATTGTAAGGAATCGGCATCACGATAATTCTTGAATGCAATGCCTCATTCTTTTTATTGGAAATAAAGGAACGGTACTCTGCTTCGTTCGTGTGTGCCACAATGAGTTCATCGGCACTTATTAAAGCAAACCTGCCCGCTTTAAAATTACCCTCCTGCGTGAGTGATAAAAGGTGCCAAAGAAACTTTTCATCACACTTGAGCATCTCCTGGAACTCCATCATTCCTCGGTTCGCTTTGTTCAATTCCCCATCAAAACGGTATGCCCGAGGATCTGATTCCGAACCATATTCAGCAATCGTTGAAAAATCAATGCTACCTGTTAAATCAGCAATATCCTGTGACTTTGGATCAGACGGACTAAATGTTCCAACACCAACACGTTTGTCTTCCGAGAAGAAAATCCGCTCTACCTTCACATCTTCAACTCGCCCATCATATTCCTTTTCTAATCGCATCGTATTCAGAGGTGACAAGCTTCCTTCAACCCGAATACCGTATTCTTCATAAAAGTCCTCCCGCAAATGGTTTGGAATTAGATGAAGCGGATCCTCGTGCATCGGACAGCCTTTAATCGCATAAACTGCTCCTTCATCCGTTCTTGAATAAGCCTCAAGCCCTCGCTTTAGCATTGTTACAATTGTTGATTTCCCACCGCTAACCGGACCCATTAATAGTAAAATACGCTTCCTAACATCAAGTCGTTTTGCTGCCGGATGAAAGTATTCCTCGACAAGCTTTTCAATCGCATCTTCAAGCCCAAATATCTCTTCGCCAAAAAATTGATACATTTTTTTACCATCTTTTTCGGTTAATCCAGAACTTTTGATCATATTATAAACGCGAGAATGTGCTGTTTGGGCAACTTCTGGTCGTTCCTTCACAATTTCCAAATACTCCGCAAATGTACCTTCCCACACTAGTTGCCTTTCCTCTTCCCGGTGATGCTTCACTTTGTCCAGTATACTCATTTTATTTCCTCCATTCAGGGCAAGGTTTATATAGCATATGCTTGAAACGAGCTGGTAATGCCGAATTGTTTCGGTCTACACAACAAATTACATATAATACCTTGAGAATACCTTGAGAAATGGAAATTTTACAGTTTGCGATATGAACAAGTAGTATTACAATAGAAAAGGACATATATTATCCTAAGGAATTGGAACTTATTCTTGTTCTGCTGGAAGTGAAGGAGTTTAGAACGAATGGTTAAGAAATTATTAACAAGCTATTGGAATCCCTACGTAGCTCTTATCATTGCGGGGATTTTGAGTGCAATATATTTTGGTATTACCGAAAGTGTTTGGGCTGTAACAGGCGAATTTACTCGTCTGGGTGGACATATATTGCAATTTTTCGGCGTTGATATTTCCGGTTGGGCTTATTTTAACATGATTCATATGGAAGGAGGTACATTTGATCGAACTGGTGGCTGGATTGTGTGGGGAATGTTTATTGGCACCTTAATGATGGTTTTATTCAGCAATAATTTTAGAATACGAATTCCCAAGCAAAAACGGCGGATTGTGCAAGGATTAGTCGGTGGTATTATTGCGGGATTTGGTGCACGATTAGCCTTAGGATGTAACCTTGCAGCATTCTTTACAGGTGTACCACAGTTTTCTATTCATTCCTGGATTTTTATCGTTGCTACTGGTGTTGGTACTTATCTTGGAACGAAAATCGTAAAAACGCGTTGGTGGAAAGGAAAACCAGTGCTGACAAAGGGAAATGCAGAACCATCCGCTATAAAGTCAAAAAAAGTGCAACCTTATGTTGGTGGCATCGTAACTCTAGCATACGCCGCACTCATTATCTACCTTTTTATTACTGGTAAAACAATGCTAGGTGTTGCTGCATTATTTGGTGCATTTTTTGGTATTTTAATCGAACGGGGGCAGATCTGCTTTACGTCCGCATTCCGTGACTTGTGGATGCTTGGTCGGGGAACAATGGCAAAGGCAATCATTGCTGGGATGGCCATCAGTTCGGTGATTACAATTATTGTTATCGGTGTTTATGGGTTAGAACCAATCACACAAATAGCAGCAATAAGTACGTTTATCGGTGGTGCCCTCTTCGGTCTTGGCATTGTCTTAGCAAGTAGCTGTGAAACAGGAATGATGTACCGGCTCATGGAAGGACAAATCCTTTACCTCACCGTATTCATTGGGAACATAGCCGGTGCGACTTTGCTTGCCTATGCTTGGGATCATCTTGGTATTTATCATCTACTTGTTGAAAGTGGAGATAAGGTTAACTTAGTTGCTTCAATTGGCCCTGTTGGTGCGATTATCGCAACGCTTGTGATGCTGGCAATTTGTTTTGGTATTACACATTACTGGCAAAAACATTATCAGTCAAGAATTGAATTCAAGAAAGGAGTGCAGAAACATGTCGGTTGATTATACATTGGATTTACGAGGGGAGTCATGCCCATACCCAGTAATTTATACTCTGGAAGCTTTGGAAGGGATGGAAAAAGGAAAACTTTTAAAGGTAATCACAGATTGCCCTTCCTCTTTCCGTAATATACCGGAAGATGTGCCAAACCATGGCTATCAATTTGCCCAAGAACCCGTTAAAAACGGTCCGGAGTATTTGTTTTATATTATTGCCTAGTTGAAACAAGTAAAATAAACTTCGAATTAACATTGGCTTCGTCACAATATTTGACGGAGCCTTTTTATTGACCATATTAGTTAAAATGCCTGTTGAATAGTCCAAATCAGGTGAATCCCGCGGCAATTGAAGTAGATTGTGAATACATGTACTTAATTTAAATGGCGGATTAGTTGGAAAGTGTTGTTTACCTTAAGTTCAACAATCGGCCAGATAGTGGAGGAATTGATTTCGAAATAATGTTGAAAAAACCATACAGAATTAGATACTACTCTGAAGAGCGCAACCTTGCATCTAAGGTTTACGCCCTTATAGGGTCAATTTTTGAATTTGAAGGTAGACCGACTGTGCATAATTAATTGTAGTTACAGATCCTTCGTAAATATTCTCTGATTTCTTTTTCTATAACTTGATCGTTGTATAAACTAGCATAAATGACAGATTCGAATACTAAGCCGTGGATGAATATAATTAACGAATTTGCGTTGTCTTCAATACTTATGGAATTTTTAATATACCCATTTTTATAAAGCATCCTTAATACATCCTTTGCAAAATTAAGGTTTACTTCTCGAGATCTATTCTTTGTCACGTGATATTCTGGGTTCATCGTTGCCATTATGGAAAATTTCATCCATATATCATTTTCCATTCTTTCTTCTTCTGTATTAGCTTGAACAATTTGTTTTATCATACGGACTGCGTTTTCAATCCCACCCTGATTCACCTGTACGACCTTTTGCATTCTCTCCTCAAATCTTTGATAGATAACGTTGATTGCAAACATATATATGTCTTTTTGTTTTGGAAAAAAGTATTGAACAGAACCTAAAGATAATCCAGCTTCTTTGGCAATTTCGCGAGATGTCGCCTTTTCAAAACCCAAATGATGAATAATACGAAACATTGCTTCTACAATTTGATCTCTTCTTTCAGCATGATCTATTTTTTTAGGCATACTATAACTCCTTTGAGTTTCTAAGTCATCTGTATTATAATTATTTTAAGTCAACCGACCTAACAAAAGAAGGGAAGATATTTATATGGAAAATGTTTTACTACAGTGCGTTTTTATATTTTTTGTAAGTATGGTTCCTTTCCTTGAAGTATTTTTAACAGTTCCAACAGCAATCATCGTTTTTAACTTTCCGCCTCTTGTAGCATTAATCCTAGCCATTCTCGGGAATGCAATTAGTGTCCTTCTGTTTGTGTTTTTTGGAGCTGAAATTAACAAACTTTTTGCCACAATATCTAATAAACTTCGAAAGAGGGATAAAACGCATATAGGAATTAATCCTCGAATAAAAAGAACCTTCGATCGTTTTGGAGCAACCGGAGTATGTTTTTTATCATCTATTTTGTTTAGTAGTCAGGTTGGTGCTGGTGCAATAACTACTCTTGGGGCCTCAAGAAGTCAAGTGTTTATTTGGACGATTCTAGGAGTTAGTACACTGGCTATAGTAATGGCAACATTATCTGTTGTGGCGGAAGGATTAGTTTCATCATTAATGAATCTATAGTGAATTATAAAAGAAAAATTTGGTTAAAACAACTCTATTCTAGTAATAGTTCTCTTTCAAGGTGCAAAATGGAAAGCCAATGGACATTGTTAGTGCGCTCACCCTCATGATATCCTTCAGGATGTTAGTGGCGTTTATTGTTTCTGATAATAACCATAAAAGAATCCCTCATGCACTTTAGCCGGTAAGTGAGGGATTATTTTCCTAAGATGCCAGCCCCTCTTGTCGGGGTTCAATCTGTTGCGACCGTTCCATGTATCAGCATGGGCGGTCTTTCATTTATAATCTTTCTATGTTAATTATTCCACTTATAAATGCCCTTGTACGCCAATCCTTATTCCTGATTTGTGCCCCTTTGTGGAACAATTTTCTGATATTAGCTGGTTGCGGAAGTTAAATTGTAAAGCGCTTTTAGAAAAACGCCACGTTCGGTACGTTGATGGGAGCAACCTGAGAGCTGTGTTATAAGAACGCTAACAAAAACATCACATATTTTTTTGTTTGCAAATTGCTTTTTCGTGTTATAATAAACATAGAGACAAGAAAAAAGCATAAACTAATAAAGACCGAAGATACGCTAATATCTCCGGTCAGCAATGAATCGCTCCCCTTCAAGAGGGGTCAGCGCAAGCAAGGAATAGACCTCACCCGGCTGCTAAACACAGGGAGGTCTATTTTTTCTGGTCTGTAATCGTTACAACGAGTGTTGCGAAAGCGATCATTAGAACCAGTGTCTCAAAAACAGACATGAGCAACACCCCCTTCTGTTATAGCATATCGTATGACACTACAACCGACAGGAATGCGCCGACCTCCCTTGAGGAAAACGCGACTATTGCATATATCTATTTTATACCACTTTCCTAAGGAGTTTAAAGAATTTTTTAAACTTTCCTTTAGAAACTATTTGACTAAAAAATCTTATTTCCTTTGTTCTGCTTCTTGACCATTATATTAAAGAATTGCGCCTGTTTGCGGTAATTCATAGTAGATCGTTCTACTTCTTAATTACAATCAATGCACTAATTCCACTGATTACAAAATAAGTAATAAAAACTATCCAAACATACGACAGCGAAATTGTATCAAATCCCATTGAAGTCAAAATTATTAGCAACAAAAAAATCACCATAATAAAAGCACTAGATACATAGGCATAAAATTTCTGCACGTTGCCTATTGTTCGTTCATCAAAATCTGGAGTCTTATCTTTCTTGTTCAGAAATCTAATTAAATCAATTACAAATACTAAGGCAAACACTGTCAAGCCAGCAAGAAAATTGGTTAGGTCAAATTCACCCCTTTTGATAATTGGACCGATTGTCATACCAACCAAACCGCCGACACCACCATACGTAAGATACCATTGGGAAGTTTTTTTCTTTTTCATCCTCCTCCAGCATAAATACATCGTCAATTGGTAATTCAAAATACTTTACAATTTTTAAAGCTAGTTCAAGACTTGGGTTATATTTGTTTCTTTCTATGGCTGTGAACGTTTGTCTTGTTACTTCTAAATCTTCAGCCATTTTTAGTTGTTTAATCCCCTTTTCCTTCCTTATTTTTCTTATGTTGTTTATAACGGGCATTTCTTTCACCGCCTAAAATGTAAATGAATCTTTACTTAATTATAATACATATCTGAATTAATGTAAATAAATCTTTACATTTTTATAAAGAATTCTCCGTACAAAAACTGCATCCTTATAAAAAGATGCAGTTTTTAATAAAATTTCCTATTCCGTTAAATGGTCCGAGTCTTGAAGACCGCTTTTCCGCAAACGCGCCCGTTTATGGAACAATGAATTAGCTATTTGTTGTTAAACTTTTGATCCAATTTGAAAGTCAAAAGTAATCAAATAATTAAAGTATAAATGATAGCAATATGTTATAATAAAATACAATAGACTGGCTTCGCATGAGGGGTTTGGCAGCACTGTCACTCGTCGGTAGTCTTCGGTGGGAGACTTCCCGGGGAGGGAGGTGATTGCCTATGGACATTGTTAGTGCGCTAACGCTTATGATATCCTTCGGGATGTTAGTGGCGTTTATCGTTTCTGATAATAACCATAAAAAATAATCCCTCATGCACTTTAGCAGGTAAGTGAGGGATTATTTTCCTGAGCTGCCAACCCCTCTTGTCGGGGTTCAGTTCTATTATGACCGTTCCATGTATTAGCATGGGCGGTCTTTATTAGTGTATGCACTTATTCTCTTTCTATGTTAATTATACCACTAAATAAATGTTTGTACACATTTTATTTATTATTGTCATCTCTTTGCTACCAAAAAGTCTTTTAATCGTTTAGCGCGCCCTATTATGGAATAAACTCTTATTGCTTATCCCGAAAAAAGTTTATATATTCTTCTGTGCTGCTTAACTCCACTAAGTATGGATATATAATTAAAATAATAGCAATTAAAACAGGCAAAAAACCAAGTGTGCCAGCTACTGATATATCAAATAAATTTGGTATCCAAACCATTAAGAAAACAACAATGCCCGTTAAAAAACCACCTTTCATTTTTGATTTCTGAGTTTGATATTGTTTTTCTCCGCAATAAGGACAAATCATTGCTGGAAGATCCAAGGTAGTCGTCTTTTAAACTGTTTGTTTCCAACTCCATTTATTACTACAATTTTCGCAAGTAGGCATTTTAGTCCCCCCTTGTTCAGCAAACTGGCCCTACAATGACAATTTGGACTCTTTCCTTTATTCCGGCCCGATTGCTGAATCCTTATCGTTCCTTTCTACGACCATCAAACGAATATTTTTTATACAAGTTGATCATAACCACTGCAAACATAACTATTGTCATTAATCCAAACGAATCTATAAAAGAATCAAAGAAGCTCTCACGTTCAACAGTTATTCTTGCAATAAACAATACAAGCGAACTAGCAAATACCGCTATTATTATTTTTACTTAAAGAAGCATTAAATAAAATCATAGTCAACACAATTATTAATGAGCATATGCCAATTATATTTATTAAACTCATCCAATTCTCCTTCCGCATTCCAGTTCGTTCGAAGCTCTCTTTATTATATTAAATAATTGTTCCCTTATTTATGGATACAGGCGAAAATCCTTATTCCAGATAGGCGTCCTTTTGTTTAATAGTTTTTATCCAAAAGCAGAAGTAGATAACTACCTCCCAAAAGAAAAAATGCAATTTGAGTTACAACATAAACTGTAAGCTCAACTGAGGTCAGTTTTCGTTCCTTCTTGGTTTTTTTGAAATGGAAATAATAATAAATTGCACATATAAACAACGCTACCCCTGATACTTGGAATATTATTTCTAATAACTCAACCAAAAAAATCTCCCCTCCTTCTCCCCTCCTACTAAATGACCTGATTCCGCAATACGGGACGCGCAGATCCTTATTACAGAAATGCGCCCTATTCTTGAACACCTTCCAAAATTACAAGATTTCTTTTGCCTTTGGTGTATTTAAAAACTGCATTATAAGTGCTGTACCTGCTATGTTTGACACAATGCTTACACCAAGAGAAATCCCCCATAATACCGTTGATGTTGTTGCCACAAATGAAACCATTAAGAAGGCAATCCCTACCATAACAAAGATAAGACCCATGTCTCTTTTACTCACTTAAATCACCTCCCTATATATAATTAAACAAAAATTAACTTACACAATCTGGCCCGATTGCTGAACAAAGATCAATCCGGACTCTACCACTAACTTGCCACGTTAGTTGTATAAAAAAACATAAAAAATGACCTATTCAAACTATACAATAACTTGTTGAATATTCCGATAAACTATTCCATTCATCAAAAAAATAGCAGAAGCGAATCCCTGTGCGAATTACCCTGCTACTTTTGTTGTGAATATTTGTGAAACGTATTGTTTTTCCTTGTTTTGCATCTCAAAAGAGCACCCATTATTATCAAATGTCTGCTTATTATTAGGTTTCCAAAACTAATTACAGCATCATTCACACTCCACTATCAACAAATACGGTCAATACCTTTGCCCCTTCATTATCGACTGGCACGAACAGATGTGGCTTGACTCCTTTAAAATAAGAGGTATCACCTGTTTCCATATAATGTTTCTGATCATCATACAGTAAATAAATCGACCCCTCTAAAATATAAATGAATTCATCCTGGGAATGGGTATAGGGTTCGTGACGTAAATTCGCATCTTTTGGTGTGACGTGAACAATGGTTGGTTCAATTCCAGAAAATCGTGACCTGGCGAGCAACTCATAGGAGTAGCCCATATTCTCATCGCCCACTTTGAATTGTCGGTTTGACTTTGGCAATAATACGAGATCTGTTTCTGAGTGACCATCCAATACCCAAGAAAGCGGCACATCCAATGCTTCACTGATTTTTGATAATGTCGCAACAGCAGATGCCGTTTGGCCGTTTTCAATTTTAGATAACAGGCTTTTGGAGATATTACATTGATCCGCGATTTGCTGCTGCGTTTTCTTGCTTCGTAAGCGAGCTTGTTTTATTTTTTTACCTATATTATGAAGATTTATGATTATTCTCCCCTTTCCCACCGAACAGATATGGGTGCCTTTATCATAGAATAGCACCTTCCTTCCGTCAAGGCAGAATAGGGGGATATAGTAGTAAAAGAGCAAATCGACAAAAACATCAAAAAAAAGAGCCCTCATTTTCCACAAACACCAAGGAAAACGATGGCTTACTCTTTTTTACTATTTTTTGACTGGTTCTTTCAGTTCTGGCTAGCAGCATACGCAAGCGATTTACTTGGAAGTGACTTTCCTAACTTTTGCTGGATATAAAATGCTGCTTCTTGTAATTTCTTCTCATCAATCCCTGTATGAATTCCTAATCCATGCAATAGGTATAACACATCATTAGTTGCTACATTACCGGCAGCTCCTGGGGCATATGGGCATCCGCCTAATCCACCTATTGAACTATCAAACCTTGTGATACCATATGGAAGTGATCTTGTTATATTAGCAATAGCCATACCCCTTGTATCATGGAAGTGCATAATAATTTTCTCTTTTGGATAACGACTAAGTACTGCCTCTAGCAACTGGTCCACTTGTGATGGGACAGCTGTACCAATCGTATCGCCAAGCGAAATATCATCAACACCGTATTCAAATAACTTATCACATACTCGAATAACCTGTTCTGGCGTGACTTTTCCTTCAAACGGGCAATCAAACACGGTGGAAACATAGCCAGTAACATGCTTATCGTTCTTTTTAGCTTCTTTAATGACTTCTCCTAAGACCGGGTACGTTTCCGCAATCGATTTGTTGATGTTTTTCTGATTATGTGTTTCACTCGCAGACATGAATACCGATGCTCCATCAATCCCTGTCTCTAGTGCTAATTCCAATCCTTTCATGTTAGGGACCAGTGCTGAGTAACGGACATCGGGATTACGCTTGATCTTCTTGCCTACTTCATGTGCATCGGATAGTTGTGGAACCCACTTTGGATGGACAAATGACGAATACTCGATTTCCTTAACACCTGATTCAGACAACATGTTAATCCAATTAACCTTGTCAGCCGTTGGTACCGGTTTTTTCTCATTCTGTAATCCATCCCGCGGTCCTACTTCTTTAATCTGAACGTGTTTTGGCCAATGTACCATGTTTTCCCCTCCTGGATAGCATTTAGAAAATCAATTGCTCCTTTGCTCGGAATGCGCTTTCACAAAAAACAAATAACAGGCATATCATACCTATAATACGATTCCCGGAAAATAATTGTGATGAACATAATTCCTTCTCTATATCATACTATTCACTTATGTTTATTTTGATTCAACATTGTTGAATCAACTATATAATATTAATTCCCAATATGTCAACTGTTTGCAGATTATTCAAAAGAAATGAAAAGCCACAGGGCAATAATAATCCCCTGTGGCTTTTCATACTACTATTATTTATGTTAAAATAAACTGTTATTTAACGGACAACAGAAGGACCAACCAATACTTTTGGATTTATCCCTAATGCTAGTTTACATACTTTGCTATAGCCAATTTGCTGGTAGGAACTCAGTAATTGTTTCAAATCATGTGCCTTGTTATCTGCTTTTAATTTTTCTATTTCTTGTCGATAGACAGATAATACATAATCGTCCTGCGCATCGGGGCGAAATTTACTCGGGTTTTCGTCCAGAATAAGGCACCCCAAATATTGAAATCCATACTGAAGCTGGCGTGTCAGATGAATGGCGTTCATGAACTTTTGAAATAATGCTGGTTTTGCTATCTTTAAATTCTCAATTTCACGTTGTGCACGTAATAATTCATCGATGCTTGATGTTGCAAGCATAAGATCTCTCCTTACAAAATAGGTTTTTCCAGGGTAAGTTTTGATACTAAATCTTTGTTTTTTTGTCTTTTGAGTTTGCGCAATTTTGCACGTTCTTGACCGGTTTCATAAAGATATTTTTCCTCTTCCGTTTCAGGAATAACTTCGGGTACCATAACAGGTCTTTTATCTTCACCTATCGCAACAAAAGTCAAGAATGCAGTTGCCGCCAATCTTCGTTCACCGGTTTCTAAATCCTCGGCAATTACTTTACAAAAAATCTCCATGGAACTTCTTCCGGTAAACGTTACAAACGATTCAAGACAAACAGAATCACTTACTCGTATCGGTTCAATAAAATTTACCGAGTCTGTTGATGCTGTAACACATTCTCTGACTCTAGAATGCCTTCTGGCAGAAAGTGTCGCACATCCATCCATTTTTTTCATGAGTACCCCACCGAATAATGTATGATAATTATTCAAGTCGTTGGTGAGTACTTGGTCTGTTTGAATAACGCGCGTTTCCTTTACTTTTTTAGCTTCCATTCCAAACATCACCTTATCTATAATAGGGACTATTCCCTTTGCTTTATTACGTTAAGGTGGCAGGGTAATATCTCCTGTCACAAAGAATAGTATACACCGCCCGATCAAATGTAGTACAATGCCGATCGTACATGAGGTTCATAACGATTTGTTATGGAAGCGCTTTGTATCTCGGCTATTCAAATAGGCTTCCTCCACATCAATATGGAGGAAGCCTATTATATTGCTAAAAATCATCATCAACGATTAGATTTGTGCAAGTTTTTCTTTGGCAAAGCGAATAAATTCTTTGTTAATTTGCGATAGATAAGCATCTGTTTTCCAGATAATTGCGAGACTCCATTCGATTTCCGGATTTATTACTGCAACAGTTTGCACATTGCTTGTTAATTCCCGACTAGTACTTTCCGGTAACAAGGTGACACCTAAACCGGAGGCTACCATTTCCTCAATAAAGTCCAACTGTGATGTTTCAGAAATAATTTTCGGCTGAAAACCAACACCTTCACACGCGTTCAGAATAAGGTTTCTTAATGAGAAGTCTTGGTTAAACATAATGAACGTCTCCCCTTTTAGTTCATCAAGTGAAACGTCACTCCTGTTCGCAATAGGGTGAGATGAAGGCGCAACTACTTTCAAATTTTCATTCACAAACGTATAATAATCAAGCATATTGTGATTAGTTGGCAAAACGACAACACCAAAGTCGAGTTGATCACTAATGATTTTTTCCTCAATCCGCTTCGAACCATCCTCTTCCAATTGGAACGTCACTTCTGGATATTCTTTGTGAAACGACCCAATTAGCTGAGAAAAGAAAAAAGAATTGATGATTGTAGGAAGCCCAATACGGATATGCCCTTTTTTCAATGTAAGTAAATTACTAAGCTCTGTTTCTAAAAGGTGAAATTGTTTCTCAATAACCTGTGCATGTTGGTAAAGAACACGCCCTGCATCTGTCAAAATTAGCTTTTTCCGGGAGCGAATAAAAAGCGGAGCACCAAGATCATCTTCCAATGATTTGATAATTCTACTTAGGGCTGGCTGCGTTATGTATAGGTTTTCTGCTGCGTGGGTAAAACTGCCAGCACGTGTAGCCTCAATAAAGTATTGCAAATGTTTAATCTCCATAAGTACCCCACCTTCCATCCCGTTAGTTGCGTATCTTCTACTGATAGCTTATCATATTTTATTAATGTACCTGCGTTTGGTAACTCATGTTATATTTTGTGTGTTTTGTGATATACATGCGAATATGTCCCATGTTTATTCAAACCATTCAATAGCTTAAACCAATCAAAACGGGCATAATAACCTTAGAATAGGATGAAAGGAGAACAAGCCATGGACACAAGCAGCAAAGTATTATCATCATTGAATTACTTTAGTATCTTTTTCGCACCTTTTTTATTCCCGCTTATTGTGTATTTTGTAGTAGAAGAGCCCGTTAAGTATCACGCCAAACGAGCATTAATTTCTCATATTATACCATTTATCGTCATTCTGTTAGCGATTGTATTAGGAATTATTTTTGGCCTTTCCAATTCATTTGGATTAGCAACAGGGTCTATCGTAATTGGATATCTTCTTGCTGGCATTTTGTATATTGTCTATCTTATTTGGAACATCGTACAAGGAATTAAGATATTCATCTGACACCATTATCGGGACATGGGGACAGGTTAGTTGTCCCAGCCCTGTTTTTTGTAGTGCATTTTCACATCATAACTTTTCAAGCATATAGTGTACTAATTTTCCAAACCTGGAGGGAATCATAATGTTTTACCCAACTGGCTCCTACCCATTATGTTGCACATCATACATGCAACCTGTTTACCATCCAATTATGTACTATCCAGTATCACCACATATGCTAAGTGCTCGTCCGCAATACCCAGAAGCTGACCCAACCCTTTTTCATCAGTCAGCTGGGTCCTTTAAGAAGTTGATGAGTGACGCCACGATCGTGTTAAACAAACTTGCCGATTCCAAGGAATTTGCCCACCAAGTAATGAAGGCTGCTCAACAAAACAACAAAGATGAAGTTGAAAAATTGATCCAATCAACCGGAGTAAAAGAAACAGTCGACATAGATTATAATCCGGATGCAATCACACTTGAAATGACGTCCAAAGTAGAAAAGACAGACTGCTGTAAATTAGTTATGACTCTTCGCTGGCGATAGTTAGGATTGATTTGAGCTTTATTTAGTCTTTTCTTATCCTTTTTAAAATATAAAATATTATAATCCCAATGACAACAACTAGAAGTGCTATATAAACATAAATACGATAGGAGTCGAAAAAGCTTTTGAATTTGTCATAATTGCCCTGGAAATAATCTCCTAAAATGATCATGATATAGGACCACGGATATATTCCTACAAACGTCAACATAAAGTATTTGACTATGTTAATCCCGCTCATACCCGCTATATAGGAAATATAATTACCGACACCAAGCGGACGGGATAAAGCGATGCTCCATACCCCATACCGATTAAAGAATGACTTTCCCTTGTCCAAGCCCTTCTTTAGCTTTTTTGAAAAAAATCCCTCTAGCTTCATACCTAAAAAATAAGGAATCAAGCTGGCAAGGCTGTAACACACGCTCATGTTAACTGCCAGCAAGGCCGTATTTAAATACCCCGGAGATAATATATAGCCGAAGGAAAGCACCAGAACCACACCTGGAAAAGGCAGGGATGAACCTTCCAACAACATGACAATATATAAACCTGGCTTGCCAAAAGCACTTAGCCATTCCAGTAACTGTTGAATCATTTATATTTCCTACTTTCCATTTCAAACCTATATTTAGTATGGATAAAAAACGACACTTAAAAACAGGTTATGAACGAAAAGCATGCATTTCAATCTTACATCAGCAGTACAATCAATCCCGGTGTTATGATCGACACCACAACTGCACTAACAACCATTGCAATCGTACTGATGGAGCCCTCAAGCTGATTGTGCTCCATCGCGGCCGCAGTTCCAATGGCATGCGATGCACACCCCATCCCCACACCACGACCTAGATAGTGATGAACATGGAAATATTTCAAAACAATGGAGCTAATCGTAACACCACCAATTCCGGCAATCATGACAAAAACAGCTGCCAATGGTGTGATCCCTCCATTTGAATCCGCAATCGCCATCGCAACCGGAGTAGTTACCGATTTAGGGCTTAGCGAATAAATAATTAGCCGATCAAATCCAGCCCACTTTGTCAGTAGTATGCCAGTAGACACGCCAACAATTGCTCCAAAAAGTGTACCACCAAAGACAGGGATAATCAGCTTTTTTAGTACCCCACGCTGTTGATAAAGCGGGTAAGCAAGCGCCACAACAGCCGGTCCCAGCAGCTTATTAATCCATTCTCCGCCGATCATGTACGTTTCATATGGTATATCAAAAATGAGCAGTCCAACAATGATAATAAAAGTTGCTATAATAACAGGTGCTGTAAAGGTATAATCGAATCTGTTGTGAACTTTTGTCGCAAACAAAAAAATAAGAAGTGTGCCAACAATCGCAGCTAAACCAATAAGGAAATTAATCATGTTTTAATTCCTTTCTTTTGATAATCCATTGACTTACAAATCCTGAACCACCCATAACGAAAACCGTACTTATGAGGACAATGATGACCAGAAGGAACCCCTTGCCAGAAAAAACGTCAAAGTAATTCAAGATCCCTGCAGTTGCCGGGATAAAAAAGAGCGTTAAATTTTTGATAATAAAATTCGACCCTTCCTCAATCCACTTTGCTTTTAATATATTTGTAGAGAGCAAGATAAATAGCAGAATCATCCCAATGACACTCCCCGGTATAAACAAGTTTAGGGAATGCTGAATCCAATTTCCGACTAAAAAAACACAATACAATATAACAATTTGAATAATAATTTTACACATTCTCCGCAATTCACATGACACTTCTTTCTTAATAAAGTGGAACTCCATTCAGTGGGTTTTTTACCAGTTTGATAGCTAAAAAAGGTCTAAAAAATAATAGAAGAATCTATAATAGACCTTCTACTAATCTTTGAAAAGTATTTCGCTCACTTTTACATCCTACTGTAAAAGTGGTTTTGTTATTTCCTTAACCATTGATCAAAAAAGTCCCGATACCCCTGCTTCATGACTTCACTTGTAAATTTGTCAAAAGCATACTGCCGGTTCTCCATTGAAACTTTATTAGGTGAAGCTGCAGCCATGTTCACGAGTTCAAACCAGTTCTTCTCATTACCAGAAAAGGAGTGTGTGGAACTGATATGGTCATAACAAGGATGCTCCGGTTTCACGACCATTTTTCCCATTGCTAATGCTTCTGTTAGCGGCATGGCAAATGTATCAAATTTAGAACAGCTCCAATACACTTTTGCAGAATTCATAAGCGCAAAGATGTCATCTTGCGTTAAAGCAAATTGCAGTTTCACATTATCAGGTATGTTATATTTTTTCATGCTCTCCCTGTACCGCTCCCCGCCAAAGACCATAAACACTTCTTTATCCGGATTTCTTCGTGCATATTCCAGCACCAGATCAGGGCGCCTATTTGCTTCATCTCTACCTATCCAAAGCACACGATTATCAACGACTTGCGAAGGATCGAAATGTTTACTCGCCAGCCTTTCATTGAAACCAATTGGGATAACAGAAACATCCGTAACACCAAAATTTGTATGCAATTCACGCTTCAAATATTCCGTTTGGACAATGGCCTTATCCACTATTTCGTAAAATGGCCTCATCATTTCATAACCAGTCAAAGCCGGATCAGGAAAACTATGTGGGAAAAGAACACTATTTTCAATAAACATTTTCAAATAGGTAAAGCCAGAAACTGTATATATCACATGATCAATATTTTCCGAGTAAATTTTGTCTAAAACAATATCATAATTGACCAGATCGCCTTTTTCATGCTCATATCCTGGAATCCAATCATACCCGCTAACATGCCGCTCAGGAGATATAAAGACAATATCCACACCAAATTCTTTACATAGTTGCTTCAGTCTATCAGCAAAAATGCGTGGTCCTTGCGCTTCGGTAAATTGTATTTTTCTCATCACGAGTCCAACTTTTTTCATCGATACTCACCTTAATTTTTTCTTCATCATACCATACTTTATATTTCTGTTTTACAAAAAGCAGTTTTCTTCCTGGAGTTGATCACGTTCGGGGCGATGTTTCCTCGCTCGGGCTGATGTTTCCTCGCTCGGGCTGATGTTCCCGCGCTCGGGTTGATGTTCCCGCGTTTCCGGTCGATATTCTCGCGCTCGGGCTGATGTTTCCTCGCTCGGGCTGATGTTTTCGCGATTCGGGTTGATGTTCTCGCGATTCGGGGCGATGTTTCCTCGCTCGGGCTGATGTTTCCTCGCTCGGGTTGATGTTTTGCGATTCGGGTTGATGTTCTCGCGTTCGGGTTGATGTTCTTGCGTTCGGGCTGATGTTTTCTCTCTCGGGTTGATGTTCTCGCATTCGGGCTGATGTTTCCTCGCTCGGGCTGATGTTCCCGCGCTCGGGTTGATGTTCTTGCGTTCGGGCTGATGTTTTCTCCCTGGCGCCGATGTTTCTGCCCCCGGGCCGATGTTTCTGCGTTCCGGACGATGTTTTCTCTCTCGGGCCGATGTTTCTGCGTTCCGGACGATGTTTTCATCCTAGCGCTGATACCCTCGCACTTCATGCTACAAAAAAGGCCTTACATAAAAATTTCTAAAACCGCAACACTGACATTTGATAATAGGTGTCTCATATTGCTATGATAAAGTAAGAATAATTCATTATTTCAGCCATGTTAGGCGTTCAAATATTGAAGGAACATAGAAAGTAGGGGAAAGACGATGAAAACTTTGGTGATTGTATCACATCCAGATATTCTAGAATCCAGTAGTCAACAATACTTTTTAAATTCAGTTCCCGATAAAGAAGATGTGACGATTCATCATTTAGAAAAAACGTATCCAAATGGAAAGATTGATGTTGCTAAAGAACAGGAATTACTGAACCAGCATGATCGTATTCTTTTCCAATTTCCGTTTTATTGGTACAGTTCACCGGCCCTCTTAAAGCATTGGCAAGATGAGGTCTTAGCGTATGACTTCGCCCATGGGAAAAAAGGGAATGCTCTAGTCGGGAAGGAATTTGGTTTAATTTTAATGATCGGGGTTAATGAAAGTGATTATCAAGCTGGCGGCAAAGAGCAATTCAGCATCAGTGAACTTACAAAACCATATCAAGCAATGGCCTATAAAACAGGAATGATTTATCTTAAGCCATTATCCATTTTTCAGTTTTCCTTTATGACCGAGGAAGAGAAGATGGAAATGTTAGTAGCTTACCAGCAAATGCTTACAAACGAAAATGATAGTAGTCTTGAGTCAAGAGAGAAATGGTTAATTAAACAGCTTAAAAATACAGATAAAGCAACATTGAAGTCTGGTGACGATACAACTTTAATACATGCGATCGACCTTATCGAGGAAAATAGAGAAACCATTGACGAATTAAAACTAGTGTTGGAACAAATGTATTAAGTCCAGGAGGGTCGAAATTGGAAAAAGAAGATTGGATGCTTCAGGAATTGGAGCGTGTATACCACAATAGCAGTGACTACAAACAGAGAGCTCTTATTGAAGCGGCACGAGGCATTATAAAAGAACAAGCAAAACGAATTACGCAAATGGAAGGCGAATTGGACGGTACCCTGTGGAGCCCACGAAATTGGAGTGAATAATGGTACAGAGGGGCAGATTAGTGTTCCTCTGCTGGGACAACTAACCTGTCCCCTCGTCCCACTTATTTTACTTCAGTTGGATGTTTCATAAAAAACGGAACTTCTTTAGCCCCGGTCATCCGGACATACGTAAATAGCTGTCCTTTATGATGAATTTCATGATCGATTGCATTCGATAGCCAGAAGCTCCCAGGTGCTTTATCATTGTTGAACTCAATCTCTGCATTTACTTTTACTTTATTCAGCGATTTCAAGTCCCACTTCGACATTTCCGTGTACTTCTTAACAATCTCACGCACATCATCCATTGTTTTATAATCAACTTCCGCTTTTGGTGGTGCAAACTTTCCATTCACAACCATTTTAGCGAACATATCCATTGACGTTGCAATATGAATCGCCAAATCACCTAATGAATAGGCGCCATCCCATGGTTTAAAATCAATATGCTCATCATCCACTAAATCAAGCAAATCATGAACAACCAAACGATGTCTCAACCATCCTTCTACAACTTCATCCATTGTACCCATATCAAGTCCCTCCCTTACACCCACTATGCTACAATTAACAGACAACTTCAACTACAATGCTTCTGAGACATGGGGACAGGTTGAGGCCGCTGAAAAAGTCCGGTTACAAAAATGACTATCCACGATATATAGATAACTGTATTTAATAACGACGCTAAATATAGTGGCCTCGAACAGGTTAGTTATCCCACCGTGAAGGTTTAGCAACAAACGGTACAGAAAACCTCCTGCCCCCATCTCCCTGCAAGTCACTTTTTATTTAAAATAAAAATTGCTCCTCCATAACCTAATAAGCACCATATAATGAGGTTAATGTAATTGCCTGTACTTGCAGTGAAGGTAGAGGCAGCCATTGATGCACGCATAATTTCAGCCATCGAGTATATTGGCAGTACTTCATGTAGCGTTTGAAGCCACTCTGGAAGTCGCTCCATCGGGAAATTTACTGGCGAAAACATAAGAGCCCCAAAGACGATTACTTGAGAAATTCCAAGTGAAGCTGCGGGAGGTAGAATGTAAGAAAAACCGTATCCAACACCAATGGATGTCAGCGCAATCAAAATTAAAGCTGGAATAACAGTCCAGGAGACACTATATCCGGGGTTAAACATAAAATGGGCAACGATTGATGAAATAACGATACCTGGAACAGTTATAAGTATCCATATAGTTGTATCAGCTCCTAGAATGACAGAGCGCTTGACAGGCCACGTCCTGATAAACTCCATATACCCATCAGCTTTGGCCGTGCCGATCTGCTGAGGTAAAATAACTAATCCTGTGACGATCAAGATGATGGTGGGTGCTCCCGTCGCTAAGTAGAGAATGCTGTTTGTACTGGGGTCTGGAATCAGGTAGGTAAAACCAATAACGATTCCAATCGATATCAATATTTGAATGAGAGCTATCACGATAAAAAAACCTGCATTTCTAATAAACTGCATTTGAAAAACGTATTTATAGTGACTTAACATATTCACCATGATGCGATACCCCCTTCCCTGAAGTTAATTCCACATAAACATCTTCAATTGTTGCAGGAGACAAGGAGTAATCCATAATATGACCTTTATCCACTTGATCTCTTGCCCATTGAATTGTTGATGGTACTTCTGAAGGATCTATTGAGAATAGCAAACGGGAACCACTATGATGGTAAGAAGGCGCCCAACTAGGTAGATCAATTCCATCTAACTCCCCAGCCAAACTGACCTCCATTCGCATTTGATGACTTACTGACATTTTTACTTCTGAAGGCGTTCCTTGGGTAAGAAATTTCCCTTTATGCAATATAGCCAATCGATCAACTACCTTTTCGGCCTCAACCACATTATGCGTCACTAAAATAACTGAAGTTCCATCATGCGTCAGTTCGCGTATCACTTGCCATAGATATCGTCTACGTACAGGATCTACATCATTTGTAGGTTCATCAAGTATGACTAAATCACCAGGGGCAACCACCGCCATACAAAAGGCAGTCAACCGACGTGCACCACCTGAAAGTTTTTCCCCCTCGGTATTTGCCCACTGACCCATATCCAACGCTTCAAACAGTATTTCCACCCGCTTCGGATCAAACCCTTTTCCCGCTCGCATCTTCCCCATAAGTGTAACGGCTTGTTTTGGAGTAAGAAACCCCAGCGGTACCTGAGACTGTGGCTGTACGGAACAAATGGATCGCGCCCGAGTTGTTGACTCGACTACAGGTTTTCCTAGTAAATTAATTTCACCTTCATCAGGAGTTAACAACCCTAGAATTTGGTTTACCAAAGTCGTTTTTCCTGCACCATTATGTCCCAAAAGACCAAAAATCTGTCCCTCTTTTATGTTGAATGTAAGATTATCATTGGCAATCACCTTTCTCTTACCTGAACGAGAGAAAACCTTCGTCACACCTCTTACATCAAGAATCATCATTTACCTCCAGCTATTTTATTTACCAATCAAACGATGGCAGGCTATTCATAAATTCATTTTTCGTTTTAGTTCATCCAACATACCGTCTTTGCGAAAATGCGCTGTAGCAATCACATCCTCCGCTGCACTATCTAGAGTCTCAATCATCATCTCATCACTGAAATTTTTAGGAAGTAATCCATTCGCCGCCATAACAGAAAGACCCATTTGAAAGATCTGCATTTTTAATAAAATAGTCTTGAGTTCTTCATTAGAAAATCGGGCAAGCATTGGATCCTTTCCCATTTGCTCCATTACCATTACCATATCGATATCATTGGTTTCATACTCCATATGGGGATTTTTCTTCATAATTAAGTCCCTAAAAAGCACACTATACTCTTTTGCAAATCTAAGGCTAGCGATTCCAATATCACGAAATGGCTCCCCAGAATTCTGCTCCTGTAACAGTTGTCTTGAAATCTCCTTCGTCTTCGTTACCACCTCCTGTATTAGTTCATCAACATCACTAAAGTTCACATATATTGGTGCTATGGAACTTCCTAGCTCATTAGCAACCCTCCTAATCGTAATCGCCTCAAGTCCTTCAACCTTTGCTATGTTAAATGCTGCATGAATGATATCTTCTTTAGAAAATTTTTTCTTCGGTGCCATAATAACTCTCCCTGTACGATTAAATAGAACAATTGATATATATCAAATGATTTATAATGATTATACAATTTTAAAAACAACATTGCAATATTAATTTTCAGAATAGTAAGTTGAGTATGGGGACAAGTTGTTCTCCCGCCGTGAATATTTAGCAATAACCGGGACAACTAACCTGTCCCCATGTCCCGATAACTTCATCCTTCTATATCTCTTTTATTATATCCGATAAACCCGAGTGTCGTTATAACGGCTGCTATAAGGGGTAATACCACAATCGGCGTCCATGACATGTCATCTACTGGAAGGCTTGGAATGTGTCCAAATGGAGAAATTTTGCCGACCCAATCCGAAAGTTGAAACATTCCTCCTAAATAAAGAGTGAAGAAAGAATAAAGCATATAGAGCCAGATTAGACTTGTGAACTTTGGTAAATATCCAATTAAAAATACGGCCACACTAATCATCACAAGTGTCGCTGGATAATACGCTAGTGAGTTTCCATAAATTGTTCCAAATTCAAGGCCGTCTTCCATTACGGAGGTACCCGCTATCCACATGCCCACTGCAGCAAGTGACAACATTACAAAGCCATTAACAACAGAAATAACTAGATAACTTGCCATCAGCCGTGTGCGGGAAACCGCCCTCCCTAAAAAGTGTTCCATACGTCCTTTCTTTTCCTCTCCGTACAGTTTGTTCATTGCCATTAGTGGTGGAACCGTACCAAGTATTGCCATTACCATCAATATTATCGACACAAACTGTTCCGTATAAGAGAATTCCTCCTCGGATGCTAGTATCTCCATTACCGATTCATTACCTTCGAAAAAGGTATCCAAATCCCCTAACACTGAACCGTAAGATACCCCCATGATGAACATTCCAATTGCCCAAGCAATCGTACCTGTGCGCTGTAATCTAGCCCCTAGACCAATTGGACTTTGTAAAGATGCCGAAGCAAACTTTCTACCAGGTTTTGATGGTAAAAAGCCAGCCTCTAAATCTCGAATTGCATTTAAATAGTTTGCAATTATAAATAGAACAATAGATACACCAACCATTAATAGAATTGGCCACCAGTTATTTTCACCATAAGTTTGCGTTTTCGTTATCCAACCAAGTGGTGATACCCAACTTAACGCTTCATTACCAACATCCCCAATCCCACGAACGAGATAAGCAAAGAGAAGAACTGCAATTGAAAAGCCAATTGTCCCACGAGAACTTTCCGAAACTTGGGCCAAAAGCGCTGTTACGCCAACAAAGAAGATACCAGTTATCCCTAAAGCTGCGCCATATAATAATGATCCCTCTAAATCCATACTTTCTATGTTTAGTGCATATAATCCAATGCCAATGATGAGTGCTAAAAGAAGATTGACAATGGTATAAACAAGTAACGTTGCATTCAAATGGGATAACCGCCCTACTGGTAAGGATCGTATCAATTCAATACGTCCTTCCTCTTCATCGGCCCTTGTATGGCGTGCAACAAGAAGAATACACATTAACCCAACCACAACAGCTGTTAAAAGCAGCATCTGATGAGCTGTCATCACACCAATGGTATAGTTACTTAAATCGGCCGGTCCAACCATAGCAGTCATCGCAGGGTTTTCCATTGTTTCAGCCATGACATCTCTATCTTGCTGTGCGCCGTATAACTCACTGAAGGATATTGGTACCATAAAAGTAAACAGGCAGATTCCAATTAACCATATGGGAATACGAAACCGATCCCGCCTAACAATTAATTGAGCAAGGCGTCCACTTCGTTTATAAAACGTACCAGCCATTACGATCTACCCCCTGCACCTGTCCCCGTTTGACCTTTCTCCTCATAATGCCGCATGAATAAATCTTCCAATGTCGGTGGGGTACTTTCTAATTTTAAAATACCAAACGAACTTACATGTTTAATAACAGTATCCAATTCTTCGGTATCTACTTGGAAGGACATTCTCCCATCTTTCTCTACAAGTTCATGAACACCTTTTAATTCATGTAAATTTGTAATTGGTTTCTTTGTTTCTATCAGCAGATTTATGCGCGTTAAGTGCCGCAACTCGCTTAAAGAACCGGTTTCAATCATTTTACCCTGTCGAATAATCCCAACCCGGTCACATAATTTCTCTACCTCCGATAAAATGTGACTCGATAACAGGACGCTTTTCCCTGCTTGTTTTGCCTCCATGACACACTGTTGGAAAACTTGCTCCATTAACGGATCCAATCCGGATGTTGGTTCGTCAAGTATATAGAGATCCGCATCAGATGAAAAAGCAGCAACTAGAGCAACCTTCTGCCGATTACCTTTTGAATAGGTTCGGCATTTCTTTGATGGATCCAAGTCAAATCGTTTCACCAGTTCCTCTCGTCTCGTTTTATGATTTACGCCACGCAATTTCACAAATAAATCAATGACCTCTCCACCAGTTAAATTAGGCCATAAATTAACATCCCCTGGCACATATGCAATACGTTTATGGATCTCCACTGCATCTGACCATACATCCTTGCCAAAAATTTTCGCGCCTCCCTCTGTTGCTTTTAAAATCCCCAATAATACCCGGATAGTTGTTGATTTTCCAGCGCCGTTTGGACCGATAAAGCCAAATACTTCCCCTTTATTTATTTCTAAATTGACGCCATCTAAAGCAGTAAACTTACCAAACCTTTTCGTTAAATTGTTGACCTGTAATACACTCATTTTGTTCCCTCCTTATGTTAATAAAAAATCATTTTAAGGCACTTTTGGCATTATAATTATTAATTATGAAATTTTTTTACCCGTATAGTTCATTATATACAAAACAACATCTCCCTTCAATATAATTATGAATTATTTTTGTTGTTTTATTACATAATTTTTATTAAACTAAAGAATGAGGTGAACAAAATGGACGGTTTTGAACGTCGCAGAGAACAAAAAAAGAACAACATACTAGATGCTGCACTACGTTTATTTCAAAAATACGGAATTCAGAAGGTTTCCATTGCGGAGATTGCCAAGGAAGCGAATGTTTCACAGGTAACGATCTACAACTACTTCGAGAGCAAGCATAAATTAGCTGATGATGTAATTGTTTACTATATAGAAAAGGAATGGTCCAAGGCTGAAGAATTACTTGACAGTGACCTTTCTTTTTCAGAGAAAATTAAACAGATCATTTTTCGTAATACAGAAGCAGTAAATGAAATTCATGAAGACTTTTATCAGTATCTTATGAAGGCATATACAAGCGAAAATCAGTACATTAACAAATATATTGAAAAGTCTTTATCCCGTCTAACAGAGTTTTTAAATACAGGCAAGGAACAGGGGTATATCGATCCAACCATTTCAAATGAAGCAATCTTATTCTTCATTCAGATGTTTGATGATTACCTTTCAAAAGAGGAAGTTTACAAAAAGGCACTCCCCTTGAGTGAAGAACTTACAAAATTGTGTTTTTATGGGATTGTTGGAAAAAGGGACGACTAAAAATTTTTAACTGTTTCTATGGTAGTTGGAGAGCAGGGCAATTCTAAACGGGCTTGGAAATTCAAGCCCGTATTATTCATTTAAGTTCTCGTTTCGATTTTACCCGACTTTTTTTCCTATTTTCATTTATAGAAATCACAATCCACAGTCTTCGTTACCCAATTTTGTATATTTATTGATCTAATGTGACATACTTTTAGGAGTTACACCTTGAAAAATTATCCAATTAACTCTAGAATATAAAATAGGATAAAAGATATGATGCTTTTATCTAAAATAAGGAATGATTTGAACAAATGGCTGATAATCAGCGACAAACAGAGCTGGCAAGCTATATTGGCAAATTGCTGAGGGATAGCTTCGGAAAAGGTCCAGAATCAATTTTTGTAACCATTGAGAAGTCGGTCGTAACCATTTACCTAAGAAATTTCATGTCGCCAATGGAAAAAGCTCTCCTTGATCAAGACCAAGTGGGAATTTTCCAGAAGACAAGGGATTCACTTATGAAAACGCTTATTCCTGAAATTAAAGCCTATATAAAGATTGTTACGGGAATGGAAATGAGTGAATTTTACTATGATTGGGGACTGCATAACCGATCAGGAATATTTATCGGTATCGGGGCAGATTTGGATACGGAGAACCTTTGGCTGTCAGAAAGCTATGAAGGAAAAGAACAAGTTCATCAGGAAATCATGCGTCTCAGCAAACAAGTTGAAAAAGCACCTGCAGAAATCTATTCTCATCGACTTAATCCAAGAACACTGTTACTCTTTCGGAATGACATTTTGGTCAACATTGAAAAGGAATTAATTAGACAGGGTTACGCGGAAATACTGCGGATAACTAAAAGAACATTGGAAAAGACGTATCTTCATAATAATAACCATTTTGAGTCAATCCTGGATACAAGTGTTATTGATATATTTGTTGACTGGGATTTTGATAAAAATAAGAGCGCTATCGTTTTTATTACGAAGCCACCTACATAATCTGGCGGAAATGAGCTAAACAATTGAGTTAGACATGAGCCAAATAAGAAGCAAAGGGCTTCTTATTTGGCTTTTTTATTTTTCAGAACAGAGGGTTCAGCACCCAAGGTCATTGGGGTGGATATAGTCTGAACTAAGACGGATTCTGAGTTCCTTTGTTCCAAAACATAGGGGGAGTATATGAAACTTCATAAACTAAAAAATCCATATTTATTAAAACATGCGTTTGATTACGCAGCTATTGGGAAAGGATTGGTAAAACTAGATGGTAGTATCATTAAAGTAAATCATTCGTTAGGTGCATGTCTTGGTTATGAGGAAGATGAGTTGTTAAGCTTGCCGTCTCGACATTTTGTTCACCCTGAGGATTTGGAGAGTCTTTGGAACGAAACGGCATCATTATTAAACGGAAAGACTGACTCTGTTCAAACAGAAAAACGCTTTATTCATAAGGATCATTCCGAAATTTGGGCTTCATTAAGTATTACCTTGGCCAAAAATGATCAAGGCCAACCGTTATATTTTGTATGTCAGCTTTTTGATATTACCGATCAAAAACATGCACAAAAAAAACTTCTCGATGGGGAAAAAAGATACAAACAGATTATTGATGAGACGCCGGATGCAGTACTTATCCTAAGAAATCAAAAATGTTTGTTTATCAATGAAGCTGGAGTTCAGCTTATTGGAGCCGAACATAAAGATGAGGTAATTGGAGAAAATGTGTTTAATTTTATTGATCGGGAAACCAAAGAAAAACTAATTGACAAGCACGTTTTCACAGAGGCAGTTGGTCCTTTAGAAGGAAAAGTTATCCGTTATGGAGGAGAAAAAGTCGATATTGAATTAAAGACAATTCCAACAGTTTATCAAGAAAAACAAGCAGTACACGCTATTATAGAAGACATAACCGAACGTAAGCGGACACAAGAACTGATGATTAATACAGAAAAACTTACCGTAGCTGGGCAATTAGCAGCGGGAATTGCCCATGAAATTAAAAACCCATTAACTGCCATTAAAGGGTTTCTGCAAATAATTGAAAATGACTTACCGGACAAAAAAACATATTTTAATGTTATTTCTCAGGAAATGAATCGGATAGAGACTATATTAAGCGAACTATTAATTCTTGCAAAACCGCAAACAGTTAAGTTCGAGCAAAAAAAGATTGCAGTTATATTAAATCATGTCATGACATTGTCCAAAGCTTTGCCAAATTTGAACAACATCATCATTACCGAAAATATTGAATCAGATTTACCCAAAATTTTTTGTGATGAGAACCAGCTCAAACAAGTATTCATTAACTTTGTAAAAAATGCCGTTGAGGCCATGCCTGATGGTGGTGAAATACATATTGAAGCAAAAAGGGGAAACCACAAAACAATTATTATTCGCATTATTGATCAAGGACATGGAATCCCAGAACATTTACTAGGTCGGGTTGGGGAACCGTTCTTAACAACTAAAGACAAAGGCACAGGATTAGGACTAATGATCTCCAGACAAATTATCGACAGTCATAACGGCAAACTGCAATTTAACAGCAGCAAAGAAGGAACAACGGTAGAGGTGACACTGCCATATACAGAATAACAAGACAAATCTAAGATGAAATATAGTGATTTTGATTGTATTTGCTCTTATTTAAATCATATTTTACGCAAATCAGATCGTATTTCATGCATTTTAGTGGAACTTTGAACTGTATTCAATGCTCGTTCGACATGTATGGTACAATTTAGATGATACGAATACAAAGGAGTAATGGAAATGGCGTCTGTATCATCCGTTTTTAAAAGAAAATACCATATTGATCTTAGAGATGTTGATTTCACAAAAAGTCTAAAGTTAAGCACTTTGTTCAGCTACTTCCAAGATATTGCTAGCCTAGCTTCCGAAGAAATTGGTTTTGGAATAGAAAAACTGGAGAAGGAGTTCGGCGTTGCCTGGGTATTAACCCGAATCCGCGTTAATATCATACGAAACCCGATTTGGGATGAAGAAATTACGATCGAAACTTGGCCACTTGAACCAGGTAAGGCTGACTTTGATCGGGATTATCTTGTTAAAGATGAAAACGGAAACATAATCATAAAAGCTGTTTCCAAATGGGTAATCATGGACTTGCATGAGAGAAAAATAAAACGAAGTAAAACAATCGGCATTCGCTATCCAGAAAATATAACGGAACGAGCGATTGAAGGAAAACTAGAGAAATTAAAAGACTTTGGTACGTTAGAGGAAGTATATAATAAAGTAATCGGATACAGCGATATCGACTTTAATGGACATTTGAATAATTCTAAGTATGTTGATTACATCATGGATTGCTTCCCCATAGATGATCATAAAAGCCATGCCATCCATACAATTGACCTTAGTTTTAATCACGAGGCCTTGCCTGGAGATTCCATTACACTTTATAAAGATATTTCCAAATTAGATGAGAATTTTATATACATTGAGGGCGTTAATCAAACAAATGATCATGTGGCATTTAAATCATTAGTCAACATTAAACAGAACAGCTAGCAATTGTCTCCCATTCTAAATGATTGGGAGATATTTTTTCTTCCCTCAGTTAACGTCCCTTTATTTTTCTATCATATTCCATTGTTCAGTTAAGCAGCTAACAAAAGCAGAATAAATTGTTCTCTTGCTTTTGTTAGCTTAATGGCTATGGGAGCGGAAATCCTGCTCCCGTGTAACTTAAAGGTATCCCATTTTTTTAGCTTCAAATGTAAGTTCTTCTTTAAACGTTGGATGGGCGATTTCAATAAGTGCTTTCGTCCGCTCTCTTATTGTTTTACCACGTAATCTTGCAATTCCATACTCTGTTACCAAATAATCAATGTCATTTTTCGAAGTAGATACAGGTGTACCTGGGTTTAGCGTCGGTACTATTTTAGAAATCGTATCCCCTTTTGCGGTAGAGTGCAGACAAAGTACACCCCGGCCGCCTTCTGAAATATGGGAGGCTAATTGGAAATCTGATTGGCCACCTGTGGATGACCAATACGTATCGCCAACCATTTCCGAGTTTGCTTGACCCAAGAAATCTACTTCCACTCCTGCATTTACCGTTACTAGATTTTTAACAGATTGCAAGCAACTAATATGATTCGTCTTGTTCACTGGCATCATATACACATCTTGATTTTCATGAAGAAAGTCGTAAAGCGCCCGCGATCCGTATGCAAATGTTGCCGTTATTTTCCCCTTTTGGAACGGGTTATTTTCATTGGTCACTGCCCCACTACGATATAATTCAATAATTTTCTCAGGTATCATTTCTGTATGAATGCTTAAGTTTCGATGGTCCTTCAAATTATCGATGATTGCATTTGGAATGGATCCATAACCAATCTGAAGTGTATCACCATCCTTGATCAAACTCGCGACATATTCACCAATTAGCTTATCCTTTTCTGATTCTTTAGCGGACGGCGCCTCTGGTATAGGTTGGTGATTCTCAACTAAAGCGGTTACATCTGAAACATGTACTTGATTTTCCCCAAATGTACGAGGCATGTATTCATTAACCTCTAGTAACACGGTACTCGCAGTTGAAATCATCGCTGCTACATGATCACTATTTGTTCCTAGTGAAAAATAACCGTCTTCATCCATTGGCGAGACAACTGCCATTACAACTGGGTCCTTAGCAGTTTGTTTCAAAATCTTCGGTATATCAGAAAAGTGGTTTGGTAATAGATCTATTTTCCCTTCCTTAAATGCTTTTCGCTCCGTCGTCCCCATAAACATGCTAATGATTTTCAATTTCTCTGGATCTATATCTAGCACTTCACGTGTGGTAAACATTTGAAAAAGACGGTTTCCATCCAGGCCTGCGTAGGTTTCCAATTGTTTCATCAATGCATATGGTTCCCCAGCAAGTATTGGGGTAATAATATCTACTCCGGGCCGAATAAATGTGATTGCTTCCTCTTTTGTTCGTAGTTTTTGCCGGTATAGTTGAACAGGATTCATGTTGATAGCCCCCTTTTATATAGACTGTTTTCCCATTGTTTGTTGCCTTCTGCCCTGCAGCCTTTATACAATATACTTCATCTATAGATTACAAAATTTCAGAGCAAAAAGATAGACTAAAAAAATAGTAATTAATGGTGGGGCATTGGGACAGGTTTCTTATACCAATAGAGACATAATTTAGTCAGCTTTAATAACTGGGACAAGGCTCCTGTCCCCATGTCCCACGCAATCAAAAAAGGAAGCATAAATTGCCAAAATAACAATTTATGCTTCCTTATAACATACATCTTTTTCAGTTATGCTAGACTTGTTTGCTTTCTGCTATCCAAGCCAAGCGCTTTATCCGTTTTTGTATGAACTTCATCGACAAGCTCTGGATTATCCACTAGTGACTTGCCATAAGATGGAATCATTTCTTTTATTTTTGGTTCCCACTCTTCTAAACGTTGTGGGAAGCACTTTTCGATTATCTCCAGCATAATTGGAACTGCCGTAGAAGCACCTGGAGAAGCACCAAGCAATGCAGCTATCGATCCTTCAGCACCAGTAATTACTTCGGTACCAAATTGAAGTGTTCCTTTACCGCCTGCCTCTGTATCTTTGATAACTTGTACACGCTGGCCTGCTACAACAATGTCCCAGTCCTCAGCTTTTGCATCTGGGATAAACTCGCGTATTTCTTCCATACGCTGTTCTTTTGATAACATAAGTTGTTGAACTAAGTACTTTGTTAGTGGCAAGTTTTTTGCACCTGACGCTAACATCGTAAAGACATTATTTGGTTTTACAGAACCTATTAAGTCCATATTTGAACCAGTCTTCAGGAATTTTGGTGAGAATCCTGCAAACGGCCCAAAGAGCAGTGATTTTTTGTTATCAATAAATCTTGTGTCAAGATGCGGTACAGACATTGGCGGGGCACCAACTGCAGCTTTGCCGTATACTTTCGCATGATGCTGTGCCACAATATCCGGATTATTACATACCATAAATAGTCCGCTTACAGGGAATCCCCCAACATGTTTACTTTCAGGAATATCCGTTTTTTGTAGTAACGGTAAAGCTCCCCCACCGGCACCGATAAAGACAAATTTTGCAGTATGGTATTCAAGTGTACCACGTTCAAAGTTGCGCACTTTCACTTCCCATGCGCCGTCGTCAGTACGTTCGATATCTTCCACAGTGTGATTGTAATTTATATTAACGTTTTGACTCTCTAGGTTGCCCATCAATTTACGTGTAAGGGCCCCAAAGTTGACATCGGTTCCACTTGCCATTCTGGTTGCTGCTATCGGTTGATCAACTGACCGATCTTCCATGATCAGTGGGATCCATTCCTTTAATTTTTCTGGATCATCGGAAAATTCCATCCCTTGGAACAACGGATTATCTGACAGCGCTTCAACCCGTTTCTTCAAAAACCTTACATTATCTTCCCCGTGTACTAAACTCATATGAGGCAATGGCATGATAAAATCACTCGGATCATCTATCTGGTTGCTGTTTACAAGGTGAGACCAGAACTGTTTGGTAACCTGAAACTGTTCATTAATCTTTAACGCCTTGCTAATGTCTATAGAACCGTCCGATTTTTCAGGAGTGTAGTTTAGCTCGCATAATGCAGAATGCCCCGTTCCTGCATTGTTCCATTCGTTAGAGCTTTCCTCTCCTGGTTTTGCAAGTTGTTCAAAAATTGTAATGTTACAATCTGGTGCCAATTCTTTTAATAATGATCCTAATGTTGCACTCATAATTCCGGCGCCAATTAGGATAACGTCTGTTGATGTATTACTGTTACTCATTTTTTCCATCCTTATCCCTGTGATTTGCAGAAAGGATGTAGGCACTTAGGCGTCACAGCAAGTTAGGGCGCAATCTAGCCGCACATCTTTTCTGGATCAATTGTTATATAATATTATCTTATATTAGTGTATCACTATTATTAATGGATTAAAATATTTATTTATTTTTTATATGATAGTTATAGGCTATGAAAAAGCTGGTAAGAAGTGTGACGGTTGGTAATATGATGCCATGGTTCGGGCAAAATGGACGTTCAATTGTTTTCTCTCTCTAAAGGCGTGACACTAATCCTTGAATTTTTTCCCTAAAGATGCTATTTCATTATTTTATCCGTATTTGCTTAAATCATTACTTTTATTAGCAAGCCACTCCAAATCACTTCAACAATTATTACTTATTTTCACCATGCATTTTCGCATATCATATACTATGCAAAGGTTTTAATACTTTACCGATAGAGAAAGTGAGATGTGCGAAATGAACAGTGATTCGGATGATCACTACCTGTTTCAAAATCTGCAAGAAAACCGGATGCCTTTGTAGCCTCTAGCTATGCCAATCGTTTTACGAAATAGGCGTACGCAAGGGTCTGTTATCATTATTCCACGGCTGAGAACGAGCGAAGGGACACATTGTGCGGTCCCTTTCAGTTTTACCATCGCTTATGACATGGCCCTTCAGAATTGGCTGCAAACTTAATTCGATGTTGACAAAACAAGTTCTCTGCAATGATTTGTTTCTCTCGTGAGTGATCCTTAATTCCTAATCTCTGCCCCACCAAGAACCGTAATACAATTAAGTTTCAATACAACGGCATCTTCCTTTTTCACAAGGTTTCTTGTCTTATCTTCCCAGCCTCCCAATATTGGGATACCTGAAAGTTCAACATGGACATTTTCTGGAACTATGATGCTTACCCCTCCCAAAACAGAAGTGAAATCAAGTGAAGCCCCTTCTGCAATAACCGCATCACGGAGGTCAATTTCTGCTCCACCTAATATCGACACCACACTTCCACCTTGAAAGTTTTTCGATTGACTCTTAATCTCCGTACCTGAAAAGAGCACAAATGTGTTTAAATTCTCACCCGTATGAGGAGTTTTTCCACGTTTGAATCGGGTAAAAATAATAACGATACCAATAAAAATGAAAATTAGCGGCCAGAAATAAGCGATTAAATTCAAGTCAAACCATTGATTTACGGAAAAAAAGACCCCAACTAATAAAAACACAAAACCTGAGACGGTAGAGGAATATGTACGATTGAATAGCTGGATAATACCGATGATAATTAGAATCACCGGCCACCAAACAGACAGTATTTGTGACAAGTCAATGATATTACCTTGGTGCAAGAGAAAGCCAAAACCAAACAATAGAAAAAATAGACCTAGCCAGACTCTGCCAGACATGGACACACCTCCTAAAGTCATTTTATGTATCGTGATGTGTTTAAATGATGATTGGAAAGTGATTTGCCGATTTGGAACTTTATACTTTACTATGTAAAGTATAAAGTTCTGCCGAGAGCTAAAAGACAAATACTGATTCGCCTAAACCCGCAAATAAAACATCATCTTAAAGCAGAAACAAGTTCCGCAGCAGAATGATTTTTTATAATTGTGAGGTAATACTTGCATCCGATTGCGGTACAAGATGCTTACTTATTCACCAACGTCTTTTCTGCACCATCATAATAACGGTCGATTTTCAACCCATTTTTCGTATCTACAATAGTCATTTGTCCCTTCATTTCTTCCTCATCCACTTTGTTTCCATCCTGGTCCGTAAATATCAAAGTGAAGGTATGTTCAAAATTTTGATCTCCATCACTTTTTTTGATGGAGATCCTTTGAACAGAAATTTTATTGTTTAGTTTATTTGCTACTTCTTGTGGTATTGTAAAAAATCTAATCTTTTCTAAATCCTCAAATTCCTTCTTCGTAAAATAAGATGAAAAATTGTCTTGAAAATCCATGAGCTCTTCAATGCCCATCTTCTTTGCATCAACACTTGGGTCATCAACACTATATAGCTCTTTAATAAATTTCTCTCCAAGTTCGGTCGCCGCGTCCTCTTGGTTTTCGCAAGCACTAACCAAGAATAAAAGAGAAACAGAACAACACAGTAAAACAAATAATTTCCTCATAAAAACATCCTTTTCTGCGATAACATCAAATAGGCTAAACATTTTTATGTGTGGCTTTTTTTGATATGTCGAAAACAGTGATGAGCACCTAGCACAAGGAAGGCGAAGTGTATTTCCATAGCGGTAATTAGTGCGCATACTATATCAACTACAAACTTAAAAATCAGCAATATTACGAAAGGGTTTTTCTGTTTAAATGGTCCTTTATTTTGTGGTTAGTCCTATTATTTAGAATTTTTTATGATTTGTCAATACGCAAGCTAAATTATTTTTAGGATTCTGCCATTCCGTTCATCCGGTTCATCATTTCACTGGAGACAAACGAATGTATGGCATCAAAATTTTTTGGCAAAATGCGATGGATCTGCATCTGCAGTAATTATTTCTTTTTGTTTTATTTTCTTTAGTTTTGTTTATGTATTGTTTAATAATGGGGCCGCAGTGTGGTTCATACTGTGGTTCGGATAGTGGTCCATACTGTGGTCCGTATTGTGGTTCATACTTCGCCCACGGATATCATTTAAGGCCGGGTAGTGGTCCGCGTTGTAGCCCGCAGTGTGGTCCACATTGTCGGTCATAGGGCGGTCGTTCGTATGGTCATTAGCGGTTCAAAAAGCTACAAAATTGCTCGTGATTCTGTACTTGCAAGACGATATGAAACTGAAAATTCACCTAGTTTCCACCACTTGATCAATAATGAACATATCCTTTTCCTGAAGTTCATTCCTTGGAGTAGTTCCATGACACATTTATATTTAAACACGCCAAATAGACCCCACCTCGAATGGGGTCTATCAACCTTAACCAAGTTCAATTTCCTCAACATTTCGCTCTACAATTCGTGCACTCTTGATCGAAACGAGATCCCCGCCTGTTGATGTGAAAGCATTTTGAGTAATGATTTCGTCCATGGCACTTTTGATTGTTGCCGGATCAACAGGTTCAACGGGTTTTTCCAAGGAATACGTAACTGTTTTCCCTTCTTTATTTAAAAATTTAAGTTCAAGCTTTTTCATGGTTCTCCCTCCCTTCTACCTTATTTACGAGAGGCTTATGCATCTCTGATTTCTGAGCTATCCCTACGTTCAATGTTGTAAAGCGGGCGCTCCTGTAATGGTGCAATTGCATGTGCAATCGCGTACAACTGATCTGCTGTTGCAGCCGTTTTGACATTGTTGAAGCTTTTTGTTTTATAAAGTGGTTTCCCAGTCAAAACATCCGCACCATCATCTAGCACTAGACGTAGTGTGGAATCATATTTTTCTGCTACTGCCATTTTTCATCCCCTCCTTTCACCATTACAATCGAATGGACTAAGGTGAAAGGTGGCATTGATGTTGAAAATTGAAAAGTGCCAGTTTTTCTTGGAAACTGACACTTTTTTAAGACTCTTTTTCTATGGATTGTTGTACCTACGTCGTTTTCCTGAACCTAACCAATAGAAACCATACGCTCAATAGCCAATTTCGCTTGCTTAGCCGTATCGGCGGGGACTGTGATAACATGCTTGTTTTCCTTTAATGCAGCTAAAACTTTTTCAAGTGTGATCATTTTCATAAATGGACAAACGGCCTCTGGATTGGCTGCCATAAATCGCTTATCAGGGTTTTGTTTTTCCATCTGATGGATAATTCCTACCTCTGTTGCGACAATGAATTCATCGGCCTGTGAACTTTTGGAATGCTTAAGCATATTACCCGTTGATAGAATGTGAGTTTTATTCTTTGGCAGTACCCCTTCAGACTTTAAGTACATGCTAGAAGTAGAGCAGCCACATTCCGGATGAACAAGCAGATCAGCTTCTGGATGCTGGGTTAAAACGTCATCTACCTGATATGGTTCAATCCCTGCATGGACATGACACTCTCCCATCCAAATATGCATATTTTCACGACCTGTTTCATTTTTGACAAAAGAGCCAAGGAACATATCGGGTAAGAATAGGATCTCTTTTTCCTTAGGGATGGATTGAACGATATCAACAGCATTGGACGAGGTACAACAATAGTCGCTTTCTGCTTTAACTTCTGCCGTTGTATTGACATAAGAAACCACAACTGCGCCCGGATGTTTCGCTTTCCATTCACGGAGCTGTTCTACTGTAATTGAATCTGCTAACGAGCAACCCGCTTCAAGATCTGGAAGAAGCACGGTTTTCTCAGGGTTTAATATAGCCGCTGTTTCTGCCATAAAGTGAACACCACAGAACACGATGACGTCTTTAGTAGTGTCAACTGCTGCACGCGCAAGACCTAGGGAGTCACCTAATACGTCAGCAATATCCTGAATTTCTGGAATTTGATAATTGTGAGCGAGTAAAATGGCATTTCGTTTTTCCTTCCATTCTTGAATTTCCTCAACTAAGCGGCTTTGCCTTTTAGTAACTGTCATTTAAAAATTCCTCCCTACTACTTCATGTATTTTAAAACTGGATACCTTGTCGTTTTGAATCCTCTATTAACATTTATTGCGGTCATTTGTATTTTTAGAGTGCTTTCATATCACGACTTTCGCACTGATATCAAGAGCTTTAACCGAGTGGGTCAAAAAACCAAGGGAAATATAATGCACACTCGTATCACGATAGGAAGCCAAGTTGTCTAATTGAATGCCACCTGACGCTTCCGTAATAATAGGAGCAGGTACTAGTTTTATATATTCCTTCATTTCATCTGGCGTACAATTATCAAACATAATTACGTCCGCACCTGCTTCGATCGCCTCGATTACTTGTGCCTTTGACTCTGTTTCCACCTCTACTTTGACCATATGTCCTATATTTTCACGTACGAGCTCGACCGCACGCTTGATTGAGCCAGCAAACGAAATATGATTATCTTTAATCATGACTGCATCATAAAGGCCAAATCGATGATTGTAGCCACCACCACAGCGTACAGCGTGTTTTTCAAGCATCCGGAGGCCTGGTGTCGTTTTTCTAGTATCACAAATTCTTGTATAAGAACTATCTAGCGTGTCCACTGCTTTTCTAGTTAATGTCGCAATGCCGCTTATGCGCTGAATAAGGTTAAGGATAACGCGTTCCCCTTTTAAAAGACTTGAAATTTCTCCTGAAACAATAGCCAACTGTTGACCTGTTTCAATTAGGTCCCCATCTTTGACCAGCAACTGTATGTCAATTTGGGAATGCAAAAGGTGGAACCCTATCTTAACAACCTCTTCCCCACAAAAAATGCCATTTTCCTTTGCCCAAAAAACGACCTGTCCTTTCGCATCGCCTGGAAAAATCGAGTCTGTTGTGACATCGTGTTCCCCATGGTCTTCCATAAAAAATCGCTCCATTAACGATCGTAGTTTTAATGTGTTCATGATTGATTATCACTTCCTTTATGTACTTCTGTTTAATCACTATTTACGTACATTACCTTCATCTTCAAACGGAATTTGCTTCAAAAAATGAGCCCATCAGCTATTATCAATATATACATATGTCTTTACATATATGTTTACACATTTTTAAACCTAAAACAAGACTTTTCGTACAAAAAATAACTTTTGACGAAAAGTCTTGTTAATAAGCGAATTTACTTGCCTTTATGGAGCATAAAATCATTGACTAAGAATGAAACATGGAATTTTTTCATGTCGTCTCTTTCTATTTTTCTAAAGAGGCTTTAATTGGATCAGGTAACAGTCGAAAAAATAATCCTTTATATTTTAAGTCAGCCAAACCAGCAATGAAGAGGATAGCTGCCATTAAAAATAACAATGGTTTTTTATTGTTTTTGTAAGGCTTGGTCATGTGTTCACCTCCAGCGTGAAAGTAAAATAGGAAAAGCAATGATACATGCAATATTCAGACTCTGTATTTGCCTTCTAAATGTACCAAACACTTATAAGATTAATCTACTTCAACGACTAAAATACTTTCCAAAAATTCATCCGTTACTTTATATTTTTTTGGTCTTTGGCTAGTTAATTTCACTTGGGCATCATCTTCTAATTTACTCATAATTTTATTTACTTTATACCTCGATTTATCGGTTAGTTCCATTAACTTAATTACTGAAAAATTTGCTTCATCATTAACGAACACACTTAAATAAGTCATTATTCGTAATAAATTGGCTTCTTCTATTTGTTCAGACCAATTATCACTTTTAAAATATTCCTTGATTCGTTCTATTTTTGATAAGTTTACTTCTAAATCTTCAATAATTCCTTCTTGACCTGCCGAAAGCAATTCTAGCATATCTATCAAGTAAAACGTCATTTCACCTTTATTTAATGGAGAAGGTATTTCCTCAAGCGCTTTATAATACTTTGATTTATTCCTATTAACCGTATAAGAAAAAGTGATAGCAGAATATCTCTCTAAATATCTAGATAAATAACTACACACTAACAAACGCCCAGTCCTTCCATTTCCATCATAAAATGGGTGTATATATTCATAGTAATAATGAGCAACCATGTAGCGGTATAATTCTGAATGTCGTTCATCATCAAGAAAATTTACTAACGCATTTAATGATTCAATTATTTTCACCTCAGAACTTATCCCTATATGTGTTGTTTGTGTGCCATCATTTATCTCTACATACCCTTTTCTAAATAATTCACCATCAGGTGCATTTTCCTTGTCAATTTCATCCGAAACTAAATCATCATAAAGCCTTCTAAAATCGGATATTTCCGTGAATGGCTTGATTTGATCGATAAACAAATATGTTTTCATTAACCCTTTAAAACGTTTTTGTTTTTTTTCAGATCTCATTAAATCGCTTAAAACTTCTTTTAATTCCTTTTTTGTACTACGGATACCCTCTATCTCATTATTACTTTGTGCTTCGTTGACTATTAGTTTATGGAAATAGGGCTCAATAACAAAACTCGGCAATTTGCTAATTAGTGAAGAAATCCTTGAACTATTTAGTAATATTTTGTTATTTAGAGACATCAACTGGTGAGTATTTACATAGAATAACTGGTTAGGTTCGCTTAATGTTTGTCCCCTTCGAAATCCTTTTACCGTTAATGATGTTAAATAACTGCCGTAACTACTTGTTCTTTTATCAAGTTCATTCTTGTAATATTCATTACCCTTTTTATAAAAAAGTTTTGATAGTCTCTCGTATTTCACATTTATCACCTGCCCTATTTTAAATTATTGTCCTTTTTTTAAATTATATAACCAAACGAGGACTATTTCCAATAAAAAAGCCCCATTTTTAATTTTATGTGATAATATTAAAATCATCTATCGCTTGCATATTCTGCTCTTCCAGGACAAGAACTGAAAGGTGATCCCAATTCTTATCCAACAAAGGATGAAATGGCTGATTACATAGAAGATTACATAGTACATTTTAATTTGCCTCACAAAATGAATACCATGGTTACAGGGATTGAAAAAGTAAATAATTATTTTTACGTATTTACAACAGGTGGAAATCTTCAATCAAGAAAAGTAATTGTAGCCTCAGGAGCCTTTTTAAAAAAACTATATACCACCCGTAATCCATAATGATAATGTATTATCACATATCCACTCTTCCTCCTATACCGAACCTAAAGATCTTAATAGTGGAAATGTATTGATTGTAGGAGGGGGTAATTCAGGAGCGCAAATTGCGGTAGAACTGTCGGAGGATAGAGAAGTCATCCTTGCGATATCACATAGGTTAAAATTCCTTCCTTTACGAGTGTTTGGGAAAAGCCTTTTTTATTGGCTACAGAAACTTCAACTTTTATATGCCGGTACGGATACAATTAGAGGCAGACTCTTTCAAAAAAGAAATGATCCTATATTTGGAAAGGAATTAAAACAAGCCATTAAAAGTCAGAAGGTAAAACTTAAACCCCGGGTAACAGAGGTTGACGGGAAAAAGGTGACCTTTTCTGATGGTAGTACACTTAAAGTAAATCAAATCATCTGGGCAACTGGCTTTGTTCCATCTTATGAAATGATCCACATTGATGGAGCAATTGATAAAAAAGGCAGACCTATACATAATCGGGGTGTAAGTCCTATTGATGGGTTATATTATATTGGACTACCTTGGCAACACACTCGTGGTTCTGCACTTGTTTGTGGTGTTGGCAGAGGCGCAGAGTACTTAATAGATAAATTGAGTAGCTAAGTCTTCAACAATAGGGACATTTAACGGAATAAGGACAGGCATTAGTTGTTAGTTGAATTAAAGCTTCTAAATGCAGGTAATTCAATAAGTGATTAATAATAAAATATGAAACTTTGACTAGTTAGCTATCGTAAAATAAATAAAGCAATTAATGATAAGGAGCATCTAAATGATAAATAACCGTGAAAAGAACTGTGAGAAATGCGGGGGTCAAATGATAGAGTGTTATGTTGATCAAGGGTTCAAAGGAGTACCCGTTAAAAACCCACAAGGAGAACAGCTGTTTAAAAATAAAAAAAACACCCGTATAAACCCCTTCATATGTTCTAACTGTGGCTTTGCAGAATGGTATGCACAGAATCCCGAAGACTTAGTTTAATCTTATATTCAAAATTTGTTGATATTCTATATTCAGGGAGACTTCCGTAATGAGATTTAGCTTTAAAGATATAATAAAAACTATAATAATTAGCTTAGGATGGTTAATAGCTATTTCCATAATGGGTATTATCATATTATTTTTGTTTGGTAATCCTGATAATCCGGATACCATCTTATATTCTGTTGGTATTATATTCATTCCATTTTTTATTATGACAATGCTTACAATTAATAAGTACCTCCTTAGAAAAAATGGTTTAGGTTGGGATTCACTGGGTTTTATTCCCTTGAAGAAAAAGCAATTATTAAAGTTGGCTTGGCAAGTCCCTTTATGTTGGTTTTTTATTTTTTTGGTAGAGTTAGTCTTTTTAGTTGTTTTTTTCGGTGATAGCAGTAATCTTCCAGATACACAAAGTTCTGCACAAATAATGGAGCTTACTCCTTTTATTTTTGTCTTGGTTTTTCTGGCTTATGCCATATTAACTCCCATTTTGGAAGAAATTATATTTAGGGGTGGGTTGTTACAAGCTTTGGAAAACAAATTTAACGCTCCTGTTGCGATGATTGGAAGTTCATTTTTATTTACACTTGCACACGGGATACCACTTATCATCCCTGCATTATTTATGATGGGCCTGTCGTTTGCCTATCTTTATCAAAAATATAGAAGTATTTATGCTCCGATTATTTTACATATGTTTACCAATGGAGTAAATGTTATTGCTGTAAATATCGTTTTGTAAATGGATTATAATTGTTCAATAAAAGGGTGCATTTCTTGATTAATAAACGGTGTCAGTTCCGGATATAGGGCGGAATTTTGTGTAATCAGGAAAGGATAAGGTGGGTAAATAGAAGTCATGTTGAGAACTATGTGTAAAATATTTCCTGAGGGTATATAAAGCAATTTTATAGCCAAAAAAGAAAAGGCAATCTATCATAAAATGTATGTTTCTGCGGGCAAATACATTTCAGAAAGAGACCTTCTCACGGGGAATATTATATCAGAATTACAACTACTAAATAAAGGATACTGACAATTTAATTGAAATAGAAGAAAGTCTTCGATTGTTTATGTATGAAGTGTTTGCTTCTCATCTGGGTGAAGTATTTTCAACGCTGGATCGGGTGGTAAAACAGAAGAAACAAGAAATAGGCTGGAAGGTGAAAAGAGAAGATTGGAAAACCATTCAATTTACGTTTGGTGCAGTTCGGTTTCGCCATACATTGATGAGTGATGAAAAGGGCGATTCTTCTTATCCTTTTGATGCGTGGATGGGATTTAGGAAACACCAACGTCTTAGTCCTTTGGTGGAAGTGAAAGTGGCCGAATTGGCGAGTGAAAGTACGTATCGTGAATCAGCACGCATATTGAGCGAATGGACGCCCGTTACGATTAGCCATCAAACGGTTGGAAGTATTGTGAAACGTGTGGGAGAAATACAAGCTAAAGCTGATGAGGAAATGGTGATTGAGTTAGACGAGGCTGCTTCTTTACCAGAGGGGAAAAAAGTTGATTATTTGTATGCGGAGGCTGATGGAGTCTTTGTTCGAGGAACGAAGAAGAAAAAGAGCCTTGAGGTTCATCATGCGGTGATTCATGAGGGTTGGGAGAAGAATGGGAAAAGGATATCACTAAAGGATCCCAAAGTAATCATGACTACCAAATCAACGCAAGATTTCTGGAGTGAGGTTCAGGCCTCTGCTGCCCACCGTTATTCATTAGAAAGTACACAGGTTGTGACAAATAGCGATGGCGGCCTGGGTTACACTGCTGAGAGGTTTCAGGAAGCGTTTTCCCAATCCGAATATTCTGTTTTAAATCAATTGGACCCGTATCATGTTTCACAAGCTTTAAATCGTGCTTTAGGTGGTGGCAAGAGTAAATATAAAGATGCCATCAAAAAGGCGATGAAAGAGCACAATATCGATAATTTCACCCTATGGCTAGACACATATGAAAGCACGCTAGAAGGCAAAAAGGAAATTGAAAAAGTAAATACATTTCGGACTTATATCGTGAATAATTGGGATCGAATTTTTGACTGGAGAGAGAAAGTAGAAAATCCGCCAGCCGATGCATGAAGCCTGGGGGCGATGGAATCCAATCAGCGACATATCTCTTTCCGCATGAAGAAAAGGGGCATGCATTGGAGTAAAGAAGGCGGAGAGGCCATGGTGAAAGTGAAACAGGGCATACTGAATCAAACCCTACGTGATGCATACTTAAAAAACCAAAACAGAAGCGCAAGAAAACAGCGTGAAGTAAAACAGGTAGTTCGGATGTCACAGATTTTAAAACAGCCTGTACGTCCTTCAATTGGCGCGAAACAGGGTACAGTAAGCCTATATGATGCAAACTCGTCAGCTATTGGAAATCTAAGAAAGATTCTTAAATAACACCCTGATTTTTGTGAAACGTTCTTGGTTTTTAGAACGTTTCATGGAAATCAGGGCCACCAAGCGACAGGTGTCGTGCGGTAGCCGAAAGAAGCGTACAAAAATAGAGTGCTGGAAATATTGGTATTATAGCTATGTCGAGAAAAACTTGACACAAACAAATAATAAATAAAATGTGTACAAACATTGATTTCGTGGTATAATTAACATAGAAGGATAATAAGTGCATACACTAATAAAGACCGCCCATGCTGGTGCATGGAACGGTCATAATAGACTGAACCCCATCAAGAGGGGCAGGCAGCATTTAGGAAAAAATAATCCCTCAGCGCCACTCAAACGCATAGGAGGGGTTATTTTTTATGGTCCGACATTATAAACGCCACCAACATCCCGAAGGATATCATAAGCGTTAGTACATGTGTCATTTCCATTCGCAACACCTCCCTCCCCGGGAAGTCTCTTAACCGTTGACTACCGACGAGCGACAGTGCCACCAACCCCTCATGCGAAGCCAGTCTATTATATTTTATTATATCATATTGCTATCATTTATACTTTAATTACTAGGTTATTTTTATTCAAATAGCATCAATGGAGCGTTTGTAGAAGATCATAAGCCAAACCCCTCACTTAAAGAACGAGGGATTTGGCCTTTTTATCCTTTGGTTAAACTCGGTGGCAACAAATGGTAAGCCTTGTGGAAATACCTGATAAAATAGATGACAAGAGTAGTACATTCTTATGGGTATAATCAATTGACCTAGTTACCAAAAAAGGGCTAATCAATATTCGTATTCGGCTTGTAGTGTAAAATAACGAAATGGAGAGGAATTATGTAACCTCTCCTTTACAATTGTAGACTCAGATGTATGAATAAATGTATCCTAATGTTAATCTTATTCATCAAAGAAATATCTTACCCCTAATGATCCCTGCTAATACTATAATCTAATAAATATTTTAGAAACGCTGTATTGCGAGGCACCTTTTGTAAGGCCTCCATCGCGAGACAATAATGATCCCACATTGCCTTCTTAGCACCTTCTGAACCTAAGATAGACACAAACGTTGAATTGTTATTTTCAGCATCGATTCCAATTGATTTTCCTAGTAAGTTAACATCTCCCTCAACATCAAGTAAATCATCCTTAATTTGAAAAGCTATGCCAAAATGATAGGAGAACTTTTTTAAAGCTGCAATTTCACTTTCATTTGCTTGAGAGAGAATTGCTGGCATGACAAGGGAAGCTTCGAATCCGATCCCTGTTTTATAAAAACAAATCATGTTTAGCTGGTCTAATGTTAATTGTTTCCCCTTGGCATTCAGATCCATCATTTGTCCCCTGCACATGTCCTCTGTTGATTTCGCGGTATATTGAATCAACCGAAGCACTGTCTTCGGATCGAATTCATCAAGCGATGTTTGCTCTTCTATAGCCTTCTGGGTTAAAAAGAGAGCCGTTAATTCGGCAACGCTCGTATTATACACTTGATGTATTGTTGGACGCCCCCTGCGCATGGACGCATTATCCTGCGCTGGAAGATCATCAAAAATTAACGATGCTGTGTGCATGTATTCTAGTGATTTAATTAGTGGTTCAATTGCTGAGCGCTTTAACCCATATTCATTCACACCCATCATCCAAGTGACGATTGGGCGGAGTCGTTTTCCACCACCATTTAAACTGTAATTGGCTGCATCGATAATAGGTTCACCCACAGAAGCAATCCCATCAGATTTAGGGATATTCAAAATATCATTGATTTGATGACGCACCGTTTTAATCGTTTCCGAAAATCGCTTCCTCTGCTTACTTTCATTTTTCATAGTTGTTATCATATGGTCCCGAATCAGTTTATCAAAGAAATTGACATCGTCCGCTTTTCTAACCATCTTCTGGATCAGTTTATTAAACTCTGGAATATCCGCAGCAAAAAGTTCCATTATCTCTTTGTACTTTTCTGCCCCAAAATTCTCCTTTAACCGTTTCTGGCTATTTATTGCTCGATTCAATATTACCTCACGACTCTTGGGGTCTGCATGATAGACGTTATGAATTAAATTGCAGACAACCGCCCAGTATAATTCAAATGGGTTAATTAAATCCGGGCGCTGAGTATGATAGTTATAATAATAGGTGTAAGGTGTTACCGAACCTTCCTCCAGATCACTGAACATGTCCGTCAAATCATCAGATAGCTGATTATAAATACCATAATAAAATGTCCGATTGATAAATTCCTCTTCCTTTGGTCCATTTGTAATATAATGGACAATTAATCGGGATGAAGCAGATTTCAATATGACAGGGATATAAAGTTCCTCATTCGTGTAGGATTGATTCGTTAAATCCTTTAATCGGTCCACTTCCTGCGAACGGAAAAAAACATAAGCCTGCTCCAAAAAGTTGTTTTTTGTCGCTTCAGGCTGGTGATCCTTTATATACTCAAAGGCACTTTTCAATTCAGAGTGTACAAAATGAATTAATTCCTTATTCTTTCCATCCCAATTGCCCAAGCCGGGTACAGATCCGGTAATCAGTGTGGTACGTATCATATCAGAATATCGCTTCTCTTCTTCCGCTGATAATACTTTGCTATCTAATAGATCATCAATGAAGGGGTATGTCAGCCCATAAGCATAACCTAGCCTAATTGCTTTATCCAGCCGTTGCGTGCGTTCTTCTGGTGGTATGTCATCCCCAATTTCGTCAAGTTCATTCATTACAACACCAGCAATGATTTTAATTAATTTTACCTTGGCCCGATCAGCATCAATTTCTTCTGGAATGTGGGAAGAAACAATCTTAAGTTTATCAATTAAACAAATCATGGTGGTTTCAATACCATCTTTCTGAGCCGATTTATATAACCAATCCATGCCAAACATCCCAGCGTCTGCTTCACCTTTTTCACTGGAATCAATCAGTTGTGTTTTTAAGTTTTTGACTACATCCCTAACTTTCGTCTGTGTTTCAGGTGTGCTTAAGTCTTTCCCCATATCTCTCATCAAAATATAGGAAATACTACGATCCAGGTAATCATCTAGTTTTCCTGCATAATTCAACCACTTGATATAGTCATGATACCCTTTTGAACTATCCTTTCTACGTGAAAAAAGGGATATGAATGGATAATGGTGAATGTGACTCTTTTTCCACAAATTTATATCCAGTGTTAGGGTAGAGGCATAAGTCTTTTGTTTGACTTGATCATAAAGTGTATTAAAATAATTCATCGCCCTCCGCTCTGCATGGGAATAGCATGCATCAGCATTTATTGCATTTTCCTTAATCATATACATTCCTCTACTTTATGTTCTTTAATATTTTTGTTGTAACAAATGGCCATCTAGCGGGGAGTATACTGCCCATTATTGCAGGAAGATTTAGCCCAAATATGCATATATCGTAATAAAAATTGTATGCCGTGAAACCCCATTTATACCTGACAAGACTCTCAGACTATGTGCATTTTTTATTCAGGCCAAGTGGACACTCCTCCAATTGAACTCTAACTTATCTTCTTCTTTTAACAAAAATATACAAACCAATTACGATTAAAAACAACATCGCGTAAATTGCATCTGAATAAATATCCATATAACCGACAATCGCTTCCCAGGAGGTTCCAACTGATGCACCTAACCAAACAAGGGCAATATTCCAAATTAAAGTTCCTAATATTGTAAACAGAAGAAATAAACCTGTTTTCATTTTCGTGATACCAGCAGGAATGGATATTAAACTACGAATGAGAGGAACAAAACGGCAAAAGAAAACCGTCCACAGGCCATATCTGTCAAACCATGTAAATGCCTTGTGAATATCATCGACTTTCAAACGAATAATATGCCCCCATCTGTTAACGATCTTCTCCAGTCTTTCTCCACCCAGTTGCAATCCAATTATGTATAGAACGATCGCTCCAATAACTGAACCTGCTGTTGCAGAAATAACGACACCAATAATACTTAGGTTAGATGTAGTTGTCATAAATCCTCCGAACGTAAGAATTACTTCAGAAGGTATTGGGGGAAAGATATTTTCGATTGCAATTAAAAATACAATACTCATATAGCCATATTCATTTATAATTTCGATTAACCAATCTTCCATATTTCCTCCCTACATTTATAAGAATAAAAACAACACCGTCAGCGAGCCTTCCTTTACTACAGATAATTTCTCGTGAGGGCAGATGGTTTCCCGCTAGCGCTGATAGTTCTCTGTCACGGCAGATGGTTTCCCACGAGCGCAGATAGTTCTCCTACAGGGCAGATAATTCCCCGCTAGCGCTGATGATCATTGCCATTTTATATCTATTTTACGTACTATTACATAAAAAGGTTGCATAATTAATACATATTCAGCCCAGCGTTTCCACATAACAAAGGCACATGAAATGATGAAAAATAAATAAGCAACCACTGTAAAAATACATTGATTGCCTAAGACTTAATACAACATTTTATTCATCTGTTATTTTACATAATTACGCAGTTTACCGATATGTTCGACCTCTACAGACACTACATCCCCTGACTTCATTGGACTACTTCCAGAAGGTGATCCAGTAGCCAAAACATCTCCAGGCTCAAGTGTCATCACCTGTGAAATCCAACTGATAAGGTAAGGGATGGAAAGGGACATCTCGTTTGTATTGCCATTTTGTACAACTTTATCATTTAAAGTTGTAACGATTTTTAAATTTGTTGGATCTAAACCTGTCACAATCCATGGACCCAATGGACCAAATGTATCAAAACCCTTCCCACGTGTGAATTGGGGATCTGTTTTTGTCAAATCTCTTGCAGTTACATCATTAAAAATCGTGCAGCCAAAAACATAATCCAAGGCATCTTCTTCCGTTATGTTTTTCCCGTGTTTTCCGATAATAAGTGCCACCTCGCCCTCCATTTCCACCTGGTTTGTTAAACGAGCAGGGGGAAGGACAATGTCTCCCTCGTTTGGGATCAAGGAGGATGCAGGTTTTAAAAACAAGAAGGGTTCTTCGAGATTGGCTTCCCCTCCGGTCTCATTAGCATGCTCGGCATATGTCCAACCAAAATTAATCAGTTTTGAAGGGCTTACAGGCTCTAATATCTCCACATCTTCAACCTTAACTTTAACGCCATCATAGTTTAACTCATTGTTTACTATTTCATTAAAATCACCGGATAATTGTAAGATTTCTTCATCATCAACAATCCCGTAGCATACTTTATCCTTTTGATTCCGATAACGAACGATCCTTTGCGTTTTTTGCAATAACTTCATTCCATAACCATCTCCATATATTACTATTATTCCCAAAACCATTATACCTATATTTTCGGCTTTCTTCATTCAATTCTTCCCTAAGAACATGTTTTAATCCATTTTCATAAGATCCCCCGGACTATAACAACATTATTTGGGTTATAACTGGCTATGCTTACGGGAAATATATCCTTGATCTCTCTTTTATACATTGTAATACATTTTCCGGCACTTCCTTGACCTTGATGTCCCCGCCAAGAAAAAGCAGCCAATTTGTTATTTCCGTCAATTCTTCGGGATTATTAACATCGATAAAAGCCTTTAGAATAGCTGTAGTTTGATATGGATTCGTATAGGAAATTGAAGCTTTTAAAGGATGGTATTTTTTAAACTGGACAATTGCCTTGGGACCAAGCTCAAGGACAAGGTTATTTACTTCTTCCTGCTTCCTTAGTTTTTCTAAAATCTTTTTCCAGCTTAATCTTTTTTTCTTAGGGAATGGTTTGACACCGGTAAGATTATCGACTGGAATAATCCTTCTTTCTTCATCCTTTAGGTCAAAGCATTCGATCAGCCAAATGCCTTTTTCATGATAAAGGTGCACAAGATAAATCGGATAAGACTTTATTTCCTTCTCATCTTTGATGGTAATGAATAAATAGCTGTCCAAAAGAAGGATTTGGATAAGTTTTTCTAACATGGGATGCGGGAGGTCTGACAAATCAAGCAAGTTAGGATTATTCGGATTAGTGCCTTCAAAAAGCAAGATTTGATTTAAAAGAATAAGATCATCTTGCCGGTTTTCTGAGATGAGGCCAAGTAACTTTTCAGCTAAAGACTGACGACTCTTTAGATAAGGAAGTTGCTGATTTCTTGTAGCCATAAAGGCAATAAAAAGCGCTTTTATTTCATTATCAGTAAAGCGAACAGCGGGCAGAACCGAGTTGTTCATGACGGAATAACCCCCATCTCTGCCAACTTCAGCGACAAGCGGCATCCCCATGGCTTCAATTTCCCTAATATCTCTAATAGCTGTTGAGCGAGAGATGTTAAATTCCTGCATGATTTCAGAAATTGTAAAATGGGCACGGTTGTTAATATACCGCATGATAATGTTAATCCGTTCTACTTTTTTCATTGGATCCCCCCTAAACAGTATCACTTTTTGACATGGTTTAAGGCTATCCTATACTTATCAAGTTAAGAAAACAAGCATTAAAAAATTTAAAGAAGAGGAAGTGTTCGAATATGGCAGATTATACTTTAGAAGAAAAAGACGGTTTTACTGTAATAGGTTTAGGGACTGATCTTAAGAGCCATTACACAGACTTTGCGGGCATTAATAAGGAAAAGGCAGAATTTTGGCAGGCTGTCAGTGAAGATGGACGGCTTGAAACCTTAAAGTCCATTGCCGAAAATGACTACATTTTTGCTGTAAACGAAGCGGTAAATAACAAGATGATGCACTATGCTGGTGTCATGTCAGAGGCACCAGCACCAGAAGAGGCAAGAGTAATCCAATTTCCTAAGGGAGAGTACCTGGTTGTTAAAGGGGAAGAGGAAACGGCTGAAGAATTAATGAATAAGTTAACCGGTATTGCCTTTGGTCAAGCCTTGCCAGAAGCAAAGAATGTTGCCTATGTTGGCGGGCCAAATGCAACAGTTGAGATGGGACAGCGAAATGGCTTCATATATGGTGAAATGTGGATTCCTGTTGTTAGGAAATAAGGAGATAAAGGCAGGAGATGGGCAAGAAATACCATTCGCGCAACAGCATTCATATAACAAAACAGCACCTCTTCATTAAGTTGAGGTGCTGTTATTCTTTTGCAAAAACTTCATTTACTCGGATCAAATTATCAATCTGACAAAGCTGCATCTCGTTATTTTTCTGGCTATTATGCAATGAAAAATTGAAATTTTGCTTTAGTTCCATCTCTTTGTTTCCGCTATAGGTTTATACTTTTAGCACCCTTTCATCATAAGGTTTGCAATAAAGGGAAATAGTAAAGGGAGAAAGGTAGTAACGTGTTAACAGAAAGGACGATGGAACATGTTCGAAAAACGGACTGGTGAAGTGCTTACTGAATTGTTGATTGACTGGGATGTTAAACATATCTATGGAATGCCTGGTAACTCCATTAATGAATTCATGGATGATATGCGCAAGAAAGAGAAGGAAATTGATTTTATTCAAATTCGCCATGAAGAGGTTGGTGCCCTTGCAGCATCATCTTATGCCAAATTAACAGGGAAATTGGGTGTTTGTTTATCGATCGCAGGGCCTGGTGGCGTTCATTTGCTTAATGGGTTATACGATGCCAAAAAGGATAGGGTTCCCGTACTTGCGATTGTTGGCCAGGTACCATCTGATGTCGTCGGAACGGATACCCATCAAGAAATTAATTTGGAACGAATGTTTGATGGGGTGGCTGTTTATAACAAGCGCGCGGAGAAGGCTACACACCTGCCGGATATGCTGAATACAGCCATTCGGGAGGCGTACACACATAGAGGTGTTTCCGTTTTAATCGTGCCAGACGATTTGTTCGCTGTAAAACAAAAGCATGACAATAAGAAACTTACCAATAGAACACTGGCAGCCCCAACGACAATCCCGCATGAGGGCAGATTGAACAATGCTGTCAAACTAGTGGATAAGGCTGAGAAACCGGTTATTCTTGCTGGGAAAGGCGCTTATGATGCAAGGGAAGAATTACTTTCGTTTGCCGAGAAGATAAAAGCACCTATTGTGTTAAGTTTGCTTGGAAAGGGGACCATTCCCGATGAGCATCCATTAAATCTGGGGCAACACGGGCAAATTGGTACGAAGCCGGCATTTGAAGCGGTCATGGATACAGACTTATTACTACTAATTGGGACAAGTTTTCCGTATCGGGATTATTTGCCGGATGATGTAAATGCAATTCAAATTGAGATTATGCAGGATAGGGTTGGAGCAATTTATCCCATTACCGAGGGACTGTGCGGGGATACAAAAGAAATTTTACCAATGTTAACAGAGCGAATTTCGGAAAAGAAAAATACGGAATTCCTTGAAACGTATCAGGAAAAAATGAAGCGATGGCATACCCATATGAATGAAGAAAAAAATAAAACGGATGAGATCCTTTATGGGCCGCAAGTAATCGGCGCATTGGAAAAAAACGTGCATAATGATGCCATCGTATCCTGTGATGTAGGAAATGTAACGGTGTGGACTGCCCGTTTTTTCAACTTTACCAGACAGCATTTTCTTCTTTCCGGGGGACTTGCCACGATAGGAATTGGACTGCCAGGTGCAATCGCTTCTCAGCTTGCTTATCCGGATAAACAAGTTGTTGCCATCTGCGGAGATGGAGGTTTCGCACAGAACATGCAGGATTTTGTAACAGCTGTTAAGTATGAATTGCCACTCAAGGTTGTCATATTGAACAATAGCATGATTGGGATGATTAAGTATGAACAGGAAGCATCTGGTCATGTCAATCATGAGACGGATTTGGGAGCAATGGATTTTGCCGGTTTTGCCAGAACTTGCGGAGGGGAAGGATACCGCATCGAGAAGCATGCCGATTTGGAATCAACGATGAAACAAGCATTACAGTCAACAAAACCAGCTATTATTGATGTGGTTATAGAAGATATGGCACCATTGCCTGGAAAAATCACCTATGATCAGGCAGTAAGTTATGGGAAGTTTTTAATAAGGGATTTCTTCCTAAATAAAAAGATTGAGTTCCCAGATATTGAAAAAACAGTGCGCCGTCTGTTTTAATGAACATATTTTCATGGTGCAATTAATGTTTGATTACGACGTTTTGGAGGATTAATCGTGTACATGCTGTCAAGTAAATGACAATAATCATCCCTCTGGCCCTGGTTAGAAGGGACGTGGATTAGGTTCCTCGTCCCGGCTTGTAGGGTAAAATAAATTACTTCATGTAAATACAAGGTAAACAAGGTAAAACCGCTTCATGTTTATCGGTGAAAATCACTCCGTTCCTATAAGGTTGCAAAGTTAAAACGCCATGAAAACCTATATTCTTCTAATCCCTAGAAAAACACAAATGACCACTCTTGCCAAAACGGTGATTATGAGTCTTATTATGTAACTTTCACTAATATCTTCCAATTGTTATGAGGATTTCCTTTAAAAATTAGTCGATTATACCGATATAGTCCATAGTTAGATAAAATTTTAGGGAGGACATCACGTGTTACACAAATGGAAGTGGGGCAATATTAGAATTGGTGCAAAGTATGGATTTGTATTTTCCATCATGGCAATTATATTTATTAGCTCTATATTGCTAACCCTTTATTTATTAAATCAAATCAATACCACTATGGATGATACTACCTCAACAAGTGAAGTAGCGATTGATTCATCTGAGTTGGTTTCTTATTTTCATGAAAAATACACACAAATTCCAGATTATCTTGTTGCAGAGGATGAGGCAAAATTGCAGCAATATTTAACCTCTAGTAAACAGTTTGTGGAAACTGCAAAATCTCTAAAAAAGAAATTAGAGAATCAGGAGCAACTTGATTTGTTTGAGCAAATCATTGCCAATAATAATGAGCTGGACGAATATTTTTTTGGTATGGTCGTTCCACAAGTACAACAAATTAATACAAAGCAATATGAGGAATTACAAGTAGCTACCAATGAACTAAAAGAGAATACCAGACAATTGGGAGAACAATTAAAAGAAGCTGCAACCGAATCCAATCAAATCGCGGTAACGGATGCTAAATCAAGTATTAGCAAAACTACCAAACTATTATTAATAACAGGGATACTATCCATTATTATCTCCTTCATTCTACTAGTACTAATTAGTAGAAGAATCAGCAAAAACTTAAATCAAATTGTTGATAAGAGTAATCAAATTGCATCTGGTGATTTAAATATTACCGATTTTGCCTATAAGGGTAAGGATGAAATCGGTCAACTTTCTAATTCCATTGATCACATGGGTAATAGTTTACGGGAGATGATCAAAGAAATAACTGGATTATCCGAAGAAGTTGACGAGCAGGGGAGCATTGTGTCTGTATCAACAGAGGAAGTTAAATCAGGCAGTCATCAAATCGCGTCAACCATAGAGGAATTAGCTACGGGTACAAGTAACCAAGCAAATGAAGCATCGAGTATTTCTGAAAGTACAAATGAATTTAGCCTGAAATTGCAGGAAGCAACCCAACATAGTAAAGAGTTAGTAGAATTTTCAACCGGGGTACAAGATTCTTCTATTAAAGGTGATCAACAAATGAAACAATCGTTAAACCAGATGAAACGAATTCATGGTGTTGTGGAATCATCAGTAACCAATGTGAAGACTCTGGAAGATAAAACAAATTCAATTACAGACATCGTTTCCGTGATTAAGTCAATTTCAGAACAGACAAATTTACTAGCTTTAAATGCCTCGATAGAAGCGGCTAGAGCTGGAGAAGCTGGAAAAGGCTTTGCCGTCGTCGCAGAAGAAGTAAGAAAACTATCAGAAGAAGTCGCAAGTTCTGTTGAAACTATTTCAGAAATTGTCTTTAGTATAAAGGAAGATACAACTACCATGTCCAATCAATTAAAAGAAGGATATGATGAAGCGAGAAAAGGAACAGAAGACATCCAATTAACGAATGAATACTTTATCAACATCAAAGAAAAAGTGGATGATATGAGTGAACGCATAGATAAAATTGCTTCTACTTTTACGTACTTGGAACAATCAAGTCAAGAAGTTAATACCTCTGTTGAGCATATCGCATCGATTTCAGAAGAATCAGCAGCTGGCACAGAGGAAATTTCCGCCGCTGTTCAGGAACAGAGTAGTTCGATGGATAATATCACGACAAGTGTTCAGACATTATCACGTATGGTTGAGAGTATGAATCAATTATTGAAAAAGTTCCAATTGTGATAGTTAGAGAGGAGTCAACAATGAAATCTTTTATAAAACGAGACCTGCTAGTCATTGCAGCTATTCTTATGTCATTAATCATGGTAGGTTGTTCGAGTCAATCATCACAAACTAGTAGTCAAGCAAGTAACACAATAAAACTCACAACCGATGAAGAGAAACCCTATATAGGTTTTGTGTTAGATACCTTACAAGATGAACGTTGGTATAATGATAAGGAATTATTTGAAGAAAAGGTAAAGGATTTAGGTGGTAATGTAAAAACTTTAGCCGCTAATAGTAGTGATGAAATTCAAATCTCTCAGGCAGAGTTGTTAATAGAAGAAGGAGTGGATGTATTAGTTGTTGTTCCAGCAAATGCAGACACTGCGTCAAAAATTGTGGAAATGGCCCATAACAAAGATGTTAAAGTTATTTCATATGATCGCCTAATCAGAAATGCAGATGTCGATCATTATATTTCCTTTGATAATGAAAAAATCGGAGAAATGCAGGCTAATGGCGTCCTCAATGATATATCAGAAGGTGATTTTGCCTATATTGGTGGAGCTAAGACAGATAATAACGCCACACTTCTTCGCCAAGGAGCAATGAGTGTTCTAAAGCCACTTATAGATGAAGGAAAAATTAATCTTGTATACGATAATTTTACAGATGATTGGGATCCCGCAGTCGCTAAGAAAAATATGCAAGATACTTTACAAGCTAATGGCGATGAAATAGATGCCGTTATTGCTGCAAATGATGGTACTGCTGGAGGAGTTATTCAGGCATTAGAAACTAAGAATTTAGCTGGAAACGTTCCAGTCTCAGGACAGGACGCAGAGTTAAGTGCCATCAAACGAATTATTGATGGCAAACAAACGATGACCGTTTATAAGTCAATTAATTTGTTGGCAGAGAATGCAGCAGAAATAGCCGTTAAATTTGCCAATGATGAATCTATTTCAACGAATAAAACGATTGATAATGGAAAAATTGATGTGCCAGCTACATTACTCGAACCAATTTCTGTAACAAAAGATAATATCAAGGAAACAATCATAAAAGATGGCTACCTAACATCAGAAGAAATTTATGGTCAATAATGGTTAGTCCGAATGCAAATAGGGAGGGTCCTTCATCTGCCTCATGCATACAAGATTAATGGCAGAAGCGGGGTCCCTCACCTTATGCTTAAAGGTATCAGTGAAAAATAGTAAATTTCCGTTAAAAACGTTACACCTCTGATTAGCATAAACATTAATATACCGCAGTTTTTTAACACAACGTCAACAATATAAAAACTCTCATCTCACGGTTCTCTATAACACCTTGAAATGAGAGTTTTTGATTTTCCTTTAGTCCATAAACACCTTTTTAGGATTGCAAAATGAATGTCAAAGAAAGATTGGCTTCATTCGTTTAAGAGCCTTCTCCTTCGTTTAACACTCTCCATGTTAGGCATGTATTAAGAATTAGCCTTGCCCTGCATTTTACTTTAAGTTTTTAACGCCCGTTTCTAATATTTCCATTTGCAGCAGTGTCTGTTCATCAGTAATGGTTTTATCTTTACCATTTATGACAGTTTCATATAAGTCATCATATACGCTTCCATAATCACCATTTACGGATTTCACTTTTTCTTCGTGGATTGTACCTTCTTCATCCATATATGTCAGTACACCATAATGTTTTATTGTATCTATACCAAAATCCTTATTATCAGGCATGTAAAATAACTTTAAATGTTCTTCCTGACGATCTTTGGTCTGTTTTACAAAGCATCCGTTTTTACCATAAACGGCGAAACTGGGTCTTTCTTTCAGTCTAAAATAACTAGATTTTACAGATACCTTTAACCTGCCATAATATAAATCTAAATCGAAATAGTCATTCATTCTTCCTTGTCCTAATAATTGCCTTACATCATAATGTATCTGATCGGGCTTGCCAAAGTAGCTGATGACCTGATCCAGTGTATGACAACCATGTCCATACAAAAATGATGAAGCAGGATCAAAAGAGTGAGCAGACTCGGGTACTTCAGGACGATAATAGTCATAATGCATTTCCACTTCCAACAAGTCCCCTATTTTCCCTTCTTCCAAAACCTTTTGAACGGTTAAAAAATCACTGTCAAAGCGCCTGTTTTGATATGCCTGAACAATTAATCCTTTCTCTTTTGCCAATGCAAATATTTCTTTTGCCTGTTCTGATGTTTCCATAAAAGGCTTTTCGACCAAACAGTTTTTGTTATGTTCTAATACTAGTTTTGCGTAATCATAGTGGCTGTCATGTTTTGTGCAAACCACAATGAGTTGAATGTCCTTGTCATTTAATAACTCATTTAAATCAGAAGTATAATTTACTCCTGCAATCTTACCCCAACTGTCATGTTCAGGATTCCTTCGATAAATTGTTTTTACCTTTATATTCTCTCTTTGCAGCACGAACGGTAAATGATATCTGTTCGTGCTTTTCCCATTTCCAATATAACCAATAGTAAGCATAGCAGCCTCCTTAATGAATGACTTTAATCGTATAAAAAAGCGCCTCTGTAGATGAAAGGTATATCCTAACAAGAGGCACTTCTTTATTTGTATATTTAATCATTAATTATTACATTACGTGTATCACATGGAGTACAACACCGACTACGAACAATCCAAGAATCATCACAATCGGAGAAACTTTCTTTCTAAGCAGCCACATGGAAAGAAGTGTTATCAACAATCCGGCTAAACCGGGAATTAAGCTATCCAAGTTGTCTTGCAGGGTTGTCACATCATATTCGCTTAATGAACGACCCGCTGCTTGTTGTTCTAATGCGGTTTTAATTCCCTCGGATCCAGAAGGCAAGCTATCCCAATCAATATAGGCACCTTCGTCAAGTTCGACTTTAGATACCGTTGGCGTAAATGCTACATTCACCCAACGGTTAACTAATGATCCAAGGATGAACATACCCAGTATGGATGCACCTTTTGTAATATCTTGAAGTAACCCGCCAGATAAGTCTTCCGTAATTTTGGAACCAGCTTTGTAACCAAGTTCTTGTGAATACCACATGAATCCCATACGAATAATATTCCATAAAACAAAGTAAAGAATTGGTCCTAGTATATTGCCAGACAAAGCAAGAGAAGCCGCTAATGCACCAAGAATCGGTTTCACCGTAAACCAGAACATTGGATCCCCGATACCTGCTAAAGGCCCCATCATTCCAACTTTAACCCCTTGAATTGCCTTATCATCAACTGGAGCACCATTTGCACGTTCTTCTTCTAGTGCTAAAGTCACACCAAGAATAGGGGAAGCTACATATGGATGCGTATTAAAAAATTCTAAGTGACGTTGCAGTGCAGCAGAACGGTCTTCTTTTGATTTATATAATCGTTTGATCGCGGGAATCATGGAAAATGCCCAACCGCCGTTTTGCATACGTTCATAGTTCCAAGAGCCTTGAATGAAAGTGGAACGCCACCAAATAGAAACACGATCTCTTTTTGATAATTTCATTTCTTGCGTCATCTTCATATCCTCCTTCTTTTAATAGTCATCAATAATATCGCCTAGCGGGTCACCAGTGTTTCCGTTTCCGCCACCAGAACCACCTTGTTTAGAAAGTGTTATATAAATAAGTGCAAGAGCTACACCAATACCACCAAGACCCATAAGTGTGATGGATGGAATGGTCGCTAATACGAAACCAATTGCAAAGAATGGCCATACTTCTTTTGTAGCCATCATGTTAATAACCATTGCATAACCAACAGCTACTACCATTCCCCCGCCGACTGCTAAACCATCTGTCAACCAAGTAGGCATTGCCTGAAGCAAATCTTTTACTGGACCTGCACCAATAGCCACAATCAATGCAGCCGGAATCGCAATACGTAATCCCTGCATACAGATAGCAATAATATGCCATACTTCAATTTTTCTAAAGTTTCCTTCCTTCGCTGCAGCATCCATTAAATGTACGATACCTGTTGCAATGGTACGGACAATGATAGTTAATAATAATCCCGCAACTGCAAGTGGAATTGCAATCGCAATGGCAGAAGATACGCCAGCTTCACCTTGTCCACCTAAAACGAGAATAATTGCGGATGCCACAGATGCCAAGGCAGCATCCGGCGCTACTGCTGCACCAATGTTTGCCCAGCCTAAAGCAATCAGCTGCAGGGTACCTCCTAGAATCAGACATGCTGTTAATTCTCCTGTAACTATCCCGATTAACGTACAGGCAATGATTGGTTGGTGAAAGTGGAATTCATCTAAGATCCCTTCCATACCAGCTAAAAATGCCACGATAATAATTAGGATTATTTGAATAATAGTTAAATCCATGATTATTATACCTCCTTTTTTGTCTAGTGATTAGGATTATTTCTGTCTGTTTAATTCCTGTTGTGCTCTTCGTAAAATATCGTCCATGTTGCCCATTGAATCGCTCGGAACTTTACGGACATCGAAGTCCACACCAGCCTCTTTTAACTTAGCGAAGGCATCAATATCATCCTGGTCAAAGGCCAACACCTTATTCGGCTGAACCTTACCAGTCGAATGTGCCATAGAGCCAACGTTGATTGTTTCCAAAGGAACGCCGCCCTCAACCGCTCTAAGTGCATCATGCGGATTTTCGAAAAGAAGTAATGCACGCTGACCGCCAAAGTGCTGATCATCTTTCGCAAGTTCGATCATTTTATTGACAGGAACAGTGTGTGCCTTTATCCCTGAAGGAGCAGCCTGTTGAATTAACTTTTTACGAAGTTCATCCTTTGCTACAACATCAGATACAACGATGATACGTGTAGGACGTGTATTTTTTGTCCAGGAAGTCGCCACTTGTCCATGAAGCAAACGAGAGTCGATACGCGCTAACACGTATTCAAATGTACCAGGAGCACCTGTATCTACTACCTCTGTATCCGCTGCAGCAGGGGTTTCGGGTTCTAATGCTTCAGGTTTTACTTTAACTGCTTCTTTTGCTGTACCAACAATATTCGCAGCTATTTCATGCGCTGTTTCCATGGATAAGCGCGATGCATAAGCTTCAATCAGCATTGCCAAGTTCAACCCAGCAACGATTGCCCATTTATCTTCGTGTTCTTCTATCAAACTGTTGGCTTGGTTGAAAGGAGTTCCACCCCAAAGATCGACTAAGAATAATACTTCATCCTGGTTGTCGAAAGAGGCGATTGCTTCTTTCATTTTTGCCTTTACATCATCAGGTCCTTCGCTTGGCATCAATGTGACAGCTTTTACATTTTCTTGCTCTCCAAAGATCATCGCTCCAGATTGCAAGATACCATTAGCAAATTCACCATGACTAGCAATGATAATTCCTACCATCTATTTACCTCCTCTTATTATTGTTATGGCTTAATTAAACATGGCAAGCCTATAAAGTAGTATTTTTCCAGACTTCCGAAGCGGTTACATTTCCGATAATAAAAAAGACATGAGCAAAAGTAGATTAGTGAGTTAAATGAAAGCAGAGGGATAAAAGAACCCATTCTTCATTTTAAGCACTACTTTTTACTCATGCCTAATCGAATCAGTAACACGTTAAAAATAACTCTGATGGTTATTTATCTTATGAAAGGGCTTTAATGATAGCGTAAAACAAAGCTTCACTCGAACTACTTTAATACACTGCTATAATAGAATAGCACTCTAGCTTTCATTTTTCAAGAAAATAGTTATTTGTTCCTACCTTTGTAACAGTTTATCCGTTAGAGATGACCCCACAAAAAAAGACAGGTTCCAATCTGTCTTGAATGTAAAACGATTACTTTTTAGCTTTACGCCTGAAACTGCGTTTGATTATATCAACGAAACCTAATGATTGTACCATATGATTCGGATCAACGTATTCACGTATTGCTCGAAGAACCTTTTTTGGATCTTTAGAAGAAAGTGTATATGTCCCATTCCGCTTCGTTTGGATAGCATAACGCGGGATCCATTTGCCTTTGAACAAGACTGAAGCAATCACGTAATCAACTTCTTCCCAAGGAATTTGAATGAACTTACGAGCATCACGATTATTGTAAAATTCAAATCCTTTGTCTCCAATCATAATCTTACCATAATCCGAAATTCTTATATGTGAGGTTGCATTAATAACTAAATCGACTTTTGTATTGATTGATTGGACCATTTAATCTACCCCATTCTTTTAATACTAATTATTATTATACACGGTTTATCAATTTAAAAAAAGATTACTTGGGGCAAGTTCCAGCATTTCTAAGAAACAATGCCAGGTACACATTCAATTCTGAATTATTTATGTACCTGGCACTGTTTCTTAACGTAACGGCAAAAGTGTCCTATCCAACACAAAAGATCATACAATTAAGAGACGAAGTAATTGACTACTTAAATACGTCTAATGAAGATAGAGAAACACAAATAAAAGAGGTTGCAAGGCTATCACGTCAGAAACTGGGACTACGTAATGATACGAATGATGAGCTTATGTTTCTAGTAGAAAAAAGTGGTGTTTTTATTTTTGAAAAAGCAATTGGTGGAGAGATTGATGCTTACAGTTTATGGTCGAAACAAGCGCGACCTTTTATCATTTTAGGAAATTTAAAACGATCCGCTGTACGGAGAAATTTTGATATTGCACACGAACTCGGTCATTTATTACTTCACTATCGGGTTGAATTTACAAGTTTAAATCGTCAAGAACATAAAGCAGTCGAAAATGAGGCCAATCAGTTTGCAGGTGCATTTCTCCTACCTGAGGAGTCGATTTCAGCTGATATGCAAACTATTTCTCATGTAACAAATCCAGATGCATATGTTGACCTGAAAAAGAAATGGAAAACGTCTTTGCAGGTTTTAGGGTATCGAGCAGCCAAACTAGGTATACTGAATGCAAAAAATCATCGTAATTTTTATGCGGCACTTCACCGGAAAGGTTATTTAAAAATGGAGCCTCTAGATGAAACGATACCTATTCAAAAGCCGCAAAAAGTGAAATCAATTATTGACTTAGTTACCAAAAAAGGACTAATCGATATTCGCCAAATGATCGAAAACGATTGGATGGTAGATATTACTTTCTTCCATCAAATAACAGGTATTGATGTAAGTTTTTTTAAACGTTATATGGCTAACGAACAGGATTTTGAACTAGTTAATGTTACTGATTTATCATCTGGTAATTATAAGAGGAAGATATAAACTAATTACTATTAATGGATAAAAAAGAAACCGTTCATCTGTCAATATAAGAACGGTTTCTTGATTTTCTTTACTTAGCTTTTGCAACCGTCTTTATCACAAGTGTTTTAGAACCAGTGTTTACCCAATGACTTGATTCTTTGTTGGTATTAGCACCGCAACCAGTTTTACTGCCATCCTTTCACCTTATTTCGATCCCATACCAGGCATGTATTATTTAAATGTGGAAATCTGAGCGGGCAAACAATTTTTCCCATTAGTAAGCCCTCACTAGATAATTCAAGCGATTGTTTCTACTTAAACACCAAGTTAAATTAACATTAATAAGTCTGATATAATCAATATATGGAGGTGATAGTGTGGGCGATATAAAATTATTTCGTGTAGATAACAATCATATTAAAGAATTAGAAGGTAAAGCAGTCGCAGTTGAAAAATCTCTCCAAGACACAATAGAAAGGCACCTTGAAACATTCTTAGCGGTTCGTTTTCTTTCATCTGAATATAGCACTGGGAAAAAACATGCGGGTAGAATTGACACTCTAGGTATTGATGAAAACAACTCCCCTGTTATCATTGAATACAAACGTTCCATCAATGAAAATGTCATAAATCAAGGATTATTTTATCTAGATTGGCTCTTAGACCATAAAGCAGAATTTGAATTGATGGTTATGAGAAGGTATGGAGAGGAAATATCAATAAATATAGACTGGAGCAGCCCTCGCTTACTTTGTATAGCAGGTGGATTCACTAAATACGACGAGCATGCTGTACAACAAATTAATCGTAACATCGAATTGTATCAGTATAAACAATATGATGAAGGTTTTTTACTACTTGATTTAGTTAATGCCACAACAGCTCAAACAGTTCATATTAATGATAATATAAGCACTGACAACAAGGCAAAATCCAAATCAAAAACAGTGACAGAATATATTGAGCAGGCTAGTACTGAACTTACAGACAGATACGAAGCACTTAAATCATACATAACTGCTCTTGGAGACGATGTCCAGATAAAGGTCCTAAAAAATTATATTGCTTTTAAACGAATCAAGAACTTTGCTTGTATCGAGGTTCATCCAAGTACCAAGAAGATTCTCATGTATTTAAAAGTGGGTCCAGACAAAATAAACTTGGAGCCTGGTTTCAGTCGTAATGTCACAAATATTGGTCATTACGGAACTGGTGATTTAGAGATTACAATAACTACTGATGATGAGATTGAGAAGGCCAAGCAATATATTAATTGGAGTTATGATAATAGCTGAATTTGAAGGATGTTTAAGAATATTAGTACCTGTAGAAAATTGAAAGGGAGCTGGACGCATCCAACTCCCTTAGGTGTGGTCCGAAGACATCCACCGCTATTCTCTAACTATAATATACAACTACTGTACAGATTATGCAAGAAATTTATATTTGGATATAGCTCCTTAATGCTATTAATTTTTGTTGTGTATTCGTATGAAAAACTTGATGGGAAACGGTTGCTGGAACCTTTTGTCTGAAATTATCAATAAGTGATTCAAATCGCCGTACTGCTCTATATAATTCTGTCTTTGGTATTCCAAGTTTTTTTTGTAAATAAACAAGTAATAGTAAATAATCAGTTATGGAATTAAAGTTAATTCCACCAATATTCATATCATTCTGTAACGCTTTTTTTAATGATTTCCTTATTTTAGCTCGCTTAAATCTTACGTCAAATATAACATCATTATGAGCAACTGCATTCCTCAAGTCTTTAATCATAAATATAATACTAGAAGTCATCAGGGCATCTCCATCAAATGCCTGATTTAGTAAAAGGGATTTGGATACTTCTCTTCTGACGGTTTTATTTAAACAATTGAAGAAGTGACCGAACTCACCCATATTGATTACTTCAAATATAGCCCATACCGGTACATATCGGTCAGAATGATAGAAGTGCTGCACAACTTGACGGCCTGTATTATAGTCACGGGATAATGTCCCATATATTTTATTTCTTAACTCTAGTCTTTTCCTTAAAGCAAATTTATAATTATCCGAATGATGAACATGCCGTTTATAATCATCCAATAGCCTTTCGTATATGTCATCAAAACTATCAGTTCTAGAGTGACTTAGAACCTCTTCTAGAACATAGTTTTTGAGTGCCGTTTCCAAAAACATTATTTGAGGATAAAATAATCCCTTAAGTTCCATATCTAGATTATTTATTGCTAGTACTTCATTAAAATCATTAAAATTGATTCGATTCTGCGGACTTTTTATAAAACGATAGCCTTTAAAGCCGTGATAATAACCAAAATTTCTTAATTTACGTTTATGGTTACTACCTTTTATATGAATATTATGCTCATCACGCATATACCTCATTAAGGAATCAATTGTTTTAACCTTTGTCAATGCTATACCCCTTCCCACTTCCACTATATTATTATTGTAGCATGAAGTCACACAAATAATAAGTCACTGGATATAGGCAAGTAACACTCACTGCATCAATCTTCTATTTAGTTGCCTTTATTCATACCAAAATGTAAAATATGTAATTGAAAGAGGGTATCAAAATGCCACAAATTCAGTACGGAAATACCACCATATATTACTGCCATTACAAACAAGCCCGAAAAGATGTTAAAATCTCTGTCAACATTGTCAATGGTGTTGAAGTATTTATACCAGATAACCTTGATGATGCTAAAATCTCTCAAATTATTAAGCAAAAAGCTCCATGGATTACAAAGAAGCTCCGACAACTTGATGAAGTTACGACTACTGTCCAGCAAAAAGAATTCGTAAGCGGGGAAAAACTTCCCTACTTAGGTCGTCATTATCGACTGAAAGTACACAAAGAAGCCATTCCTAAAGCTTCGTTTCAGTTCAAACAAGGTCGTTTCATCGCTACCGTTCCTCGTTCGTGGCCTCAGGACAAAATACAGGATCATCTCGAACAAAAACTCATTCATTGGTATCGTGAACACGGACATAAAAAAATCATTGAACGAGCAAGTGATTATCAATCCATGCTAGGTGTTGAACCACGGTCTCTACAATTAAAAACACAACATAAACGTTGGGGAACATGCACTCCAAATGGTGATATTTATCTAAATTGGCGAATCGTGATGGCACCTGTTCGAGTGATTGATTATATTATCGTGCATGAGTTAGCTCACCTAATTGTTCCTGAGCATAATGATAAATTTTGGCGGATAGTTAGAACGACTCTTCCTCATTATAAAGAAGCAAAAGAATGGTTACGTGTACATGGTATCGAATTACATAGCATCGGGTGAATGCACCAAAGCATACAGACCATGCCCGATACGTTTGTAATCATCATAGGGTTTGATGGTGTTGTTTGGTCTCGACACAACATTTACTTGTCAGATGGGTGCGGATAGTGGAATCCTTATAAGTGGTTCCAGCCCTTCCCATCTCATCTAGCACCTCTTGGATTGAAAATTCATTTTTTCCTTTTGCTTTCACAAGTTGCTGTACCACCTGTAACATTTCTTCACGACAGCTTGTCCTTTTCTTTTTACCCATCAACCTGATTCCCTTCTGTAAATAAAGGCATAACACCTTTCCATGATGTTATGCCTCCTAGATGCTGTTAATTAAGGCTTATAATGAACCTCACCCAGTTCCATCAATTGTCTTGCTACACTTTCGACTTGTTTATTAGGAACAGAGCTAGCTCGAAGTTGTTTCTTTAGTCTTTTTCTCATTTCACGCTTCACGTCTTCTTTTTCTGTCCAATCAATCACAGCATTATCTTGAATAATATACGTAATAATTTCGGTCAAATCTTTTAAGCTTTCTTGCTCCATTTCAACTGGAATTTGCTGTTCCAACAACTGATAAAACGGCAACTGCTTGGCATCTTTTAGACCGAACGATTGACTCTCCTGTTCCATATCCATCATTTCTTCTCTCATGGCTTGGTATTCTTCCAGTAGTTCTTCAATCGTTAATTGTCGTGCTTTCCGTTGTTCGATTAACTGCTCCAATCGTTCCTTTATGGATGTGTATTTCACTGGGTTCTCTTCCAGTTTGATTCGGATTTCATGTTTAATGGCATGTTCCATTTCCGCTGCTTTTGCTTCAGGAGTCTTCAATTCATCTAACTTTTCATCAAATTTATTGGTTAAAATATTTACAGGTTCAAATAAAATTTCAGGTGTCGATGCATAAACATATTCTTCAATCAATTCCCGTACCTTACCACCACAATCGGATATATCCAACGTGCCATCATCGACATGGTAACGGGACTTCGCTAACTTTCGAATCTTACCTAACCATTTCAAATCATCAACATAGGCTTTCGCTTTTGGACTTGGCATCACCATATCCATGCTTTCAGAAAACTTCTTGAAGGCTGTATCGAACGTATTGCGCACATCTTCTGGTTCCAGCACTTTCAAACAAGCTTCTAAATCATCTTTTCGTATATAATCAAAGAATTGCATCACCCTGCGATGACGTGATTGTAATCGTGGAACTTCCTCATCCACATGGTGCATGGCCCCTTTGATATCCTCTTCATGAAAGATACCGAGTGCTTCTTCTAGGAAGCGGGAGACACCATAATAATCCACAATTAATCCGTGTGACTTTTTATCATAGGTTCGATTCGTTCTGGCGATGGCCTGAAGAAGATTATGTTCCTTCAAGGGCTTGTCCAAATACATCACCTGTTCAATCGGTGCATCAAAGCCTGTTAAGAGCTTATCGCAGACGATTAAAAAGGCAAGCGGGTCCTCCTCTAATGGTTTCTTAAAACGTTGGATAAATTCCTTTTCTTCTGCTCGTGACAGGCCATACTGTTTCATTTCTTCTGAATCATTATGACTGTTAGAAATAATGACAGCTGATTCATAATCACTTAATTCATCCATTAATTTTTTATATTCTACGGCTGCTTGACGTGATACCGAAACAATTTGTGCTTTAAAGCCGTTTGGCTGGATATGCTGTTCATAATGGTCAATCATATCAAGCACAACTGTTTTTAAACGCTTGGGAGATGCAGTCAACGCCTCTTCTGTCACGTATTTCTGCTTAATCCGTTCTTTATCTTCATCGGAATAATCGCGGAAGAAACGGTCAAATAAGGTATCAATGGTCTCGCCTTGAACGTGTAAATCAATTAATCTTGCTTCATAAAAGATTGGTACCGTTGCCCCATCTTCCACTGCTTTTTCAATTGGATATTTATCAATATAGGTTCCAAAGGTTCGTACGGTACTTTTGTCTTCTTTGTCGATTGGTGTTCCTGTAAAACCAATATACGTTGCATTTGGTAAACCTATACGCATATTCATCGCTAACGAACTGTACTGAGAACGGTGCGACTCATCAACCAACACAATGACATTTTCTGAATCAGTCAGTAGGGGGTAATCCTCATCTTCTTCGGCTTGGAATTTCTGTACTAAGGTCATTACGGTAGAGCCTGGACCTTGTTGTAATAATGACTTGAGTTCATCTACAGATTCAGCTTGTTTTGGATTTGGAAACCCACATCGTGTAAAGGTAGCGGTTATTTGGGCATCTAAATCTTGGCGGTCTGTTACAACGACAATGACAGGATTCTCTAGCTGTTTTAGACGTCGCAGTTTCATCGATAAAAATACCATCGATAATGATTTTCCTGACCCTTGTGTCGCCCATACAACCCCACCACGAGCCTGTGGATGTTTACCTGTTAGGATTCGTTTTACAGCTTTATTCACAGCTCGATACTGCTGATAACGAGCCATTTTCTTAATCACTCGACCATCTTCTGGTTCATAGACAATAAAGTTTAAGATAATATCAAACAGTCGCTCTTTCTCCAATATTCCTACCGTTAAAATATCCTGGGCTGTCGGGGCCTCCCCCACATCCTGAACAGCCAACGGATAGGGTTCTTTCCATGTACTATAATGTTGTGCTTTGGCCCCCATTGTACCAACTTTTGCACGGTCATTACTCGTGGAAATCATGAATTGGTTATAATGAAAAAGTGCTTCATTTTCTTGTTGATAGCGACGTAACTGTTTCACTCCTTGTCCAATTTGTTCATCTGGAGGCAGGGCTGGACTTTTACATTCAATCACGACTAATGGCAAACCATTGACATACAGCATAATATCAGGACGAATGATGTCATTAGCATGTGTATAGCTGAATTGATTGGTAATGATGAAGTCGTTATTGTTGATATTGTCAAAATCAATCAGTTTTACCGTCTGGTTCTTCCGTCCACTCCCAACATCTTGTTGAACCGACAGCTGATTAATGAGCAGTCCATGAAAATGTTGATTTGCTTCCATGAGGCTTGCGGCTTCCATATGTGTAACACTGCGTACCACTTTATTTAAGTTATTTTCATTTATCCATGGATTCAATTGTTTAATCGATGCTTCCAATCGCCCTTTTAAGACAACTTCCGTTTGCGATGTGCGCTCTTTATCCAGTTCCGTTCCATGAACATACGTGTAGCCAAGCTTCTGAAGTTGGTCCATCATTCGATTTTCCACTAACGTTTCTTCATTCCAAGCTTGTGCTTCGCTCATGACGGAACCCCCTCGTTATCATCAATTGGTACACGGACTTTGCCTGTTAGAAGTTGTTGCATAAGGCCTTGTTTGATATTATTTAACATTCTAATTTTTTGTTCCTCAAATTTAATTTTATCATTAATTGAATCAATTCTTGAAGAAATTTCTTTCTGTTCTTCTAGTGGGGGCTTCATTAATAAAAGCTCTCGAAATGACGACGCATTCAATTTGAAATTTACTTGGACTGAAGTATCTTTTGAAAAATATTGAATTGATTTTAGATAATTCAATAAATGATAATAAAATTTATTATTACAGTCGTCGTTTACTCTTATTTTTAAAATAAAAGAAGCATATGTGTACTCATCATCTAAATTAAATATAGCTGTTTTTCCAACGTGCTTTTGACTTCCAGAACGCCAATTAAAAAGCAAATCACCTTTATTCAATTGAAATCGTTCCTGTTCACGTTTTTTTACATATACTTGTTTAGTCAAATCCAAATTACCTTCTAGTGTTATATTTGCTCCAGTAATAATCGGGATACCTATATTAGGGTCTGTATTATTAGATACAGCTTCCGATATACCATAATCTACAATAGCAAACTCATTAACTTTTAAAACTTCCCAATTTCTTGGTATTTCACCAAGTGGCGAAGACTTAAAATCTGTATGTCCAATCCCTTTCGTCAACAACTGTTGCATTAATCCTTTTTTCACCGTCTCAGTTTGTTCGATGATTTGTTCTGTTTTTTCAATTGTTTCATCGACGGATGAGAGGATTGCTGCGATTTTTTGTTGTTGCTTTTTAGTTGGCTTTGGTATAGGTATTGATAATGTATCCTTAGGAGATACCCTCATCCTGCTCCCAGTCGAACCCGATTGTAGATTTAGTAAATACCTTTGGAAGATTTTCGATTTAAAAAATTGATAATAATATTCTAAATCAATATCACTACTCTTTCTTTCATATACCATAAATTCTGTAGAACAGATAGAATTTATCTTATTTTTGTCTTCATTATCAAATTTCCATACTCTATTTATTCTCGGATTTAACTTTGATACTAATATCGATGGTTCTTTTAATAAATATTTATTGCTTTTTATCGAAGCTCCTCTTTCAAGTAACGGTTTCTCACCATTATCATATGCAGGGATACTATAATGAAGAAATTGTTCCTCTGGGATATCATTGGGTTTAACATTTTTCCTGCTCATATTAAATATTTCATCTAATTGATAATCCTTATAACTCATTAAATCCCAACTCCTTCAAATACCCATACATCTTATCCTCTATTTCTTCACGTTCTTGCTCTAGCTTCTTCAAATCATTCAATGCCGCTTGAACGTCAATTTCTTCTTCCTCTTCGGTAGTATCAATGTATCGGGCAATGTTTAAGTTGTAGCCATTCTCTTCTAATTCTTCTAAGTCAACGACTCGGCAATATTTCTCCTGGTCTTCCCAAGCATCATAAGCCTGAACAATTTTGTCGATATCCTCACTACGAAGAACGTTCTGATTCTTGCCTTCTTGATAATCTTTAGAACCATCTAAAATAAACACTTTCCCTTTTTGGTTCTCTACTTTATTTCGATTCAGGATTAAAATACAAGCAGGGATACCTGTTCCATAGAAAAGGTTGGATGGCAACCCAATAATCGCCTCCACTAAATCATCTTTTAACAGACCTTCGCGAATTTTCCCTTCTGCACCACCACGGAATAACACACCATGTGGCATGACGACGCCAGCTTTACCTTCATGGTTTAACGTAGACACCATATGTTGAACAAAGGCATAGTCCCCAGCGTTTTTTGGTGGTATGCCAAAGCGAAAACGACCATACTCATCCGCTTCAGCTTCTTCACGTCCCCAATTCTTAAGTGAAAAAGGTGGATTGGCTATTACCCTGTCATATAAAAGCAATTCCTTATCATCACCTAATAGCTTCGGCTCACGTATCGTATCTCCACGTTCAATTCTGTGGTCACTTAACCCATGTAACAACAGATTCATCTTACAAATCGCCCATGTGTTCAGGTTTCGTTCTTGTCCATGTAAGGATAAATTACGTGCGTCTCCACCTTGTGATTTAATGTAATCGACGGATTGAACAAGCATACCACCTGAACCGACAGTCGGATCACACACCCTCATCCCTTCTTCTGGTTTAATCAGATTCACAATCAGTTCAACAACTTTTGTCGGTGTATAGAATTCGCCACCCTTTTTTCCAGCATCATCCGCGAACTGCTTAATTAAGTATTCGTAAGCACGCCCAAGCATGTCGGGTTCCGATAGATTCTCATTACTTAAATCAATCGAAGAAAAATGTTGAATCAATTGTAATAACAATTTATCAGGTAATTTATCTTTATCATTAAAATCAATATTAGCCAAAACACCAACTAAAGATGGGTTCTCTTCTTCAAGTGCTTCAAAGGCTTTGTTAATCGTATTACCGATATCCTGTGTTTGGATTTGAATATGTGTCCACCGAGCCCGTTCTGGAACAAAGAACTGATGCTCATCACGGTCATACCATGCATAATCATCATTTTCTTCTTCTTCCACGTATGTCGCATGCTCAATAAACACGTCACTCAAACGTTTTAAAAACAGTAAACCAAATATATAATTTTTATAATCAGAGGAATCAATGCTCCCCCTTAAAATATTTGCTGATTCCCATAAGTGTGATTCTAATTGTTGTAATGTTAGCTTTGCCATATATTAACCCCCAGATATTTCTTCTTACCTATATTACAAATATATCAAAAGCAGTTTGAAATAGATAGAATCGGGGATAAATTGACAGAAAAACCCTATATAGCAGAAAAAATGCAAAAAATCCAACCTCAAGTTATGTATAGATGATTAACTATTGTATTGTTTGGTGCCCACCGTCTCTTTATAGAGGCTTTTTTTATTAAAGGGAAAGGAGGTGAGAACATTGTTAGTCACCACAAACACACAGTGAAACCAGTCATCGGAGGGGGTGGATGGTGAACAGGGTTTCTTGTAGCAAACAAGGTACATCCAGCACACATTGATGGTCTGTGGTGTCTTGGTATGAAAGTTACCATTACAAGCCTAGAAGAATTGGAAAATGTGATTGCAAAGTATGCTTACTACAATTGCAATGGCGAACTGGGAAATCGAGTAACGTTCTACGCCCAGCAGTAAGAAAATTAAATGAAGGAAGGGTAATACCAGTTGAAAGTTCAAAACAACATTGTCACTTTAAACAAGGAAGATGTTGCTTCTCTTACTATATCCTCCGATAATGCTGTTTCATTAACGGAAGTAAATAGAAGGAGAACGTATTTATAGAAAAGCGCGGGACTGACACTATCCCCACGTTAACCACCTTTGCATATGCATACAAATTTTACAACAAGTCTAAAAATTATTGACGTAATTTTAAATTCGCTTTAAAATAAAAATAACTCATCAGATGACTTGATGATCTTATAACCAGTTTAACAAGAAAAAATGAAAGCGTTTTTTTGGTGAACTCATAATAAAGGGGGTTAGTTAACATGTTATTATTTGCAGCATTAAGTGCGATAATTGCACCATTTATTTTCCTAGTTATCTTTAGGATGCCAGCAGTTAAAGGAATGCTCTTTAGTGCACTCATTGTAATTGGCCTTGCATTTTTTGTGTGGGGAATGGGTGGGACAATTGTCATTGCCTCCATTCTTCAAGGGCTACATAAAGCATTGACCATTCTATTGATTCTATTTGGTGCGATTGTTTTACTAAATACACTCCGACATACCGGTGCGGTTGATCGGATAAATCAAGGTTTTCGTAATATTTCAAGCGATATGCGTGTTCAAGTTATTATTGTTGCTTTCTTATTCGGTGCATTGATTGAGGGGGCTGCGGGATTTGGGACACCAGCTGTTGTGACAGGGCCTTTAATGGTAGCACTCGGTTTTAACCCAATGGCTGCTGCTACATTGGCTTTAATCGCTGATAGTTCCCCTGTATCATTTGGTGCAGTCGGTACACCGATTCAAGTAGGTTTAAGTAATATTCCTAATGCAAATCTAGCGTTTTTCAATGAAATTGGTGTCAATGTTACACTGATTGACTTGTTTGCTGGAACATTTGTACCACTTATTTTAATTGCTATTTTGACTCTATTCTTTGGTAAGAAAAAAGGGCTGTCCAGTACATTAACAATGGTACCATGGGCACTTCTTGTTGGTATAACTTATACAGGGTCATCCCTTTTATATGCAACATTGTTTGGACAAGAGTTTGTTTCAATTTTAGCTTCATTAACAGGACTTGCTATTGCTACATTAACTGCAAGAAAAGGGTTCCTTCTGCCAAAGACAACGTGGAATGAGGCGCTCCAATCTGATTTTAAAGTATCAGAGAATAAATCTAATATGGGGTTAATAAAGGCTTGGTCACCGTATTTAGTAGTGGTAGGGTTACTGCTTATCACTAGAATCATAGACCCAATTAAAGCGTTTACCCTTAATCACGTTGATTGGACATGGAGTAATATTCTTGGAATTGAAGGAATAACATCTGGGTGGGAAGTATTATATTCCCCTGGAACGATTTTACTCATTGCAGCTCTATTTGCAATATTAATTCAGCGCAAGTCATTTTCAAATTTCACAAAGGCTTCAAAAGAATCACTTGGACAAGTTAAGAGCGCTGGCCTTGCCTTGTTTTCAACTCTTGCACTGGTACAGGTGTTCTCTAACTCTGGTTTGAATATGAATGACTTAGTTAGTATGCCACAATACATTGCCGAGACATTGGCAGAAACATTTGGTTCCGGTTGGTTATTTGTTGCTCCATTCCTTGGAGAACTTGGCGCATTTATTACCGGTAGTGCAACCGTCTCAACACTGACATTTTCACCAATTCAGTTTAATGTAGCAAATGAAGTTGGTATGAATCCACAAATTATATTGGCACTGCAGGTTATTGGTGCTGCTGCTGGAAATATGATTTGTGTTCATAATGTTGTTGCAGCGTCAACAGTTGTTGGCTTGACAGGTAAAGAGGGAGATGTCATCCGAAAGACGTTAACACCAGCAATATTATATGGGATTTTAGCTGGTATTGGCGGGTTTGTAATCATGCAATTTATTTAAAATGCAGATGACCTCCAAGTAAATAGAAAGCCTTAACAAATAGTCCAATAAAGTACTGTAATACAAACTGGACTAGGCTCCTTCTTCCTTATTTGGCACCTGTGCGGTAAACTAGAATGTAGGATAGGAGGGATATCTTGAATGTTAAGCCGATAAAGACAAGAAAAATATATGAAGAAGTTTCAGATTCATTGATTGATATGTTAAAGTCTGGCGAACTTTCACCAGGTGATAAGCTGTCTTCGGTTGAACAGTTAGCAAAAAACTACAATGTTAGCCGTTCGGCGGTCCGGGAAGCATTAAGCGGATTACGTGCCATTGGTTTAGTGGAAATGCGACAAGGGGAAGGAACATATATTACCAAGTTTGATCCCTCTCAATTTTCACTCCCTGTTACCACTGCGTTGTTGTTAAAGCGTGAGGATATCAAAGAGTTATCCGAGGTAAGGAAAATTCTCGAGGTTGGTTCAGCAAGTGCTGCTGCGCTTAGTCACCGAGAAGAAGATTTAATCCCGATGGAAAAAGCATTACAGAAAATGTACGATGCGAAGGGGAAAGGGGAACTTGGTGAAAAAGCAGACCTTGAATTCCATCTAAGCGTAGTAAATGCAACACATAATAGAATGCTAATAAACCTAATGGGGAGTGTTTCCGATATTATGGTTGAGTCCATGCGTGAAACACGTCGGCTAATTTTATATTCAGATGAGAGAAAAGGTGCTCTTTTCAACGAACATCAGCGTATTTTTGAGGCCATTAAATCCAGAAACCCAGAAAATGCCCAAAAAGCAATGCGTGATCATCTGATTGAAGTTGACCGTTTAATTGCGGAATATATTGATTAAAAATGATTGTTCTGGCTTTACAAACTGTAGGGCCTTTCTAAACAAGCTAGTCATCTGATGACCTGCTTTAAACGATGTTAAGACAAACGAACTTAAATGTTCCTTTATCCGACCATAATCCAAATTTTAAGTTGGGTACTTCACTAACAATACGAGAAATATAAACTTTGAACGAATTACCAAATTATTATTATACGAGGATGATTTATATGAATAACAAGCCATCTACATCAGATGTTATTTTAATTGGTACAGGAATTATGAGTGCTACCTTAGGAGTGTTACTAAAAGAATTAGCACCAGAATGGAAAATTACAGTATTTGAACAACTTGATGAAGCTGGTAAAGAAAGCTCTAACGAACGGAATAATTCAGGAACAGGACATGCTGCTTTATGTGAGATGAATTATACAATTGAGCAACCTGATGGCACAATTGATATGGAAGCTGCAATTAGGATAAATGAACGTTTCCAACTTTCAAGACAGTTCTGGGCTCATCTAGTGGATCAAAAGTTAATTGGTGAGCCACGTAACTTTATTACAGGTTTACCGCATATTAGTTTTGTAAAGGGCAAAAAAAATGTAGCTTTTTTAAAGAAACGTTTTGAAACAATGTCTAAGCACCCATTGTTTAACGGAATGGAGTACTCTGATGATCCAAGTATGCTAAAAGAATGGTTCCCACTTATGATGAAGGATCGATCAACAAATGAAGCCGTTGCAGGGGCAAAAATTGATGATGGTACTGATGTCAACTACGGGGCACTAACCCGCGCAATGTGTGATTACCTAGAAAAAGAAAATGTGAATATCAATTACAACCACAATGTTAAAGATATCAAGCGCAGGAAAGACGGTTTATGGGAAGTTACCGTTCAAAAAGGTGAAGAGGTAATTGAAACACACACAGCGAAGTTCGTATTTATTGGTGCTGGTGGTAAAAGTTTACCTTTACTACAGAAAACGCAAATTCCTGAAAGCAAACATATCGGAGGATTCCCAATTAGTGGGCAATACTTGGAATGTAATAATCCTGAGGTAATAAAACAGCATCATGCGAAGGTATATGGTAAAAATCCAGACGGAGCACCACTACTTGTTGTTCCACACTTGGACTCAAGAACAATTAACGGCAAACAAACGTTGATTTTCGGACCGTTTGCTGGTTTTTCACCTAAATTCCTAAAAACAGGATCAAATATGGATTTATTTGGCTCAGTCAAATCGCATAATCTAATTACGATGATGGCTGCAGGTGCAAAAAACTTATCATTATTACAATACTTAATCCAACAATTAAGATTAACAAAAAAAGAACGAATGAAAGAACTGCGTGAGTTTTTCCCTGATGCGAAAGATGAAGATTGGGAACTAAAAGTGGGAGGACAACGTGTACAAGTAATTAAAGATACAGATAAGGGCAAGGGAACAATTCAATTTAGCGATACAGAAGTTGTACGTTGTAAAGATGGTTCCTTAGCCGCATTACTTGGTGGTTCTCCAGGTGCCTCAACATCCGTTTCAGATATGATTCGTTTAATTGAAAATTGTTTCCCTGAGCAGCTTGATGTATGGAAACCAAAGCTAAAAGAAATGATCCCTTCTTACGGCGAAAAGTTAACTGATAAACCTGAACTCGTTGATAAGATTCAATCTTGGACAATGGAATCACTTGATTTGAAATAATTTGTGTCATGGAAATAAGTTGATATATCTTCTTATTCCTATCAAAGAAAGGTTCTTTGTTAAATATGGAGGTGAGGTGCATGAGATGAATCACCACTATGTTTTACAGAGAACCGTTTTTATATAATACTAAGATTGAATGTAAAAATATTAGCCTAGGTACTGACATAATGTTTTGGATTGTACAACATTATACCAATGCCTTGGAAATACAAATAAGTGCATTAACTGATTTTCTGTTCTTTTAAATATGTTGTTGGAAGAGGCATCCAAAACTTTAATAAATAAAATTGGCTTGTTTTTTAAGTAAACCGCTAACCGCTACCTATTTATGATACGGTTCTGCGCAGTGTGCCTAAATGAGGTTATTCTCCTCGATATAATATCAACATTATACTTTATACAATTGGTTGGCTATGCTACAGTCTGTCTAACTTTAGTCCAGAGTCAGTCCTATCCCCTGTAGTATCGGTCCAATTATCGGTCCGGAATCAGTCCAACCTCTTGTAGTATCGGTCCAATTATTGGCCAGACTGCCGTATTTCATTTCAATATATCATGCATTACTTTAATCTATAATGACTTGCTCGTGCTTTACCTTCTAAAGTAATAATTTCTTTATCCCTTAAACGTTGTAAAATACGCTTACTACTTGTAGATGAAAAACCACATAATCTTTCTACATCAGAACGAGTAATCGAACTATTCTTATTCAGGTATTCAATAATCATTGTTTTAGCTTGTATTTCGTCAAAATCTTTATCTTTAGTATACGCAATATTATCATTCAAACTTTCATACACTCGATGAGTGAACATATATTTATTTCTGATTTCTCTCTGAAGAATATTTTTCTTTTTACAAAGCTTGTTCAACACATTTGATGCGGACTGAGGTGTAATTTGTGCCACTTCCGCAGCTTTACCCAATGTAGCAGTTTTATTAGTCTTAATATATTGTCATCGCAAGAATATTAGAGCGACGGTTGAAAGGGAAGTATTCAATTACGAAAATACTTGACAGCCTAGGGAAAGCTTCGTGTAGCCACATACAAGGAAATTATTATTTATTCGATTTATTTGATGACGTTCTTTTTGATATCAATAAGGAATTGGATGTAGATTTAGGACAAAAATGCTTGTCATTAAAAGAAATTAAAAAAGTTTTAGGAGCAACGAAAATAGGTTGATTTACACTACAACTTTTTGACAAATAAAAGCAGCAAAAAACCTAGTAAGTATAAGGGTTTAAGGCTGCTTTTTCCTCATTTTAGCTGCAAAAGTCAGGTTATACCAAAGTTAGAAAGTAAAATGTAAATGTAATTAGGTATGTGTCATTAAAAACCTCATTTACTTATGGTACGGTTCACCGTACCTAATCTAAATGAGGTTTTTATTATTCCGATAGATTTAAAATAACCGACTTTGCATAAGCTTTAAAATCATCAATGTGCTTTTCTAAGATGGCTTCTAAGATATCCAATTCAATGGATTGATAATCATGTACAGCGATATTACGAAAACCAACCATATTCATTAAAGTTTTGGCTAATGATTCATCTATTATATTTGCTTCTCGTAAAAGCTTAAAGGCTTCACGACTTGCTTTAGGAACACCTAACTTTTTTTCACTGACAATATGCATGGCTAAATCAATACTTGCTTCACAGGCACGCTGGATATTTAGAATGATACTATCCTGCTTTGTGAAATCCTTTAAATTCTTAGGGTTATTTTCATATACTTCATGAATTCGATGAATACAACGTTCAATGGTCGTCACTTTATTCAAAACTACTTCATTCATCCCCAAAAACACTTCCTCTTTCTTGAATACTTCGTAATACTTCCGCCCGCTGCTCATTTAACTCCGCGTACATATGATAAGCCTTTATTCGTTGTTTCACGAATTCATTCTCGTCACGACATTCGATTAGTTTTCCCGTTGAAAATATTTGCATTGCAAATACCGTATCAATTTCTCGTATATTTACTAAATCAACATCTTTCCCGCAAATTTGTGCTAGCTCCCCTGTAAGTATAAAAAGTTCGTATGAAGATAGCGGCTGCTCCTTATAATAAGCCAAATCGACATCACTGTCTCCTCTAGCTCTTTCTTTTGCATAAGAGCCGAATAATAAAATAAACGCTGGATTTACTTTTTCAGTTAAGGTTTCCACAAGTTTCTGTCTGATTTGTTCAGATAGCATGAGTTCACCACTTTCCCCTTTACACTATTTTAAAATTTGGATATCTTTCCTCAATTATATTTTTATTGCTCCGTATAATTCTTGTTCTATACTCAATTCCTATACCATCTTTCTCCTTTTTATTGAATAATAACCCCATTTGTTTTATCTAAAGAGTAATTCAACATATTTCAGGTAAATTCCTTCTATAAAAAAGCATGCGAAACTATTTGTCAACATATCCTTTACTAATTGTTATTTATAACATATATACTTAAGTTCGGGTGTCAGGAACCCACACAATTACCTATAAAGTAAATAAAAAAACTTAAATAAAAAAATATATTTTTCCCTTAAAATTTTCTGCAAAAACAGGTTCAATTCTTATTCCTATTGATACTTGATACCCCACTTATACATTTCATAGTAAACGGGGAATAAATCTTTCCCTTTTTCTGTAATTGTATATTCAACACGTGGAGGGATTTCATTATATTGTTTCCTAGTAATTAAACCGTCCTTTTCAAGTTCTCGTAACGTCGTGGATAGCATAGTATTGGTGATTTTTGGGATAGCTCGTGTAAGCTGACCAAAACGAGCATTTTTTAAAGCGATGATTTCAAATAGTACTTGATTCTTCCACTTGCCCTGCAGGACATTGAAAACGGGATCAAGTGGGTTAAAATTAGGATTGCAGTTTTCTTGATTATTTAAATTTTGTTCCATTAATTCTTGTAAATTCGGTATGTCCATTGTTTTTTCCACTCCTCGGTATTGTCCACCGTACTTGGTAAGTTATTTTATCGTACTTGAAATGAATATCACTCAGTACGATAATCGTACTAGTACAAATAATAAACCGAAAACAGGGGGGATTCAACCATGAAAACATTGTTAATTACAGGAGGAACTAGTGGCATTGGCAAAGGACTGGCGAAGTATTATTTAGCAGCCGGGAATAGGGTCATTATCGTAAGCAGAAATAAAGGTGATCTACATAATGCTATTTATCTTCAAGCAGATTTGAGTCTTGCTTCGGAAAACTACCGTATCATCGAGAACATCCAAAGGACCTATGGCTCAATCGATGGATTGATTCTTTGCGCTGTCCTACAAACAGCTCGCAAAAACACTTTAATCACAAAAGAAGGTTTGGAATTCACCTTTGCATTGCAGTATTTAAGTCGGTATATCCTTTCAAATCGGTTAGCATTCAATGATGACTCCTTTATTTTAAATGTTGCTACCCCAGGCATCAACAGCCCCGTCAACTTTGACGATTTAGAATATCGTCGCAAGTTTAACAGCGTGAAAGCTAACGCCAATGCTAACCGGCTAAATGACTTGCTGGGTGCAGGATTCAAAAGAAAGGGCATTCGTTATATTTTATATAATCCAATGGCTGTAAGAACTTCTGGGGCTAGATCAGTCTTTGCGAATCCATTAATGAGAATATTCTTGAAAGTAGTTCACCGTCTAGTAGGACATGAGGTTGATGAAATCGTAAATAGTATTGTTGACGTCTTAAAGGAATCAAGATCGCAGATTTTCTCAGCTTATAGACTTTCAATACCTGTCGATTTATCCATGAAAACATTTAATCCACAAAAGGCTAAACAGTTGGAAAAGATCACTGAAAAGGTACTTTTAAATGTGTAGGAGAAATTATGAACGGTCTAATAAAAAAAATGATAATACCGGAATTAGATTTAAAACGTGGCAAATATAAAGGTATTTTTCCCCTCCTTTAATACCAATACTGTTATAAAAGTTAAAGGAGTGATTGCGGGTGGTGACGGGCACCGAATAATAAAAAGTGCCTGTCACGCCCCGAATAATGTCGAATGATTCGACAAATTGCGGGTGGTGACAGGCACCGAATCTTAAGAAGGTATACATACTCCCATAATTGAAGTGGAGCTTTGGGATCAAGTGCAGCAAAAATTGAAAACACGTTCTTTTCGTCCAGCACTATCAGCAAAACCATACTTCTTAGGTCGCTTACTTCGTTGTCCTGAATGGGATATGTAATGACTGCTGCAAAGTCTAGAGGTAAAAACGGCAAACAATATAGACTTTATCAATGTGGTCAGTATAAAAACAAAGGTAGAACCGCTTGCCAAGCACATACGATTAATGCCGATAAGGCTGAAAAATTTGTTATTGATGAATTAAAACGTGTTGTAACACATCCCTATTTTATTGATAAATTAGTTGATAAAATGAACGCTGATCGATTAAATGCTGAATCACCATTATTGGATGAAAAGAAACGGCTGTTAAAGAACAAAAGGAAAATCGAAAAGCAGATAGACAATCTAGTTACATTGCTAATGGATGATCCTGAATTAAGAGATATTTATAGCAAGAAAATGCTAGAACAGAAAAATCATCTTGCAACAATAGAAAATCAAATGGAAAATGTAGAAAAAGAGATCAATTCCATTAGTAAAGACCCAATTGATGCAGAAGCACTCATACAACTGCTTAAAAACATTGATGTTCTACTGGATCAAGCAGACGCCACGGAAAAGAAGGAGCTTCTTGCACTTTTTATAAAGGATATCCAAATTACCAAGGAAAAGGCATCCCATAACGAAGGACGCCAAATCAAATGCATCAACCTGATGTTTGACTTCACTATTGAAGCCTTACAAGGTAGCTCTAGTATTTTAATTAACAAAATATCTGAAATAAACTGCATTGCACCACTCGATAGAACCTTCATGGAAGAACCATTTTCAAGGGATGAAAACTTCAGGGAAGCCTTATCTTCCCTTAATTTTTTACCCTTATTTATGGTAAGGTTCCCCCCTAATAATCCGAAAGGCCCGATAAACCTGTTCCAACAACACCAGCCGCATTACCTGATGCGGGAATGTCATCTTAGAAAACGATAACGCCAAATCACTACGCTTTTGTACAGCCTCACTAATCCCAAGTGACCCGCCAATCACAAACGCAATTTTGCTTTTCCCATATGTAGCAAGTTCATCCATCTTGGCCGCCATTTGTTCTGACGTCAGCATTTTGCCGTTGATTTCTAGTGTGATCACATATGTATCCGGTGAAATCGCACCAAGAATTCGGTCGCCTTCCTTCCGCTTCACTTCTACCATTTCTGCTTCGCTCATGTTTTCCGGAGCTTTTTCATCGGCAACCTCGATAATATCTACTTTTGCATAGGCAGTGAGCCTTTTTAAATATTCCTGGATTCCTTGCTTTAAGTACTTTTCCTTCAGTTTCCCAACCGCAACGATTGTTATTTTCATTTCTATCATTCCTTTTCTGGGCCAAGGTTCCTGTCCCCATGTCCCGCAATCTCTCTTCCTAAAACTACTGGAACAAATGATGCAGTAAACGTTCCCGATCTTCGAAAAACTGCTTCATGATCGAATAATGGTTCGTGTCTTCTAAGGATTTTTCTGCCATGCCTTCTTCTGTAAGCTCAATGATTTTTGCAAGATTATACGCCATTATGATTGGCGAGTGGGTTGATATGATGAACTGTGATCCTTGGTTGACCAGCTCATGAATCCGGGCAAGCAAGGACATCTGCCTTAGTGGTGACAGCGCCGCTTCTGGTTCGTCCAAAATATATAGCCCTTTACACTGAAACCGATGGATAAAAGCTGCAAAAAAAGATTCACCGTGCGATTGCTCATGGAGCGATTTGCCACCAAAGGAATCGATAATCCTCGGGGCGGGAGTTGGTTGTGCATCCATCTCCTCAATATTTGTTGCCACATTATAAAACGTTTCTGCACGGAAAAAGAAGCTATCTTTTGGTCTATACGCACCTTTTATTACAGTTAAATATTGATCAAGTTTAGAGTGAGAGTCATAACTAGAAAAGTTAAAATTACGTGTTCCACCTTCAGGATTAAACCCTAACGCAACAGCAATGCCTTCAAGCAATGTTGACTTTCCCATACCATTTTCCCCAATTAGGTACGTAACATTAGGATGAAAAGCGAGATCCCTAAATGTACGGACGACAGGAAGATTATACGGAAACATGTTATATGATGGTATCTCATCCTTTTTTATTCGAAGACTTCTTATATATTGGGTATCACTATTTAACTTAACCATAAATTCATCCCACCTAACACAATATATTGCGATATTGCTGGGACAAGAAACCTGTCCCCATGTCCCAGTTTACCTAATCATGTTTGGATAATCTAATCTTTTTCATGTGTTTGGGGAAAATAAATGATATCCGCAGAAATTAGAAGGGGGCGAGCATCCATGCATGATTTAGATCCACACCATATATTCGAACTGGGACTTATAATGGTTATGATTGCAGCAGGGATTACTGCGATTGCGAAAAAATTTAAACAACCGTATCCGATTGCGCTTGTCGTTGTTGGGGCAATCATTGGGCTTGTAAACATTCCTGCGTTGGAGCCGCTAAAGTCGTTTATTACAGAAGGAGAAGTGTTTAACTTTGTCATTATTACATTATTTTTACCTGCATTGTTGGGGGAAGCTGGATTAAAGTTACCATTCGCTCATATTTACGAAAATAAAACCCCTGTTCTTGCTCTTGCCTTTGGCGGGACCTTATTATCATTTATCGTTGTTGGCTTTTCATCCATGTGGCTTCTGCAGCTTTCTATCCCAGTAGCGTTCGTATTTGCAGCATTGATGAGCGCGACCGATCCAGTAAGCGTATTGTCTATTTTTAAAAGCGTTGGCGTAAATAAGCGCCTTGCAACTGTTATTGAAGGGGAAAGTTTATTTAATGACGGTTTAGCAGTTGTTCTATTCAATATATCAGCTTTTTCCTTACTGCAATATGTGGACCTTGGCTTTGAAGGTATTGGCTTGGGAATATGGGAATTTGTTAAAGTTATCACACTCGGACTGATCATCGGTGGTGCTCTTGGATTTGGGGTATCCCGTTTAACGCGACATTTCGATGATTATCCATTAGAAATTATTTTTAGCATCATCCTCTTTTATGGGGCATATTTACTTGCAGAAAGTGTTGGTGCATCAGGCGTTATCGCAGTTGTTGTTTCTGCCCTTGTTTTGGGTAATTATGGTGCTAAAATTGGAATGAGTCCAACGACAAGGTTAAATATCAGTAATTTTTGGGATGTAGCAGCATTGTTGGCAAATTCACTCGTATTTTTAATGGTCGGCTTGGAAATAACGCGAATCAATGTAGCTGATAAATGGGGACTCATTTTTATTGCTATTCTGATCGTACTTGTTGCGAGAAGTGTTGCAGTTTACAGTAGTTTGTTATTCATTAAAAATTTCCCCAACCCATGGAAGCATATTTTAAATTGGGGCGGTTTAAAAGGTTCATTATCCATTGCACTTGTTCTCAGTCTGCCTGATGATTTTGCAGGTCGGGAGGAAATTTTGATTATGGCCTTTAGTGTGGTGTTATTCTCATTGGTCTTCCAAGGTCTTTCCATTAAGCCGCTTATATCCTTACTAGGTGTCAAGAAGCAAGAGCGAGGATATAAGGATTATCGAGAACTTATATCCCGTTCATATCGTTATGAGACAGCCATTGAAGAAATAATGAAAGTAAAAAAGAACCTGCTGATAACAGAAACAGTAGCAAAGGAAATCATAGACAAATATGAACTGGGAATAACCAATGCGCAGCGTGGTGTAGAGCAGCTGTTGGAGAAATACCCTAACCTTAAAGAAAAACAACAAACTGTCCTCCATAAACATTCCTTATATGCACAGCACGATGCCATTGACCGCTTGTTAAAAGAAGGTATAATTACAAATGATATTGCCGAGAAGGAACAAGCTTCCATAACAAACAAACTTGTGGAATTGGATAATGACCAGTAACACGAATTACATGCCTATTTGATTAGTTGCTATTTACCAATCAACACGTTTGTCATATGTATCACAAGGGAACATCGTTAAAAACTACACAATAAGGAGCGATACTCATGCAACAACTTTTATTTATTCAAACCGGGACAGGCCTTGATGTACATGGTCAGGATGTAACTGTGGCATCCCAGCGAGCAATTGAGGATGCGATTCACTACAATTCCATGCCAGGGATCACGAAAATGCTTCCTGATGGTGATTTAGAAAAGATGAAAGTAAACGTGAAATTAGCAATTCCCGCTGACCATGACAAATTAGACGAGGGAAAAATCAAAGCAATGATTCCATACGGTACGGTGACCGTTGAAGTTGTTGATGGTGGAATGGCAACAACAAGCGGCATCTTTTTGGAGGATAAACACGATAAAAATGATTTGATGTACATTGTTAATGCAGCTGTGGAAGTTGGTTATTAAAAAAACAAGGCGTATCCAGGATGATTCCGGATACGCCTTTCATTTGCAATAGTGCAGCTTTAACTATTATGCATTTCCCAATTCAGACTTCTGAGAAACAACTGGCCTTTTCAATGAGAATACCGCACAAAGCAAGGAAATGATAACAATTACACATCCAACCCAAGATATGTTGGCTACAGATCCGGTTTGTCCCAATGCAATACCACCTATTAAGGAACCGAGGGAAATTCCGATCTGCAATGCCGAATTATTAAAGCTTTGTTGAATATCTGCTGTATTTGGGTCTGTTTGAATCAAATAGCTTTGCTGTGGCGGGGCAAGTGCCCAACTTAATGCAGCCCATATCATCATGATTGGCGTAAATATGACGAGTGAAACCGTTGAAAATGGCAGCACAAACAGTACGATGGCAAATAAACCAATCACAACTAGAATACTTTTTTCGGCGCCTATTTTATCTGAAAGCGATCCGCCAACCGCTCCTCCACTTACAGCTGCTATGCCAAATGCGAAATAAACAATGCTGATCCACGTGGAATTCAGATGGAGTGTGGTTTCCAGAAAAGGTGTAAAATACGCATAAAGGGTATAGTGTCCAGCAAGCATAAACATGGTTGCCAAATGGGCACTTCCTAATTTCGGACTAGCAATTGCCTTTAGTTGTGTTTTAAGCGGAACCGTCTTTTCACTTGGGATTTTGTCCATAAACAGTGCAACAAGAATAAAAGATCCGACTGATAAAGCAGCGATACAAAGGAAAATAACGCGCCATCCAAATGCATCTGATATTAAAATGCCCAAAGGAACGCCCAGTACTAGCGAAGAGCTGATTCCCATATACACAAATCCTACTGCCCTAGCTTGCTGTCCGGGCTTAACAATTTTTGTAGCAATGGTCAAAGACAGGGCTACAATTAATGCCGTACTCATCGCCGTTACTATTCTGGCAATCATTATCAAGGTAAAATTCGGACTGAAAAATGTCATGATATTACCAGCAAAAAAGACAAGCAATGTGATAAGATAGATCTTTTTCCGTTCCATTTTACTTGTTAGTATGAGTAAAACTGGACCGGCAATCGCATATATGAGTGCAAATACTGTTATCAGTTGACCTGCAGTAGCAAGCGAGATGTTTAAATCATTTGCGATTGCAGGAAGTATCCCGCCAACGATTAATTCAACAAGTCCAACTGCAACAGCTGATATAGCGAGTATAAATACTTTAAAATTCATACAAAACCTCAATTCCTTTCTTAGTCTTGTGGGACATGGGGACAGGTTTGTTGTCCCGCCTACAAACTCAGTCACGCCGCCAAGCAGGACTGGGACAACAAACCTGTCCCCATGTCCCATTAACAAACAAATAAAAAAATCCCGACTACAAAATAACTTACTTTGTAATCAGGATTTTCCGGTTCCTGGTAGAGACCCCCAAGCCATATTCTTGGGGTTATACATCAACATATATTGTCTGTTTATAGAATCTAATTTTAAATTATACTCCTTCATTCATTGCTTTTCAAGTTAAAAATCCAACCAGTTTTATCCGTTGAACTAGGCCAGAATTCGTAATTATTTCCGCGGATGATTCTAAAATCCAAACTGCTTGTTCAATAGAGAAAAAAGTATGATAAAGCACATATCCATCTTGTTTTTAATGGATATGCGCCATAGTGAAACACTTATTGTTGCGTCTTCTTCATAAATTCCTGAAAGTCAGCAATACTTGGATTCCCCATATAGTGCCCACCTTCAACTTCAATTGTTTGGCCTGTGATGAATTTTGACTCATCGGACGCTAAAAACAAGACAGTATTTCCAATATCATCTGCTTCCCCATGGTATGGAAGTGCATTGAATTTCGCAAAAATGTCCAGAACTTCTTCAGGCATGTTGTTTTTGGCAGCCGGTGTCAGGACTAATCCTGGTGCGACACCATTACAGCGAATGTTATCCTTGCCATATTGTGTGGCAATATAACGTGTTAAGTTCACGACTGCTGCCTTTGATGCACCATACGCTGATCTGGTTGAATCTCCGGCAAATGCGGCCATTGATGCAGTATTAATAATTGATCCACCGCCAGCCTTGATCATATGTGGAATCGCGAACCTGCTGCCCAATAGCACACTTTTTGTATTCACATTCATCAGGCGATCCCATTCAGCCAAATCAATGTTGACCACGTCAAGGTCCTTCTGTAAATTTGTTAGCCCAACATTGTTATACAAAACGTTAATTGTTCCATACTGATTAACGGTGAATTCCACTGCTTCCTTGATGGATTCTTCCTGTCCAGCGTCGAGAAAAATTCCTGTTGCCTCATAACCTTGATTCCTAATGAGCTCGGCCGCTTCTTTAGCACCGTCAACATTAAAGTCTCCAATTACAACCTTTGCACCTTCTTTTGCCATTAACGTCGCAGCAGAATGGCCAATTCCTGATGCTCCACCTGTAACTAACGCGACTTTTCCTTGTACACGTCCCATCCTATTCATCTCCATCAATTATTTTTCAAAATTCCCTAGTAGCTTTTCATGAATTGCTAAAAACTGTTCTATTTCTTCTTCTGTTAGGACTGAAAAAAGTTCTTTTCTTAATTCAATTCCCTTTTGCTGTGCTTCTTCAAGCAGTTCCATCCCTATATCTGTAATGGCCAATCGGATAATTCTTCGGTCAGCTTCATCATATTTTCGATCTGCATAACCATCTTTGATCAGTCGGTTTGCGATATTGGTCATTGCACCCGGAGTGTATCCTAGCTCATTGGCAAGTTCGGATTGCTTTTGTGCACCTTTTTGCTTTAGTTCTGACAAGACAAGAATCGGGGAAATCCCTATGTTATGCTTGAATGATTTTGTCCATCTAATAATTGATTCATTGGTAAACAACTCAACCGCCCGAATCAATTTAAACACATTATTCTTTTCCAAACGGTACCACTCCAGTTAACGTAGTTTGATGGAACCACCATCTACCATTATGGTCTGGCCGGTGATGTAATCAGAATCTTCACTAGCCAAGAAAACAGCAGCCCGTCCGATATCACTTTCCAGCTCGCCAAATCGGCGCATTGGGATATTGGCTAATACGGATTGATAATATTCTGGTTCTTCCTTAGCCCACGCCTGTACCCCTGGCGAATTGGCAATTGGCGAAATCAAGTTAACATTAATTCCAAACTGGCCAAATTCATTTGCGGCCACACGAGATACTGCCCGAATAGCCTCTTTAGCAGCTGCATAGGCTGCTTGTGTAGAGTGTCCTTCAATTCCCGCACCAGATGCAAAGTTTATAATGCTTCCTTGTGATTCCTTTAAATATGGCAAAGCGGCTTGCATGAGATAAAAAGTTGGATAGAAGCCTGTATTAAAGGACAAATCTAGATCAGCCTGTGTTAATTCGTCAAACGGCTTACGTGTAGATGCATGTGCATTATTAACCAGGATGTCCAATTTACCGTATTTGTCCACCACCTGCTTAATGATCCCCTCTAGTTTGTTGTGCTCAGCAAGATTCGCTTGAATAAATATTGAATTTGGTTGATATTCCTGCAGTTCTTTAATTGATTCTTTGCCAGTTTCCTCATTTAGGTCAACGATAGCGACTGTTGCGCCTTCCTTCACAAATGCAGTTGCCATCCCTTTACCGATTCCACCTGCACCACCAGTAATAATTGCAATTTTATCTTGTAGTTTACCCATTCGTAATCAGCTCCTTTATATATAGTTTAACACTAAACTATTTTATGTTAAACTATCTAATTCTATTGTTACCTATTTCTCTACTTTTTATCTAAAGTGACAAAATTTCTTTCCCTCTCCACTTATAATTACAATTTGTACATCGTGCCATAGAACTATCTCCTTTCCACTAAACTCTACCCAATCGTAAAAGGGTGACTGCTCTAAGTGAACGACCCACCACTTATCACGCTTACAAGCTGATTGAAGTGGGGGCTTCCCAACTACTTAGCAGTTTCCCCCTGCTTCTTTTCCATTTTCGTTAACACTGCTTCCGTTATAACTGCAATAATGGCTCCGAATACAAGACCATTACTAAGCACTGAAACAAGCGTTGGCGGCATTGCGGAAAATGCTTGAGAAGGGATAAACATTACTCCTATTCCTGCAAATAAAGATATCCCCACAACTTGAAAAACATGCCCTTTATTTTCAACCCCTTCAAACTCCTGTAACGCCAAACTAATAATACTAGCAAACACCGGGAATATCGCAGCATACCCAACAGCTTCAGGAATTGCCGCAACAAACGATGTAACTGGTGGAAACAAACTAATTGCGACTATCAAAAGCGAGCCAATGATAAACGGTTTTTTGCTTGTTATTTTTGACGTTTCAATAAACCCAGCTGAACCGGAAACAGGCACCGCACCTATTGCCGAGAAAAACCCGGCAAGCAACTGGTTAATTCCAGAAATAATTCCGGTTTGCTTTAAACGATCCTTCTCTACCGGTACGTGATGACACTCTAATACTTGTTGAACAACGCTTACCGTTGCCAACATATTAGCTAGGAGAAGTAATGTGATAAAAATAACCATTATAATCATATTTGCTTCTATCCGTGGTGAACCAAATGCAAAAACTTCAGGAAGCTTAATGAATGAATTTACCATTGTAACAGGCTTTGAGAGACCAAAAACAGCAAACAAAATCCATCCGAAGATAATACTAAACAATACAGAATAATGCCCAACACGTGGAAGTTTCATAAAGCCATAAGATAAGATGACTATTATAAACGATAATAAAAGAACCTTGCCATCAACAACTTTTGAATCCCCGCTTAACCCAAACATTCCCTGCAGAAATGAACCGCTTAATTGTGCAACCATGAGAATCAGGTAAATGCCCACAACCGTCGGGGTAAACAAACGTGCTAATTTCTTTACCAACCCAAGTACGCTTAACACAATAAAAATAACACCACTCAATAAAAATGCATATTGCAATACCCGCAGTGTTTCCAGTTGGGACCCAAATAAGACGGAGCCTAATCCGGCATATAATGAAAAGACACCCCACCAAAGACCAGCCGGGCCTTCCTGTACTGGCAGACGGTGTCCAAACAATGCTTGCAAGATCCCTGCTATTCCAAGGACAAATAACGTTCGCTGAACAAATTCAACCGTCGAAATTGCATCAAGTCCATAACTAGATGCAATAGCAACCGGTATAACCACACTACTCATCAATATAAATAAAGCCCATTGCAGGGATGAAAAAATAACGCTCAACTTTCTAACACTCCTTTTACATGTTTCACACCAAAATTAAAGAAACTATATACAATCATACGGCAACATTATGTAATGAATCAAATTAATATTTTACATGCTATTATGGGGTGTTACTCATGACAATTACACAGTTTGAGGTTTTTGTCACTGTTGTGGAAACAGGTAGTTTTACAAAGACTGGAGAAAAATTAAACATGACCCAATCGGCAGTGAGTCATGCAGTGAAGGGACTGGAATCTGAACTTGGAGTTGTCCTGTTGATTCGTGACCGACGACGCGGATTACAGTCGCGCACTCTTGGCCGAAACTCGCGCACCCATGCCTGAGAGTCGCGCACTCCTGGACGAAACTCGCGCACCCATGCCTGAAACTCGCGCACCCCTGGACGAAAGTCGCGCACCCATGCCTGAAACTCGCGCATCCCTGGACGAAACTCGCGCATCCATGCCTGAGAGTCGCGCATCCATGCCTGAAACTCGCACACCCCTGGACGAAACTGGCGCACCCATGCCTGAGAGTCGCGCACCCCTGGACGAAACTCGCGCACCCATGCCTGAGAGTCGCGCACCTCGACTAGAAAGTTGCATGTGACAGAACAGCATCGTAATTTCATTGCGGGCATCGCTTTACGCGGGCTAGGGATGATGTTTCCGCTCTGACATCGATGTTTTCTCTCTTGGGTCGATGTCCCCGTTCTCCGATCGATGTATTCTCTCTATGTCCATCAGTCCCACCGCTTTATTCGTTGTATCACTTTCTTATAAAAAATGGTTGCTAATGTTTCTTTTCCATCCGCTGTTTTCTGCTTGTGCCATTCATTATAACTCGCCACTGCAATTAGAATGGATCCTGCTATTAAGAGGTATGCCCACCATGGCAGGTTCCCCCAGTATGGCCTTGTTTGCAAGAAGACATTTAAGAGCAATACACCTGCACCGACAAAGAAAAATGCCTTTCGCTGATATGCCATCCCGCCAAGCATTGAGGCAAGGGATAGCACACCCATGATTAATGCATCATAAATAGTCGAGCTTGCCAGCGCATCCTGAATGAGCAACAGAGAAACAATGATTAGAACGGCCCACTGTATATAATTAATGGTCGTTTTATATTCTCCGCCTGCAACCTTTCTCAAGAAAATAACAGCAATCACCCATGGCAATACATATAGTTCCCGCTCAATTAAATCATAAATTCCTACATTTCCGAGTAACACGTAATAAGGCTGCAGCAAGTAAACACATGCACCAAATAGGATCCATTTTGCTGGTACATATGGAATACGCTTCCGCTGCAACAATAAAAATAGTGAAATTAATATCCCAGGCAATAGTTTTGCCCATAGTGGTTCTGCTGTTACAACATACAAATCACATAGCGCAATAAAGCCAATGATCGAATACCAATCAACCTTGTATGGGATTTTCCCCTTTTGTTCCTCATACATATTAGGATAAATCAGTAAACCAACAATAGTAAGGATCCCTGCAAACACAATAAGTCTAAATAGCATGGCGTAATCCGTTGTGAGCAACCCACCTTGATATAGCCATAGCCCGTAGAAGACCAGTGCAAGCGGGAAAACATTAAAGATATCCCATTTTTCCTTACGCATCATGAATAACGTCAGTATCGCATAAAGCGACGTAACGATAAATAATGTAAAGTCAAAGTCACGCTCGAGTGTGAAAACCAAAACACCTAACACGGAAAATGGAATAACATAAAAGGCAATCCTTTTCGTCCACGCCCCCTTGCTTACGTACCATCCAACAGCAATAACAATACTCGTAACAAGCATGGCATAATGAACATACTCGCCTACATCCAATAAAATAAAGCCTAGACTAAGTCCGATCCAAAACGTGAAAAATCCAGCATATAAAAAGCTCACTATCATCGATTCCACGTTGGCCTTTTTCAAACTAGATCCATAGATAACCACAGCTAACAGGAACGCCCAGACAGCATTTTCCCCAGAAGCCAGTAAACTAACCAATAAAGCAAACGGTAAATAAAGATGGCCAACCCACCAAAAACTCTTCGTTAACGTGGTGTCATGCTTACGAATCAAGATACCTACAATCAAAAGCAGTACCGCACCAGTCACAAATTGCAGCGAGCGAAAGATTTCCGACTGTATATGGAATTGCGAATGAACGGCAACTAATACTGTTATGTAATACAAAAGCGAGATGCCACTGACGACATGTGATACAACAAGCAGCTTTGTCTTTCGGTAAAGCAAATAAGCCATGCCAATTCCACCAAGCATAATCACTGCGCGAAGCACGGAATCAAAGTCAAAGTTAAACGTTAGCAACATTCCCAGCGCATAAAATCCATATGCCGTGTAAAATGCCTGTTCCTCATACGATTTTTGCTTAAATTGTCGCCATCCAAAACTAGCAAGAAGAACAACAAGACCTGCCAAAACAAAACTTTCCGCTTGCATCGGTCCAGCATAATAGTCGATTACCGTATTATTTTCAATAGCAGCATAGAACATCATCACCGCTAGACCCAATGATACTGCATGAATCCAAGAGGCAGCAGCACCCTCTGTGAATACGTTCCTTTTTTCAATTCGTTCCATCAATAAGGCCGTAACACTTATTAATAGAAGCATGGTTCCAACCTGCCACCAATTTAAAAATAGGAAGTCAGTCAAAACACATAGCAGCATGACAATCCCGCCAACATCCCGCGAGCTTTCTTTAATCGTTTGGAAGAATGATACGTTCAACAAGCAACCAAAAACAATGTACAGGATTAGCCCCATCACAAACAGTGGCAAACTTAATGCCTCATAACCAAACCATTCCTGACCAAATAAAACAACCTCATACAGTGCACTCAACATGAAAACAGGACTCAAGTAAGCAAACAATCGCTGCTTTGTCATGTTGGAAAGGACCGTAAAATTCAATGCAATCATCACATACGCCAGCAACATGACAAACGAAGGATCATTCATCCGCATCATAATTCCTTCAAAACTAATGTATAGAAATGCACATGCAGACACGACTGCACTTGTGTAACGAAAGGCTATTTTTAAAGAACGGTCATCCGCTATGAATCTAGGTATTGCCAAGAACACAAATCCTAATAAGGCATAGACAATTGCTCCAACCTCTTGCAAAGCCGAAAACTCAATTAACTGGTATGCACCATAAACAAGCATCACACTGAAGACAAAATGATATTCCTTATGTTTCGTTATCGAGATCATGGCAAAATAAAGGATCGCCGTTAAAATTAAATTAAAACTATACATTAATTCTTGATCATAAAAAACAAGCATCAATAGTGTCGAAAAAACCAAATTGAATTGCAGATAAAGTACAAATTCCTTCATAAACAGCTGGATTTGTTGCTTATCTTTAAGCCATCTGTACACCAACATAAGCAACCCATTAAATAACATGATTCCAAGATAAAATCCGTCAACAGGCAAATAAAGAGCCGCTAGCAAAAAGCCCGCAAAACTAGTAACCGTCACATAGGAGAACCAAACGAACAGGCGTGACGACAATTTTTCAGCAAGCAACAGATAGATGGGTAAAATAACGAAGCTACCAACAGCTCCAAATAGATAGCGCCCATCTCCAGAAAAGGAAAAATATGGGCCAAGTAATTCAAAAAAGCCTACTGACAGGATTGCAATCGGTAGGAACAAACTACCAAGCACATAAAAGGCAAATGCCGTTTTTTCGATTTTTAAAATATGTTTGGTAAAAAGCGCAAGCCCAAAAAATAGTACCGAAACGAGCGCTATTAATCCAGACTTCATCCAGTTATCCAACGTTTCCCATGTACTCGTCGCAAGCACCAGCCCACCGATTAGCAGCAGAACAACCCCTAAATTCAGGGACCAGGTAATATTTCGCTCGCGTATCTCTTGAGGTGATAATGTTTTCTTTGCGACAACAGGTTCCTTCTTCGGTTCCGTCTCTATTGGACTGGCTTTCTCAGTTGTCACCGTATTTTGCATTTGCGCAGACGCTTCTGCTTCTCTTTGTTCCAGATCTGTATAATATTGATCGTGTGCCTCCACAACCTGGGTATATACTTCTGATGGTATGTACTGCGCATCTTCCAGTTGTTTCAGCTCTTCCTTAACGATTCGTTGTCTCGATTTGTTTTGCATATTATCCATTTTATTCACACCTTAAAAGCCTTTAATCAATTCTCATATCCAATATTTTACCTTAAATGCTATCTTTCCTATCCAATATCCTAATAAATCCCCCTCCAACAAATACAACATAACGACCTAAAATTCCTGCAAAAATCAAGTTTCTAAATAAATATGTTTTTCATAAAAGTCATCTCTACTTGACTGAATTTTGTGATACAATACCACATAACTAATTTATCAGATAGGAGATGTGTTTTCATGTTCTTGCATGAAATCGATGAAGAAATTTCACTAAAACTACTAGACTTAAATGATACAGCGGCATTGTTTAACTTAACAGATGATTCACGTCACTACTTGCGTGAATGGCTTTCATGGGTAGATCATACAGTTTCGGCAAATGACTCTAAAGCTTTTATCGAACATACAATACAAATGTATGCAGAAAATAAGATGATAACTACTGGTATTCTTTTTAAAGGGGAACTCGCAGGCACAGCTTCATTCAACCGACTTGATTGGGCTAACAGTGTCGGGAGCATTGGTTATTGGTTGGGGCAGGATTATCAAGGTAATGGAATTATGACAAGAGTTGCACGTGCGTTAACGGATTATGGCTTTCAAGAATTAAAGCTAAACAAAGTCGTTATTCGTGCTGCTTATGAGAATCAAAAAAGCAGATCCATTCCAGAACGGCTTGGTTTCAAAAAGGAAGGACAACTGCGACAAGTTGAATGGCTTTATGATCATTATGTCGATCATGTTGTTTACGGGGTGCTGGCGAGTGAGTGGGCTGATCAATAAAAAGAATAATTCGTTAGCTATGTTAATTTCTTCGGGGAGGGAGAAAGATATGAACTATTTGGTCCGAAACATGGAAAGAGAAGATATACCACACGTGCAGCATGTCGCAAAAACAAGCTGGAATAGTACGTATGACGGGATCATACCAAGGGAGATTCAGGATGATTTTTTGCAGGTGGCTTACAACGATGATAGGATGAAAAAACGCTTGGCAGGATCTTATCTGTATGTAGTTGATGTTGAAGGAGAAATTGTGGGCTTTGCAAACTTCTCACCTGTTAATGAAGAGGGAAAAGCTGAACTAGGTGCGATTTATTTGTTACCTGAATACCAAGGAAACGGGATGGGTACTGCTTTGCTTAAGAAGGGAATTACCGAACTCAAGGATATAAAGGAAATATTCATTAGTGTGGAAAAGGACAACGAGATTGGAAAAAGATTTTATGAGGCAAAAGGGTTTGACGTTATTTCCGAGTTTGATGATAGCTTTGATGGGCATATTTTAAAAACAATCCGCATGGTCCTACATGTATAAAGCTCGCTAAAAGTAGCGAGCTTTATCTTTTTCTTATAAGTAAAATGCGTCGCAACATTAAATCACCCATGTTGCATGGGCGCAGTCCGTACGTCGCTAACCAGGCGCTTTTGCTTTGTCTTTTCGACATTTCCCGGGAAATATCGGCAAAAAATCCCTTATTTTTCTGCCGCTTCATACAGCTCATCAAAATGCTTAACCATTTCAAAATCTACGTCTGTTAATCCTTTTGCCTGCCAGGAAGTAATCTTTAGGGTAACTGCTTTATAGTCAATTGAAATAAACGGATGGTGATTCTTACCTTCTGCATACTCCGCGATCTGATCTACAAAACGCACCCCAGCAAGATAGTTTTTAAAGTGATATTTTCGAGCAACCCACTTTTCATCAAGCCGCTTCCATTTCGGTAATTGTTCCAGTTCCTTGGTAATTTGCTCTTCCGTTAATCGTTCCATATTCTTACGCCCCCTCCTATTTATTCGTTCCATCATGCTGTTAGCTTTAGTTTAACAGAAATAATTGGAAAATGCCGCCACCAAAACTGACAATTTTGACTTATACACAATCTATCCACAGATTTTTGTGTATAAGTATGTGGAAAATCACTTATCCACTGTGTATAACTTTTAATATGTTGATCTGTTATCGCATCTGCACCTTATGCAAATGGGCAAACAATCCATTCCGTTTTAACAATTCTTCATGATTTCCTTCTTCTTCAATACCATTTTTCGTCACAACCATGATTCGATCGGCATTTTTAATCGTTGCTAATCGGTGCGCGATGATTAGCGTTGTTCGATCCTTCGCCAATTCAGTCAATGCCTTCTGGATAATTGTTTCTGTTTCTGTATCTAGTGCGGATGTTGCCTCATCTAAGATAAGAATTGGTGGGTTCTTCAGGAACATTCGGGCAATCGCAATCCGTTGTTTCTGACCACCGGAAAGCTTCAGTCCTCGCTCGCCAACTTGTGTTTCATATCCATCCGGAAGTTCGTTTATAAACTCTTCCATATGAGCACGTTTTGCAGCTTGTTCAATTTCCTCATTGGTAGCATTTAGTTTTCCATATGCAATATTTTCCCGTAATGTTCCAGTGAATAAAAATACATCCTGTTGAACAATACCTATTTGATTGCGCAACGACTCTTTTGTCATATCACGTATATCCATGCCATCAATAGAAATATTACCACTGTCAACATCATAGAAACGCGGTATGAGTGAACTTATGGTTGTTTTACCGGCACCTGATGGACCAACAAACGCGACTGTTTCGCCAGCATTAATCGATAGGTTTAGTGCTGTCAATACTGGTCCTTGTGTTTTTTCATAACCAAATGTCACTTTATAGAAGGTGATATCCCCTTTTAATGCACTTACCTGCTTGGCACCTTTACGATCGACTACTTCTGGAGCAATATCAAGCATATCGGTAAACCGTTTGAATCCTGCCATTCCTTTTGGATATAGTTCAAGCAAAGCACTGATTTTCTCAATCGGTTTAAATAACACATTTGTAAACAATACAAAGGCCACTAACTCACCCATTTCAAGCTTGTCATTAAAGGCCAACCAAGAACCAACCACAAGGACAACTAATACGATAAACCGCATCAACATATAGATGTTAGAATTGACAAACGCCATAACTTTGTACGCACCAATTTTGGCAGTCCGGAAACTATAGTTATCTTTTGTAAAACGCTTCATTTCAAATTCTTCATTTGTAAACGACTGTACCACGCGAACACCCGAAACAGCATCCTCCACACGTGCGTTAACCCCTGCTATGTCATGGTACATATTGCGCCATGCCTTGCTCATTTTGATATTACTGTAGGCAATCAGCCAAACTAGGATTGGTACAATGATCAAAATGATAACTGATAATTGAAAGTTGATATTAAACATCAGCAAAAATGCGCCAACAAACGTCATGATCGCAATAAAAAAGTCCTCTGGGCCATGGTGGGCAAGTTCTCCGATATCGAATAAGTCGTTCGTAATTCGACTCATGATGTGGCCTGTCTTTGTATTGTCAAAAAATCGAAACGACTGCTTTTGCACGTGATTAAACAGCTGCTGCCGCATATCTGTTTCAATGTTGACACCAAGCTTATGTCCCCAATACGTAACAATGTATTGTAAAAAGGTGCTAAGTAAATAGACCAGTAAAAGTCCAATACTAACCAGCACAATTAAATTCCAATCTTCACTTGGCAAAAGTGTATCAATAAACGATTGTACCGCAACAGGAAAAGCTAATTCTAAAAGCGCCACAATCACTGCACAAGAAAAATCAATCATAAATAATCGGCGATGTGGTTTATAGTATGACAAAAAACGTCTAATCATGTGTTGCACTTCCTCTTTTTATGTATGTATACCGGCATTATAAGTGTTGATGAGCAGCTTGGCAACAGGAATGCATTGTTAGTGGGAAAATAGCGTCAGTTTTCAAATGAACAAGACGTATAAAGCAGCTTACATGAGTTTTACTGCCCTGTCCTGTCGTTCGGATAATTTTTCAAAAAGCTTGTCAATGTTGCCTAGATCGTCGCATATACTTTTAAAAAAGGCGGGGCTTGACCGTAAATTGGAGGTGTACAAATGGGCAAATTCCCTACGATAAACTGGATTTGCTACGCTGTTGGCTATGTCTTTATTACTTCTGGAATAATGAAGCTGCTCGTTGATGATTTTAAAGTTGTCTTCAGCAACCTAGCATTACCATTTCCGAATTCATTTTTATTTCTTGTAGCCATAACCGAAATTGTCTGTGGAACCCTTATTGTCAGTCGGCTCTATTTAAAACAGGCTACTGCACCACTTATCTTTATTATGCTTGCGGCAATATTTCTAACTAAAATTCCTATTCTAACAACAAATAATGGCTTTCTTTCATTCCTGTTTGAAGCGCGGCTTGACATTGTCATGCTTATTTTGTTGATGTTGCTATGGAAGCAATTACCAGGGAAAAAATTTAATGACTCCTAGGCTTCTGCTTTCGGAAATTTTAATGCGGTTTAAGATCATGTTTGTAGCATTTTAATTTCGTATTTGTTAGGAAATGCGACCTAACTAAGAATTGCTCTCCCGCCGTTCCGGAAATACACTTCGCTTTCCGCGGGCTCGCGATAAGCCTCCTCATGAGAAGACCGCTCACTGCGGGGTCTTATCGTCTTCGCTTTCCCGCAGGAGTCTACGTGTATTTCCCTCACTTGTGTTGTGCTTTTGCTTGATTAAATCTTTGACTATTTACTTTTTGATAATTAATTGGATTACTTCAGAGAAATTTTCAACTGTTGTTTTTCCTGAAAGTCCTCGTGTATTTCCAATGCTAATTATCACTCACCTTTTTTAAATAATGAACGCATTTATTAGCAGCCCGTATATACGCAGACTCCTGCGGGAGGAAAGGCCTAGGTGAGACCCCACAGTGCGTTAGCACGAGGAGGCTCTCCAGCCGCCCGCGGAAAGCGAAGTATATACGGGCTGCGGTGGTAGAAAGCCTTATTTCGCTATAGGGGTTGTTCGTTTCAACAGATTGCACTTTTAGTTTGAGTAATTTACTGGTTACATTGCACCTTCTATCTATTGTATAAAATACTTCTATAATAATTATCCACATTAGGTTTTCAGCTTGCCACAATACAGTTATCCACAAACTTATCCACATATGCACAAATGTTCGCCCGAAAGACAATGAAAAATCGCTCCGCATTGTGGAGCGATTTCTCAATGATCCCTTTAACTGTAAGTCCTACCGCTGTTCACCAAGTTTAATCGTTGTGGATTGTTTTTTGCCATCTCGGTAATAAACAATATCCACTTTATCCCCAATTTTCTTTTCATGATAAAGTATCTTTCTAAGATCAATCATGTTAAGAACCTCTTTACCATCAAGTTGCGTGATAACATCCAGGCGTTTTAATCCTGCTTGATCTGCTGGAGACACAGGTTCAACACTCCAAATATAGACGCCGCCTTTTACCTCTTTTGGCAAATTCAATGTATTTTTCCACTCGGTTTGCGGGACCTCATCAAGGGAGTAAATTTCAACACCTAAGTATGGCCTAGTTACCTTTCCCTTTTCCGCCAATTCATTGATTATTGGACGAGCCGTGTCAATCGGTATGGCAAAACCAATTCCTTCAACAGCAGTTTGATTAATCTTCATCGAGTTAATTCCAATCAACTGTCCTTCGATATTAATAAGTGCTCCACCACTGTTACCAGGGTTAATCGCTGCATCTGTCTGCAGAACCTCAGCCTGCCAATCTGCCCGGCCGTCCTGATTGAAATCCTGTGGTATTGTCCGTTGTTTTCCACTAATAACCCCTTGTGTTACCGAACCTGAAAACCTCATGCCAAGTGGATTCCCAATTGCAATTGCTGGTTCACCTACTTTGACATTTCCAGATGAACCCATTTCAATGACGCCATCCACCTTATCGTCCTTCATCCGTAATACGGCCAGATCAGAAAACAAATCACTGCCTAATAACTCGGCTTTTAAATGTGTTTCATCTGATAATACTATTTCTAATTCATCTGCACCTTCAACAACATGATGGTTCGTTATAACGTATGCATTGCCGCCTTCTTTTTTATAAATAACACCGGAACCAGTCCCCGCTTCACTTTCCTGTGCTTGTTGTTCCCAAAAGTTCCCCTGACGTTGAATATTGGAAACCCCTACAACTGCAGGACTTACTTTTTCCACGACATCAGTAATTTGTGTCGATACATCAACATTCACATAATTGTTTCCCGAATCATTCTCCAGAGTACCATTCCCACTAGAAAAATGATCCGTTTGTTCTGCCTGTTCTGTCCATGAAGTTGGAAGTAAGTTCGATCGCAATGCTACAAATACAATAACAACACCTATGATAATACCAAAAAGAACCGGAACAAAGCGGCGTTTTTTCTTAACTGGATTTGTTGGCGGTGGGTTTTGATTATCATCGTAATAGTCCATACGTACATCCCTCTCATTCTACCCATTCATTATCATATGTAATAAAGGCTAGTATGATGCGGAATTTACCCGTTCCATACTAGCTGTCTCGCTTAACATATTGGGCGTCTAAAGCGATCTTAACCAACATCATACAGGGATGTCGGCTTATTTGGGTCTGTATCAACTAGTTTAATCGTTTTGTCAACTTCTATACCACGTTCTTTTAATACACTTCCGACAGACATCCTTGCGAGATCCTTCATATTATTGTCTTGACTTAAATGAGCCAAATAAATTCGTTTTGTACGATTACTGATAATGTCAGATAATGCTAACCCGCTATCTTCATTGGAAACATGACCAGAATCACCTAAAATTCGTCGTTTTACATTCCACGGATATCGACCCATTCGGAGCATGCCAACGTCGTGATTTGCTTCAAATATATAAGCATCTGCGTCTTCTATCGTCTTTTTAATTCGCTCAGATACATACCCCAAATCGGTCACTAGTGCTACTTTTTTCCCATCATGACGGAATGTATAAAACATTGGTTCAGCAGCATCATGTGAGACACCAAATGACTCCACTTCTAAATCACTAAATGTCTTGACTGTTTCCATACTAAAATGAAACTTTTGATCTAGCGAAATGGTGCCGATTGAGTTTTCCATTGCCTTCCATGTTTTTTCATTCGCATATATTGGTAAGTTATGCTTTCGAGCAATAATCCCAAGTCCTTTAATATGATCGCTATGTTCATGTGTTACTAAAATACCTGTTAATGTCTTCGGATCAACCTGAACCTGACTAAATAAATTATCTATTTTCTTTCCACTTAATCCTGCATCAACAAGCAGTCTTTCCTTTTCTGACTCTATATAAAACGCATTTCCTGTGCTGCCGGATGCCAACACGCTAAAACGTAATGTCATTCTACCTCACTCCGATTAATTCCATCTAACTTTTTAGTAAGTTGATCGATTAAAGCATTTTTAAATTCCTTTTTATCTTTCATTTTGGCAATTTCACTTTTGATTGCTGTAATCGATTCATTAAGAAATGTAAGATCATCACTAGAAAACGCAAAATTTTCAATGGCATTGATGAAATAATTACGCTCTCCATTTACAGATATTTTCCACGTTGGGACAAACGTTTGCTCACCGCTTGTCATTGGTAATGCTGTATAGAATCCAATCTTAGCATCTGTTACTTCCTCCCCAGTATGGAGTTCATTCTGGTTGTATAGTGTGTCAATTGCTCGAATTGGTTTGATTAATTGCTTTTTACTTGTATCAAAGTCTTCCACTTCTTCACCTAACATTGTTTGGGTGTAGAAGGTTATTTCATTTTCGTCATTTAAGAATACCAACAACAACCCACTTTGGTTAAAATAGATTGGTTGGTCATTTTTCTCTTGAAAGAAAATCAGTACATTCAATTCCTTATTCCAATCCCAATACTCATAATCGTCAGGGAACAAAATGTTACTGTTTATGATTTCTTTGGCTTCATCACTGTCAGTAATAGGGACTGGTTCCTTAAAATGCGATACAATCAAATTATCTGTGACCAACGCTGCGTTCTGATTATCAAACTTGGCAAGCTCGCCCATTTCCTTACCCGTAAAGGCCTTCTGTTTTACGGAAATATACGATTCTTCTAATTCTCCATCTGGCAATTTCTTCGGTATTTTAATATCTTCCAATTTTAACTGTTGTTCAATCGTTGACTCCTGCTGCTCCATGACATCAAGGTCATTTTTTTCCTGTTTATCGAGAAATTGAATTAGCAAATAAACATCTAAAACAAGGAAGCAGAGGATAAATAGTGTTTTTATTTGACTCCATTGCATCCTCAACTCCCTCCTTTATTAAGTGGTAATTCATCAAATGTAATTTCTTTCCAATTTCCGCTTTCCTTTACGTACCAAGCAGGTTTAAGTGTTAAATAATAAGGGAGGTCGTTATCTTCGTACTCTAAATGATAACCGATCTGGATATCCTCTATATTTTCCATCTTGTAATTAGAATTCTGTAAAAAGTAGATGACGTCATTACCAGACTTTAATTCCACAGAATCCTGACCTGGCATCGTATTTAATTTAAATAATGGTCTGTGATATTTATACAGTTCATTGTTGCGCCATTCTTGCTCAATAACCGATAAATTACTATTAAATACCGGATAACCAGCATAATACATTCGGTAGCGAACAAGATTGGTTAATGTTTTTAGCTCTTCCAAATTGTAATCGCCTGTCCAGCCCTTATGTTCATTTATATTTGTCATACTAGTATCCAATAGATTTAGTGGCGCCATTCGTTCATAGTTTGTGTTGAGCGGATTAACGAATTCAATAACCCGTCCATCTCGTTGGACACGCATACCACGTATACCATCTGTATAATAGGATCCGCCTAAATTAGAATTATTACGCCTTACGATTTCCGGGTTGCTAAACAATGCATTGACAAGCTGATCAGCATCTATATTCGTAACGGTTAGTTTTCTTTGAGCGACCGTCTTAGAATGCTTTGGAATATATACTGGCAAACCCGTCTTATCAAGACTTACATATTCACTGAGCCCCTTTTGTTTAGTCGTATAGGACCATAGCAGATCGAATTTTTCCGAATTATTAACAAGGAAACTTGCTTGTTTATCACCATTTGTTGATAAAAAGTGTAATTCCAATGATGAATTATTTATGTCAAACGTAATAAATAGCCGTTGAAAGGACCATTCTGGCAGTGTTACTTCGTCATTTAACGTAAAAAGGTAATTCACTATTTCCATTGGCAACTCGTCCGGAAATAGTAACTCCACTTGATAATCATCTGTTGGTGGTCCATTAGCCCCTTTTGTCTCAAAATTATACAGTACCCATGACTGCATATCACGATACAAGGTCTGCCGATCCTTAGGGTCCGAAAATCCATATAATTGGCTATAGTTATGGAAAATCATAGACTTTGGCTCAACAAGATCCTTTTTGGACACATCATCTTTTCCGCCAATATCTGCTTCTGCGTAATCCATATCCGATAAAGATTTATAATTAGGCTGATAGCTCCATATACCTAATGTTAAAAGCAGACTAATTCCAACTAATATCACCAGTATAAATGATTTAACGGTTTCTAATTTCATTTCCGACCCCTCCGCTTCTGATTCACCAGCGGAAGTGTAAAGAGAATTGTTGTCCCTTTACCTTCTTTACTTTTCGCCCAAATTTTACCGTGATGTGCTTCCACCAATTCCCGTGCAATTGCTAAACCTAAGCCTGTCCCGCCAAGTTTTCTTGTTCGAGCCTTATCAGCCCGGTAAAAGCGGTCAAATATTCGATCCACCTTTTCATAGGAAACGCCGATACCTTGATCTTGGATACTGACTAATACTTGATGCCTTCGTTTTTCCATCTTAAAGCGAATGGTCCCACCCTCAGGTGAGTATTTGATGGCATTGGAAATAATATTATCTAATACTTGGGTCATTTTATCCTTATCCATCCATACATAGAACTGCCCTTCAGGAAGTTCACGCTGAAGCTTGATTCCTTCGTGTTCACTCATATCAAATCGATCGATAATCTCGTGAAAATACGCTAGAAAATCTGTTTCTTCCTTATGCAACCCGTAGTCTTTATTATCCATTTTAGAAAGTTGTAATAAGTCATTGACCATTCGTATCATTCGTTCTGTTTCATTTTGTGTGACACGCAAGAATTTTGGTGCAATCTCTTTGTCCTGCCAAGCTCCGTCTGTCAATGCTTCAATATAGCTACGCATCGTTGTTAATGGCGTACGTAACTCATGGGAAACATTGGATACAAATTCACGACGCTCTTGCTCTACTTTTTGCTGCTCGGTGACATCGCTAATGACAGTTATAAAGCCAATAATATCATCTTCATCATCAGAGATTGTTGAGAAATTAGCCCGTACTAAGAAAATGTGATCATCATCGCTTAAATCAATAATCATTGAACCACTGTCATGTAACTCGGATAGATCAACATCTTTTTCTCCTAACTGTAATGCATCAAGCAGGAATTCCCCTCTTAAATCCTCGGGGTTTTCCCCAATAAGCCTTCCTGCAGCATCATTCATTAGTGAAATAGCTCCCGTTTCATCTGTTGCGATAACACCATCTGACATATTAGACAGTACGGAGCTCAATTTTCGCCGTTCTTCTTCAATAGTTGCATAGGAGTGTTTAAGCTGATCGTTCAAGTCATTAAATGTTTCAGCAAGGGTGCCAATTTCATCTGCACCATATACATTAACCTTTTGCGTAAAATCTCCTTTAGCCATTGTAAGTGCTTGCCTACGCATTTCTGAAATCGGTTTGGTAATCGTTCTAGCAACTAAGATACCGAGGAAGGCGGACACAATGATTGCCAAAATGGATCCTTTAAAAAATATTTTATTAATGGTTTCTAATTGATCGTAAACATCTTCCAAAGATGCCTCCAAATAAATAGCACCAACCACATCTTCTCCATCTTTAATTGGTTCTACTTTAACAAACACACGATTACCTGTCTGTGGATTCCGTTCGGTCTTCTCATCCCGAGCACCATATGAAATAGCTTTTGTTACAAATTCACCGGTTGTCTTTTTGCCGATTTTATCCTGATCCGAATAATTATTTGCACCCAAAACTCGTCCAACTTTATTTACAACTTGCAATTTAGTAATTTCTTCTGGGTCGACATTATTTACGATTCCTTGTATTTCTTGTTGTAAAGATGGTTCCGTTTCGTCTTCCGTCCGATCCTCATCAAATGCTTCTTTTAAGTTATAGGATAAATACTCAACCCGGTGTCTAACAGAGTCCTCATAGTTGGTTGTCAACTGGTCCTCCAGTTCCCGCGCAAAATAGGAGCCAATCACTTGAACGGCAACAAGCAGAAGCAATATATAAATAATAATAAATTTTAATTGTATCGAACGGAAAAAACCGACTTTGTTCATATAAACCTACTCCTCGCCAGGATTACGTAAATAATAACCTACTCCACGGCGTGTAACGATCCACATTGGATTACTTGGACTCTCCTCAATTTTCTCTCGTAATCTTCTTACGGTTACGTCTACTGTTCGAACATCACCGAAATAGTCGTAACCCCATACCGTCTCAAGCAAATGCTCACGTGTCATTACCTGACCAATATGACGTGCTAAATAATGCAGCAATTCAAACTCACGGTGGGTAAGCTCTACTTGCTCGCCATCACGTGTTACTGCATACGCATCCGGGTGAATCACAAGACTTCCCATGACAATATCTTTTGTAGTTTTAACAGCATCATCAGGGACCTGTTGTTGTCGTCTAAGATTAGCCTTCACCCGTGCAATCAATTCACGGTTGCTGAATGGTTTTGTTACATAGTCATCTGCACCAAGCTCAAGGCCGAGTACTTTATCTATTTCTGCATCTTTTGCCGTTAGCATAATAATTGGCATGGATTGCGTCTTGCGTATTTCACGGCATACTTCATTACCATCTTTATTTGGTAGCATTATATCAAGTAAAATCAAGTCAGGTTTTTCTGCTTCTGCTAGCTCGATTGCTTCATCACCGTCATAAGCACAAACCACTTGATAGCCTTCTTTTTCTAAGTTGAATTTCAATATATCTGCAATTGGTTGTTCATCATCGACTACTAAAATCTTCTGACTCATTCCAGTCACATCCTTTTTATCACGTGCTTCTGTCTATTCTATCGTATTTTAGCATAAATGTCTTTAAATGAATTCCTTCTGTATAAGTGCGTGTTCAAAAAGTTGCCAAATTAGAAGCAAGAAGGTCGAGGCGGCGTAGCTTTGAGCCCCGGAGTGTACATAAATAGGTACATGAGGAGGGGAAAAGCAAGCCAACGAAGAGATTCGCTGCTTATTATTTGGTGACTTTTTGAACAACCTCTATAATGGGTAATTTCATTGGATGGAGATCCTTGTGCTCATTCATGATAGCTGTTTTCGCATTGTTTGTTGCTTCCTGCCCCGCAGCCCGTATAACTTCGCTTTTCGGGGGACGGCTGGAGTGCCTCTTTTTCCGTCAGAAGGAAGGCCGACTAAAAGCGGGCTGCTTATGAGAAAATATTGCTTAGTTATTTTATCAAAAACAACAATCATCTAGAAAGCAGCCTTAGCTAAAAAGGACTAACTCCTACGAAATGCATTCACTGGAGTTAGTCCTTTTGTTGATTGTTCTTAAAAATATTCTGCTGGGTGTTGGAGTGTTCCATTTTGATAAACTTCAAAATGTAAATGTATGCCAGTCGAGTCACCAGTTGAACCCATCACACCAATCTTACTACCTTTTTCTACCGTTTGACCGGCTTGAACACTAATGGAGGCGAGATGGGCATAAACGGTTTGCATACCATTGTTATGGTTAATGACTATTTTATTCCCATATCCACCACTATTCCATCCCGCTGAAACAACAACACCATTATCTGCTGCTAGAATGGAACGATTGCTAGGACCCGCGATATCCATTCCCTTATGCATTGATCCCCAACGCATACCAACATGGCTGGAAACATACCCGCCTATCGCTGGCCAGCTTAGTTCTCCGGATCCACGTGAGGATATAACTTTCGTACCTTTTATAATAATTTCTTTCGTCGGTTCTTCCATTACGTTCTCATCAATAATTTCTTTGGAAGTAGCCTCGCCATTTTTCATTTCAATTGCATAATGTACCACTTTTTTACCATCTTTACCTTTTTGTTTTACCTTCTCATCGCCTTTATAAAGCTCGTCCGATTCAACAATCTCTGTCTCATAGTTAATTGTCTTTTCATCTTTCTTCTCTTCTTTGACAATTACATCAACAAATGGTTCGTATTCGGTCACATTGACTTTTTGATCAATTTGTAACAATGAATCTTCGTTAAGGGAAGGGTTTAATTCAAGCAACTCCTCGGTCGTTAAGTCATACTTATTAGCGATATTGCCTAACACATCGCCTTCTTTAACCTGGTAAGTGTTTTCTGTAAGCGTGCCTTTTTCCAATAACTTGACACCGTCTTTAACAGTTAAGACTTCTTTTGGTTGCACTTTTTGTTTAGAAAATGAAACTTTTTCCGATAATGCAACGTCTGTAATAATAGAATCTCCAACAGACAGCTTCATATCTTCTGTCTGATCTGATGGTTCTAGTATGGTCTGTTTTTGCTCTTCTGTTAATTTTTCAAGATCTTCTTCATCGATATATTTTGCTTGATACGCTTGTAATGCAGCTTCAGCAGTATCTTGATCTTTAAAGTAACCGGCCGTTTCATCAGCAATGTCTAGCTCTATAGCCTTTGCATTAACAGACAGCTCATTTTTCAATATGTCAGATACCTTTTCATTATTATATGTAGGATTAAAAACCTTTTCAGGAACAACTGAGACATCCTCGCCGATTGCAATATCATAGTTGTCGAATTGTTCTTGTCCATTGGCGATTTTCTCATCCACGATTTTGTTGACAATGGTTTGGTCATCTACTTTGCCTATGTGTTCTCCATCAACATATACGTGAAAAACACTTTCCAGTTCACCTTTCTCTTCCGCAAAAACTGTCGGACTTAAAAGACCAAAGCTTACACATGTCATTATTATTATTTTGGTTAGTAGACCAGTTCGTTTCCGCTTACATTTCCGACTATCTGTTACCACTATGGAATTTCCCCCTTACAAGACCAATGCATTTTATGTATCTCTCTTTTTCTAGGTCTAAAGACTATCTCAAGGTCCTTCCTTAATCTATCATAAGTAACGTAAGCAGAAAACAGATTTTGTCGGAATGTAACGAAAATGTATCATATTTTCCAGTAAATTGAATTATTTTTATTCATTTTGTGTAAAAAGTTACATATAGTCACTACTATGATGTCGTTTTATTACATTTATATTACAATAAACGACATAACGCTAGTGCATTCTATCTATTTATTGAGTAATGCGTGCATATTATGACGCTGCTTTTTTTGCATAATAAAAAACTCTACAACGGCTTCGGCCCATTGTAAAGTTTTTTTGTTTAACTATAAACACTTCGCACGACATTTGTTTGAGTACGATCCGGTCCAACTGAGAAAATTGATAGCGGAATCTCAGAAAGTTGAGATATTCGTTCTAAATAATGTCTTGCGTTTTCTGGTAACTCATGAAGACTTTTAGCATTTGTAATGTCTTCTGTCCAGCCTGGCATTTCTTCATAAACAGGTTCACATTCAGCTAAAACGGCCAAACTCGCTGGAAATTCATTCATTATTTCCCCTTTGTAGCGATAGGCAACACAAATTTTCAATGTATCAATACCTGTCAAAACATCTAAAGAATTAAGCGATAAATCGGTAATACCACTTACACGTCGAGCATGTCGGACAACCACACTGTCAAACCAGCCAACTCGTCGTGGACGTCCTGTCGTTGTTCCATATTCACGGCCAACCTCGCGAATTTGATTACCAACTTCATCATGCAGCTCTGTCGGGAATGGGCCGTCACCTACACGCGTTGTATATGCTTTTGACACCCCAACAACATGATTGATTTTTGACGGACCGACCCCAGATCCAATCGTTACGCCACCTGCAATCGGGTTTGAAGATGTTACAAATGGATATGTTCCTTGATCGATATCAAGCATTACACCTTGTGCACCTTCAAACAACACCCGGCGACCACCATCAAGGGCATCATTCAATACGACTGACGTATCACAAACGTATTTAGCAAGCTGTTGTCCATAATTGTAGTATTCCTCTAATATATCTTCCACCTGCAAAGGCTCTACTTCATATACTTTCTCAAACAGACGATTTTTTTCTCGTAAATTTTGTTCTAATTTCGTTTGGAAAGCTTCCTTATCTAGCAAGTCAGCGATTCGAATCCCAGAGCGAGCTGCTTTATCCATGTATGCTGGTCCAATTCCTTTTTTCGTCGTACCAATTTTATTAGCACCTTTATCCTCTTCCTGAAGAATGTCCAGTTTAAGATGATACGGTAAAATAACATGTGCTCGATTACTGATACGTAAATTATCCGTTGCAACATTGCGCTCATGTAGATAGGCAAGTTCTTCAACAAATGCTTTTGGATCAATTACCATTCCATTTCCTAATACACATGTTTTTTCTGGAAAGAATATACCAGATGGAATCAAATGTAATTTATACGTGACTTCATCAAACTTAATTGTATGTCCTGCATTGTTACCGCCTTGATAACGGGCAACAACCTCTGCATTTTGGGAAAGAAAGTCAGTAATTTTGCCTTTACCTTCATCTCCCCACTGTGTTCCAACCACTACTACTGAGGACATAGTGCACCTCCATATGAAAATATGTTCATTATTTGTCTTTTTAATTCGTAACAGTGTAAGTTTATCAATAACCACAGATTTAGTCAATCTAAACACGAACATTAGTTTAAATAATTTACCCAACGTTCGCTTAATAAGACTATTTTCTAAGCGAATGTTGTCTTTTACACAATAGATATAAAATGCGAAGTAAGTGCTATATTGGTTTCACATTGTTTGTTGCTCTCTGCCCCGCAGCCCGTATACACTCCGCTTTCCGGGGGCGGCTGGAGAGCCTCCTCGTGCTGGCGCACTGCGGGGTCTCACCTATGCCTCTCATCCCCCAGGAGTCTACGTATATACGGGCTACTTGTGAGGAAATTTATGCATATGCTTTAATATTTCCTTAAAATAAAGCATTAAAAGTTGTAATAATATGTTAATGCACAACACCAGCGAAGGAAATACACGTAGACTCCTGCGGGAAAAGCAACAGCTGAAGATCCCGCAGGACAAGGAAAGCTTCGGCAGCGTTACATCGCACGCAGAAAAAGCGNTTAAAAGTTGTAATAATATGTTAATGCACAACACCAGCGAAGGAAATACACGTAGACTCCTGCGGGAAAAGCAACAGCTGAAGATCCCGCAGGACAAGGAAAGCTTCGGCAGCGTTACATCGCACGCAGAAAAAGCGGTTTTCCTTTTTCAAGGAAGTGCTTTTCTTCCGAGGAAGCTAAAGCGTTGCCCTAAGGTCCGCGTAGTGTATTTCCGTAGCGGTAATTTTGAACCCTACTTACGTCGCAGTTTATATCAACCATCCAAATTAAAAAGCGACAAACATTACGAAGAGAGCTTTTAATAAAGCAACCGTCATTATTAGTATGGTTTGTTTTTTGTTTTTAAACACGTATGCTGTTATCCCTAAGTAAAAAAAGCAGCCCCAATAACACAAGGGCTGCTTTTTCAAAACTATTAAACTGGTACTGGTGGCGGAACATCACTTTCTTGATAGCGATGGTCCAAGTCAACGAATTTGTTATATTGCTTCACAAATGCAAGTTCAACTGTTCCAACTGGGCCGTTACGCTGTTTGGAAATAATAATTTCAATAATATTTTGCTTCTCTGATTCCTGGTCATAATAATCATCACGATATAAAAACCCAACAATATCGGCATCTTGCTCAATACTTCCTGATTCACGTAAGTCAGACATCATTGGACGCTTATCTTGGCGTTGTTCCACACCACGTGATAACTGTGATAAGGCAATGAGTGGGACATTTAACTCACGTGCTAAACCTTTGAGTGAACGGGAAATTTCAGAAACCTCTTGCTGTCTGTTCTCTCTAGAGTTCGCACTTCCTTGAATGAGTTGTAAATAGTCAATTAAAATCATGCCAAGTCCATGTTCCTGCTTCAAACGCCGGCATTTTGACCGAATTTCACTTACACGTATGCCTGGTGAATCATCAATGTAGATCCCTGCATTTGAAAGACTCCCCATCGCCATTGTTAGTTTACTCCAGTCATCAGACTCCAAGCTTCCTGTACGTAAACGTTGGGCATCAATATTTCCTTCCGCACAGAGCATCCGTTGAACAAGTTGTTCGGCACCCATTTCCAAACTAAATATCGCTACATTTTCATCGGTATTAATCGCTACGTTTTGCGCAATATTCAACGCAAATGCTGTTTTACCAACTGATGGACGGGCAGCAATAATGATTAAATCGTTACGTTGAAAACCAGATGTAATATGATCAAGATCACGATAACCTGTTGGAACACCTGTCACGTCTTCCTTGTGGTTGTGTAGTGTTTCAATATCATCGTAAACTTCAATTAGCACATCTTTTATTGATTTAAATGCCCCGGAATTTTGTCGATGGGAGACTTCTAAAATGTTTTTTTCCGCTTCATTTAGAACATCCTCAATCTCATCTTCCCTGGTAAAACCAGTTGTCACAATATCGGTTGCTGTACGAATTAATCGACGTAATACTGATTTTTCCTCCACTATTTTACTATAATATCCAATATTGGCAGCAGTCGGTACACTACCTGCCAAATCAGTTAAATAGGATACCCCTCCAACTTCGTCCAATGTCTTGGCATTTGATAAGGAGGTCGTTACAGTAACAAGATCAATCGGCTCACCAAGATCTGAAAGCTTCATCATCGTTTCAAATATGCGTTGATGGCTGGCGCGATAGAAATCCTCAGGCATCAACAATTCCGATGCTTGTGAAAAAGCATCCGGTTCAAGGAAAATAGCACCGATTACCGCCTGTTCCGCTTCGATATTATGTGGTGGTGTACGATCATTCCAATTTTCATTCATTCTTTCTTCCTCCCAGAGAGGTTTATACTAATTTAAAGAAATCGGCATATCACCGATTTCCTTAAGAGTCTTGTTTACTTTTCTGTTACATGTACTTTAATCGAACCAGAAACTTCCTGATGAAGCTTAACTGGAACCGTCGTATAGCCTAACGCGCGAATTGGTTCATCTAATTCAATTTTACGTTTATCAATCTTATATCCATGTGCCTTTTCAAGTGCCTCTGCGATTTGTTTACTTGTTATGGAGCCAAATAGTCGGCCACTATCCCCAGACTTTGCTTTTAACTCTACTGTTAGATCTGCTAAGGTATCTTTTAATTCGATAGCATCTTCTTTTTCTTGTTGTTCTTCCTGGTCAGCTTTCTTTTTCTGTGCATCTAACGCCTTCATGTTTCCTTTAGTTGCTTCTTCGGCTAACTTATTTTTTAATAAATAGTTACGTGCATAACCGTCCGATACGTTTTTCACATCGCCTTTTTTTCCTTTTCCTTTTACATCTTTTAAGAAAATAACCTTCATTCTGTTTCTCCTCCTCCGAAATATTCCTCTAGTATATCTTTTAATAATGCTTCTGCATCGTCTATTGTTGTATCTTCAATTTGTGTAGCTGCATTTGTTAAATGACCGCCGCCATTCATTTTTTCCATGATAATTTGAACATTGACGTCACCTAGAGACCTGGCACTTATCCCAATTCTACCATCTTCTCGTTCAGAAATAACGAATGAGGCATTAATTCCACTCATTGTTAAAAGTGTATCAGCTGCTTGAGCAATTAGTACAGGACCATATATTTCCTCCGGTTTCCCCTTAGCAATCGCAACCGAATGATTGTACGTTTGTGCCCGTTCAATTAATTTACTCCGCTTAATATATAACTTCAAATCTTCTTTCATAAATTGTTGGACTAATACGGTATCAGCACCCTTAGAACGTAAATATGAAGCAGCGTCAAACGTTCGAGAACCTGTTCGCAATGTAAAGCTTTTCGTATCGACAATAATACCTGCAAGCAATGCTGTCGCTTCCAGCATTTTAAGTTTCAATGTTTTCGGTTGGTATTCCAATAGTTCAGTTACTAGTTCAGCAGTTGATGACGCATATGGTTCCATATAAACAAGCGTTGGATTGTCAACAAAATCCTCAGCACGGCGATGATGGTCAATCACTACCTTGAAATCCGTTTTATTCAATAGGCGCTCATCCGCTACCATGGAAGGCTTATGCGTGTCGACAACAACCACCAAGCTTCTACTGGAGATAAGTGCTTCCGCTTCTTCTGGTTCAATAAAATGTTTCCACAGGCTTTCATCTGCTTTTATGGCATCAACCAACCGATAAACACCTGTGTCCACATCGTCAGGATCAAAAACAATATGGCCTTCCACTTCATTTGCCTTGGCGATATTTAAAATACCAATAGCTGCGCCAAGTGAATCCATATCAGGGGATTTATGACCCATGATAATCACATTGTCACTCTCTTTCACAAGTTCTTTTAATGCATGGGAGATAACACGTGCCCGTACTCTTGTGCGTTTTTCCATTGGATTTGTCTTACCGCCATAAAAACGAACCTTACCAGAGTCATCCTTAATAGCTACCTGGTCGCCCCCACGGCCCAGTGCCAAGTCGAGACTTGATTGGGCAAGTTCGCCAAGAGTCGGTAGCCCCATGTTCCCATATCCAACTCCGATACTGATCGTAACAGGAATATTCTGTTCGGTATTCAATTCTCTGACTTCATCAAGAATATCAAACTTAGTCTTTTCCAATTTCTGTAGAATTTCTTTCGTTCCAACTGCTATAAATCGTTCCTGTGATGTCCGTTTCAAATAGATTCCATACGCGTGTGACCAATTATTTAAAACAGATGTAACTTTAGAGTTTAACTGACTCTTGAAGGTATCATCCATATTTTGTGTAATTTCCTCATAGTTGTCTAAAAAGATGATTGCCAAAACTGTTTGCTCATTCTGATAAAGTGTTTGGATTTCATTTTGCTTCGTCCGATCAAAGAAGTATAATAAACGTTCGTCTTTTCTAACAACTGTTTGAAGTCTGTATCCCTCTAACTCAAAGCCTATTTCATCTTTTCCTTCTTTAATCATCGGCTCTAAATCCTCTGACAAAAGGTTTAATGGTTTTCCGACAAGTGTATCTTCCTCGGCGAAATTGTTCATATATGGATTAGCCCATTCAATGAAAAAATCCTCATTATAAAGGGCGATTCCAATCGGCATTTCTAATAACGCCTCCTCACCAACTTTTTTAATTCGGTGCGAGAGCGTCGAGATATATTCTTCTGTCTCATTTATGATCGTTTTCTCTGTTTGGATACTGTAGTAAAAGGATGCCGCTAGAAATAGCGTCATTAACAGCCCCAATATCCATTGGTAATACCATATAACGCCTAGCAAAATGATTGATAACAGATAAATAATCCATAAATGCCTGCTAAGCGCGGGCTTTTTTTGTAAATCTGGCATTGAATTCACTCCACAACCTATTCCGTTCTATTTTCCACTTTGTGAGATCCGGTCTCGTAGTTTGAAACCTATATCAATTATACCTAAAATCCGCACAAGATAAAGGAACAGAAATGGCATAAGTATTGTCAAAACAACACTACCTATTGGCAATGCCTTTGACTTGTTTTTCTGATATGCATAGAAAAATATCAATGAAAATCCTTGGATCACCATTAACATCCCTGCTAGCATAAGGACATTATTTACTGCTAGGTATAGCATACCATTTTGATCTAATTCAAAAAACGTAAAAATCAATGCAAAAAAGTAGATCCAAACAAGCGATACTGGCAGTTTCAGTTCACGAAATGGTGGAAAGTGAAAGTTCTTATTTTCTAATCGATTAATCACTTTGTAACTTACCCATTGGCCGATAAACGATAGTAAAATACCAATAACCGCGATCCCAACCGGAATCAGATTTTTTAGCATTTCCATTTGTTCCTCGATAAGTGCCATTTGCTCTGCCGCCTGATCAGCTAAACCAAACTGCTCCATCATATCCTGACTCATTTGCATGGATTGGTCAATCATCACATCGATTTCTTCTAACATATTCACGTCAAATACTAACTGACTAATTAAAAGGACAAATACCAATCCAAGTCCAAATCCAACTGCACCTCGTGCCCATGTTTCATAGGCAGATAGTCCCCTATACATTGCACTACCAATCATAACACCGCCGAGCCCCATTAGCACCGTAACTGGCAGGGAAAAGATGGTGGCAAATAAAGAAGATAGTACAAGCGCTACCGCCAACATTAATAGTGACGATTTCCAATCATATCTAGAAGCAAAGATAATAATTGGTACAGGTAAAAGAAATGTAGCGACAAGTTCAATTAGCGGAACAAACATTGCGATTAATAATAATACGATGTAAATGGCTATTAATAGTACCCCATCTGTAAGTAATTTTGATCGATTCATTAACTGCACCTCTTATATTTTGTTGCAACAAAAGTAAAAAAGTATAAATTTAGTTTCTATTTAGCTAACAATACGTAAAACATGACTAGCATAACTCATGTCACAGACGTGAGCTTTTCATCAACCGGCGACCGCGGCGCATCCTTTACAATAAGAATGTCCGAATAAGTTCATTGCCAGTCAGATGCTTATTATTTATCTCATTATAATATGATAACATTTTTCATAAGCAATTTGGTGTTGAAAATTGTAGAAAAAGTATTTCCCGGGCAATTGTTCGTATACCCAGATCTTTTCTCAAGTCACTTTTCGTAATGTCTGCTGCTTTTTAAATTTCGTAGTTTCTACTATGAAAAATGAACAGACTGAAGACCCCGCAGTGAGCGGTTTTTGCTCGCGAGGCTGAAGCGTCCCCATGGAAAGCGAGTATTTCCCCAAGCCGTGAATTAATACTCAACTTGTAAAGGACGGGAAAAGTCACGTAAAAAGTTACATCACAAGTCTCACATTTTCTCCAAACCTTCGTGTGACTTTCTGTATAAGTGAGAAGAACTCCATGAAATGTTGAATTTATAAGTTATACACTATTCTACATTCAGAAAATCCCTACAAGCGGAGGCAGAATACGTAGACTCCTGTGGGAACAGCACGTGTCCGAAGACCCCGCAGGAAGTGCCTTTTGCTTCCGAGGAGGCTGAGGCCGTGCCCACGGAAAGCGAAGTATTCTGCCGTAGCGGGTTCAAGCACTCAGGCACATTAGAATGAGAGAAAGTATCACAAAAAGGAATTATCACTGTGTCGCAGTTTCTATCTATTGTGTAAGAAAACAACAAATGTTTTCGATGGGGCGAGTAATCGCAGTCCCAATCTTTTGAAGACAGCTTTTTAAATAGATAAAAGACAACTAGCGCATTTTCCGGCGTTTTTTATTATAATGGAAGTGATCGTTTATTTTTACACGAAGGATGAATATGCATGATTTTTCTGGAAGCATTTAAACGCAGTATCAAATTGCCGTCCAAAAACGCAATGTTTAAATTAAATCGGATTGGAATGGATGTTACAGTAGTCTATATGTTTATTCTACTGCTAATCGTCTCACTTCCCTCGTTAATTGATCAACTGACAGCCTCTAGTGGTGCTGGTGCCAATCTACAGTTGTTTTTCTTGTTAGTTTATTTTTTTATTTTTTATTATCTCCCATTAGTGATATTTGTATTTGTCATGCTCGCTGTGGTTGCCTATATTGGTACATGGATAAGTCGAACATTACATCGTAAAATTCGCTTTGCAATTCTTTGGAAAATGTGTGCCTATACGACAACAATTCCATTTCTTCTCTATACACTTGTCGCCTTCATTTTTCCAATAAGCGATAATTGGCTATGGTTGTTTTTAGGATATACATTTATTTTAATGGTGAAAATTATTACGATATATCCTAGACGAAAAAAACGGCCGGGGAGGATTCGATAATGAAACGCATATTGCTTTTGCTAACCTGTTTACTTTTTCCGTTTCTTGCTAGTTGCAATCAGACAGATTCAGCTGATTCCGATACCGGCACGACAGAAATTTTTGTCTCAGCCGCCGCTAGTTTGTCGGGGGCGATGAAGGAAATTAGTAAGGAATATGAGGAAAAGAACCCCAATGTGACGATTTCATTTAATTTCAGTGGATCAGGAAAACTGGCCCAGCAAATTCAACAAGGGGCTCCTGTTGATGTATTTCTATCAGCGAACCAAAAATGGATGGATGTTTTAGGAAATGAAAAACTTATTTTACAAGATACAAGAATAGATTTTGCCAAGAATACACTCGTGATGATCGGAAAAAAAGATGCTCATTTGCCATTGGATTCATTTACATCTATTCAACCTACTATCGCCCAAATTGCAATAGGCAATCCTGAAAGTGTACCAGCTGGTAGCTACGCAAAAGAAGCTCTCCAGCACATAGACAAGTGGGATGCGCTTACCGATCAATTTGTTTATGCAAAAGATGTGACACAGGTTCTCTCTTATGTCGAATCCGGTAATACAGCAATTGGTTTTGTTTATGGCAGTGATACCTTGCGTTCAGACAAAGTTAACGTATTAGCAGAAGCTAAAGCAGATTGGTACACGCCTATCGTCTATCCAGGTGCTGTTACAAGTACAAGCGATAATACTGAAGCTGCAAAAGACTTTGTTACATTTTTAACAAGTGACCACGCTCAAAAAACATTAGCCGATTTTGGATTTACAAATAACTAGTTACAAACGAGGTTGGTGTAAATGAATTATACTCCATTTCTATTATCCTTAAAAATAGCGGGTATAGCGACCTGCATTGTCCTTGTCTTCGGTATCATATTTGCGAGGATTTTGGCACGCAGTCATTTCCCAGGCAAACGTATCATCGAATCGGTGTTAATGCTGCCATTAGTATTACCACCTACTGTTGTCGGCTTTGGCTTACTATATTTGTTTGGCAAAAATGGCCCGATTGGTAGTATTTTGTTGCAATGGTTTGATTTCCAGGTTGTGTTCACATGGATCGGCGCAGTGATTGCAGCAACGGTTGTCGCATTTCCATTAATGTATCAAAGTGCGTCTGCTGCCTTTCAAAACTATGACCAAAATATTGAAAATGCTGCATTGACGATGGGAGCTTCCAAATGGAAAGTATTCTGGACAATATCCTTCCCTTTAGCATGGCCTGGGCTTCTAGCAGGATTAGTATTAACCTTTGCCCGCGCATTAGGCGAGTTTGGTGCTACACTCATGATTGCGGGATACATACCAAATAAAACAGAAACCATTCCACTAGCAATCTACTTTGCGGTTGAAAGCGGAAACTCCGATACGGCCGTTTTTTGGGTGATCAGTATTATCATTATAGGATTTAGCGCCATATTATGGCTAAACTGGTGGAGCGGGCGTAACATATTAAGATTAGACAAGTGATTGGCGGGATACATCATGCTTTCTGTAGCTATGACGAAAAAGCTGAAAAACTTTTCAATTGAGTTGGAATTTACTATTGGTGAGGAAATTGTTGTGCTATTTGGTCCATCTGGCGCTGGAAAAACGACGATTCTCAATAGCATCGCCGGACTCTCCCATCCAGACTCAGGTGAGATCACATTAAACGATCGTCTCCTTTACAGTAAAAAAATGAAACCAATACCCGTACAAAAACGAAATATCGGCTATTTATTTCAGGATTATGCTTTATTCCCGCATATGACAGTTGAGAAAAACATTAAGTATGGGATGAAAGATGAAACATTACTTCAAAAACTGGTGAACGTAATCGGTATTGGACATCTATTAGATAGCTATCCACGACAAATTTCAGGCGGAGAAAAACAGCGTGTTGCTTTGATACGTGCACTAGCTACAAAACCAGAAGCCCTCTTACTAGACGAGCCGTTTTCAGCACTAGACGATAAAACCCGACAAGAGTGCCAAAACGAATTACTCCGACTACATCAAATGTGGAAAATACCGATTATCATGGTTACACATGATTATGAAGAGGCTGAAAAGCTAGGTAATCGTATTTTACATATCGAGCAAGGGAAGCTATTGTGATTATTTCATGGTTCCTTGTTGTTATTTATGCTGTGCGCGGGGCGATGTTTTCTCACTGGCGCTGATGTTCTTGCGATTCCGGACGATGTTTTCGTTCTCGCGCCAATGTTTCTGCGATTCCGTACGATGCTCGAACTGCTTGTAGGGGAGTATTGCTTACATTCAAAAAGAAAAGGCCAATTCGCTTGTATAGGTATACGAGTGAATTAACCTTCCCATTATTTACTCTGATAAAAAGTAGTTTTTGATTTAACTATTTCCGAATATTTACATAGATTCACAGCGTCTTTCTATTTTTTATTAGTTTTAATTAGTTTAATTATGAGTGAAATGATGTAAGCTGTAGCAATAACACCTAGTATAATATTGGTAACTTCTAAAGTATTATTTAATTCAGTTATGTGAGATTGTACCTCGATTAGTTGCCGTTGAGTCTTATCTGCTATATTTCCAACATTATTGACGAGATCCTGCCAACTTTCTGTGGTTATTTCATTCAAAATTACCTTGACTCTCCCTTCACTCTATTAGTTATTAATATTATATCACAATTCACTATGAGCATATATTCCTGATTTCCATACAAGTGTGAATACTTTGAACCATATATTAAATAGGTTTATTATCTCAATTGTCTAAAAAATCATTGCAATTCTATTATAAGTATCAGATAATAATGGTGAAATTAAATTTACCAAATAATTAGGAGGTTTTATTTATCGAAAGGTTAAAGAAATTTTTAGTTGTTTGTGCACTAACATTAGGTGTAGCAATTATTGTTCCTGGTTTTACTGCTAGTGCAGCCACAGATGAAGACGGAGAGTTTTTCAAAGAACATATTAAAGGAATTGAATTTAATATCCCCTATTCTGAATCTGAAGTATATATTGAAAAAAGTATTGATGGTTTAGTAGGTAAAATTAATATCTACGACAATGAAACTGATGAACTAGTAGATGTTTTTAAGGTTGAAGATGAACCATTAAGCGAAATTGGTACTCTTGCTAGTGGCAATACCTATTTAAAAAATGTTAGTAGAACAAGAAATGATAATGGTTTAGAAACAAGGTTGCGAGCACGTGTTGAAATTTATTCTTATGGCTCTTTTAGACAAATAAACAAGGTATATAATACGCAATGGTTTACAGGCTCAGGTAATCATACAATAGAAAATGCTTCAGCAGATTCTTTGCCTTTAGATAATGGAGGCAAATTCCCAACAACTAGACTTCAAGTATTAGGAGATGCTACTATTCAAATTGCTACAACCCAAGACTTTTCAGCAGGTTGGGAAGCAGCAGGATTTTCAATTGGTGGATCTTCAGGATCAACAAATTATTATCGTAAATATATTGAGCTAAACTATACTTATTCTTTATATAACGGATAAATAAGGATCCGCTGGGGCTACCGGCGGATTTCTCTCGTATGTTTACAGGCACGTTTAATATAACTAATTTCTCTCTCCATAGTTTAACATTTACTGACGATTACCTGTATTTTGGTTAGTTTTAATACATAAAATCCTAAATATACAAATAAAGCAGCATTAAGTAAACTGATTTGGCTGTTTAATTCAGTTATACGTTAACATGAATTAATTAGGTTATAAAACGGTATTTGAAAAACTTCAAACCAATTCTAAGAATACCTGTTACAATTTCTGTAACAAAAACTGTTTTCAAGGTCTCACCGATGCCTCTCCGTCCCATTGGAAGGAAGCCCGAGTAAGAGTGGGCCTTCGCACAGTCGCCAACATAATCCTGTAAAGAAGCATGTATATAAGCTGCTAAAGAAGCTAAAAAGTTAGGTAATCGTATTTTACATAGAGAGCAAGAGAAACTATTGTGATTATTTTAAAGGTTAAACAAAATTCATCTACTATGCAGGAGAACACTTTGAATATATAGAAGTGTAAATATACCATAATATAAAGTAGGTGGACTAAATGAAGGCATTATTAGTTATTGATGTTCAGAATGGTATCGTTTATCAAGGTGATTTCCAAAATGAACTAGCACGGATGGAAACCATTATAAAAGAATTTAAAAATGATGGAAGCCCTGTTATTTTCATGATGCATATTGATAATGTGGAAGAAAGCCCATTATACAAAGGATCTAAAGGCTCAGAACTTCATTATTCATTAAAAAATTACGCAGACTATACATTGGAGAAAAATACACCAAGCTCCTTCTTTAATACAGAACTAGCAACCATATTACAGAATTCAAATGTAGATCATCTATTTATTACAGGCTTCAATACAGAATTTTGCTGTATGTTTACTGCCATTTCAGCATTTGACCGTGGATATAAAGTTACATTCATTGAAGATGCAACAGGCACAGTCAATACTGATGAAACATATGAAATGAAAGGACTGGACATTAGGGACTTTGTCGGAACAGTTCTGCATTGGTCGGATGTTATTGAGGTATTGGACTTTGATGAATATGTGGAGATGTCTAAGGTGTAATGTGACTTTTTAGGGGTAAAACTAAAAGAGCCATTTCGCTAGTAGATGTATACTAGTGAATGGCTCTTCCTATTATTTACTCTGATACATAAGGCAATAATGCCATTACACGAGCACGTTTGATTGCTCTAGTTAATTTACGTTGATATTTTGCAGATGTTCCTGTGACACGACGAGGAAGAATTTTTCCACGCTCTGAGATGAAACGTCTTAGTAAATCAACATCTTTGTAGTCGATGTGTGTAATTCCGTTCGCTGTGAAATAACACACTTTACGACGTTTTGCACGTCCGCGACGAGCTGCCATAAATACCCCTCCTTACTTGTCTAAAATGGTAAATCATCGTCTGATATATCGATGGGTTCTCCACTATTACCAAATGGGTTCCCTTGGTTTTGGTTTTGATTCTGTTGGTTCTGATTTTGATTTTGATTAGGTTGGAAGCTAGGTGCTCCTTGACCTTTATTCTGAGAAGATCCTTTTGATTCTAAAAATTGTACACTATCTGCTACAATTTCTGTAACAAAAACTGTTTTTCCATCTTGTCCTTCAAATGTACGTGTTTGAACACGACCGTCTACACCTACCATACTACCTTTTTTCATATAGTTGGCAAGATTCTCAGCTGGTCTACGCCATACAACACAATTAATGAAATCCGCTTCACGGTTTCCTTGTTGATTGGAAAATGGTCGATTAACAGCTAACGTGAAATTGGCTACTGCCACTCCGTTTGGCGTATAACGCAAATCTGGATCCTTCGTTAATCTGCCGACAAGTACGACACGATTCAACATCAGAACCACCCCTTATTATTGATCTTCTTCTCGAATTGCCATATGACGAATAATATCATCTGTGAATTTCGCTTGACGATCGAACTCATTAATTGCAGTTTCATCACCAGAGAAATTAATCACTACATAATATCCATCACGGTAATCATTGATTTCGTATGCAAGGCGTTTTTTGCCCTTTTCATCAACTTTTGCAATCTCCGCGCCATTATCAGTTAGAATTTTGTTGAAACGCTCAATCAAAGCTGTTTGCGCTTCCTCTTCTATGTCTGGGCGGATGATGTACATGATTTCATATTTAGTCATCCGTTACACCTCCTTTTGGTCTTAGCGGCCCCTATTTATTGTTAAGCACAGACATTGATGCATGTACTTTCCTCAATAAGAGCAAGGAGTAATCGTTAGTAATTACTCACAATAGTGTATTATACCAAACTTTCTATGAAAAAACAACTTTTCGAGAGAATCCAAATTATACGTTATAACCTTTATGACAATATCCCCATAACTAAATAGTAGCTGCCACTTTTAATTACACATTAAACCGGAAGTGAATAACATCCCCATCTTGCACCAAATACTCCTTGCCTTCCAAGCGAACATTCCCGTTTTCACGTGCATGTGCCATGGAACCAGCATCCATAAGGTCACCATATGATACGGTTTCCGCACGAATAAACCCACGTTCAAAGTCTGTGTGGATGATTCCTGCTGCTTGTGGTGCTTTTATGCCTTTACGGAATGTCCATGCTTTCACTTCCTGCTCGCCTGCAGTAAAATAAGTTGCTAAACCTAATAAGCTGTAGGAAGCTTTAATGAGCTTGTCCAGACCTGATTCCGTAATCCCCAAATCTTCAAGGAACATTTCTTTCTCATCCTGATCTAGCTCAGAAATTTCCTCTTCAATTTTTGCACAAACAACGATTACTTCTGCACCTTCTTCGGCAGCATAATCTCTAACCTTTTGGACATACTCATTTCCATCCGTATCGGCAACTTCATCTTCACTGACGTTTGCTACATATAAAGTTGGCTTGCTTGTCAGCAAATGTAGGCCTTTTACAATTTTCCACTGATCCTCCGTAAGTTCCAATGCGCGTGCAGGTTTTTCTTCCTCAAAACCCGCTTTTAATTTAGTAAGCACATCATACTCAAGTACAGCTTCCTTATCCTTTTGTCTTGCTAGTTTCTCCACTCGTTGATAGCGTTTGTTGACTGTTTCTAAGTCCGCTAAAATTAATTCCAAGTTAATAATTTCAATATCAGAAATTGGATCCACCTTGCCAGATACATGGGTAATGTTCTCATCTTCAAAACAACGAACAACTTGGCAAATTGCATCAACTTGGCGAATGTGGGATAAAAATTGGTTCCCCAATCCTTCCCCTTTACTTGCGCCTTTCACAATACCGGCAATATCGGTAAATTCAAATGCTGTTGGTACTGTTTTTTTCGGATTTACTAATTCTGTTAATTTATTCAAACGATCGTCTGGAACTTCTACAATCCCTACGTTCGGGTCAATCGTTGCAAATGGGTAATTCGCCGCTTCTGCACCCGCTTGTGTAATTGCATTAAATAACGTAGATTTACCTACGTTTGGAAGTCCGACAATTCCTGCTGTTAATGACATTCAACTTTCACTCCTTAAGGATTCCATTCAATGAACGCGTTCCATACCAATTATAATACAAGCACGTATTTTGACAAGTAATGAAAAAGCAAAAATAAGCATTCTGAGATGCCCATTTTTGCTAATAGTTAGACGAAATTTCCGTTTTCCAATCTTAACTACGACACAAAGTTAAACTTTTAAGCGAAAAAATTAATTTTAGAGGTTATTCAAACGCACTTTTACAGATTTATTCTTCAGCCTTTTCAAGTACCTTTTTGAGTTTCTTAGAAAACTGCTTGCGAGGGATAAGCACACTATGATCACAGCCTAAACACTTTATCCGAATGTCCATACCCATCCGAATAATCTTCCAGCGGTTTTCCCCACATGGATGTTGTTTCTTCATTTGCACAATATCATGCAAAGCAAACTCCTTATCTACCATACGATCAAACCTTCTTTCTAATTTGTCTCTTGATCCCGTCTCATTTCTCCCTCTGCTTCTATTGCAGCCGGTGTTTCATTTCGTGAATACATAACTAATCTTGGTGAAGGAATTTCAATACCCTCTTTATAAAGCCGTTCTTTTACCTCTTTTCGGATGATTCGAGCCCCTGCCCATTGATATACTGGTAACGTCTCAGCAATAACACGAATCACAAAATGGGATAATTCTAACGTCTGCACACCAATGATTTCTGGAGTACCAACTATCTCTTCATATTTATCAGGTAATTCCATTGCCATTTCTTCAATAATTTTTTCAGCAGCAGTTATATCACTTTCATAGGGAACGTTAATATCTACAACAGCTAGACCGTTATGGACAGAGTAATTGGTAACCTGTGTCACGTTTCCATTTGGAATTACATGTTGTTCACCCGTCCAACTCATAATTTTCGTTGTTCGTATTCCTATTTCCTCTACTGTACCTTCTACATTTGAGGTATTAATATAATCGCCCACAGAAAATTGATCTTCAAAGATAATAAAAAATCCAGAAATAATATCACGGACTAGGTTTTGCGCACCAAACCCAATTGCTAAACCTGCTACTCCAGCACCAGCTAATAGTGCTCCTACTTTAAACCCAAACACATTATCAAGTAGCATAATTAGGGCAGCAAAATAAACCGTATATGTCAGCGTATTTTGAACTAATTTTTTTAGTGTTGTTTCTCTTCGTTCTGTTATTCTAAACGGACCACGTTGTTTGTTCTTAAATAATCGCTCAATAACATTTTTCCCGACCCGAACAACTAACATAGCCAACACAATAATAAGGACAATCTTAATAAAGCCTTCTGCGATCGTTAGCCATAGCTTCGGACCCGTTAAATACTCCCAAAGTTTGTTAACTTCATCCAAATTAAGACCTCCAAAACTAATGAATTCGTAATGGATACCTTTCCATATATGAATAAAGTTTACAACAATATACGCCATTTTGAAAGAGAGAAGCAAACTCATGAGCATCACGACCTATTATCTATTTTTCCACATTGGATACAATAAAAGTCGGGTTAAAACATACAAGTTAAGCAGTCCATAAATTGGGTAAATATACGTAATTAATGTAGAAAAACCCAACGTCGTTAACGGAACCATGACAATTAAAATTAATAATACTAACAGCCATAACGGAATACTTAAATAGCTCTGCAGCCTAGTAACTATTCCCAATACTCCTGAAGCTGCTGTCGTAAAAATAGCAAACCAAAGCAAAATTGACATGAATATGAGCATTCCGAATGGATAGTGTTTTAAAATAGCAAACAACGGAATTTCATATAAAAGAAGCTCATCAGCGATTTGTATTAAACTATTATTATATACATACGAAATAACTCCTAAGATTAGACCGCTACCAATGCATGCGATCCATATTTCCCCTTTTGTGCGAACCTTGTTACCGATCGCACCCAATACTGCAATTAATGGAAGGATATTTAAAGCTGTAAATGGGAAAGCAGCTGTCCAATTTCGCTGTTCATGCCAATGTGAGAAGAGCGCTAAGTCCTGGTCAAATGTAAATAAGAATAATATATATAGCAGACCACCAAGTAAAAGCGGTAAGATAATTTGATTAATTGATAAAATACCACTTATATCTTTTAAGAATAAAAGAATAAGCGCAATTACAATGAATAAGACACCCCACCAATAAGAAAAATTAAACGCCTGTCCTGTTGCCCCACTTCCAGCAATCATCACAACAGTTGTCGTAAACAAATACAAAAAAATCATGACATCGTAAACACCTGTCAGTTTACTTCCAACAATATCGCGAAGTATTGGCAAATAATCAGTTGACTTCCGCTCATGACTTAAATTCAATATCACAAAGCACGACATCGAAAAAAACACTGCAAACAAGACAATAGCAAGTCCACTTTCATGTCCAAAAAATTGCCACAATTCCCTTCCAGATGCATATCCAGCACCAATTGTTGTTCCAATAATTAAAAACATCCATTTAAGTCCAGCTCTGAGCATTCGATTTCCTCCAATAAATTGTAGTGTGTATGTATACTTCAAACTTTTAATCCGTATACTAATACCAATATGTTTGTGGAGGATAAGCTATGAATCTAAAAAAGCGCTTTGCAAGAAAAAATGAGGATTTTAGAATGGCATATACAGACCCTGATTTACTTGAGACAATGTGTGAAAAAATTACCTCATGGCTCCCAGAACTTCCATTTGAGTATGTCGTCGTTTGTATCGGAACAGATCGTTCAACTGGTGATGCATTAGGTCCGTTTATTGGAACATTTTTTTCGGAATTAAAACCAAAACATATAACCGTATATGGAACTTTGAATGAACCGGTTCATGCCACAAACCTGAATAGTTATATCCAACATATTAACCAACAACATAAAAATCCATATATCATTGCTGTAGATGCTTGTTTAGGAAAAAGCAATTCCGTTGGGTCACTAATAACTGGAATCGGACCAATAAAGCCTGGAGCAGCATTGAACAAACCATTGCCGCCAGTCGGTGACATACACATAACCGGTGTTGTTAATGTTAGTGGATTTATGGAATATTCTATTTTACAAAATACTAGATTGTCGATTGTCGTTGCAATGGCCAAAAAGGTCGTTGCTATTTTAGACCAGATCGATCAACAATTACACTGCAACCAACCAATGCCTGCCATTCTTTCATCACGAGAAATCCCACAATCAACCGCAGATATTTGATAATTAGCAATGCTTCATAAACGATGGGGTAATAAAAGACTCTTTTCGCAATGTAATTAGTTCAGAAAAACGTGGAGAAAATGTTAAATAACAACTCGAATTTCATATTAAAACTCAGCAATATTAACACACACTAAATAACAAACAAAAACGCTTGGATTTTTATACCAAGCGTTTTTTTCATTTTATCCGTGTTTTGTTATTCAGTCCTTTAATTAATTTTCTCATTATTTTCATCCCTTATATTTATTTCATAAGGAACTTTTTCAATAGATAATTCCTCTAATTTCAACTCAATTATTTTATCTACGTATTTTTCAATTTCCTTAACCTTTTCATCAGAATTCCCGAACCAGCTATTATTTATTTTTGTTTTGATAATAATTTGTAATGGTTGCGGATGGAATGAAAAGGCAAATCCTCTATATTCTTTAAATTTCTTATTTATTTCCTCTCTTATTGCAGTAAATACGGGATGCCATTCCTGATCTCTTATCTCTCTTTCACTTTTCTTTGTTAATTGAACTGTAAATTTCATATTTTCCTCTGTTAAAATAGCATTAGAAATGAGTTTTTCAAGTTCAGCATTATCTACAAAATTATTATTTGTTCCTTCAATTATAATTTCTTTCTTCGGTTTAACCGATATTGAATAAGAATGGTTATTATATCCCTCATTCTTTAGTACATCCGACACTATATTTGAAATATTATGTATTGACTCCATTAACTTTTTATCCTCTTTTTTTTGGGAAATGTTCCTGTCTACTATCCTAAACTTTATATCAAAATCATTAAAACCTACCTCTTTTGCAATATTAGATATTATATTTTCAATTTGACTCTTATTGGACTCTAAAAAACCCTTACCTTTAACTTGAGTGGTTAAAATACGATCTTCATTAGAATAACTTAGTCCTACCTCACCGTATCCTTTGTCCATTAATTCTTTTGAACTTCTTGTAAACAATTGTTCTAATTTGTCTTTTTCTTTTTTAGTTTCTTTCATACTTTTAACTAATTCACTTTCTATTTGTTGATCAGATTTAGCATTTTCCGATTCACCTGAGTTGTTTGCAAATACTAAAGTAGCACCAAAAATAATAATTATTAAAGCAATACCAATCAAAGTTTTTTTCATAATAACCAAGCCCCCCTTAATAGGAGCATATGACCAGCATTTCCCATTATTCTTATTATTAGTCTTCTGAAATTATTAAATAACTGCTCCTTTAATTGACCAAACTCCAATCTTTATTTAAGTAACGCACCTGAAAATAACTCATATTACCTCCTGCATAAACTTAGAATATTACTATTTAATAACCAAAAGGGAGGTAATTTAACGAAAAGTAATTGGTTTTTACTGCTTTGATTGTTTTAATTGGCGCATTTCCCATGTCCATTAGAGAAACAATCAATTAACCACGATTCGGTTGGAATGGAACAGCTATTTGACCATTTTATGCCATCACAATCTTTTAGAAAACAGCTTAAGTAAAAAGAGACTTCTACCTAAAAGAAGTCTCTTTTTATTTAAGCTATGCCCTGCGTTGACAAGCTTTTACATGTGAAAATATTATACTAGCTGATAAATATAATAAATAAGTCCTACTGTTACTAGTGATGGTAATAGATTGCCAACCCGGATCTTCGTTAGTTTTAATAGATTGAGACCAATTGCCACGATGAGAAGACCACCCACTGCAGTTATTTCAATAATAAATCCATCCAAAAATGCCTTTGGTAGCCAATTTTCTATTTGCGTTGCTAGTAATGCAATCGAACCCTGATAGATTACTACTGGCAATACTGAAAAAATAACGCCATAGCCTAATGTTGTTGTTAACACGAGCCCAACAAAACCATCAATGATTCCTTTTGTGATTAATATCTCATGGTCACCCCTTATTCCACTATCTAATGCGCCAATTACAGACATTGCACCAATACCAAAAATAAGTGACGCAGTTATAAATCCTTGAGCAACACTGAAATCATCATTTGTTGTCGTGAACTTACTACCTATCCAATTCCCTAAGCGGTTCAATCCCTCTTCAAGGTGAATAAGCTCACCCAAGATTGCACCACTTAATAGACTTAAAAGGACAACAACAATATAATCTGCTTGGAAGGCCATTTGTAATCCTATTAAAATAACTGCCAGTCCAATTCCGTGCATAACTGTTTCTTTATAACGTTCAGGTATTTTCGTGAAAAATAACCCAATTAAGCTTCCAACTATTATACAAACCCCATTTACTAGTGTACCGAATAAGACCATTGCCACATCCCCAACCTGTTAAAATTCGCTATAAGCTGCTGTTATTTCTGCTATTGCTTCAAGAAAACTAGTTACTTCTTTTTCCGTATTATATATGCTTAAACTTGCCCTTACAATACCCTGGTTCGTTGTTTCCAACACTTCATGTGTCAATGGACTGCAATGTAGCCCGGCTCGTACTGCAATGTTATAATGTGAATCTAGAATCATTGCTATTTCCTGTGAATCAACATTGGCTACATTGAAGGCAACGATCGGCATTCGTTGTTCATTTTCATCCGGTCCATAACACGCTACACCTGCTATTTTTGTTAGTCCCTGATACAGTTGCTTTGCTAAAATTGTTTCACGTGGAACATTTTCATCTTTCCTTTGTTCATAGATACAAAAGGCTTCGTAAAGTCCTGCTATACCCGGTGTGTTTAATGTTCCACTTTCCAATTTTTCCGGCCATTGTTCTGGTTGATTTGGACTTTCGGAAAAGCTCCCTGTTCCACCATGATGAATTGGCTCTAATTCAATATCACCTTCTACTAGCAACATCCCCGTTCCTTGTGGTCCTAATAATCCTTTATGGCCCGGAAATGCCAACATATCGATCCCTTGTGCTTTCATGTTTATCGATAAATGTCCAGCTGTTTGCGAGGCATCCACTAATGTCAAAATATGATTCCGTTTAGCTAGCTCCATAATCTCGGTGAGCGGCATAAGTGTACCTGTAACATTAGATGCATGTGTCATGGCAATTAACTTTGTCTCTGGTTGTATTGCTTGTGCAACATCTTGGGTAAAGGCAGTTTTGCTCCCCCTCCACTTCAAATACGTTACACGAACACCATATTTATTTTTTATGTGTTCAAGTGGGCGGCGAATGGAATTATGTTCAAATGCCGTTGCAATAATATGGTCCCCTTTTTGCCATTGCAATCCTTTTATCGCTTGATTTAATGCTACAGTAGCATTGTGGTAAAATAGTGCCTTTTTAGGATCACTGCAGCCAAATATGGAAGCAGCTTTCATTCTTGTCTGATCAATATATGTAGCAGCCTGTCTTGCTAAAGCATGTCCTCCCCTCCCAGGATTTGCTCCACATTCATTCATTACCTTAACCATTGCCTCAGTTACTTCTAACGGTTTAGGAAAAGATGATGCAGCCTGATCGAAATAAATCATACCAATCACTCCTTACTATATTTGTAGAAGCATATAGAAAAAGACTGACATTCGTATACTAGTTACTACTCAAGTCAGTCCTTCATGGTTTCTTCAATTAAACTTCCAATGATTCAATAATTCTTTCCAAGTCATCATCCGAATAAAATTCAATTTCAATTTTACCTTTTCGTTTTCCACGTTGTATTTTTACAGAGGTACCAAATCGATCACGTAGCATTGACTCCCGTTCTTGTAAAAAGATATCCTTTTTCGGCTTCTCCTTTTTCTTTACGGGTTTGCTGTTTAATTCAATAATTAACTTCTCAACTTGGCGGACATTTAGTTTTTCTTGACGTATTTTGTTCACGAATGGAACAACCTTGCTTTTATCCTTCAAACCAAGCAAAGCACGACCATGACCCATCGAGAGTTCGCCATTGTTAATATAAGCAATTACTTGATCAGGCAATGAAAGCAATCGAACAATATTAGCTATATGTGACCTGCTTTTACCTAATCGTTGCGACAAAACTTCCTGGGTAATATTTAATTCGTTCATTAAATTAGCGTAAGCATGTGCTTCTTCAATTGGTGTTAAGTCTTCTCGTTGCAGATTTTCCAGTAAGGCTAACTCCATCATTTTTTCATCTGTTAATTCTTTTACAATTACCGGAATGCTTTCTAAACCTGCTTCTTTCGCTGCTCGAAACCGCCTTTCACCAACAACAATTTCATAACCCTTAATACTTTCACGAACAATTAATGGCTGAATGATGCCATATTGAAGAATCGATTCTTTTAACTCCTCTATTGCATCGGCATGAAATGTTTTTCTAGGTTGATAAGGATTTGGCCTACATTCATTAATCGATATCTCAACAATATTTGCCCCATCCTTTTCCTCTTCTATTTCGGGAAAAAGTGCATTAATACCTTTACCTAACCCTTTCGCCACTATTCATCACTTCCTTCGCTAATTCAAGATATACTTCAGCACCTCTTGATTTCGGATCATAAGTAATGATCGGTTGACCGTGACTAGGAGCCTCCCCTAATCGGATGTTTCTTGGAATAACTGTCTGATATACTTTGTCTTGAAAATACTTCTTCACTTCTTCTATTACTTGTAATCCTAGATTGGTTCGTGCATCAAGCATTGTTAATAATACGCCTTCGATCATTAAATCCTTATTTAAATGTTTTTGAACTAAACGTATGGTATTCAATAGCTGGCTAAGACCTTCTAGCGCATAATATTCACATTGTACTGGAATTAATACCGTATCAGAAGAAGTGAGTGCATTTATTGTCAACAACCCTAATGATGGTGGACAATCAATAATAATATAATCATATTTATCTTTCAGACTATCTAATGACTTTTTCAAACGAATTTCCCGAGAAATAGTTGGCACTAATTCTATTTCTGCCCCCGCTAGTTGAATGGTAGCAGGAATAACATCCAAATTTTCTACGTTCGAGGAAACACAAACTTCTTCGGCAGGTAGATCCTCAACAAGTACATTATAAACACATTGGTCCATGTCTGCTTTATTGATTCCCACACCACTTGTGGCATTTCCTTGCGGGTCAATGTCAACAAGCAATACTTTTTTATTCATATACGCCAAACACGCACTTAAATTAACCGACGATGTTGTTTTCCCAACACCACCCTTTTGATTTGCTATGGCGATTGTTTTACCCATGTTGTCACCTACCTAAAATAACTCTATATCTATCATTTTATCATTCTTTTACTATAAAGAACTACTATTTTTAACTTTATTAAGAAAATGTAAATGAATCGTTGTTTTTGTAAACTTTGTCAGGATAAATCCTATGTTTATTTGAAAGGCTAGTTGATATATAATGCGATGTAACTAAGGAATTGCTCTTCTGTCCACCGTTCTGAAAATACACTTCGCTTTCCGCGAGCGGCTGCTGAGCCTCCTCGATCTGGGTGCTCGCCGCGTTAGGGGTAATTCGGTGAAGTATCGCTCTTCGCAACTCGAAGCTTACTCGGTGGGAGTTTTGCTCGTCGCTCTGCGGGGTCTCACCTAGGCCTTTCCACCCGCTGGAGTCTCCGTGTATTGTCTCCACTGTTATAGTGCTCTAAAAACTCATTACATTCAGCAATTGTTTGATTAAATTACAAAAAAATATAATCACTTTTAAGATAGTTGATCGTTTTCCATAGGATAGGGAATGCTTCGGCAGCACTGCATTCATAAGTGGGAAAGTTGGTTTGTATTTTCACAGAGTCTCGCATTTTTTTCAGCTTGGAATAGCCTTCTGATAAGAACTCCTCGATACATTGATTTCATGAGCTATAACTACTTGTTAATCAGAACACCACTACCAGCGTAGGCAGAATACGTAGACTCCTGCGGGAACAGCACGAGTCTGAAGACCCCGCAGGAAGTGGTTTTTGCTTCCGAGGAGGCTGAAGCCGTGCCCGCGGAAAGCGAAGTATTCTGCCGGAGCGGTATTCAAGTACTCGTCACCTTTAGAACTAAGGAAAACGTTACGAAATAGGATTCATACAGTATCTATTGTATAAAAACAACAATCCAACAAAACAACCAATTATAAAAATAGATTCAAAAATACCCATCATGTTAAAGATGGGTAAAGTAGTAGTAAGGAATTATTTCTTTTTTGGGATCTTGATGGTAATTTGATAGTATTCATCTAAATCTTCTTCATCTGTTTCTACATCAATACCTGTATCAGATACCATACTTAATGATTGCTTAATGGTATTCATGGCAATTCGGATGTCCTTATTAACACCCTTTAGTTTAGGGCGCTTTCGTTTCTTTTCCTCTTTATCCCCATCCAATTTCGCAATGCGCTCTTCCGTCTGTTTTACATTTAAATCCTTTTCCAGAATCTCCTGTAAAATTTTTTCCTGTTTCGCATCATCTTTTAGCTTAATTAATGCACGGGCATGTCGTTCTGTTATTGATTTTTCCAACAGTGCCATTTGAACACTCTCTGGTAACTTTAACAATCGCAGTTTATTAGCAATTGTCGATTGATTTTTACCTAATCGTTGTGCGAGAGCTTCTTGTGTTAATGAATGGAGTTCCAATAACTTTGCATATGCAGTGGCTTCCTCAATCACTGTCAATTCCTCACGCTGTAAGTTTTCGATCAGCGCAACTGAGGCTGTCTCTGCATCAGTCATTTCACGAATAATGACAGGTGCTGTTTCCCATTCCAATAACTGGACAGCACGCCATCTTCGTTCGCCAGCAATAAGCTCATAAGATTCTTCATCTAGCCTTCTGACAACGATCGGCTGAATCATCCCATGTGTATGTATGGTTTGCGCTAATTCTTTGATTTTCTCTTCATTAAATATGGACCTTGGTTGAAAACGGTTTGGTTCAATATTTTTTACAGCAATCTGAATAACTTCATCTGGATGATACGTTTCTTCTTCTCCTGCTTCAGAATCTGACTTTTCCCCTATACCAAATATACGGTTAAAAGGTTGCAACACATCAGACACCACCTTTATTGTAAAAAAACTTTGCTCATCATGGATACAAAATAGAATTGTTTCACGTGGAACATTTTCGTAGCATGATAGGTATACTAAAATTATCTTATAAATGCAGTGTTTACATAACTTCTAATCTAGTGCTATTTCATCCTTGGTCTTATTTTACCATATATAGAACTAGAAAAGTATGGGAAGATAAAATAAAACGACTTAAGCTAAAGGGTTTTTGTTTGGTACCCCTGCCTTTCGTGGATATTTACCTGGTGTTTTACGTTTTTTATCTATCAAAACAATGGATCGTTCGCTATTTTCCTCTGGTAGATAAAATGTATGTATGTCATTTATGGCACCACCCAATTGCTCAATTGCAGATTCCGCATCTGTTAATTCTGCCTCTGTTTGTGCGCCTTTCATGGCAATGAATACACCATCTTTTTTACATAATGGTAAACACAATTCACTCAAAACAGACATACGAGCCACTGCACGTGCCATAACAATATCAAAAGTTCCTCTAAATTGTGGGTTTTTCCCAAAGTTTTCAGCGCGATCATGATAAAACGCAACATCTGTTATATCAAGTTCTGTTGCTAAATGATGAAGAAAACCGATTCGTTTCTTTAATGAATCAACGATTGTCACCTTTAAATTAGGAAAACATATTTTGAGTGGGATGCTTGGGAATCCAGCACCAGCACCCACATCACAAATATGCACATCTTTTGTAAAATCATAATAAAACGCTGCGGAAATGGAATCAAAAAAATGCTTTAAATAAACATCTTGCTCGGATGTTAATGCTGTTAAGTTAATTTTTTCATTCCATTCCACTAATGTTTTGAAGTAAATGGAGAATTGGTTGATCTGTGTTTCATTAAGTTCAATACCGTGTTTTTGTAATTCACGTACAAATTGTTCTGGATTCATATTGACGTCTCCTCAAAATTAGTTGGCTACCCGAGCTATTTTCCCCTGTTCAATATAGATGAGTAAAATAGATACATCTGATGGGTTTACGCCTGAAATTCTTGATGCTTGGCCGACCGATAGTGGACGTACCTTTTTAAGTTTCTCCCTTGCTTCAGTAGCAATACCACTAACATCATCATAATCAAGATTTTCCGGAATTTTTTTATCTTCCATTTTTAACATGCGTTCTACTTGATCATTTGCTTTCTTAATATATCCTTCATACATGATTTGAATTTCAACTTGCTCTTTCACATCAGCTGGTAACGTGTTGTCTGGCTCGATTACCTGTTCTATCATTTCGTACGTCATTTCCGGACGTTTTAATAAATCAGATGCCCTGACAGCTTCTTTTAGTGGTGTAGCATTCGCCTCACGCAATAATGTTTGAACATTTTCATTCGGTTTAATGATGATTTTTCGTAACCGATTCTTCTCTTGCTCAACCAAGCGATTCTTTTCGACAAATTTCTGGTAACGCTCTTCTTTAATCAAACCAAGTTTATAGCCGATTTCTGTTAACCGTATATCCGCATTGTCATGGCGTAACAACAAACGATATTCCGCACGTGACGTTAGTAATCGGTACGGTTCTTTTGTTCCTTTTGTCACAAGGTCATCGATTAAAACACCAATGTATGCCTGTGAGCGATCTAAAATTAATGGATCCTTACCTAAAACTTTGGCTGCAGCATTAATTCCTGCTATCATACCCTGTGCTGCTGCCTCTTCATATCCTGACGTTCCATTGATTTGACCGGCTGTAAAAAGCCCAGGGATTTCCTTTGTCTCTAGTGTAGGCCAAAGCTGTGTAGGGACAATTGCATCATATTCTATTGCATATCCAGCACGCATAATTTCAGCATTTTCAAGACCTGGAACTGATTTAACCATTTCATGTTGAACAGATTCCGGTAATGATGTCGATAAACCTTGCACATATACTTCTTCCGTTTCCCGTCCTTCAGGTTCTAAGAATACTTGGTGGCGTGGTTTATCGTTAAAGCGAACAACTTTATCTTCAATTGATGGACAATAACGTGGGCCTGTTCCGCGTTTTGCACCAGAGTACATTGCCGAAAGCCCTAAATTCTCATTAATAACTTGGTGTGTAAACTCATTTGTATACGTTAACCAGCAAGGGATTTGATCGGTAATAAATTCTGTCGTTTCATAAGAAAATCCTTGTAGTTTCTCATCGCCCGGTTGAATTTCTGTTTTCGAGTAATCAATTGTATGACTATTTACCCGTGGTGGTGTTCCCGTTTTGAAACGTGTAATCTCAAATCCAAGATCCTCTAAATGCTGAGAAAGCTTGATGGATGGGCGTTGATTATTTGGCCCACTCTCATATTCCAGGTCCCCCATAAGCACCTTTCCACGCATAAACGTACCAGTTGTTATAATAACATTATCTGCATGATAAGCTGCTTTGGTTTCCGTTATTACCCCTTTACATACACCATCTTCAATGATTAGTTGATCAACCATTCCTTGACGAAGTGTGAGGTTTTCTTCATTTTCCAATGTTTGTTTCATTTCTCGAATATATAATGGTTTATCAGCTTGCGCACGTAAAGCACGTACAGCTGGTCCTTTTCCAGTATTCAACATACGCATTTGAATATATGTCTTATCGATAACTTTGGCCATGACACCGCCAAGTGCATCAATTTCTCGTACAACAATCCCCTTGGCTGGACCACCAAGTGATGGATTACAAGGCATAAAGGCGATCATGTCTAAATTAAGGGTTAGCATTAACGTCTTCGCGCCCATTCTTGCGGCAGCTACCCCCGCCTCACAACCAGCATGGCCAGCACCGATGACGATTGTATCATAATGACCTGCATCATATACCATAATTTTTCATCCTTTCATTTATGAACAACTAACTACTGTGGTAGCCAACGTCCAGCTTCAGTACCCAGCAAGTAACCGAGCGCTTCCACTATTTTTATTTTCCTAAACAAAATTGTGAGAATAACTGATCAATCAAACTGTCACTAGCAGTATCTCCAATTATCTCTCCTAAAAACTCCCATGTTCTTGTTACATCGATTTGAACGATATCTAAAGGCATTGCTATTTCTAAGCCTTCCATAGCATCTTCCAACGCTTGTTTCGCTTGTTTCAGTAATTGAATATGTCGAACGTTTGACACATATGTTAAATCTCCAGTATCTATATCCCCAGCAAAAAACGTTTCTGCAATTGCAGCTTCCAATTCATCGATCCCTGCTTCATTGATTAAAGCTGTTGTTAGCACTGGATTCCCTTCAGCCAGGCTTGTCACCTTTTCAAGATCAAGTTTTTGCGGTAAATCTGTTTTATTAATAATGACAATATAATCTAATCCTTGAACGGCTGTAAATAATTTCTCGTCTTCTTCTGTAAGTTCTTCATTATAATTTAACACAAATAAGATAAGATCTGACTCTGTTAATACTTTCCTTGACCGTTCAACACCTATTTTTTCGACAATATCCTCTGTTTCACGAATTCCAGCAGTATCAACCAACTTTAATGGAACACCACGAACATTTACATATTCCTCAATAGTATCACGGGTTGTACCAGCCACCTCTGTTACAATTGCTTTATTTTCTTGAACAAGTGCATTCATTAATGATGACTTTCCTACATTCGGCCGACCGATGATTGCTGTTGCTAAACCTTCACGTAAAATTTTCCCCTGTTTAGCTACTTGTAAAAGTTGTTCGATTTCATCATGCACTTTTCTCGTTTTCTCACGCATCATGTCATGGGACATCTCTTCTACATCATCATATTCAGGATAATCAATATTCACTTCAACATGTGCTACTGTTTCAAGTAGTTCCTGCCTTAATCGTTGAATCAGTCCTGATAAGCGTCCATCCATTTGCTTTAGTGCGACAGACATTGCTTTATCTGTCTTCGCACGAATTAAATCCATTACCGCTTCGGCCTGTGATAAATCAATCCGTCCGTTTAAAAAGGCACGTTTGGTAAATTCACCTGGCTCTGCTAAACGCGCATCTTTACTAAGAATAATTTCCAGTACCCGATTAACAGACACCATGCCACCATGACAATTAATTTCAACTACATCTTCACGAGTAAATGTTTTTGGTGCACGCATTACCGACACCATCACCTCTTCCGCAATATCACCTGTTTGCGGATCAATTATTTTGCCGTAATTCATGGTATGTGACGGAACATGAAGCAAATCTTTTCCCTGGAATAAATCATTTGTTATAGCAACTGCCTTTGGACCACTTAGCCTAACAATCGCAATTGCACCCTCACCAATTGGCGTCGAAATTGCTGTAATTGTATCTGTCTCCATCTCTTTCACCTCCATCAAAACCAACATTTTTTTCCTCTATATTTAAAAAATAATTTTTAGCGTCACTAACTTAATAGAATACCACAATTTCAATTAAAAATAAACTTATCCACAGTGAATTTTTTAACTAAATTTCACTTGTTGGTTATCCACATGTGTATATTCGATAATTTTTAATGAAAAATGTCAACAAGTGAATAAAAAAACACCCACCTTGGTTACATAATCAAAGTGGATGCTTTTCTTAAACTTTAGCTCTTTTCACGGCTTTTTTATTTCGCAGTTGATATAAAATGCGAAGTAACTAAAAATCAAGTTCGGAGCTTTGACAACCGCTACGGGAAAACACTACGCTTTCCGCGGGCACGGCTTCAGCCTCCGAAGCGGAAAACCGCCGCTTCAAAAGAGAACTTCATTACTTCGCATTTTATATCCATTGTGTATCAAACATTAGAAAAAGGCCTAAACTTTATAAGCTAACAAAAAAGTGATAATCCATGAATTATGGATCATCACTCAATATAAAAGTTATGGTTTAATGACAATATGCCGATGTGGCTCAACTCCATCCGAATAGGTGGAGATGTTGTCATTTCCCTGAAGGGCGCTATGAATAATTTTACGTTCATATGCTGGCATTGGCTCAAGTGCTACCTTTTTATCAAGCCGCATTGCTTTATCTGCCATTTTTTCTGCTAGAGAATACAGTGTATCTCTTCTCCGTTCACGGTAACCTTCTGCATCAATTGTAACATTATAAAATTGTCCTTCACCCTTATTTATTGCGAGTTGAACTAAATATTGCAAGGCATTCAATGTTTGTCCTCTTTTTCCGATCAGCATTGCAATTTTATCACCTGTTAAATTGTATGTTACATCGTTACCTTCTACTGTTGTTGTGACATCAACAGTAATATTCATATTGTTTATAACTTCTTTAAGGAATACTTCTGCCTGTTCGACTTGATTTTTTTTAATCGTTACTTTGACGACTGCTCGTTTCGACCCGAAGACACCAAGAAGTCCTTTTTTTCCTTCGTCAATAATATCAATTTCAACGTGGTCCTTTGTTGTGTTTAACTGCTCTAATGCTGACTGGACCGCTTCATCAACTGTTTGTCCACTAGCAGTTATTTCTCTCACTTTTTCTCTCCTCCATTACCATTACTATTGTTCATCATTGGTTTCCGGATAAAAAGAGTCTGTGCAACCATAAAGATGTTACCAACTACCCAATACAACGCCAATGCAGATGGGAAGAACATTGCAAAAACGGTAATCATAATTGGCATAACATAAAGCATAACCATCATTTGTGGGTTTTGCCCAGCAGGATTACCTGCCATCATTAATTTTTGCTGCAGGAATGTTGCCGCACCAGCGACCAATGGCAAAATATAGAATGGATCCGGTGACCCTAATTCAAACCATAAGAAGTGATGTGTTTGAATTGCCTCTGTTCTTCTAATCGCATGATAGAAGGCAATTAAAATCGGCATTTGGACAAAAATCGGCAAACATCCAGCAAGTGGATTAACACCATGCTTCTGAAATAATGCCATTGTTTCTTGTTGTAATTTTTGTTGTGTATTTGCATCTTTTGAACTATATTTTTGCTGAATTTCCTTTAATTCTGGTTGTATATCCTGCATTGCCTTTGAGCTTTTTAATTGCTTCACGTTTAATGGCAATAGGATTAAGCGAATAATAATTGTTACAATTACAATTGACAATCCATAATTCTCATTAAACATGTCAGCAAAATAAGTAATTACCCATGACATTGGATATACAAAATATGAATTCCAAAATCCTTCACTTTCAGAAGTGATTGGTTCATTAATTTCTGTACACCCTGAAAGTAACGCCAGCAAGCCTATTAAGGTTGCAAGCAGAAAAATCTTTTTACGCACTCTATTTCCTCCTAACTATAAAAAGCGCGGAACACTTTAAGGGACCTAACTAGTCACTAGATATTCAATCTAGGCAGAAAAAACCTATGTAAACGTTCTTTTATAGTATTAGTTTATCATTAATGGTATATAAGATTCTATATGGAATCTACAATTAATTATATTTTTTTAATAATCGTTCTTTCGAGAGTAAATGAACTAAACTTTTTTTGATATGATGAAAATCCATTTCCTTTGTTGGCTGTCTGGCAATGATTACAATATCATAATTGGTATATACTTTTTTATCCAATTCATGAAATGCTTGACGCAAATATCGTTTTATCCGATTTCTAGTAACCGCATTCCCTATTTTCTTTCCAACTGATAATCCAATTCGGAAATGACCTTGATCAGGTTTTTGCAGATAATAAATAACAAGCTGTCGGTTAGCAAATGACTTCCCTTTTTTAAATACATGTTGAAATTCTTTATTATCTTTAATACGAAATGCTTTCTTCATCTTGATCACCTTTTAAATAAACTAACTGATCCATCTCATTTTATAGCAATGGTAATGGTGAATTCTTTCTTTCTCAAGCAGCTTTCCCTTTAATTTAATGAAACGGATTTAAGCAGCTTCCAATAATAAAAGGAATCACTGCCTAATCCTTTAAAAATTAAGGTAGTTCTTTCTGAAAGTGGAAAAAAGACCACTGACTTTATTCAGTGGCCTATGCAGATAATACTTTTCTTCCCTTACGACGACGACGAGCTAAAACTTTACGTCCGTTTTTTGTACTCATACGCGTGCGAAAGCCATGTACCTTTTTACGTTTACGGTTATTTGGTTGAAACGTTCTTTTCATCTATCATGCACCTCCCAAAGGAACTAAAAAATTCAATCTAAAAACATATCCTATCAGACAGTCTCGTTAATTATACGTAAAACACCAGGATTTTGTCAACTGTCATTCCATTACATTTATCCACAGTCCCATGTTTAAACATTTTCAGCGCATTTTTTTCATCCACAGCAAGAATCGACAAGTTAATAACAAAATATAGTGGTGTGGATAAAACTTGTCTACAACGTGTAGATTTTGTGGATAACTGTCGAAAAACCGTTGCACGTCACTGTTTTTTTTGGTATTATATTTGTGTTTTAACATGTGGAAAAAGCAAACAACATATTCAACTATCCACAGTTTGTGAATAACCTGTGGATAGTTGTTCACATCTCTGTTAATCAACTTATCAACAATCAGGTGGACAATGTATATAAATACTGTTACAACTTTATATACAACATCTTTCTATTCACAGCATAAAATTATAATTTTTTCTACTTCCTATTCCATTTTTGCGTATAGGTTAGTTTGTTTTTTACGTAAAAAGTGCCTTTCCGTCTTTCGTATATATAACACTAGAAAGATTGAGAGAGGCTTTTTCTATCATTAATTTTCCCTGAAAGGAGTGAAATCAGCTTGGAAAACATCAATGAATTATGGATCGCTACGTTAGAAGTAATTGAAGAAAAAATTAGTAAACCAAGCTTTGAAACATGGCTAAAAAATACAAAAGCAGATTCTTTAAAAGATGACACGTTAACTATTTCCGCGCCAAATGAGTTTTCAAAGGATTGGTTAGAAAGCAGATATACAGAATTAATTTCTGAAATATTATTTGATATCACTGGTGCAAAACTAACTGTAAAATTTGTCATTCCTGAAGGCCCTGAAACAAATGAAGTAGATAAAGTTCCTAAAACTGTTCCAAATGTAGAAAATAACCAGGCCACAGATACGCCAAAAACCATGCTTAATCCTAATTATGTTTTTGATACATTTGTTATCGGATCTGGAAATCGCTTTGCCCATGCTGCATCACTCGCAGTTGCAGAGGCACCAGCTAATGCATACAACCCACTGTTTATTTATGGTGGTGTTGGGCTAGGCAAAACACATTTAATGCATGCGATTGGACATTATGTTCGGGAGCATAATCCAAAAGCAAATGTAGTCTATATTACGTCAGAGAAATTTACCAATGAGTTTATTAATGCAATTATGGACAACAAAACGGCGAATTTCCGCAACAAGTATCGAAATGTTGACATTCTATTAATTGATGATATTCAATTTATAGCCGGAAAAGAATCAACTCAAGAAGAATTTTTCCATACTTTTAATGCACTGCATGAGGAAAGTAAACAAATCATCATTTCAAGTGACCGTCCACCTAAAGAAATTCCAACACTTGAAGATCGTTTGCGTTCCCGTTTTGAGTGGGGATTAATTACGGATATTACTCCACCAGATCTAGAGACGAGAATTGCCATTCTAAATAAAAAGGCAAAAGCAGAGGGTTTAGATATTCCAAATGAAGCAATGAATTATATCGCCAATCAAATTGATACCAATATTCGTGAACTTGAGGGTGCATTAATCCGTGTAGTAGCTTACTCATCCTTAGTAAATCGGGACATTGATGCATCACTCACTGCTGACGCATTAAAAGACATAATTCCAAGTAGTAAACCAAAAGTCATCACAATCGCTAAAATTCAACAAGTTGTTGGAGAAAAATATGATGTCAAATTAGAGGATTTTGCAGCAAAAAAGCGAACAAAGCAAATTGCCTTCCCTAGACAAATTGCTATGTATTTATCAAGAGAATTAACTGATTTCTCTTTACCTAAAATTGGTGAGGAATTCGGTGGGCGAGATCATACAACGGTAATCCATGCACACGAAAAAATATCAAAAATGCTGGAAAATGACACATTGCTCGATAAGGATATTGAAAATATTAAAGAACAACTGAAATCATTCTAACTTATGAACATGTGTATAATGTGGATGGTGATAAAAACTTATTAACACTTTATTAACATGTGTATAACTAGTTTTACCAGCGATAAATTATGGTTATCCACATAATCACATGGCTTATTATTATTATTACTATATTTTTATAAAAAAATAATTATAAATAACTTCCACTAGGAGGATTTATTTCATGAAATTTATCATTCAACGCGAGCAATTAATTGCGAGTGTTCAAGATGTAATGAAGGCAATCTCGTCAAAAACTGCAATACCAATTTTGACAGGGATGAAAATAGACGCACGTAAACATGGAATTACATTAACGGGAAGTGACTCCGATATTTCAATTGAATCATATATTCCAACCGAGGAAGATGGAATGGTTCATGTTGAAAACATTGAGGAAGGAAGTATTGTATTACAAGCACGCTATTTCCCTGATATTGTCCGTAAATTACCGGAAAAAACAGTGGAAATTGAAGCGGACTCTAATTTAAAAGTAACCATTCGTTCTGGTAAAGCGGAGTTTAATTTAAACGGTCAAGATGCTGAGGAATATCCTCAACTGCCAAAATTACAGACAGAAGATAGTTTTAATTTGCCAACAGATTTATTAAAAAGCTTAATTAAACAAACTGTATTTGCCATTTCAACGATGGAAACACGGCCGATATTAACCGGGGTTAATTTAAAACTGAGTAATAATACGTTAAGTTTTACTGCGACAGATAGCCATCGACTCGCATCCCGTGATATTCCAGTCAATGATGCAACAGTGGAATTTTCCAATGTTGTTGTTCCTGGAAAAAGTTTAACAGAGTTAAATAAAATTTTAGATGATACGGAAGAGCCAGTTGAAATTAGTGTGACAAATAATCAAATTCTATTCAGAACGAAGCATTTATATTTTCTATCACGATTATTAGACGGAAACTATCCAGAAACGTCACGCTTGATTCCAGAACAAAGCAAAACAGTTTTATTTATAAAAACCAAAGACTTGATGCACACAATTGACCGCGCTTCACTACTTGCGAAGGACGAACGAAATAATGTGGTAAAGCTATCAACAAAAGGCGACAATGTTTTAGAAATCACAAGTAATTCTCCTGAGATAGGACGAGTTGCTGAAGAAATTGCAGTACAATCGATGGAAGGCGAAGAATTAAAAATCTCATTTAGTGCTAAATATATGTTAGATGCACTGAAGGCCATTGAATACGATGATGTCAAAATAGAATTCACCGGAGCAATGCGCCCATTCATTATCCGGCCAGTTAACGAAGAACCAATCCTTCAATTGATCCTACCAGTTCGGACTTACTAATTTTTGAAGGCAATGTTCGTAATGCATGTTGCTTTTTAATTTCGTAGTTGATATAAAATGCGCAATAACTAAAAATCAAGTTCGGAGCTTTGACAACCGCTACGGGAAAACACTACGCTTTCCGCGGGCACGGCTTCAGCCTCCGAAGCGGAAAACCGCCGCTTCGAAGTCTTCAGACACGTGCTGGGGCTGCGCTAACTCGCCCCACCGAAAACCATTGTTCCCGCAGGAGTCTCCGTGTTTTCCCTTCGCTAGTAGGTGCTATTACTTGATATACATGCTATATCTGCACAAAAATCAGGGAACTTCTACTAGCGGAGTCAGAATACGTAGACTCCTTGAAAATACAGTTCGATTTTCTGCGTGCGATGTAACGCTGCCGAAGCATTCCTTGTCCTATGGGAACAGCACGAGTCCGAAGACCCCGCAGGACAAGGAAAACTTCAGTGGTATTACATCGCACGCAGAAAAAGTGGTTTTCTTTTTCAAGGAAGCGCTCTTTGCTTCCGAGGAGGCTGAGGCCGTGCCCATGGAAAGCGGAGTATTCTGACGGAGCGAATACAAACACTCATATACCATTGGAACGAGAAGAAAGTGTCACCAAAAGAGAACTTCATTACTGCGCATTTTATATTTTTAGTGTCAAAAACAACAATTCCTTAGAAAGCAATCTTTTTGAAAAAGCTCTTATCACTTTAGGATAGGAGCTTTTGTCTTTTTTAACGTAATTTTCAGGGGCAATAGGGCCGTTTTAAAACAATTATAGGGTCCTGCCTTTCCTTAACTGCAAAACTTTAGTAGAATAGGTAATAGACATTATTTAATTGATCGCATTAAATTTGCAAAGAGTGTGGTGAGAAAATTGCATGAAAAAGTAGAAATTAAAACCGACTATATTCCATTGGGTCAATTTTTAAAATTGGCAAACATCTTTGAATCAGGTGGAATGATTAAAGCCTTTTTGCAAGATCAAGGTGTTCTCGTCAATGGCCAATTAGAAAAACGACGTGGCAGAAAGCTTTATCAAAATGATGTAGTTGAAATTGACACGATCGGTTCCTATATCGTAATGAAAAATGATACATGAAGCATGAGCGATAAACACATCAATTTTTAAATGGAAAAATGAGGAATTTTCATGCATATTCAGCAATTAACGCTAAAGAATTACCGGAATTATGATCATCAAGACATTAAATTTGATGATAAAATAAATCTCATTATCGGCGAAAATGCCCAGGGGAAGACAAATCTGATGGAGGCTATTTACGTTTTAGCATTTACAAAGTCACATCGAACGCCAAGAGAGAAAGAACTTATCCAGTGGGACAAAGAATATGCTAAAATAGAAGGTAGGATAAAGAAACGAAACCAATCCTTTCCACTCGAAATTGTCGTTTCATCAAAAGGCAAAAAGGCAAAGCTAAATCGTATTGAACAACAACGGTTAAGTGATTATATTGGAGCATTAAATGTCGTTATGTTTGCCCCTGAGGATTTAACCTTAGTAAAGGGCGCGCCACAAATTCGCAGACGTTTCATTGATATGGAACTAGGTCAAATCCAACCTCGCTATGTTTATCATCTTGGACAGTATCAAAAGGTACTAAAGCAACGAAATTATTTATTAAAACAATTACAACGAAATAGCACACAAGATCGGACGATGCTTCAAGTGTTGACAGAACAGTTGATTGAGCATGCCGCAACACTTTTGGAACGACGGTTTGTTTTCTTGGATCTATTACGAAAATGGTCAGGTCCAATCCATTACGGCATCAGCCGCGAGCTTGAACAGCTAGAAATCAAGTATTGTGCGACGATTGAGGTATCAGAAGAGGCAAATAAGGAGAAAATAGAATCTATATACCTAGATAAATTCCAAGAGATACAAGAAAAAGAGATTGAACGCGGGACAACATTAGTCGGACCACATCGTGATGATTTGACTTTTTTAGTGAACAACAAAGACGTACAAACATTTGGATCACAAGGGCAACAACGGACAACCGCATTATCAATGAAACTGGCTGAAATTGAGTTGATTTATAATGAGGTTGGTGAATACCCAGTCTTATTACTTGATGATGTGCTTAGTGAATTAGATGATTATCGGCAATCCCACTTATTAAATACCATTCAAGGGAAAGTTCAAACCTTCGTATCCACGACCAGTATTGATGGAATCAACCACGATACATTGAGGGAGGCGGAGCTTTTTCGTGTCAAAGATGGAACAGTAGAGATATAGGGAAACTCGTTTTTAGGGTGGTGGCAAGATGTTTATTCATATCGGGAATGACACAGTTATTCAGTCTAAAGATGTTGTAACAATTATTGATCGCAATGTTATTACATCCTCTTCTATTATGGAAGAGATGATGGATAATGCAAAAAAGAAAAATGTCATTGTGAGTGAAGCTGAACCAGCTGATACAAAATCAGTTGTAATTACAACAAACCAAATCTACTTTAGCACGTTATCAGTTCCAACACTAAAAAAACGTGCAAGTATGATTTCAACAATAAGTAAGCTTGATGATTACTCCGAAGAGATAGAGTAAGATTAAGACAACCTTTTAAGAGGAACTATCCTCTTTATGAAGAAATGTGGGTGAAAGTATGTCAATGGAAGATAAGGTAACGGATGAACAGGCTTATAATGCCGATCAGATTCAAGTTCTTGAAGGGTTAGAAGCTGTAAGGAAAAGACCAGGTATGTATATCGGGTCAACAAGCGGAAGAGGCTTGCACCATCTTGTATGGGAAATTGTCGATAATAGTATCGATGAAGCATTAGCGGGTTATTGCGATCATATTCAAGTGATCATAGAGAAAGACAATAGTATTACGGTAAAAGATAATGGACGTGGTATTCCTGTTGATATCCAGAAGAAAACAGGCAAACCGGCACTTGAAGTTATTATGACAGTACTTCACGCTGGAGGTAAATTCGGTGGTGGGGGATATAAAGTATCTGGCGGTTTGCACGGAGTTGGTGCTTCTGTTGTTAATGCCCTATCAAGTAATTTGGAGGTATACGTTCATCGTGATGGGAAGATATATTTCTTAGGTTTTGAAAAAGGTAAACCATTGGATGAAATTAAAGTAATTGGTGAAACAACCATAACTGGTACTGTTACACATTTTAAGCCAGATACGGAGATTTTCACGGAAACAACAGAATTTGAATTTGAAACATTGCAACAGCGGGTACGTGAGTTAGCATTTTTGAATAAAGGGATTATGATCTCTATTGAAGATAAACGCACGGATGAGGAACCGGTTAGCTATCATTATGAGGGCGGAATCAGCTCTTATGTGGAATATATTAATCGGACAAAGGAAGTTCTTCATACACCTTTTTATGCTGAAACAGAGGAACAGCAAATAAACGTGGAGGTTGCAATTCAGTATAATGACGGATTTGCTAGCAATATTTATTCGTTTGCTAACAATATTCATACCTATGAAGGTGGAACACACGAATCGGGCTTTAAAACAGGTTTGACACGTGTAATCAATGATTATGCACGGAAAAATAGTTTGTTTAAAGAAAATGACCCGAACTTAACTGGGGATGATGTGCGTGAAGGGTTGACAGCAATCGTCTCGATCAAACATCCAGACCCACAATTCGAGGGGCAAACAAAGACAAAGTTAGGAAATAGCGAAGTTCGAACTGTTACAGATGCCGCATTTAGTGAGTCTTTTTCAACGTTCTTATTTGAAAATCCAACCACAGCTAAGATTATCGTGGAAAAGGGATTAATGGCCTCACGGGCGCGTATGGCAGCGAAAAAGGCACGCGAGTTAACAAGAAGAAAGAGTGCATTGGAAGTTTCCAATCTACCAGGTAAGCTTGCTGATTGTTCATCAAGAGATGCAGAAATTAGTGAATTGTACATTGTTGAGGGTGATTCCGCCGGAGGTTCTGCTAAGCAGGGCCGGGATAGGCACTTTCAGGCAATTCTTCCGTTACGAGGAAAAATTTTAAATGTCGAAAAAGCACGGCTCGATAGAATTTTATCAAATAATGAAGTACGGATGATGATTACAGCACTGGGAACTGGTATTGCTGAGGATTTTGATATTACAAAGGCCCGGTATCATAAAGTTGTCATTATGACGGATGCTGATGTTGATGGTGCTCATATCAGAACATTATTATTGACATTTTTCTACCGGTATATGCGCCCATTAATTGAACATGGTTATATTTATATTGCCCAACCGCCACTTTATAAAATACAGCAAGGCAAAGCAGCCCATTATGCGTACGACGATAAAGAAATGGAGCGTATATTGGCCGAGCTTCCAAAAACACCTAAACCAGGATTACAGCGTTACAAAGGTCTTGGCGAAATGAATGCAACACAGCTTTGGGAAACAACGATGGATCCTGAGACACGAACATTATTACAGGTAGAGCCTTCTGATGCAATTGATGCTGATCAGGTTTTTGATATCTTAATGGGCGATAAAGTTGAACCTAGGCGTAATTTTATCCAGGAAAACGCCCAATATGTTAAAAATCTCGATGTTTAAGCGGGAAGCGTACGCTTAATTGCGTGTTGGAGCCTATAAGTAAAAATAAAAGGATTTTTAAAGAAGTCAGATGAAAAGCGTGAGTAAATACGTTTTTCTTCATGAACGGAGTGATTAATAAATGGCGGATCAACAACGTCCGAACGTTCGAGAAGTGAATTTAAGCCAGGAGATGCGCACATCATTTCTTGACTATGCTATGAGCGTAATTGTGTCACGTGCACTCCCTGATGTACGTGACGGAATGAAACCTGTCCATCGCAGAATATTATATGCGATGAATGACTTAGGTATGCATGCAGATAAGGCATATAAAAAATCTGCACGAATTGTTGGTGAAGTAATCGGTAAATATCACCCACATGGTGACTCTGCTGTCTATGAAGCAATGGTAAGAATGGCACAGAATTTCAGTTATCGTTATATGCTTGTTGATGGCCATGGAAACTTTGGTTCAGTTGATGGTGACTCTGCTGCGGCAATGCGTTATACCGAAGCTCGAATGTCAAAAATATCAATGGAATTATTACGTGATATAAACAAGGATACAATTGACTACCAGGACAACTATGATGGTACAGAACGCGAACCAGCTGTTTTCCCATCTCGTTTTCCAAATCTGCTTGTTAACGGTGCTTCAGGAATCGCCGTTGGAATGGCAACGAATATTCCGCCGCACAATCTGGGTGAAACAATTGATGCTGTCTTAGCAGTAAGTAAAGACCCGGAAATTACAATTGATGAACTAATGGAAAATTATATTCATGGCCCTGACTTCCCAACTGCTGGCCAAATTCTTGGTCGCAGCGGGATTCGTAAAGCTTATGAAACGGGTAAAGGCTCGGTAACCATTCGTGCCAAAGTTGATATTGAAGAACATGCAAATGGTAAGTCAACCATTATTGCAACTGAATTGCCTTACCAGGTAAATAAGGCAAAATTAGTTGAAAAAATCGCGGAGTTAGTCCGTGATAAACGGATTGATGGGATTACTGATTTACGAGATGAATCCGACCGAAACGGTTTGCGGGTTGTTATTGAACTGCGCCGTGATGTGAATGCAAATGTTGTGTTAAATAATTTGTACAAGTATACAGCTATGCAAACTACATTTGGCATTAATATGCTGGCATTAGTTAATGGTCATCCGAAAGTTTTAACCGTAAAACAATGTTTACAGCATTATTTAGACCATCAAATTGTAATTATTAAACGCCGTACTGCATTTGAACTAAGGAAGGCAGAAGCACGTGCGCATATTCTTGAAGGTTTACGGATTGCCTTGGATCATTTAGATGAAGTGATCACACTCATTCGCAATTCGAAAACAGCAGATATAGCACGTGACGGTTTAATGGAGCGCTTTGACCTGTCTGAAAAACAAGCACAAGCTATACTGGATATGCGTCTTCAGCGCCTAACAGGTTTGGAACGGGACAAAATAGAAAATGAATATAATGAACTTAAACAATTAATTGATGAATTAAAGGCGATCTTAGCGGATGAAGAAAAGGTACTAGAGATTATTCGGGAAGAGTTAACCGAGATAAAAGAACGTTACGGAGATGACCGTCGTACTGAAATTGTTGTCGGTGGTGCTGACTTCTTTGAAGATGAGGATCTAATTCCTGAAGAAAATATTGTCGTTACCTTAACACATAAAGGTTATATTAAACGTTTACCATCTTCCACGTATCGTACACAAAAACGTGGTGGTCGTGGAATTCAAGGAATGGGAACAAACGAAGACGACTTTGTAGAACATTTAATCTCTACATCAACACATGATACCGTACTCTTCTTTACCAATAAGGGGAAGGTTTATAAAGCAAAAGGCTATGAAATTCCTGAATTTAGTCGTACTGCAAAAGGAATTCCACTTATTAATCTCTTGCAAGTAGAGAAGGATGAGTGGGTTAATGCGGTTATCACAGTCGAGGAATTTGCTGATGACTGGTATTTCTTCTTTACAACGAAATACGGTATTTCGAAACGTACGAAGCTATCTCAATTTGCTAATATCCGCAAAGGTGGGTTAATTGCTTTAAATTTACGTGATGAAGATGAATTAATTTCTGTTCGGTTAACAGATGGCTCAAAGCATATTATGATTGGCACTAGAAATGGCTATCTCATCCGTTTTCCAGAGGATCAAATTCGCTCAATGGGAAGAACTGCTGCAGGTGTAAAAGGTATTTCATTACGCGATGATGATGAAGTTATTTCGATGGAAATTCTGGAGGAAGGCATGAACATATTAAACGTTACCAATAAAGGGTACGGAAAACAAACGCCTGAAGCAGAATATCGGATAACGAATCGCGGCGGTAAAGGTATTTTTACCTGTAATTTAACGGAAAAGACTGGACATGTTGTTGCAGTAAAGGCAGTTACAGGCGATGAAGATATCATGCTCATTACTGTTGCGGGTGTACTAATTCGAATTCCAGTTAAGGATATTTCGGAAACTGGAAGAAATACACAAGGTGTTCGATTGATTCGCTTACAGGAAAATGAAGAAGTCGCTACAGTAGCAAAAATTGAACAAGACGATGAAGAAGAAGCAGATGAAGGCCCAGAAGCACCAATAGATGAAACAGAAGAGCAAGAAGTAGAACAAGAGGAAACTCAAGAAGAACAAGAAGATGAATAACTAGTAAATTAAGGCTGATTTGTTGCTTTGTAGAATATTTAAAAGCATATGTCTCCTCATAAGCAGCCCGTATACACGTAGACTCCTGGGGGAAGAGAGGCATAGGTGAGCCCCCGTAGTGCGAAGAGGGAGTAAAGGCTAAGATCGCCACGTCCTGTGGCAACGCCTTCATGACCAACGTCGTGTTGGCCTGAGGAGGCTCTCCAGCCGCCCCCAGAAAGCGAAGTGTATACGGGCTGCGGGGCAGATAGCAACAAATAATGCAAAAACAGCTGAAATTAAAAAAGGGACTCAACAAGGTGACTCAGAAGTAAACCATAAAACCTGGGTCACCTTGCTACATCTAGATAGGGGGAAGATGTATGCGTGTAGATCCATCACAACTAGTACCTGGCTGTGTTTTAATTCGCGATGTAATCGGTAAAACCAGTCGACCAATTATGCCAAAAAATACTACTTTGACCGAACAACATATTACAGTTCTACATAAATTTTTAATTGATGCGGTCGATGTTGCTACTAAACTTGAGGATGGGAAACTGTTTAAACCAAAGCACATACATAAAGAGCAAAAACAAAACAAATCCACAGATAAAGAGATCAATCACACATCGAAATCATTTAGTGATCATTATGTGCACGTAGTAAAATATTATAAAACGATATTTAAAGGCTGGCAAAATAATGCTGCAATTGATATGCCCGCGATACGTAAGCTAGTAATTCCATTGCTAAAACGAATCGATGAAATAGGGTCAGATGTTTTTCGATTGAATCATTATGTGCAAAAACAAGATTACTTTTATCATCATAGTGTTGCATTAGGTCTACTCTCTGCTTATATAGCACGGAAAATGGGATATCAAAAAGGAGAGTGGCTGCAAATTGGTTTAGCTGGTTTCCTATGTGACTGTGGAATGTCTAAGGTCAACCCTAATATTGTCATGAAAGAAGACGATTTATCTTCAGTTGAACTTGATGAAATTAAAAAGCATCCTACTTATTCTTATAGGCTGATTGAACAGAAACCAACCATTACGAATGCCGTTAAACTTGCAGTCGTACAGCATCATGAACGTATGGATGGAAGCGGCTATCCATTAGGTCTATCTAAAGATAAAATCCACTCATACGCAAGAATAATAGCTGTTTGTGACTTGTATCATGCAATGACATGTGACCGGCTTTATCGGGAACGGCAATCGCCTTTTAAAGCGATTGAACAGTTGCAAAACGATCAGTTCTCTCAACTTGACCATCAAGTGGTCCAGGCGTTTATTAAAAATCTTACCAATTTCTCAACTGGCACTAAAGTTAGGCTTTCTAATCATCATATTGGCGAAATTGTTTTCATTGAAGAGAAAGACCCAACAAGGCCAATAGTGCGGATGGATGAAACAGGTGAAATTATTACATTAAAAAGCGAACCTTCTTTGTATATTGATGAAATTCTTTAAGAGGTTGTTCAAAAAGTCACCAAATAATAAGCGGCAAATCTCTTCGTTGGCTTGCTTTTTACCTCCTCATGTACCTATTTTTTATGTACACTCCGAGGCTTAAAGCTACGCCGCCTCGATCTTTGACGCACAGGACAAGGAAGGCTACGACAGCGATACATCACACGAAGAAAAAGTGTATTTCTTTTTCGAGGACGTGCTAATGTCGACGTTGGCTATTAACGTGACGTTCTTAGTCGACCTTGCTTCTAATTTGGCAACTTTTTGAACACGAACTTTAAGGTAAAAACGTCATTCATCAGCATCTAACTGTGTTTGAAACATGGCTAGAAAAAGTCGGTGTGAAAGCCGATTTCTTCTACTCATGTGCCAATGCTATCAACTCATTCCCAAGCAAAATCGGCATTTTCCAAGCAGTGATAGCTAGAAACTGCTTAATAAACGGGTAATCACGCTCCGCCTTAAGTGCTAACAACTCTCCCCACCATTCTGTTTCATAGCGACTCACCATACTTAAATTGTACAGTAATAAATAATGAACTAACACTTCCGGTATCGCCAAAAAATTTTCCCTATTCTTTGGAAAGTAGATCTTTCCATGTTCCAGTTCTGTGAAAAATGGCCCTGTTGTCTGTTGAATTGGATTTGTAAGTTGTAATTGAATCATTAGTGAGCTTACTTTTGTAGTCGTTATTGGTGGCAAGTGATTGGAAACACGCTTCACAAAGGCCTTTTCTGTTAGATGAAAAGTATCTAATAAGGTTAGGGGGAAATGAAGTGTAGTAGAGTCTACGTTACCAATTGCTACTAATTTTTCTTCCCCCGACAACAAAAATAAATCATTCATTTCTGGGATTAACGAGAATAAATCCTCCATGTTAATCTTTTCAAATGGAAAGTTCTTTATGTTATATACATGTTGAGCGGCATAGGAAAACAACCCATTGTGCTGGATTTTCACCTCATCATGTATAAAGGTGTATTGCTTCTTTTTCCGTTTTCTACTGGAAACCCCATGTGCCAGAATGGAGGTTGATTCAGGATAATTTGGCCGTTTTGTTAATATACATGCTTTCAATAAGTGGGTTGCACCGTAAAACAGTAAAATTGGTTGCATTAATTCGGGTGATTTTACTCCAGCAGAAAAAAATTGCTTCCCATGGTCAAGGTAATACATAAACGCGTTACAGTTCTCATAACTTTTTGCTTCAGCATCGATATCGTTCAAGTTTTTATAGCATTGCTGCAAATACTCTCGTGCAGTCTCTTGTGATTGTAAATGAGTGTAGAATAATGATGTATCATACTTCAGCATAATGTACCCCAACTATTAAAAGATTTTGAATCTACTTTCTTTTTTAACGGACTTATTCTTTTATTGAAAAAGTGTTTTGGATATCGTATTGTAAATAACAATAATAGTTTAACCATGTGATTAAAAATTTACACTGATATATCCATTCTAAAGGAGGATGACCATGCGAGAAGATAAATTTTCTAAGGAAGGGTTAACGTTTGATGATGTGTTACTGGTCCCGGCCAAATCAGAAGTGTTACCTAAGGATGTCAAATTAGTGACCGAGCTGTCACCTAACCTAAAGCTTAAAGCACCAATTATTAGTGCTGGCATGGATACGGTAACAGAGTCTACAATGGCAATCGCAATGGCGCGTCAAGGTGGATTAGGAGTTATTCATAAAAATATGTCGATTGAGGCCCAAGCTGAACAAGTTGATCGCGTTAAACGTTCAGAAAGTGGTGTAATTACAGATCCGTTCTTTTTAACCCCAGAACATCAGGTTTATGATGCAGAACATCTAATGGGGAAATTTCGCATTTCTGGTGTACCAGTTGTCAATAATGTAAATGACCGGAAATTAATTGGCATTTTGACGAATCGTGATTTACGCTTTATTCAGGATTATTCGACATTGATCAATGATGTGATGACAAGTGAAAATCTTATCACAGCACCAGTTGGAACAACGCTTGAAGAGGCAGAAAAATTGCTGCAAAGCCATAAAATAGAAAAACTACCTTTAATTGATGAAAATGGTGTTTTAAAAGGCCTAATCACAATTAAAGATATTGAAAAAGTGATTGAATTTCCAAACGCTGCAAAGGACAAGCAAGGGAGATTACTTGTTGGCGCGGCTGTTGGGGTGACAGCTGACGGTATGAAGCGAATTGAAAAGCTTGTTGATGCTGACGTTGATGTGATTGTTATTGATACGGCACACGGTCATTCGAAAGGTGTGTTGGATCAGGTTCGTGCAGTTAGACAGGCGTATCCTGATTTAGATATTATTGCTGGAAACGTGGCTACCCCTGAAGCAACCAGAGAATTAATTGAAGCGGGTGCGACGATCGTCAAAGTTGGAATCGGCCCAGGGTCAATTTGTACAACAAGGGTCGTTGCTGGAGTCGGTGTACCACAAATTACTGCAGTTAATGATTGTGCAACAGTAGCACAAGATTATGGTGTAGCAGTTATTGCTGATGGTGGAATTAAGTATTCTGGTGATATCGTCAAAGCACTTGCTGCGGGTGCACATGCTGTTATGCTTGGTAGTATGTTTGCTGGTGTATCTGAAAGCCCGGGAGATACTGAAATTTTCCAAGGTAGACGTTATAAAGTTTATCGTGGTATGGGTTCTGTTGGTGCGATGAAAGCAGGGTCAAAAGATCGCTATTTTCAAGAGTCTGAAGAAACGAAAAAACTTGTCCCAGAGGGTATCGAAGGTCGGGTAGCATACAAGGGTCCACTTGCAGATACTGTTCATCAATTACTAGGTGGATTACGTGCAGGTATGGGATATTGTGGCACCCCAACAATTACTGCTTTACGTGAAGATGCCCGCTTTATTCGGATTACCAATGCAGGCTTGCGCGAGAGCCATCCACACGACGTTCAAATTACCAAAGAAGCACCTAATTATTCTGTGTAATTACAAAAAAGCCGCTTGTTTGGTGTCTATACAGCGTTTAATGTAAGTTATAACATATAAAATATAGTAGTGTTTTCCTATATGAGATTTAATAGATAGGGACTATTCCCTGTCTATTTTTTTGTCGATTCTTGTGGTAAAATAACAAAGATGCATACTATTTATCGGTGGAGGTAGAGAAAGTTGAAACACAAATTAAAAAGAAAAATGTCACTATTACTGGTCATCCTTGTAGTAATGGCATCGTTTAGTTTACAACCATTTTCAGTACATGCTGCAGAAGCAGTAGATATTGAAGCTGAATCAACCATTTTAGTTGATGCAGAGACTGGAAAAATTTTATATGAAAAAAATGCAGATGTTGCACTCCCTCCAGCTAGTATGACCAAAATGATGACCGAATACCTTGTATGGGAAGCTATCGAAAAGGGTCAAATCAGCTGGGACACAACAACACAGATTAGTGACTATCCATACAGTATATCAGCAGATGCTACATTCTCTGGTGTTGGATTAACCCAGGATCAAGATTATACTGTGCGCCAGCTTTATGAGGCAATGGCAATAAACTCTGATAATGGTACGACAATCGCACTTGCAGAATTAGTTGCAGGCTCTGAAGGTGAATTTGTTAAATTAATGAATAAGAAAGCGGAAGAGATGGGACTTCCTGATTATAAATTTGTTAATGCAACCGGATTATCAAATGCAGATCTTGGCGAAAACCATCCAGAAGGAACAGAAGCCGATGCAAACAATTTATTATCAGCCAGATCAGCAGCTTTACTTGCCTATAACCTAATTAAGGATTATCCAGAAGCATTAGAGATTTCTAGTATTCCAGAGGCAAAATTTGAAGATCAGACAATTCGTAATTGGAACTGGATGCTACCACACGATAAAAAAGCTGCTAGTTCATTAACACAGTTTTATTATGAAGGTGTAGATGGTTTAAAGACTGGTTTTACAGATCTTGCCGGATATTGCTTTACAGGTACGGCAGAACGTGATGGACAGCGTTTGATTTCTGTTGTTATGAAAACCAAAAGTGATGAAGCTCGTTTTAAAGAAACAGCAAAATTACTTGATTATGGCTTTTCCAATTTCCAAACAAAGGAATTATTCGCTAAAGGTTACCAATTAAAAGATAAAGAGACACTTCCAGTAGCAAAAGGGAAAGAAGATACGGTAGAAATTGCTACAAATAAGGCAATTAAGGCACCTATTAAAAAAGGACAAGAAAAGAAATATAACATTACGTATAAAATTGATAAAGATAAATTGAATAAAGATGGAGAACTAAAGGCGCCAATTAAAAAAGGCGAGAAAATAGGTACGGCTGAAGTTACATTTGATGGAAAAAACGACTATGGTTATATCGATGGTGCGAAATCCAATGATACCGTTGATGTTGTAACAACAGAGGATGTTGAAAAAGATAATTGGTTTATGCTTTTGCTAGGAGCAATTGGTAGCTTTTTCAGTAATCTATTCTCGACAATTGTTGACACTGTTAAAGGTTGGTTCTAAGTAGTAAAATGAAATAGTTAGAAAAATTTTATTACAGGGGGAAACATTATGGCAAACACTGGTACAGATCGAGTTAAACGAGGAATGGCAGAAATGCAAAAAGGCGGCGTTATTATGGACGTTGTTAACGCTGAACAGGCAAAAATTGCAGAACAAGCTGGAGCCGTTGCTGTAATGGCATTAGAACGTGTTCCTTCCGATATTCGTGCTGCAGGTGGTGTAGCTCGAATGGCAGACCCGACTATTACTGAAGAAGTATTAAATGCAGTATCCATTCCAGTAATGGCAAAAGCACGTATTGGTCATATTGTTGAAGCACGCGTATTAGAAGCAATGGGCGTTGATTATATTGATGAGAGTGAAGTTTTAACGCCAGCAGATGAAGTTTTCCATCTGAAAAAGTCGGATTATACGGTACCATTTGTTTGTGGCTGCCGTAATTTAGGTGAGGCTGCACGCCGTATTGGTGAAGGTGCTTCCATGCTTCGGACAAAGGGAGAACCTGGTACAGGGAATATCGTAGAAGCGGTTCGTCATATGCGCCAGGTACAATCGGAAATCCGCAAGCTTTCGGCAATGTCTGCAGATGAAGTAATGACATTTGCTAAAGAAATTGGTGCACCGTATGAGCTTTTATTGCAAATTCGTGAAGAAGGCCGTTTGCCAGTTGTGAACTTTGCAGCAGGTGGAATTGCAACACCAAGTGATGCTGCCTTAATGATGGAATTAGGAGCAGATGGCGTGTTTGTTGGTTCAGGTATTTTTAAATCAGACAACCCTGAGAAGTTTGCGAAGGCAATCGTTGAAGCAACAACACATTATACGGATTACCAATTAATCGGCGAACTTTCCAAAGGCTTAGGCACTGCCATGAAAGGGATTGAAATGAGTACACTAACAGCTGCAGATCGTATGCAGGATCGCAGTGAGTAGAAAGAAGGAATTGTTATGACAACAATTGGTGTACTTGCGTTACAAGGTGCAGTTCGTGAACATATTCGTTCCATAGAGGCATCTGGGGCAAAAGCAATTGAAATAAAACGTAAAGAGCAACTGGAGGAAATCGATGGTCTGATTCTTCCCGGTGGAGAAAGCACAACAATGCGCCGGTTGATTGATAGCTATGATTTTTTCACTGCAATCCAGGAATTCGGAAAAAGGAAACCAGTATTTGGGACATGTGCTGGCATGATTTTAATGGCAAGTGCAATTGATGGGCAAGACCAAGCACATCTTGGCTTAATCGACATGAAGGTTGCCCGAAATGCATTTGGACGTCAGGTTGCAAGTTTTGAAGCAGAACTATCGATTGCACATGTTGCTGATGATTTTAACGCTGTTTTTATTCGAGCGCCATATGTGCTAGAAGTTGGGCCTGATGTTGAAATTCTTGCAACCTACGAAGACAAAATTATTGCGGTAAAACAAGGGCATTATGTATGTACCGCCTTTCACCCTGAATTGACCGACGATAATCGATTTATGGAATTTTTTGTTGCAATGGTGGAACAATCAATAAAGCTCCCTTCGTAATGTTAAGTAGTTCCGATAACGTGGAGAAAAAGTAAAAAATTAGTGTGAATAGCATCCAAAGTCGCAGGTTAATTAGTAGTATAAATAGCATGAAAAAAAGACCGACAATTATAAGTAACGGGTTCTCTTTAGAGGTGCAAACAAGAGAAAAACATCTCAAATCACAGAAAAATTTACAACAAAAACATCAGGGCAATTCACAGTAGTATTAACTTCTAATATTTGTTGGTGATAGAAAATTTATTGGGAGATTTCTGGTTTTGCTACAAATGGCCGCTCCAGAAAAACACTGCGCTTTCCGTGGGCGGCTGATGAGCCTCCTCGTGCTGTCGCACTGCGGGGTCTCACCTAGGCCTCTTCTCCCACAGGAGTCTCCGTGTTTTTCTTCCGCTGGATAGCAATCAGGGACAACAATTTTAAGTTAGATAATCTCAACTAGCGTAGGCAGAATACGTAGACTCCTGCGGGAACAGCACGTGTCCGAAGACCCCGCAGAGTGATTTGAAAAGGAAGGTCGACTAAAACCGTCCTTTGCGGACAACGTCGACATACCCCTCGCCGGGGCAAGGAGGCTGAGGCCGTGCCCGCGGAAAGCGAAGTATTCTGCCGAAGCGGTTTTCCAGCACTAAATTAAGCGAGGATGTAAGAGTCAATAATATAAAGTTTATGTCATCCACAATCGGAACCGAGCCTTTTTGATTTCCACTTGTAAAATAACTGGTAGTTTATCAAATTACTTTAGCAGAGTGAGAATATCTATTCTCACTCTGCTAAAGTTATTGCTATTTATCATGCTATTTTAACCAACAAATAGCCAAATGCATTGATATAACTACAAAAATAAGGGTGCGATACTGTATGTGATTTTGCACCCCATTTATATTGTTATTTGTTGTTTTGCAACCTTAAAGAGAACCCGTTANTTTATCATGCTATTTTAACCAACAAATAGCCAAATGCATTGATATAACTACAAAAATAAGGGTGCGATACTGTATGTGATTTTGCACCCCATTTATATTGTTATTTGTTGTTTTGCAACCTTAAAGAGAACCCGTTACAATTATAAGTCGGTCTTTTAGTTTACAAATAATGTCCTATTAAACTGACGTACCCGATAGCGGTATTTCATAAGAAACTAAAAAAGAGAATTAGACATTTCAATCTAAATCCTCTTTTTATTGCGTTGATGGGTACAGTTTTAATTTTCCCAAATCAATTATGAAATTATATTGTTTTAAAACATCCAATCCAAGTAATGCGGGGTGTTCTTTTGGTAGTAACATTCCTACATCTACTTCGACATTCTCTACTGTTAATCTGTCAATTTTTAAACTATCCATTATTTTTGTATAGAAAGGAACACTTCCCCCGATTCCATAGGCTTCATAGATCGTATCTTCATTTGCATTTTCATCTTTAATTGGACGGATTGGCGCTATCTCATCAACAATTTTCTTGTCACCTTCATAATGGTAATCCAGAATTGAAACTAAAAGAAATTGATTAGGAAATAATTCTCTTGCTTCTTGCCATTTCAATTAAACCCCACCCTTTTCTATAATCATATATGAATAATAGTCACATACTACAAACTGAATACACTATTTTCCATTAAGTTTATGAATAATATCTTTTCAAATATCTCACCCGTTACTTAAAGTGTAACTGTTCACAAAGTTAATTTATTATAGATTTTCCAATTCACTTTTATATGTTATAATTGTTATAACGATTATAACGAGGATGTGATCTTTTGGAGCAATTTGAAAGAAAAGTTACGAAGGTTGGAAATAGTTTTGGAATCACTCTTCCTAATGAGTTACTCAAACAAGTTGGCTTAGCACATGGTGACGATGTTCAAGTCGAAGTTAAAGATGGGAAAATTGTATTAAGAAAAAAAGAGAAGGTAACACTTCCTAATGGTGTCGATGCAGAATTCATGGATATTTTAAATGAGGTCATTAATGAGCATGATAAAGCATTTAAAGGGTTAGTGAACAGATAATGGATGACGTCATCTATCTCACAACGAACCAAGTGATTGCTATTAATACAGTACAAATTCGTCTATACTCCCCTGATGAACCTTTGGGTGTTAAAGAACCAAACTTACTTGACTCAGCTATTAATCGCCCAAAACAATCTGTTTTTGGTGGTGACGCTTATCCTTCCATTCATGAAAAAGCAGCTGCACTTTTTGAATCCATTGCAAAGAACCATGCTTTTCATAATGCTAATAAACGAACGGCTTTAGCTTCATTAATTGTTTTCTTAAAAATAAACCATTGTCAATGGACGATGGGAGTTGAAGAAGAACAAGACTTCACAGTTGATGTAGTTAATCATAGATACACATTTGAAGAAATAGTTTCAACAATTAGGAATCATACCGAAAACCTATAAATACATTCTCAATTTAATTTAAGAATGGTATTTTTAAATTTTAACAGAACCTAAATTTCAGAAAAGCACCCGTTACTGGAACAAGATCGGACTATTCTTTTATTGCTTTTTTCCTTTTTATTATAATTGAAATTACCGTTCCTGTAATGAATGCACCTAATGCACCATAAATTGCAGTAGAAATGGATTGTCCTGATATATAAACCCCTATAAATGTTCCAATAGTAAGACCAATTGGAAGAACCCAATTCAAGATATCAGCCCCTTTCTTAATGCATTCTCTTTTTGAACTCTTCTGTTCTATTTCAACAAAAAGAATGCAATTTCCTTTTTGAAGAAACCTGCCCGTTGAGGAACTGAATTTTTGTAACCTTTAACTACATTTTACCATACAGTTGTATAAAAACCTTGAAGTTTCTCGAACGGGATAAAAATAACATGCAAAATAATAAGTAAAATAGCACCCTTTTTCACACGATGACAATATCTGTTGTGTAAAAAACTTGCATCCTAATTGGAAATTAGCTATGATGTTAATTAAATGAACACCCTTAAAAGTATAGATAGGAATTAGTAATAGTAGCTCTTTCTTAAGAGAGTCGGTGGTTGGTGTGAATCGATGAAAGAATGCTGTGAATCCATCCTTGAACTGGTTTATGGAACATTTCGTAAATAAGCCCGGTTAAGTGCCGTTATCACTGTGAGCCGGAAGATGTATTCTTCAATAAGGGTGGCAACGCGGGAAAAAACTCTCGTCCCTAGTTTTAAGGGGCGAGAGCTTTTTTGTATGGGTAAAAAAGTACAATATTTGGCTTTAATTTGCTTTTTGCATAATGAGCCACGTCCAGCTCCCAGCGACTAGCGAGACTTCCCTCACCTTCGTCCGATAAGTCAACATCGGTTCGCTTACGCTTTTGTTCATGTACTGAAAATAAGGAGGCAAACAATTATGCTTGATATGAAGTATTTACGTAATCATTTTCAAGAAGTAAAAGAGAAACTTAACCATCGCGGTGAGGATTTATCAGAGTTAGAAAAATTTGAAGACCTTGATGCAAGACGTCGCAAGTTAATTTCCGAAACAGAACAGTTAAAAGCCAAGCGAAATGAAGCATCTCAGCAAATTTCTGTATTAAAAAAGGAGAAAAAAGATGCTGACTCCGCTATTAAGGAAATGCGTGAGGTTGGTGAACGAATTAAAGCATATGATACTGAACTAAAGGAGATTGAAGAAAATTTAGACCATATCATGCTTTCGATACCGAACATTCCTCATGAAAGTGCTCCAATTGGAGAAGATGAAGATGATAATGTGGAAGCACGTACCTGGGGAGAACTTCCTGACTTCCGCTTTGAGGCAAAACCGCATTGGGACATCGCGACAGATTTAGATATTTTAGATTTTGAGGCAGCTGCAAAAGTTACGGGTAGCCGGTTTGTCTTTTATAAAGGGTTGGGTGCTCGTCTGGAGCGTGCACTGATGAATTTCATGATGGATTTGCATGCTGATGAACATGGCTATGAGGAAATGCTACCACCATATATTGTTAATCGAACTAGTATGACTGGGACAGGACAATTGCCGAAGTTTGAAGAAGATGCCTTTAAACTTGAGGATTGGGATTACTTTCTAGTTCCAACTGCTGAAGTTCCTGTAACCAATTATCACCGTGATGATATTTTAAAAGGTGATGACTTGCCCAAAAAGTTTGTTGCATTTAGTGCAAGCTTTCGTTCAGAAGCAGGATCTGCAGGAAGAGATACAAGAGGACTAATCAGACAGCATCAATTCAATAAAGTTGAGCTTGTCCAATTTGTAAAACCAGAAGAATCATATGAGGTGCTGGAAGAATTAACAGGGAATGCTGAAAAGGTATTGCAGTTGTTGAATTTGCCATACCGTGTCATGAGCATGTGTACAGGTGACCTAGGATTCACTGCAGCGAAGAAATATGATATTGAGGTATGGATACCGAGCCAAGATACGTATCGCGAAATATCTTCTTGTTCTAATTTTGAAGATTTCCAAGCAAGACGTGCAGGAATTCGCTTCCGCCGTGAGGAAAAAGGAAAACCGGAATTCGTTCATACATTAAACGGATCTGGCTTAGCTCTTGGCCGAACCGTTGCAGCCATTTTAGAAAACTACCAGCAAGAGGACGGCTCTGTTGTTGTGCCAGAAGTATTACGGCCTTATATGGGCGGAAAAGACATTATTAGCTAAACAACGAACAAAAGCTTAAGCGCCCGTTTAGCAAAAACTTATAACTTCCTATTTTTTAAAAATCCCAGGCTTTACTAATAGCCTGGGATTTAAATTTAAAATCCACGTGAACTTAATCCCTTTCGCATGACACCGCTGCGTGCAAATATCATTAGTGTAACTGCAACTATTCCCTCTGCTACTGGTAATGCAAGCCAAACCCCAATAGTTCCGAACCAAAGCGGCAAAATGAATAGCATTCCTATTAACAGAATAAATCCACGGAAGACGGTAATACCGACAGACGGACGGACATATCCGATTGACTGGTAATAGGTCATGTAAATAAAATTTGTCCCCATAAATAGATAACCAAGGAAAAACAATTTGATTCCTTTGGCGGCAAGTTCAGCAATCTCTGGTGATGCGACACCAAAAATCGACACAAGGAAGTCAGCTCCAAAATAACCAATACCTAAAAATAATATACCAAGTGAAAGTCCAGATATTTCGGCAGTTTTCACGGTTTCCTTAATGGAATGAAATTGTTTGGCTCCATAATAGAAGCTAATCATTGGTTGAATGGATTGACCAATGCCGATAAATGCTAAAAACATAAATGTATGCAAATAGTTAATAACGGAAAAGGCAGCCAGTCCAGTTGTGCCAGCATAATAGGCGATTGCAATATTATAGCCCATGACAAAAACACCTGTCCCTGCTTCAGACAAAAAACTAGGGAGGCCAATGGAGCTAATTCGCTTTAGATCTTTTATTTTCCATCTTGCTTTGACAAATACCAAACCGGAATCTTTTTTAAAGAAATGTAACAAATAGATGATGAGACCCGCAAAAGTTGCAATTACCGTTGCCAATGCTGCCCCTGTCACTTCCAATTTAAGGATAAAGATCATCCAGTAATCTAGCCCAATATTAAGTAGTGCGGAAATAACTAAACCAATCATGGCTAGCTGTGGATCACCATCGTTTCGTACAAAAATACTGAAATAGTTTTCCCAGGCTAGAATTAATGAAAAAATCAACAATATCCTCATGTAGTCAACTGCATATGGAAGTGTTTGTTCATTTGCTCCGAATAAACGGGCTAGGCCATCTATATTTATATAGGCAATCAAACAGATAATGATGGTAATCAGCGTTAAAAAGCCAAACGAAGTAGTAAATAGCCTTTGTGCTTGTTTTTTATTTCCCTCTCCCATTGCCATTGAGTAAAGTGTTCCGCCACCTACCCCAATAAGCAAGGAAATGGAAATGATGATGGAAAAGACGGGTACCGCAATATTCACACTTGCCAATGCAACAGAACCAACCCCATTTCCAACAAAAATACCATCCACGACAACATTTATAGACATCAGCATCATACCAAGCAGTGTCGGAATGAAATATTGAAAAAAGCTTTTGGTTGCAGATTGTGTCGCTAAACGTTGGTTTAAAGAGCTCATACGAATCACCTCGGAATGCCAATTATTATTTATTTTAATCTTATCGTTTAGTATAGTCCATCAAACTGTACCATGGCGTAGAGGATGTTCCAAAACAAGGGGGAATTTAAGTTGAATGGTGAAAAAATCCCCCCAGTTTATCCATCACCTAACAAAATCGTTCTCATGTTCTGTCAATATAATTCACTTTGCTGCTTAAAGTTACACTACATCAGACAATCACTTTTTTTAAAACACACATGCCATTATGATATACTAACTTTCAACAAAAATAAGTTTACAAGGAGCTATTATTATGAAAGCAGTTGTAGTTAATAAACCTGGTGGTGCCGAGCAATTACAATTTCAGGAATTTCCTAACCCGACTGTAGGCAGTGGTGAGCTGCTAATTCAGGTAAAGGCATTTGCAGTCAATCGTACTGATATTATGACACGAGAAGGTAAATCAGGGTATATGCCTAATCCAATTTTAGGTATAGAGGTTGCCGGAGAAGTGGTAGAAGCTGCAGACGGGACAGATATAGAAGTTGGAACCCGTGTGATGGGCCTCGTAAATGGTGGAGCTTATGCAGAATACGTTGTTATGCCAGCTGATCGAGTGATACAGATCCCAGAAAATTTATCGTTTGAAGAAGCAACAGCAATTCCAGAGGTGTTTCTAACCGCATACCAAACTCTATTTTGGTTGGGTAATCTAACAGATCAAGATGCAGTTTTAATCCATGCAGGTGGAAGTGGGGTTGGTACAGCGGCCATCCAATTAACAAAGCAAATGACAAACGCAAAAATTATTACAACAGCGGGCTCACAAGAGAAGTTAGATTTTTGTCGGTCGCTCGGAGCTGATGTTGGAATTAACTATAAAGAACAGAACTTTGCGGAGGAAGTTTTAAAAAGTACAAATCAAGAAGGTGTAAACGTCATACTTGATTTTATTGGAGCTTCCTATTGGGAGAAAAACTTAAAAAGCATTGCAATCGATGGCCGCTGGGTACTGATAGGTGTATTGGGTGGAACAGAGGTTGAACGAGTAGATTTAATGTCAATTCTTGCAAAACGAATTCATCTGAAGGGAACATTGCTAACTCCAAGAAGTGATGCTTATAAAAAAGCTTTGACAGATGAATTTATTCGAAAAGCAATACCCTTATTCAATCAGAAAAAGTTGAAGCCCATTGTTGATCATACCTTTGCTTTCAAGGATATTCAAGAAGCACATCGATATATGGAGGCAAATAAAAACATTGGTAAGATAGTTATCTCGATTAATTAATATTGATACAACAAGGAAACCATCCCATAGTGAGGTATCGCTTTTTCAATTTTTTCAAAAAGTGTATTGACAAAGATTCGTCACGGTAGTATTGTATTAAACAATATCAAATGAATAATTTATAACTTCTTATTCAGAGAGGTGGAGGGAATTGGCCCTGCGAAACCTCGGCAACGGACTTTTTATAAAAAGAACTGTGCCAAATCCAACAAGCATATGCTTGGAAAATAAGAAGAGTGAGCGGAATTGAATGCAAATCTCTTCTTATGAATATCATAAGGAGGGATTTTTTACTTCTATGTGAAAACTAAATAGCAAGACTTCTTATCCAGAGAGGTGGAGGGGCTGGCCCTATGATACCTCGGCAGCGGACTTGTAAAAGTACTGTGCCAATTCCAGCAAGCAATAGGCTTGAAAGATAAGGAGAGGGAAACTCGTAAATGCCTCTTCTTGTTTTTCAAGAAGGGGCATTTTTTCATTTTAAAGAGGAGGGGAATTATGATTACTTTTGAGAATGTAACGAAGATATACCAAAGTGGTGAACAACAGATAAAGGCACTGGATGATGTTGATTTACAGATTGAAAAAGGCGAAATATATGGTGTTATTGGATTTAGTGGTGCCGGAAAAAGTTCATTGATACGTTGTGTGAATTTACTTGAACAACCGACTTCTGGAAAAGTAGTTGTAAATAACCAGGATCTACTCAGTCTTTCCCCAAAGGAATTAAGGGAAGCAAAACGAAGCATTGGAATGATATTTCAACACTTTAATCTATTAAATTCAAAAACGGTTTTTACGAATGTGGCAATGCCATTATTACTAATGAAGACGCCTAAGGAAGAAGTTAAAAAAAGAGTTAATGAACTGTTGGAGTTTGTCGGACTGAGTGATAAGGCTGATAATTACCCGGATCAGCTTTCAGGTGGCCAGAAACAACGAGTAGGTATTGCCCGAGCCTTGGCAACACAGCCATCCATTCTATTGTGTGACGAGGCAACATCGGCACTTGATCCGCAGACAACGAATTCAATCTTGAGGCTTTTGAAGAAAATTAATCAGGAATATAACATTACCATTCTAATCATTACTCATGAAATGGGGGTTATCCGTGAAATATGCGATAAGGTTGCAGTGCTTGATCAGGGTAAAATGATTGAATCGGGATCTGTATTTGATGTATTTGCCCAGCCTAAAACGGAAACTGCCCATAACTTTGTAAGTACAGTCATGCATGATGAAATACCAGAATCGGTTCATCAATTAATTCAATCACAAGAATCTACCAATCAAATTTACCGGATTGTGTTCGTTGGGGAATCGGCAGGTTATCCACTGTTATCTCAAATAGCCAAGCGATTTGATGTAGAGGTAAATGTTTTGTTTGGTAGTATTACAGAATTGCAAGGGACACCATTTGGAAACTTAATCGTGAAGTTTGCAGGTGAAGCAAAAGAAGTGAGTAGAGTTATTATGCATATCAACCAACAAAAGGTAACAGTGAAGGAGGTATTAGAGGATGTTAGTTGATTGGGATCAAATTATCGCAGCCCTATGGGAAACAGTTTCGATGGTTGCATTTTCATTATTATTCGCTACGATCATTGGCTTACCATTAGGTATCTTGCTCGTTGTAACACGTAAAGGACATTTATGGGAAAATGCTCCGGTATTTAATGTTTTAAATGCAATTGTAAATGTGTTCCGCTCGATACCTTTCATTATTTTGATGGTTGCAGTTATACCATTTACCCGATTAGTTGTAGGAACATCAATTGGAACCGCAGCAGCAATTGTTCCAATGGTACTTTTTTCAGGCCCATATATTGCTAGGTTAATTGAAAACTCGTTGTTAGAGGTTGACCCTGGTGTCATGGAGGCCGCTCAAGCAATGGGAGCAACACCGAGACAAATCATAATTCGCTTTTTAATTCCAGAAGCATTAAGTTCACTTTTATTAGGGTTAACGATTGCAACAATTGGGTTAATCGGTGCATCAGCGATGGCTGGTGCGATCGGCGGCGGTGGACTCGGAGATTTAGCAATTACATATGGGTATCAGCGCTTTGACACGGTAGTTATGGTTATTACAGTGGCGATACTTGTCGTCATGGTTCAAGGTCTACAATCCACTGGAAATATATTATCAAGAAAAATTAGACGACGATAGGGAGAGAGGATTATGAAGAAAGTTGGTTTTCTATTATTACTTATGATTTTGTCAATGGGTATCAGTGCTTGCTCAAGTGGTGATGCAGCATCAAGTGTAAAAGTAGGAATTAGCGGTTCTGACACAACAATTTGGGATTATGTTGCAGAAAAGGCAAAAAAGGAGGGAATTGATGTTGAGATTGTTCGCTTTTCTGACTATGTTCAACCAAACTTGGCACTTGCAGAAGGAGAGATTGATGTAAATGCCTTTCAAACTGTTTCATACTTTGACGCATTTATTAAAGAACATGATTTAGATCTTACTCCAATTGCGACAACGGTCATTGCACCAATGGGGTTGTACTCTGAAAAATATGATTCAGTAGATGATTTACCCGATGGTGCGACAATTGCTCTACCAAAAGAGGCAACAAATATGGGGCGAGGATTGTTGCTACTTCAAGAAGCGGGCCTAATTAAGCTAGTAGATGATTTTGATGGGAATGGATCAATTGATAAAATTGCCGAAAATCCTAAGAACATACAGATTGAAACATTAGTGGCAGCCCAAACCCCGCGTGTTTTACCGGATGTTGATGCATCGATTATTAATAATGGAATAGCAGTAGACGCTGGCTTTAGTCCTTTAGAGGATTCCATTTATCACGAGGATGAAACAGCAACACCATACATTAATATCATTGCCGTTCAAACAAAAGACAAAGATGATGAGGTATTAAACAAGTTGGCAGAGATTTATCAATCAGACGATGTCGCAGATTTTATTATGGAAGAACGTAATGGAAACTCAATACCAACATTTGTACCGTTAAGCAAAATTGGTTACTAGGATTCTGGTGTAGAAAGTAAACAAATAAATCAAAATAGGGGAGCGGATGATAATGACTGTTATTACACAAGGGTTGAATCAAATCAAACAACGTATTATTGAAAATGTAGAGGAAAATAAAGAAAAATATGTTCATACAAGTCATGCGATACATGATAAGCCTGAGATTGGCAATGAGGAGTTTTTTGCCTCTGGGTTATTAACCGATATTCTTAGTCATGAAGGATTTGTTATTGAAAAGGGAATAGCAGGACATGAGACAGCTTTTTTGGCTAAAAGAAAAGGAACAAAAGAAGGATTGCGAATTGGTTTTTTAGCTGAGTATGATGCTCTTCCAGAAATAGGCCATGCGTGTGGACATAATATTATTGGAACAACAAGTGTTGCTGCGGCTGTAGCCTTAAGTAAAGTGATTGATGAAATTGGGGGAGAACTAATTGTGCTTGGAACACCTGCAGAGGAAGGTGGTCCAAATGGTAGTGCAAAAGGAAGCTTTGTAAAGGCAGGCTTATTAAAAGATATTGATGCAGCAATTATGCTACACCCCGGCAATGAAACAAATTTAACTGGACCAACCTTGGGTGTTGACCCACTAGATTTTGAATTTTTTGGTAAACCGGCACATGCATCGGCTAAACCAGAAAAGGGAATTAATGCACTAGATGGGGTTATCCAACTATTTAACGGAATCAATGCTTTGCGCCAACACTTGCCGTCTGATGTTAGGATTCATGGCATCATTACGGATGGAGGTGCTGCACCAAATATAGTGCCTGAATATGCTAAAGCGCGATTCTTTATTAGAGCCCAGACTCGAACGGTGTTAAATGAGGTTACAGAAAAAGTAAAAGGTATTGCAAATGGAGCAGCCTTGGCATCTGGGGCAACAGTAAAAATCTCTGCATTTCAAAATGAAGTGGATAATTTTATTATTAATCGTACCTTTGACAATGTATTTAAAGAAGTAATTGAGGATTTAGGGGAGACAGTTCATACAGAGGAAAAATTAGCTTTAGGCTCCACCGATACAGGAAATGTTAGTCAGGTTGTTCCTACTATTCATCCACATATCAAGATAGGATCAAGTGATTTAGTAGGTCATACGGCTGAATTCAGAGAAGCAGCTAGATCTGAAAAAGGAGATCAAGCACTTATCTTGGGCGCGAAAGCAATTGCTCTAACAATTCTAGAGATCCTGACCAATAAATCATTATATGACAATATATATCAAGAGTTTCTGGAGAAAACTGTGGAGGCATAGTTTAATGTATTTTTCCGTTTGACAAGGTAATGCTTACATGGTATATTAGTTCTTGTCGAAACGGAGGAATACCCAAGTCTGGCTGAAGGGATCGGTCTTGAAAACCGACAGGGGTGTCAAAGCCCGCGGGGGTTCGAATCCCTCTTCCTCCTCCATTCATTAAACAAGCGCATAAATTTGGAGATAAAAAATAAAGCCGTTACATTTGTAGCGGCTTTATTTTCGTATTTACTCATTGTCTTTAAGAAAAGAATGCAACATGTCTGTAGGGAAATGAAACTTCTCATTGTTAACTTGTAACAGACTCAATTCACTCTCTGATACATCCTGATTCTTAATGGTATTTACTTGCCTTTGCAGTTGCTCCATCCGTTTATCCAATTCATTAGCTACCGTCGCGGCATCCTTTAGTTCCTTTGTCAAATTTTCTGGTATTGATTTATCATATTTGTAGTAGATTTTATGTTCCAGACTAGCCCAGAAATCCATTGCCACGGTACGGATTTGAATTTCAACAAAAACTTGCTCTTCACGATCAGACATAAAAACAGGTACAGATAGGATAAGATGAAGACTTTTGTAGCCATTTGGTTTTGGATTTTGTATATAATCTTTACATTCGATAACCGTAACATCGTTTTGCTGCTGAATCATCTCACTTATTTTATAAATATCGGAAATGAATGAGCAGACAACACGAATTCCTGCGATATCATGAATATGTTGCTTGATTGATTCAAGCGAAATTTCATGGTCTTTGCGATACATTTTCTTTAAAATACTTTCAGGCGATTTTAATCGTGATTTTATATGCTCAATTGGATTATAGTCATGAATGTGTTGAAATTCCTCTTTTAAGATACTGAATTTAGTGTTCATCTCATCTAAGCCAAACTTATACGTCATCATGAATCGTGTTAATTCATTTTTGATTATTTTCATTTGTTGTAATTGCTTTGTGTCATCGTCCATTCGTATACCTTCCCTCTTACTGTTCTTATGTTTATTATAACGAAAGTTTACTCCGGCTGGAACTTATGTAATTATCATAATTACCTTGACAAATATTTAATTACAGATTTTCCGAACAAGAAAGCCCATTCCGTTGCGATAGTACCCCCTTTAGGGATGGGATGATAGTGAGGTCAAATACGGAGTGACACTTTTAACTGTAAGGTTTTGTGGTGCTTCAAGTATTTGAAAATTCCACTATCTTTATAGTGTATATTTATTGCAGTTATAATTATAAACTGATACAATATAGCTATGGAAGAATATAGAAGAACAAAGACAACTGTATCATTGATTAACTATCATTTTGTATTTTGTCCTCGCTATCGGAGGAAGATATTTCTGGATGCCAAAGTAGAACAAAGATTTAAAGAAATGACGCATGAAATATGTGATTCGCTAAAAGTAAAAGTTGTTGCTTTAGAATGTGACAAAGATCATGCACACATGTTTCTAAATGCACTACCAACATTAAGCCCATCGGACATTATGGCAAAAATAAAGGGAGTGACATCTAAACAATTGCGTGAAGAATTTTCACACCTTCGACACTTGCAGAGTTTGTGGACACGTTCTTATTTTGTTTCGACTGCTGAAAATGTATCAAGCCAGACCATTAAGCAATATGTTGAACAACAAAAAACAAGGGGGTGAAATTATGTCACAAACAATCACTGTAAAAATCAAATTGTTACCTACCAAAGAACAGGATTTAACGTTGACGAATATGAGTAAAATGTACATTTCAACGATTAATAATCTTGTGTCTGAAATGGCGAAAGAAAAGAAAGTCACCAAGAAATCCAGTAAAAATATTGATGTACCTCTGCCAAGTGCGGTGAAAAACCAAGCAATCAAAGATGCTAAAAGTGTTTTTAAGAAGGCAAAGAAAACTAAATTTGAAACGGTTCCAGTATTGAAGAAGCCAGTTTGTATTTGGAACAATCAAAATTATTCTTTTGACCTCACTCATATTTCCATGCCAATCATGATTGACGGAAAAGCAAAGAAAACACCTATTTGTGCCTTATTGGTAGATAAGGATAACCGTAATTTTGATTTGTTAAAACATAAATTAGGTACACTACGTATCACGAAAAAGGCGGACAAATGGATTGCACAAATTTCTGTCACAATTCCCACTGTTCAGGGAACTGGTGTAAAAGTCATGGGGGTGGATTTAGGTCTTAAAGTACCTGCCGCCGCTGTAACAGACGATGAAAAGGTACGCTTCTTTGGTAATGGCAGGCAGAACAAGTTTAAAAAGAGAAAGTTTCGTTCTGTTCGTATAGCATTAGGAAAAAAGAAAAAGTTAAATGCTATTCGCAGTTCAAAAGATAAAGAACAACGTTGGATGGAAGATCAAGACCATAAGATTAGTCGTGCCATTGTTAATTTTGCTAGAGACAATAAAATTTCTGTGATTCGCTTAGAACAATTAGCGAACATTAGACAGACGACACGAACAAGTCGCAAAAATGAAAAGAACTTGAACACATGGTCATTCTATCGCCTATCGCAGTTCATTGAATACAAAGCGAATTTAGAAGGAATTAAAGTTGAATATGTGAACCCTGCATACACAAGCCAAACGTGTCCGGATTGTTCTGAAAAGAATAAAACAAAAGACAGAAAATACAGGTGTAAGTGCGGATTCACAAAACATCGTGATTTAGTAGGTGCTATGAATATTCGATATGCACCTGTGGTTGATGGTAATAGTCAATCAGCGTAGGGAACTATATGTTCTGCCCTATGAGGGGCAATGAGATGCCCCCACCTTGCAGGCTGTTCAAAGCAGAAATGAATTGTGAACGCTTAGTCATGCAAGAATCCCACCCGTTTCACCGTAAGGACTAGGGCTTGCGTCTTTAGACGTGGGAGTCTCAAAGCGTATATTACTTTAAAATATCTATATAAAAATGATGAAGAGCAGGCCAGTAACGATTTATTAGTTCGAAAGAGATTGGAATTCACCGGCTGAAAGATTCCATCGATAGCTAAAGTTGTGAACCTACCTGGGAGTTGTTAGATAAAAACTAACCGCAGTGTACTGCGTTACCAATTTAAGTTGGGCATAGATGTTAATGCCAAAATAGGTGGTACCGCGGATGTAAACCTCACTCCGTCCTTTTGAATTAGGACGGAGTGAGGTTTTTTAGTTAAAGGGTTTTTACGTAATAGATATAAACTGCGACGTAAGCTGTGGTTTTTTCTATAAGTACAGCCGCCCGCGGAAAGCGAAGTGTATTTCCGAAGCGGGTAAACGCACCAACCATCATTTCAAGTTGTGTCGCATTTTATATCAACCACAAAATTAAAAAGCAACAAGCATTACGAAAAAGCTTAGTTAAAGGGGAGTGTTGTGCAAGTGGTTAACAAGGTTTGTTTTGTTGGAGCGGGCTCGATGGCTGAATCGATTATATCTGGAATTTTGAAAAGTGGATTTTTAACGAATCATCAAATCTTTGTAACGAACAAAAGTAATCAAGAACGTTTAGCAAGACTTCAGCAACGATACGACATTAATGAAACAACAGATAAACAGCAAGCCATAGAAGATGCTGATATCATCATATTTGCCACAAAACCATATGATATTGAAGAAGCCATAGACCAAGTTAAAACACACATTCAATCAGGTCAATTGATTATTTCTGTTGTAGCAGGAATTTCAACTGCCTATATTCATCAGAAAATCGGCAAAACAGCTCCAATAATTCGTGCAATGCCCAACACATCAGCATCAATCGGATTTTCAGCAACAGCAATTACAGCAGGGGAAAATACAGGACAGGAACATCTTGAATTGGCCGAAATTCTATTTAATACAATTGGTTATACGACGATTGTCGATGAAGCAGATATGCATGCAGTGACAAGTATTTCTGGAAGTGGCCCAGCATATTTCTATTATGTAGTAGAGGCGATGGAAAAGGCGGCTATTGAAGCGGGTCTGGATGAAAATATAGCAAAAGCTTTAATTACTCAAACCATTGTGGGCGCCGGCGAAATGCTTCAGAATACGGGGGAGCCTGCTAATATATTAAGAGAAAAGATAACAAGCCCCGGGGGAACAACTCAAGCAGCAATTGAAACCTTGGATAGAGATGATTTTCAACAAACCATTATGAAATGTGTAAGAAGTGCGAGGGACCGTTCCATTGAATTAGGTGAAAAAGAAGATTAGTTGGAAATGGGAAACAGTGTATGTATGCCTGTTTCCCATTATAAAAAGCTATTTTTCAACTAATGCTTGTGTATGCAATGTTGCAATCATGCCATAGAATGCGTAGTAAAATTCCTCTGGTGCGTCCAGGCGAAAGTGGCCAACATTACTTGTATCGAAGTCCATCGCCGCTTCTAATAAGTGATAGGTCGAATAGGCGTAAAAGCAAAAGTATTTATAATCAAACTTAGGCATTTTCTCGTAGATCATGGCAATCTCATCTTTATAACTGTCAAAATTCCTTGTTGCCTCATCAATGAGAATTTGCAAGTCAGGCAAGTCAGCTTCAAGAACCATATCTTTTTCATTTTCCATGCGAACAGTAGCCATATAAATTCCCTCCATTTTATAAGCATTACATTCACTATATATAATTCATTGTATATTTTCGGTGATGCAAATCACGCTTTATAAAAATCTCCTTCCAATTTTTGAAGGAATTATGGTATTAGAGAAAGAAATAGAATTATAATGAAGTTCATAACGTAAACGAGGTGTAACAATTATGCCGACATGTCAACATTGTCATCATGAATGGACATATGGGGAGACGATTAGAAAAACGTTTCGGATTAAAAAACGCTGTCCAAATTGTCATCATGTAAATTATGTTACCGCAAAGTCACAGTGGAGGATGAATCTTTCCTCACTGCTCGGATTTTTGATTTTCCCATTATCCATATTTGATGTTTCGATTACTGGAATTATCTTTATAGGAGTATGCCTATTTATGATAATCGTTGGTACGTTTCCTTTTATTGAGCAATTTAGTAAGGAGAAGGAATATTTGACCTGAACAAATCAGGAAGTCGCCGGACGAAAGCGAAAAGTCGCCGGACAAAAGCGGAAAGCAGCCGGACAAAAGCGGAAAGCAGCCGGACGAAAGCGAAAAGTCGCCGGACGAAAGCGAAAAGTCGCCGGACGAAAGCGAAAAGTCGCCGGACGAAAGCGAAAAGTCGCCGGACGAAAGCGAAAAGTCGCCGGACGAAAGCGAGAAGTCGCTGGACAAAAGCGAAAAGTCGCCGGACGAAAGCGAAAAGTCGCCGGACGAAAGCGAGAAGTCGCTGGACAAAAGCGAAAAGTCGCCGGACGAGAGCGAAAAGTCGCCGGACAAAAGCGAGAAGTCGCCGGACGAAAGCGAAAAGTCGCCGGACGAAAGCGAAAAGTCGCCGGACGAGAGTGGGAAGTTGCCAGACGAAAGCGAGAAGTCGCCATTTAAAATTTTATCCTTCCCCGCGTGTTATAAAAGCGAAAACGAGGCAATACATAACAGTATCCCCTCGTCTCTTTTTTACTTGATCAATTCCCTTGATTTCCATTTTCGAGATTGTTGAATAAAGTGGCCAACTTTCTCTAGTATTGGTTCAATTGAATTTTCTTTTTTCATTAAGTCATAATCTGAGATATTAATTCTTAAAATGGGACAGGCGTTAAAATTGTTAATCCAATTATCATAACGTGTATACATTTCTTCCCAATATGAAATTGGTGTGTTTTTCTCCATTTCGCGACCACGGTCTTGGATTCGTTCCAAAATTTCATCCATTGTCCCTTCCAAGTAAATCAATAAATCTGGATGTGGAAAATAGGGTGTCATGACCATTGCTTCAAATAGGTTTGTATATGTGTCATAGTCGATTTTTGACATGGTGCCATTTTCATAATGCATTTTGGCAAAAATCCCTGTATCCTCGTAAATAGAGCGGTCTTGGATGAATCCGCCACCATATTCAAAGATCTTTTTTTGCTCCTTAAAACGTTCTGCAAGAAAATAGATTTGTAAATGAAAACTCCAACGCTCAAAGTCAGCATAAAAGTTTTCCAAATATGGATTGGCATCGACCTTTTCAAAGGAAGTTTTAAAATGTAATGCGTCCGCAAGCGCTTTTGTCATGGTTGACTTTCCAACACCGACCGTACCAGCAATCGTAATAATGCTGTCGTTTGGAATATGGTATTTTTCGCGTAAATTCATTGTTGGTGATCCCCTTCATTGTTTGGATATTACTTTATTATTAGTGAGATAATGTTCCACCTGTTTTATAATTGCATTCAAATCATCTTGCTGTTTGACGAAATCAATTTCATCACCATTGATGCGAATTACCGGAATATCAGGATGAAGCACCTCGAATTCATTCATATAATCTTCATAGTCCTGGGATAGCTGTGCCAGGTAAGAGGATTTGATGTTTTGTTCAATGTCTCTTCCACGCTGTTTAATCCGTGTCAAAATAGTATCAAGACTTGCGTGTAAGTAAATCATCATATTTGGCACAGGCATATCATTCGTTAAAATATGGTAAATTTGTTCGTATTTATCAAATTTGTCTTGATGTAGTGTGCGTTTGGCAAAAATCATGTTTTTAGAAATATGATAGTCAGCAATAACTGCCTTGTTTTGGTTTAAGTATTTCTGTTCAATATCTTCTAGTTGTTTAAATCGATTGCACAAAAAGAACATTTCCGTTTGAAAGCTCCACTCATCGATATCTTCATAAAACTTGCCGAGAAACGGGTTTTCCTCGACAATTTCTTTTAATAAATGAAAATCAAAATGGACAGAAAGTTTTTTTGCAAGTGATGTTTTCCCAATTCCAATTGGCCCTTCTATTGCGATAAACGGAACCTCTGCCATAACTTCCCCTCCAATCAAAACACGGTGTAAGCAGATGTCTTTTATTTTATCATATAAAAAGTGACTGTTCCATGTGGAAAAAGGGATGTTATGCTTTTCATTGTTCATTACTTTTTGTATAATAGTTATTGTTCGTTTATTTGCCCCCGTAGCTCAGGGGATAGAGCGTTAGTTTCCTAAACTATGCGTCGCAGGTTCGAATCCTGCCGGGGGCGTTGTGATAAGATTAGATATAGCAAGGGCTTCATTCGTGAAGCCCTTGCTATTTTTTTGAAGCTAATTAACCTGGATGCCTACTCATTTTATTATCTTTCCACCACTTCACGTAAAACCGCCTTTTTTATATAAAGATTAGTATTTCACAATAATTACCACATAAAAAATATCACTATTTTGAGTTTATTACTTTAAAAATGTCACAAAATGTTCTAAAATAAATATAAGTTACCAAAATGTTTGAATAATTTTCAATTGCATTTTTGCTGTTAGTTGAAAATATACTATATAAACAGAAATTGTAACCGATTTCAAAACTATTAATGAGGTGATTGGATGGATATGCAACGTATACCTGCACAAGAAGGTAATTACAACTTACAAAACTATGAAAAGACAAGAGAAAATTTTTCATGGGACGATATGAAAGAAAACTTTAGCTGGAATAAAACAGGGAAAGTAAATATTGCGTATGAAGCAATTGACCGTCATGCAGAAGATCCAACGAAGAAAGATAAAACAGCCTTATTATATTCTTCACCTGACCGAGAAGAAAAAGTGACATTTGACGAGTTACGCAAACGCAGTAATCAATTTGCCAACGTATTAAAGAAATACAATGTTGAAAAAGGAGATAGGGTGTTTTTATTCCTCCCAAGAAGCCCTGAATTTTACGCTACATTCTTTGGAATATTAAAAACGGGAGCTATTGCAGGCCCATTATTTGAAGCATTTATGGAGCAAGCAGTTCGCGATCGCTTACAAGATAGTGAAGCAAAAATGCTCATCACAACACCTGAATTGTTAGGACGTGTACCTCAAGATGATCTTCCAGCACTTGAGAAAATTGTTCTTGTTGGCGATAACAATGAAACGTCCGTTAAATACATCGACTATAATAGTGAAATGAAAGAGGCATCAACTGACTTTGACATCGAGTGGGTTGACCTAGAAGATGGAATGGTAATCCATTATACATCTGGATCTACTGGAAAACCTAAAGGGGTATATCATGTTCATAATGCAATGATTCAGCAATATGCTACTGCTGAATGGGTTCTTGACCTAAAAGATGATGATATCTATTGGTGTACAGCAGATCCAGGTTGGGTAACTGGTACAAGTTATGGTGTTTTTGCACCTTGGTTAAAAGGTGTAACAAATGTAGTCCGTGGTGGTCGTTTCACACCTGATGCATGGTATGGAACTTTGGCTGAATTTAATGTATCAGTTTGGTATACTGCACCAACAGCATTACGGAAACTGGTTAGTGCCGGTGAAGAGATTGTGAAAAAATATGACCTTTCCTCATTGCGTCACGTTATGAGTGTTGGAGAGCCACTAAATCCAGAAGTTATTACATGGGGGTTAGAGGCATTTAATTTACGGATCCATGATACATGGTGGATGACCGAGACTGGTGCGCAACTTATTGTTAATATTCCATCACTGGAAATTCGCCCAGGTTCAATGGGTAAACCAATCCCGGGAATTGAGGCATCTATTGTTGATAACGAAGGGAATGAGCTGCCACCAAACCAAATGGGTAATCTGGCAATTAAGCAAGGATGGCCAGCGATGATGCGGAAGATCTGGAAACGTCCGGAGAAATATGAAAGTTACTTTATAAACGGCTGGTATGTATCCGGGGACAGTGCGTACAGGGATGAAGATGGCTATTTCTGGTTCCAGGGCAGGTTAGATGATGTCATTAATACATCTGGTGAACGTGTTGGTCCGTTTGAAGTAGAAAGCAAGCTAATTGAGCATCCGGCTGTTGCTGAAGCAGGTGTTATCGGTAAGCCAGATCCAGAGCGTGGTGAGATCATTAAAGCATTTATTACATTAAATGATGGTTATGAGGATTCACCAGAACTGCTGGAAGAAATACGTCAATTTATCAAAACAGGCTTAGCAGCACATGCCGCACCTCGTGAGCTTGAGGTGAAGGATACGATTCCAAAAACACGCAGCGGTAAAATCATGCGCCGTTTGCTGAAGTCGTGGGAGCTTGGTCTACCAACAGGTGATACATCGACATTAGAAGAGTAATAGAAAAAGGGTGCCGAACGTTGGCACCCTTCCTTTAATATAATCACTATTCCGCAATAGCTGTTGCAGGGCCGAATACTTCATAATGAATATCATGATCGGCAACATGTAGTTTTTTAAGATTTTGATACATTGCCTTCATGAATCCTATTGGTCCACAGAAATAAAAAGCAGAATCGTTTGTTGACAATACCGAGTTTAGAAATTCATGGTCAATGTAGCCCAATTTATCATAATTACCATCATCCTCAGTTGATGGCTTATCATATATTGTGAAAGCATGCACGTGATTATGTTGTTCTGCTAAGCTTTGAACTGTTTCCCGCATCGCATGTACCTTGCCATTTTGTGCGGCATGAATATAGTAAACCTCACGTTCCGGCTGATATTTTATAGTAGTGAGCAGCATACTCATCATCGGTGTCAGGCCAACACCGCCGCTCATTAAAACAAGTGGTCGAGTATCGTTTTGGTCTAGCGTAAAATCTCCAGATGGTGCACTGATTGGTAGAATACTTCCCTTTTCGAGATGAGAATGCAAGTAGTTTGATACGATTCCAGCAGGGTTATCACCTATAGCATCTTCCCGTTTAACACTGATTCGATAAACACCTTCACCAGGCGCACATGATAAACTGTATTGTCGTAAATGACTATAAGACTCCCCTTCAATATCAGCTTTGACCGTTACATATTGTCCTGGCTGATATGCTGGAAATGGATTACCATCAGCTGGTTCTAAATAGAACGAGGTAATCACATCACTTTCTATTACTTTGTCAACAACTTTAAAATCACGATAGTCTATCCAACCACCAACAGTATTTTCCATCTCTTGATACATCTGTTTTTCCGTATCAATAAATACGCTAGCAATAACGGAATATGCTTTTTCCCATGCGTTGATGACATCATCATTAGCCGTGTCCCCCAACACATCTTTCATCGCTAATAATAGATGCTTGCCAACGATTGGGTAATGTTCTGGTTTTATGTTTAAACTTCTATGCTTCTGTGAGATTTGTTTGACTTGAGGTAAAATTTCCTCCAAGTGATCAATATTAGCAGCTGCTGCATATACCGTGTTTGCTAGAGCCTTCGATTGATCCCCTTTTCGTTGATTGGTTTGGTTAAAAATATTTTTTAGTTCAGGATGATTTTCGAACATTAGCTGATAAAATCGCTTTGTAATTTCATCGCCACGTTCTTGCAAAATTGGTACAGTAGCTTTTACAATATCCCTAGTGTCTTTCTCTAATCCCGTTGTTACTTGTGTTGCCAAAGCAAAGCACTCCTTTTCTTTTTAAAACATGTATTTTATATACATGTTTATTGTATAATCCTATTGCCACCATAACAATAGGAAAAAGATAATCATTTCTTACAAATTTGTGAAATAGTAAACAAGGAGCAGGACTATGAACCTAAAGAAATATACAGATTACGCATTGCGTGTACTTATTTTCACCAGTATGAAGTCTGACGGTGAGTTAGCAAGTATAAAGGAAATATCCGAAACGTTCTCCATATCCCAACATCATTTGGGGAAGATCGTTCATGAACTAAACAAATTGAATCTATTAAATACAGTGAGAGGCCGTAATGGCGGAATTCAATTAGCTAAAAACCCTGAGGAAATAAATGTCGGCGAGGTTGTCCGTGAACTTGAAGATAACTTCCACTTAATGGAGTGCTTTGATGATGCTACAAATCAATGTGTCATTACACCCGCATGTAAATTAAAGCATGTGTTAAATGAAGCGCTCCAAGCTTTCTTGCACGTACTTGATCAATATACACTTAAAGATTTGATAACCAATGATAAATACTTACTCCGGTTGATGAATATGGACTAGTAGTATGTCTTGTCCATTTCTAATCTTTTAGCTATGTTTTATTTTTATAAGGACGGGTAAACCTATTATGTATTATCTTCTTGAAGGAGCGGATAAAAATGGGTAAAAAAATAGCAACAATTTTAACAAATATGTTTGAAGACGTAGAATATACAGAGCCGGCAAAGGCATTTAAAGACGCTGGACATGAAATGGTAACGATTGAAAAAGAAAAAGGCAATGAAGTTACAGGGAAAAATAATCGAGCGAACGTAACAATTGACGAAGGAATCGATAATGTAAATCCAGATGATTATGATGCACTATTTATTCCGGGTGGATTTTCACCGGATCAATTACGTGCAGATGATCGATTCGTCGCGTTTGCCAAGCATTTTATGGATGTCAAAAAGCCTGTATTTGCGATTTGCCACGGACCACAGCTTCTCATTACGGCGAAGTCACTGGAGGGACGTGCAGCAACTGGCTATAAATCCATTCAAGTAGATATGGAATATGCAGGTGCAAACGTGAAGGATGAAGAAGTAGTCGTTTGTAACAACCAATTAGTAACAAGCCGCCAGCCAGATGATATTCCAGCGTTTAATCGGGAAGCATTAAATTTATTGAAATAATAGACGAGTCCCCCAGCGTTATATGTTGGGGGACTTCTATATCTTCTTATCGTATAGTTGTAGTATTATCTGTCATTTAATTGCCATCTAACACTTATGACGAACCTATATTTTTCCTTATCGTAAAGTTATCCCTGAGTAATAACCAATTCTGCGGAAAGCTTAATCCAAGTTTCCAATAACTAATTCCTCGCAGGTTGAGTTCTTTGATCAAATCAAACTTTGCTTGAATCGAACGAGCATCTTCAAACCAGACTTCATGGCGATTTCCTTGAGCTTCTGTATAGTGATAAAAAGGCGCCTGTGCTTGTTGGTCGTATTCAATAGCCACATTTTGCTCAGACGCAGTTGTTATTGCCTGCTGCGGACTAACTGCCTTTGCTGGTTCGCCGCCTTGTTCGTATGGCAACGTCCAATCATAGCCATATAAATTCTGACCCAATAAAATTTTATCAGCAGGCATAACGCTTACAGCAAAGTTGACTACTTTACGCACTTCATTAATTGGCGATACTGCCAGTGGCGGTCCATAACTATAGCCCCACTCGTATGTCATTAATACAACCATATCGTCAATTTCACCATGGGCCGCATAATCATGTGCCTCATACAGTGTCCCCTGTTGTGTTGCGCTTGTTTTTGGTGCTAAGGCAGTTGACAGTAATAACCCATTGGCATGTAGTCGATCCCTTGCTTTTCGTAAAAAAGAATTATAGTCTTCTCTGTTCTCTGGTGGCAAAAACTCTAGATCAAAGTGAACATCATGGTAGCCACCAGCATTTGCAGTTGTAACAATAGTATCCAATAATTTGTCTTGAACGGTTTGGTTGGTTAGGATCCTTCTACCTAATTCAGTGCTAAATTGGCCTCCTTGGAGATTTGAGACAACAAGCATTAAGGCTGTGTTATTGTTTGCAGCTATTTGTTTGAAGTTATCCAATGGTGGTGGGTTTAATGTACCATCATTATTAATCGTGTAACTGAATGGAGCCAGATAGGTGAGAAATGGAGTATTGTTTGTTGCAGCATTTATTAGTGGTTGGGAGACAGTTTCCCCGTAAGGTTCAATATAGGCATTTGCCGTGATTTCCCTTTTTGGTTGTGGAGGGATATATAACCGCAATCCTACTGGTAGCTCATTTCCAATTGGAAAATTATTGATCTGGGCCAGCTGTTGAACAGAGATACTAAACTTTTGGGCAATGGAAGCTAAACTGTCACCAGATTGTACAAAATAAAATTGCCCAATTATCGGAATAACCAGTGCTTGCCCAACTACAAGGTTATTTGGCGCTTCGAGTTCATTGGCCTCAATAAGTGCATCAGTTGTTGTCCCGTATGTATTTGCAATTTGATAAAGCGTATCCCCTGATTCAATTACATAAACTTGCAAGAAAAACTCCCCCTTTCCGTTTTACTCTACTTACACATTATGCGGGGGATAACTTTAATATGCCTGTTAAATTGGTCTGGTATTTGCATCCATTACCGAGCGCATTAAATAGAGGGCATATTCATTTCCTTGTTTTTCATTGGATGCCATGCAGTTTTCAGGGACATGTAAGGAATATTCATACATGTAAGCATCCTTAGCCGAGAACAATATACAAATATCACCAGCAATGCCTGCCATGATTAGGTGTGTCTTGTTTAAATGAGTCAACAATGATTGTAGTGGTGTTTGGAAAAAGGCCGAGTGTTTCGGTTTTATAAAAAAGTAATCATCGGGATCAGGCTTCATTGCTTCAATCACTTCACGGCTACCGTCATTTTTACAGTAATCGATGATTCGGTGAAAATCTGCTTGCCACAGGTTATAATGATCATTAATATAAATAACAGGAAGCTTATTTTGTTTAGCAAATGATTTTAGTTTTTTTAAGTGTGGTAAAATTTCTTTTGTGTGATGAAGTAATCGTTCACCACGCTCAAATTTAAAATCGTTAATAAGATCAATAAATAAAACAGCACTATTTTCAAGTGAGGTATTCATAGAATTGCTCCTTTCATTTCTTCTTTTATTTTTAACCTGTTTCCTGGATTTAAAACTTTTTATTTAGTGTGGTGTTCGTAATGAATGATGAAAAGTATATGCGTGACGCGATCGACCAGGCAGTTAATGCGGGTAAAGCTGGGGAGGTGCCGATCGGTGCGGTAATTGTTTATAATGGCAAGGTTATTGCTACTGGATTTAATGTTCGGGAAACATCCCAACAGACGCTATCACATGCGGAATTGATTGCAATTGAAGAGGCAAATAAAAAAATTGGTAGTTGGCGTTTGGAGGATTGTACGCTTTATGTAACACTCGAACCATGTCCAATGTGTGCAGGTGCTATCATCCAGTCGCGGATTGCCCGTGTTGTATTTGGAGCGTCTGATCCGAAAGCGGGCTGTGTCGGAACATTAATGAATTTGTTAGATGATGACCGTTTTAATCATCAAGCAGAAGTCACTTCAGGTGTGTTGGAAAAGGAATGTGGACAGATTTTGACTGACTTTTTCCGTAAGCTTCGTGAAAGGAAAAAGCAAAAGGATGGATAAAGTTTCCCTCACCTTGTCCATGAATTTTTATTGCATTTACCACAAAAACTCGTTATAATAGTACTTGCCGTGCTAAGCGGGGAGGTAGCGGTGCCCTGTACTCGCAATCCGCTATAGCGAGGTTGAATTCCCATCCGAGGTGGAGCGACTTTAGGGTCTGCCTTGAGGGATTGGTGTTGACACCGAGGTCCTGCGCAACAGAGACCCATGAATCCTGTCAGGTCCGGAAGGAAGCAGCAGTAAGTGGTCATCTCTGTGTGCCGCGGGGAAGCCTAGGTCGAGCCATGAACTTAAGTAACGCCTAGGGACGTTGCATCGACGATGGGTGCACGGTATACATAGTATAAAAAGCTGTATCAATGTTTTTATAACATTGATACAGCTTTTTAATTATACATTTTGGCATTTGATTATCGTGTAGATGTCACTAGTCCCCTGTGCATGCCATACCTTCAACTTCACAGCTTTATGCAAATTTAGTAAGACTAAATTTAGTAATCCTTTAGTTACCCCAATAATGCATCATGTCGTACGGATAGTGTGGTGTATCTTTAAGATTGCCATCATCAATTTAATAACTTTTTATTTAGGATTTCTGCCTTATACAATTTTTCCAAAAGCGGATTCTGATAATTATTATAATTATCCATATAGGCCATTGTTCCACCAATGATATTAATTTCTCTAATTTCTTTATTGTTATTTAAAATGTCCAGTGCATGCTTGTATCTTTTATCACTAGCGTTGCATTAAAAATATTATAGATTGTCAAACATTATGATTCACCATCTTTTTGTTATTTTGTAAAATTCAGATTTATTATTTGTGGAATTGAATAAAAAAAGACAATAAGGCTAAAGAGTTACACTTCATCCATTATCTACTCTTTATAGTTAGGGATTTGGACAGGACTACCATACCCTATTTATAAGGTTTTTTAGTTACCTTTAAAGTGAAAATTTCCATTATTGGTAATCTATTGACAGAAGTTTTAAAAGTAAAATAGAATACTTACACAAAACTGTATTTACGGTTTTATGTATTAGATATGAGGAGACGGGGGTAAAAAGTGACTGCTACTGTTTACCTATTCTCTTCAAAAAGGGGGAGTAGGTAAAACAACAATGTGTGGACCTAGCGCATTTCTTCTAAGTGAGATGGGATACAAGGTTTTGGGAATTGACATGGACAGTCAGGAGAACTTGACTCAGTTGGTAAGTGGTTATGAAGATCTTGAGCCATTTTATTAGAACACTATAAAAGAATCTTTGGAGACTGGCGATGTTAATAATTTCATAAAAATCGCATGTTAAAAAATCCATTAATTCGTGACTAAGAAATTCATTCTCCTTTTATTTAAGTCAGAAAGGGAGCAGCATAATGCTACCCCCTTTTCTTATAAATCCAACTTATTTGACACCTAAAAATATAGCAATACCACTTAATATCACAACAATGAATGATATTAACCCATACTTCAATTTTTTTATTTTCAAGAAGTAAATCCCTTTTACCAAAAATGATAATAACAATAATAATATTATTATATTGCTATACAATAAATAATGCTCTCGATCAACTAATGTTAAAACAAGACTAATTACTCCCAGAACTATAAGGATAATATCAAACGTAAAATAAGGTTTTTTTGTAGCATCATGTAAGTTAATTTGATATTCCCCCCTGTAATATAAGAAATATAATTTTCTCAAGTTATTGCGCGACTACCCTAGTGTCATCGCCTCTTAGAAGTATAGCAATACCATATCCACGATTCATATGGTCAATACTTGATACACCCATGTTAATAAGAACCCCTGCAATCCCGACAGCCGCTCCTGCTGGAGGATTAACAAGTGAAGTAAGTAAACCAGCGATAGTAACTACACTTGCTCCCTGGCCTATCCAATAAGTAAGATCATCGGTCGAACAATCATCAATAAAGATAATATCCTGAGTTGGATAATACCCCATAGAACCAGCACAACTAGCTAATGTTGAAACTTTTTTATCCGTTTTCAGCTTGTTCATATCCTCTTTTGTACGTAAAATTAATTCTTCATCTACTCCATTTTTACGGGCACTATCTGCATCAAAATAAATATTATCATAATTATCCTTTTTAAAATACCCCTTTATTTCCTCAACCTCTGCCACCATCTCATCAATTTCCTGTTCTGAGTAATAACCTGAATCCTTCAAATCATTAAGCCACAATGATTCTGATTCATTTGTACTTTCTTCCAAATTTTGCTTTGATGCTGCACTAGCAATACCAGGGCCAACTGTTAACAAGGTCAGTGAAAAAATCAACACCAAACTAAACGATTTTCCAAATAAATTTTTAACCATAATCATTCCTTCCTTATACTCAATCTTCGGGAAATAAACAAAAAAACCTCCCCAGAAATATAAAAAAAGGAAATAATACCTATTCTTTTAAGTCTTTTTGTCTAATTTATTAAGGCCTATCTTTTATTTTTCATCATCAATGTCAATTTCAGCAAATAATTGACCATTTGGCGAAAGATTTTTTAGGATTGAGGTGTATTCTTTATCTGTATAGCTCTTATTCTTCGGTAATAAACCTTTCTGAGCTCACTATTCTATTTTTTGGTATTAAAAAACATTACTAGACTTGTTAAAACGCTCAGAATGTAAAATCATGCCTTTCTGAAGGAGTCTTAATGCCGTTTCAACATTTCGGATGTGTCCATTCCTTTCGATGCACTATTTATATTTCACTCAGTCAGAAATCTCCTCTTCCCGCCAACTTTGTAAGCAACTTGTAGATCCGGAAAATCAGGCTTGGCGGAACTTTATTGGTACACCGAACATAAAGGACGTCCCTGTTCAGTAGCTTAAGCCACTTTCGTAAGTATGTTACACCCGGCGGCAGTACCTAGTGCATATGTAACCCAGTGTGAACGGCTTTCTGCATCCCCATTTACCATATCACGTTCAAAGGATTCTGCAATTGCGTTACTAATGTATTTCTCGGTATCGACAGGATTAACCACCATATTCACCATGGAATCCACCGTTTCAACCGGGTGCATGACGGTGTTTCCGATGCCCACTAATGTGTCTTTTCCTACATCATAAACACCAACTGCAGCACCTTTCCCCGTGTTGACTACCCCTTTTCCGAATTCAACAGTGCCCTCTTTTATCTTGGTCCATAAACTAGCTTCTACCTCTTCCTTTGTGACGGGCTCTCCATATACTTCCTTTAAAATAATAGGAAGGGAAGGCAGTTTTAGGGCGGTCAATGCATCAAATGTAGTAATGGAATAATCAGAAGCAAAAGTACGTGTCATCTCATCTATGTATTGATCGAGTAGTTTCAAATCTCCTTCAATTTTATGTGAGGATTTTGTCTGTTAATTATCTAGGTTATACAGCCTTTGCAGGTAACTGATTCTATAATAGGTATCTGTAATTTAACAAAAAATAGACCAGAACGTTTTGTATACGTTCCAGTCTATATGTATGTGACTTCTAGTAATTTTAGCCTTCCACATCTTCATATAACTCACCAAGGAATTAATGTTTTCCGCTATAAAATGTTATTTGACATTTTATAGGGGTTTTCTGATCCCAAATTTTATCTGTTCTACCCCCAAAGCAACATGATATTTCTAGCTCTAGGAAGTAAAGCAATTTTAATACCGTTAAACATCCACCAAAAATCTTGAACAGCAAATATTTATTGAAGATTTGAATGAAATCTTTTGATTATTATTCATTTCTAGCTGCTGGTACAAATGTAATAATTTTTCCATTAGGATATGTACCCTTCCATCCGCCTTGTTTATGGGGGAATAAGGTGTTTTGTGGTTGTTGTCTCAGGGCAACAACCACAAAACACCTTGTGCCAGAAAAAGGCTGGGGGAAAACGAAGGTAAAAGATTTGACGATGAAAACGTTGGTAACTGTTGATTTTGTGATTACTTTTAAGAAGTAGAATACATTAAATAGGTCATACGTTTTAAAGGTGTTGTACGTACTTTATAATTTATTAAAACATCATATAGGGCTTACAAGGCTTATCTCCACTCTAAAAATAATAAGTGGTTCATTCGGCGCTAGGTAGCCCCTCGAAAAAGAAACCTTGAAAGGCATTTAGCCAATCAAGGTTTCTAGATATAATACTTAAGCAACTTATCATCATTTCATTTTTTTAGATGCATTATTTAGAAATGTATTTAACATATCACTTATATTTAATTTAACATTTTCTAAATTATTTCTTTCGACATTTATTCTTTTAAAGTTCATTATAAAACTTTCGAAGGAGTCAGATACTAAATATATATTTTCTCCATCCATTTCGTGAAACCAAATATAAATTTTATTTTGTATGTCATCTTTTATTCCAATGCAAACTAAATCTCCTCCTGGTAAATCTGCAATAGGAATTAAATCAGCTGGTAATAAATCTTTATAAAAATTTATCTTGTCGTCAATATTATTTTCATCGTTATATAATCCATAAAATGAGTCTATTTCAAATTGTGTTAGCTTAATTTTATTTGATAAACCTTCTGAAGGAATAAAGTAAAAATCTTCTTTGATATAATCATTACCATAATGTTGCAGATAAAATGAATAATCTTGAGGTAACTTTATATTATATTTTCCTTCTAGATTTTTTATATGGTCTTCATTCCAACTATTATTAATCTCTTTTACATCAAAATCAATTATTGTTTCTAACTTCTTTTTAAATTGTTCCATTTTTTAATACCCTCCTCGTAAATCTGATGCCGAACCAATATGCGGAATATTTCCATGCAAATCAGTTGGTATTAATTCTATTACTGTACTTGACTTATGGTGTGGTGTAACACCCGCTTGTTTTAATAATTTCTTTGCAGAATTCTTTGATGGCAAATTATATTGTTGCTGTATTTGTTCATACACTAATGAAAAATCATTTGGTGTACCTGTTAATTTTCCTTTCTCAAATACTATATCACCCTCTGACCAAGGTGAAAAGTTAGGTCTACCATTTATAAATTCTACACCTTCACCATTCGTTATATTTTTAACTTCAGGTTTATCAGAATACCATTTTCCATTAACAGGTTCTCCTTCCCATTTTCTATTTGTTCTTGGTAATCTTGTTGTAGGATTATCTAAACCCTTACCCACCCTTTTCAAACTTTCTGCTTGCCAAACCAACTGATCCTTCAAAAAGTTCCCATCCACCACATTATAAGGAACCCTAGCTCCTCCAGCCAGCTGATAATTCGGTGCATAAGGTAAAAACCGCGACAAGTCTACACTTTTAGTAGCGTTATCGGCAACTGTTATAGCTTTCTTTGCGCCCGCTTTGGTTGTTGCCACGCCTGTCTTTGTTACCGTACCAGCGCCTTTTGTGCCAAACACTCTTGTGGCTGCGGTACCAAGTGCATACGTTACCCAGTGTGAGCGGCTCTCGGCATCACCATTGATCATATCGCGTTCGTATGAATCTGCTATTGCATTACTAATATATTTGCCAGTATCGATGGGGTGAAGAATCATATTTCCCATTGATTTTGCTGTGTTAATCGGGTGCATGACGGTGTTTCCGATGCCAACTAATGTGTCTTTCCCCACATCATAAACACCAATTGCCGCACCTTTCCCCGTGTTGACTACCCCTTTTCCGAATTCAACAGTGCCCTCTTTTATCTTGGTCCATAAACTAGCTTCTACCTCTTCCTTTGTGACAGGCTCTCCATATACTTCCTTTAAAATAGTAGGAAGGGAAGGCAGTTTTAGGGCGGTCAATGCATCAAATGTAGTAATGGAATAATCAGAGGCAAAGGTACGTGTCATCTCATTTATGTATTGATCGAGTAGTTTCTGATCTTCCCCTACTTGATTTAAAGATTTTGTTTGTTCGTGATCCAGATCATACAGCTGTTCCACATCATTTTTTGCTTTTCTTTTTCCCTTTTGTACCATGGAGTTAAATTCTTCTGTGTCGAGTGTGGGTAAAGAGACAAGACCATGGACCCATTGTTTAGAGGATTGGATGTTTACTGTAGTTATTCTGGTACTTGGGTGTAAAAGGTAATGAACTATAAAAATTTATCAAAGAGTCCAATAATGTACTTTCATCGCTTCAAAAAATCAATTTGTCCTTTTCAAGTTCTTCAACAGATAACCTTTCCTTGATTTGAATTAGGTAATAAATTTACATCCCCAAATTTTTACAGTTATGATTGTTCCAAGACTAGGACATCACAATTTTGAATTGAAAATTTCTTTAATAAGTCTATAGCGTTTTGAGTTAAAACCAATTCCCCCTTTGGTGAAAGACAAAAGTGATGTCCCGACCAATTTTTATATTGTACTCCTTCTATTTCAACTGTTCCTAGCGGAATAAATCTAACAAAAGAAGGAATTTTTTTATTAGGATATAATTCCTTAAATTCATCGGAGGTTGTTACAAGGCATTTTTCTATTCTATAGTCTTTAAGTTCACTCTTTTTTAACTCATCTGCCAAATCACTTGTTATTATAAAGGCTGGTGCCGACTCTAAAATATCATCACCTAACCATCCTTCGAACTCATAATGCAGAAATTTGACTTTTCCTGATATTCCTTTTTTCTCCACATCCTCATCTGTACCATATAGTGTTTTGTTCCCATGGCCACCAGACACTTCTGGTTCTAGAAAGTATAATTTCATAAGTAAGCGTCCTTTCTATTTTATTATCATTTTTTCACAGGCGGATTAAATTTTTCACCATATTTTTTATCTAACTCAATCATATAATTTATAACTTCCTCTTTTGTAGGATTAGGATGATTTCTATAAAATCTATTCCAGTCCTTCCTAATTTTTGATAAGTGAATATCGTTATTAACTTCTCTTGGTATTCCCCTTAAATTTTCCAATGCATGTATTTCCTCCAGTGAAAATAGATTTGGAAATCTTTTTAGAACTTGTTGCTCAACAGCATGATGAACAACAACACTGCCTTCCAGTTCAGGGTATGCCTCAAAGAAGGTTTTTCTATAATTTTTTATATCTTTAACAGTTTTCCTTGTTCCCTGCAAACTCTCCGCCTTCAAAATCAACTGATCCTTTAAAAAGTCCGCATCCACCACATTATAAGGAACCTTAGCTCCCCCAGCCAGCTGATACTGCGGTGCATAAGGTAAAAACCGTGACAAGTCTACACTTTTAGTAGCATCACCAGCCGCTGCAACTTTTTTGGCACCTGCTTTGGTTGTTGCCACACCTGTCTTTGTAACGGTCCCAGCACCTTTTGTACCAAACACAGTTGTGGCAGCGGTACCCAATGCATACGTGACCCAATGCGCACGGCTTTCAGCATCACCATTGGCCATATCGCGTTCATATGACTCTGCTATTGCATTACTAATATATTTGCCAGTATCAATGGGATTAACCACCATATTCACCATGGAATCCACCGTTTCAACCGGGTGCTTGATGGTTGTTTCCGATGCCAACCCTTTCCTACATCATAAACACCAATCGCCGCACCTTTCCCCGTGTTGACTACCCCTTTTCCGAATTCAACTGTGCCTTCTTTTATCTTGGTCCATAAACTTGCTTCTACCTCTTCCTTTGTGACGGGCTCTCCATATACTTCCTTTAAAATGGTAGGAAGGGAAGGTAGTTTTAGTGCTGTTAACGCATTAAATGTGGTGATGGAGTAATCCGAAGCAAATGACGTAACATCTCGTTTTTGTCTTGATTTGGGTAGCTCAATCTTTGCCTGCGTCATTGAGCGATTTGGCCTGTTCGTAATTCAGGGTGTACAGCTATTCGAAATTGCTTTCCAATTATTTTTGTTTACTATTTTAACGATTTCTTTTTAACATTATAAATTTAATTATTCCTCTTAATAGCTTTGTTTCCCTCGTTTGCCACAACCAATAATAAATCAATGAAAAAAGACCAGGGCGCTTACTTTAACGTTCTGGTCTTACTAAATAACATATTAATTTATGATACCCTAGTTTAATCCTCATTATCTTCATACAACTTATTAAGGAATTCATTAATATCATCCGCTAGAAAATGCATATTTGTCATATCATCGGGGTTTTCTGATTCTTGTTCGTGATCCCAAAAATAAATTTTTTCATAATAGGGATTTTCTGTGCCCAAGCATATAGCGTTTCCGCCCGGGTCATCTGCTATTGGGATGAATCCATCTGGTAGCCTATATTCATATATATCTATATAGTCTTCAAGATTACTATAGAGGTCACCAATTCCATAAAATTTATTCAAAACACTCACACCGTGTTCATTGGAAATCCAGAATAAACTTGGTTCGGGATAACCACCATTCCACTGAAGTAGAAATTCTTTGTATTTTTTTGTTAGTTTCACATTATTCTTCATTTCAAACTGACCAATTTCTTCTAAAGTAAGTTTTTTATGTGAATCTGTAACTTTTACCATGACTTTTTCTCCCCTTGCTATTTCTTATTTACAGTCGATACCCCACCAGTATGAGTAAATTGCTTATGGATTTTTTCTTCAACAAGCATCATTGTTCTTCCATCCTGATGATGATGCCATACATAACCTAAAGGTGGCTTGTTAAGTGCCGGAACCGGCGGGTCAGAGTCTTTGCTTAACTCTACTTTTTGGTTTGCCTTCTTATAATCGAGTGGGCGATTTGCTGGTTTAGCAACCTCAATTTCCACCGGTTTTATTGTAGGATGCATATAAGGTGTAAAATCAGGGTAACCGTCCGGATAACTTACAGATTGCCCTTTCTTATTTGTATATACCCAAGTTCCATTTTTATCCACTTCTACTTTCCCACCTTTTTGTTCCCAGCGACCCGGGATAGGGGAATTTTTAGGTTTAGTACTAAGTAGTTCTTTTGTAAACTTAACTCCACCACTACCCTTATCCAAACTTTCCGCCTTCAAAATCAACTGATCCTTCAAATAGTTCCCATCCACCACATTATAAGGTACCTTAGCTCCCCCAGCCAGCTGATACTGCGGTGCATAAGGTAAAAACCGCGACAGGTCCATATTTTTCACAGTATCATTGGCCGCTGCTGTAGCCTTTTTTGCACCTGCTTTGGTTGTTGCCACGCCTGCCTTTGTTACCGTACCAGCACCTTTTGTACCAAAGACGGTTGTAACGGCAGTACCTAGTGCATATGTAACCCAGTGTGAACGGCTTTCTGCATCCCCATTTACCATATCACGTTCAAAGGATTCTGCAAGTGCATTACTAATGTATTTCCCGGTATCGACAGGATTAACCACCATATTCACCATGGAATCCACCGTTTCAATCGGGTGCATGACGGTGTTTCCAATGCCAACTAATGTGTCTTTCCCCACATCATAAACACCAATTGCCGCACCTTTCCCCGTGTTGACTACCCCTTTTCCGAATTCAACAGTGCCCTCTTTTATCTTGGTCCATAAACTTGCTTCTACCTCTTCCTTTGTGACAGGCTCTCCATATACTTCCTTTAAAATAGTAGGAAGGGAAGGTAGCTTTAGTGCTGTCAATGCATCAAATGTAGTAATGGAATAATCAGAGGCAAAGGTACGTGTCATCTCATTTATGTATTGATCGAGTAGTTTCTGATCTTCCCCTACTTGATTTAAAGATTTTGTTTGTTCGTGATCCAGATCATACAGCTGTTCCACATCATTTTTNACCTCTTCCTTTGTGACAGGCTCTCCATATACTTCCTTTAAAATAGTAGGAAGGGAAGGTAGCTTTAGTGCTGTCAATGCATCAAATGTAGTAATGGAATAATCAGAGGCAAAGGTACGTGTCATCTCATTTATGTATTGATCGAGTAGTTTCTGATCTTCCCCTACTTGATTTAAAGATTTTGTTTGTTCGTGATCCAGATCATACAGCTGTTCCACATCATTTTTCGCTTTCTCTTTTCCCTTTTGTACCATGGAGTTAAATTCTTCTGTGTCGAGTGTGGGTAAAGAGACAAGATCAGCAACGCTGGCCATGATCCCATTTGCTTCGTCAACTAACCCTTCTGTTACCTGCCTCGCTTTATCCAATCCATGTTGAACGTCATTGTCCAGGAATTCCTCTCGTACAAACCCTTCTTCATCCGGCTCATAAGAATATACGGCTTGTTGCAGTTTTTCTAATGCTTGCCTGTATTGGGTTAAGGACTGGTACAAATAGATTAAAAAGGGTCCATGAATGCCTTCATAAAAGGAACGGATTGATTCGCCTGTCCTTCCTTTTAAATAACTTTCTAAATCAATAATCCCTTTAACGCCTTTTTGCATTTCTGTTACTTTACTTTGAACATGTTTGATTTCCTGCAGTGTTGCATTGATCCCTTCATGTAAACTTGCGGAATCTAAGGTCTTCATTCCATTCCCCCTTATTTGGGCTATTTAAATGTCATGTAGTTAGCTAGAATTGAGTCTGTTTCGATTAAGGACTCAACAGAACTTTCCGTTGTTCTTAAATGCTGAAGGATTAGCAACTGATAGGACTCAATCAGAGATGCATAACCGCGATTTAATTGATTTAGCTGGTCCAAAAGATTGAGTTGATTTTCGCCATCTATCTCATTCGGAAAGGAAGATTCAAAGTTTAGTGCAGTCCCTTCCAGTGTTGAAATAGCTTGTTTGATGGGATTTTGTTCAATTTTAATTTCAGTTTCCATTTACGTAACCCCTCCTTTACTTCACACGAAGACTATTGTCATTATATAAATAATAATTCTAAATTCAGATAATAACAATGAATCTATTGACTTGGTACGAAAGTATGAATGCGTTAAATAAATTCATTTATTTCTGGTAATAATGATATTTTGTTACAAATTCCTAATCTCCTGCCACACCAATCAATATAAAATACATCACACATTTAGGTTCACATCCACCCCTCAAATCGGGTATAATTAGATTAGATTATAAAGGGGAAGCGAAGACTATGAGCTATCAAGCATTGTACCGTACATGGCGCCCAAGGACGTTTGTTGATGTGGTTGGACAAGAGCATATTACGAGAACACTGCAGAATGCGATTGTTCAGCAGAAGTTTTCGCATGCTTATTTATTTTCCGGACCACGTGGGACAGGAAAAACAAGCGCTGCGAAAATTTTTGCCAAAACGATTAACTGTGAGCATGCGCCGACAAAGGAACCATGTAATGAATGTGCCGCTTGCCGAGGTATTCAGGATGGTTCAATTTCTGATATTATCGAAATGGACGCTGCCTCGAATACGAGTGTGGAAGATATTCGGGAAATTCGCGATAAAGTAAAATATGCATCTAGTTCTGTACCTTATAAAGTGTACATTATTGATGAGGTTCATATGATATCGGTCAACGCGTTTAATGCTTTATTAAAGACATTAGAGGAACCTCCAAAGCATGTTGTGTTTATTTTAGCAACAACCGAGCCACACAAAATACCGCTAACCATTATATCCAGATGCCAGCGGTTTGACTTTAAGCCGATTTCAAATCAGTCTATTGTCGACCGGATGAAAACTATAACAAATGCAGAAGGAATCTCTGTTTCTCAGGAAGCATTGGACACGGTGGCACTTGCAGCTGAAGGTGGAATGCGTGATGCATTAAGTATTTTGGATCAAGCTATTTCCTATAGTGAAGATAGCGTGGAATTAGCGGATGTATTAGCAGTTACGGGTGGCGTATCCCAACAACTTTTAACGGATATTGTAAAAGCGATGCACGATCGTGAAGTCCAGAAAGCATTGAAATTGTTGGATGAGCTGATTCAACGAGGAAAAGACCCTGGACGCTTTGTTTTTGACTTGATTTATTTTCTACGTGATTTATTACTTTACCAAAGTGCGCCAACACTCGAGGGCATTCTGGAACGAGCGATGATTGATGATCATTTCAAACAACTAGCAGAGCAAGTAAATGCCAGCTGGATTCAAGATGCGATCATCCGACTAAATCAATGTCAGCAGGAAATGAAGTGGTCAAATAGCCCGAAAGTTTTCATCGAGATAGCCATTTTGACGATTACAAATCATAATCAAGAGAAAAATGAAGCAATCACAACAACGAATGATTCAGAAACAGTTACAAAACTTACAAATAGATTAGAGCAGTTGGAAAAAGAATTAAAAACATTAAAAGAAACACCAACGGCACCTGTAAACAACACACCACAAGCTGAACCAAGGCGGACTCAGCCAAGGCAAAACAAAAACAGCTATAAAATTCCGTTTGAAAAGATTCGCCATGTATTACAGGATGCAGAGAAATCAAAATTAAAACAAGTACAATCTGAGTGGGCTGCATTTTTAAATGCCTTGAAAAAAACAAACGCACCTGCACATGCAACAATTCAAGATAGTAAGCCGGCAGCAGCATCTGATCAAGCGCTTGTTGTAGCATTTAAATATGAGATACACTGTTCGCTTTTCCTTGATCACCGTGAAACAAGTGAGTCAGTGCTTGAAAGCGTACTAGGAAAACAGTTGACAATTATTCCGATTCCGGATAATAATTGGCAGGAATTACGCAATGAATATGTACAAAAACAAGAACCCGCAACAGACCAGCAAGCTGAAGAGAAAAGCGACCCATTAGTGGAAGAAGCAAGAAAACTTTTTGGCGATGATCTGCTGGAAATACATGATTAGGATAAATCAAAGGAGGAATTTTCCATGAAGGGAAATATGGGTAACATGATGAAGCAAATGCAAAAAATGCAAAAGAAGATGATGGCAGCACAAGATGAGCTTTATGAAATGACGTTTGAATCATCTGCTGGCGGTGGAATGGTCACCGTTATAGCAAATGGAAAGAAAGAAATTACCGATGTCCAAATTAAAGAAGAAGTTGTCGATCCAGATGATGTAGAAATGTTACAAGATTTAATTTTAACCGCAACAAATGATGTTATAAAACAGATTGATGACAAAACGAATGAAACAATGGGACAATTCACGAAAGGATTAAATATGCCTGGTGGAATGTTCTAGGAGGCGTACGTTATGTATTATCCAGAGCCGATTTCCAAACTGATTGATAGCTTTACAAAATTGCCAGGAATCGGACCGAAAACAGCAGTCCGTCTGGCATTTTTTGTGATAAATATGAATGATGATGATGTAATGGATTTTGCTAATTCGTTAGTGAATGCTAAGCGTGAACTAACCCATTGCTCGATTTGCGGCCATATAACCGACCAAGATCCATGTGCAATTTGTCAAGATACTTCACGTGATTCATCGATTATTTGTGTTGTGCAGGATCCAAAAGACGTAATTGCAATGGAGAAAATGAAGGAATTTCATGGTAAGTACCATGTGTTGCATGGCGCTATTTCTCCAATGGACGGGATAGGACCTGAGGATATTAATGTTCCAGATTTAATTAATCGCTTAAAAGATGAAGGTGTAAAGGAATTAATATTGGCTACAAACCCGAATATTGAAGGGGAAGCAACGGCAATGTACATCTCGCGCCTTGTTAAACCATCTGGCATTCGTACAACCCGAATTGCTCATGGTTTACCTGTTGGTGGCGACTTGGAATATGCCGATGAGGTAACATTATCGAAAGCGTTAGAGGGAAGAAGAGATTTGTAGGAGTTAGGTGACGTTATGAGTAAAAAGGTAAAAAGAAAAGACATTGATGAACAGTTGTTAGATTCTATTTTTACGTTGGAGCATGAATGGAAGCAGATCCGTTCCCTCGTAGAAAAAAGTATCGAACCATTGGAATCAAGCATTTGTAAACAAAAACTTGCCGAAGCTAAATACTTATTTTTATTACGCGAGGCACGTCACCGGAAAGTTAGTGCAATTCGTTATAATTAACAGTTCTTTTTCTGCGTTTCCTTTCATAAATAAGTAGAAAGGGACAAGGACTAGGAGAAGGAGTGAAAGATTTGAGCTCTACTGTAGTTATTACCATCATGGTTGCATTAATTGTTTTACTGCTTATTGTCGGTGCACCAGCGAAACCAATGCGTTTCATTGCCCATAGTACAGTTAAATTAGGGATTGGTGTACTGTTTCTGTTTTTCGCTAACGTTTTTGGTGGGGCAATCGGATTACACATTCCTATCAATCTATTTACGACCATTGTATCAGGATTCTTAGGATTGTTCGGCGTCGCTTCACTCGCTGCAATTCAGTTATTTATCATTCCATAAATGAACGATAAGAAAAAAGCCCGAGGTTATGTAGATACCTCGGGCTTTTCTTTTATCAAGGCTGTTTTATATGGGATTGGGACTGCGATTACTTACCCTGATCGAAGACATTTGTTGTTTTTATGCAATAGATATAAACTGTGCACTAATAACCGTTGCGGTGTAAGGGCACCAATCTTTTGTATAACGTCGTATTTTTTATCAACTACGAAATTTAAAAGGCACCAAACATTAGAAAAGAGCCCTTTCAAAATTTGTTAACGGGTTCTCTTTAGAGGTGCAAACAAGAGAAAAACATCTCAAATCACAGAAAAATTTACAACAAAAACATCAGGGCAATTCACAGTAGTATTAACTTCTAATATTTGTTGGTGATAGAAAATTTTTTGGGAGATTTCTGGTTTTGCTACAAATGGCCGCTCCAGAAAAACACTGCGCTTTCCGTGGGCGGCTGATGAGCCTCCTCGTGCTGCCGCACTGCGGGGTCTCACCTAGGCCTCTTCTCCCACAGGAGTCTCCGTGTTTTTCTTCCGCTGGATAGCAATCAGGGACAACAATTTTAAGTTAGATAATCTTAACTAGCGTAGGCAGAATACGTAGACTCCCGCGGAAAGCGAAGTATTCTGCCGAAGCGGTTTTCCAGCACTAAATTAAGCGAGGATGTGAGAGTCAACAATATAAAGTTTATGTCATCTACAATCGGAACCGACCCTTTTTTGATTTCCATAAGGGTGCGATACTGTATGTGATTTTGCACCCCACTTATATTGTTATTTTTTGTTTTGTAACCTTAAAGAGAACCCGTTAAAAATTTGTGCTTCCCCTTTAATTCTTTGGAAACAAACAGGCTATTAAAACATACAATTAAACATAAGAAAGTTTCACAGATTACATGTATAGAATTCGTTAGATTAGGAGAAACTAAGCTAACGGAGGTGGGGAGATGAAACAAACTATTTCAATGGAACGCTGTGGTATATGTGAGGAAGAAAAAGAGAGAGGAATTCACTTATACAAATTATTTATCTGTTGTGAATGTGAACGAAACATGATTCACACAGAGCCAAGAGAAGAAAAGTATCATTATTATCTACAAAAATTAAAAAATATGAATTAACCAACATTATATTCATAAGAAACAAAAACGTAAGCGGCCGTTCCTGGCCCGAGGAAGAAACAAAAGCTAAATTTTATACATTCTTTACTTATGACAAAGGTCTTTGCGATTTCACTTGCAAAGGCTTTTTTTGTTATCTTTATATATGAAAAGTAAAAAAGGGGACGGGAAAATAATGAAGAGAGATCAACAGCATGTACCGCTTTATCAAAAGTTAACGAAATTTAGTGAAACGAAACCAATTTCATTTCACGTTCCTGGACACAAAAATGGAGCTGTTTTTCCCAGTTATGCCAAGCAGTCTTTCGCTGGCCTTTTGTCACTGGACTTGACTGAATTAACTGGACTTGATGACCTACATGCACCACATGGAGTAATCGCTGAAGCGGAGGAGCTTGCGGCAGATTTTTTCGGGGCTGATCATACTTTTTTCCTTGTTGGAGGTAGTACAGCTGGAAATATAGCAATGATACTGGTGGCTTGCTCAGCTGGCGAAGAAATCATCGTACAACGTAATAGTCATAAATCAATCATTAACGGGTTAGAACTTGGTGGAGCAAATCCGGTCTTTATCACACCCGAATATGATCAGTCGGTGGGTCGTTATACTAGTCCAAGTATAGCTACACTTGAGCGGGCATTACAGCAACATTCCGATGCTAAAGCAGTTGTGTTAACCTATCCTGATTATTTTGGGAAGACGTATAACCTTAAAAAGATGATTGAGCTGGCACATGATTATCATATACCCGTACTAGTTGATGAGGCACATGGTGTACACTTTTCACTAGGGGCCCCATTTCCATTATCTGCTTTAGAAATGGGAGCAGATATTGTTGTTCAATCGGCACATAAAATGGCACCGGCAATGACGATGAGCTCGTATTTACATATGAATACAGAAAGAATTGCAAAGGAACGAGTAGCCCATTATTTGCAAATGCTGCAATCTAGTAGTCCATCCTATCCGCTAATGGCATCATTAGATATTGCCCGCTCATTTTTGGCAACGATTACTTCGGTCCAAATTAAGGCAGTGAAAGATAGTGTTAATCAAGTAAGAGGTATTTTTAAATCAGCAAAAATGTGGAGTCTATTACCAGTTGCGGAATCCGATGATTTTCTAAAATTAACGTTACATATGAAACAAGGAATTTCCGGTTATGAGGTTGCCTGTAAATTTGAACAAGCAGGTGTTTATCCGGAATTAGCGACACATAATCAGGTGTTGTTTATCCATGGACTTCAGCCATTTCAACAAATAGAGCAGTTGAAAAAAGTAGTGAAAAGCGTGGATGAACAATTAAAAATTTGCGAAAGTCGTGCTACAATAGATATAACAAACCTGTTTCCACAAAAAGTACAGATGTTGGAATTGACTTATCAATTAATGAATCAACTAGAGACAAAAGTCCTTTCATTTTATAAGGCAGTCGGTAATGTGGCAGCAGAAGCTATTATTCCATATCCACCTGGAATTCCGCTAATCCTACAGGGAGAGCGAATTACAAGTGAACATATACTGATAATTGAACAATTGATCAAGCAGGGTGTTACCATTCAACACCGTGATATAACAAATGGTATCCGTGTTTTTAATAGGTAAACAAAGGAGAAAACAAACGTGAGTGGACATTTTATAACTTTTGAAGGTGGAGAAGGTGCTGGAAAGACAACCATTCTTCAATCGTTGGGAAAAGAATTGCAAGAATTAGGCTATAATGTCGTTGTCACAAGAGAACCAGGTGGCATTGAAATTGCGGAAAAAATTAGGGGTATCATTTTAGATCCGGCAAATACGAAAATGGACAGTCGAACCGAAGCATTATTATACGCAGCAGCACGTAGGCAGCATTTTGTAGAAAAAGTGTTACCAGCATTAGATGAAGGGAATATTATATTGTGTGATCGGTTTATTGATAGCAGCCTGGCATATCAAGGTTACGCACGAGGGATAGGAATGGATGAGGTATTATCAATTAATCAATTTGCCATTCAAGATTGTATGCCGAATTTGACGTTATTTTTTAATATTGAACCAAAAAAGGGATTACAACGCATAGTGGCGAATAAAAATAGAGAGAAGAATCGTTTAGATTTAGAAACGATTCATTTCCATCAACAAGTATATGAAGCATATCAACAGCTAGCAAATAAATTCCCAGGTCGTTTCACTTCGATCAATGCCGATCAGCCGCTTGATCAGGTGGAAAAAGAAGCAAAGCATACGATCATTTCCTATTTGAACCAAAATAATGGATAAGGGAGGGCTGGACCATGAAATTAATCATTGCTGTTACACAAGATAAAGACTCCAATCGTTTAGTTGATGCACTTGGTGAGGAAAATTTTAAAACGACCAAATTGGCTACAACGGGGGGCTTTTTGAAAGAAGGAAATACGACATTAATGATTGGTTGCGAAGATGAATATGTTGATGAAGCACTTAAGATTATTCGTGACAACTGCTCACAGCGGGAACAAATGGTAGCGCCGATATCACCAATGGGCGGGAATGCGGATTCGTACATTCCTAGACCAGTTAAAGTTGAAGTAGGTGGGGCTACAGTTTTCATCCTGCCAATTGAGTCATTCTTTCAATTTTAATGAAGTACCCAGTTAGCGGAGACGGTGCTGCATACTAGTCGGCGGGCGCTGGAGCTAGGCTACCAAAGTGAACAGCGCCCTTACAATCTAAGAACACTTCCACATATAGAAGGTTTAAAGGGGCTACCCGAATGAAAATCAGTCAGGAAATGCGGGCACAAATGGATGCTGCGACAAAAAATACGAGACAGAATGTAGACGGCAAAAAGTCGTTTGACGGTATTGTTCAGTCGCAAACGCAAAAGTTAAAGCAGCAAGAAATTCAGCAACTAATGAAAGATATTACCATGCAGGGAGATAAACTTGCCCGCTTTCGTTCATTTCGCGATTTGGTTAAATTCAAACGCATGGTAAAAGGGTTTTTGCGCGAAACCGTATCTAGCGGTCTTGATTTGCAGAAATCACACAGTTTTAATTTAGATGGCCAAAGCCGGAAGTTGGCAATCATAAAAACAGTCGACGAAAAGTTAATTGAACTAACGGAAGAAGTTATGGGTCAGGAAAAGAAGACAGTTGATCTGTTAGGACTTATTGGAGAAATTAAAGGATTACTAGTTAATTTATATACGTAAGAACAAAAGCGGAAGCACTTGTTTAGCGACGTATTGAGTGGACTGAGCTGCAGGAGATAAAGGAAACACGGTGAGCGGGAGCGAACCGATGTTGACTTATCGTACGGAGGCGAGGGAAGTCAACTAGTCGCTGAGTGCTGGAGCTGGACGTGGCTCGACCTGTTCCAAGCTAAATAGAGCCAAATCTTTATACACTTTTACTAAGAACAAAAGCGGAAGCGCTCAACAATATTTGACTATGAAAGTTTTAAGGACGGAATAGGATGAAAACATGGGCTGAAATAATGGAAATTCAACCATTGGCAGGAAAAATAATTACAAACAGCATGAAGAAGGATCGTATTTCCCACGCCTATTTAATTCATGGGGAACGTGGAACGGGAAAGGAAGCCATCGCACTTCAGCTTGCGAAAAGTTTGTTCTGTGTTCACAAAGATGGTGTTGAACCTTGTCAAACATGTCATGCATGTAAACGGATTGAATCAGGAAATCATCCAGATGTACATTGGATTGAACCTGAGGGACAATCAATTAAGAAAGAACAAATTGATAATCTGCAAAAGGAATTCATGTATTCTGGAGTAGAATCCAATCGTAAAGTTTATATTATAAAGGCTGCTGATACTTTAACGTTAAATGCGGCAAATCGGATCTTAAAATTTCTCGAGGAACCAAGTAAGGAAACAACAGCAATCATGCTAACAGAAAACAGTCAATCGATTATTCCTACCATTCGTTCGCGCTGTCAAATACTTGATTTACGACCGCTAAACCCGGCTCATTTCCAAAAACAATTACTAGACTCTGGCATATCCATTGAAAATGCTAGTCTTTATAGTGCACTCACGAATAACTTTGATGAAGCAATGCATTTTGATGAGGATGAATGGTTTCGACAGGCGCGAAAATTAATGATACAATTAATAGAAATGCTTGCAACAGATCCGGGTAATGTTTACTTGTTTATTCATAACAAGTGGTTGCCTCATTTTAAGGAAAGAAGTGAGCAAGAACATGGGTTGGATTTGTTACTATTAGCCTTTAAGGATATTCTAATGTCCCATATTGACTATGAAGATGCAATTGTTGTATTTGATAAAGCAAGCAATGAATTGGAAAACCTCGTAATGGCTTTTTCACAGGAAAAGGTCTTGAGTATTTTACATGCCATTCTAGAGGCAAAACAAAAATTGAAGCAAAATGTCCATCCTACATTAGTAATGGAGCAGCTTACACTTCAAATACAGAGGTGATAAATATTGGTTGAAGTAATCGGTGTTCGCTTTAAGAAGGCGGGTAAAATATATTATTTTGATCCCGGAGAACACGACGTTTATATAGATAGCTATGTTATTGTGGAGACAATACGTGGCATTGAGTTTGGTAAGGTTGTAATAGCGAATAAACAGGTTGACGAGGAAGATGTTGTCCTTCCATTGAAAAAGGTAATGCGCATTGCGGATGAAAAGGATAAATTGACCGTAGTGGAAAATCAAGAGCGAGCGGAAACGGCTTTTCAAACATGTGCAGAGAAGATTACCGAGCACAACTTGGATATGAATCTAGTAGAAGTGGAATACACATTTGATCGTAATAAAATCATTTTTTATTTTACAGCAGATGGACGTGTTGACTTCCGCAATTTAGTCAAGGATCTGGCTGCATTATTTAAAACACGGATTGAACTTAGACAAATCGGTGTTCGTGATGAGGCGAAAATGCTTGGCGGAATTGGCCCATGCGGTCGTATGCTTTGTTGTTCAACATTCTTAGGTGACTTTGAGCCAGTATCAATAAAAATGGCTAAAGACCAAAATCTTTCGCTAAATCCAGCGAAAATATCTGGTTTATGTGGCCGGTTAATGTGTTGTTTGAAATATGAAAATGATGATTATGAAACGGCAAAACGTGTATTACCTGATTTGGGGGAAACAATAAAAACACCGTACGGAAACGGGAAAGTGGTTGGTCTGAACATTCTTGAACGTGTCATCCATATTGAACTTCCAGAGAGAGAGCGTGTCATTGAATATACATTAGATGAACTAATCGAAGAAGGAATAATTTCAGCACAAGCCACAGAATAGTGGGGTGTAAAGGATTGAGCAAAAGGCAGATTTTTGATCAAGTATCAGATATGGAAAAGCAAATTGGTGAATTGTACGAGCAACTTGGTGATTTGAAGAACCAATTAGGTAATTTGCTTGAAGAAAATCAACGCCTAATGATGGAAAATCACAATTTACGTAATCACCTAAATAGTAATGAACAGGAAAATGAAGACGCTGGAAGTATGAGAAAGTCGACCAAGGACATTCCGGGTGAAGGGTACGACAACCTAGCAAGACTTTATGAAGAAGGATTTCATATATGTAACCTAGAATTTGGCAGTCCCAGACGTAATGAAGATTGCATCTTTTGTCTGGATTTTTTAAGCAAAACGAAATAAGGCTAATACATAAGCTGTCTCCATGTCTTTCTTTCAAGATAAGATGGGACAGCTTTTCTGTACATACTGGGAATTTAAAGAAGGGATTCGAACATGACTCAACTACATGATGATGAACGTCTTGACTATTTACTAGCAGAAGAAACCATGCAAATCATTCAAAGTCCAAGCGCTTTCTCCTTTTCGCTTGATGCTGTATTACTTGCACATTTCGCTTATGTTCCAATAAAAAGAGGTTCCATCCTAGATTTGTGTACGGGAAATGGAGTAATCCCGCTGCTTTTATCTAGAAGAACGCACGCTCAAATTACTGGCGTCGAAATCCAAGCACGATTAGCTGATATGGCGAAACGGAATGTACAGCTAAATAAATTAGAAGAACAGATAACAATGGTACATGGTGATTTAAAAGACATGCAGCCTGTATTAGGGCAAAGTAATGTTGATGTGGTTACATGTAATCCGCCCTATTTTCGTACACCGGCAAAAACAGAGCACAATAAAAATGATTATTTAACAATTGCCAGGCATGAAGTTTTTTGTACCTTGGAGGATGTAGTAAAGGCATGCAAATTACATGTTCGTCCAGGTGGAAAAGTTGCGATGGTTCATCGACCAGGGCGATTGATCGATATTATTGCTTTGTTTCGTAAATATAAACTGGAACCGAAACGCATGCAATTAGTCTATCCAAAAATGGGCAAGGAAGCGAATATGCTTTTGATCGAAGGCATAAGAGATGGGAAGGCAGATTTAACCATTTTGCCGCCATTGTATATTTATAACCAAGATAATACCTATACAAAAGAGGCAGAGGAAGTTATTTATGGACGAGTTTGAACATGTTGTCTATATGTTAAAGTGTAAAGATGATACATTATATACTGGCTATACGAACAATCTGGAAAAGCGATTACACATGCATGAAAGTGGTAAAGGGGCAAAATATACAAGGGGACGTGGTCCGTTTCAAGTTGAGCTAATTGAGAAGTTTGAAACAAAGGAAGAGGCTATGAAAAGGGAATATGCGATAAAGAAACTTCCGCGTCATGATAAGGAGCACTTAATACGCCACTATAGAAAGAGGGATAACACGTGAACATCCAAAAAAGCTTTCAGAATCAATTAGGTGGTACGGTGTATGTTGTCCCTACACCAATTGGTAATTTAGAGGACATAACGTATCGAGCATTACAAGTTTTGCGTACGGTTGCTATTATCGCAGCTGAGGACACACGAAATACGAAAAAGTTACTAAATCATTTTGACATCCCAACCCCATTGATTAGCTATCATGAGCACAATAAGGAAACAAGAGAGGCATCATTGATTGAGCGTTTGGAAAAGGGGGAATCCATTGCGGTTGTAAGTGACGCTGGTATGCCAGGTATATCAGATCCAGGCTATGAAATTGTCCGAGCCGCAATTGATAAAGAATTACCTGCTGTTGTGTTACCAGGGGCAAATGCAGCGTTATGTGCACTGGTAGGTTCAGGACTCCCGTCAACGGAATTTTTGTTTTATGGATTTTTGCCAAGGAAAAAGAAGGATAAAATTAGTGAATTGGATCGACTAAAGAACATGCAGGCGACATTGCTATTTTACGAATCACCGTTTAGGGTAAAAGAGACGCTTTCTGTACTACTTGAACAACTAGGTAATCGAAAAATTGCCATTGCAAGAGAGTTAACGAAGCGATATGAGGAATATACCCGTGGAACAATTGAAGAAATCATTTCACATTTAGATGACCAAACGTTAAAAGGTGAGTTTTGCATTGTCGTAGAGGGTAATGTACACGATGAAGCTACCGAAGATGCATTATGGTGGGCTTACTTATCAGTCATTGAACATGTCAATTACTATGTAGAAACAAAAGGTATGCATAATAAGGAAGCAATTAAACAGGTTGCTAAGGATCGCCATATGGCAAAACGGGATGTCTATCAAGCATACCATATCGAAAAATAAGGCTCTTTTCGTAATATTTGTTGCTTTTAATTTTGTAGTTGATAGAAAATGCACCACAGTGAAAATTCTTGTTCGGAACAGCAGCTTCCCGCGGAAAGCGTAGTGTATTTCCGGAACGGCGGGAGAGCAATTTCCTAGTTATGCCGCACTTTATATCTATTGTATAAAACAACAACAATCTTTTATAAAACAGCCAAAAATAAAAAGGGGTTGACGTTAGGGTTCTAATGCGTCAGCCCCTTTTGTTTCAATTACTTATTAATAAAGCGTGATTCGATTTCTTCCACTAAACTTTTTGCTCCTTCAGGGCTGAGTACTAGTTTTCCGTCTGCAAATGATATGTTTTCTTCAGAGGTTTCACCAGTGATGTGGCAAGTCATATTTGGAGTGTATTTCTTTAAAACAATTTTGTCATTATCGACATAAATTTCTAATGCATCCTTTTCATGAATGTCAAGTGTACGTCTAAGTTCAATTGGTATGACAACCCGGCCTAGTTCATCAACCTTTCTTACAATTCCCGTAGACTTCATAATTTTTCTCCCCTCTATTAGGTAAAAATCTTTTTCGTCATGGTTCGACAGTATCTATGAAATATAGTACCAACGTTTCCCAAAAGTGTCAATATTTTTTCAACAAAATGTAAAGTATAAATTTTGGCTTAATTTATACTTAGTTAGGAGAGTAGCGCGAAAATGGAAAACTTGTGATAAAATCGCTACAATAGAAGGAAGAATTTTAAAAAGTTTAGGAGGCTAAGTTGATGTCGAAAGAGAAAAAGACGTTTTATATAACGACACCGATTTATTACCCAAGTGGGAATCTACATATTGGACATGCCTACTCTACTGTAGCTGGAGATGCAATGGCACGCTATAAACGGTTACGTGGGTTTGATGTAATGTATTTAACAGGAACAGATGAACATGGGCAAAAGATCCAACGAAAGGCAGAAGAAAAAGGAGTCTCTCCAAAGGAATATGTTGATGAAATTGTTAGCGGCATCCAGGACCTATGGAAGAAATTAAAAATAACCAATGATGACTTTATTCGAACAACAGAAGATCGCCATAAAGAAGTAGTAGCGAAAATTTTTGATCAACTTGTAAAACAAGGGGATATTTATTTAGATGAGTATGAAGGTTGGTATTGTACATCATGTGAATCATTTTTCACGGAACGCCAATTAGATGATGGTCATTGCCCAGACTGTGGTGGCCCTGTTGAAAAGGTTAAAGAAGAGTCCTATTTCTTTAAAATGAGTAAGTATGTCGATCGACTATTACAGTTCTACAATGACAACCCAGAATTTATTCAGCCGGAAAGCCGTAAAAATGAAATGCTAAATAATTTCCTTAAACCGGGCCTAGAGGATTTGGCTGTTTCACGGACTTCTTTTGATTGGGGTATTAAAGTGCCTGGCAATCCGAAGCATGTAATCTATGTCTGGATTGATGCATTAAGTAATTATATTACGGCACTTGGTTATGGAACAGATAATGATGCTAAATTTGAAAAATATTGGCCTGCCGATGTCCATTTGATGAGTAAGGAAATTGTTCGCTTTCACACAATTTACTGGCCGATTATGCTGATGGCGCTTGATTTACCATTACCGAAGAAGGTATTTTCCCATGGTTGGATTTTGATGAAGGACGGAAAAATGTCAAAATCAAAAGGAAATGTCGTTGACCCGGTAAGTCTCATTGACCGTTATGGTCTAGATGCATTACGTTACTATTTACTACGTGAAGTTCCATTTGGATCTGATGGAGTGTTTACGCCAGAAGGCTTCGTTGAACGAACCAATTATGACTTAGCAAATGACCTCGGTAACTTGTTAAACCGTACAGTCGCAATGATTAACAAGTACTTTGACGGAGAAATTCCTGCATACATTGCATCTGAAACAGATGTAGATCAATCACTTGAACAGTTTGCTGAGGAAACCATTACAAAAGTAGAAGATGCGATGGAGAACATGCAATTTTCGGTAGCTCTTTCTTCTCTATGGCAATTAATCAGTCGAACAAATAAATATATTGATGAAACAGAGCCATGGATTTTGGCAAAAGATGAAGATAAAAAGTCGCGCCTTGGTAATGTGATGGCACATCTCGCTGAATCTTTACGCATCGCTGCGGTTATGCTGCAGCCATTCTTGACGGATGCACCAGTTGAGATCTTTCGACAATTGGGAATTCAAGATGACTCCCTAAAAGAATGGGATAGTGTTCATAAACAAGGACAAATTAAAGCTGGAACCAAGGTTGTAAAAGGGAATCCAATTTTCCCACGATTAGATGTTGAAGAAGAAGTTAACGCAATAAAAGCGATGATGCAAAAACCAGCTGAAGAAAAGAAACAAACAACCGTCAAAGAACCGGAAGCAAAAGAGCAAATTGTCTATGATGACTTTATGAAGCTTGATTTACGGGTCGCAGAAGTTGTAAAGGCTGAAAAAATGAAGAAAGCGGACAAGCTATTAAAACTTCAGCTTGATTTAGGTACGGAAAACCGGCAAGTGATCTCAGGCATTGCAGAACACTATCAACCAGATGAACTGGTTGGTAAAAAGGTTATTTGTGTGATAAACCTAAAACCAGTTAAATTACGTGGTGAAATGTCGCAGGGAATGATACTTTCTGGAGAAGATGCTGATGGGAAGCTTTCACTTGCTACCGTTGAACAGACACTTCCAAATGGTTCTGTGGTGAAATAAGGTTTATCAAGGAGGGTTATCGTGTTATTCGATACACATGTACATTTAAATGCGGAGCAGTTTACCGAAGATCGTGATGAAGTAATCAAACGTGCTTACGAAACGGGAGTTAAATATATGGTCGTTGTCGGTTTTGATCGGGAAACAATTCCACTAGCGATTGAAATAGCGGAGCAACATCAAAACATTTATGCAGCAGTCGGGTGGCATCCAGTTGACGCGATCGATATGACTGATGAAGAATTAAATTGGATTGAAGAACTCTCCTCCCATCCAAAAGTAGTAGCCATTGGAGAAATGGGACTAGATTATCACTGGGATAAATCGCCGAAAGATGTTCAAAAAGACGTATTTCGTAAACAGATAAGACTTGCAAAAAAAGTGAACATGCCGATTATTATTCATAATCGGGAGGCAACGGAAGATATTATTGAGATTTTGCAAGAAGAAGATGCCAAACAAATCGGCGGCATTATGCATTGCTATAATGATTCAGTTGACTATGTTCAAACCTGTTTAGACATGAATTTTTACATTTCCTTAGGTGGAACAGTTACATTTAAAAATGCACCATTACCGAAAGAGGTAGCTATCAATGTTCCACTCGACCGACTGCTAATTGAAACAGATGCACCTTTCCTCGCTCCACATCCAAATCGAGGAAAGCGTAATGAGCCAGCATATGTTAAATTGGTTGCTGAAAAGGTTGCTGAGCTAAGAGAAATGGACGTCGAGGAGATTGGTAAAATTACGACAGAAAATGCCCTTTCTTTTTTCAAAATCTCGTAATATGTCGTAAATTAAGTGTAATAATTTGAGCGGAAAAACAGGTGTAATCCTTGAGATTGGTGTAAAAACCAGTCTCTTTTTTTGTTTTTTAAAAGTCAATTTAATGCAGGCATGTCAAGGTTTGTAGCAAGTTACTGGAATGTTTGTAATCAAATGGATATCAATTGTTACTGGATTGTAAACAAACCGTAAACGGAATAACTTTGACTTTGCACAAGACTGTTACTATACTCAGAAAGGAAATGAGGGAGGCAAGAAGCCATGGAGATTATTTCAAAGCTATTGCCGGCGTCGAAAAAGAAGCTGGTTATCTCAAGTATTGGTGTATTAGCACTTGTAGTATTTTCTAGTTTTTTACTATTTGAAGCTACGAAAGCGGAAGTAGATCTTACAGAAGACGGAGAAAAACGAACAGTGAGAACAAATGCCAACACCGTAGAGGAACTGCTTGATGACGAAGGAATTGTTGTTGGGAAGCACGATGCGTTATCCGTTGGTCCCGATGCGCAAATTGAAGATGGTATGAAGATTAATTTGAAACATGCCAAGCAGGTTACTGTAGCAATTGACGGAGAAAAACAAGAGTATTACACAACATTAGGTACAATTGGAGAATTTCTTGAGGAAAATGATCTGTCCTTTTCAAAGCATGATGATAAATCATTTGCTTTAGAAGAAACAATTAAAGACGGATTAAATTTGACGGTTAATAAGGCCTTTCAAGTTACTGTTAATGATGGCGGAAGTGAGCAGAAATACTGGACTACAGGCAGTACAATAGAAGAATTTTTACAAGAACAAGATATTACATACAAAGAAGACAGCGACGATAAAATTAAACCAGCAATTGATAAGAATGTAACAGAAGATACAACGATTACTATCACACGGATTGAAAAGTTACCGAATTTAGTTGTAGAAGAAAAGGTTCCATTTGAGACGGAAACAAAAAAGGATAATACGCTAGTAAAAGGCGATGAAAAGGTAATTGAAGCTGGGAAAGAAGGCGTACGTGAAAAGACGTATGAAGTCGTAAAGAGGAATGGCGAAAAGGTAAAAGAGCTTATTGACACAAAAGTTACCAAGGAAAGTGAAAATAAAATTGTTGCAATCGGTACGAAAGAACAGAAGACAGAATCTGCTGTCATTGAAACAGTTTCCCGGAGCAATGATGACAATGCCAAAGAATTATATATGACAGCAACTGCCTTTACCGCCGACTGTAGTGGGTGTTCCGGTCATACTTCTACAGGTACGAATCTAAAAGCAAACCCAAACGCAAAGGTAGTAGCGGTTGATCCAAGTGTTATTCCATTAGGATCGAAAGTATGGGTAGAAGGGTATGGTTATGCCATTGCCGCTGATACCGGGGGATTTAGTGGTAATCATATTGATGTGCACGTCCCGTCAAAGGCTGATGCCAATCGGTTTGGGAGAAAAAAAGTGAAAGTGAAAATTATAAATTAATTACTGATAATAATGCTCTTACCGTGCTATGATAGGTAAGAGCACTTTTTTACGGAATGAGGAATAGAACTTGAAAATTAAAGAAGTCATCGTTGTCGAGGGACGTGACGATACAGCAAAAATCCGCCAAGCTGTTGCCGCAGATACAATTGAAACGAATGGATCGGCAATAAATAAGGAGATTATAGCCCAAATACAACATGCTAAAGATAAACGTGGGGTGATTATTTTTACTGATCCCGATTATCCTGGGGAGCGGATTCGGCATATTATTGATCAGGCAGTACCTGGTTGTAAGCATGCCTTTTTAAAGCAGGATGATGCAAGAGCAAAGCACCCACACAACAAAAGCTTAGGGATTGAACATGCATCAATTCCGACTATTAAGCAAGCATTAAAAGATGTTTATGAGTTAACAGAAGTGAAAAATAGTGATATTACGAAGCAAGAGTTGGTTGATTATGGCCTAATTGGAGGAGCACATGCAAGCTTACGAAGAGATCGGCTAGGTGAGCTCTTGCAAATTGGACATACTAACGGAAAACAGTTATTGAAACGACTACAAATGTTTGAAATTGAACGACCTCAATTTGAGCAAACAATTAGGCGTGTACTGCAGGAGGAAAATAATGAGCAGTAAAAAATATATTGCAACACCTACACGAACAAATGAAATACTGAAAAAATACGGCTTTTTCTTTAAAAAGAGCCTTGGTCAAAACTTTTTAATCGATGTCAATATTTTGGAAAATATTATCAGGCATGCCGGTATTGATCAACAATCGGGTGTAATTGAGATTGGCCCGGGAATTGGCGCATTAACTGAGCAACTGGCTATTCATGCAAAAAACGTTGTTGCATATGAAATTGACCAGCGTTTGTTACCGATATTAGATAATACACTAGAGGACTATTCTAACATTCAGTTGATTCATCAGGATATTCTAGAAGCGGATGTCAATACCTGTATACAAGCGAACTTTGACCCGGAGCAGCAGACACATATTGTTGCCAATTTACCATACTACATTACAACACCAATTTTAATGAAACTTTTGCGGGAAAAACTGCCAATTTCTAGTTTAACAGTGATGATACAAAAAGAAGTTGCGGAACGAATGGCGGCGGAGCCAAACACAAAAAGTTATGGATCATTGACTATTGCTGTACAGTATTATACAAATGCAGAAGTCGTTATGAACGTTCCTAAACGTGTTTTTATGCCGCAACCCAATGTGGACTCAAGCGTGTTAAAACTTACAATACGAGAAAGCCCACCTGTTGATGTTTTAAATGAACAATACTTTTTCGCCATCGTCCAAGCAGCTTTTGCACAACGGAGAAAAACATTGCGAAATAATTTAATAACCTTTTTCAAAGGATCTGTTATAGAAAAGGAGCATATTAATCAGATATTAGATGCTATTGGAATTGACGGAACAAGACGTGGTGAATCACTTTCAATGGAGGAATTTGCTTTACTAGCTAACGCCTTTTTCCAAGCTACTTCCTAAAACGGGGGCTATTGTCATGATTGGCGATAGCTCTTTTTTTACATAGTTAAAGCACGCATAGGCGGATTCCTACATAGGCTATGTTAGGACGCTTTCATCTGAATGGAGGCTTGTGAGGTGGCTTTATGGAATTTATAACTGGAGATTTAGTTACACGTAAATCATATCATCATGATTTATTATTTCGCGTTTCATCACAAACAAACGATATGGTTATCATTCATGGGGAGGATATCCGCCTAGAAGCAGACGCACCTGCTAATGACCTTGTGCGTATACAGGAACGGGAACTTGAAAAGAGACGTAAAAAAGGAAAGGAGCAAGAAGAATCATCCTATCGACTATTTCGTCAGGATTATCAGCTGATGAAAGAAAAGCGCGATTATCAATCGACTGGTGGATATAATTACACAACAAAATATTTTCAACTACCTGCAAGGGTGCTGCATTTAGATGGTGATCGAACATATCTAAAGAAGTGTATTGATTTATATCAACGGATGGGCTTACAAGTTCATGGTGTACATCTAAATGAAAAGGAAATGCCTTTTGAAATTGGTCCATTAATTGAAAAAATTCAGCCAGACATTATTGTAATAACGGGTCATGATTCATTTTCAAAAAATAAAGGCTTAAAAAGTGACCTTCGTGCCTATCGTCATTCTAAATATTTCGCTGAAACAGTCCGTGCGGCCAGAAGTATAGCTCCCCAATTAGACCAACTCATTATTTTTGCTGGTGCATGTCAATCCCATTTTGAATCGCTAATTCGGGCCGGCGCCAATTTTGCTAGCTCTCCATCTAGAATAAATATACATGCCCTTGATCCAGTATATATAGCCGCTAAAATTGCGTATACACCATTTATGGAGAAAGTTAGTGTATGGGATGCCCTGCGTAATACATTAACAGGAGATAAAGGTATGGGCGGCGTCGAAACAAGAGGCTTACTTCGCACTGGAATGCCGTATGTTGAAGAGGATCCCCATGAAAGTTAACAACTTAACACTGCCGTAAAGGGTTTTTTTACCCTTTACGGATTTGCAGATATATTGTTAGCCCACAGTGTAGTAGTTTGTGTCTTTCTTAAGAGGTATCATCGCGAAAGCAGAAACATCGGCGTGAGCGCGAAAACATCGTCCCGAGCGCGAAAACATCAACCCGAGCGCGAAAACATCAACCCGAAAACGAAAACATCGTCCCGAGCGCGAAAACATCAACCCGTGCGCGAGAACATCGGCGTGAACGAGGAAACATCGTCCCGAACGCGGAAACATCAACCCGTGCGCGAGAACATCGGCGTGAACGAGGAAACATCGTCCCGTGCGCGAAAACATCAACCCGAAAACGAAAACATCGTCCCGAGCGCGGAAACATCGTCCCGAGCGCGGAAACATCAACCCGTGCGCGAAAACATCGTCCCGAACGCGGAAACATCAACCCGAAAGCAGAAACATCAACCCGAGCGCGAAAACATCGTCCCGAAAGCGAGAACATCAACCCGAAAGCAGAAACATCGTCCCGAGCGCGGAAACATCAACCCGAAAGCGAAAACATCGTCCCGAGCGCGAGAACATCAACCCGAAAACGAAAACATCGGCGCGAACGAGGAAACATCGTCCCGAGCGCAGAAACATCGACCTGAGATCTGTTAACCCGCCTGCGTTTTTATTGATTAGTCAAAGTTTCTTAAAATAACATACATAAATTTTTAACATTTTACACATAATAACGTAAATATATGAATTTCACTGTTGACATGAAAAAAGGTATACTGTTATAATATAAAGTTTCATTTGACTATTAAACAAGCGTGTGGTAATATAGTTGTTAGTGAGGTGGAGTATAGTGGCAAAAACATTAATCGAAATTAAGCAAGGTCTTGAGTGCCAAATAGGTAAAAGGTTAAAATTAAAAGCCAATGGTGGGAGAAGGAAGACGATAGAACGTTATGGTATATTGGCAGAAACGTATCCTTCTGTTTTCATTGTTGAACTTGATCAAGACGAGAACGCCTTCGAACGTGTTTCATACAGCTATGCAGACGTTTTAACAGAAACAGTAGAACTAAGCTTTCAAGATGATAGAACAAAAACGATGATACTTGAGCAGTAAACATAACGTTTACTGCTTTGTTTTTTATAATATTAAAGTATGAAGATATGTAACCGAAATATAACACTTCCATAAATTATTTTCCTTTTTTACATATAAATAACTGGTGTATGTTTAGCTAATAGGGTAAAGCTATAAATGTCGTAAGAAGGAAAGCTCATATTAGAAGGGGGAGCTCTTTCATGGGTAGACGTGGCGGTATTATGTCAGACCAATTGAAAGAAGAAATCGCTAAAGAGTTAGGTTTTTACGACACGGTGCAAGAAGAAGGCTGGGGCGGCATTAAGGCTAGAGATGCCGGAAATATGGTGAAACGAGCAATTGAAATAGCTGAGCAGAACATGCAACAATAGAAAAGAGGCAGACTGTAGACGGTCTGCCTCTTTTAGTATATCACCCCAAAGCAGTCGCCTCCACTTTTCTAGATCCAGTTCAGTGGGCTAGAGACTCGAGACATAGTCAATGGACACTCCGAGCACAAGTTCATTGCTCTCTGATCCCTTGACTATGTTTTTCGTCTTTAATCAAGCCCACTTCACTTTTCACGATCCAGTTCCGGCTCCTTGGGGTTCGCGATATAAGCAATAGACACTCCGAACGACAAGGTCACTCGTTCTGCGGTCTTTTGCTTATACGTTTCACCCCAAAGCAGTCGCCTGCACTTTTCATTTTATGATACAATTTGTTATAGTTTTATAAAGTGGGTGACGGAGATGGTTTTTTTTGAGAGGGCGCCGGCTAAGATTAATTTGTCTTTGGATGTGCTGGGAAAGCGGGATGATGGCTTTCATGAGGTTGAGATGATCATGACTGCCATCGATTTAGTTGACCGTGTTGAACTACACGCTTTGTCTGGGGATCATATTGAGGTGTCAGCAGATAATCAATATGTGCCGAATGATGAACGGAATCTGGCGTATAAGGCTGCCTTAGCTTTTAAAAACAAATATCATATTAATAATGGCGTGCGCATTGAAATAGAAAAGAATATCCCGGTTTCAGCTGGCCTAGGCGGGGGGAGTAGTGATGCAGCTGCTGTGTTACGCGGGCTTAACCAAATGTGGTCTGTCCATGCTACACTTAAGGAACTGGCGGATTTGGGTGAATGTATTGGATCGGATGTCCCTTTTTGTGTCTATAGTACAACAGCACTAGCAACTGGTCATGGAGAAAAAATTCATGAATTGGTTTCACCCCCCTTCTGTTATGTTGTCCTAGCAAAGCCAAATATAGGGGTATCGACAAAGACCGTTTTCCAGAAAGTTAATCTTGATGAACTTCATCATCCAAATACAAATAAAATAATCCAGGCAATGGAAAAAGGTGACTTTGCTAGTTTATCAAGCAACATCGGGAATGCTCTGGAAAACATCACATTTTGTTTACACCCAAACGTAAAGCGTATCAAAGAGAAAATGGTACAAGCGGGGGCAGCTGGTGTTGTAATGAGTGGCAGTGGGCCCACCATTGTAGGCTTGGTTGAACATTATAGTAAAGCAAAACGCATTTATAACGGCTTAAGAGGGTTTTGTGAAGAAGTATACATTGTACGATTACTTGATCGTCGCTAAACTTGATTAAAGCCGTATAAAAGTGTAGTATTTTATAATAAATATTCGGTTTTAGAGGTGTAGTAATGAAAAGAAGTGATCGACTAGTTTCATTAACAAATTATTTTCTGGAAAACCCTAAACAACATACATCGTTGCCATACTTTGCAGATCTTTACGAGGCCGCTAAGTCTTCTATTAGTGAAGACCTAGTTATTATTGATCGGGTATTACAGCAAGAAGGACTTGGTCATTTGCAATCTGTTGCCGGTGCAGCTGGCGGGGTGAAATATATACCAGATTTTTCAAAGGGAAAAAGCAATCTATTTATTGATGAACTTTGCCATACCTTAGAAGATCCAAGTCGGATTCTTCCTGGGGGCTATTTATACATGAGTGATATTTTAGGCGACCCAAAGATGGTTAAACAAATCGGTCGAGTATTAGCAGCAGCGTTCTCATCGTTGGAAATAGATGTCGTTATGACGGTAGCGACAAAAGGGATTCCATTAGCATATGCTGTTGCCTCGTTCCTTGATGTACCGGTTGTGATCGTTCGCCGAGACCCGAAAGTAACAGAGGGATCGTCTGTAAGCATTAATTATGTGTCTGGATCATCACGGAAAATTCAAACCATGGTACTTCCAAAGCGAAGTTTACAAGATGGTGCAAATGTCTGTATTGTTGATGATTTTATGAAAGCTGGCGGTACCATTACAGGGATGACAAGTCTGCTTGAAGAATTCAATGCAAATGTAAAGGCTATTGGTGTATTGGCAGAAGCGGATGATGAAGAGGATGAACGTGTTGTTGAAAACTACATATCATTAGTGAAAATTAAAAATGTGGATATGAAACAAAAGCAAATTCAGGTCCTGCCAGGTACTATTGTAAATTCCAATTAATAGTTAACTATAAATCCCCCGGAATATAGAAGAGCTTTTACTTTTGCCGTTCTTTTTACATAAGGCTGTTTTATAAAGGATTGGGACTGCAATTACTCGCCCCACCGAAAACATTTGTTGTTTATGACACATAAGCTATATAATGCGCAGTAACTTTTATGTGACTTCCACTCATTCTTTACAAGATGAGTGGAAATCGCGGCTTGGGGGAAATACTCGCTTTCCGTGGGGAACGCTTCAGCCTCCTCGCGAGCAAAAACCGCTCACTGCGGGGTCTTCAGACAGTTCCTTTCCCACAGGAGTCTCGCATTTCCCCAAAGCCTAAGTCTGATTTTCTGTCCGTGGGAGAAGAAAGCCACTTAATATTAAAATCATTAACAACTACTCACAATCCAGAAAATTCTTATCAGCGAAGTATTCTGGCGGAGCGTATTCAAGCACCTCTGTTAATTAGAACAATTGAAGTCCTTGTAATATTAACTATTGCACATAATCCTTCATATACGAAGTTAAAAAGCAACAAAGTTTACGAAAACAGCCTTACATAAAAAGGTTAATTTGAATAATTTTTAGTAATTATTTAAACTTTTTTCAATATTAAGCAGGAATTATTGATTTTTTGTTGAATATTGGTAATAAGTTCAAAAGGGAAAAGGTGGTGAAACATCATGGAAGTTACTGACGTAAGATTACGCCGCGTCGCTACAGAGGGGAGAATGCGTGCAATCGCATCAATTACATTGGATTCTGAGTTTGTTGTCCATGATATCCGCGTTATTGATGGTAATAATGGTTTGTTCGTGGCAATGCCATCGAAGCGCACTCCGGATGGTGAATTTAGAGATATAGCACATCCAATTAATTCCAATACCCGCGCCAAAATCCAAGATGCTGTATTGGAGGAATATCGCCGGGTTGGTGAAGCTGAAGTTGAATATGAAGAAGCAGGCGCTTCGTAAGTGGGGAACAACGAGAGGTCTAATCTGCAATGGATTAGTCTCTTTTTTTGTCTTAAATAGTATAGACATTACATAACCGAGTATAAATTTGAAAGGCTATGGTTAAACGGCAAAAAAGAAGGTTGATAAGACCGTGAGCCGGGCTTGTATCTATTGAAATTATCCACTTTTTAAGATATATTCATAATGGATAATTAGAATGGAGGTTTCCTGATGATGAATCGCTATGCAGTTATACTTGCAGCGGGACAAGGAACAAGAATGAAATCAACGTTATATAAAGTGCTTCATCCGGTTTTAGGTCGACCTATGGTGCAGCATGTAATCAACCAAATAAAAACCGTAGACTTAGATCAGCTTGTAACTATTGTTGGCTTTGGTGCTGATCAGGTCATGGAGGATATTGGCAGCGAGAGCCAATTTGTTGTTCAAGAAAAACAATTGGGCACTGGACACGCCGTTCAACAGGCCGAGGGTTTATTAAAAGATAAAGATGGTACAACAATTGTCGTATGTGGTGATACACCATTAATTACGGGTGAGACATATCAAGCACTTTTTGATCACCATGAAAAAACAGGGGCTAAGGCGACTGTTCTAACAACAACCGCACCAGACCCAACAGGTTATGGAAGAGTAATTCGTAATGATGATGGAGAAGTGGAAAGAATTGTTGAACATAAAGATGCAACTGATGAAGAACTTCAAGTCAATGAAATAAATACAGGTACATATTGTTTTGATAACCAAGCACTATTCCATGCTCTGAAAAAAGTGTCAAATGATAACGCACAAGGGGAATATTACTTACCGGATGTTATTGAAATTTTACGAAACAATAAAGAAAAGGTTAGTGCTTTTTTAACTCCAAATCATTCTGAAACATTAGGAGTCAACGACCGAGTAGCATTGGCGCAAGCTGAGAAGATAATGAAGAAACGGATTAATGAAAATCATATGCGAAATGGTGTAACAATTATTGATCCGGATAACACATATATTGGACCAGATGTTATAATAGAACAAGATGTAATGATTCACCCTGGTTCTATCATTACGGGGTCTTCTACTATAAAAACAAATGCAATAATTGGACCACATACCGAGATTACAAATTGTACAGTTGGTGAAGAAACAGTCGTCAAACAAAGTGTCGCCAAGGATAGCCAAATTGGCAATCGAGTGCAAATTGGTCCGTATGCACACATTAGACCGGAGGCACAAGTAGGCAATGAAGTGAAGGTTGGTAACTTTGTTGAAGTGAAGAAGTCAACTATTGGTGACAAAAGTAAAGTATCTCATTTAAGCTACATTGGAGATGCTAATGTTGGCAGTAATGTGAATGTTGGTTGTGGGACAATCACTGTCAATTATGATGGAAAAAACAAATTTTTAACCACAATTGAAGATGAAGCTTTTATCGGGTGTAATTCCAATCTAATAGCGCCTGTTACAGTAGGTAAAGGGTCCTATGTCGCTGCAGGCTCTACGATAACAAAGGATGTACCGGGAGATTCACTGTCAGTAGCACGTGCAAGACAAACGAATAAAGAAGGCTATGCAACCAAGCTGAAAAACAGAAAACAAGATTAACGGAGGGTTATTTTCATGACATCGGGCTATAAGGATCCATCTTTAAAAGTATTTTCGTTAAATTCAAATCTAACATTGGCTGAGGATATTGCAAATCATATTGGGACAACACTTGGGAAATGTACAGTATCCTCATTTAGTGACGGGGAAATTCAAATTAACATAGAAGAAAGTATACGTGGCTGTGATGTCTACATTGTGCAGTCAACATGTTCCCCTGTTAATCAACATATTATGGAACTATTAATTATGATTGACGCTGTAAAACGAGCCTCAGCAAAATCAATTAATATTGTTATGCCATATTATGGTTATGCGAGACAAGATCGTAAAGCGCGGGCGAGAGAACCAATTACAGCAAAGTTAATCGCGAACCTGTTAGAGACTGCTGGTGCAGACCGTGTCATTACGCTTGATTTACATGCGCCGCAGATTCAAGGTTTCTTTGATGGACCAATTGACCACTTACAAGGTGTACCGATCCTTTCTGATTACTTTGAAGGTAAAGACTTAGAGGACCTTGTTATCGTTTCGCCAGACCATGGTGGTGTAACACGTGCACGCAAAATGGCTGACCGTTTGAAAGCACCAATTGGCATTATTGATAAACGCAGACCACGTCCAAATGTAGCAGAAGTTATGAACATTGTAGGAAATATTGAAGGTAAAACAGCTATTTTGATTGATGACATTATTGACACAGCTGGAACAATTACCCTTGCTGCAAACGCATTAATTGAGAATGGCGCAAAAGAAGTGTATGCTTGTTGTACACACCCGGTTTTATCCGGTCCAGCAATCGAGCGAATCGATAATTCCAAAATTAAAGAACTTGTCATTACAAATACGATTCCGCTACCAGAAGAAAAACAAATTGAAAAAATTAAAGAACTATCTGTCGCACCACTTATTGGTGAAGCAATTATTCGCGTTCATGAATTACAGTCAGTAAGTATCCTGTTCGATTAATTTAGAGGTTTAGAAAGATGTTAGATCGGGAATTAACTATATAGAGTGTTTTACTCAATAGAAATAGTTATAAGAATCCAACATAATTCTAGCAAGAGACTTAGCAAATGTTGAGTTTTAAATAATTGGAGGATGATGAACATGGCAGTAAAATTAAAAGCGTTAAACCGGGAAGATCATAGGAAATCCACTACAAAACAAGTTAGGGAAAGTGGACAAGTTCCTTCAGTTGTTTATGGTAAGGAAAAAGAAGCAAAATCGATTGCTGTAAATAGCCTGGACTTATTGAAAACGGTTCGCGACGAAGGCAGAAATACTATTATCTCACTTGATGTTGAAAATGGTAATCCTGTCGATGTTATGCTACATGACTATCAAATAGATCCGATTAAAGACGAATTAATCCATGCTGATTTTTACATTGTGAATATGTCTGAAGAAATGGATGTCGAAGTACCACTGAGATTAGACGGCGAAGCTAAAGGCACTAAAGAGGGTGGCGTATTGCAGCAACCATTTTATGAGCTTCAAGTTCGTGCAAAACCTGGAAATATCCCGGAAGAAATCAGTGTAGATGTGTCTGCACTTGAAATAGGGGATAGTATCGCAATTGCTGATTTACCACAAGGAAAAGATTATCAATTCATTGATGATCCAGAACAAACAATTGCGACGGTTGTACCACCAGATACATTACAAGATGTTGAAGAAGTACCAGATGACAATGCCGAACCTGACTTAGTTGATAGAAAAGGTGACGCCGAATAAACAGGAATTCAAGAACAGTGGGGTGAAATAGACCTCATCCAATTAAATTTCCCTTTATCCACCCTCCTGTAAGTGGGTTTGCTCTTATAGGAGGGTGAATTATATGTATACAACTATTTTTTAAATTAAGGCTGTTTTCAAGATTGTTGCTTTTTCACCGCTCCGGAAATACACTTCGCTGGGTTAGGTCACATTTTATATCAACTACGAAATCTAAAAAGCAAACAAAGAAAAGCGCCAAATAAAAAAGGAAGAAATAAAATGAAGTTTATTGTGGGATTAGGCAATCCAGGCAGAAAATATGAAACAACAAGACATAATATTGGCTTTATGGTAATCGATGAACTGTTGCATCGGTTTCAAATGGATTTAAATAAGACAAAATTCAATGGAAAATATGCGATGGAAAATATAAATGGGGAAAAAGTGGTTTTACTCAAGCCTCAGACTTATATGAACCTCTCAGGTGAATCAATTAGACCATTATTAGATTACTACAATATTGATTCAGCTGATTTGCTGGTGATCTATGATGATTTAGATCTCCCTACTGGAAAAGTTCGTTTGCGACAAAAGGGTGGTCATGGAGGACACAATGGCATTCGATCAATTATTGATCACTTAGGTACAAAGGAATTTAAACGCCTGCGTATTGGTGTTGGAAGGCCAACTAAGCCAATTTCAGTTGTTGATTATGTGTTAGGATCATTCCCAAAAGAACAACAGGATGATGTTACAAATAGTATTACGAAAGCCGCAGATGCCTGTGAAACCTGGCTTGATAAACCTTTTATAGATGTTATGAACGATTTTAATGCTTAGTAATACAGTAATTAAAATGTGTGGGAAATGTATTGCAATTGCGGACCCAAATAGCAACAATTCATACGAAAACTGCACATTTTAATTACGTATAAAAAATTACTTTTCGGATAAACTTTATGGTACCCCATGTTTATTCGAGGAGGTATACGTATGTCTATTGTCTATCAATGCAGACATTGCGGGCAGGTTATTGGCGAACTTGAACAGCAAGTTGTTGATTCAGCAATGCTTGGATTGGATAAATTATCTGTAGAGGATAAAAAGGAAATGATTCACTATCAACAAAACGGTGATGTCCATATAAAGACAATTTGCGAGAACTGTGAAGCGTCATTAGGGGCAAATCCGCATTATCATGAATTAGATTTTTTTATACAATAGAACACGCTACACTTAGCTTTGGTTCCTAGCCAAGGCATTTTTGCGGTTCTAGCCTAATCGGGGGTTTACGATGAAAGGGATTAATGAATATTTACAATCAAAAGAAGATATACAATCAATTATAAGTGGTATTTCCAACGGGATGCATGAACAGCTTATAGCCGGTCTGTCAGGATCAGCTAGAAGTTTACTCGTCTCCATTATAAATGAGTCAACAAATAAACCAATATTGTTAGTAACACATCAACTGGTTCAGGCACAACAACTGTATGATGACTTGTCCGAATTTATTGGTGAAAAGGATATCCATTTGTATCCAGTTAATGAATTAATTGCATCGGAAATAGCAATAGCAAGTCCAGAACTGAGAAGTCAGCGGATTGAAGCGTTAACAACATGGTCCGAAAAGAAATCAGGTATACTAATTGCGCCTGTTGCGGCATTGAAACGGATACTTCCACCGCCATCGTACTGGCATACCTATCAATTGCAGTTTAGGCTTGGTGAGGATATTAATATACAATCATATGTCCAATCACTAGTCAATATGGGATATGAACGTGCATCAATGGTCAACACGCCAGGTGAATTCAGCATGCGTGGTGGAATTATTGATATTTATCCGGTTACAGAGGAATATCCAATACGTATCGAACTATTTGATGAAGAAGTAGATTCGATACGCTATTTTGATGCTGACACACAACGTTCATTGGAAAAATTAACAGAAGTAAAGGTTGGCCCAGCCACAGAGCTGCTATTAACTGATGAAAATATTATTGCTGGTGCGGAACGTTTAGAGGATGCTTTGGCTACATCACTGAAAAAAACCAAGACAGCGGAAGCAAAAGAAAAGCTAAACGAGGTAATGGCAAATGACATTGAACGATTGAAGAATTTAGAGCGCTTTCAAGAGATGAATAAATATATTGGATTTCTCTATAAGAACCCTGCTAGTTTGTTAGATTATTTACCAAAAGATGGCCTAATTATCCTTGATGAAATGAGCAGGATTCAGGAGACAGCAACAAATTTGGATACGGAGGAAGCTGAATGGTACAGTAATCTATTAGCCTCAAACCAAATGGTAGGACAGAGCAGATTTTCCTTTGATTGGCATGATATCGGGGAAAGGATGCAACAACAGCGGATTTACATGTCTGTATTTTTACGGCATATCCCAAATACACAACCACAAAACATTATCAATTTATCGTCGAGGGCAATGCAGGAATTTCATGGACAAATGAATTTATTTAAAAATGAATTAAATCGGTGGGAAAAGGGCGATTTTTCTGTTGTTATTTTGGCTCCAAATGAAAAGCGAGCAGAAAAGATTCATTCTATTTTTACTGATTACGATATTGAAGCGACTGTATCGAAAGAATTAAAACTTCCGGTTACGAAGCCAACAATCGTGATTGGAAATATTGGTAGTGGTATTGAACTTCCAATGCATAAATTGGTCCTCATTACTGAAAATGAATTGTTTAAAAAAGTGACCAAACGCACCAGAAAGAAACAAAAGATCTCCAATGCAGAGCGAATCAAAAGTTACCAGGAATTGAAAATCGGCGATTATGTTGTACATGCAAATCATGGTATTGGTAAGTACCTAGGCATTGAGACACTCGAGGTCAATGATTTACACAAAGATTATATGTTAATTAAGTATTCTGGCGATGATAAGCTTTTTGTACCCATCGATCAAATTGATTTGGTTCAAAAGTTTGTTGCTTCTGAAGGAAAGGAACCCAAACTTTACAAATTAGGTGGAAGCGAGTGGACAAAAGTAAAGCGTAAGGTGCAATCGTCTGTTGAAGATATTGCTGATGATCTTATTAAACTTTACGCGGAACGAGAAGCTCGAAAAGGGTATGCATTTTCAGAGGATACGGAGATGCAACGTGAGTTTGAGGCAGCTTTTCCATACCAGGAGACAGATGACCAACTACGATGTATTGAAGAAATTAAACAAGATATGGAAAGGGAAAGGCCGATGGATCGCTTGTTATGCGGTGATGTTGGTTATGGAAAAACAGAAGTAGCAATACGTGCGGCATTTAAGGCAGTTGCCGATGGAAAACAAGTGGCCATTTTAGTACCGACGACAATTTTAGGACAACAGCATTTTGAAACCATTCGCGAGCGCTTCCAAGACCATGCTGTTAACATTGGGCTCTTGAGTCGATTTAAGACAAAAAAGCAGCAAAAGGAAACACTTGATGGATTAAAAAAAGGACTTGTAGATATCGTTATCGGTACACACCGCTTATTATCAAAAGATGTTCAGTACAATGAGCTTGGTTTGCTTATTGTGGATGAAGAACAACGATTTGGTGTAAAGCATAAAGAGAAAATTAAGCAGTTAAAATCAAATGTAGATGTTTTGACTCTAACCGCCACTCCAATACCAAGAACGTTGCATATGTCCATGTTAGGTGTCCGAGACTTATCTGTAATTGAGACACCTCCAGAAAATCGCTTTCCAATTCAAACGTATGTAATGGAATATAATCCGATTTTTATTAGAGAAGCAATCGAACGGGAAATGGCACGTGGGGGTCAGGTGTTTTTCCTTTATAATCGTGTGGAGAACATCGATCGTATTGCCCGGGAAATTGGTATGTTAGTTGGTGATGCCAAAATTGGGGTTGCTCATGGTCAGATGAATGAGACAGAACTTGAAAGCGTGATGTTTGGATTTTTGGAAGGGGAATTCGATATTTTGGTAAGTACAACGATCATCGAAACAGGGGTCGATATCCCAAATGTAAATACACTGATTGTCTATGATGCTGATCGGATGGGCTTGAGTCAGCTGTATCAACTGAGAGGACGAGTAGGACGGTCCAATCGAGTTGCATATGCTTACTTTACGTATCAAAAAGATAAAGTTTTAACCGAAATTGCTGAAAAACGCTTGCAGGCAATAAAGGAGTTTACTGAACTTGGATCAGGATTCAAAATTGCCATGCGCGATTTATCGATCCGTGGCGCTGGAAACTTACTAGGCGCACAACAGCATGGCTTTATTGATTCAGTAGGCTTTGATATGTACTCGCAGATGTTAAAAGATGCTATTGATGCACGGAAAGCTGGTAAAGAACTAGATGAAGTAAAACCTTTTGAACCAGAGCTTTCTCTTGATCTTGATGCTTATATTCCGGACACGTATATAAAAGATGAAAAGCAAAAAATAGAAATGTATAAACGTTTCCAAACCATTGCTGCAGCGGATGACGCAGATGCATTAAAAGAAGAATTAGTCGACCGATTTGGGGATTATCCTGAAGAAGTGGCAAACCTGTTTATTATTGCGACGTTAAAAATGTATGCAAAACAGGAAAGAGTTGAATCGATAAGCGAGAAAAACAAAAAAGTGGAACTACTTGTCGAGGATAGCCGTAGTCAAGGGATTGATGGATCAAAACTATTTACATTAGCCAATACATTTGGCCGTGGTGTGCAACTTGGCACCGAAAATCAAAAACTTAAAGTTGTGTTTAATTGGTCAAAGGAAAACAAATATAAACGATATGAAGTTATTGAAGATTTTATTAAGCAACTGTCCACTGTCGATCGTGACGATTAGAAAAAAATGTGATTAATGTATAGTTCCTTCCAGATGATTCATACTAAAACCACAACTGGTGTTTATTTCACATACAACACGGGAAAATCTGTATGTAAATGAAAAAAGACAAAATGCTGGCGGCTGGAGTTCGGTAAAATACGATGGTCCATGTAAAAGGGTTCAGATCTGAGAAAAAGAAAAATAAAAGCACCCATTGTTTGTAATTTTAATGTGAAAGAAACCCAGGGACGATCATCATAGGAAAGTGAGGCTTCATAAAGATGAAGGCAACAGGAATTGTACGACGAATTGATGATTTAGGAAGAGTTGTTATCCCAAAAGAAATCAGAAGGACACTGCGTATTCGCGAAGGAGACCCATTAGAGATATTTGTTGATCGTGAAGGAGAAGTAATTTTAAAGAAGTATTCACCAATAAATGAATTGGGCAGTTTCGCACAAGAATATGCAGAAGCACTATTTGATTCATTAAATTATCCGGTTATTATCTGTGATCGTGACGAAGTTATTGCAGTTGCCGGGGATTCAAAAAAAGATTACTTAAATAAAAATATTGGAACGAAATTGGAAAAGGCAATTGAGAACCGATCCGTTTTATTAGAAACAGAAACGTCTACATTGGAAATTTTGGAAAGTAAAGATGAGGAATTATCCTCATATTGTTTAAACCCGATTATTGCAAATGGAGATCCGATTGGTTGTGTCATGATGTTTTCAAAAGATGATAAAACACTTAGTAATGTTGAACAAAAAGCAGTGGAAACGGCAGCAAGCTTTATGGCAAAGCAGATGGAATGATAATAGGATGAATCGAATATATCCTAAAAGGGTCTGACTCTCTCGATATTCGAGGGGGTTTGACCCTTTATTTTGTACTTTTGTATAAAAATTTGGTTATAAAGGGCTAACTAGTGGAAGAGGCAAAGCCCAGCTCTAGCGTATGCTATAATAGGGAAAGATAGATAAAATGCGACACAGTGACAATTCTCTATCGTAACAATGATGATGCAATGCCTAAATTCCGCTCCGGCAGAATACTTCGCTTTCCGCGGGCACGGCTTTAGCCTCCTCGGAAGAAAACCACTTCCTTGAAAAAGTAAACCACTTTTTCTGCGTGCGATGTAATGCGCTGAAGCTTTCCTTGTCCTGCGGGGTCTTCAGACTCGTGCTGGGGCTGCGCTAACTCGCCCCACCGAAAACCATTGTTCCCGCAGGAGTCTACGTATTCTGCCTCCGCTGATAGTGGTGCTCTGATTATTGACAGGCAAAAGCCATGGATTCTAACGTTACACGACTTTTTTCCCTTTAACAGAAATTCACTTAAGCAATAGCTGAATATAATGAGCAACAATACCAGTTATTTCCGTAGCGGTAATTAGCGCACATTTTCTATCAACTACGAAAGAATAGCAACAAACAATACGAAAACATTCTAGGAAAAGAAATGAAGTTCGGATGGAAAGGCGTTTGTCAATATGGCTAGCAATGAATCAAATAAATTAGTAAGAGGTGCTTTGCTACTTACATTAGCTGGGTTCGTCAGCAAGCTGCTTAGTGCAGGTTACCGGATTCCGCTGCAAAACTTAACAGGGGATCTTGGTTTTTATATTTACCAGCAAATTTACCCCTTTCTTGGAATGGTCTTGGTCTTATCATTATATGGTTTTCCGTCAGCAATTTCTAAAATAGCGGTTGATCTAAAATCAGAAGGAAGGCAGCTTTCATTTACTCGTTTTTTTGTGCCTGTCTTCACTATTTTATTGACGATCAATGGCGCAATATTTCTATTTTTATTGTCAACCGCTGGAGAGATTGCGAATTGGATGGGTAACCCCAAACTACAGCAGGCATTACAGTTTGCTGCCTTTGCTTTTTTGTTGATTCCCTTTTCATCCTTATTACGTGGCGCGTTTCAAGGAAGTTATCAAATGAAGCCAACCGCACTATCACAAATTGGTGAGCAATTTATACGTGTGTTTATTATTATTTTGGCAGCTGTATTAATTGTCATCAATGGAAGGGATATTTATGAAATCGGACAGGCTGCAGCAATAGCCTCCATAGCTGGCGGGATAATGGCGATTATCGTTCTTGGAATGTTTCTTTTCAAACAAAGGCTAATCCAACCTGACTTGTTTACGATTCCTTGGGGCTATTATCTAAAAACGTTGCTAATCTTTGGTATTATTGCAGCGTTAAACCATATGGTACTAATCGTCATTCAATTCGCTGACGCATTTACATTGGTCCCGGGCCTAAAGGATTTTGGGATATCACAAATCGAGGCAATGGAGTTAAAGGGAGTTTTTGACAGAGGACAACCATTAATTCAACTCGGTACTGTGATTGGATCATCGTTTGCATTAGCCTTGATTCCATCCATATCGAAGCAAAAGTTGCAATCTAATCCTCAACAAAGTTATCATTACATTCGCAGCGGGTTAATATTTAGCTTTTATCTGGCTGTAGGTGCGACAGTTGGGTTACTTGTTATTTTTCCAGAAGTAAATACCGTATTATTTGAAAATGATTTAGGAACAACCAGTTTACGTATTCTTAGCATTGCTGTTTTTCTTTGTTCGCTCGCAATAACGGCCTCATCTATTTTACAGGGATTAGGCTATATCAAGCGAACGGCAGCTTTTATTTTAATTGCCTTTTTCATTAAATGGACGTTGAATCAATTATTTGTACCATTATGGAGTATTACTGGGAGTGCCATTGCAACTGTAATCAGCTTGCTAGTACTGTGTGGATTGGTTATTATCGAATTAAGAAAGAAGTTGCCAGATCTAAACTTTTGGCAAACTATTAATTGGCATGCATTGCTCATTGCTAGCTGTGTCATGGTTGTTTATCTCTATCTTATTCATTATGTTTTCGTGTTTTTTGACATAAATTCTCGCTTGGGATTACTGGCTTATGTTATCGGTGTAGCAGTAACTGGGGCGGTTGTATATATGGTTTTATTGGTGAAAAAGAGGGCATTTTCGGAAGAGGAATTAATGATGCTCCCATTTTCTTCTTTTTTCATTTGGCTACATAGAGGGAGGAATTCGCTTGAATCAAAAAATTGAAGTTGTTGGGTTAGGTGCTGGTGATATTAATCAGTTGCCGCTTGGAATCTATAAAAAGTTAACGAGTACGACGGAAAAAGTTTATGTTCGAACATTTGAGCATCCGGTTGTTGAGGCCTTGCAAGCAGAGGGAGTTCTATTTGAATCGTTTGATAATATTTATGAATCTAATCAGCAATTTGCGGATGTTTACCAAAAGATTGCGAAAGAATTGATTGAGCAATCGGGTGAAGGCAATGTGATTTATGCTGTTCCAGGCCATCCTATGCTTGCGGAAAAAACAGTACAGCTATTACTGGAGCAGAAGGAAGTAACAATTGATGTTGTCGGTGGTCAAAGCTATCTGGATGATTTATTTACGGGATTAAAAATAGATCCAATAGATGGTTTTCAATTTGTTGATGCCACGTCATTTAATCGTCATCAACTCGATTATCGGCATCATCTTATCTTTTGCCAAGTTTACGATCGTTTTACTGCTTCTAATGTAAAGCTTGCATTGTTAGAGGATTTGCCGGCTGATTATCAAGTTACTGTTGTCGAAGCAGCAGGGAGCAAGCAGGAAAAGATGACAATTATTCCATTAGAACAGCTTGATCATTCCATGGAAGTAAATAATTTAACTAGTGTATACATCCCACCAGTATCACATGACCTGTTACATCATACCTTTAGTCGTTTACGAGAAGTAATCGCCAAATTGCGTAGTCCAGATGGTTGCCCATGGGATAAGGAACAGACACATGAATCGCTGCGGGAATATGCAATCGAAGAGGTTTATGAACTTATCGATGCAATTGACGACCAAGATGATGACGGGATTGTTGAGGAATTGGGTGATATTCTTTTACAAGTCATGCTCCACAGTCAAATTGGCGAAGATAACGGATATTTTGTAATTGATGATGTTATTAAATCTATTACAGACAAAATGATCCATCGCCACCCACATGTCTTTGGTGATAAAACGGTTGATTCTGTTGCTGACGTGTATACCAATTGGGATGCCTTAAAACGAGAGGAAAAAGGTGATCAGCGTAAATCCGTTTTAGATGGTGTCTCTAAAAGTATTCCTGCCCTTGCTAAAGCCTATCAGTTGCAAAAAAAGGCTGCAAAGGTTGGATTTGCATGGGAAACGGTTGATGGTGCATGGGATAAATTGCAAGAGGAAATAAAAGAAGTACAAGAGGCTATTGAGGAGAATGACCAAGTAGAAGTAGAGAAGGAATTGGGTGACGTTCTATTTGTACTAGCAAATATTTCAAGGTATTATAAAGTGAATCCGGAAGTTGCATTAAATAGAACGAACCAAAAGTTTATTTCCCGGTTTTCTTATATTGAAGAGAAGGTAAACGAACAAGCAAAGGACATCAATGAAGTAAGTTTAAAAGAAATGGATGCACTCTGGGACCAAGCAAAAGAAAAGGAGTGATTGAAATGCGTTTAGATAAATTTTTAAAAGTATCTAGATTAATTAAACGGCGTACATTAGCAAAAGAAGTTGCAGATAAAGGTCGGATAACGATCAACGGCAACCAGGCAAAGGCCGCCTCTAATGTAGAAGTAGGCGATGAATTAGTTATTCAATTCGGGCAGAAGCTAGTAACTATAGAAATTACCAACTTGAAAGAGGCCGTAAAGAAAGATGAAGCAGAGACATTGTATAAAGTGATCAAAGAGGAAAAGAGCAACAGTTAATTATAAGGGCCATTTTTCGTAATGTTTGTTGCTCCCTGCCCCGCAGCCCGTATACACTTCGCTTTCCGGGGGTGGCTGGAGAGCCTCCTCGTGCTGAGTGCTCGCCTGAGTTACAAGTAATCTCGGTGAAGTAGCGCTCCTCGCAACTCGAAGCATACTCGGTGGGAGTTTTGCTCGTCGCACTGCGGGGTCTCACCGATGCCTCTCATCCCCCAGGAAGTGCTTTTCTTCCGAGGAAGCTGAAGCGTTGCCCGCGGAAAGCGAAGTATATTTCCGGAGCGGCAATTTTGAACATCACTACGTCGCATTTTATATCTATTGTGTAAATAACAACAAATGTTTTCGATGGGGCGAGTAATCGTAGCCCCAATCTTTAGGAAAACAGCCATTATTAAAGTTGGCTGTTTTGGCATTATTTGCTATTTTATGTGTAGCAAAACATTAATAAACAACTTAAAGTTATTAGTTGAAAAATTAACTATCGAATTGTTCTAGACTTGTCCCTCCTGTCATAAGGTAATAATGATAAGGAGGGCTTTAGCAAATGAATTATTATGAAAAAGATTCCGAGCAACGAGTTCAACAAGATCACTTCGTAAAAATTAACAATCGCAAGGATTTGGAAATTACTGGTGTTAAAGAAGTAGATAGTTTTGATAATGAAGAATTTCTACTGGAAACTGTAATGGGTTACTTAATTATTCGTGGACAAAATTTGCAGTTAAAAAACCTTGATGTTGGCGAAGGATTAGTTGCGATTAAAGGCAAAGTATATGAGCTTTCCTATGTGGATGAACATCACCAGGAGAAAGCTAAAGGGTTCTTTAGCAAGTTATTTCGATGACACTAAATGTCCAGTTCATGACGATGATTGTCATGATTATAAGTGGATTTTATTTGGGTATCATACAAGAAACATTTCGCCGCTTTAAGCCACATTGGAAGGATAATCGATTCCTTGTATATTTCATGGAGGTAGCCTTTTGGTTATCACAGGTCTTGCTTGTATTTTATGTGTTATTCCTTGTTAATGCAGGGGAACTACGCTTTTATGTTTTCTTAGCCCTTTTTCTAGGGTTTTCCATTTATCAAGCAGTAGCTGCTCCTCTATATAAATGGTTACTAGAGCATATTATCCGAATCGTTGTAACCTGTTATCGCTTTGTGGAGCGGCTAATTCAAATATTGATTATTACCCCGATAAAGTATATGATAAAATTGTTTGTTACAATTGTCCTGTTGATCGTTCAGTTCATAATGACACTGCTCCTATTTGTAGCGAAAGTTATCTTCTTCCCTATAAAATGGATATTTTATACAATCTATCGGTTATTACCAAGAAATATCCAAAATTTTTTTCACAAACTTGCAGGATTTTATAGTACAATAAAGAATATAGGTAAGAAGGGCATGAAGTATTTAAAGTTTAAGAGGAGGTAGCAAGCAGTGTCAACAAAGAAAAAAACGGTAACAAGATTAGATTCGAATTATATGCAGCAGTATGACGCATACATAGAGAGACAGAAAAAGAAAAAGAAACGTCTAATTCGCCGTCTTGTGTTATTTTCTGTTGTGGTACTCATTGCTATTGGCAGCATGACTGCATATCACGTTAAACAGCGTGTACTTCATGCTGAGAAGAATGAACAATATGAACAAATGCAAGATAAGTTAGCCTCGTTAAAAAAGGAAGAAGAAAACCTTAATGAGGAAATTGACTTATTAAAAGATGAAGACTATGTATTAGAGATCGCTCGAACGAACTATTTTTTCTCTAAAGAAGGAGAATTAATTTTTAAACTTCCTAACGAGGATCCCTCTTATTGACACGCTTTCACATGCTTAGCTATAATATATTAGAACTATATATTTAAAACCTTAAGGAGGAGCATTTTTTTTATGTCAATCGAAGTAGGCAGCAAGCTGCAGGGAAAGGTAACAGGTATCACTAATTTTGGAGCTTTTGTTGAGCTTGGAGAAGGAAAAACAGGCCTTGTCCATATTAGTGAGGTTGCCGATAATTACGTCAAAGACATTAATGAACATCTTAGTGTCGGGGATGAAATAAAGGTGAAAGTAATTAATGTCGAAAAGGACGGCAAGATTGGTTTGTCAATTAAGAAGGCAAAAGATAGACCACAACGCCAAAGAAATACCCGTGAGCGCACGGAATCATTTGAATCAAAAATGAACCGTTTTCTAAAAGATTCCGAAGACCGTTTAGCCTCTTTAAAGAAGCACACGGAATCCAAACGCGGGGGCCGAGGTGCTAAAAGAGGATAGCAACTGCTGTCTATAAGGATGCTCTATTTACGATAAATAAAAAAGGCAGGTACCAACGTAATTACGTTGGTACCTGCTTTTTTGTAACGGGATTAGTTACAGATCGGAAAATAGGCGTATTCCTCCAAACAGAACCCGTAGCATATTCTTTTAAATAAAGGCTGTTTTAACACAATAGATATAAAATGCGACGCAGTGATAATTCTTTTTATGACGCTTTCTCTCACTCTAATGTGGGTTGAGTGATTGAAACCACTCCCTGGAAACATCAACCCGAACGCGGAAACATCGACCCGAATCGCGGGAACATCAACCCGAATGCGGGAACATCAACCCGAATCGCGGAAACATCGACCCGAATCGCGGGAACATCAACCCGAATGCGGAAACATCGACCCAAACGCGGAAACATCAACCCGAATGCGAAAACATCGACCCGAATCGCGAGAACATCAACCCGAATGCGAAAACATCGACCCGAACCGCGAGAACATCAACCCGAATCGCAGGAACATCAACCCGAACGCGGGAACATCAACCCGAACGCGAGAACATCGACCTGATCAAGACCCCGGCGGGAGAGCAACTTCTTAACTTATCTCGCATGTTCTATCAACTACGAAATTATAAAGCAACAAAAGTCAGGAAAAGAGTCTAAATAAAAAAATCGGCATTTAGCCGATTTTTTTACTGTGATGTAATTCGAGCAACTAACGTCTATTGTACGGTTTTTCCGTACATCGTTAAACGTTACTTTCGTTTTTGGTAATAGCGGCGGAGGGGATCGAACCCACGACCTCACGGGTATGAACCGTACGCTCTCGCCAGCTGAGCTACGCCGCCAAATCAGTCACAAGTGATATAATACAACAGCTATAGAAAAGTGTCAATACTGTGCGATTTTTACAGAATAGAATAAATTTAGTGATATTAATAATTTACAATTCAACATTCGAGCAATCTTGATAGGAAAAAACAAATGATACACTAGTTTATCGTGTTAAACGGATAAATTAGAAAAGGGTGTGGATAGTAGTGATGATCTCATGACGTAAGAATAAATGGGACGAAGCGCTAGCCGCGGGTTCCTGTGATACTTGTAGAAAATCGCTTGTCCATCAAAAACTTAGTCGAACGATTTTATGAATACGCTCTGTTGTTTTGACAAAAAAGCAATCCAACTTGTGATTAACTATTTCTAAGAGGGAGTGGTTTTTTATGATGGATTCAATTCCAAGAGTAGAAACGAAAACATTTGGACGTGAAACAAAGGATATAGGTAAATGGCGAAGTAAAATATCTTCCGGTGCAAAAACGGTAATGCTTGAAAAGGGATGGCTGCTTTTTATTGTTGGCTTTTTATTAGGACGAGCTGTGATTTTATCAGATGTATCCCCGTTTGCTGTGGCCTTTTTAGCAACTGTATGGTTTGTACATAAAGAAAAGGCAGCAAAGGTTATGCTAGCAATTATTGCGGGTGCACTAAGCTTTACGATCGCCCAAGGTATATTTGTTACGTTAGCTATGATTGTATTTATTTTTCTTGCTGGATTGTTTAAAAATGTAAAAAATCAACAAACGGTTATTCCGCTGTTTGTTTTCCTTTCTACCATTGCACCACGATTATTTCTTTATTCAATCACAGACCAGCTTTCATCATATGAATGGATGCTTCTATTTGTTGAGGGGGTTTTAGGTACTGTACTTGTATTAATATTTATGCAGAGCATTCCGCTATTATCACCAAAAAGATATAAACCAACTTTAAAAAATGAAGAAATTGTTTGCATGATTATTCTGATTGCATCGATTTTAACAGGGACAATTGGCTGGGAATTCTATGATGCATCCGTGGAACAAATTTTCTCCAGGTATTTCGTGCTCATGCTCGCCTTTATAGGTGGAGCTGCTGTTGGATCAACGGTTGGCGTCGTTGCTGGTCTAATCTTATCACTTGCAAATGTTGCGAACCTTTATCAAATGAGCTTGCTAGCCTTTTCTGGATTACTTGGCGGATTACTAAAAGAAGGAAGGAAAATGGGAGTAAGTGTTGGACTGCTTGTGGGGACATTTTTGGTCGGGATTTATGGAGACGCTTCCACACTGGTACCTTCCATTTTAGAATCATCCATTGCAATTGTATTCTTTTTTCTTACACCGGCAAGCTGGTTTAAAAAATTATCTCGCTATATTCCAGGAACAGAGGAATATACCAATGAACAGGAACAATACTTGCAAAAGGTCCGTAATGTTACAGCTAAACGAGTTGAACAGTTTTCTGATGTGTTTGAAGCATTATCGAAAAGTTTCACAAATACCGAGGAATTTCCACAGGAAGAAATGGATCGCAAGCGGGAGACAGATTTCTTTTTAAGTCAAGTCACGGAAAAAACTTGTCAAAGCTGCTTCATGAAGGAGAAGTGCTGGCAGCAGCAATTTGATAAAACATATACACTAATGGAGAGCATGAAAGATGACCTTGAAGAGGGAAATGAACCGGAACGTAAAATACTCCATCAATTTGAGAATCATTGTGTTAAGTCAAAAAAGGTAATGGAGACAATGAAAGAGGAAATGTCCTTTTTTGAGGCTAATCAAAAGCTAAAAAAACAGGTGATGGAAAGTAAGCGATTTGTAGCAGATCAACTTCAGGGTGTATCAGAAGTGATGGAGAACTTCGCCAAGGAAATTTTGAAAGAGAGACAGCACCATGAAAATCAAGAGGTCCAAATTGTAAATGCATTAAAAAATATGGGAATTGATTTGGAGAAGCTCGATATATTCAGATTGGATAAAGGCAATGTTGATATTGAAATGACCGCTTCTTTTAATGATTACCATGGAGAGGGGCCTAAATTAATCGCCCCAGTTCTCTCTGATATCCTAAACGAGATGATTATTGTGAAAGAGGAAGAGATCTCGCCATTTCCAAATGGTTATTGCTATTTAGCGTTTGGTTCTGCAAAGGAGTTTGTAATTGAAACAGGGGTGGCAAACGCCGCGAAAGGTGGAGGCTTAATCTCTGGTGATAGCTTTACAACAATTGAACTTGGTGCAGGTAAATATGCAATGGCAATTAGTGATGGTATGGGTAATGGGAAACGTGCACACGAAGAAAGTGATGAAACATTACGGTTGTTGCATCAAATTTTGCAAACTGGAATTCCGGAAAAGGTAGCGATTAAATCGATCAATTCCATCTTATCGTTACGTTCTACAGACGAGATGTATGCAACGTTAGATCTTGCTGTTATTAATCTGCATAATGCATTTGTTCGATTTCTGAAAATCGGCTCTACCCCTAGTTTTATCAAACGAGGAGACGAGATGCTTAAAGTGGAAGCTAGTAATTTACCAATGGGGATCATTCAGGAATTTGACGTAGATATTGTTAGTGAACAATTAAAAGCAGAAGATGTATTAATTATGATGAGTGATGGGATCTTTGACGGGCCGAAACATGTAGAAAATACGGATATTTGGTTAAAACGAAAAATCCGCGAAATGCGAACGGATGATCCACAGGAAATGGCTGATTTACTGCTAGAGGAAGTTGTCCGCACTAGGTCTGGAGCAATTGTAGATGATATGACAGTGATGGTAGCCAAAATCGTAAAAAATACGCCCCAATGGACAAGTATACCAGCCTATGAAAAAGAAGCACAGTAACCATGATGGAAACACCCGAGGACAAGAACATCGGCGCCAAGAAGAAAACATCATCCCGAAAGCAAGAAACATCGGCGCCAGGGAGAAAACATCATCCAGAAAACAAGAAACATCGGCGCCAGGGAGAAAACATCATCCCGAAAGCAAGAAACATCGGCGCCAGGGAGAAAACATCATCCCGAAAGCAAGAAACATCGGCGCCAGGGAGAAAACATCATCCCGAAAGCAAGAAACATCGGCGCCAGGGAGAAAACATCATCCCGAAAGCAAGAAACATCGGCGCCAGGGAGAAAACATCATCCGGAAAACAAGAAACATCGGCGCCAGGGAGAAAACATCATCCCGAAAGCAAGAAACATCGGCGCCAGGGGGAAAACATCATCCCGAAAGCAAGAAACATCGGCGCCAGGGGGAAAACATCGTCCCGAAATCAGCAACATCGGCGCCAGAAAGAAAACATCATCCGGAAAGCAGGGAACATCGGCGCCAGGGAGAAAACATCATCCCGAAAGCAAGAAACATCGGCGCCAGGGAGAAAACATCATCTCGAGATCAAGAGCATCCTTCCTACTATATTCCAATGTATACGATCGGCCCTTATTGGTGATGATGGTACTGGAATAGTTGGGAGGGATTTTTGATGAAAAAAGGGACGTTGAAACAGATTTTGTTGATAACAGATGGCTGTTCGAATAGAGGAGAGAGTCCTGCAGCAACAGCAGCAATTGCTTCACAACAAGGGATTACGGTTAATGTAATTGGAATCTTAAATGACGATCAAACGGAAGATCCTGAAGGGCTTAGAGAAGTAGAGGACATTGCACTTTCTGGTGGTGGTGTGAGCCAACTAGTCTATAAGCAAGCATTATCACAAACAGTACAAACAGTAACAAAACAGGCAATGACGCAAACATTACAAGGTTTTGTTAATCAAGAACTAAAACAAATATTAGGACCCAATCAATCGATGGAAGATTTAGAACCGGAAAAACGCGGCGAAATTATGGAAGTGGTAGAGGACATGGGAGAAACGTGTGACCTAGAGGTGCTTGTTCTAGTTGATACAAGTGCTAGTATGCATGACAAACTTCCAACTGTGAAAGAGGCATTGGTTGACTTGTCGATTAGCTTAAATGCACGAATTGGTCGGAATCGCTTTTGTATTTTTAGTTTCCCTGGTAAACGTGAAAGTATACAAAAGGTTTTTGATTGGTCACCAAAACTTGATGCTGTATCAACGGTTTTTCCAAAGCTGACCAGCGGCGGGATTACCCCAACAGGCCCAGCAATACGGGAGGCAATGTATCAATTTGGCAAAAAAAGTTTGTTAAGGAGCCTTCGTAATGAAGATAAATCAAGCATGGAAGAATCAGGGTATTGAATTAAGACCAGGCACGACCATCAGGGGTAAATGGCATAAACATCGTTATGTCATCAAACAAAAGCTAGGAAGTGGGGCTATTGGCTCTGTATATCTGTGTGTTTGCAATGGTAAAAATAGAGCACTAAAAATTAGTGATAACAGCGCATCGATGACAATGGAGGTCAATGTATTAAAGTCGCTTGAAAAGGTCCAAGGAAATCGGCTTGGACCTTCTTTATTCGATGTTGATGATTGGGTCACACCTCAAGGTATAAAGCACACCTTTTACGTAATGGAATATTTACAAGGTGAAACGCTACCTAGTTTTATTAATCGAAATGGAAGTGAGTGGACTGGCGTGTTTATGCTCCAATTACTCGAAGACTTGGAGCAACTACATCAAGCGGGATGGGTGTTTGGGGATTTAAAAACCGATAATTTGCTTGTATTATCATCTCCACCAAAAGTTCGTTGGATCGATGTTGGAGGTACAACACAAATTGGTAGGGCCATCAAGGAATATACCGAGTTTTTTGACCGTGGTTATTGGGGAATGGGTTCTAGACGGGCAGAACCATCCTATGATCTGTTTGCAGTTACAATGGTCTTTTTAAGTATCTATTTCCCTAAACACTTCCAAAAAGGGCCACACCCGGAAAAAACATTAATGACTAAAATGAATGAGGTTAAGGCATTACGGTTATACAGGCCTTGTTTAAAAAAGGCGATTCAGGGAAAATATCAATCTAGTGCACAAATGAGAAGGGAACTGGCCAGTACGATCTATCAAGCGCAAAGAAGGAGCACAAATAGACGTACAACTAAGAAAAGGCCCCCAACTGTGAAGGGACCAGCAGTAATAGAGGCGACAAGTATTTTTATTTTATCGTTGGTTTTTTATCTATCATCCTTACTATTACCATGAATTCATTCGTATCTGAAAATATGATAAGGTAAAAGGGTTAGAAAATAAATTGGGGTTGGGTAAAAATGCGTGAAGCAGTCATTTCATTTATGAAGAAGCACCAATTATTAAAAAAAGGTAAAACGGTATTAGTTGGCGTATCTGGGGGTCCTGATTCCATGGCGCTCTTACACCTTCTATCGTCTATTCGAACAGAGTACAATCTTCGCGTAGTAGTTGTTTCAGTTGACCATCAATTACGCGGTGATGAGTCTAAAGCAGACCTGACTTACGTAAAGGAAATGTGTGATAAATGGGAAATTGATTTTTATGGAACTTCTGTGGATGTATTATCGTATAAACATAGTAGAAAAATTGGAACAGAGGTTGCAGCTAGGGAATTACGGTATCAGATATTTTCTGAACAAATGCAAAAGGAGCAAGCAGATTATTTAATGCTTGGTCACCATGGTGATGACCAAGTTGAAACAATGCTTATGGGACTTACACGATCATCCAATCCAAGGGCAATTGCTGGAATACCTTTTAAGCGACCATTTGCAACAGGTTTTATTGTTCGTCCCCTTTTGGGTGTTTCAAAAAACGAAATAGAGAAGTATTGCAAGCAACATAATATTATTCCAAGGAGAGACCCAACTAATGAAACAACGGATTTTACAAGGAATTATTTTCGAAATAAAGTTATTCCGTTAATAAAAACACAAAACAACAATATACATACTACAGTGCAACATTTAAGTGAAAACATACAGGCCGACGAAACATTTTTGGTTAATGAGGCACTAAAACTTTTCGATAAGGTAGTTACGATAGATAAGGATGAACGTGTGGCAACATTTAAAATTGATGCTTTCCAAACATATCCCCTTGCTTTACAAAGGCGTTTCTATCATCTAATATTAAACTATCTATATGATGAATTGCCAAAAGATTTATCGTATGTTCATGAGGAACAGTTTTTTGTGTTGTTAACCAGCAAAAAGGCTAATGTCCACATTAATTTTCCACATCAATTAAAAGTGGAAAAGGCGTACCAGCAATTGAGCTTTTACTTTGATGAATCCCAAACGCTTAAGGTGAATGAAACATTGCTTATTCCCGGGGAAATAATATTGCCGGATGGAGCAAAAGTAGTCGCAAATTTCACCGATAATCCGGGGGTGACAGATGAGAATACGTATGTATGTAGAAAAGAAGATATTGCGTTACCTTTACATATTAGAATGAGGCAGGATGGAGACCGCATGTGCTGGAAGGGGCTAAACGGAAGTAAAAAGATTAAAGATATCTTCATAGATGCAAAGGTTCCGATGAAAGAACGGGATAAATGGCCGATTGTTACCGATAATAATGGAGAGATCCTATGGCTTATCGGGTTAAAAAAGGGACAGCCAAAAAAACAGGCAAACAACACCTCATATATTAAAATCAGTTATGAAAAAGGCAGTGTGTAGGAGGAACGGAAAATGCATAATGATATTGAAAAAATATTAATATCACAAGAAGATATTGCAAAAAAATGCGCAGAACTCGGCAAACAGCTTACAGAGGAGTATGACGGTAAGTTCCCGCTTGCAATTGGTGTGTTAAAAGGTGCAATGCCATTTATGTCTGATGTACTTAGACATGTAGAAACATACTTGGAAATGGATTTTATGGACGTATCAAGCTATGGTGGTCAAATGCGTTCATCTGGAGAAGTGAAAATCGTAAAAGACCTAGATACAAAGGTAGAAGGCCGTGATTTATTAATTATTGAAGACATCATCGATAGTGGTCTCACATTAAGTTACTTAGTTGATTTATTCAAATATCGTAAAGCAAAGTCAATTAAAATTGTTACTTTATTGGATAAGCCTTCAGGTCGAACAGCAAATATTAAAGCAGATCTTATCGGGTTTAATGTACCAAATGAGTTTGTAGTAGGTTATGGGTTAGATTATGAAGAAAAATATCGTAATTTGCCGTATATCGGTGTATTAAAACCGAAAATATATGGTGGAGAAGCATAACGAAAACAGAAAGAATGAATGTCGAATTTCACAATCATTTCAAGTTTTACAAAGTGAAAAAAATAGTGAGAAATTAAAAGCCATTTATAAGTGGAATTAGTTGTATTCAAACTTTTTACTATGGTACTATGTAAGATAGTTTTTCCCGCTTGGGAGGAGGTAGGCAATGAACCGATTATTTCGGAATGTGATCTTTTATTTCCTTATATTTCTTGTCATTATTGGCGTTATAGGAGTGTTTAAGGGACAAAACGATCAGGCAGAACAATATAATGTAGAAGAATTTATGCAAGCCTTAAATAATGGTGAAATCGCTGAAGTGACGATGCAGCCAGCTAATGGAATTATGCGTTTAACCGGAACACTTGAAAATGATGATAAACAATTCATTGCACAGGTTCCGAATAACACGGATGTAGTCGCTGACATCACAACAAAAGCACAAGAACAAAGTGTGTTGAATGTCGAAGAAGAGGAACAGCCAAGCGGATGGGTTACCTTCTTGACAACGATGATTCCGTTTCTAATTATTGGACTATTTTTCTTCTTTATTCTTAGTCAATCGCAAGGCGGCGGCGGTCGCGTGATGAACTTTGGTAAGAGTAAAGCGAAAATGTATAGTGAAGAAAAGAAAAAGGTCCGTTTCAAAGATGTAGCAGGAGCGGATGAAGAAAAGCAAGAGCTTGTTGAAGTTGTTGACTTTTTGAAGGATCCTCGTAAATTTGCAACCATTGGAGCACGCATTCCAAAAGGTGTCTTATTAGTAGGGCCTCCAGGTACAGGTAAAACATTGCTAGCACGAGCAGTTGCTGGTGAGGCCGGTACACCGTTCTTCTCAATCAGTGGTTCAGACTTTGTTGAGATGTTTGTCGGTGTTGGTGCGTCTCGTGTACGGGATTTATTTGAAAATGCGAAGAAAAATGCTCCATGTATTATATTTATCGATGAGATTGATGCGGTTGGTCGTCAACGTGGTGCCGGACTTGGCGGTGGTCACGATGAACGTGAACAAACACTCAACCAGCTTCTTGTTGAGATGGATGGATTTGGTGCGAATGAAGGTATTATCATTATCGCGGCAACAAACCGTCCAGATATTTTAGATCCAGCATTATTGCGTCCAGGTCGATTTGACCGTCAGATTCCGGTTAATCGTCCAGATGTTAAAGGTCGTCAGGAAGTATTACAAGTACATGCTAGAAACAAACCGCTTGATAATACAGTCGACCTTAAAACAATTGCGATGCGTACACCAGGTTTCTCGGGTGCGGATCTAGAAAACTTATTAAATGAAGCGGCATTAGTTGCAGCCCGTCAAGATAAAAGTACGATTGACATGCTTGATGTTGACGAGGCAATTGACCGTGTTATTGCAGGTCCAGCTAAGAAAAGCCGAGTTATTTCAGAAAAAGAACGCAATATTGTGGCACATCATGAAAGTGGTCATACAGTTATTGGTATGGTGCTGGATGATGCTGATATGGTTCATAAAGTTACAATTGTCCCACGTGGGCAAGCCGGTGGTTATGCGGTAATGCTTCCTAGAGAAGATCGTTACTTTATGACTAAGCCGGAGTTGTTTGATAAAATTACCGGTCTGTTAGGCGGTCGTGTGGCAGAAGAAATCGTCTTTGGTGAAGTAAGTACCGGAGCATCGAATGACTTTGAACGTGCAACAGGTATTGCTCGTAAAATGATTACCGAATATGGCATGAGTGATAAAATAGGTCCACTGCAATTCAATAGTGGCGGTGGTGGAAATGTCTTCTTAGGACGGGACATTCAAAATGAGCAAAATTATAGTGATGCCATCGCACATGAAATTGATATGGAAATGCAAAACTTTATTAATTATTGCTATGATCGTGCAAAAACAATTCTTACTGAACACAAAGATCAGTTATTGTTAATTGCTAAAACACTACTTGAAGTGGAAACGTTAGATGCTAAGCAAATAAAAGGATTGTTTGAGGATGGTGTGCTTCCTGAACCAGAGGAAATAACAGAAGAAGCATCACAAACAACATCTGATAAAGATGATGTTCGGGTCAACATCCAATCAAAACAAGATGATGATACTGCACCGGAAACGTACGATGAAGCAAAAGCACGTGCAGAAATCGAACAAAAAGAAGATCGGGAAGAAGATAAGGAAGAAAACCAAGACGATTCTAACCCTGTCAATGATGACGATAAAAAAGAGTAGTAAGATCAAAAGCAACCTCCCATGTTGAATGGCGAGGTTGTTTTTTTCTGATACAAATATGGTATATTAAAAAGATAAGAAAATGACATAGAGAAGGGTTTGGTAAGAAATGCTTTTCGTGCTTGACGTAGGCAATACGAATACTGTTTTAGGTGTATTTGAACAAGATCAGCTAAAACATGAATGGCGGATTAAAACCGATCGACATAAAACAGAAGATGAATTTGGCGTTTTAATAAAATCGCTTTTTGATCATAAAGGAATCAGCTTTTCTGATATTCACGGTATTATTATTTCATCCGTTGTACCACCTATTATGTTTGCATTAGAAAAAATGTGTACGTATTATTTTAACCAAGAGCCTTTAATTATTGGCAAAGACACGGTCCAGTCATTTTTGAAAATGGGATATCCGAACCCAAAGGAGATTGGAGCAGATCGTATTGTGAATGCAGTTGGTGCAATTGCAGAATATGGCGCACCACTCGTTATTATTGATTTTGGTACAGCGACAACGTATTGTTATATCAATGAAAAAGAAGAATATCAGGGTGGCTCGATTGCGCCGGGGATCCATATTTCCATGGAAGCATTATATAGTAAAGCATCAAAACTACCAAAAATTGAAATTCAAGCACCAGAGCATGTAGTTGGAAAAACAACTGTTGAAGCAATGCAATCTGGTGTGTTTTATGGTTATGTAGGACAAGTAGATGGAATTGTTACGCGCATCAAACAACAAGCAACGGTTGAGCCAAAAGTTGTTGCGACAGGAGGTCTTGCTTCTTTAATATCTGATGCATCAACAACAATCGATTACGTTGATAAACATTTAACATTAAAAGGGTTATATTTAATTTATCAAAAAAATATGCAATAAATTCGTTTCATAAATTTCGTGTTCAAACGAAGAAATTCGATGTGTTTTATATCGAACTTTTTTACAACCTTATAAAGGAGATTATGCATCATGAAGGATTATTTAGTAAAAGCAACAACATATCAAGGAATGGTACGCGCTTATGCCATTCAATCAACAAACATGGTAGAGGAAACAAGACGTAGACAAGATACATGGGCAACTACATCTGCTGCTATAGGGCGAACGGTTACAATAACAGCGATGATGGGTGCTATGTTAAAAGGAGAAGATTCGTTAACGGTAAAAGTTGAAGGAAACGGTCCGATTGGTGCTATTATTGCCGATGCAAACGCTAATGGTGAAGTGCGAGGATATGTCACAAATCCACATGTAGATTTTGATCTCAATGACCGGGGTAAATTAGACGTTGCTCGTGCAGTAGGAACGGAAGGAAGTCTAAGCGTTGTCAAAGATTTAGGTTTAAAAGATTATTTTACAGGTCAAGTTCCAATCGTTTCTGGAGAAATAAGCGAGGATTTTACCTACTACTATGCAAATTCAGAACAGGTCCCTTCAGCTGTAGGTGCTGGTGTATTGGTTAATCCAGACCAAACAATATTGGCTGCAGGTGGATTCATTGTACAAGTAATGCCTGGTGCGGATGAAGAAATTATTAAACGGCTAGAAGAACAAATTCAATTTTTCCCGGCCATTTCAAATTTAATTAGAGAAGGAAATTCGCCAGAGCAAATTTTACAACGATTATTCGGGGAAGAGGAGCTTAATTTTCACGAACGGATGCCAGTAACGTTTACATGTAAATGCTCAAGAGAAAGAATCGAAAATGCCATCAGAGGACTAGGTAATGAAGAAATTCAACAGATGATTGATGAAGATCATGGCGCAGAAGCAACATGTCATTTTTGTAATGAGAGCTATCAATTTAGTGAAGCTGAGCTTGAGGAATTGCAACGCTTGAATGAGCAATAACGCTTGGATTTTTGAAAGGGTGACCATATGTCAAGAAGACTTTTGTTAGGAGTCGTGGTTGTATTAATTGTTACAAACATTACGACATTATTGGCTTGGAACAAAGATGAAAATGTGGCCATCGATGGGACCAAAGCTAAAATTGACAGTGGGAAACCAGTAGCAACGATTGGTGATGAGGAGATCTCGTACAATGACTGGATGCAATCACTTAGAGACGTACATGGCAAAAGTCTGCTAAAGCAATTAGTCGATCATAAACTTGTGGGACAATTAGCAAGTAAACGTAACATTGAGGTCAATGAGAAAGTGATTGATCGGGAAATCGCCCTATTGACGACTATGCAAGGAATTATGACCGAAGAGGAAACGGAAGTCAAGGAGAAAAAATGGCGAAAAAATATTGTTTATCGCTATCAGTTAATGGCGCTTCTAGCCGAGGATACGATGGTTGATGAGAGTGAAATTAGAGCCTATTATAATGGGTACCAAAAACAATATGATTTTCAAGCATCCATGCAAATTTCACACATTGTTGTATCTGATTTTAAAACGGCAAAAAAAGTGATTAAAGAACTAAACGATGGTGCATCATTTAAATTGTTAGCGAACGAGTATTCAATTGATGAAGAGACAAAAAGCGCTGGAGGTTATTTAGGCTTTTTTGTGAATTCAAGTCAATTCCTTCCTAATGGTTATGAGGAAATAGCACAAGAGATGGAACAACGGTCATATAGTGAACCTTTCAAAAGTGATCGTGGTGTGTCGATTATCTACTTGCATCGAAAGTTACCATCCATTACATTTACCTATGATGAAATAAAACCATATGTAAAAGAAGAATTAGCATTGGAAAAAAACGGACTATCCTTAACAGCCAATTCGCTTTGGGACAATGCTGATATTGAATGGGTCTTTGAATAGCAGTTGTTTTTCGGGCTAAAATAACAGTGGACTATTGCCTATTTTAGTTGACAAAAACAGGTCAACAGCGTACATTATAAATAAATCATACAAAAATACTAGGAATTAGGAGGGAATTCATATGAGAGTTGCAGATAATATTGCGGGGTTAGTTGGGCAAACACCAATTGTAAAGTTAAACCGCGCTGCCGACAAAGATAGTGCAGACATTTATTTGAAGTTAGAATTTATGAACCCAGGTAGTTCTGTAAAAGATCGTATTGCAATGTCAATGATTGAAGCCGCAGAAAAGGCAGGTATTTTAAAAGAAGGAGATACGATTATCGAACCAACTAGTGGTAATACAGGGATTGGACTTTCGATGATCGGTTCAGCTAAAGGGTATAAAACGGTTATTGTTATGCCAGATACGATGAGTAAAGAACGTCGTAATTTATTACGTGCATATGGTGCTGAGCTAGTTTTGACACCAGGTGCTGATGGAATGAATGGCGCTATTAAAAAGGCTGAGGAACTTAAAGAAGAAAATGGTTATTTCATGCCGCAACAATTTACCAATGAGGCAAACCCGGAAGTGCACGCACGTACAACTGGAAACGAAATTGTTGAACAAATGAAAGACGGACTTGATGGATTCGTTTCTGGTATTGGTACTGGTGGAACAATTACAGGTGCTGGAAAAGTGTTAAAGGATCATTTTAAAGATATTAAGGTTTATGCAGTCGAACCAGAAGATTCAGCAGTCCTATCTGGTGGCAACCCTGGTCCACATAAAATTCAAGGTCTTGGTGCAGGGTTTGTACCAAAAGTTCTAGACACAGATGTTTATGATGAAGTTGTGCGCATCTCCAATGACGAAGCATTTACTGCATCACGTGAGGCGGCAAGACTAGATGGTATTCTAGGTGGAATTTCCTCTGGTGCGGCAATAGCGGCAGCGAAAAAGGTTGCAAAACAATTAGGTAAAGGTAAAAAAGTGCTTGCAGTATTACCTGATAATGGTGAACGTTATTTATCTACACCGCTTTATCAATTTGATGAGGAAAACTAAATAATTATACGCATCCGTTAAATAGGTCCAGAATTTAAGTCGGTTTCTTTTAACATCATGCAAAGGAGGGGTAGCATCAGGTGGACTGGTGCTAGTCCTTTTTTATGTGATAAGATATAGAGGGAAAAATTGCACTGGAAGAAGGGTTGCTATCATGATATTAAAAACAGGGACGAATACGTTTGATTTAGCAAAAAGAACAAACATAATGGGTATTTTGAATGTAACGCCAGATTCATTTTCTGATGGGGGTAGCTATACAACTACAGCTAAGGCAGTTGAGCAGGCTGTGACAATGGAACATCAAGGTGCAGATATGATTGATATTGGCGGGGAGTCAACAAGGCCTGACCATCAAGCGGTATCATTACAAGAGGAGTTAAATAGAGTTTTACCGATGATTCACGCGGTTAAGCAAGCAATCCATGTACCTATATCAATTGATACATATAAAGCAGAGACGGCGAGACAAGCGATTGAGGCTGGTGCAGAGATCATTAATGATATTTGGGGAGCAAAAAAAGATCCCGAAATAGCAAACGTTGCAGCAGAGTATAATGTTCCGATTATATTAATGCACAATCGCGATAACAAAAGCTACACATCATTAATCGATGATATGAAACGGGATTTACATGATAGTATTGAAATTGCAATTAAGGCTGGTGTAGCTGAGGAAAATATTATTCTTGATCCGGGTGTAGGTTTTGCGAAAACAGCGGAGGACAATCTAGTTGTGATGAACAACCTTGAAAAATTCGCCGACCTAGGATATCCAGTTTTGTTAGGGACCTCCCGGAAGTCGTTCATAGGTAAGGTGTTAGATGTACAAGCCCCTGAACGTGATAACGGTACAGGCGCAACAACTTGTCTTGGGATAGCAAAAGGTGCGCAAATTATCCGTGTACACAATGTAAAAATGAATGTAGAGTTAGCAAAAATGATGGATGCGATGTTACGGAAAGAGGCGACAATGAATGGATAAAATTACAATAAACCGTATGGAGTTTTATGGATACCACGGCCTTTTTCCCGAAGAAAACAAACTTGGTCAGCGATTTTATGTTGATGTAGAGCTAATGATGGACTTAAAAAAACCTGGGCTATCTGATGTAATGGATGATTCGATTGATTATGGACATGTTTATGAATTAATCAAAAATATAGTAGAAGGGGAACCGAAGAATCTTATAGAAGCAGTTGCTGAAAAGATTGCTGACATATTACTTTCATCCTTTGATTTATTAGTAGCGTGCACAGTGAAAGTAACGAAGCCAGATCCCCCGATACCAGGTCACTATCAATCGGTTGCTGTGGAAATTACCCGGGAGAAATCATTATGATGGGTATTTATGTTGCATTAGGATCAAATATTGAACCGCGACATCTACATTTAGAGAAAGCATTGACAATGTTAGAAGAGCATAGCGCTATTCAGATTACGAACCAGTCATCTATATATAAAACAGCACCAGTTGGTTATACAGATCAAGCAGATTTTTTAAACATGGTTATTGAGCTAAACACGGATCTTTCAGCGATAGAGTTATTGGACGTTTGTCAGTCAATCGAGCTTCAATTAGGCCGAAAGAGGGAAATTCGTTTTGGTCCACGTACTATAGATCTTGATATTTTAATCTTTAATAATGAAAATAGAGAAACAAAACGGCTAATTATACCACACCCCCGGATGCATGAACGAGCCTTTGTACTTGTTCCGTTAGCGGAAATCGAACCGAATTTATGTATCCCGAATCAGAATAAGAGCGTGACAGACTTGGTGAAGGAATTGTCAGCCCAAGATAAGAAGGATGTAACAAGATGGACACAAAGCGACTCGGTAGAAGAATAAAAGCATTTCGTAAATTGAAAGGATATACACAAATAACCTTTGCAAAGGAAATTGATGTTTCGATAGCTGTATTAGGCAGGGTTGAACGGGGAACAGAAGTGGCAAGTGATGAGCTGATTAATAAAATTGGTGAAACATTAGCGGTCTCACGGGAAGAGTTAATGTTAGACGAAAAATGGATGGCAGGTAAATAAAGGAGGGGCTTAGTACCTTTTAACTAGAGAATATTTCGACTCCGAATCAAGTGGTTCTTGCGCCAATGGTGGGAGTTAGAAATTAACGATCTAATTGATACCCCTAAACCAATGGAAAAAATCAGTGTGTGCATGCTTCATGCGGATCGTTTAATCAACGTTAAAGGAGAACGAGTAGCCGTTATGGAAATGCACAAATACGTTGCGTGCTATTTGAAAGGGTTAAAAGGGAATGGAAATGTAAGAGCACGTATCAATCATGTTGAGATAAGATAGGGATTGTTAGATATTCTGTATACGTATGCTAGCGAATTAGAAAAGGCAATAAGCACATCTTAAACTCGTATAATTGACATGACCAATTGCATTTCCTATACTTATAATGAAGAGAAATCCTGCCAGTGGCTTGCTGGCAGTTTTTTGTTTATACTTAAGGAAATCATAAAATTATAGCGATGTAATGAAGTTTATTCGACTGAATTATGGACGGGGCAGATACCAAGTTTGAAGTGACTTCCTCTTCCTATCTATACAGACAATTAAATAAACAATGGAGTGATAATGTTGTCAGAAGAATTAAATGAACATATGCGTGTGAGACGGGAAAAAATAGAATCTTATCGTGAACAGGGGATTGATCCGTTTGGAGGGAAATTTAACAGAACCCATTTTGCGAAATCGTTAATTGAAAAATATGATCAGTTTTCAAAAGAAGAATTAGAGGAAAAAACGGATAAGGTCACCATTGCAGGACGAATGATGACAAAGCGCGGAAAGGGAAAAGCGGGATTTGCTCATTTGCAGGACTTAACCGGACAAATCCAAATATACGTACGTAAAGATGCGATTGGTGAAAAGGCATATGAGTTATTTAAATCAACTGATTTAGGTGACATTGTCGGTGTAACAGGTGTGATGTTCAAAACGAAAGTCGGTGAACTTTCTGTAAAGGCCACCGAATTTCATTTACTAACTAAATCAATGCGTCCATTACCAGAAAAATATCATGGCTTAAAGGATGTTGAGCAACGTTATCGTCAACGCTACCTTGATTTAATTACGAACCTTGATAGTAGAGAGACGTTTGTATTACGCAGTAAAATTATTCAATCTATGCGGCACTATTTAAATGAACAAGGGTTTTTAGAAGTGGAAACACCAATGATGCACGGTATTCCGGGCGGGGCGGCTGCCAGACCGTTTGTAACACATCACAATGCATTGGATATCCCGTTATATATGCGTATTGCTATTGAATTACATCTAAAGCGTCTGATCGTTGGTGGAATGGAAAAGGTATACGAAATTGGCCGCGTGTTCCGTAATGAGGGTGTATCAACTAGACACAACCCGGAATTCACCATGATGGAATTGTACGAAGCATACGCTGATTTCCATGATGTCATGTCGTTAACAGAAAATATGATTGCCCATATTGCAAACGAAGTTTTAGGGACAACAACAATTACGTATGGGGAAGAGGAAGTATCATTAGAACCACAGTGGACAAGACTACACATGGTAGATGCGGTAAAAGAGTTTACAGGTGTAGATTTTTGGGAACAGATGAGTGATGAAGACGCTAGAAGTTTAGCAATTGAACATGGGATAGAAATAAAAGAATCAATGACGTTTGGACATGTCGTAAATGAATTCTTTGAACAAAGAGTTGAAGAGAAACTAATCCAACCTACATTTATATACGGTCATCCGGTAGAGATATCGCCGCTAGCAAAGAAAAATAAAGAGGATGGGCGTTTTACCGATCGATTTGAACTGTTTATTGTTGGCCGTGAACATGCAAATGCCTTCAGTGAATTAAATGATCCTATCGACCAAAGAGAACGATTTGAAGCACAGCTTAAGGAAAGAGAACAAGGAAACGACGAGGCCCATTTAATGGACGACGACTTCCTAGAAGCATTGGAGTATGGAATGGCTCCAACTGGTGGACTTGGTATAGGAATCGACCGTCTTGTAATGCTATTAACAAATTCACCATCAATCCGCGATGTATTGTTGTTCCCGCAAATGCGGAATAAGTAAATTGGTCACTGTCACCGTGCTCATAAATGCGAGTTCAAAAAAGGCTGCTAAATTAGAAGTGAAAAGCGTCACGTCCTGTGCAGCAAAGTGGTATAGTCTTGAGGGTTAGAGTGCATAATATAACTGCGTTAGAACCGGACTTGCACAGGATGTGGTGGTTTTAGCAGAAGTTCCACAAATCGCTTAATGAAGAGATTGACCACGTATCAATTGGTGACTTCTTGAGCAACCTCTATAATGAATTGGATGGCGCTGAATGGTGGGTTTTACACTGCCATTCTAGGCTATCTGGCTTATTTATTTATGGACAAATTAAGGCGGATAAATAAACTACAATAATTTCCTGTTGTTTATTTACATTTTTCTCTTGCATTCAGGGAATAATCATGGTAAATTAGTAAACGTTGCGTTGCTGATGAAGCAAAGCAGATTAAAAAATTATAAAAAGTTATTGACATTGGATTGTCAGCTTGATATAATAATCAAGTCGCTAAATTGAAGCGACAAACAAATTTGCTCTTTGAAAACTGAACAAAACAACCAGTATGTCAAGAAAAACACAAACCGTTTTTCTTTTAAAGAACTAGAAGGTAACACTTCTAAAAGCTAAGACATTGAGATGTGATTGATCGGTGTTAATCACATACAAACTTTTTTGGAGAGTTTGATCTTGGCTCAGGACGAACGCTGGCGGCGTGCCTAATACATGCAAGTCGAGCGCGTGAAACTTGCTGAAACCTTCGGGCGGATGCTTGTGGATTGAGCGGCGGACGGGTGAGTAACACGTGGGCAACCTGCCTGTAAGATCGGGATAACTTCGGGAAACCGAGGCTAATACCGGATGATACTTTTTCTCGCATGAGGATAAGTTGAAAGATGGCTTCTGCTATCACTTACAGATGGGCCCGCGGCGCATTAGCTAGTTGGTAAGGTAATGGCTTACCAAGGCAACGATGCGTAGCCGACCTGAGAGGGTGATCGGCCACACTGGGACTGAGACACGGCCCAGACTCCTACGGGAGGCAGCAGTAGGGAATCTTCCGCAATGGACGAAAGTCTGACGGAGCAACGCCGCGTGAGTGATGAAGGTTTTCGGATCGTAAAACTCTGTTGTTAGGGAAGAACAAGTATCGTTCGAATAGGGCGGTACCTTGACGGTACCTAACCAGAAAGCCCCGGCTAACTACGTGCCAGCAGCCGCGGTAATACGTAGGGGGCAAGCGTTGTCCGGAATTATTGGGCGTAAAGCGCGCGCAGGCGGTCTTTTAAGTCTGATGTGAAATCTTGTGGCTTAACCACAAGCGGTCATTGGAAACTGGAGGGCTTGAGTGCAGAAGAGGAGAGTGGAATTCCACGTGTAGCGGTGAAATGCGTAGAGATGTGGAGGAACACCAGTGGCGAAGGCGACTCTCTGGTCTGTAACTGACGCTGAGGCGCGAAAGCGTGGGTAGCGAACAGGATTAGATACCCTGGTAGTCCACGCCGTAAACGATGAGTGCTAGGTGTTAGGGGGTTTCCGCCCCTTAGTGCTGAAGTTAACGCATTAAGCACTCCGCCTGGGGAGTACGGCCGCAAGGCTGAAACTCAAAAGAATTGACGGGGGCCCGCACAAGCGGTGGAGCATGTGGTTTAATTCGAAGCAACGCGAAGAACCTTACCAGGTCTTGACATCCTCTGCAAACTCTAGAGATAGAGTGTTCCCTTCGGGGACAGAGTGACAGGTGGTGCATGGTTGTCGTCAGCTCGTGTCGTGAGATGTTGGGTTAAGTCCCGCAACGAGCGCAACCCTTGATCTTAGTTGCCAGCATTAAGTTGGGCACTCTAAGGTGACTGCCGGTGACAAACCGGAGGAAGGTGGGGATGACGTCAAATCATCATGCCCCTTATGACCTGGGCTACACACGTGCTACAATGGATGGAACAAAGGGCAGCGAAGCCGCAAGGTCAAGCAAATCCCATAAAACCATTCTCAGTTCGGATTGCAGGCTGCAACTCGCCTGCATGAAGCCGGAATCGCTAGTAATCGCGGATCAGCATGCCGCGGTGAATACGTTCCCGGGCCTTGTACACACCGCCCGTCACACCACGAGAGTTGGCAACACCCGAAGTCGGTGAGGTAACCTTTTTGGAGCCAGCCGCCGAAGGTGGGGCCAATGATTGGGGTGAAGTCGTAACAAGGTAGCCGTATCGGAAGGTGCGGCTGGATCACCTCCTTTCTAAGGATTATTAGAAGGAACGCGGAGTGAGGTCATTTCAGATGATCTCCTCGGTAAGGGCGTACTTGGTTGTTTGGTTCAGTTTTGAGAGAGTGAATCTCTCGCTTTGTACCTTGAAAACTAAATAAGAGTAAGACATTCAACGACATCAAATTTAAGTTCTTAATCTTAATATAATAGTTAAGTGAATAAGGGCGCACGGTGGATGCCTTGGCACTAGGAGCCGATGAAGGACGGGACTAACACCGATATGCCTCGGGGAGTCGTAAGTAGACTTCGATCCGAGGATTTCCGAATGGGGGAACCCACTGTTCGTAATGGAGCAGTATTTGTATCTGAATACATAGGATACAAGAGGCAGACCCGGGGAACTGAAACATCTCAGTACCCGGAGGAAGAGAAAGCAAACGCGATTTCCCAAGTAGCGGCGAGCGAAACGGAATCAGCCCAAACCAGAAAGCTTGCTTTCTGGGGTTGTAGGACACTCCTTTGGAGTTACCAAGAAATTCTTTAGATGAATCGATCTGGAACGATCAGCCATAGCGGGTAAGAGCCCTGTAATCGAAAAGGAATTTCCTCCGGAGTGGATCCTGAGTACGGCGGAACACGAGGAATTCCGTCGGAATCTGGGAGGACCATCTCCCAAGGCTAAATACTCCCTAGTGACCGATAGTGAACCAGTACCGTGAGGGAAAGGTGAAAAGCACCCCGGAAGGGGAGTGAAAGAGAACCTGAAACCGTGCGCTTACAAGTAGTCGAAGCCCGTTAATGGGTGACGGCGTACCTTTTGTAGAATGGACCGGCGAGTTACGATCGTATGCAAGGTTAAGTGGAAGACACGGAGCCGAAGCGAAAGCGAGTCTGAACAGGGCGAATATAGTATGCGGTCGTAGACCCGAAACCGTGTGATCTACCCATGTCCAGGGTGAAGGTCAGGTAACACTGACAGGAGGCCCGAACCCACGTATGTTGAAAAATGCGGGGATGAGGTGTGGGTAGGGGTGAAATGCCAATCGAACACGGAGATAGCTGGTTCTCTCCGAAATAGCTTTAGGGCTAGCCTCAAGCAAAGAGTACTGGAGGTAGAGCACTGATTGAACTAGGGGCCCTCATCGGGTTACCGAATTCAGTCAAACTCCGAATGCCAGCTACTTAGACTTGGGAGTCAGACTATGGGTGATAAGGTTCATAGTCGAAAGGGAAACAGCCCAGACCGCCAGCTAAGGTCCCAAAGTATACGTTAAGTGGAAAAGGATGTGGAGTTGCCCAGACAACCAGGATGTTGGCTTAGAAGCAGCCATCATTTAAAGAGTGCGTAATAGCTCACTGGTCGAGTGACTCTGCGCCGAAAATATACCGGGGCTAAACGTATCACCGAAGCTGCGGATTGTTCTTTGAACAATGGTAGGAGAGCGTTCTAAGCGCTGTGAAGTCAGACCGTGAGGACTGGTGGAGCGCTTAGAAGTGAGAATGCCGGTATGAGTAGCGAAAAAAGAGTGAGAATCTCTTTCACCGAATGCCTAAGGTTTCCTGAGGAAGGCTCGTCCTCTCAGGGTTAGTCGGGACCTAAGCCGAGGCCGAAAGGCGTAGGCGATGGACAACAGGTAGATATTCCTGTACCACCTCATGACCGCTATTAGCGATGGGGGGACGCAGAAGGATATGGAAAGCGCACCGATGGATGTGTGCGCCCAAGCAGTTAGAAAGTTGGATAGGCAAATCCGTCCAACAATTTCAAGCTGTGATGGGGAGGGAACTAGAGTACCGAAGTTCCAGATTCCACACTGCCAAGAAAATCCTCTAGCAAGGTCACAGGTGCCCGTACCGCAAACCGACACAGGTAGGCGAGGAGAGAATCCTAAGGTGATCGGGAGAACTCTCGTTAAGGAACTCGGCAAAATGACCCCGTAACTTCGGGAGAAGGGGTGCTTCATTTACATGGAGCCGCAGTGAATAGGCCCAAGCGACTGTTTAGCAAAAACACAGGTCTCTGCGAAGCCGAAAGGCGAAGTATAGGGGCTGACACCTGCCCGGTGCTGGAAGGTTAAGGGGAAGCGTTAGCGCCATTGGCGCGAAGCGTAGAACCGAAGCCCCAGTAAACGGCGGCCGTAACTATAACGGTCCTAAGGTAGCGAAATTCCTTGTCGGGTAAGTTCCGACCCGCACGAAAGGTGCAACGACTTGGGCACTGTCTCAACGAGAGACCCGGTGAAATTATACTATGCGTGAAGATGCGCATTACCCGCGACAGGACGGAAAGACCCCGTGGAGCTTTACTGTAGCCTGATATTGAATGTTGGTACAGCTTGTACAGGATAGGTGGGAGCCTTGGAAACCGGAGCGCTAGCTTCGGTGGAGGCACCCGTGGGATACCACCCTGGCTGTACGGACATTCTAACCCAGGACCGTGATCCGGTTCGGAGACAGTGTCAGGCGGGCAGTTTGACTGGGGCGGTCGCCTCCTAAAAGGTAACGGAGGCGCCCAAAGGTTCCCTCAGAATGGTTGGAAATCATTCGCAGAGTGTAAAGGCAGAAGGGAGCTTGACTGCGAGACCTACAAGTCGAGCAGGGACGAAAGTCGGGCTTAGTGATCCGGTGGTTCCGCATGGAAGGGCCATCGCTCAACGGATAAAAGCTACCCCGGGGATAACAGGCTTATCTCCCCCAAGAGTTCACATCGACGGGGAGGTTTGGCACCTCGATGTCGGCTCATCGCATCCTGGGGCTGTAGTCGGTCCCAAGGGTTGGGCTGTTCGCCCATTAAAGCGGTACGCGAGCTGGGTTCAGAACGTCGTGAGACAGTTCGGTCCCTATCCGTCGTGGGCGTTGGAAGTCTGAGAGGAGCTGTCCTTAGTACGAGAGGACCGGGATGGACACACCGCTGGTGTACCAGTTGTTCCGCCAGGAGCATAGCTGGGTAGCTACGTGTGGCAAGGATAAGTGCTGAAAGCATCTAAGCATGAAGCCCCCCTCAAGATGAGACTTCCCATCACTTCGAGTGAGTAAGATCCCTCAGAGACGATGAGGTTGATAGGTCCGAGGTGGAAGCGTGGTAACACGTGGAGCTGACGGATACTAATAGATCGAGGACTTAACTATATTTCTTTTTGATTCGTTGCTTGAAGAACTCTTATTTAGTTTTTAGGGTACAAAATATAAAAAACACTTGCATTTTTCGACAAAAATGCATATAATATATCTTGTCCTTAATTTTAAACAAGAATGACTTACAAGATGTAGGTCTGGTAGCAATAGCGGAGAGGTCACACCTGTTCCCATGCCGAACACAGTAGTTAAGCTCTCCAGCGCCGATGGTAGTTGGGGCTTTGCCCCTGCAAGAGTAGGACGCCGCCAGGCAAATAAAACTAAGATACGTAATTTGTATCTTAGTTTTTTTCTATCTTCAAAAAAGATTGTTGTTTTTGAAGAAGTATCATGTATAGCCCCGTTATAGGGGTATGCGCTGGTACCTGAACGTAAGCCCATTCTTAGTTGGCCTCTCCTCTAAGGGATAAAAGGCATCGGTGAGACTCGCAGTGTTGTAGCGAGGATACAGAAAAAGAAAGGTTATTGAAATCAGCATTAACTTAACACTATATAAAGTGAAAAGCAATAAAACATCTGTATAATAGTATTTTTTTGCTTCGATTTTTCATTTCAAACACTTTTTCAATGGCATCACGGTAACACAAGGAGGCTTTCCATTCCCAGCGTTAGATCCGCGAAGGTGTATGCGGCCTGCAAGGTAGATATCAATAATTTATGTGAAAACACCCTTAAAAATGAACGCAATCTTTAATTTGTCAGCATTATTATAATGTTAGAGTTATCAGAACAGGTTAATCAAAGACAGCAGCTTTATCAGGATCTCTTAAAAAATCAAACAGCAAATTAATTTGTGACTCTGTATCTCTGCTGGTAGATAAGCCTGGCAAATCTTGTTCTGGAAAAAAGCTAATACCCTTTGTTTCCACTCCGGTAGTTGCATTTCCACCGATAATCTCACACTGAATAAATATTTTATAATAATGATAGGCCTGTGGTGGACGCGGATGTTTGTTCATATCTAAAACAGTAAGTAATTTTCTTGCTTTCACATCATAGCCTGATTCCTCTTTTATTTCTTTTACAGCATTTTCGGAGGCCGAGAAACCTATATCGCAAAATCCCCCGGGTAAAGACCATCTATCATCAATTTTTTCTTTAACCATTAAAATTTTATTATCTTTAAATACGACACCACGAACGTCTACTTTTGGCGTTTGGTACCCTGTTTCATTAGCAAATAGATTCGTCACTTTTTCCAATTCTAAATCAGTATATTTTGCTATAATTTCGATACTTATTTGGCGTAATGCTTCATATCGTTCTATATCGAATTTATTGTTTGAAAAGGCTAATCCAGATTGGGATAAAGATTGGATCTGTTTTGCCCAATCTAGCCATTTATGACTCATATACAACCTTTCTTTTCCTATTTATTCAATCCTATTCAAATTCATATCTTAGACCTGGATTTCATATCGAATGCTGGTTTTCTATCATACATACCTTTTCTACAATTCAGTTTAAATACCCTTTATCCAATCAAATATTTTCTTTAAAACAAGCATATATATGGAATTAATGTACATGATTAAGTAATGATGTTTGACTGTTTATTTTGATTATTTTACTGTAAAATTAAGGCAATATATTAAGCAGGGGGAATGGCAATGAATTTTGATCAATTATTTGGAGATCATTTTCTGCTTATTATGGTACGTGTGTTCATCGCGTTATTATTATCAGGGTTAATTGGCTTTGAACGAGAAATGAAGAATCACTCTGCAGGTTTCCGTACGCATATACTAGTAGGTATTGGGTCTTGTCTGATGATGTTGCTATCTTTATACGGCTTTGAGGCTTACATTGATGCCTATGATAATGTGCGTTTTGATCCGGCGCGTATTCCTTCATATGTCATTAGTGGTATTGGTTTTCTTGGTGCTGGAACGATTATTGTTTATGGCGGTACAATCCGCGGGTTAACTACTGCGGCCTCAATTTGGGCTGTTGCCGGGTTAGGATTGGTTGTTGGGATAGGAATGTACGCTACAGCTGTATTTACAACACTTGTAATCCTATTGAGTTTAATCTTTCTTAATAACTTCGAGAGACTATTTACGAGAGGACGCTCGTCGATGTTGATTGAAATTGTCGCATTGCCGGATTTGCAAATCAGTAGCATTGTGTCTGTTATGGAATCATATCATGTAACAATTAAAAGAGTAGAAATTGTCAAGGTTGAAAATGACTTGAGGAGCATTTTTATTAGGGTTCATCAAGACTCTGATCTGGATAGAATGTCTTTGTTTGAGGGGATTTCCAAATTAAAATTTGTAAAAAATATTGCAGAGAGAAATTAAAGGGGGTTAAAAATGTCGTTCTTAATTAATGAATCGTATTTTCTCTTTATAATGGGTTTTGATTCCTCCAACATTGTCTAAAATAAAAAGGAACAATGTATTTGCATCTCTTGTAATTTGTCGTATAATATAAACATAGTCAAAGATAGTCAAAGTCAAAATGGTTACGATGTTAACAACGAAGAGTTAGCTCATTGGAACAAGAGGAGGAGGGTCATGAGTAACATCTCAGACGTAATTGAGGAGTATTTAAAACAAATACTGAAGCAGGCAGCTCAAGATGCTATTGAAATTAAACGTAGTGAAATTGCGGATCAATTTCAATGTGTTCCATCACAAATAAATTATGTGATTAATACAAGGTTCACGGTGGAAAAAGGGTATATAGTGGAAAGTAAACGTGGTGGTGGCGGATATATTCGGATCATTCGAGTTAAGCACCAAGAGAAATCAGAATTACTTGATGAGATTATCGCTATGATTAATCCCACTGTGACACAACAGGCAGCTCTTGACGTTTTAGAACGGCTATTAGAGGAAAAGTTAATTACAGAGCGTGAGGCTAAAATTATGGTTAGTGCTATTGGACGAAACACATTAGCATTTCAATTGCCGCTTCGTGATGAAGTACGTGCACGTGTGTTAACAGCGATGTTGACGACGTTAAAATACTTGAATAAATAACAATAGGCAAGGTAAGGGAGGAGGAAACAAATATGGAATGCCAAGAATGTCACAAACGACCTGCCACGGTTCATTTTACTCAGCTAATCAATGGCAATAAAATAGAAGTCCATGTATGTGAAATCTGCGCCAAGAAGAAAGGGTATATGACTGACCCTGAAGAAGGCTATTCCCTTCATGATTTACTGACAGGTTTATTTAATTTTGAATCATCACCAATGGGGAATCATAGTAATTCATCTGCGTTTACACCATCAAAAGAATTACAATGCCCACAGTGTGAAATGACGTTTTCTGAATTCAAACGCATTGGGAAATTTGGCTGTTCATCATGTTATCATACATTCGCTGACCGCCTGGATCCGATTTTGCGCCGGGTTCATAGTGGAAACACAAAACACTCAGGGAAAATCCCTAAACGTCAGGGCGGTGATTTGCATGCCAAAAAACAACTGGATGATTATAAAGCGGAACTCAAAAATTTGATTGACCGAGAAGCTTTTGAAGAGGCGGCAACCGTTCGCGATAAAATTAAAGAATTAGAAAAAGAAATGCGGGGTGATAATTCATGACATTACAGAACTTCATGGATGAGGCTATTAGTCCCTGGATGCGCAAAGAGGGGCCAGACAGCGATATTGTCTTGAGCAGTAGAATTCGATTGGCACGTAACTTTGATAAGGTTTCTTTCCCGCTTATCGCTGAAAAGGATGAGCTTGAAGAGGTCCGCAACTTTTTTGAAACAGAATATGCACATAAATCATTTCAAGACTATCAAGATTTTGAATTCATATCGATACCAGATTTAACGTCAACAGAAAAACGGGTTCTAGTAGAGAAACATCTAATTAGTCCACATCTAGCGAAAGATAAACAAGTTGCGGCTGTACTTATTTCAAAAAACGAACAAGTTTCTGTCATGATTAACGAAGAAGATCATATTCGGATGCAGCTCTACTTTCCAGGACTTCAGCTAGACAAAGCATTGGAGAAAGCCTTTGAATTTGATGATTGGTTGGAAGAGAAAATTAATTATGCATTTGATGAAACAAGAGGCTATTTAACAAGCTGTCCGACAAATGTGGGGACAGGAATGCGTGCCTCGGTTATGATGCACCTTCCTTCACTAGCATTGACACGGCAAATTAATCGAATGATCCCAGCCATTAATCAACTAGGTCTTGTCGTTCGAGGAATTTATGGAGAGGGTAGTGAAGCGCTAGGAAACATTTTTCAAATTTCCAATCAGATTACTCTTGGAAAGTCAGAAGAAGATATTGTTGAAGATTTACAAAGTGTTGTAAAGCAATTGATTGAACATGAACGACGAGCAAGAACACGATTAATGGAACAGTCAAGTACCCGCTTGGAAGATCGGATTTATCGTTCATACGGTGTTTTGAAATATAGCCATATTATCGAATCAAAAGAAGCGGCAATATGTTTGTCAAACGTTCGTCTTGGTATTGATTTGGGTTTGATTGAGAATGTCTCAAGAAATATACTTAATGAATTAATGATTCTTACACAGCCAGGATTCCTACAACAATACGCAAAGAAAAATTTGACTGCTAATGAACGGGATGTACTACGGGCATCGCTAATTCGTGAACGGTTAAAATTAGAAAAATAGGAGGAGATAGCTATATGATGTTTGGACGTTTTACGGAGAGAGCACAAAAGGTCTTAGCTTTATCACAAGAAGAAGCGATCAGGCTTGGCCATAACAATATCGGAACAGAGCACATTTTATTAGGACTTGTCCGTGAAGGGGATGGAATTGCTGCCAAAGCATTACAGTCGTTAGGCTTGGAAGTGGAAAAAATTCAGCAAGAAGTGGAGCAGCTTATTGGTGTTGGTAAACAGACGATGCAAACAATTCATTACACACCGAGAGCCAAAAAGGTAGTCGAGTTATCACAAGATGAGGCCAGGAAGCTAGGGCATTCTTATGTAGGAACAGAACATATATTGTTAGGGCTAATTCGTGAAGGTGAAGGTGTTGCTGCTCGTGTTTTAAATAACCTTGGTGTTAGTCTAAATAAAGCACGACAGCAAGTACTGCAATTATTAGGTAGTAACGAATCGCAAGCAGGTCGTCAAGGTAGAGGCCAATCAACCAATGCTAATACACCGACACTTGATTCGCTGGCAAGGGATTTAACTGTCACAGCAAAAGAAGGGAATATTGACCCTGTCATTGGCCGAAGCAAAGAAATTGAGCGCGTTATTCAAGTGCTGAGTCGCCGTACTAAAAACAATCCTGTATTAATAGGTGAACCAGGAGTTGGTAAAACAGCTGTAGCAGAAGGACTGGCACAGCAAATCATTAACAATGAGGTTCCAGAAACATTGCGTGATAAACGGGTTATGACGCTTGATATGGGTACAGTTGTTGCAGGAACGAAATACCGTGGTGAATTTGAAGACCGCCTTAAAAAGGTAATGGAAGAGATTCGTCAAGCAGGCAATATCATTCTATTTATCGATGAATTGCATACATTAATTGGCGCTGGTGGTGCGGAAGGTGCGATTGATGCATCTAATATTTTAAAACCATCTCTTTCACGCGGTGAGCTCCAATGTATTGGTGCAACAACATTAGATGAATATCGGAAATACATTGAAAAAGATGCAGCATTAGAACGCAGATTCCAGCCAATCCAAGTTGATGAACCAACTTTAGAGGAAACGATTCAAATTTTAAAGGGACTTCGCGATCGTTATGAAGCACACCATCGTGTAACGATTACAGATGAAGCGATCGATGCTGCTGCTAATTTATCTGATCGTTATATAACAGATCGGTTCTTACCTGACAAAGCAATTGATTTAATTGATGAAGCAGGTTCTAAAGTCCGTTTGCGTTCGTATACGATTCCACCAAATTTAAAAGAGTTGGAACAAAAGCTAGAAGAGGTGCGTAAAGAAAAGGATGCAGCGGTACAAAGCCAAGAATTTGAGAAGGCGGCATCTTTACGTGACTCTGAACAACGCTTGCGAGAAGAATTGGAAACCACAAAGAATCAATGGAAGGAAAAGCAAGGTCAAGAAAGTTCTGAGGTGATTGTTGAGGATATTGCCTCCGTGGTTTCTACATGGACGGGTGTTCCTGTCGCTAAACTAACAAAAGATGAAAGTGATCGATTATTAAACATGGAAGACACTTTACATGATCGTGTTATTGGTCAGGAAGAAGCGGTAAAAGCAGTTTCAAAGGCAATTCGTAGAGCACGAGCAGGGTTAAAAGACCCTAAACGACCAATTGGTTCCTTCATTTTCCTTGGACCTACAGGGGTGGGGAAAACAGAATTGGCACGCGCTTTAGCAGAGGCAATGTTCGCTGATGAAGATGCGATGATCCGAATTGACATGTCTGAGTATATGGAAAAACACGCCACATCCCGGCTTGTAGGTTCACCTCCAGGTTATGTTGGCTATGAAGAGGGTGGACAATTAACCGAAAAGGTGCGTAGAAAACCGTATTCCGTTGTATTGCTTGATGAAATTGAAAAGGCACATCCAGAAGTGTTTAATATTTTATTACAAGTATTAGAGGATGGTCGATTAACAGATTCCAAAGGTAGAGTAGTTGATTTCCGAAATACCGTTTTAATTATGACCTCTAACGTAGGAGCAAGTGAGCTGAAGCGGAATAAATATGTTGGATTTAATCTTGGTGAAGAAGGCCAAGAATATAGCGATATGAAATCAAAAGTAATGGAAGAACTAAAAAAGGCATTTCGTCCAGAATTTCTTAACCGTATCGATGAAACAATTGTATTCCATTCATTAGAGAAAAAGCATATGAAAAACATTGTAACGTTGATGGTACAACAATTACAACGACGATTGAAACAGCAGGATATTGACTTTTCTGTGACAGATAAAGCTCTAGAGAAAATTGCCAACGACGGTTTTGATCCGGAATATGGGGCGCGGCCATTGCGTCGATCGATCCAGAAAAACGTTGAAGATCTACTTTCCGAAGAATTACTGAAAGAAACAATCGCCAAAGGGCAAAAGGTAAAAATTGGGCTAAATAATAAAGGTGAATTTACTGTTTTAGCCTAGGCAAAAACACTTGAGCTTGTGTGAATATGTCAAAGCCAGTAGGACGTTCCTACTGGCTTTTTCAAAAAGGTTGTTTTCAAAAAGATTGTTGGTTTTGACATATAATCTATAAAATGCGACACAGGATTGAGATGATGGACTGCCGTTCCGGAAAAACACTTCGCTTTCCGCGGGCTCGCGATAAGCCTCCTCGTGAGAAAACCGTTCACTGCGGGGTCTCATCGTCTTCGCTTTCCCGCGGGAGTCTTCGTGTTTTTCCTACACTGGGGATGTGTTTAATCATCATATTACTATTTTGATGCTTGATTACAAGGATATTTTAAAGTATATATTTCCTCACAAGCAGCCCGTATACACGTAGACTCCTGGGGGAGGAGAGGCATCGGTGAGACCCCGCAGTGCGGAAAGGGAGTAAAGGCTAAGATCGCCACGTCCTGTGGCAACGCCTTCATGACCAACGTCGTGTTGGCCTGAGGAGGCTCTCCAGCCGCCCCCGGAAAGCGAAGTGTATACAGGCTGCGGGGCACATAAGCGACATTCTATGTGAAATCACCATAGCGCTTATATCGTATTTTATATCAACTCCGAAATTAAAAAGCAACAAACATTACGAAAAGAGTCTTCTAAAAAGAACGATTGTGTGAATTGGTGCGTAATAGAGAGCAGGCATGGACGATAGGAATAAGAATTTTAACGTTTAAGCGTAAGTACCACTTTCGATTTGTGGCATAGTTATGGAATATAATTTATAAAAATGATAGATTGTTGTAACTTTCACGTTATGTAAATCGTATATAATAGAGATAGATTGAAAGGGATGGATGGAGTGGCAAAGCGGAAGACAAAATTTGTATGTCAGGATTGTGGTTATGAATCTGCAAAATGGATGGGAAAATGTCCTGGTTGCAATAATTGGAATACATTAGTAGAGGAAATTGAAGCATCTACCATTAAGAATCGGAGCGGACTACCAGGAGAGGGGAAACATACTAGTAAACCCGAAAAAATCACAGCGATTCAATCTCAAAAAGAGCCACGTATTACAACGACGATGAAGGAATTTAATCGGGTACTTGGTGGTGGAATTGTACCAGGTTCACTTGTATTAATTGGTGGCGATCCGGGGATTGGGAAATCGACATTACTATTGCAAATATCATCTCAATTAGCAGACAAGCAATTGCCTGTACTCTATATTTCGGGAGAGGAATCCGCTAGGCAAACAAAGCTACGAGCTGATCGTCTTGGTGTAACTGCTGATTCATTATTTGTTTTGCCCGAAACGAACTTATATGATATTGCGAATCACATTGAGCACGTAAAGCCGTCTTTTGTCGTGATTGATTCTATTCAAACGATTTTTCGTGAAGAAGTCACTAGTGCTCCTGGTAGTGTGTCACAGGTTCGGGAATGTACAAGCGAGTTAATGAGAATAGCTAAAACAAACGGAATACCGATTTTCATTGTTGGGCATGTAACGAAAGAAGGGGCTATTGCCGGACCAAGGATGCTGGAACACATGGTTGATGCTGTCCTCTATTTTGAAGGGGAAAGACATCATACCTATCGTATTTTGCGCAGTGTGAAAAATCGATTTGGTAGCACAAATGAAATGGGGATTTTCGAAATGAAAGAAGCGGGTCTGCGAGAGGTATTAAATCCGTCTGAAATATTTCTTGAAGAACGCTCGCACGGCGCTGCTGGGTCAACTGTTGTTGCGTCAATGGAAGGGACAAGGCCAGTGTTAGTAGAAATTCAGGCGCTAATTTCTCCTTCGAGCTATGGCAATCCACGCAGAATGGCAACAGGTGTTGATGCGAATCGTGTTCCATTATTGATGGCTGTATTAGAAAAACGGGTTGGATTAATGTTACAGAACCAAGATGCATATATTAAAGTTGCGGGTGGTGTTAAGTTAGACGAACCTGCTATAGATTTAGCCATTGCAGTGTCGATTGCTTCAAGTTTTAGGGATCAGCCAACAAAGCCAGATGATATATTTGTCGGCGAGGTTGGTTTGACAGGTGAAGTAAGGCGTGTTTCTCGAATCGAACAACGTGTTCAGGAGGCAGCAAAACTTGGATTTAGCCGTGTGATTTGTCCGGAAAAGAATTTAGATGGGTGGACAATACCGAAATCGATTCAGGTTATCGGTGTCAATACAGTTCAGGAAGCATTGGAAATTGGTGTTGCTAGGTAAAATTTCTGCAAAAATACAACAGACCAAAAGACAATTTTGATTGACATTATTATTTCTGTGTGATAAAATTTTATGTTTAACTATTTGACTGTTTTTAACAGTTGTGCTATTGTTTATATTATGTAATAGCTATAATTCCATTTTTTAGACTAATTTTTGTAAAAACAGGTAATACTGAGGTTAGGAGGTGACGGTGGTGCTGAAAAAAATTGTGCATTTATTTTTTATTGTTACAGGTGGTACCATTGGGTATTTATATATACCAGATTTAGTTGAACTGTTGGATTTCACGAAAGCGAATTGGGTTGCATCCCCATATCTAGGCATGATTGTTGGTGCGTTGATCTTATTTCTTTTCTCTTATTTGGTCGCGGGTTATATTGTTGATTTCTTGCGTTGGGTGGAAGAGGCACTCATTAAGATTCCTGTAGGAGATTTGTTATTTGGTAGTTTCGGTTTAATAGGTGGATTGGTAATAGCCTTTTTAATCAATATTCCGTTAACAGACATTAATATTGATTTAGTTTCACAACTTTTGCCACTCTTTATCACGGTTTTGTTGGGTTATTTTGGTTTTCAAATTGGTTTTAGACGTCGTGATGAGTTGATGAACTTATTTAATTTTAATCGAAAAGATCGAGATAAGAAGCGACAGACTGGAAATGATGGAGCAGAGCAAAATCAGCCAAAACCAAAAATATTGGACACAAGTGTTATTATTGATGGTCGGATTGCTGATATTTGCCAAACGAGCTTTTTGGAAGGGACAATTGTTATACCGCAATTCGTACTTGGAGAATTACAGCATATTGCAGATTCATCTGATGCTCTGAAACGTAACAGAGGACGTCGTGGATTAGATGTTTTAAATCGCATCCAAAAGGAATTACCGGTGAACGTGGAGATATATGAAGGTGATTTTGAAGAAATACAGGAAGTGGACAGCAAACTGATTAAATTGGCAAAGGTTATAAACGGGATTGTTGTTACCAATGATTTTAATTTAAATAAAGTTTGTGATCTTCAAAGTGTGCACGTGTTAAATATTAATGATTTGGCAAATGCGGTAAAACCTGTAGTATTGCCTGGTGAGGAATTAATGGTACAAGTGATTAAAGATGGTAAAGAACAAAATCAAGGTATCGCATATTTAGATGACGGGACAATGATTGTAGTGGAAGATGGTCGAGATTATATCGGCAAAACAATTGAAGTATTGATCACAAGTGTTTTACAAACTTCTGCAGGCCGAATGATCTTTGCAAAACCAAAATTACTTGAAAAAGCATTGTAAAAGAGGTATAACTTAAAAGGAATAGAAAAGTGATAACAGTGAATGTTATCGCTTTTTGTTGTAAAGAAAAAGTGCGATAATTAATATATACGAATTGTATCTGAGGAAGGGGTAACACAAATGACTAACCAAGTTCGTGTTCGTTATGCGCCGAGTCCGACTGGCCATTTACATATTGGGAACGCTAGGACTGCTTTGTTTAACTATTTATATGCAAAACATTTTGATGGGAAATTCATTGTACGTACAGAAGATACGGATGAAAAACGAAATGTAGCTGGAGGAGAGGAAAGCCAATTTCGCTATTTGAAATGGCTTGGAATCGAATGGGATGAAGGTGCGGATATTGGCGGTGACTATGGTCCCTATCGACAAATGGAACGACTGAATATTTATCAAAAGCATATTGATGATTTGCTAGAAAGAGGAATAGCCTACAAATGTTATATGACAGAAGAAGAACTTGATGCTGAACGTGAAGAGCAGAAAGCGAAGGGTCAGGCTCCAAAGTATTCCGGTGCACATCGTGATCTAACGGCTGAGCAAATTGCGGCATTTGAACAGGAAGGACGGAAGCCAAGTATTCGTTTTCGTGTTCCTGAAAATAAAACATACACATTCCCAGACATTGTAAGAGGGAACATTACCTTTGAATCAAGCGACTTTGGTGATTGGGTGATTGTGAAAAAGAATGGTATCCCAACGTATAACTTTGCTGTAGCAATTGATGATCATTTGATGGATATTACCCATATTTTACGTGGCGAGGAACATATTTCGAATACACCAAAACAAATGATGATTTACGACGCATTTGGTTGGGAACCACCTAAGTTCGGGCATATGACATTGATCTTAAACGAAGATCGGAAAAAGTTAAGCAAACGTGATGAACATATCCTACAATTTATTGAGCAATATCGCAATTTGGGTTATTTGCCTGAAGCATTATTTAACTTTATTACATTGCTTGGCTGGTCTCCGGTTGGCGAGGAAGAAATCTTCACACAGGATAAGTTGATTGAGATATTTGATCCAGAGCGACTATCAACATCTGCTGCAATTTTTGATCCGCAGAAGTTAAAGTGGATGAACAACGAATACATTAAATCATTGGATCTGGAAACGGTTATTGGCTTAACACTTCCACATTTGATTGAGGCGGGAAAACTATCGAAAGAAATGGATCAGGAAACACGTACATGGGCGGAAAATGTAATTGCCCTTTATAAGGAACAGCTCCGCTATGGTGCAGAGATTGTTGAGTTAACTGATTTATTTTTCAAAACACACATTGAATATGACGAGGCATCTATGGAAATATTGCGTGAAGAACAAGTGCCAGAAGTGCTACAAGTATTTACGGATAAATTAATTCAGTTAGATGACTTTAACAAGGATGCTATTAAAGCGGAGATTAAAGCAACACAGAAGGAAACAAAACAACGAGGTAAGAAGTTATTTATGCCAATTCGTGTAGCTACTACTGGCCAAATGCATGGTCCAGAACTGCCAATGGCGATTGAGCTATTAGGAAAAGATGTCGTGTTAGCGCGTTTGGATAAAATTCTTACACAACTTGGAGCCTAATCTGTTCACAGCTGATACAAAATATAATATAGTAATAATACAATATTGAACGTTGATAAGGAGAAGTAAAAAGTGCGTTACTTACACAGAGAGAATCACCACCGGCTGCGAGTGATTTTAAGAGCCACTTTTGAAATGCACCTTAGAGTCCGTTATGGAAGCGATGTATATAACGGCGGTATTCTTACCGTTATTAAGAATTAAGTTGGAAGAACGTATATCTTCAAACAGAGTGGGACCGCGCCTGAAGCGTCTCTGTGTATCATACACAGAGACGCTTTTTTTATGATTTATGACAAGGGAGGTTAGCTAAATGGGGATTTTTAAGCGGATGAAGGAAGACATGGATGTTGTTTTTGAGCAGGATCCGGCAGCAAGGACTTATTTTGAAGTTTTCTTAACATACTCTGGTTTGCATGCGATATGGTCGCACCGTATCGCGCATGCATTTTATAAACGTAACCTGTTTTTTATTGCGCGGGTCATTTCGCAAATAGGCCGGTTCTTCACGGGGATTGAAATCCACCCTGGAGCGAAGATTGGGCATCGTTTTTTTATAGATCATGGCATGGGTGTTGTTATTGGTGAAACGTGTGAAATTGGGGATAATGTGACCGTATTCCAAGGGGTGACCTTAGGTGGAACGGGTAAGGAAAAAGGGAAGCGACACCCGACAGTAAAGGATAATGCATTAATATCAACAGGGGCAAAAGTTTTAGGATCTATTACAATTGGTGAAAGTTCAAAAGTCGGTGGTGGGTCCGTTGTGTTACACGATGTCCCGGATCACTCGACGGTTGTAGGAATTCCGGGGCGGGTCGTTGTTCAAAATGGTGAAAAGGTTCGCCGGGATTTAGACCATCATAAAATACCTGATCCTGTAGCAAAACAATGTGAGCATTTGCAAGCGGAAATAGATGGATTAAGGAAAGAAATAGCTGAATTGAAGGAAGGGAAGCAAAATGTCGATAACTCTTTATAATACGCTGACACGAAAAAAGGAAACCTTTGTACCACTCCAAGAAGGTAAAGTGAGTATGTATGTTTGTGGGCCGACTGTTTACAACTACATTCATATTGGTAATGCTAGGCCTGCGATTGTTTTTGATACAGTAAGAAGGTATTTGGAATATCGAGGGTATGAAGTTGATTATGTTTTGAACTTTACTGATGTGGACGACAAAATTATTAAAACGGCAAAAGAAGTCGGTGAGGACGTTCCTGAGCTAGCTGATCGTTTTATTGATGCCTATTTAGAGGATGTTGGAGCCCTGGGGGTCAAAAAGGCGACACTCAACCCAAGAGTAACTGAGACGATGGATGATATCATTAACTTTATTGGAGCACTGATTGATAAAGGATATGCCTATGCAGTTGATGGGGATGTTTATTTTAAACCGAGAGCCTTTGATGGGTATGGCAAACTTTCACACCAATCGATCGATGAATTGAGATCTGGTGCTCGGATACAAATAGGAGAGAAAAAGACGGATCCGCTTGATTTCGCTTTATGGAAAAAGGCAAAACCAGATGAAATCGCCTGGGAGGCCCCGTGGGGTAAAGGTCGGCCGGGCTGGCATATCGAATGTTCAGCGATGGTAAAGAAATACCTTGGGGATACGATCGATATTCATGCAGGGGGGCAGGATCTTACTTTCCCACATCATGAAAATGAAATTGCCCAATCGGAAGCGATGACAGGCAAATCATTTGCACGGTATTGGATGCACAATGGATATATTAATATTGACAATGAAAAAATGTCGAAATCACTTGGGAATTTTGTTCTTACACGTGAATTAATTGAACAGCACGATCCACAGGTAATTCGGTTCTTTATGTTGAGTGTTCATTACCGCAACCCGATTAATTTCAGTGAAGAATTGCTGAAGGGTGCTGAAAATAGTTTGGATCGTATTAGAACGGCTTACCATAATCTCGAATACCGAAAACAAGCAAGTTTGAACTTAGAAAAGGATAATGAGCAGTGGTTAGAAAAAATAAATGAGTTAAAAGAGCGCTTTGAAACGGAAATGGATGATGACTTTAATACAGCTAATGCGATTTCCGTGTTATTTGATTTAACGAAGGAAGCGAATATTTACGTAGAGTTAGATCAGACATCAACAACTGTTATCGATGCATTTCAGACAACGATTGCAAAATTCCTTCGTGTCCTTGGTGTCGAAATAAACCAAACAGAGGAATTGTTGGATGATGAAATTGAGGCGTTAATTCAAGAACGGGTGGAAGCAAGAAAAAATCGTGACTTTAAGCGTGCAGATGAGATACGGGATGATTTGAAGGAAAAACAAATTATTTTAGAAGATACACCACAAGGGACACGGTGGAAAAGAGGCTGAATATGGAACTTGATGTAAAGCAACTAAAAAGTTTAGCCCTTGCGTATATGGGTGACGCTGTTTATGAGGTACATGTCAGGAAACATCTGATTCATTCAGGCCAAGTAAAGCCAAACCAATTACACCATAAAGCTGTCACCTTCGTATCCGCAAAATCACAGGCAGCCGTTATTTTACATTGGTTAAACAATGGATTTTTAACGGAAAGCGAAGAGCGTGTTGTTGCAAGAGGGAGAAATGCGAAATCAGGGTCAATTCCCAAAAATACTAGTGTTCAAACGTATCGATATAGTACTGCGTTTGAAGCATTAGTTGGCTACCATTACTTACTTGAAAACAATGAACGTTTAACGGAATTATTAACGCAAGCTATTATGTTTGTGGAGGAAAGGAGTATATAAGATGGATCAGGAAATGATTATTGGAAAAAACCCTGTTATAGAAGCATTGAAATCGGGTCGATCTGTTAATAAAGTTTTGCTTTCTGAACACTTAAATACCAGTTCACTAGGCAAATTACAACATCTAGCTAAACAAGCCGATACAATTGTACAAAAGGTACCTAAGAGTAAACTGGACAAGTTAGCGAATGGAAACCACCAAGGCGTTGTAGCGTATGTTGCCTCTTACCAATATGCTACAATTGATGATTTATTTGCGAATGCTGATGCGAAAAGGGAGACTCCTTTTTTTATCATCTTGGACGAGCTTGAAGATCCACATAATTTAGGTTCCATTTTGCGGACGGCAGACGCGACCGGTGCTCATGGGGTTATTATCCCAAAACGTCGTTCAGTTGGTTTGACTGCAACGGTTGCTAAGACGGCTGCCGGTGCTTTGGAGCATATTCCTGTTGCGCGTGTGACGAATATTGCATCAACAATGGATGAATTGAAGTCGAAAAATATTTGGATTGTCGGAACAGAAGCGGAAGGAACGGAAGATTACCGCTCACTTGATGGTACGATGCCAATTGCACTTGTAATCGGTAATGAAGGAAAAGGGATGAGCCGTCTAGTAAAAGATAAATGCGACTGGACAGTTAATTTACCGATGAAAGGTCAGGTATCCTCTTTAAATGCCTCTGTTGCATGCGGTCTTCTTCTGTATGAAGTATTTCGAAAAAGATACCCGCTTGGGGAGTAACCTATGAATGTTATCGTTGTTGACGGTTATAACATTATCGGAGCCTGGGATGAGTTACAACGGTTAAAGGATGTAGATATGGCACAGGCGAGGGATCGCTTAATAGAACAAATGGCTGAATACAAATCCCATACAGGTGACCGCGTAATTGTTGTGTTTGATGCTTATTTTGTTAAAGGTATTACAAATAAACTTAAAGAATATCAAGTTGAAATTATTTATACAAAGGAAAAAGAAACGGCTGATGAATGTATTGAAAAGCTGGTAAAGAAATTAAAGAACGTAGAAAACCAAGTTTATGTTGCCACGTCCGATTACGCTGAGCAACGTACCATTTTCGGCCGTGGTGCATTACGCAAATCCGCCAGAGAATTATATATCGAATTAAAAAACAGCGAAGCAGAAATAGAGGAACGGATCGATCAGTATACAAAAGTGAAACCACAAATAAAAATTCCTTTGCAAAAGAGTGTGCTTGAAACATTTGAAAAATGGCGTCGTGGGAAAAAGTAATTGAATCCGTTCACTTCACCTGTTTCTACCGATAAGAGAGTATAACATTGTGTCGTTAAAAATATCATTTATAGCAACAGCCATGTCCAGCTTCAACGCCCAGCGACTAGCGCGACTTCCTTCGCCTCGTAAGTCGCTAAATGGGCGCAGCGCTTTTCCTTAACTGTTGAAGTTTGCAAGCGGTTACGATATACTTATGCTATATTGACTGTTGTTAGTCGGGGGGTCATACTTGGTGAGTGTCAAGCTGAAAGAGACAGATAATAAAAGCCTGCATATGCTTGATGATGATGAGGTCATCCAATTGATCCAGGATGGCAATAGCCGTGCGCTTGATTTCTTAATTAACAAATATAGAAGCTTTGTGCGCGCTAAAGCACGTACCTATTTTCTAGTTGGTGCAGATAAAGAGGATATAGTGCAAGAGGGTATGATTGGCCTTTATAAAGCGATTCGGGATTTTGATGAGGACAAGCTATCGTCATTCAAAGCATTTGCGGAGCTATGTATAACCCGGCAAATCATTACAGCGATTAAGACCGCAACAAGACAAAAACATATTCCGTTAAATTCATATGTTTCTTTGGACAAGCCGATTTACGATGAAGAATCAGACCGAACATTATTGGATGTGATTGCTGGGTCAAAGGCGATTGATCCTCAGGAATTATTAGTGAACAGAGAACGGTATGGAGATATGGAAGATAAATTATCTGAATTGTTAAGCGAGTTGGAAAGAAAGGTATTGAATTTATATTTAGATGGTCGTACATACCAGGAAATTTCTGTAGAATTAAAACGGCATGTCAAGTCAATAGATAATGCATTGCAGCGCGTGAAACGTAAATTAGAACAATTGCTTGAAACAAACGAAATAACGTTATAGTTAACAGCTGACGTTGACATAGCCCTGCAGGAGTGCTACATTATTAATCAGAATAAAAGCGGATCTCAACTACTGCATTCTATAATAGATTTATTTTGAGATAGTAAAAGAACCCTACATTGGGGTGAAGTGATGAATAAAAATATTACATTAGCGTGTGCAATATGTTCAAGTCGAAATTATACAACGAATAAAAATATAACCACGCAACCTGTACGCTTGGAAGTGCGTAAATATTGTAAAACGTGCGGAAAACATACATTGCATCGTGAGACAAAATAATACACATGGTCGGGATTAGTTTGGGGGTACAAACATGAATATTTTTAAGTTCTTTAAAAATGTGTCTCGGGAAATGAAAAAGGTTAGTTGGCCAAAGGGGAAAGAGTTAACTAGTTATACGATAACGGTTATAACAACTGTTGCATTTGTCGCAGTCTTCTTTACATTAGTCGATCTTGGGATTACACAGATATTAGAATTGTTTTAACTGAATAATAATGATATATTTATGCTATAATGAAAAATAAATAATACTTTCAACAAAAACCCGCCTCAACGGGTTTTTTAATATTGTTTTTTTACACTTTAAAAAAGGCTCTTTTCGTAGTAGTGTTACTTTTTAAATCTCGTAGTGGATATAAACTGCGATATGGTGAAAATTCTCTATCGTGACACTTTCTCCCCGCTCTTGAGTGCTTGAATTCCGCTCCGGCAGAATACTTCGCTTTCCGCGGGCACGGCTTCAGCCTCCAAAGCGGTAAACCGCCGCTGCGGGGTCTTCAGACTCGTGCTGTTCCCGCAGGAGTCTACGTATTCTGCCTACGCTGGTAAAAATACTGATTATCGAGTGATTATAGCTTATGAAATCAACGTATTCGAGGAGTTCTTATCACTTGAACAGAAGGCTATTCTAAGCTACGGCAAATTGTGAGATTCCTTGAAAATGCAAACCAATTTTTTCGTGTGATGTTGTGCTGCCGAAGCATTCCCTATTTCATGGAAAAAGATCAACTATCTAAATGTAATGAGTCTTTAAAGCGCAACAACAGTGGAGAAAATACACGGAGACTCCTGGGGGAGGACAGGCCTAGGTGAGACCCCGCAGTGCGCTAGCACGAGGAGGCTCTCCAGCCGCCCCCGGAAAGCGTAGTGTATTTTCGGAACGGCGGAAGAGCAATTCCTTAGTTGCGTCGCATTTTATAAACAACAATCTTTTAGGGTTATCATTCGATACAGTCAAAAACAGGCGAAATGCAAAACGACTTATGTCTAGTTTTAATGCTGGTTGGATTTCCTACATTGTAGGATATAACGAAATATTTAATCAAAAGGGAGGGAAGGACAAGCCGAATTGTCCTGTTTGAATGGAGAAAAATTGGTATGTTATTCATACGTACTCAGGGTATGAAAACAAAGTAAAAACAAATTTAGAAAAACGTGTGGAGTCAATGGGCATGGAGGATAAAATTTTTCGTGTGATTGTTCCAGAAGACGAGGAAACTGAAATTAAAAACGGGAAAAAGAAAGTACTCAAAAAGAAGTTTTTTCCTGGCTATGTATTAGCTGAAATGATTATGACAGACGATTCATGGTATGTTGTGAGAAATACACCTGGTGTAACCGGCTTTGTTGGGTCAAGTGGTCATGGATCGAAGCCGACGCCGTTATTACCAGATGAAGTGGATACGGTGTTAAAACGTATGGGTATGGCGGAACCGGTTGCTCAAGTTGATTTTGAAATCAAAGAAAATGTAACGGTCACGGATGGCCCTTTCGCAAACTTCACTGGAACAATAGAACAGATGGACCTTGATAAGCAAAAAGTGAAAGTGCATGTTAATATGTTTGGTAGAGAAACACCGGTAGAATTGGATTTCTCTCAAATTGAAAAATTGTAAAATCAACTAGCTGAAAAGCATTGTAAAGGAAAAATTAAGACAAAACCTTGCATTATTTGCTTATTCATGCTAAAATTTTTTTGTTAATTATGTCCTCAAGCTTTAGAGGAGAAGGGTTAATAATGAGTGGGAGGGGAAACCCCTATTACCACATCACGGACTTTAAGGAGGTGTGTCTCGTGGCTAAAAAAGTAATCAAGTTAGTAAAATTGCAAATTCCAGCTGGTAAAGCAAACCCAGCGCCACCAGTAGGACCAGCATTAGGTCAAGCAGGTGTTAATATCATGGGATTTTGTAAAGAATTTAATGCACGTACGCAAGACCAAGCTGGTATGATTATTCCGGTTGAAATCACGGTTTTTGAAGACCGTTCATTTACATTTATTACTAAAACTCCACCTGCAGCTGTATTATTGAAAAAAGCGGCTGGCATTGAAACTGCATCAGGTGAGCCAAACCGTAATAAAGTCGCAACGGTAAAACGCGATAAAGTAAAAGAAATTGCAGAAACTAAAATGCCTGATCTTAACGCTGCTGATGTAGAAGCAGCGATGCGCATGGTTGAAGGAACTGCAAGAAGCATGGGTATTACGATTGAGGACTAATGCTCACCATTTTTAACGGTACAGGTTGCGATAATGGGCTTCCATCCTTCGCAACCTTTTTCGTGAATAATTGCAACAAGGGTCGGAGGGAAGTTAGATAATAAAACCGGCTATGCGCCGATTTTTTCCAATCCGACTTCTGACCTCTGGCTTCTGTAAGAAAGACGCAGAGGGCGTTTTTCTTAAAGTGGGAGGTATTACCGCTATAAACCACAACCCGAGGAGGAAGTATAATGGCTAAAAAAGGTAAAAGGTATCAAGAGGCTGCGAAGCTTGTTGATCGTTCAAAAGCATATGAAGTAGAAGAAGCTATTGCGTTGGTTAAAGAAACCGCAAAAGCAAAATTTGATGAAACAGTTGAAGCTGCTTTTCGTTTAGGTGTAGATCCAAAGAAAGCAGATCAGCAAATTCGCGGTGCAATGGTGTTACCGCATGGTACAGGTAAAACACAGCGCGTTCTAGTATTCGCTAAAGGTGATAAAGCGAAGGAAGCGGAAGCAGCTGGAGCGGATTATGTTGGTGACCAAGAATTAATCAATAAAATCAATCAAGGTTGGTTTGAATTTGATGTAATCGTAGCAACCCCAGACATGATGGCTGAGGTTGGTAAACTTGGTCGTGTTTTAGGACCTAAAGGATTAATGCCTAACCCTAAAACCGGAACAGTAACATTTGAAGTAGAAAAAGCTGTTAAAGAAATCAAAGCAGGTAAGGTGGAATATCGTGTAGACAAGTCTTCGAACATCCATGTACCTGTTGGAAAAATCTCTTTCGATAATGAAAAATTAGTCGATAACTTTGTAGCTATTACGGAACAATTAGTAAAAGTAAAACCACAAGCTGCAAAAGGTGTTTACATGCGTAATGCGTCCGTAACGTCAACAATGGGACCAGGAGTCAAAGTGGACATATCTAATTACCGTTAATTTTTTGTTGACTTTTAAACCGCTATTAGGTATACTAAATTTCGTTATGAAAATAAATACGTTGTACCGTAGACAGTAGGTGCGAATCATTCGCTTAATTTCCTGCCGAGGTGTTTAGAAGACAAATAAGATCATCTTTGATTTTCGTTTGTTATAAAAAGCCTCCATGTCTGCATGGAGGCTTTATCTATCTTGACGTCTAGCGGAACTGCTCTTCCCCTTTGAGTTTTGATTGGGTATGCAGTTCGCGTTTTCGAGTCCGGTATAATGAGAAGTACGAATAGGAGGTGGAACAATGTCTGGAATTATTGAGACTAAAAAACAACTAGTAAAAGAAATTGCTGATAAATTTCAAGCTAGCCAATCTACATTATTAGTCGATTATCGTGGCCTTGATGTCGCGGAGGTTACAGAACTACGTAAGCAACTTCGCGAAGCTGGTGTTGACTTCAAAGTTTACAAAAACTCCATGACACGTCGTGCAGCTGATTCAGTAGAATTGGGTGAGTTGTCGGAAGTATTAGTTGGGCCTACAGCAGTCGCGTTCAGTAATGATGATGTAGTAGCGCCAGCGAAAATTTTGAACAACTTTGCTAAAGAACATGATGCATTAGAAATAAAAGGCGGCGTGATCGAAGGCAAGATTGCTACACTTGAACAAATTAAAGAGCTTGGTAATCTGCCAAATTACGATGGTATGGTATCTATGTTGCTTAGCGTGCTTCAAGCACCTGTGCGTAACTTTGCGTACGCTGCAAAAGCTATCGCAGAACAAAAAGAAGAACAAGGCGCATAATTTGTGCCTATCGTTATAAAAAAACACACGAAATTAGGAGGAAATAAATCATGACTAAAGAGCAAATTATTGATGCTATTAAAGAAATGTCAGTTTTAGATTTAAACGATCTAGTTAAAGCGATCGAAGAAGAATTCGGAGTAACTGCTGCAGCTCCAGTTGCAGTAGCAGGCGGAGCAGCAGGTGGAGAAGCTGCTGAAGAACAAACTGAATTTGATGTAGTACTTGAAAGTGCTGGCGCATCAAAAATCAAAGTTGTTAAAGCTGTACGCGAAATCACTGGTCTTGGCTTAAAAGACGCTAAAGACTTAGTAGATAACGCTCCTAAAGCAATTAAAGAAGGCGTTTCTAAAGAGGATGCTGAAGAAGTTAAAGGTAAACTTGAAGAAGCTGGAGCAACAGTCGAAGTTAAGTAATAATAGGAAAGCTCGTCGGATTAACGGCGAGCTTTCAATATATTAGTTTATCTTCTCTGGTTTTAAACACTATAACAAAGTGGGTGCCCAAATGTCTGAGCATTACTTTTCACAAAAACCCCAATCTAAAAGTTCACCCAAGACATGGAAATATCAATTAAAAGGAAAAAACTATATATTCACAAGTGACCATGGTGTGTTTTCAAAGGATGATGTTGATTTTGGCTCCAAGCTACTTATTGAACAATTTGCAGAACCTAATATAGCCGGTGATTTACTTGATCTCGGTTGTGGGTATGGGCCAATTGGAATGACCTTGGCGGATAATTTTCGGGATCGGAATGTTGTGCTAGCGGATGTTAATGAACGTGCGTTAAAGTTAGCTGAAAGAAATGTGGCTCATAACAACGTTCAAAATGTTGAATTTGTGTACAGCGACCGATTTTCGCATTTAGCACATCGGAAATTCGCTGCCATTATCACAAACCCTCCGATAAGAGCAGGCAAACAGGTTGTTCATGCTATGTTTGAAGAGGGTAAGCATGCACTATTGGATCGTGGTGAATTATGGGTTGTTATTCAAAAGAAGCAAGGTGCACCATCAGCCAAGGATAAACTACAAACCCTCTTTGGTGAAGTAGAAATTGCTGCGCGTTCAAAAGGATATTTTATTTTACGCGCTAAGAAAATATAAAAAACATATCAACTTTTGATTTGACCTTGCGATACTCTTATGATATTATAGTAAAATGCTAACATGGGACTTCCTTTGTCAAGGGGAATTTTCGTGAAAAATGAAACGTATATTTCATCAGTAAACGGAGACAATGATAAAATCGTATAAATTCTTGATTATGATAGAATGACGACTAAAATGAGAAATGATGTATAAGGTTTTTTAACTGAAAAGCCTTTTTTCTATTTTTTATCTTTAAATAATTGATTTCCTGCTGATGCAAGGGATACAATACTATTCTAATTTCATATGAAAGAGGAATGGATGGTAGTGGTACTTGTAATGACCTTGATTACAAGTTTGTTCAGCATGTTTAGCAATTAGAGTTTCTAGGAAAATTTAACTACAATTTTAGGATCCGAAAAACATGACTGAAATGATTCGTAGCATTTCAGCTTACGTTTTTCTAATATAATAGTCATTTTTCAAGAAGTGTCTATGAAAAATGCTTGATTTGAGAGGTGAAGCAGTTGACAGGTCAACTAGTTCAATATGGACGGCACCGCCAACGCAGGAGCTATGCGCGCATCAGTGAGGTATTAGAATTACCGAATCTAATCGAAATTCAAACCGCTTCTTATCAATGGTTTTTAGAAGAAGGTTTACGGGAAATGTTTCAGGACATTTCGCCAATTGAGGATTTCACGGGTAACCTATCATTGGAGTTTGTTGATTATAGTTTAGGTGAACCTAAATATCCTGTGGATGAATCCAAGGAAAGGGATGTAACGTATAATGCTCCGCTTCGTGTGAAGGTTCGTTTAATTAACAATGAAACCGGTGAAGTGAAAGAGCAAGAAGTATTTATGGGAGACTTTCCACTAATGACAGATACAGGTACATTTGTTATTAATGGGGCAGAACGCGTTATTGTATCGCAACTTGTTCGTTCTCCTAGTGTCTATTACAACGAAAAAATTGATAAAAACGGTAAAAGAGGCATTACCGCAACTGTGATTCCAAACCGTGGTGCATGGCTGGAATTTGAAACGGATGCGAAAGATGTCGCTTATGTCCGAATCGACCGAACACGTAAGTTACCAATTACCGTGTTATTACGTGCGCTTGGATTTGGTACAGACCAAGAAATCATGGACCTAATAGGTGAAAATGAATATCTGAAGAATACATTAGACAAAGATAATACTGAAACAACGGAAAAGGCATTGTTAGAAATCTATGAGCGGTTACGCCCGGGAGAGCCACCTACCGTTGATAATGCGAAAAGTCTATTGATTTCCCGCTTTTTTGATCCTAAACGTTATGACCTAGCACATGTTGGTCGTTATAAAATGAACAAAAAGCTGCACATCAAAAATCGCTTATTTAACCAAGTGTTAGCCGAAACAGTTGTTGATCAGGAGACTGGTGAAGTATTAGCACAAAAAGGTGATAGATTAGAACGCAAACTACTTAACAAACTACTTCCTTATCTTGAAAAGGAAGAGGATATGCTTGGTGAAAAAACGCTTGAACCACATGATGGGGTTTTAGAAGACCCAATTCGTGTTCAGTCGGTAAAAATTGTTGATCCAACAGACCCAAGTGGTGAAAGACAATTAAATATTATCGGAAATGCCGGGATTGATAAAGGTGTAAAAAATATTATGCCAGCTGATATTTTATCTGCTATCAGCTATTTCTTTAACTTGTTGCACCGAGTTGGCGATACAGATGACATTGATCACTTGGGTAACAGAAGATTACGTTCTGTTGGTGAATTGCTACAGAACCAATTCCGCATTGGTTTGTCACGTATGGAACGTGTTGTACGTGAACGGATGTCGATCCAGGATACATCGAGCATTACACCGCAGCAGTTGATCAACATTCGACCGGTTATCGCTTCTATTAAAGAATTCTTTGGTAGTTCGCAGCTGTCTCAGTTTATGGATCAAACAAATCCATTGGCTGAACTGACCCATAAACGTCGTCTCTCAGCACTTGGACCCGGGGGATTAACACGTGAACGTGCGGGCTTTGAAGTGCGTGACGTACACTATTCTCACTACGGTCGGATGTGTCCAATCGAGACGCCTGAGGGACCGAATATCGGGTTGATTAACTCTTTATCAAGTTACGCTAAAGTAAATACATTCGGCTTTATTGAAACACCATATCGCAGAGTGGATCCTGATACAGGTAAGGTAACTGCTAAAATCGATTACTTAACAGCTGACGAAGAAGATAATTACGTGGTAGCACAGGCAAACGCTCACCTCAATGAGGATGGGAGTTTTGAGGATGAGGAAGTTATTGCGCGCTTCCGCGGGGAAAACACCGCTGTACCAAGAGATCGTATTGATTATATGGACGTATCACCTAAGCAGGTTGTTTCGGCAGCAACTGCGTGTATTCCCTTCTTGGAAAACGATGACTCGAACCGTGCTTTAATGGGTGCAAACATGCAACGGCAAGCAGTACCATTGATGAATCCAGAGGCACCACTTGTTGGGACTGGAATGGAATATGTTTCAGGAAAAGATTCAGGTGCCGCAATCATTTGCCGACATGGCGGGGTTGTTGAACATGTAGAGGCAAAAGAAGTATTTGTCCGTCGTATTTCTGAGGTTGACGGAAAAGAAGTTAAAGGTGATTTGGATCGTTATAAAATGCAAAAATACATTCGTTCCAACCAAGGAACATGCTATAACCAACGTCCGATTGTTAGCGCGGGTGATCGCGTAACAAAAGGTGAAATCCTAGCAGATGGTCCGTCAATGGAAAATGGCGAGTTAGCACTTGGTCGTAATCCGTTAGTTGCCTTTATGACTTGGGAAGGCTATAACTATGAGGATGCGATTATTATGAGTGAACGTCTTGTGAAAGATGATGTTTATACTTCCATCCACATTGAGGAATACGAGTCAGAATCTCGTGACACAAAGCTCGGACCTGAGGAAATCACAAGAGATATTCCGAACGTTGGGGAAGATGCATTGAAAAATATCAACGAGCAAGGAATCATCCGTATTGGTGCAGAAGTTTCAGACGGTGATATTCTAGTAGGTAAAGTGACACCAAAAGGCGTTACGGAATTGTCTGCTGAAGAGCGTTTGCTGCATGCGATTTTCGGTGAAAAAGCTCGTGAAGTTAGGGACACATCGTTACGTGTACCACATGGTGCGGGTGGAATCGTCCTAGATGTTAAGATTTTCAATCGTGAAGATGGTGACGAACTACCACCAGGTGTGAACCAGCTTGTTCGTGTCTATATCGTTCAAAAACGTAAAATACATGAAGGCGATAAAATGGCCGGCCGTCATGGTAATAAAGGGGTTATTTCAAAGATACTACCTGAAGAAGATATGCCATTCTTGCCTGATGGGACTCCGGTTGACATTATGCTTAACCCACTAGGTGTTCCATCGAGAATGAATATCGGACAGGTATTTGAACTACACTTAGGAATCGCAGCACGGCAGTTAGGCATTCACGTTGCAACACCAGTGTTTGATGGTGCAAGAGAAGAAGATGTCTGGGAAACATTAGAAGAAGCCGGCATGCCAAAAGACGCAAAAACCATATTGTACGATGGAAGAACAGGGGAACCATTTGATAATCGAGTATCTGTCGGTGTCATGTACATGATTAAACTAGCCCACATGGTTGACGATAAATTACACGCAAGATCAACTGGACCATATTCTCTTGTTACCCAACAACCACTTGGTGGTAAGGCGCAATTTGGTGGACAACGATTTGGTGAAATGGAAGTTTGGGCACTTGAAGCTTACGGGGCTGCATATACACTTCAAGAAATCTTAACGGTTAAATCCGATGATGTCGTAGGTCGTGTCAAAACGTATGAATCAATTGTTAAAGGTGATAACGTTCCAGAGCCGGGAGTTCCAGAGTCATTCAAGGTATTGATTAAAGAACTTCAGAGTCTTGGATTAGACGTTAAGATCCTCTCAAGTGATGAAGAAGAAATTGAAATGCGCGATATTGAGGAAGAGGAAACGCAAGCAGCGAGCAAACTTAACTTAGAAGTTGAACAAAACTAAAAGTAAGCAGCAGAGTGTTGGCTCAAAGCATCGGGTTCAAGCCAGCATTCTTAATCATAACTGTGGAAACTAAAACTAGCATAAGGCGTACGTTGGACAGCAGGCCTGGCCACGGCCGGCTCCAGCGTCCAGCGACTAGTGGACTTCCTTCTCCTCCTTGCGATAAGTCAACATCGACTCTAGTCTAAAGGAAGGCCGACTAAAAACGGGATTTGCACCCAACGTCGGCATACCCCTTTTACAGGGGGCATGTTTCCTTTATCTCATGCGGGGAAGTCTAGTCCATACGTCGCTACCCGGACGCTTACGCCTTTGTTTTTAAAATCGGACACTAAAAGGGAGGTAGGCCCCTTGCTAGATGTAAATAACTTTGAGTATATGAAAATTGGTTTAGCTTCATCTGAGAAAATTCGCTCTTGGTCATATGGTGAGGTCAAAAAGCCAGAAACAATTAACTACCGTACGTTAAAACCTGAAAAGGATGGTCTTTTTTGTGAACGGATTTTTGGGCCGCAAAAAGACTGGGAATGTCATTGTGGAAAGTATAAACGTGTACGTTATAAGGGTGTCGTATGTGATCGGTGCGGTGTTGAAGTAACAAAAGCGAAGGTACGTCGTGAACGTATGGGACACTTGGAACTTGCTGCGCCTGTATCACATATTTGGTACTTCAAGGGTATTCCGAGCAGAATGGGACTTGTGCTAGATATGTCACCGCGGGCGCTAGAGGAAGTCATCTATTTTGCCGCATACATTGTAACGGATCCCGGGAATACTCCTTTGGAAAAGAAACAATTGCTATCAGAGAAGGAATACCGTGCTTACTATGATAAATACGGTAAAACATTTAAAGCACAAATGGGCGCTGAGGCAATCCGTAAACTTCTTGAAGATATTGATCTTGAAAAAGAAGTTGATTTGCTAAAAGAAGAGCTTAAAACTGCACACGGACAACGAAGGACGCGAGCAATTAAACGTCTAGAAGTATTAGAGGCATTCCGTAATTCAGGAAACGATCCATCTTGGATGGTTATGGACGTATTACCTGTAATACCACCAGAAATCAGACCAATGGTTCAACTTGATGGCGGACGTTTTGCTACTTCCGATTTGAACGATTTGTATCGACGTGTTATTAACCGAAATAATCGTTTAAAACGCTTGTTGGACCTAGGTGCACCAAGCATTATCGTTCAAAATGAAAAAAGAATGCTTCAAGAGGCGGTTGACGCCTTAATTGACAACGGTCGCCGTGGTCGTCCGGTTACAGGGCCTGGTAATCGACCGTTAAAGTCCTTGTCACATATGTTGAAAGGGAAACAAGGTCGCTTCCGTCAAAATTTACTTGGAAAACGTGTGGATTATTCTGGCCGTTCCGTTATTGTGGTTGGACCACACCTGAAAATGTACCAATGTGGTCTTCCTAAAGAAATGGCATTAGAATTATTTAAGCCATTTATTATGAAGGAACTTGTGGAAAAAGGGTTGGCACACAATATTAAATCAGCAAAGCGCAAAATTGAGCGTGTCCATCCGGAAGTTTGGGATGTGTTGGAAGAGGTAATTAAAGAGCATCCAGTCTTACTTAACCGTGCACCAACATTGCACCGCTTAGGTATTCAGGCGTTTGAGCCAACACTTGTAGAAGGCCGTGCGATTCGTCTGCATCCATTGGTATGTACTGCATACAATGCCGACTTCGATGGTGACCAAATGGCGGTACACGTACCGTTATCTGCCGAAGCACAAGCAGAAGCACGTATCTTAATGCTAGCTGCACAAAACATCTTAAACCCGAAAGATGGGAAGCCAGTCGTAACACCATCTCAAGATATGGTGTTGGGTAACTATTATTTAACACTGGAACGTGAAAACGCTGTTGGTGAGGGTACTGTATTTAAGGACATTAATGAGGCGTTAATTTCATACCAAAATGGTTATGTTCATTTGCATACAAGAATTGCTGTGCATGCATCAAGCGTAAACAACAAAACGTTTACGGAAAAACAACAAAATCAATTATTGCTGACAACAGTAGGAAAATTGATTTTCAATGAAATATTGTCCGATTCATTCCCTTATATTAATGAGCCAACGAAAAGTAATTTGGAGATTCGTACTCCCGAAAAATACTTTGTGGAAAGTGGAACGGATATTAAAGAGGAAATTAAAAAGCGTGAAATTATTAAACCATTTAAGAAAGGCTTCTTAGGCGATATCATTGCGGAGGTATTTAAGCAATTTAAAATTAGTGAAACATCTAAAATGCTTGACCGTATGAAGGACCTTGGATTCAGCTATTCAACAAAAGCTGGTATGACAGTTGGTGTATCGGACATTGTTGTATTAAAAGAAAAAGAGGAAATTCTTGAAGAAGCTCAAAATAAAGTGGATAAAGTATTAAAACAATTCCGTAGAGGTTTAATTACGGAAGAAGAGCGGTATGATCGTGTGATCGCGGTTTGGTCACAAGCAAAAGATACGATTCAAGATAAATTGATGCAGTCATTAGATGAGCGAAACCCAATCTTCATGATGAGTGATTCCGGAGCACGTGGTAACGCATCAAACTTCACACAACTTGCAGGTATGCGTGGTCTTATGGCTAACCCTGCCGGACGCATTATTGAATTGCCGATCAAATCAAGTTTCCGTGAGGGACTTACAGTGTTAGAATACTTTATTTCAACACACGGTGCACGTAAAGGTTTGGCGGATACTGCATTGAAAACAGCGGATTCTGGTTACTTAACACGACGTCTTGTGGATGTTGCGCAGGATGTTATTGTTCGAGAAACAGATTGTGGAACCGACCGCGGATTGACTGTATCATCGTTAGTGGATGGTACGGAAATGATCGAACCATTAATTGATCGCTTAATAGGTCGTACTGCTTTTGAAACGGTCCGTCACCCAGAAACAAACGAAGTGATCGTTGAGAATGACACTGTCATGTCTGAGGATCAGGCTAAACAAATCGTCGAGGCTGGAATCGAGGAAGTGACGATAAGGTCAGCCTTCACGTGTAATACAAAGCATGGCGTTTGTAAAAAATGTTATGGTCGCAACTTAGCAACAGGTGCAGAGGTAGAAGTTGGGGAAGCAGTCGGAATCATCGCTGCACAATCTATCGGCGAACCTGGTACACAATTAACAATGCGTACGTTCCATACAGGTGGGGTTGCCGGAGATGATATTACACAAGGTCTACCACGTATACAAGAGCTATTTGAAGCACGTAATCCGAAAGGGCAAGCCGTTATCACAGAAATCTTTGGAACAGTTAAGGAAATTAAAGAAGTCAAAGATAAACAAGAAATTGTTATTCAAGGTGATGTAGAAGAAAAATCCTATGCTGTACCATATAATGCCCGGTTGAAAGTTGCACTTGACGATAAAGTTATTGCTGGTCAAGAGCTTACAGAGGGTTCTGTTGACCCTAAAGAACTTTTACGTGTTCAAGGTGTAGACGGAGTGCAAGATTACTTATTACGTGAGGTTCAACGAGTATATCGTATGCAAGGGGTAGAAATTGGCGATAAACACGTAGAGGTAATGGTGCGTCAAATGTTACGTAAGATACGTATTATGGATAATGGCGATACAGATGTTTTACCAGGCTCATTACTTGAAATTCATCAGTTTAAAGACGCAAACTATAATGTTTTAAACGAAGGAAAACAACCAGCTGTAGGTAAACCGGTGCTACTAGGAATTACAAAAGCATCATTGGAAACAGATTCGTTCCTATCTGCTGCCTCCTTCCAAGAAACAACCCGTGTCTTAACAGATGCAGCAATAAAAGGAAAACGTGACGAACTCTTAGGCTTAAAAGAGAACGTTATTATTGGTAAGCTTGTTCCAGCTGGTACTGGTATAGATCGATACCGCAAGATTGAACCAGCTGTAGATGAACCACAAGAAGAGGAACAAGAAGAAACGGAAATAGTACAATAACAGTCGCTTACGTAATAATTATGTCAAAACAAGTGATGGAAAAATCGGAAGCACAAAAAAATAGTAAACTTTAAGTTGACATTAAAAAAAGAGAATGGTACTATATTCAAGGTGCTTCCGATTTATACTTGTTTGCTTTGGAGGATATATGAATGTCTTATGAAAAAGTAACTCAGGTTCAGTCACGCCTAATAATCGGAGTAAAGCAAACTCTTAAAGCTATGAAAAATGGCTCCATAAGCGAAGTGTTTATTGCTAACGATGCAGATCAGCTTATGACCCAAAAGGTTGTACATTTAGCTGAGGAAATGGATATCCCGGTAAAGCGGGTAGAATCCATGGAAAAGCTTGGTGCTGCTTGTGGGATAGATGTTAGTGCATCATCGGTAGCAGTTAAACAACAATAGTTTTGGCGGGTTTTTCCGCGAAAGCTTTGTTTTTTGCTGAAATATGAACCACCTGGATATGTGGTATTACAAATATACGAATATTGGTGGTTGCTGGATTCAATTTTTAAACTTAGATCGTATTAGAAGGGAGGACAAAATCATGCCAACAATTAATCAGCTTGTACGTAAAGGTCGTGTGAGCAAGACAAAGCAATCTGACTCACCAGCACTTAATAAAGGGTACAATAGCTTCAAAAAGTCATTTACAGATTTATCATCTCCACAAAAACGTGGTGTATGTACACGTGTTGGAACATTAACACCAAAAAAACCTAACTCAGCACTTCGTAAATATGCACGTGTGCGTTTGTCGAACAACATCGAGGTAACTGCATACATCCCTGGTATTGGTCACAACCTACAAGAACACAGTGTTGTACTTATCCGTGGTGGTCGTGTAAAAGACTTACCAGGTGTGCGTTATCACATTGTTCGTGGAGCACTTGATACTGCAGGTGTTGAAGGACGTGCACAAGGACGTTCTAAATACGGTACGAAAAGACCGAAAAAATAAGCAAGTATGATGTAACGAGAAAGATTTAGGAAAGGAGGGGGACATATGCCACGTAAAGGACCAGTACCTAAACGCGATGTCTTGCCAGATCCACTATATAATTCAAAATTAGTAACTCGTTTGATTAACCAGATTATGATTAACGGGAAACGAGGCAAAGCTCAAAAAATTCTTTACAATGCGTTTGAACTTGTTGGCGAAAGAAGCGGACAAAACGCAATGGAAGTATTTGAACAGGCAATGAAAAATGTTATGCCAGTACTTGAAGTTCGTGCACGTCGTGTTGGTGGTTCAAACTACCAAGTGCCGATGGAAGTACGCCCAGAACGTCGTCAAGCATTAGGACTTCGTTATATCGTTAACTATTCACGCTTGCGCGGGGAAAAAACGATGGAAGAACGTCTTGCGAATGAGATTCTAGATGCTTCAAACAACACTGGTGCATCCGTTAAAAAACGCGAAGAAATGCACAAAATGGCTGAAGCTAACAAAGCATTTGCTCACTATCGCTGGTAAAACTCTATTAAAAGCTTTTAACAGGAAGGAGAAGAATACATGGCAAGAGAGTTCTCCTTGGAAAAGACGCGTAATATTGGTATTATGGCACACATTGATGCCGGAAAAACCACAACAACTGAGCGTATTCTTTTCTACACAGGACGTATTCATAAAATCGGTGAAACTCATGAAGGTGCTTCACAAATGGACTGGATGGAGCAGGAGCAAGAACGTGGTATCACAATCACATCTGCAGCAACAACTGCTCAATGGAAAGGCTACCGTATTAACATCATTGATACACCAGGACACGTAGACTTCACTGTTGAGGTTGAACGTTCATTACGTGTACTTGATGGTGCGGTTACAGTTCTTGATGCACAATCAGGTGTTGAACCACAAACAGAAACAGTGTGGCGCCAAGCAACAACATATGGTGTACCACGTATTGTGTTTATAAACAAGATGGATAAGATCGGTGCTGACTTCCTATATTCAACAGGAACACTAAAAGAACGCTTGGGTGCAAATGCGCATCCGGTTCAATTACCGATTGGAGCCGAGGACAGTTTTGAAGGCATTATTGACCTTATAACAATGCAGGCATACTATTACGAGGATGATTTAGGAACACGCGCTGAAGCACGTGAAATTCCAGCAGAGTATAAGGAAAAAGCCGAAGAGTTACGTGCTTCACTTGTTGAATCTGTATCAGAATTAGATGAAGATTTGATGATGAAGTATTTAGAAGGCGAAGAAATTTCTAACGAAGAATTAAAGAAAGTGATTCGCCAAGCAACATTAAATGTTGAATTTTATCCTGTATTTGTTGGTTCAGCATTTAAAAATAAAGGTGTTCAATTGATGCTTGATGGTGTGATTGATTACTTACCAGCACCAACAGACGTAGCAGCAATTGAAGGTATTCTTCCTGATTCAGAAGAACAGGTTACACGTCCGTCAGATGACAACGCACCTTTCTCAGCACTAGCATTTAAAGTAATGACAGATCCATACGTAGGTAAATTAACATTCTTCCGCGTATATTCTGGAACTTTAGATTCTGGTTCATATGTGAAAAACTCGGTTAAAGACAAACGCGAACGTGTTGGTCGTATCTTGCAAATGCACGCAAACTCCCGCCAAGAAATCTCTACTGTTTATGCAGGTGAGATTGCAGCAGCGGTAGGTTTGAAAGATACGTCTACAGGGGATACACTTTGTGATGAGAAAGACCTAGTTATCCTAGAATCAATGGAATTCCCAGATCCAGTTATCTCGGTTGCTATTGAACCAAAAACAAAAGCGGACCAAGACAAGATGGGGATTGCGTTAGGAAAACTAGCTGAAGAAGATCCTACGTTCCGAACTGAAACAAACGTTGAAACTGGTCAAACAATTATTTCTGGTATGGGTGAATTACACCTTGATGTTATTGTTGACCGTTTAAAACGCGAATTCAGAGTTGAGGCCAATGTCGGTGCGCCACAGGTTGCGTACCGTGAAACATTCCGCGGATCAGCTGAAGTCGAAGGTAAATTTGTGCGTCAGTCCGGTGGTCGTGGACAATACGGTCATGTTTGGGTTAAATTTGAACCAAACGAAGAGGGCGCTGGCTTTGAATTCGAAAACAAGATCGTTGGTGGTGTTGTTCCGCGTGAATACATTCCATCTGTTGAAGCCGGTATTAAGGAGTCAATGGAAAATGGTGTGTTAGCTGGTTACCCATTAATCGATGTTAAGGCTACACTATATGACGGAAGCTATCATGATGTTGACTCTAACGAGATGGCATTTAAAATCGCTGCATCCATGGCATTGAAAGCAGCAAAAAACAAATGTCAACCTGTTCTTCTTGAACCAATTGAAAAAGTTGAAATTGTAATTCCTGAAGAATACATGGGTGACATTATGGGTGATGTAACTTCACGTCGTGGTCGTGTAGAAGGTATGGAAGCTCGCGGCCCTGCACAAACGATTAAGGCATTTGTACCACTTTCCGAAATGTTTGGTTATGCAACAGCATTACGTTCAAACACGCAAGGACGTGGACAGTACACGATGCACTTTGATCATTACGAAGAGGTGCCGAAGAGCATTTCAGAAGAAATTATCAAAAAAAATGCTGGTGAATAATTGATTTTTTGATAAATCTCAAGTATAACTTTATTGAAGGCTAGGAAATAACATCATTAATGTTATTTCTTGGCTATATGAATACTTAAAAATTTCACTTATTTAAGGGAGGAACTATAAATGGCTAAAGAAAAATTCGATCGTTCAAAAAGTCACGTTAACATTGGAACAATTGGACACGTTGACCATGGTAAAACTACTTTAACTGCTGCAATCACAACTACATTGCACAAAAAATCTGGTAAAGGTACTGCAATGGCATATGACCAAATCGACGGTGCACCAGAAGAAAAAGAACGCGGTATTACAATTGCAACATCTCACGTAGAGTATGAAACAGATACTCGCCACTATGCACACGTTGACTGCCCAGGTCACGCTGACTATGTTAAAAACATGATCACTGGTGCTGCACAAATGGACGGAGCTATCTTAGTAGTATCTGCTGCAGATGGTCCAATGCCACAAACTCGTGAGCACATCCTATTATCACGTAACGTTGGGGTACCTGCAATTGTAGTATTCCTTAACAAATGTGACATGGTAGATGACGAAGAACTATTAGAACTAGTTGAAATGGAAGTTCGTGACTTGTTAACTGAATATGACTTCCCTGGTGATGATGTACCAGTAATCAAAGGTTCTGCACTTAAAGCACTTGAAGGTGACGCAGATTACGAAGCAAAAATTTACGAATTGATGGATGCAGTAGATGAATATATTCCATCTCCAGAACGTGACACTGATAAACCATTCATGATGCCTGTTGAGGACGTATTCTCTATCACTGGCCGTGGTACTGTTGCAACTGGTCGTGTTGAACGTGGACAAGTTAAAGTCGGTGACGAAGTAGAAATCATCGGTCTTAACGAAGGACCAGGAAAAACAACTGTAACTGGTGTTGAAATGTTCCGTAAGCTTCTTGACTATGCAGAAGCTGGAGATAACATCGGTGCACTTCTTCGTGGGGTTGCTCGTGAAGACATCAACCGTGGTCAAGTACTTGCTAAACCAGGTTCAATTACACCACATACTAACTTCAAGGCAGAAGTTTATGTGTTGTCAAAAGAAGAAGGAGGACGTCATACTCCATTCTTTGCTAACTATCGTCCACAATTCTACTTCCGTACAACTGACGTTACTGGAGTTATCCAACTTCCAGAAGGAGTAGAAATGGTAATGCCTGGCGATAACATTGAAATGACTGTTGAGCTTATCGCACCAATCGCTATCGAAGACGGTACTCGTTTCTCTATCCGTGAAGGCGGACGTACTGTTGGATCAGGCGTAGTAACTACAATTGAAAAGTAATTCTGTTAAATATAAAACAGGCAGCGTGACGACGCTGCCTGTTTTTTGTTTTTCTCAATAGCTGTTTTCCGATGAATCGGACCTACAATTCCCCACCCACTTGAAAATGCCTCTTATTTTTAGAACAAAATATATAAAATGACGACATAAGCTCATACGGCTCTTACGGAAATCATGTGGCTGTTATTAATAACTCAACTTTCGTACCGATAAAATAAGATCAAACAGTTAGCTGTGGCAAACTTTGAACACCTCTAATATTTGCCTTGACAACTCTGATAAACCTAAAGACTGTTAAGATTGAGGCTGCGATTACTTGCCCTATTGAAAACATTTGTTGATTTATATATAAAATGCGTAGTAACTAAAAAATAGCTTCCTCGCCGTTCCGGAAATACACTACGCTTTCCGCGGGCAGCTGCTGAGCCTCCTCGAGCTGGGTGCTCGCCTGAGTTGCAAGTAATTTCGGTGAAGTATCGCTCCTCGCAACTCGAAGCTTATTCGGTGGAAGTTTCGCTCGTCGCTCTGCGGGGTCTCACCTAGGCCTCTCTTCCCGCAGGAGTCCCCGTCTATTTCATGCAGCGAAAGTTGAGTTAATATGTACAAATTTAAAGGATAAGCAAGCTAAATATTGATGAAATAGGCTGACAACTATATTCACCCAAATACAGAACAGAACGCAATTTGCCTTGACCATACTACTACACTATAATGAAATTTATTGACTGTAAAAAAGGAGAGGATGATTTATATATGCGGAAAACATATCGTGTCTTAGCCATCGCTGCTATTTTCTTGATGTCTATGGTATTAGTAGCATGCGGCGACAAAAATGATGAAAGTGACAATGCTGCTGATAATAATAACAATGATGGAATCGGAGAAAAAGACATTACATTAGGAACTGATGATTATGTGTCAAACACATCAAATACATATGTAGCAAAATTATTGCTGGAAGAGATCGGTTATAACGTTGAAATAACGCAAACAGACGTCGGTGTTGAATATACCGGCCTTGCTGATGGATCAACAGATGCACTTGTTGGTGCCTGGCTCCCAACAACTCATAAAAGTTACTGGGAAAAATATAAAGATAACCTTGAAAAAATCAATACAGTTACCGAAGAAGTAAAACTTGGTTTAACCGTTCCAGCATATATGGAAGATATTAATTCGATTGAAGATTTGGCAGATAATAAAAATGATATTGGAGAAAAGCTAGAATGGAAAATCACTGGCATCAGCCCTGGAGCAGGCGAAATGAAAATAACAAAAAATGAAGTCATGCCTGGATATGGTTTGGATAAATGGGAACTGGTTGAAAGCTCAGGCCCTGCCATGGCTGCGGTTTTATCTGGTGCAATCGATAAGGAAGAACCAATTGTTGTCACACTATGGACACCGCACTGGACATTCAATAAATTTGACCTAAAGATCTTAGAAGACCCGAAAGGAACATTTGGCGAACCAGATGACGTATTCTCTGTCGCTAGAGATGATTTTAAAGATCAATCACCGGCAGCGTATAAGTTCCTTAAACAATTTTCAATTGAGCAAGAAGATACACAAGAAATAATGCTTGATATTGCGGATGGTATGGATGAAGAAGCTGCTGCACAGAAATTTATTGATGACCATCCCGATTTAAAAGATGAGTGGCTAAAGGGGTTTGAATAAAAAAATAAAGGAATTTATAAAGCGCGTAATAACTTAAAATGAAAAGTTATTACGCGCTTTATAATGGTTGCATTATTATATTTTAACTGGTGGCAGAAGAGATTTTTCTCACAGCAAATGGTTAGTACTCGACTTTCCTGCAAAAAAATACTTACAACCCTTGCATTCCTAGCAAAAAGTTTGTATAATACATAAATGTGCAATCTGATAGTTTTTCACTAAAAAAGGGTTGCATTGATCGCGTTCTTTCTATATAATAAGAATGTTGGTCGTAAAGGCGATGAAGTGAAAGGTTGTTGACACACCCGGCCCCTTTGCCATGGCGGGTGGTTAAGAAATTTTCACGGAGAATGTCTATTATGAAATGGGCGAAAAGGAGGGAAAATAATGGCAAAAGAAAAGATTAGAATTCGTTTAAAGGCATATGATCATCGTATTTTAGATCAGTCTGCTGAAAAAATTGTAGAAACCGCGAAACGTTCTGGAGCAGCTGTTTCCGGACCGATCCCGTTACCTACAGAAAAATCCGTTTATACTGTATTGCGTGCGGTACACAAATACAAGGATTCGCGTGAGCAATTTGAAATGCGCACACATAAACGGTTAATCGATATTGTTAATCCAACACCACAAACGGTTGATTCGTTAATGCGTCTTGACTTACCATCCGGTGTGGATATTGAAATTAAACTATAATAAATTATGTATTACCATAGGAGGTGTAACGGATGGCGAAAGGAATCTTAGGTCGTAAAATCGGCATGACTCAGCTTTTTTCTGAAGACGGAGAGTTGATCCCTGTAACAGTAGTTCAGGCTGAGCCAAACGTAGTATTGCAAAAGAGAACATTAGAAAATGATGGTTATGAAGCGCTACAAATCGGTTTTGCTGATGAAAAGGAATCACGTACAAACAAAGCGGAAAAAGGTCATGCTGAAAAAGCAAACACAACCCCTAAGCGCTACGTTCGTGAAATCCGTAACGCAAATCTTGATGAATATGAAGTAGGTCAAGAAATTAGCGTAGAAGTTTTTCAGGCGGGCGATAAAATTGATGTAACTGGAACATCTAAAGGTAAAGGTTTCCAAGGTGCTATCAAACGCCACAACCAACAGCGCGGACCAATGTCTCATGGCTCTCATTATCATAGAGCACCAGGTTCAATGGGTGTTATCGATCCAATGCGAGTTTTCAAAGGCAAAAAGCTTCCAGGACAAATGGGTGGCGAACAAGTAACGATTCAAAACCTCGAGGTAGTTAATGTAGATGCAGAACGCAATCTATTATTAATTAGAGGAAATGTCCCTGGTGCGAAAAAATCATTCGTAAAAATCACGAGTGCAATAAAGGCTAACTAATCATATAGACGAAGGGAGGATATGTCATGCCTAAAGTAGCACTATTTAAACAAGATGGAACACAAAACGGAGACGTTGAACTAAATGATTCCGTTTTTGGTATTGAACCGAATACACACGTATTACATGAGGCTGTAGTCATGCAACGCGCATCATTACGCCAAGGCACTCATGATGTGAAAAACCGCTCAGAAGTACGTGGCGGTGGTCGCAAACCATGGCGCCAAAAAGGTACAGGTCGTGCACGTCAAGGTTCTACTCGTTCACCACAATGGGTAGGCGGCGGAACTGTATTTGGCCCAACACCACGCAGTTACAGCTATAAACTACCTAAAAAAGTACGTCGTTTAGCGCTTAAGTCTGCATTATCTTCTAAAGTTAAAGAGGAAAGTCTAGTGATATTAGACAGTATTGCTATTGATGCTCCTAAAACAAAAGAAGTTGTAAAAATGTTAGACGCGTTAAATGTTGATACCAAGGCGTTAATTGTTACTGCTGATAAAGACGAAACGGTAATTCGTTCAGCAAACAATCTTCAATCAGTTAAGGTACTTACTGTTGAGGAAGTTAATGTACTAGACTTGCTTACGCATGACAAGCTGATCTTAACGAAAGACGCAGCTGAAAAAGCAGGGGAGGTGCTTGCATAATGAAAGAACCAAGAGATGTTATTAAGCGCCCTGTCATTACAGAGAATTCTGCTGATTTAATGGCGGAGAAAAAATACACGTTTGAAGTAAGCCCAAAAGCAAATAAAACAGAGATTAAAGATGCTGTTGAATTGGTTTTCGGTGTGAAAGTTATAAAAGTAAACACTATGAACTTAAAAGGTAAATTTAAGCGAATGGGTCGATACGGTGGATACCGTTCAGATCGCAAAAAAGCTATCGTTCAGCTTTCAGAGGATAGTGAAGAATTGGACTTCTTTGAAGGCTAAGAAAGTTAAGTGAAGGAGGGAAAACAAGATGGCGATTAAAAAATTCAGACCAACTTCAAATGGTCGTCGTAATATGTCAGTATCTGACTTTGCAGAGATCACCACTGACAAACCAGAGAAATCCCTACTAAGCCCAATTTACAAACGTGGCGGACGTAACAATCAAGGGAAATTAACTGTTCGTCATCAAGGTGGCGGTCATAAACGTCAATATCGTATTATTGATTTTAAACGCGAAAAAGATGGTATACCTGGACGCGTTGCTACGATCGAATATGATCCGAACCGTTCTGCAAACATTGCGTTAATTCATTATGTTGATGGCGAAAAGCGTTACATTTTGGCTCCAAAAGGGCTTAAAGTAGGGCAAAAAATAGAATCAGGTGAAAATGCAGACATCAAACTTGGGAATGCACTAGCACTTAAAGATATGCCTGTAGGTACTGTGATTCATAACATCGAATTAAAACCAGGAAATGGCGGACAATTGGCTAGATCAGCTGGTGCCGAGGCACAAATCCTTGGCCGTGAAGGTAAATATAGCTTAGTTCGTTTAGCTTCAGGAGAGGTTCGATTAGTACTTTCAACTTGTCGTGCAACAGTAGGTCAAGTTGGTAACTTGGAACATGAACTTATCCGTGTTGGTAAAGCAGGTCGTTCTCGCTGGTTAGGCAAGCGCCCAACTGTTCGTGGATCTGTTATGAACCCTAACGATCACCCGCATGGTGGTGGTGAAGGCCGTGCTCCAATCGGACGTAAATCACCAATGTCACCTTGGGGTAAACCTACGCTTGGTTATAAAACACGTCAACGTAATAAGCCGACAGATAAATTTATCGTTCGTAAGCGTAAAAAATAACTAAAGTAATGGGCGGGAAACTCAGACCCGTCTCTCAATTGCGAAAGGAGGTTTATCCATGGGTCGTAGCTTAAAAAAAGGACCTTTTGCAGATGACCATCTAATGAATAAGATCGAGAAATTAAACGAAGATGACAAAAAGCAAGTTATAAAAACTTGGTCACGTCGTTCAACTATATTCCCTAACTTTGTTGGTCATACAGTTGCTGTTTATGACGGACGCAAACATGTGCCTGTATATATCACAGAAGACATGGTCGGACATAAATTAGGTGAATTCGCGCCAAGCCGTACGTTTAAAGGACACGCTGGCGATGACAAGAAAACAAAACGCTAATGAGAGGAGGCACTCTACATGCAAGCTAAAGCCGTTGCGAAATCAGTTCGTATTGCTCCTCGTAAAGTACGTTTAGTTGTAGATTTAATTCGAGGAAAAAATGTTGGCGAAGCAATTGCAATCTTACGCCTTACACAACGTGGTGCTTCTCCAGTCGTAGAAAAAGTTCTTAAGTCTGCAGTTGCAAACGCAGAACACAACTACGAAATGGACACAGATAACCTAGTAGTTTCTGAGGCATTTGTAAATGAAGGTGCAACATTGAAACGTTTCCGTCCACGTGCTCAAGGACGTGCAAGTAAAATTAATAAACGCACAAGCCATATTACATTGGTTGTAACAGAAAAGAAGGAGGGATAGTCAGTGGGTCAAAAAGTAAATCCAACCGGTCTTCGTGTCGGTATCATTCGTGACTGGGAGTCAAAATGGTATGCTGGCAAAGACTATGCAGACTTACTACACGAAGATATCAAAATCAGAGAATATCTTGAAAATCGCTTGCTTACAGCTGCTGTTTCTTCTATTGAAATTGAACGTGCAGCAAATCGTGTGAATATCACTATTCATACTGGTAAACCTGGTATGGTAATTGGTAAAGGCGGATCTGAAGTAGAAGCCCTACGCAAATCATTAAACAGTTTGACTGGCAAGCGTGTTCATATAAATATCGTAGAAATTAAGAAAGTTGATCTTAATGCAACATTGGTTGCTGAAAATATTGCTCGTCAATTAGAAAACCGTATTTCTTTCCGTCGTGCACAAAAACAATCAATTCAACGTGCGATGCGCGGTGGAGCAAAAGGTGTCAAAACACAAGTTTCTGGACGTCTTGGCGGTGCAGATATCGCCCGTGCGGAACATTATAGTGAAGGAACAGTACCACTACACACATTGCGTGCTGATATCGATTATGGTACAGCAGAAGCAGACACTACTTATGGTAAATTAGGTGTTAAAGTGTGGATTTACCGTGGAGAAGTCCTTCCAACAAAAACTGACAAATAAGGAAGGGGGCAATGCATTATGTTAATGCCTAAGCGTGTAAAATATCGTAGACAACACCGTGGCCGCATGAAAGGTCAAGCAAAAGGTGGAACAACAGTAGCATTTGGTGAATATGGCTTACAAGCAATTGATGCATCTTGGATTACAAGCCGTCAAATTGAAGCTGCTCGTATTGCAATGACCCGTTACATGAAACGTGGCGGAAAAGTTTGGATTAAAATCTTTCCTGACAAACCATACACTGCAAAACCCCTAGAAGTTCGGATGGGTTCTGGTAAAGGGGCTCCTGAAGGCTGGGTAGCAGTTGTAAAACCAGGAAAAATCATGTTTGAAATCGCTGGTGTACCAGAAGAAGTGGCACGTGAAGCGTTACGTCTTGCTTCTCATAAACTACCGATTAGAACAAAATTCGTAAAACGTGAAGAAATTGGTGGTGAAATCAATGAAGGCTAAAGAGATCAGAGAACTAACCACTGCCGAAATTGAACAAAAAGTTAAAGTTTTAAAAGAAGAATTATTTAATTTGCGCTTTCAACTTGCAACTGGACAACTGGAAAACACTGCGCGAATTCGTGAAGTTAAAAAGTCTATTGCACGCATGAAAACTGTTGTACGTCAACGTGAACTAAGCGTAAATAACTAACTGAAACAAGAGAGGAGGTTAGCCTCAAAATGACTGAGCGTAATAATCGTAAAGTATATACAGGCCGTGTCGTATCAGACAAAATGGATAAAACAATCACTGTTTTAGTTGAAACATACAAATTCCATAAGTTATACGGCAAACGTGTTAAGTACTCTAAAAAATTCAAAACACATGATGAAAATAACCAAGCAAAAACTGGTGATATCGTTCGCATCATGGAAACTCGTCCGCTATCAGCTACGAAACGTTTTCGTTTAGTTGAAGTCGTTGAAGAAGCGGTAATTATATAATTAAAGTTCGCTCGGAAGGTATCCGAAGGGAGGTCATAGCGATATGATTCAACAAGAAACTCGTTTAAAAGTTGCAGATAACTCTGGTGCCCGTGAAGTTTTAGCGGTTAAAGTGCTAGGTGGATCCGGACGTAAAACAGCTAATATTGGTGATGTAATTGTTTGTTCTGTCAAACAAGCAACACCAGGTGGCGTTGTCAAAAAAGGCGAAGTTGTTAAAGCTGTAATCGTTCGTAGTAAATCTGGTATGCGTCGTAAAGATGGATCATACATTCGTTTTGATGAAAATGCTGCCGTAATCATCCGTGATGACAAAAGTCCAAGAGGTACACGTATCTTCGGACCAGTCGCACGTGAATTACGCGATGCAAAATTCATGAAAATCGTATCTCTAGCTCCAGAAGTTTTATAAAGCGAAAATGTTAAGCCTTGTTAGGGAGGTGCGTCAAGCATGCATGTAAAAAAAGGTGATAAAGTAAAAGTGATTTCCGGTAAAGATAGTGGAAAACAAGGCACTATTTTAGAAGCATATCCGAAGAAGGAACGTGTTCTTGTAGAAGGAATTAACATGGTTAAGAAACACGCAAAACCTTCTCAAGATAATCCACAAGGTGGAATTCTTAATCAAGAAGCGCCAATTCATGTTTCTAATGTAATGCCAATCGATCCTAAGTCCGGTGAACCAACTCGTGTTGGGTATGAAGAACGTGACGGAAAGAAAGTCCGCATCGCTAAAAAATCCGGTGAAGCATTAGATAAATAGTCTACAGCGAAAGGAGGGCTCTCGTGATGAATCAACTTAAAGAGAAATATCAAGGTGAAATTTTACCATCTTTGATGAATAAATTCAGTTATGAATCAGTTATGCAAGTACCAACTATTGAAAAAATTGTTATCAACATGGGTGTTGGTGATGCTGTTTCAAATTCAAAAGCATTGGATAGTGCAGTAGAAGAACTAGCTTTAATTTCTGGACAAAAACCAATGATAACTCGCGCTAAAAAGTCAATCGCTGGCTTCCGCTTACGTGAAGGAATGCCAATTGGAACGAAAGTAACGCTTCGTGGTGAACGCATGTATGAATTCTTACAAAAACTTATTGCCGTATCACTACCACGTGTACGTGACTTCCGTGGTATTTCTAAGAAAGCATTTGATGGCCGTGGTAACTACACATTAGGTGTAAAAGAGCAACTGATTTTCCCAGAAATTAATTACGATAAAGTAAACAAAGTGCGCGGTATGGATATTGTTATTGTTACAACATCAAATACCGACGAAGAAGCGCGTGAACTTTTAGCTCAGCTAGGCATGCCTTTCCAAAAATAAGCTAAAGAGCTAATACAAGGAGGGAAAATTGTGGCTAAAAAATCAATGATTGCAAAACAAAAACGTCCACAAAAATATCAAGTACGTGAATATACACGCTGTGAACGTTGTGGCCGTCCACATTCTGTAATTCGTAAATTTAAATTATGCCGTATTTGTTTCCGCGAACTTGCCTATAAAGGTCAAATTCCTGGTGTCAAAAAAGCAAGCTGGTAAACCCCGATTCGGGAAGGAGGTAATGAGTAATGGTTATGACAGATCCAATCGCAGATATGCTAACTCGTATTCGTAATGCTAACATGGTAAAACATGAAAAGTTGGAGCTTCCAGCATCTAAAATGAAAAAAGAAATCGCTGATATCTTAAAACGTGAAGGATTCGTACGTGATTATGAATTCATTGAAGATAGCAAACAAGGTGTTCTGCGTATTTTCCTTAAGTACGGTGCAAGTGAAGAACGAGTAATTACAGGTATCAAACGTATTAGTAAGCCAGGACTACGTGTTTATGCAAAAGCTGACGAAGTACCACGTGTATTAAACGGCTTAGGCATTGCTATCGTATCAACATCTAAAGGTGTGTTATCTGATAAAGAAGCACGTACACAAGCTGTTGGTGGCGAAGTTCTTGCATATGTTTGGTAATTAACATTTTTGAAATGAGGAGGTGCATGGAATGTCTCGTATAGGACTAAAGCCAATACAAATTCCAGATGGTGTGGAAGTTAAGCTTAACGGAAATACCGTTACAGTAAAAGGCCCTAAAGGCGAATTAACTAGAGATTTTCATGATGATATAAAAATTGTCATTGAAGACAATGTTATTACGATTGAACGTCCAAGCGATCATAAAGATCATCGCGCATTACACGGTACAACACGCAGCCTGATCAACAATATGGTTGAAGGAGTTCATAAAGGATTTGAGAAAAGCCTTGAAATTATTGGTGTCGGATATCGTGCACAAAAACAAGGTGAAAAAGTTGTGGTTAACGCAGGTTATTCACATCCAGTAGAAATCGAACCTCGTGATGGTATTGAAATTGATGTACCTAAAAACACACAAATTATTGTTAAAGGTATCGATAAAGAATTGGTTGGAGCTGTTGCTGCAAATATTAGAGCAATCAGACCACCAGAGCCTTATAAAGGTAAAGGTATTCGCTATGAAGGTGAATATGTACGTCGTAAAGAAGGTAAAACTGCTAAGTAAGGTTAGTTAGGGAGCAGAAAGGAGTGACCTAGATGATCACAAAGCCTGACAAAAACGCAGTACGCAAAAAAAGACATATGCGCGTTCGTAAAAACCTATTTGGAACTGAACAACGCCCACGTCTAAACGTGTACCGTTCAAATAAACACATTTACGCACAATTAATTGATGATATTAATGGTCTTACATTAGCTAGTGCTTCAACCAAGGATAACGAATTGAAAGTAGAAGCAACTGGTAATGTAGAAGCAGCTAAACAAGTCGGAGAATTGATCGCAAAACGTGCCCAAGATAAAGGTTACAAATCGATTGTGTTCGATCGCGGAGGCTACCTTTATCATGGACGTGTGAAAGCTTTAGCAGATGCTGCTCGCGAAGCAGGTCTTGAATTTTAACCGATAAAGGAGGGACATACATGCATAACAGCATTGATCCGAACAAATTAGATCTTGAAGAACGCGTTGTTACGATCAACCGTGTGGCAAAAGTAGTTAAAGGTGGACGTCGTTTCCGTTTTGCCGCATTGGTAGTAGTCGGTGACAAGAATGGTCATGTAGGCTTTGGTACAGGTAAAGCACAAGAGGTACCAGAAGCAATTAAAAAAGCAGTTGACGATGCAAAGAAAAACTTAATTGAAGTACCTATCGTTGGTACAACAATTCCACACGAAATCAACGGACGTTTTGGCTCTGGTAACGTATTAATGAAACCAGCAGCAGAAGGTACTGGAGTTATCTCTGGTGGACCAGTTCGTGCGGTCCTTGAGCTTGCAGGTGTTGGTGATATCTTAACAAAATCACTTGGAGCAAATACACCGATTAATATGATTCGTGCTACTTTAAACGGATTAACAAATTTAAAACGTGCAGAAGAAGTAGCTAAACTACGCGGAAAGTCTGTAGAAGAACTGTTAGGATAAGGAGGGAAATACTATGTCTAAAAAATTAGAAATCACCCTCAAGCGCAGTGTTATTGGTCGAACAGAAGTGCAAAAACAAACTGTTCAAGCGTTAGGACTTAAAAAAATTCAACAATCCGTAGTTCGGGAAGATACACCATCTCTTCGTGGAATGGTTAACAAAGTATCCCATCTCGTAGCGGTCAAAGAACTTTAATAAAACATTAGCGTAAAGGGAGGTGCTCGCATGAAACTTCATGAATTGAAGGCATCAGAAGGAACTCGCAAAGAACGTAATCGTGTAGGTCGTGGAACGTCTTCTGGTAACGGAAAGACATCTGGAAGAGGGCATAAAGGACAAAAAGCACGTTCAGGTGGCGGTACACGTTTGGGCTTTGAAGGTGGTCAAATGCCATTATTCCAAAGCTTGCCAAAACGCGGATTTACGAATGTTCATCGTAAAGAATTTGCTATTGTGAACCTTGATGCATTAAATCGTTTTGAAGACGGCACAGAAATTACACCTGAGCTATTACTTGAAGAAGGTGTCGTAAGCAAACTTAAAGCTGGCATTAAAGTGCTAGGTAAGGGTGCTATCGAAAAGAAACTTACAGTAAAAGCTCACAAGTTCTCTGCTTCAGCCAAAGAAGCTATTGAAGCAGCGGGCGGTAAAACCGAGGTGATTTAATGTTTCGTACAATCTCCAATTTTATGCGCGTGGGTGATATCAGACGGAAAATCATCTTTACATTATTAATGTTAGTTGTCTTCCGTCTTGGTTCTTTTATTCCTGTGCCATATACAAATAAAGAAGCAATTGATTCTTTTATGGACCAAGGAAATGTATTTGGGTTTCTAAATATATTTGGCGGTGGGGCATTACAAAACTTCTCTATATTTGCGATGGGTATTATGCCTTACATCACCGCTTCGATTATAATGCAATTACTTCAAATGGATGTTGTACCGAAATTTGCTGAATGGAAAAAGCAAGGTGAAATGGGACGCAAGAAATTAGCCCAGATCACACGTTATGGAACAGTGGTTCTTGCATTTGTCCAGGCGATAGCAATGTCAGTCGGATTTAATGCAATGGCTGGTGGACAATTAATTTCCAACCAAGGAATTTTGACGTTTCTTGTTATTGCAGTGGTGTTAACTAGTGGAACTACATTTTTAATGTGGCTAGGTGAGCAAATCACGGCAAATGGTGTCGGAAATGGTATCTCCATTTTGATTTTTGCAGGTATCGTAGCTGCAGTACCAAATGGCGTAAAACAATTATATGTTCAGTATTTCGATAATCCTGGCGATGAATTGTTTATTAATATCGTCATTGTTGCATTAATTGCTTTGGTAGTCGTTGCAGTAACTGTTGGTGTTATATTCATTCAACAGGCGTTGCGCAAGATTCCGATTCAATATGCAAAAAAACTTGTAAACCGTTCCCCAGTCGGTGGGCACTCTACACATTTACCACTTAAAGTAAATGCTGCGGGGGTTATCCCGGTAATCTTTGCCATTGCATTTATTATGGCCCCAAGAACGGTGGCGGGACTTTTTGAAGGTAATGATTTTGCTGCAACGATCGAAACGATTTTTGATTATACCAAACCTATTGGGATGGTCATCTATGTAGCGTTAATTATTGCATTCACGTACTTTTATTCATTTGTTCAAGTTAATCCAGAACAAATGGCTGAGAATTTGCAAAAACAAGGTGGATATATTCCAGGAATTAGGCCTGGTAAGAAAACAGAAACATATTTAACCCGTGTCATGTATCGTCTTACATTCGTTGGATCGATCTTCTTGGCGGCCGTTTCTGTTTTACCTATTATTTTAGGTGGTCTTGCAGGGCTTCCTACAGCAGTACGAATCGGCGGTACGAGTTTACTAATCGTTGTTGGTGTCGCACTTCAAACGATGAAACAACTGGAAAGTCAGTTAGTTAAACGACACTACAAAGGATTTATTAAGTAAAACAAGTAACCAACCCGAGAGCGAGGGGAAAATTGTTGAATTTAATTTTAATGGGTCTACCTGGTGCTGGTAAAGGTACACAGGCAGAAAAAATTGTTGAAAAATATCACATCCCTCATATCTCAACAGGAGATATGTTCCGGTTAGCTATTAAAGAAGGAACAGAGTTAGGCAAAAAGGCAAAAGAATATATGGATCAAGGCGCTCTTGTTCCAGACGAAGTAACAATCGGCATTGTGGAGGAACGTTTGCAGAAGGACGATTGTCAGGATGGATTTTTATTAGATGGTTTCCCAAGAACAATCGCTCAAGCAGACGCATTGCAATCGCTATTAACCAAAATGGATGAAGACATTGATTACGTACTGCATGTAAACGTACCTGAAGAAAACTTATTGGAACGTTTAACGGGTCGTAGAATTTGTCCGACATGTGGTACCACTTATCATGTTCTATTCAACCCTCCAAAAGAAGAGGGCGTATGTGATAAAGATGGTTCTACTTTAATCCAACGTGATGATGATAAGGCTGAAACGGTGAAAAATCGTTTAGATGTTAGCATTGAACAAACAATGCCACTTTTAGATTATTATCAGGACAAAGGATATCTCGTAACAGTAAACGGTGATCAAGAAATTGATAAAGTTTTTCAGGATATCCAGGCAAAAATAGAAAAATAAGCATTCAACCAGATGATGGGTGCAATTTTATCTATGAAAAGGTATAATAAAGCAGTGTGTACTTTTTAGTATTGCATTGATTACTTGATATAAAAGTGACACAGTAAGTTAAATCATGATAATTTGTAAACCTTTATAATAAGGTGTTCATTATATTATAGCCTAAGTGAAGGTGATCGTTGTGGAGGAAGCTGATTCGGTTCCGCAGATGGGTCAAGTTGTTCGTATTATGCAAGGACGTGAAGCTGGCCAGTATGCGGTTGTCATTAAAATAGTTGACGAACGGTATGTCTTACTAGCAGATGGGGAAAAACGTAAATATGATCGACCAAAGAAAAAGAATCTACATCATATTGAAGTTATGGATTATATATCTCCAGAAGTCCAAAACAGCCTTCTAGAAACTGGTCGTGTCACAAATGGGAAATTACGGTTTGCCATAGCTAAATTTGTCAAAGAGGTTGTGACTGATTTGAAGAAGGGAGATCAACACGATGGCGAAAGACGATGTAATTGAAGTGGAAGGTACCGTAACGGAAACATTGCCAAACGCGATGTTTAATGTAGAGCTTGAAAATGGCCATACGGTCTTGGCACATGTATCTGGCAAAATTCGTATGCATTTCATTCGTATCTTACCAGGTGACAAAGTAACGGTAGAACTTTCACCGTATGATTTAACAAGAGGAAGAATTACGTACCGTTATAAATAATAACAGGCTCCGATATAAAAGGAGGTAAAGATGATGAAAGTAAGAGCATCTGTAAAGCCAATTTGCGAAAAATGTAAAGTTATTAAACGCAAAGGTAAAGTAATGGTGATTTGTGAAAATCCAAAGCATAAGCAAAAACAAGGTTAATATACAAGGAGGTGCAAGCATTTATGGCACGTATTGCAGGTATAGATATTCCGCGTGATAAACGTGTAGTAATCTCATTGACATATATTTATGGTATTGGGAAAACAACTGCACAAAGTATCCTTAAAGAAGCAGGCGTTTCAGAAGACACTCGTGTACGCGACCTAACTGAAGATGAATTAGGTAAAATTCGTAAAGCAGTTGACGCTCATACAGTTGAAGGTGACCTTCGTCGTGAAGTATCCCTAAACATTAAACGTTTAATTGAGATTGGTTCCTACAGAGGAATGCGTCACCGTCGCGGCTTGCCGTTACGCGGGCAAAAGACGAAAAATAATTCACGCACACGTAAAGGTCCACGTCGTACAATCGCTAACAAGAAGAAATAACTTAGAAGGAGGTAAGCTAATCAATGGTTCGTAAAACTAATACACGTAAGCGTCGTGTGAAAAAGAATATTGATACAGGTGTAGCACACATTCGTTCAACGTTTAACAATACAATTGTAACAATTACGGATGTTAAAGGTAACGCTGTTGGCTGGAGCTCAGCAGGTGCGTTGGGTTTTAAAGGTTCTCGTAAATCTACACCTTTTGCTGCACAAATGGCAGCTGAAACTGCAGCAAAATCAGCTGTAGAAAATGGCATGAAGACATTAGAAGTAACTGTAAAAGGCCCTGGTGCCGGCCGTGAAGCAGCAATTCGTTCGCTTCAAGCAGCAGGCTTAGAAGTTACAGCCATTCGTGACGTAACACCAGTTCCTCACAATGGTTGCCGCCCACCAAAACGTCGTCGTGTATAATTTGACCGTATATTATTTGTCACCCTGTCTATAATGGGTTATGATGGCTAAAAGTGTAAGGCATGAAGGGTTAATCCCTTTCCGAGAATACCTTAACCAACAGCATCTAGACAGACACGAAAGTACGAATGTATTCAATAGTGCAGAAACGCCAACTGCCTATTTGAGGAATTTCGGTTAGACAGGGGAGTCTAACCGGGGTTTCGACGTTTTGAAGGAGGGTTTTATAGAATGATCGAAATTGAAAAACCAAAAATAGAAACGGTAGAGATCAGCGATGATGCCAAGTTTGGGAAATTCGTCGTCGAACCGCTTGAACGTGGATATGGTACTACTCTAGGAAACTCCTTGCGTCGTATCCTACTATCCTCACTTCCAGGCGCTGCTGCAACGTCAGTTCAAATTGATGGTGCGTTACATGAATTTTCAACAATTGATGGGGTCGTTGAAGATGTAACTACAATTATTTTGAATCTGAAGAAGCTTGCTCTAAAAATTTACTCTGACGAAGAGAAAACATTAGAGATTGATGTGCAGGGAGAAGGAAAAGTAACGGCTGCAGATCTAACATATGATAGTGATGTAGAAGTATTAAATCCTGACCTACCTATTGCTACGATCAGTAGTAAAGGAAGCTTGCATATGAAAATTACCGCAGAACGCGGTCGTGGCTATCGTCCAGCAGAAGCAAATAATCATGATGATCTAGCGATTGGTGTTATTCCGATTGATTCGATCTTCACACCAGTATCACGTATCACATATCAAGTTGAAAATACCCGTGTAGGTCAAGTTGCCAACTACGATAAATTAACCCTTGATGTATCAACTGATGGAAGTATTCGCCCTGAAGAAGCAGTTTCTTTAGGTGCAAAAATCTTCTCTGAACATCTTAACATTTTCGTAGGTTTAACAGATGAGGCACAAAACGCGGAAATTATGGTTGAAAAAGAAGAAGATCAAAAAGAAAAAGTTATGGAAATGACAATAGAAGAACTTGATCTATCTGTTAGATCCTATAATTGTTTGAAACGTGCTGGCATCAATACAGTTCAGGAGCTTTCAAATAAATCTGAAGAAGATATGATGAAAGTGCGTAATCTAGGCCGTAAATCACTAGAAGAAGTAAAAGTAAAACTAAACGATCTTGGCTTAGGCTTACGTAATGATGACTGATCAATATAGACACCTTTAGAGTATCAGGAAAGGGAGGGATAGTCCATGGCTAGAAAATTAGGTCGTACAACAGATCAACGTATGGCACTACTTCGCAACCTTGCATCTGACTTGATTATTCATGAGCGGATTGAAACAACAGAAGCAAAAGCGAAGGAATTGAAATCTGTAGTTGATAAAATGATTACGCTTGGTAAACGCGGTGATCTTCACGCTCGCCGTCAAGCCGCAGCATTTTTATACAACCAGGAAGCAAACGAAAACGAAAGTGTAGTTCAAAAACTTTTCGGTGACGTCGCTGCACGCTACGAAGATCGACAAGGTGGATACACACGCGTTCTTAAGCTAGGTGAACGTCAAGGTGACGGAGCAAAAATGGCAATTATTGAACTAGTTTAATGAAACATGTGCGCGATAAGGGCAGGACTGAATCTCTTCCAGAGGTGAATCCAAGCCCTTTTTTTGTGTATAATGGGGAAGAGAAAAGTGTAGCGGGGCCGTTTAGCGACAGAAGCCACAGGCAAGGGACCGCAGAACGCACGGTTTTCAGCGTTCGAAGTGTCCATTGCTTATGGCGGTATTCGCTGGCCAACAAGCAACTGGATCAGAGAGGCTGAGGCGACTGTTCAGAAGCGGACGATTAAGTCCGCTGATGAACATCGGCCCGAGAACGAGAACATCGGCCCGAGAACGAGAACATCGGCCCGAGAACGAGAACATCGGCCCGAGAACGAGAACATCGGCCCGAGAACGAGAACATCGGCCCGAGAACGAGAACATCGGCCCGAGAACGAGAACATCGGCCCGATAAAGGAAAATACACCCAGGCCATAGAGCTGAGTTAGAGGAGGTCATTACACAATGAGAGAAAAATTTATAGAGTTTAGAAATGTATCGTTTCGATATGGAGATGAGGAGCCATGGGTGTTAAAGAATTGTTCGTTTGAAATCTATAGAAATGAATGGGTTGCTATTATAGGCCATAATGGGTCAGGAAAGTCTACTATTGCAAAGCTGATGAATGGGCTGCTTTTTCCTGTAGAGGGCGAAATCATTATTAATGGTCAACAAGTGAATCAGGAAACCATTTGGGAGATTCGGAAAGAGGTTGGGATGGTTTTTCAAAATCCGGACAACCAATTTGTGGGGACAACCGTACAGGATGATGTTGCGTTCGGAATGGAAAACCGTGGCTTTTCACGTGATGAAATGATTAACCGGATTGATCGAAATTTAACAGCTGTTGGTATGCAGGAGTATAAGTTAACCGAACCACACAGGCTTTCTGGTGGGCAAAAACAGCGGGTTGCGATTGCCAGTGTTCTAGCGATTTCACCAAATGTATTAATATTAGATGAGGCCACTGCGATGCTCGATCCAAAGGGACGCCAGGAAATTATGCGTACCGTTTCTAATGTTAGGCAAGAACATGAGCTTTCATTAATAACGATTACCCATGATTTGCAAGAGGTTGTACAAGCTGAACGAGTTATTGTAATGAATAACGGAGAAACATGGGATGAAGCAACACCACGAGAAATTTTTTCTAAAAAAGATGCATTACGGGAAATTGGACTTGACGTGCCATTTGTGGCTATTTTAACTGATGAACTTAAACAGGCGGGAATTCCTGTTACAACTGAACCATTAAACCAAGAAGAATTGCTGGAGGACTTATGGACATTACATTCGAGAACGTAAGCTATATATACCAACAGGGCACACCATTTGCCCATAAAGCAATAGAGGACTTATCATTTCATATACCATCAGGTTCATTTGTAGCAGTTATTGGTCATACAGGTTCAGGCAAGTCGACACTTATTCAGCATTTAAATGGATTGGTTTCACCAAGTGAAGGTAGCGTCACAATTGGGGACTATCGCCTTACCAACGATGAGAAGCCTAAAAATATGAAGGAATTACGCAGCAAAGTCGGGGTTGTATTTCAATATCCAGAACATCAATTATTTGAAGAGAATGTGGAAAAGGACATTGCATTTGGTCCAGAAAACTTTGGTGTCGCTAAAGATGAAATAAAACAACGAATACAAGAAATTGTTCCTGCAGTTGGGTTGCCTGAGGAATTACTGCAACGTTCACCATTCGAGTTAAGTGGTGGACAAATGCGTCGAGTAGCAATTGCTGGGGTATTGGCGACAAAACCAGATGTGCTGGTATTGGATGAACCCACTGCTGGATTAGACCCACGTGGACAACGGGAAATAATGGATATGTTCTATGAATTGCATCAACGAGAAGGGCTGACAACGGTGCTTGTAACACATAGCATGGAGGATGCAGTGCAATATGCCGATCACGTCATTATTTTAAATAAAGGTACCAAATATATGGAAGGCAAGCCAGAGGAAGTATTGACACAGCAAGAGGCGTTAAATAAAGTCCAACTGGATGTTCCAGAGGCTGTTCAATTCCTTAAGTCATTTGAAAAGAAATTTAATGTATCGATTCCATTTCATCGCCAATCAATAGAAGAAATTGCTCAGATTATTCAGCGTTATGTAAAGGGGGCTGAATCGTATGAGTAACTCTCTAATTATTGGCCAATATGTTCCGGGAAACTCGATCATCCATCGTTTGGATCCACGGACAAAAATTACGATCATTTTTTTCTTTGTGTTTATTGTTTTTTTTGCCAATTCCGTGCTTAGTTATGCGATTTTAACTGTTTTCGCTTTAGCAAGTGTTATTACGACAAGAATACCAATTAAGTTTATCTTGAAAGGGTTAATGCCTGTTTGGTTCTTAATTGTATTTACGTTTATTTTACATTTGATTGTAACAAAAGAAGGAACAGTCCTATTTGAAGTATTTTCATTTAACGTTTATTCAGGTGCACTTATTCAAGGATTTGCAATTTCGATGCGGTTTTTCTTGCTAATTTTAATCACGTCTTTGTTAACGTTAACGACAACACCAATTGAAATAACGGATGCAATCGAGGATATGCTTCATCCGCTGAAAAAAGTTAAATTTCCAGTGCATGAGCTAGCGCTGATGATGTCGATATCATTACGGTTTATTCCGACACTCATGCAGGAAACAGAAAAAATTTCTCGGGCACAAGCATCACGTGGAGTAGATTTTAAAACAGGACCAATCAAGGAACGTGCTAAAGCAGTTGTCCCATTATTGGTGCCACTGTTCGTGAGTGCGTTTAAACGTGCTGAGGAGCTTGCAATGGCGATGGAGGCCCGTGGCTATCAAGGTGGAGAAGGCCGGACTAAACTAAGAGAATTAAAAATTGAAAAGCGGGATATAGCAATTTATGTATTATTCTTATTTGTTATTGCGGGATTGTTTTTAACAAGAACTTACTAGCAGGGGGACTGGATTTGGATGGAGAAGATTAAATGTGTGATTAGCTATGATGGTTCCAATTTTTCCGGCTTTCAAATCCAGCCTAAGAAACGCACTGTTCACGGCGAGTTAGAAAAAGCATTACAGAAAATGCACAAAGGTGAACATATCCGAATTCAAGCTTCCGGAAGAACCGATACAGGTGTACACGCAAAAGGGCAGACGATCCATTTTGAAACGCCTTTTATTATACCGGAAGTGAATTGGAAGCGGGCACTTAACACACTTTTGCCGGGTGATCTTTATGTGAATGATGTGGAAAAAGTTCCGACAGCGTTTCACGCACGTTATGATGTGATTGAGAAAGAATATCGTTATTATGTTTGGAATGAAAAAGAGACTGATGTGTTTAAGCGAAACTATGCTTATCAATTTCCTTACCCACTGGATATAAAGGTAATGCAGGAGGCCTGCAGCTATTTAGAAGGGGAACATGACTTCACTACTTTTTCCTCAGCAAAAGCAACTACAAAAGGAAGCAAAGTCCGCACACTTTACCAGCTCTCATGCGAGAAACATGGGAGTGAGATTGAATTTATTTTTCGTGGAAGCGGCTTTTTATATAACATGGTCCGGATAACTGTTGGCGTCTTGCTTGATATTGGTCAAGGCAGACGTAGTGCGAGCGATATCCCCTTTCTTATCGAGCAAAGAGATCGCCAACTTGTTGGAGAAACGATACCACCTCAAGGGTTGTATTTGTGGAGGGTTAGGTATTGAATTGATCGTAGACTCGCAATGTTTATTCGTTACCCGTTAAGGAGGAAAGCTCAGCCTGTTTTAATTGGAAAGGATGAGTACCGAGTTGGGTTTTTAGAAGAAATTATGAAAACAGGAAAGATTATATCTAGTCGGGTCCAAGCTTCTGCTAAAGCTTACCAGTAATTTTTAGAGTGTAAAATTGATTCGTTTTTTAACGAGTCGATTTTTTTATCAAAAATTATGTTACAATTGCAAATAATTGCATTCGTTTTTAAAGTAGGTGAGCAATGAATGGATGAAGAGATGCGATCACGCCCAAAGGATTTGGAATTTACCCTTGGATTAATTGGCGGTATTACAGGTCTTCTTGGATCCCTTTTGTACATATATTTTACGTTTTCATTGAAAGATAGCTACTTTGCTCATCACTTTCTGCCGGGTTCTACTAGGGGAGTTGCTTCTATAATTGCTATTTGGATGGCATATAAAGTCCAATATGAAGTGAAAAAGGCAGGGGCAATTTTTATTATTTCTGGTGTGTGGCTGTTTTTATTAGAGAACGTAACAAAGCCGTCGGGAATAATTTTAGTCGTTGTGGGGTTTTTGTGTTTGTATCGAAAATAATAGGAAACTGGAAAGATAGTGAAACCAATTTAGAGATTTGTTAGAGGCTAATTAATTGACTTAGGGGTCGAATTAGACGCTATTACTAAGAATAATAACCATCAATAGAGGGTGTTGCAGTGAAGAACCTTACCTTAAATTTACTGAAGAGTCTGTTGATATTTTTTGGCGTTAGCATTGTTGTATTGGCTATTATTCTTCTTCCTCGTGAGCCTGTGGTAATGAGTGAGGGCACCTTTCATATGGAGACGGTTTTTCCATTTGGCTGGGAGGGTTATATAGCCAACATTCAGCACTTTTTTACAGATTTAATTGCAAATGGAGGCTTTGGGGCAGTGAAAACAGGGATCCCAGTAATGGAAGCTGCAGGTACGTATCTTGGTAGAAGCCTGGAAATTATTCTTCCTGCTTTTTTCATCAGCGTACTTTTTGGCATCATCATTGGTGTCGCGAATTTCGTTAACTATCATCGGAAAAGGGGTATTGCGCTAAGGGTGGTTAACTGGTTATGTACCGCTGTTCCAGATTTCTTTATTGTTGTTGGGTTGCAGTTTTTTATTATCCTGCTTATTCGTTGGGGTTTTCCATCATTTTCGTTGTTCAGTGATGACAAGTGGTACAGCTTTATTTTACCCATGTTGGTCGTTGCGATATATCCAACGATGTACCTTGCAAATCTAACACAACAGGCATTGTTACAGCAGGAAGACCATGACTATGTCCGAACTGCACGTTCTAAAGGTACATCTTCGTTTCGGGTGGTCTCTTTCCATATGCTTTGGAATTCCTGGCCGACGATTTTGACGCATGTGCAAACGGTTATGTTGTATGTATTAAGTAGCCTGCCAATTATAGAATTGCTGACAGGATATCGCGGGGCAGCGTATTACTTGCTGCAGTCGATTCAAAACTATGATACGAATATGACGGTTGTATTATTATTTGCCTTTATGTTACTGATACTGGCAAGTGTTTGGTTTAGCCAGATCGTAAAGTATGCAGTTATGAATGCACAAGCGGAGGAATCATGATGATACGCAAATGGAAGCGAAACCCGGCATTGGTGCTTGGAATACTTATGGTTACGTTCTTATTAACTATCTCCATATTCGGCAGGTATTTCCCCTTTGTTGATGATAGTTTGAGCGATATCTTATACATATTAGATGATAATCAGAAGCCTGTCATACCCCCTTACAGTCCATCGTGGGAATTTCCATTTGGTACGGATGGCGAAGGAAGGGATTTATTGAGCTTGCTCACTATGGGGGCGGGTGCGACGTTAGCATTGATCTTTTTTATTAGTTTGATTCGTTATATCATTGCGATCCCATTGGCGGTATTTGCTGCGAATAGAGTGCGCTTTTTCCGGGGGCTTTTGGCGGGATGGAATCAGTTGCTTTCTGGTGTTCCAACAATTTTTATTGTGATGCTGCTCGTTTTATTACCGCCAATTCTATTTACCTCAGCCCGTCCGTTTTTCCTTGTTCTTGTGATAGCACTAGTAGAGGTAGGGCGTGTTGGCAAAATCTTTGAAGAAGAGTTGCTCGTTATATCAAAAAAAGCTTACGTGGAATCCGGTGTAATGGTCGGTTGTTCACCATTCCAATTGTTCAGACGGTACTATTACCCGCAGATTTCTGGACAAATCATTGTTAACTTTTGCAATGGTCTTGGACGGACACTATTTTTATTGGCGCAGCTTGGATTTGTTTCCATATTTGTATCGCAGGCGTTTGTACAACTGGAAAGCGGAGCAATGACTTTTGTCAACACATCCGATACCTGGCCTATTTTACTTACGGATATCACCCATACAATCCGAACAGCGCCATGGATTCCTTTTTTTGCAACACTTGCAATAACGTTCACCATTCTATCGTTTTATGTTTTATCAGAAGGGCTGCTGCGGTATTTCCAGCGCCGTACATAAAAATCTTACAACTTAATTGTGAGATACTAGGGGGATACATATGTCCAAAAAGAAAAAACGTTCACAGGATTTGGTGCCAATTTTGATAGCGATTGCAATTGTCCTTGGATTTTCTAGCTTTTTTGCACCATTTGTGTTCATTACCATTGCACAAGACTTTTTTTATCAGCAGGTCACTGGTATTTGGCTTTTCCAGTCACCGATATCTAGCTATATTATAGGTGGTGTGGCATTTCTTTATTTAGGCCTTGTTGTCGGGGGCTTAGCTTATTATCAATCCAGGGTAAGAGGAAAGAAACGACTCAAGACGGTTGGTACGTTACTTGGATTTATACCGGGATTAATTTTTATTTACTTAAGTGTGAATCAATATTATTACTTTACAAATGAAGGTATTTATCAAAACGACCTATTTTCAATTGATGAGAAATTCTATGATTGGGATGAGATAGAACAAGCTGCTGCCGTATCAGAAAAGAAGGATAAGCAGGTTTCTTTATCAAGGCTGGAATTAACGATAAAATCAGGCGATATTCTTTCGTACCGGTATTCAAGAGAACTGGTAAAAAGTCAATATAATGTGCGGGATGTTTTAGAAGATAGAGGAGTGGAATTGAAGCAAAAATTGGAAGGAGAGGAAGAAGAGTAAGATCCCTTGTGTGATGCGGATTTTTAAGTGTTCTATCAAAAAGCTTATAAAGGATAAAAAATAGTGTATTGACTTGACATAGAGCACCATTTTGGTATACTATGGTCTATGGCATTTTATTTCTAAACCATGATTAGCCCCGGAAACTAATTATGTTAAATATAGGAATAACCAACGGAAACGAAAGAATATGGAGGGAAACCATCATGCGCACAACTTTCATGGCGAATGAGAATAATATTGAACGCAAATGGCTTGTTGTGGATGCGGAAGGCAAGCGATTAGGTCGCTTAGCTAGTGAGGTTGCTGCAATCCTTCGCGGAAAGCACAAACCAACCTATACACCACATGCTGATACAGGTGATAATGTTATCATTATCAATGCTGAAAAAATCGAACTTACAGGAAATAAAATAAATGACAAAATGTACTATCGTCATACAAATTATGTTGGCGGGTTGAAAGAACGCAATGCATATGAAATGCGTACAAAATACCCTGAACAAATGTTAGAACTAACTGTAAAAGGTATGCTTCCTAAAGGTCCATTAGGCCGTAAAATGGGTAAGAAATTACACGTATACAGAGGTTCTGAACACAATCATCAAGCACAAAAACCAGAAGTTTACGAGCTTCGTGGATAATTAAAAGGAGGTTAATCAATTGGCACAAGTACAATATTACGGTACAGGTCGTCGGAAAAGTTCAACCGCACGTGTTCGCTTAGTTCCAGGAACTGGCCGTGTTACGATCAATAAACGTGAAGCAAAAGACTATTTTCCATATGAAACACAATTACTAATTTTGAATCAGCCACTTGTAGCTACTGAAACTCAAGGAACTTACGATGTTTTAGTAAACGTTCATGGTGGAGGATTCACTGGTCAAGCTGGTGCTATCCGTCATGGTATCGCACGTGCACTTCTAGAAGCAGATCCAGAATATCGTGCTTCTCTTAAAAGTGAAGGATACCTTACTCGTGACCCACGCGCGAAAGAACGTAAGAAATACGGTCTTAAAGGCGCTCGTCGTGCACCACAGTTCTCAAAACGTTAATTTATCTACGTTTCAAGGCTCTTTTCACTTTTGTGGAAAGGGTCTTTTTCGTGTCTTGATTACATTTTGACCACATTAGATAGTAAAAGGTATTTAGTAAATGGGGAGAAAGTAATTGAATTTAGTGAAACAAATTAACATCCAATAACGGATTTTGTACATTAAGTAGCAAAGATTATGGTTGGAGTGAAATGTTTGATTCCAAATTCTGAATTACAAAATTTAGCTCTTATAGATAGTGAGCGTCATAGTCCTTTGTTTCAAGGTAAGAAGGAATAAAATTCGGCTCTAATTTGCTTTCAGCAGGATGAGCCACTTCCAGCTCCAGAAGAGGAAAATGATCATCTTGCTATTTCATTGTCTCAATTACTATATTGGAATAATACGTCAATTAACCAGAATAATAATTACGGATATGTAGATTCTGTATTTAGTATGACAAAGTAGTGAAAGTTGCGGATAAAAGTGAAAGACCATCCTGCCAAAATGGGCTAGGTGGTCTTTTTTAAAATAACTCCCTATCTTAATATTATTGGTTAAAAAGAAGATTATATTTATTTATTCTTTGGAACTCCTCCTAATTTCAAAACAACTCTTTTTGAAGAGCTTAAAAAGGAGACTGACATAATTTGTACACAAACTTTTAATTGACATATATAACTTATCACTTTAATATATATCGTATGCGATGTATCGTGTACGATTGTTTTTCGGAAGGAGGCTGGGCAATATTGGAAAAGGCTGATTTTATTGGGGAATCCATTGAATATATACATCGTTATACAATGAAAAGTCTTCAGAAACAAGCAGAGGAGCATGGTGTTACCATTCCCCAAGTGAGGGTCATTGGAGAAGTGTTTGCTCATAAAACGGTAAGTATTAAACTACTCTCTCAAAATTTAAAAATGACGCAAAGTACTGTTTCGGATATTGTTGAAAGACTGATGTCAAAAGATTTTCTGGTGAAAACTCCTAATGAGAGGGATAAACGTCTGGTAGATATTTCTTTGTCACCCAGACTAGCTGAAGATATAGATGAAAGCATATCGCAGCTTAAAAATCAGTCGTTAATTGGCGTTGTAGATCTTTTAAATCCTAAAGAACAAGAGATGGTGGAAGAGGGAATGCAATTATTGGTGTCGGCTGTTAAGAAAAAAATGATGGTTGAAGGCATGAATGATTATGAGTATCCCGATATTCTGTACTTCTCCGAAAAAGACAAACGAAAAAAATAAACTTAAAAGCGGGAGGCTGCGGGATGAGAACAATTATAAAAGGACGCTGGGCCATTTTAGCTATCTGGCTAATTGCCACGATTGTGTTGACCGTCTTTCAACCAGATATCAATGCAATATTGCGTGATCAAGGACAGGAAGGCACGAGTGAAGACAGCCCATCTGTCATGGCAAATAATATATTGAAAAAAATGGAGACGACAGAAGGTACAGATAACCTTATCGTTTTTTATGATAAAGACAAAATTTCAAAAAGCGACATGAAACAGATCGGGGAAACGGTAAGTTCAATCAGTGATAGCAGTTCAGAACTTGGAATTACGAAAATGATTGATCCCTTCAGTATGCCTGATGCCAAAAGCTCTTTAGTTTCTGAAGATGGTACGACCTTAATGGTGAGCTATAAGCTTGATAAAAAAGGCAGAGAAATAGATGATATCCAAAAGCAATTTGAGGAAAAATTGGATAACGTACCTGTTGAACACTATTTAAGCGGAGAAGATTTTATCAATAATGATTATTTAAAGGCAACCCAGGCAGGTGTTGAGAAAAGTGCAGCGCTTACGGTTATCTTTATTTTAGTCGTACTTATTATTGCTTTTAGGTCTTTTGTAACACCGCTGGTATCCTTATTAGCTGTAGCATTTTCCTATCTTTGTTCGATGGGAATTGCGGCCCAGTTAATAGATAAAGTAGGATTTCCGGTTACTAGTCTTACTCAAATGCTGTTAGTCCTTATTCTCTTTGGGCTTGGTACAGATTACAACATTCTTCTATTCAACCGATTTAAGGAAGAACTAGCAAAAGGACAATCGATCGATGATTCCATTGTTAAGACTTATAAAACTGCAGGAAAAACAATTGCTTATAGTATACTGACAGTGTTTATTGCATTTCTTGCACTAGTTTTTTCCGAATCACCAATCTATCAATCTGGTGTTGTTGTCGTAATCGGTGTAACCATATTATTACTTGAAATTTTAACGTTAACTCCTTTTATCATGAAGGTGTTAGGCAAAAAGCTGTTCTGGCCGTCTAAAAACGTTGGCGGTCATAAGGAAAATAAATTCTGGGGTAAAGCATCATCCCTTGGGGTAAAGCATCCGATTATCATTACGCTTATCATTCTTCTAATAATCGGGCCAATGGTTTTATTCCATGAGGAGAAACTTAACTTTGATACCGTTGGGGAACTTGGAAACGATTATCCTTCGTCAAAAGCAATTAATTTGGTTTCAGAGCATTTTGGCAAAGGACAATCCATGCCGGCTACGGTTGTCATTGAAAATAAGAAAACCATGGATAACAACGAATCTCTTGCTGTGATTGATGATATTACTGAGAGACTTAAGGATATGAAGGGTGTCAAGCAGGTATCCTCCGTCACACAGCCTTTAGGGGAAAAGATTGATGATTTCTATGTCTCCGATCAAATGGGGACAGTGACAGACGGCTTATCACAAACGCGAAATGGTGTGGATACCATATCTGATGGTATGAAGGAAGCCCAGGAAAAGCTTGGATCGGCAGACTTTTCACAGGTAAATGAAATGGTTGATGGTACGGCAGAACTCCAGAGCGGTGTAACAGCATTAGCTAATGGATTAAAGCAAATCCAAGCTGGAATTGACGATGGGACAAGCAATCCACAAACCATATCAAACGGTATCGCTTCCATCGAAACCAATCTTTCAGAGATGAGCAGTGGTGTATCTATGCTAGCCGATAATTATGGAAAAATGCAGGCTGGATATAAGGAAATGGGAACACATTATCAGGGTGCTGCCCAAGCTGTTCTTGGTGTAAAAGAAACAATTGCCCTCATGCAATCGATGGTTGCTGATCTGGGGGACAGTTACGCTGATCTAAATAATGATGAACGTTACCTGGGATTAAAACAAACATTAGACGGGTTATCGTCCTCTTTAAGTGACATTACGCCTGAAGGTATTAACAAATTAAATGAACAATATAACACAGTCACTTCCGGTTTTGACACAGCCAATAAAAATCTTGCGGATATCAGCAATGGTTTGGATCAAATGGCAGGTGGTTTGAAAAAGCTCAAAGAAGGACTCGGAGAAGCTTCGTCTGGAATAGGTACAATCGTAACGAATATGAATAGTGTGAATGACGGACTTGGTAAGATGGAATCAGGACAAAAGCAGCTTGCTGAGGGGCTTAATGGATTTAGTGCCTTTGGAGATCAATTATCTGATGTAAATGGCGGATTAGAGGAAATTTCCGATGGCATTGGCCAAACGAATGGTTACTTAACTCAGCTGAATGAGAATAAGAGCTTCTTTATTCCAGAGGAAGCTTTGACAAATGATGAATTTAAAGATTCATTGGATGCTTTCATGTCTAAAGAGCGAACAATCACAAAGATGACGGTTATTTTGAATGATGACCCTTATTCAAATGAAGCTTTACAAACGATTGATAAAATGAATGCGACTGTTTCTACTGGGTTAAAAGGTACAGTACTTGCGGGTGCTGAGTATGGAACAGCGGGAACAAGCGCCACAACGAATGATATGAACAATATTTTGTCCAGGGATTTGAATAAAACAACGATTATCGTCATTGCTGGCGTACTGCTTGTTCTGTTCTTTGTTATAAGATCTTTTTGGACACCGATTTTCATTACTGCATCCCTTGTAGGTGCGTACTATGCATCGATGTTCGTCGTAAATTATATTTTCCTAGATTTGCTTGGATATGCAGGCTTGTCTTCCTTTGTTCCATTCTTCTCCTTTATCATTATTTTATCGTTGGGAGTAGACTACAGCATATTCTTGATGATGCGGTTTAAGGAATACCCAGATTTGTCGCCTAAAGAGGCAATTGTATCAGCTTCCAAGCATATAGGTAGTGTGATCATATCGGCAGTCATCATACTTGGGGGTACTTTCGCGACACTCATGCCGGCGGGAATTGTACTTTTATCTGAATTGGCCATTTCGGTCATTACAGGCTTAATTGTACTTTGCTTTATTTTGCTCCCTATCTTTTTACCAGCTTTAATGGCTCTTCCGGAACGTCTAGCCAATTTATTATCTGGTAAAAAGAAAAAAACCGTAAGCATAGAAGAAAAAACAGTATGAGAATTTGCTGGAAATGAACCAGTTGAAGAAAGCTAATTAAACCAAATAAAGCAGATTCCTATTCAGGGGTCTGCTTTATTTGGTTTGTCAAGTGTCGACAATGTGGAAAGCATAGGCTAAAGGACTGATCTAATGATTTTTGCTAAATGTTGCATATTTTTCTCCTTCTAAAATGTCCGAATGTGATAACAAAAGGCCATCATCTCCTAACATGGGCAGGATGATGGCCTTTTCGACTCTTCAGCGTTTTCGTTTATTTTTCTTATTATCCAAATTAAGAAACTCTGTGTCTTCTGCAATTTCTACATCGTTACTTCGCTCACGTTTTGGGGTTGTATCATATTTAATTACGTTTCGTTGATTTCCTTTATCTTTGTTACGGTTCTTGTTTTGCTCAGACATGAATGGAACACCTCCCATAATTATTCTAAACAGTATTTAATGTTTCCTAGTTGAGAAAAATTATTTCTGAATGCCCTGAAAGCTGTAAACTTACTTGTTGAGAGGTTTTTAATATATAGTTACTTTTCCTCATATATTATCAAAAGTCGTAAAAATTGTAGAATTTCGTCATGCGATAAGTTAAAATTAAATCTAATAAGTTTTTGGAAAATACATGTAGAAAAGGGAATGTAGCAAATGGTCTATTCTATTAACATCATTAAATTTCTGTTTTCCATGGACGATCATTTATACCGAATCAATAAAGCGGAAAAGATAAAAAATTTGTGGAGATTATGTTTGTTGTTAACCTTGTTTAGCATGGCTATTTACACTTGGATGGCTTTTCTTGGAATAGGGTCCGATATTATTTCAAGCAATGCAATAGAATTAAATACACTTGATTACGAGCAAAGTAAATTTGGTTTTGCTCTTGGGCGATGTGTTTTTGCGATCCTGTTAGCGCTTATTGTATTATTCATACCCTCCCTTATTTTTTATGCAATAACAGGTATCCCGTATCAAAAACTCATTATTATGCAGCAAATTGTTTTATTAGTGATGCTTGTGGAACGAATCTTATGGATACCGCTTATGCTATATTGGGGATTGGATTGGTATGTTTCGCCGCTATCATTTGGGATCATTGCCTCCCATCTCACAAGTACACCATGGATCGTTTCCTTCTTTGGAGCAATCTCTTTAGTCCAGTTATGGATTATCTGGTTTCAGGTGAAATACATCCGTTACTTGTCCACGATCAAACAGCGATGGATATGGCTTAGTGTAATTGTTATACATATTATATATTGGTTAACCGTAACGTTTCTAGGTTTTATTGATGTTCATTTAATAAGTGGGTGGTTTGAATGAAGCGGAAAAAAATTATCTATTTATGTGTTGTCTTGTTTATTGGTATTAACATTTGCCTCATTGCTTTTGATAAAGAAGAAAATGTTGAAAGAAAGTCTTATGTAACAGATTGGGCGAAAACGTTTAAAGCGGATATGTACGAAAAAATCGATAAACCAGGTGTTCTGGCTGCGATAGAGGAAAATGATATCTATTTTAATGACAATATGGGAAGTTTTCAAGGATTTTTAGTTGATGAAGGTACGCAGGTGAACGTGGGAGATGAATTGTATACATATCAAGTTCAAGATTACTTTGCCACGAAAGCACAATTGGAAAGCGAAATCGACAAGATAAATGGAGAAATCTCTGCGATTGAGCAAGCAATTTCAACGATTTCATTTTACCAAGTTCCCCGTATTAATGTATCGCTTGGTAATGAGGATGACAGTGAGGAAACAACAATTCCATCCGTTGAAGCGGATTATATGAAGAAGCAATATTTGACGCAGAAGGAAAATGAATTAGCTCAGAAAAATGCACAACTTGAAAGTGTACAAACGCAATTAACAGAATTGCAGATGAGCGGGGATACCATTACGGTAGAAAGCCCTTATCAAGGAAATATAACGATGGTATCCGAATCATTAGCTGATCCGCTTATTACAATTGAATCCACTCAACTATATGTGAAAGGTGAGTTGACGGAAAAAGAGCGAATGGAAATGGAACAAGGAATGCCTGTCGAGGTGGCTGTTTCTGAAAATGACACCGTATTGCAAGGGACCATAAATAAAATTAGTGATTCGCCAAAAACAGTTGATATAAGCGGGAAAAGTATTTATCCATTTGCTGTATCCTTTGCAGATGAAGCGGAGCAAGAGGAATTGTTGCCTGGGTTTCATGCGAATATGGCAATTACAATGGACGAATCAACCGGTGCGACTGTGGCACATGATGATGTGATTTTTGGTAATAGCATTTGGAAAATGACCAGTGAAGGGAAATTATCTAAACAAAAGATTAAAAAAGGAATTCATTCTAACCAGAGGCAAGAAATAACGGAAGGAGCGAACTTCGGTGATTTGGTAGCGGAAGACCACAAAAGCCAATTCCGTTCTGGAGCAACATTTATAACGCCGTTAAAGTTGGATGAAGTTCGCTGGAAGCAATTATTTGATGCAGATGAATTTTGGAAAAGCTTTGTTACTGGGCTGTTGTCAAGATAATCGATTTAGATAAAACTTAAACCCCGTTCCAGTCATAAACGCCTACCTCGTCCCATAAAATAGTTCAAGCAGATATTAATAAGGGGCGAGGAGAAATATGGGACGTACGGGGAAAGTTATCAGCTGGGGGGCAGGTTTAGTACTTTTAGCGTTTTTAATTCAATTTCCGATTCAAAAGACGGAATCAACATGGGAATCATGGTCCTTACCGCTTGCAGGTAAAACAATTGTTATTGATCCTGGACATGGTGGCCCTGATGGTGGAGCTGTTGGTAAAGATGAAACCCTTGAGAAGGATATTGCACTGATGGTTGCCAAGAAACTGCAGGACTACTTGCAGCAATCGGGCGCACTAGTTTATTTAACAAGGGAAAAGGACGTTGATTTGGCAGAGGATGGAACAAGTGGATTAGCTCGGAGAAAATCAGAGGATATTCGTAAGCGACTTTCATTTATCCATGATAAAAAGGCGGATTTTTTTGTCACGATTCATTTAAATGCCATCCCTTCAACTCGCTGGAGTGGGGCGCAAACATTTTATCACCCTAAGTTTGAGGAAAGTAAACATTTGGCAAAAATGATCCAGGCAGAAGTTATTCGCAACCTTGAAAATACCAAACGTTCGGCATTAGCTATTAATAATATATATTTATTAAAACACGCAGAAGTTCCCGGTTCGTTAGTAGAAATTGGCTTTTTATCGAACGAGCATGAACGGGAATTGCTGAAACAAGGGGATTACCAACGGAAAATGGCTGGCAGTATATATGAGGGTATTTTGCGGTATGTGACAGAGGATGTAGAAGAGGAAGAAGAGTAAGGAAATTCCATAGTTCAATCATTGTAACATACCCTAACCAAATAGATGTGGTTGGGGTATGTTTATTCATTCTTACAAAAAGAAAGATAAACAGCCTTTGCAGTGAAATATTGACATTTATCCCCATGATTCATATCACTTAGATTTTTTGTGAATTATGTTATACTAGCAATTAATGATGGGATTATTGTGTGGATATGATTAGCTAATTCTGTCGATGCTAGGAAAGGGATGGTGTTTACTGTGTTATCAAAAGAAGAAGTTGTACAATTGCTTAGCTCGGTTAAGGATCCATTTTTACATAAAACGCTAGAAGAAACTGGCGGTGTGAAAGATGTAACAATTAAGGAAGAGAAAAAGCATGTTAGTGTAAAGGTTGGAATCGGCAAGACGAATACAGGGGAACAAATGCAGTTGCAACAAGAAATTGTTAACATTTTAAAGAAAAATGGTGCAAACACTGTTGGACTGCGATTTGAAAAGTTACCTGATGAGGTTATTCAAAAGTTTCAGCCAGCTGCCGAAAAGGAACAAGAGGCATCGTTGATGGGTGGAAACACGAAAACAAAATTTATCGCTGTTGCCAGTGGTAAAGGCGGTGTAGGGAAATCTACCGTTACGGTTAATTTAGCTGTTTCCTTAATGCGCCTCGGTAAAAAGGTCGGAATTATCGATGCTGACATTTACGGTTTTAGTGTACCGGACATGATGGGTGTGGAAGAACGCCCGGTAGTGCGCGGGGAGAAGATATTCCCAGTAGAACGTATGGGTGTAAAAGTTATTTCCATGGGATTCTTTGTGGAAGATAACTCTCCAATTATTTGGCGTGGTCCGATGCTTGGTAAAATGCTAACAAGCTTCTTTAAGGAAGTGGAATGGGGCGATGATCTGGATTATCTCCTTCTTGATTTACCACCAGGTACAGGAGACATTGCCATGGATGTCCATGAAATGTTGCCAACATGTAAGGAAGTTATCGTAACAACACCACATCCAACTGCTGCTTTTGTAGCGGCACGTGCAGGACAAATGGCGATGAAGACAGACCACAAAATATTGGGTGTTGTAGAAAACATGGCCTATTTTGAAAGCAAGAAAACAGGTGAAAAAGAGTACGTATTTGGTCAAGGTGGCGGTAAAAAGCTTGCGGAAGTTTTAAAGACACAAGTGCTTGGGCGCTTACCACTCCAGCAGCCATATGAAGAAGAGGATATCTTTGCTCCATCTGTTTATCAGCAAGATCATCCATTAGGAAAAGAATATCATAAAATCGCTGCAAAAGTTGTGGCGGAAATGGAAGAATAAAAAACAAACAAGAGGTGGCAGATGTCACCTCTGTTTTTTTATTTACCGCCACCTTCTCCACCTTTACCCTCTCCTTTTGATTTACCACCTTTTTCTTTGCTTTTTTCTTCAGCAGCCTTTAGTAATATGTCAGTCATTTTAGCTTGGAATAATGGAGTTTGGAGGGTTTCCTTAATTGTATCTTCTAGGTGTGAACGGAATTTCTGGCTTTTTAACACTTCAAGCATTTGGTCTGTCATTTCCGGATTTTTGAGAAGATCTAGCATTTGCTTTTGAAAGTCAGCATCGTTCATCAATTCTTTCATTAACTTTTTATGCTCGTCGGACATTGATTTTGCGTACCCTTTAACAAATTCGGTATCATCGAACAATTTTTTCCACATTTCTTTCCCTCTTTCGGAAACAAGGGCTTCATTTATTGCCTTTTTTACCGCATCATCTTGAATAACCAGTTGCTGTTTAAGTTTGTCGTCTGCTAGTATTTCGGCCAGTGCTTTTTTTCCATCTTCTGTCTGCAATATATCAACAACCATTTTTTTGGTTGTATCGTAATCAGCTTTTTCGCCTGCTGCACCACTTTCCCCACCACAAGCGCTAGCTATCAAAAGTGTTAACCCAGCAAAGGAAATAAAAATTGCACGAAGCATTTTAATCCTCCTTCCCTTACAGTGCATGTTCAAAAAGTTGCCAAATTAGAAGTAAGAAGGTCGAGGCAGCGTAGTCTTGATGACCGGACTTGCATAGGACGTGCTGACTTCTGCGTTCCCCACAGGACGTGGGCGGTTTTAGCAGAAGTTCTTCTACCCCAACGAAGAGATTCGTCGCTTTTTATTTGGTGACTTTTTGAACAACATCTTACATATGTTTAATATGAGAAATAAAAGATAAAAATATGCACGTCAGGAAGGAAAAATGCGTGCGTTCGTGATAGAATACCATTGAAAGGATGTTTTCAATAAGTCACTGTGATTTATTGAACATGCACTTAAACAAATTTTTTACGTTAATAAATGTTGTATCACTACATAGCACTAATGGCAGGAGGATATTGGTTTGAATAGTCGTAAATGGGTAAGATTGTTTTTAACAACATTGGCAATTGGTGGTGCTGCTGGGATAATTACCAGTTTCTTTGTAAAAACAGCTTCCTATACAAAATGGTTAAACCCATTTGATTTTTTTGATTTATTAGGTGTGCTCATCTTTTTTATGGGCCTTGGCTTTGTGTTTAGTCTTGTTAGCCAAACTGGTTTTTTTGCCTATTTATTCATTAATCAATTTGGGTTAGGTATATTTCGTAGTTTTTGGCCAACCGTTCAAGTATTATTAATTGTCTTCGTGGTTTTTGATTTAATTTATTTTCCGTATAATGCCTCTGATGATGGTTCGTTATTGTTATACATTTTAATTGCCGCATCGATACTTATTTATGGGTGGATTATTGCTAAAATAAAAGCGAAAGAAACAAACCAACGGGCATTTATTCCAGCGCTTTTTTTAATGGTTGTGATGACGACAATTGAATGGGTTCCAGGTCTGCGTACTAGTGGGACGGAATATGCATGGCTGATGATCGTTCCTTTATTGGCTTGTAATACGTATCAACTATTGATTCTGCATCGAATTAATAAACCTGATCCAAAGAAGCCTTCTGAGGAAAGCAAAGTGGAAAAAAACGGCTCGACTAAGCGTAAAAATACGAGTGCAAATAAAGCGTAGTATGTAGTATCAAAACCCGGTGAGTCTTTGAAAAAGGCTAACCGGGTTTTGAAGTTTAATCGACTAACTTAGATTTTGCGTGTGCTTGATTGATTAATTCAGATAGTGATACAAATGTAAAGCCTTTGTTTTTTAAGCCGGGTAAAATGGTTTTTAATGCTTTTGCTGTCTGTTTAACAGAATCAGATGCGTGTAGTAGGATAATATCACCATTTGCGGTTTTTTCCATAACAGTGTCAGTGATTTCGTTCGTCCCTGGATTTTCCCAATCATTTGGATTCACATTCCAATGGATTACTTTAAGTCCAAGGTTTTCTGCTACCTTAATAATTTCCTCGTTAAAATGTCCGCTTGGTGGTCTAACAAGATTAACATCTTTATATCCGAGCTTTTGAAATACTTCTTTCGCTTTTAATAAATCCTTCTTTACTTGTTCGATATCTTGCTCTAAATAACTTTTGTAGCGGTATCCAAGCATTCCAATTTCATGTTTCCCCTCTGTGATCTTTTCGATTACTTCTGGATGCCGCTCAGCCCATTCGCCGCTTAAAAAGAAGGTTGCTTGTACGTTTTCTTGCTTTAATTGTTTTAATATATCAAAGACCTTCTCTTCTCCCCAACTAATATTAAATGTTAATGCAATATTAGCCTCATCCTTATTTCCCTTCGTTAAAGCGGTTGGTTCCCCTTCCGCAGAAAAAACGGAAAACGTTCCATCACGTTGAAACCATAAAAACGTTGCAGTGAATAGGGCGAGTAAAATAACAACTGACCATCGTTTCCATTTACCAAAACGCAAGGTATAAAAATGTTCCATCAAATGTCCTCCTAAAATCGCCTTTGTTTTAGTTTATGATGGAGAGATTTTAATATGAACAAGCTCTGGATGGATAAAAACATGATGTATGGGGAAACTAAAAAAACTTGAAAAATAGAGTGAATATAGGATGAAAAAGTAGAAAAGGAGGGTAAAGGGGTATTTAGACGAAAAGTTGCAAACAGATGTACATAGATTAAATGTCAGAAACCGACAACATTCGCTATTTTTCACGAATAAATATGGTGGATAGGTTGTTAAAAATGTAAATGTGGCATTGAAATAAGTTAATTATAACTGATTATGGAAGTTTGAGGTGGGAGCAAAATGTTAGGGTTATTAATTAATGATATGGAACAAAAGGAAGTAGAGTACTTATTGAAAAGAGAGCTAGAAGAATTATTAATGGATTTAGAAGATCATCGAATTGATCATTTAGTGAAACGAGCCATGCGTGAGCGGTATCAAATTCTTTTTCAGCTATTCCGCCGGGTAGCAAGCAAGCAGGAGTGCTTAAAGTACATGCCTAAGCGCACGAAGAATGAGTAAAAAGGATAGGAATGAATGAAAGGTCAATAAGTGAGTCGATAAGGCTAAAACATTTATTGGCTCTTTTTTAAGGTATCTAACGATTTTTTCTCGAAATTTGTTGAAAAGAGAAAAGTTATATGCTATATTAGTCTTTGTTGTTAGGGAAATTAGAAATTTGGTTTTCACTATAATAAAGGTTTTATAAAATTATTTTGAAAAACTTATTGACATTTAAACCTAGCCATGATAAACTATTTCTTGTCGTTAAAAACGACCTGATAAAAATTGATCTTTGAAAACTGAACAAAACAACCAGTATGTCAAGAAAAACACAAACCGTTTTTCTTTTAAAAAACTAGAAGGTAACACTTCTAAAAGCTAAGACATTGAGATGTGATTGATCGGTGTTAATCACATACAAACTTTTTTGGAGAGTTTGATCTTGGCTCAGGACGAACGCTGGCGGCGTGCCTAATACATGCAAGTCGAGCGCGTGAAACTTGCTGAAGCCTTCGGGTGGATGCTTGTGGATCGAGCGGCGGACGGGTGAGTAACACGTGGGCAACCTGCCTGTAAGATCGGGATAACTTCGGGAAACCGAGGCTAATACCGGATGATACTTTTTCTCGCATGAGGAGAAGTTGAAAGATGGCTTNGGATGCTTGTGGATCGAGCGGCGGACGGGTGAGTAACACGTGGGCAACCTGCCTGTAAGATCGGGATAACTTCGGGAAACCGAGGCTAATACCGGATGATACTTTTTCTCACATGAGGAGAAGTTGAAAGATGGCTTCTGCTATCACTTACAGATGGGCCCGCGGCGCATTAGCTAGTTGGTAAGGTAATGGCTTACCAAGGCAACGATGCGTAGCCGACCTGAGAGGGTGATCGGCCACACTGGGACTGAGACACGGCCCAGACTCCTACGGGAGGCAGCAGTAGGGAATCTTCCGCAATGGACGAAAGTCTGACGGAGCAACGCCGCGTGAGTGATGAAGGTTTTCGGATCGTAAAACTCTGTTGTTAGGGAAGAACAAGTATCGTTCGAATAGGGCGGTACCTTGACGGTACCTAACCAGAAAGCCCCGGCTAACTACGTGCCAGCAGCCGCGGTAATACGTAGGGGGCAAGCGTTGTCCGGAATTATTGGGCGTAAAGCGCGCGCAGGCGGTCTTTTAAGTCTGATGTGAAATCTCGTGGCTTAACCACGAGCGGTCATTGGAAACTGGAGGGCTTGAGTGCAGAAGAGGAGAGTGGAATTCCACGTGTAGCGGTGAAATGCGTAGAGATGTGGAGGAACACCAGTGGCGAAGGCGACTCTCTGGTCTGTAACTGACGCTGAGGCGCGAAAGCGTGGGTAGCGAACAGGATTAGATACCCTGGTAGTCCACGCCGTAAACGATGAGTGCTAGGTGTTAGGGGGTTTCCGCCCCTTAGTGCTGAAGTTAACGCATTAAGCACTCCGCCTGGGGAGTACGGCCGCAAGGCTGAAACTCAAAAGAATTGACGGGGGCCCGCACAAGCGGTGGAGCATGTGGTTTAATTCGAAGCAACGCGAAGAACCTTACCAGGTCTTGACATCCTCTGCAAACTCTAGAGATAGAGTGTTCCCTTCGGGGACAGAGTGACAGGTGGTGCATGGTTGTCGTCAGCTCGTGTCGTGAGATGTTGGGTTAAGTCCCGCAACGAGCGCAACCCTTGATCTTAGTTGCCAGCATTAAGTTGGGCACTCTAAGGTGACTGCCGGTGACAAACCGGAGGAAGGTGGGGATGACGTCAAATCATCATGCCCCTTATGACCTGGGCTACACACGTGCTACAATGGATGGAACAAAGGGCAGCGAAGCCGCAAGGTCAAGCAAATCCCATAAAACCATTCTCAGTTCGGATTGCAGGCTGCAACTCGCCTGCATGAAGCCGGAATCGCTAGTAATCGCGGATCAGCATGCCGCGGTGAATACGTTCCCGGGCCTTGTACACACCGCCCGTCACACCACGAGAGTTGGCAACACCCGAAGTCGGTGAGGTAACGCAGACGCGAGCCAGCCGCCGAAGGTGGGGCCAATGATTGGGGTGAAGTCGTAACAAGGTAGCCGTATCGGAAGGTGCGGCTGGATCACCTCCTTTCTAAGGATTATTAGAAGGAACGCGGAGTGAGGTCATTTCAGATGATCTCCTCGGTAAGGGCGTACTTGGTTGTTTGGTTCAGTTTTGAGAGAGTGAATCTCTCGCTTTGTACCTTGAAAACTAAATAAGAGTAAGACATTCAACGACATCAAATTTAAGTTCTTAATCTTAATATAATAGTTAAGTGAATAAGGGCGCACGGTGGATGCCTTGGCACTAGGAGCCGATGAAGGACGGGACTAACACCGATATGCCTCGGGGAGTCGTAAGTAGACTTCGATCCGAGGATTTCCGAATGGGGGAACCCACTGTTCGTAATGGAGCAGTATTTGTATCTGAATACATAGGATACAAGAGGCAGACCCGGGGAACTGAAACATCTCAGTACCCGGAGGAAGAGAAAGCAAACGCGATTTCCCAAGTAGCGGCGAGCGAAACGGAATCAGCCCAAACCAGAAAGCTTGCTTTCTGGGGTTGTAGGACACTCCTTTGGAGTTACCAAGAAATTCTTTAGATGAATCGATCTGGAACGATCAGCCATAGCGGGTAAGAGCCCTGTAATCGAAAAGGAATTTCCTCCGGAGTGGATCCTGAGTACGGCGGAACACGAGGAATTCCGTCGGAATCTGGGAGGACCATCTCCCAAGGCTAAATACTCCCTAGTGACCGATAGTGAACCAGTACCGTGAGGGAAAGGTGAAAAGCACCCCGGAAGGGGAGTGAAAGAGAACCTGAAACCGTGCGCTTACAAGTAGTCGAAGCCCGTTAATGGGTGACGGCGTACCTTTTGTAGAATGGACCGGCGAGTTACGATCGTATGCAAGGTTAAGTGGAAGACACGGAGCCGAAGCGAAAGCGAGTCTGAACAGGGCGAATATAGTATGCGGTCGTAGACCCGAAACCGTGTGATCTACCCATGTCCAGGGTGAAGGTCAGGTAACACTGACAGGAGGCCCGAACCCACGTATGTTGAAAAATGCGGGGATGAGGTGTGGGTAGGGGTGAAATGCCAATCGAACACGGAGATAGCTGGTTCTCTCCGAAATAGCTTTAGGGCTAGCCTCAAGCAAAGAGTACTGGAGGTAGAGCACTGATTGAACTAGGGGCCCTCATCGGGTTACCGAATTCAGTCAAACTCCGAATGCCAGCTACTTAGACTTGGGAGTCAGACTATGGGTGATAAGGTTCATAGTCGAAAGGGAAACAGCCCAGACCGCCAGCTAAGGTCCCAAAGTATACGTTAAGTGGAAAAGGATGTGGAGTTGCCCAGACAACCAGGATGTTGGCTTAGAAGCAGCCATCATTTAAAGAGTGCGTAATAGCTCACTGGTCGAGTGACTCTGCGCCGAAAATATACCGGGGCTAAACGTATCACCGAAGCTGCGGATTGTTCTTTGAACAATGGTAGGAGAGCGTTCTAAGCGCTGTGAAGTCAGACCGTGAGGACTGGTGGAGCGCTTAGAAGTGAGAATGCCGGTATGAGTAGCGAAAAAAGAGTGAGAATCTCTTTCACCGAATGCCTAAGGTTTCCTGAGGAAGGCTCGTCCTCTCAGGGTTAGTCGGGACCTAAGCCGAGGCCGAAAGGCGTAGGCGATGGACAACAGGTAGATATTCCTGTACCACCTCATGACCGCTATTAGCGATGGGGGGACGCAGAAGGATATGGAAAGCGCACCGATGGATGTGTGCGCCCAAGCAGTTAGAAAGTTGGATAGGCAAATCCGTCCAACAATTTCAAGCTGTGATGGGGAGGGAACTAGAGTACCGAAGTTCCAGATTCCACACTGCCAAGAAAATCCTCTAGCAAGGTCACAGGTGCCCGTACCGCAAACCGACACAGGTAGGCGAGGAGAGAATCCTAAGGTGATCGGGAGAACTCTCGTTAAGGAACTCGGCAAAATGACCCCGTAACTTCGGGAGAAGGGGTGCTTCATTTACATGGAGCCGCAGTGAATAGGCCCAAGCGACTGTTTAGCAAAAACACAGGTCTCTGCGAAGCCGAAAGGCGAAGTATAGGGGCTGACACCTGCCCGGTGCTGGAAGGTTAAGGGGAAGCGTTAGCGCCATTGGCGCGAAGCGTAGAACCGAAGCCCCAGTAAACGGCGGCCGTAACTATAACGGTCCTAAGGTAGCGAAATTCCTTGTCGGGTAAGTTCCGACCCGCACGAAAGGTGCAACGACTTGGGCACTGTCTCAACGAGAGACCCGGTGAAATTATACTATGCGTGAAGATGCGCATTACCCGCGACAGGACGGAAAGACCCCGTGGAGCTTTACTGTAGCCTGATATTGAATGTTGGTACAGCTTGTACAGGATAGGTGGGAGCCTTGGAAACCGGAGCGCTAGCTTCGGTGGAGGCACCCGTGGGATACCACCCTGGCTGTACGGACATTCTAACCCAGGACCGTGATCCGGTTCGGAGACAGTGTCAGGCGGGCAGTTTGACTGGGGCGGTCGCCTCCTAAAAGGTAACGGAGGCGCCCAAAGGTTCCCTCAGAATGGTTGGAAATCATTCGCAGAGTGTAAAGGCAGAAGGGAGCTTGACTGCGAGACCTACAAGTCGAGCAGGGACGAAAGTCGGGCTTAGTGATCCGGTGGTTCCGCATGGAAGGGCCATCGCTCAACGGATAAAAGCTACCCCGGGGATAACAGGCTTATCTCCCCCAAGAGTTCACATCGACGGGGAGGTTTGGCACCTCGATGTCGGCTCATCGCATCCTGGGGCTGTAGTCGGTCCCAAGGGTTGGGCTGTTCGCCCATTAAAGCGGTACGCGAGCTGGGTTCAGAACGTCGTGAGACAGTTCGGTCCCTATCCGTCGTGGGCGTTGGAAGTCTGAGAGGAGCTGTCCTTAGTACGAGAGGACCGGGATGGACACACCGCTGGTGTACCAGTTGTTCCGCCAGGAGCATAGCTGGGTAGCTACGTGTGGCAAGGATAAGTGCTGAAAGCATCTAAGCATGAAGCCTCCCTCAAGATGAGACTTCCCATCACTTCGAGTGAGTAAGATCCCTCAGAGACGATGAGGTTGATAGGTCCGAGGTGGAAGCGTGGTAACACGTGGAGCTGACGGATACTAATCGATCGAGGACTTAACTATATTTCTTTTTATTCGTTGTTTGTAAAACTCTTATTTAGTTTTTAGGGTATAAAAAGTGTTATACCGCAAATAGTATGTCTGGTAGCAATAGCGAAGAGGTCACACCTGTTCCCATGCCGAACACAGTAGTTAAGCTCTCCAGCGCCGATGGTAGTTGGGGCCTTGCCCCTGCAAGAGTAGGACGCCGCCAGGCTTGTTTTTTGTATTTGTATTAGATTTAATTTAATGTTACATTTATGTTAATACTTTTTATTGTTCCACAGTAGCTTGACCGTAAACACCCTGTGAGTAACTTCATAGTAGGTCATGCGAGGAGTGTAGCTCCATCGAAAACTCTTGCAACACGACGAGCACAACTTGTTTGATTGTAGTACAATGATAAATACTTTTTATTGTTCCACAGTAGCTCAGTGGTAGAGCTATCGGCTGTTAACCGATCGGTCGTAGGTTCGAATCCTACCTGTGGAGCCATTTTTTATGCTTCCATAGCTCAGCAGGTAGAGCACTTCCATGGTAAGGAAGGGGTCAGCAGTTCGAATCTGCTTGGAAGCTCTTGGTATGAAAGGCTTTTGCCCACTTTAGGGCAAGAGCCTTTTCCTTTTCTTCTAACAAACTTCTAACGAGCGTCATTTTACCGAATGTTCGTTCTTATGCTTTTGCATGTTTTCATTAAATGTTTTTACAGCTTCAATCTGCATCGATGGTAATAAATGAGCATAAGTATTTAATGTTAATTCCACTTTTTCGTGACCTAATCGTTCAGACACTATTTTAACTGGTACACCCATTCCAAACATTAGTGTTACGTGCGTGTGTCTTAAATTATGTAAGCGAATCTTTTTTTAATTTGTTTTTATCTTCGTCAATCTTATCATTATACCTCTTTATCAATTTATCAAATCGCCTATTAACATTCCGAACACTAACAGGGATCCGTCAGCGCTGCAATTGACCAGGTTTTGATCATCATAATTCTTTCCTCACTTTAATATATTAGCTGCAATAACTTTTTTGCGCTTTAATAATTCATCCTTCATATCCCCATCAATATCAATAACACGCCTCGCTTTATTACATTTTCCCTTGCTGAATCCTGTTTTACTATATGACCCGCATAGTACGTAACTTATTATTATCAAAATCAATATCCTGTCATTAGACGAATTTTTAAATCCAGAAGAACGAGGGAATTTAATGTTTGCTGTGACAAAAGAAAATGAATTGGTTGCTTTCTTTAGTATTGATTATGCTCGCTTTTAGTTGTATAAGATGCTTATATTTTTACAGATTTCCTTGGTAGGAAGGGGTTAGTAGTTCGAATCTGTTTGGAAGCTCTTTTACTCTGGAAAAGCATCTAAGTCTTTGTATCAAAGATTTAGATGCTTTTTAGTTTGGAGTAAACATTTTAAAATGTGTGGGTTATAGGGAATCCTTGAAAGATTTAATTGTATCAAGCACTCTGGAAAAACCAAGAAGAAGTATAAATACCACAAAACCTAATAGGCAAAGATTCACGTAATACCAGCTACCACTACCAAGTAAATCAAGTGGTGTGCTTGCGGATGGTGTATTAGCAAGATAAAGATAGTTAGCATCAAATACCGGATTTATCACAAAGCCGATAAAGATAGCATACAGGATTAACAAGAAGTATGCTCCTAGCATTGATTTAAACGTGATTTTTATACTACCTGTGAACACAAGGAAAATACTCGCCCAGGAGATCACAATATGATGAATGAAAAACTTCCAATAACGAAAATGTGGAAAGTCATAAGGGAGTTCAGGTGTGATTAGTGCCAAGAGTGCTGGAATGAAACCAATAAAATAAGCTGTGATAATTAACCTTCTGTTATAGTTGATCAATGCAATGGCTGCAATAATACTTGCGATACCACAAAGATGAAGTGGTAAATGCTCATTCACACTCCAAACCCCATTAGCGATGGTCCAGGTTTGATACGCTAATTCCGATAAAACTAACAAACTGAACAAAATCCAACGTATCATATTGAATAGAACACTATTTTTCTGAAGTACATTATAACCTGTAAGTAAAAATAATAGTCCTATTAAATAGATTAGCAACATGAAAAGGTGAGATGAACCAAAAGCTATAAACGGATCCCCCTCGATACTTACAAACCATCCTCTCATAAGTTATCCCCCGCTAAATGAGCTAGTGATATATACCTAATTATATGAAACTAATGCAGAAAAAAGACGCTTAACATTTTAGATAAGCGTCCGTTAATTTATTCCCCAATTATGTGATAACCGGAATCGACATGAAGCACTTCACCTGTAATACCTCTTGATAATTCACTCATGAAGAATAATGTTGCATCTCCTACTTGATCCTGATCAATATTGCGTCGTAAAGGTGCCTTTTCCTCAATTACAGATGATTTCTCATTGAATCCTGAAACACCCTTTGCTGATAGCGTCCGAATTGGCCCTGCAGAAACAGCGTTCACTCGTATTCCATATTTACCCACGTCTTCTGCTAGATACCTTACACTGGCTTCTAATGATGCTTTCGCTACTCCCATGACATTGTAGTTTTTAATGACTCGTTCTGCACCTAAATATGTCTGTGTAACAATACTTCCGCCCTCTGTCATTAGTTCCTTCGCTGCTTTTGTAACAGCTGCTAATGAATATGCACTAATTTCCTGCGCTAATAGAAAGCCCTCTCGTGAAGTATCAGCATACTCCCCTTTTAATTCTTCCTTATTAGCAAAAGCAACCGAGTGAATTAATCCATGAATAACGCCAACATTTTCTTTGATTTCACTAAATGCCGAATGAATGCTTTCATCGCTTGCAACGTCACATGAAACAATCAATTTTGGCTGAATACCGTTTTCTTCAAGTAGTTTAACAAGCTTTTTTTGGGAACGTTCTTGCCGATTGGTGAAAATTAGATTCGCCCCCGCATTATGTAATGATTTGGTAATTCCCCAGGCAATACTCCGTTGATTCGCCACACCCATTACAACTATATTTTTTCCATTTAATAAATCAGACATTTGTGTACCTCCCATAAAGATTTCTGTAAATATTATAACCTAAATAATCTAGTTAAAGAACCATGGATTATTCTCTTTAGTTATTGCATGAAGAAAGGCTTTAACACGTCTAAAATAAAAAGATTAAGAAAACTACTTTTCCCCTTTACAAAAATAGCTAATCTGTTTATAATAAGATTCGTTGGTTTACGACAGGATTATGCAAAAATATGACACCTTTTAAAATGGCCCGTTGGTCAAGTGGTTAAGACACCGCCCTTTCACGGCGGTAACACGGGTTCGAATCCCGTACGGGTCACCATTTAACTTAAAGGATAGTAATGAAGGCAAGTTAAATTCACGAAAACAATCGTCAATTTATGTCGTTAATCATCCTGTGTGTTGGAGGATTAGCTCAGCTGGGAGAGCACCTGCCTTACAAGCAGGGGGTCGCAGGTTCGAGCCCTGCATCCTCCACCATTTGATAAATAACTGAAATCAACAAACGAAGGATCTTTGTCGAATAACATAGCTAGAATATGTATATACTTAGATTAGATCTCATAAGCCGGCCTAACTCAATTGGTAGAGCAACGAGCGACACTTCTACCGAATAAACTGCGAGTAACCCCGATGCATTCACATCTGCGAATAGTCTTGTAGAAGTAGGGGTAATATAGCCGTTAACCTTAATGAATTTTCTGCTATGTGCACGCTTGCGAGGAGTGCAACATCACTGAACGGACTTGCAACACGACGAGCACACTTGATGAACATACTTGTAAGATAGAAAAGCCTTTAATTAATAAGCCGGCCTAGCTCAATTGGTAGAGCAACTGACTTGTAATCAGTAGGTTGGGGGTTCAAGTCCTCTGGCCGGCACCACTTTTTCACGTATAAAACTTAAGATATTGTTAACAATACGGAGGGGTAGCGAAGTGGCTAAACGCGGCGGACTGTAAATCCGCTCCCTCAGGGTTCGGCAGTTCGAATCTGCCCCCCTCCACCATAATTATTTTGTTGGGCTATAGCCAAGCGGTAAGGCAGCGGGTTTTGATCCCGTCATTCCCAGGTTCGAATCCTGGTAGCCCAGCCATTTTTCATTTTTATATACATAACAACTTAAACTTACCGAGCCATTAGCTCAGTCGGTAGAGCATCTGACTTTTAATCAGAGGGTCGGAGGTTCGAATCCTCCATGGCTCACCACTAAACAAACGAAGAACACTAGCATAGATATAAAATACATAGTATAATTAGAAATAAACAAGGTCGTTATGTTTGTCAACAACCTTGTTTATTTGCATTTTATACTGTTTTTTTACATAATAGAAACAGTAATTTTTTTTACCAAAATAACAAATTTTAAATGCAAAAATATATTATATTGAATTGCAAAAGGATGAATTGGTATGATAACTTCTAGAATCCCTGGTTTTTATAATATGACTGTTGAAGAACGAAGAGAATTATTGGCATCCAAGCACGTATTTGATGACGAAAAAAAGGGGCATTCACTTGAACAGGATGCCTTACCAGTTACGACAGCAGATAACATGATTGAGAATGTTATTGGAACTTATCCATTACCACTTGGATTAGGACTGAACTTTTTAATCAATGGAAAAGACTATATTGTACCAATGGCAATTGAGGAACCTTCTGTTGTTGCTTCAGCTAGTCATATAGCCAAAATTGTCCGGAATGCTGGTGGTTTTACGACAGAAGCCACGGGAAGAGTCATGATTGGGCAAATACAAGTTGTTGGTTGTCCAGATATGGAAGCTGCCAAAAAAACTTTATTAGCGGAAAAAGATGCCTTAATCAATGACGCGAATGCTGCATATCCTAGCTTGGTTGCTAGAGGTGGCGGTGCAGAGGATCTAGAAGTACGACTTTTAAATGAAAACTCGGACTCGAAATATGGTAAAATGTTAGTAGTCCACGTCTATATAAATACGTGTGACGCAATGGGTGCAAATATTATCAATACGATGGTCGAATCATTAGCACCAACGATTGAGCAATTAACAAAAGGGAAAGTGTTTTTACGCATCCTGTCTAATTATGCTGATCGGTGTCTTGCAAAGGCAAAATGTGTTATACCTCCTGAGTTATTAGCAACTGGAGATTTTACTGGGGAAGAGGTACGTGATGGTGTAGTTCATGCTTATGAATTTGCCGCCTCTGATCCGTATCGAGCAGTTACCCATAATAAAGGGATAATGAATGGAATTGACCCGATTGTGATTGCGACCGGAAATGATTGGAGAGCAGTTGAGGCAGGGGCACATGCGTATGCAGCGCGTCATGGAAAATATAGCTCAATGACGACGTGGTCTACGGATGATACGGGTAATTTGATAGGAGAACTTGAATTACCAATGTCCGTGGGAACTGTTGGCGGATCAATCCGTGTTCACCCTATGGCCCAAGTTGCTCATAACATGTTAAATGTAGAGTCCGCAGAAGAACTGGCTCAAGTAATTGTTTCGGTTGGGCTCGCACAAAATCTTGGTGCACTAAAAGCCTTGGTAACCGATGGAATCCAAAAAGGTCATATGGCCTTACATTCTCGATCTGTTGCAATGGCTGCAGGTGCTACTGGGGAGATGATTGATATTATTGCTGAACAATTAATAAAGCAAAAAGAAATCCGTGTTGGAAAAGCTAAAGAATTGGTGGAAGAATATATAAAATGAGTGCAGAAAAGGCAACAACTTCAGAACAAACAGCTATAGGTATAGCTCATAGTAAATTAATTTTAATTGGGGAACATGCAGTTGTACACGGACAACCAGCAATCGCTATCCCTTTTCCATTAGTTGAAGTAGAATCGGTAATTGAAAATGTTCCTGGGGCGGTTAAAATGGATAGTGCCTTTTATCATGGCCCACTTGATTCAGCACCAGAGGCATTGGATGGAGTTGTGAATTGTATCAAGGCGGCATTGGAACAACTCGGTTTACCATGTAAAGACTTATTAATTCGTATTAAATCATCCATACCACCTGGCAAAGGCTTAGGTTCTAGTGCCTCGGTGGCTATTGCTGTGATACGATCCCTATTTGCCTATGCGGATGAGGACTATACGGAAGAAGAATTATTAAGATTGGCCAATATTTCGGAGACGTATGCTCACGGGGCTCCTAGTGGAATTGATACATTAACAATTACCTCTGGCTCCCCTGTTTGGTATGAAAAAGGTCGGCCATTTTGTTTTATTCAGCCAAACACAGATTTTCACTTCGTTGTTGCTGACTCGGGCAGAATGGGTGACACAAGGTCTGCGGTGGAGTCTGTTGCGGAATTGTTTAAATCCGCACCAAGAAAAATCCAGGCTAGCCTTGATCGAATTGGAGAAATCACACATCAGGCTAGAAGGGCACTAGAGAAAGCGAGTAAGCATCTGTTAGGAAAGACACTCAATGAGGCGCAAAAGGAATTAGAAGCACTTGGTGTTAGCGATGCAGGCTTAAATAGGCTAATTTATTTAGCACGGAGTGAAGGAGCATTAGGCGCAAAGCTAACTGGTGGCGGAAATGGTGGCTGTATTATTGCTTTGGCTCGTAATGAGGCCCATTCACATCAACTCTCTGAAAAATTGAGGAAATTTGGCGCGCATGCAGTATGGCCTTTTGTATTACGTAAACAAAAATAATTGACCATATAGGATTAACGATTGAAATGAGGATAATGATGAAGGCTACAGCAAAAGCACATACAAATATTGCCTTAATAAAATACTGGGGAAAACGAGATGAAACATTGATCCTACCGACAAACAATAGTCTGTCATTAACTTTAGATGGATTTTACACAACAACTACGGTTACATTTCGTGATGATCTCTCTAGTGATACATTTTTTTTGAATGATCAGGCTATAACTGGCGAACAATTTAATCGCGTGTCAACGTTTCTTGATCTTATAAGAAGTGAGACACAGGCAACCAACTTGTATGCTGAGGTCCGTTCAACCAATCATGTCCCAACAGCTGCGGGCTTTGCTTCATCAGCATCGGGTTTTGCGGCACTTGCAGCAGCAACAACTCGAGCCCTGGACTTATCAATTAGTGATCAAGATCTTTCACGCCTAACTAGACAAGGTTCAGGGTCCGCATGTCGATCGATATATGGCGGATTTGTTGAATGGCGTCAGGGAACAAAACCAGATGGATCTGATTCCTTTGCAGTACAAGTACAACCTGCTGAACATTGGGATGTACGAGTTGCTGCTGTCGTCTTATCGGATACGATGAAAAAAGTATCTAGTCGTGAAGGTATGAAGCGAACTGTTAATACATCTCCATTTTTTTCAGGATGGGTGAACAGTATCCCATACGACCTTGAACTGATCAAACAGGGTATCAAAGATCGTGACTTTGAAAAGGTTGGGAATATTGCAGAAGCAAATTGTTTAAAAATGCATGCTACGACGCTTGGTGCTAATCCTCCATTTACGTATTGGCATGCTACAACACTTGCGGTTATGCAGGAAGTACAAACAATGAGAGAGCGTGGAATTCCTGCGTTTTTTACAATTGATGCAGGACCAAATGTTAAAGTTCTTTATTTGCCCAAAGATGAAGCAACAGTGAAAAAGGCACTCCTTGATATACCTGGTGTTCATGACGTAATTGTAAGTCGATCAGGACAGGGAGTAACTTATTTATGAAAAATTTGTCGAATACATCAATGACGATCCGGGTACCAGGTAAATTAATGGTGACAGGTGAATTTGCAGTTCTTGAGCCATTTCACCAATTAGTTGTTATGGCGGTTGACCGTTATGTCTATGGAACAATAGTTGAAAGCAATGAAAATTATTTATCTTTACTGGACTTCGAATTGACAAATTTGGAGTGGCAATATAAAGCGAATAAAGTTCAAGTTAATACGAGTGATAATCGTGTCCAATTTGTTGAGGATGCTATGACAATAGCAATCACCTATTTACAAGAACGTGCAATTATGCCAACTGGTTTTCACTTGTCGATTAAAAGTGAATTAGATGATGAATCCGGCGTAAAGTACGGACTAGGATCAAGTGCAGCGGTTGTGACCTCTGTCATTGCTGCTGTCCTCCATAAATATTTACCTACCAAGCCATCAGCGGAATTAGTTTTCAAGCTTGCAGCAATAGCTCATGTTAAAACACAAGGAAGCGGTTCTGGTGCTGATGTTGCTGCGTCATTATATGGTGGTTTTCTTCGTTATAGTTCATTTCAAGCGGAATGGTTACTTGAGCACTACTTGAAAGCGAAGTCGCTAACGGAACTGTTGGAGGAGGATTGGCGCTATTTCTCTATTAAACCAATTGAGCTTCCGAAAGATGTGTACCTATGTATTGGTTGGACAGGTAATCCTGCGTCAACCTCAAAATTAATTCCGAAAATACGCAAGCTTAATGATGAGAGCCCAAGTCTTTATGAGCAGTTTTTGCAGGAGAGTGAGCAGGCGGTCACTACTTTTTTAGCAGGTTTTGAAAAAGGTGACTTGGATCTCCTATTAAAGGGAGTAAAGCAAAATAGACACGCACTTGCTACAGTTGGAGAAAATGCTGGGGTTGATGTTGAGACACCGTTATTGAAAACATTGTGTGACTTAGCTGAGCAACATGGCGGTGCGGGTAAACCTTCAGGGGCTGGTGGTGGAGATTGCGGTATTGCATTTCTACCAGATAAGGAAAGCGCTCAGCAACTAATGCAGGCTTGGCAAGAAGCCGGAATCAAACCATTAACAATCAGCCCTAATTTAGAAGGTGCAAAAGTAATTGAGACACTTTAATATTAGATAATAAGCCAGGTGTTTTCCGATTTAGGAAAGCGCCTGGTTTTTTTTAAAAAGGCGTTTTCGGTTTACCAATCCATGTTCCATGCGAAATTGCTCATAAAAGGTCAAAAAACCGCGAGCGCCAGCAAGCTCTTGAGGAATAGAATTAGATATTTTCCGTCAAGATTGGCACATTTGCTTCTGTATATATATACACTAAAATGTTGAGTTGAGTCATTGCCTTAATTTTGGCTAAAATAAGACTAAAGGGGGCAAAGACGATGAAAAAAGAGATGTCTATTATTGGAGTACCAATGGATTTAGGACAAAATCGACGTGGAGTTGACATGGGTCCTAGTGCAATCCGTTATGCGGGTGTTGTCGAAACGTTAGAGCGCTTGCAATATGACGTGCGTGATCTAGGTGATATCCCGATCAACCGTCCTGATAGTAAACATGATAAACGGGAAGGAAACCTACGTAATTTGGAACAGGTTGCAGGAGCCAATCAAACATTAGCGGAAATGGTTGATCAAGAAATTAATAACAATCGCTTCCCTCTAGTACTAGGGGGTGACCATAGTATTGCAATCGGTAGTTTAGCGGGAATTGCCAAACACTATGATAATCTTGGCGTTATTTGGTATGATGCGCATGGGGACTTGAATTCCGGGGAAACCTCACCATCTGGGAATATTCACGGGATGCCATTAGCAGTCAGCTTAGGTATTGGTCACGAAAAGTTAACGAATATGCTAGATTATCAACCTAAAATCAAGCCTGAAAATATTGTTATTGTTGGGGCACGCTCGCTTGACCCTGGGGAAAGAAAGCTAATTCAAGATAAGGGAATAAAGGTCTATACAATGCATGAAGTGGATCGAATGGGCATGCCTAAAGTAATGGCCGAAGCGATAGATTATTTAAAAGAGCGGACTGATGGTGTTCACCTTAGTCTTGACCTTGACGGGTTGGATCCATCTGAAGCTCCTGGAGTAGGGACACCGGTACTTGGTGGATTAAGCTATCGTGAAAGTCATTTAGCGATGGAAATGCTTGCGGAATCAGAAATTCTAACATCTGCAGAATTTGTCGAAGTCAATCCAATCTTAGATGACCAAAATAAAACAGCTACGGTAGCTGTTGGATTAATGGGTTCCTTATTTGGGGAAAAGCTAAAATAAAAAAGTCAAAAAACAAAAAAGACATTGAATTTCAAAAAGAAATTTGATGTCTTTTTTTACCCTGATTTTTCTCTATTTTCATTTTCGTTATGATATGCGTTATCTCGGAGGTCAGTAGAAATGTGAAAATATAGGTTAAGCGCTCGCTACTGCATTATTTTGGTATTCGTTTAATAGCTTGTCCAATTGTTTACTAGACTGCACGACAATTTCAGAAGTTAATCCATGAGAACAACTTAACGTAATCATTTCATCACGACATTGCTCAATTTTTTTTAATAATATAGAATTATCCACAAAACTTGCCTCCTATCTAGTATACTATATTATGAAATTACCCATATCTTTGCAATAATAAACGGAAAAAAATTTAAAAATAAAAGTGAAACCTTTTTAAACTGCAATTCGTAACATAAATACCGCACAGTTGGCGGAGGTACTTGATAATGGAATTTATGATCAAAGACAAAATAAAACAAGTTAAAAAAGGCGATCAATCAGCATTTGAAGATATCGTGGCCTTTTTTCAAAATAAAATTTACCAGCACTGTTACCGAATGCTTGGTAATGCGCACGAGGCGGAGGATATAGCACAAGAGGCTTTTATTCGGGCATATATTAATATCCATTCGTACGATGATCGACGGAAATTTTCTACGTGGCTTTACCGAATAGCCACAAATTTAACGATCGATCGGATACGAAAGCGAAAACCAGATTATTATCTTGATGCTGAGATAAAAGGTACGGAAGGGTTGAATATGTACTCACAGCTTGAAGCAGATAATCGTTTGCCAGAAGAAGAGGTGGAAAGTTTAGAATTAAAGAGCTATATTCATCAGGAAATTTCCGAGTTGCCACCTAAATATCGTACCATAATTATTTTAAGGTATTTAGAGGAATTTTCATTAAAGGAAATTAGTGAAATCCTAGATATTCCACTGGGGACAGTAAAAACTCGGATTCACCGAGGACGGGAAGCATTACGTAAGAAGCTTCGTCACGTGTAAAGGAGTTGGACAGTTTGGAATGTAATCATAAGGCGATCGAGCTTATGCATAAATATTTAGATGGTGATTTAACAAAGTTAGAAGAAGAAAGCTTACGCGGGCATCTAGAAAGTTGCGAGAGCTGCCAACAGCATTTTCATGAGTTAAAACGAACAATTACATGGGTTCAAAGTGCTGAACGGATAGAGGCACCACCCAACTTTACAAAAAGTGTAATGGAAAAGTTGCCAAAGGAAAAAAGGCGGATCAGTTACTCACGCTGGTTTAAGGCACATCCAGTTATAACTGCTGCAGCAATATTTTTTATTTTTATGTTTACTGGTGTATTCTCAGCGTGGAATCAGGATAGTCAATTAATTGTCTCTAAACAAGAAAATTTGGTAATAGAAGGGGATACAGTTATCGTTCCAGAAGGTGTAACAGTCACTGGGGATCTGGTTGTCAAAAATGGTGATCTGAAAATTGATGGGACTGTTGATGGGAATGTTACGTTGATCAATGGAAAACTTCTAGATAGTACAATTGATGGGGAGAGACTCATGGCCTCCGTGGGAGAAGTTAATGGTGAGTTCCAACAAGTTGATCAAGTATTTGAATGGATTTGGTACCATTTAAAAAATATAATCGAAAGTATTTTTTCATTAGGACAATCATAACTGGTGATTTATTACTTCGGCCTGGGGTATCCCAGGTTTTTTTATTGTTATCATTCCATCTTACATAAGAAAATATGATATAATATATACTGTTATTATGTGTAGAATGGATGGAATTTTATGAACAAAAGGAAGTGTGAGCATGCTTGATGGGGGATTTGACGTTTTAGACCTGCTTCGAATTGGCGTAGACATTGCTCTTGTCTGGTATGTTTTATATAAATTAATCATGTTAATAAGAGGAACGAAAGCAATCCAGCTCTTAAAAGGAATTGCTGTGGTCCTAGTTGTTTGGCTGTTAAGTATTGTGTTTAATTTGCAAACCGTTCAATGGATCACGAACTATGCCATAACATGGGGTTTCTTAGTTTCTGTGATTTTATTTCAACCGGAACTTAGAAGAGCACTCGAACAGCTGGGACGAGGTAATATATTTTCTAGAGGCGCAAAGTCAGAGGAGGATATGATTGAACAAACAATAGAAGCCATTGTTCAATCGGCAAATTATATGGCAAAGCGTCGGATTGGTGCACTTGTTTCCCTTGCTCGTGAAACAGGAATGGGTGACTATGCGGAAACAGGGATTCAGATTAATGGAAAGCTGACACATCAGTTGTTAACAAATATATTTACCCCAAATACACCATTACATGATGGTGCTGTTATTATAAAGGATGATGAGATTGTAGCGGCTGCCTGTTATTTACCCCTCTCCGAAAGTCCTTTTATATCGAAGGAATTAGGAACGAGGCACAGAGCTGCAATGGGAATTAGTGAGGTAACAGACGCTCTCACAATAGTTGTCTCTGAGGAAACTGGCTATATTTCCTGTACGAGAAATGGCGAGCTACATAGGAATTTAGATCAAGATGGATTGCGGGAATTTTTACGGGAAAATTTATCGCTAACATTGAAATCCCCTGAAACGAAGTCGTGGATCAGAAGGGGGAAGCGAAATGGATAACTGGTTTAAAAGCAAATGGTTTGTTAGAGCCGTCTCTTTAGCATTTGCAGTATTACTATTTGTCTTTGTGAATGTCGAAATAAACGATTCCGAAAATGAAAATCGCTTTTTCGGTACTTCTAAAGAAATGCAGACAATTGAGAATGTACCAGTAGATATTCGTATTGATGAAAATTTTGTTGTGAGTGGTGTTCCTGAACATGTAAGAGTTTCCCTTGAAGGTGCAAAGAGTATTTTAACACCAGCAATCAAACAACGAAACTTTGATATATTTGTTGATTTGCGTGGGTTGGATGAGGGAGAGCATAAAGTTGAAATTAAGTATGCCAATATTTCAGATGATTTAAAGGTGTATATCGAGCCAAAAACAGTTGATGTCGTGATTGAAGAACGATCATCCAAGGAATTTAATGTGAATGTTGATTTTATAAACAACCTTCCTGAAGGCTATGAACTTGGAAAAACGGAAGTAAATCCGAAAACAGTAAAAATAACAAGTTCAAAGAGTGTCATTGATCAGATTGCGATTGTCAAGGTGTTTGTTGATATTGGGGGACAGAAGGAATCCATTGATAATCGGGAAGTTCCAATTAATGTATACGATAGTCAAGGCAATGAGTTAAACGTGACACTTAATCCAGAAAATGTGGAAGTGTCGGCAGAAGTAAATAACCCAAGTAAAACGGTGCCTGTGAGTGTTGCAACTACTGGAAAGTTACCAGATGGCTATTCACTTACATCTATCTCCCCTGAGACAAAAGAGGTAAAGGTTTATGGGACAAGTAGTGTACTGGAAGGTATAGAAAAGGCTACAACGGAGGAGATAGATTTATCAGAAATAACGGAGCCAGGTACAATTGACGTTGATTTTGCATTGCCAGATGGTGTACAAGTCCCTGATAAGAAGTCTATCAAGGTGAATCTTGAACTTGAGCAAACAAAGACAATTAAAGATGTGCCGATTGATGTTGAAAATCTAGAAGATGGACAAAAGGTTACATTTCTTAAGCCAGATAACTCAATGATGGATGTAACGGCTAGTGGCAAAGCCGAAGATGTGGATAAACTCACTGCAGAAGATATTACGTTAACGGTCAACGCGGATGGTTTAAACGAGGGGGAGCATGAAGCTTCTGTCACAATAGATGGACCGGATGGAGCCAAGTTAACAAGTGAATTTGAACAGATAACGATTGAAATCACATAACATAAGAAAAGGGTAGGGAATCAAGCTGAAGAGAAAGTGAATTTACGATTTGCTTTCCAAAAGACTAACATATTGCTCTCACTTCAAGAGTTGGTTGAAATGGAGAAAAGGAGAGGTACAGCATGGGAAATTATTTTGGAACAGATGGTGTTAGAGGAGTAGCAAATCAAGGTCTAACACCTGAATTAGCATTTAAAATAGGTCGTTTCGGTGGCTATATTTTAACAAAGGAAACAGAGAAGCCAAGAGTGTTAATCGGACGGGATACGCGTATTTCTGGTCATATGCTCGAAGGTGCGCTTGTGGCAGGAATGTTATCAATTGGTGCTGAAGTAATGCGATTAGGCGTTATTTCTACACCAGGTGTTGCTTATTTAACGAAGGCTACCAGTGCACAAGCGGGTGTCATGATTTCAGCATCACACAACCCTGTTGAAGATAATGGGATTAAATTCTTTGGGCCAGATGGCTTTAAGTTATCAGACGAACAAGAAAACGAAATTGAGGCACTAATGGATGGCGAAGATAACCTTCCTCGACCTATTGGTGCAGATTTAGGAGTTGTTAATGATTACTTTGAAGGTGGGCAAAAATATCTCTCCTTCTTAAAGGAATCCATTGATAACGATTTTGAAGGGCTTAAAATTGCTTTGGACTGCGCGCATGGTGCTACATCCGGATTAGCGACACATTTATTTGCTGACCTTGAGGCAGATATTTTTACGATTGGATCCTCACCTGATGGGCTAAATATTAATGAAGGGGTCGGCTCTACTCATCCAGAAACATTGCAGGCTTTTGTCACGGAAAAAGGTGCAGATGTCGGTCTAGCATTTGATGGTGATGGCGACCGCTTAATTGCTGTTGACGAAAAAGGAAATATCGTTGATGGTGATAAAATTATGTATATTTGTGGGAAGTATATGAACGAGAAAGGCTTTTTACGCCACAGCACGGTTGTTTCTACAGTTATGAGTAACCTAGGCTTTTATAAGGCATTAGAAGAACATGGTATGCGCAGTGATAAAACAGCCGTAGGTGATCGTTACGTGATGGAAGAGATGCGTAAAGGTGGATACAATCTTGGTGGTGAGCAGTCTGGTCATGTTATCTTCCTTGATTACAATACAACTGGTGATGGAATGCTATCCGCGCTTCAGTTAGTAAATGTGATGAAAGAAACAGGAAAAAAACTATCAGAACTTGCTGGCGAAATGGAAATATATCCGCAAGTATTGAAAAATGTTAAGGTAACCGATAAGAAAAATGCATTAACCAATCCGAAGATACAGGAAGCGATCAATAACGTTGAACAGGAAATGGCTGGTGAAGGACGTGTTCTTGTGCGCCCATCAGGGACAGAGCCACTTGTTAGAGTAATGGTGGAAGCTTCAACAAAAGAGGATTGTGAACGTTATGTAGATCAGGTCGTGAAAGTGATTGATGACTTGTTGGGGATGGAATAGAATTTACTGACAAAAAACTGCTCTTATTATAGGGCAGTTTTTTATAATGCTGAAGATTTTATGGTACGATTAATAAAATTAAACATTGATCGGAGGAGTCAACTTGATTACCATTTTAGTAGTTGATGATGACCCACATATACGGGAATTGCTACGATTTTATTTACAACGGGAAGGTTATCAAACAATAGAAGCGGTGGATGGGAAAGAGGCGTTGGACAAACTGGAAACAGAAAATATTCATCTAGCAATTGTTGATGTGATGATGCCAAATATTGATGGTTATCAGCTGTGTGAAGAAGTCCGTAACGTGTATGATATTCCCGTTATCATGCTTACTGCCAAGGGAGAAGTCGCCGATAAGGAAAAGGCTTATCTGGCAGGAACAGATGATTATGTTGTGAAACCATTTGAACCAAAAGAGATTTTGTTTCGGATCAAAGCACTGCTTAGACGATTCCAAATGACAAGTGAAGAAGTAATTACATTGGGTAGTACAGTCATTAACCGGAAAAGCTACGAGGTTCAATCCCAAGGGAAGACAATGATTCTTCCACTGAAGGAATTTGAATTGCTTGCACAATTAGCAAGTTATCCAAATCGCATTTTTTCAAGAGAACAGTTAATTGAGTTGGTGTGGGGCAGTGACTATGAGGGAAATGATCGCACTGTTGATGTTCATATAAAACGATTACGCGAGCGGTTTGCTAAAACGTCGCATGATTTCTCCATTCAAACAGTACGTGGATTAGGGTATAAGTTGGAGACTAAGATGTAATCGTGTGTTCATCTTCTGTTCATCTTGAAGTTGTATCATCAGATCAGAATCGAAATGGGATGAATTGCGAATGGACTTGTAAGATAAAGAAGGCTTTTTATGTAATGTTTGTTGTTTTTATTTCGTAGTTGATATAAAATGCGACACAACTTGAAATGATGGTTGGTGCGTTTACCCGCTCCGGAAATACACTACGCTTTCCGCGGGCGGCTGCTGAGCCTCCTCGAGCTGGGTGCTCGTCGCGTTGCAAGTAATTCGGTGAAGTAGCGCTCCTCGCAACTTGAAGCCTACTCGGTAGAAGTTTTGCTCGTCGCTCTGCGGGGTCTCACCTAGGCCTTTCTTCCCGCCGGAGTCTACGTGTATTTCCTCCGCTGGTACTGCATTTACTACAATAGCGGTAAGTATTCCATAATTATCCTACAACTTCACTAGTCCGGGTGAGTGGAGGGTGGTGACTCCTTGAAAATACAGACCGATTTTCTGCGTGCGATGTAGTGCTGTCGAAGCATTCCTTGTCCTGCGGGAACAATGGTTTTCGATGGGGCGAGTAATCGCAGTACTAGTCTTTTAGAAGACAGCTATAAAGAAAAAGTGAGGGTGTAAGTTATGCGAACGTTGTATGTACGGATTATTGTTGTGACTATGTTGATTATGATTAGCAGCTCGATTATTGCTTTTGTTGCAACAAACGTATACTATCACCAATTTTTGAAACCAAAAAACGATCAAAAGGTGACGCAAATTGCCAATGACATTGTTTCTGTATACAAGGAGAGTCATGATGGTGATATCCGCAATTATTTAGAAAACATGGCGGAATTAGGTTATACCTTTTATGTAGTTGATGAGGATGGAAATAGAACGCATATTGGCATTGCGTTTGATGACACGGAATTGTCCTCGGATAAAATAAACAACGTACTAGAAGGTGCCACCTATCACGGGATTGCCAATTATCCATGGAATTTGTTTATTACTGGCTTTTTTAGTAATGAATTAAGAAATACAGTTGGCGTACCTGTTAAAGTTGATGGGAAGAATGTTGCGTTATTTGTTCGTGCAAATACAGAGCGACAATTTGGTGAAATGCGTGTATTTCTTGCAGTGTTACTTGTGTTAGTTCTTTTAATTAGCTTCTTACTTGTGTTACTAAGTACCCGTTATATCGTTAAGCCTGTCCATGCGTTAACAGAGGCTACCAAAAAAGTTGCCGGTGGGAATTATCATTTAAAACTTCCTGTTAAACGTCGTGATGAGATAGGTGACCTTGCTAAACACTTTTCCCAGATGAGTACAAGTCTAGAGAACGTAGAAGAGAAGCGTCAGGAGTTTGTGTCAAATGTGTCCCATGAAATTCAATCACCATTAACATCAATTCGAGGCTTCTCGAAAACACTTCGATTAGAGGATCTGACAGCTGTTGAACGAAATCATTACTTGGAAATAATCGAAAATGAAGCAAAGCGTCTATCCATGTTAAGCAAGCAGTTATTAACACTGTCCATGTTAGATAAGGAGACAAAACTCGATGAAAAGATTACCTACAATTTAGCTGAACAAATAAAAGAAGTTGTTTCGACAACACGATGGCAGTGGCAGGAAAAGGAATTGGCAATTGACATGGAAATGGATGACATTACTATTTTTGGTGACCAAAAGCTGTTGCATCAGGTATGGATGAACCTGCTTACGAATGCAATACGCTATACCCATTCAGGGGGAACGATAACAATTAAGACAAGTGTCGAAAAGGCAGGAGTTCAAGTACTATTTTCAGACACGGGTATTGGGATCGCTAAGGAAGACATTCCAAATTTATTTGATCGTTTTTATAAAGTAGATAAAGCACGAAATCGAACGGTTGCCAGCACAGGGCTCGGCTTATCTATTGTTAAAAAGATTATTGAATTGCAAGAAGGGACAATTATGGTTGAGAGTGAGCTAGGTGAAGGAACTACCTTTATTGTGCTTTTGTCAAAACAGTAGTTGATATTTCCCGGGAAATAAGAAGAATAACGATGAATTTTATCGAATATAGAACGCGATTTAAACCCCGAATAAATTACTTTTTATCGACAAGAAGTAGCAAGAATAGAGCTAAAGAGCTAGTATTCATTTCGCGCATGATGAGCATAAGTGAATCTAAAAAATATTATGGTTAGTTAAATACCCCCCTATTAAAGCAGTACAAAGTATTATATAATAACACTATTAAATTTTTTATATATAGTAACTATTCAAACATCTTAGAATTCACATATTAAAAATTCTAGGAGGTAATAATGATGATTCAGTTTCCAAAACCAACTGTCGAGCAATTTTTTAGAACGTATGCAATCACGGACTTTGCAGTAAGTAAAGACGAGAAGCGGCTAGTTTTCAGCACAAATTTAAATGGCAAAATGAACCTATGGGCAATAGACTTACCTGATAACTACCCATACCTATTTGCTCATCAAGACGAGTCATGCAGTTTTATTAAATTCGATCCAAAGCAACGGTATGTGTTAGCTGGCTTTGATAGAGACGGCGATGAAAATCATCAAGTATATGCCATTCCATATGATGGCGGTCTACCGCAGCCACTTATTACTGGTGACGCAGAGGAGAAGTATTTCTTTTCACATTTGAGTGATGATGGTGAGCGGATTTATTATATGACTTCGGAGGGGAATCCATCATTTCTAAATGCACGTGTTCGAAATCTAGTGGATGACGCTGATGCGTTAATCAATACAGGGGAACGATCACCGACTGAATTAGCTGCTGTATCAGACGATGAGAAGTCATTCGTTTATTTGCGAGCATTTGCGAATACATACGTAACAGGTATTGTTAAAACAAACGGTCAAGAGTTTAGCCTTACACCTGATTCTGAAAAAGTTCATGTGACATTTGATCCAGTTTTTGTTGATGATTCTACTGTATATTTTGTAACAGATTATGAAAGTGAGTATAGTTATCTTGCAAAATTTGATTTGCAAACAAACGAGTTTTCTTCTGTAGTTCGTGTTGATCAAGAAAGTATGACATCATTAACATTCAATAAAAAGCAGAATATGTTCTATCTTGTGACAGAGGATGGTGTAGTTGACCATTTGTATCGTTATGATCTTGTAAATGAAAAGGTGGAAAAGTTATCACTACCTGTTGATGTGATTGGTCAAATTCATGTGGCACAATCTGGGGCATTATATGTATTGGGTATTAATGCAACGGAACCGATGAATATCTTTCATTCAGTTGATGGCGATAGCTGGACAAAGCTAACGAGCAACTCTGTGCTGGGTGTTGGTAATGACGATATGGTTGAACCGGAAGTAATCTCGTACAAATCATATGATGGGATGGAGATTGAATCATTGTTGTTTAAAGCAGATCCGGAATTAGATAACGGTCATACCATTTTTTGGCCACACGGGGGTCCACAGGCTGCAGAACGCAAAACCTTTCGTTCGATGTTTCAGTGTTTTCTCAATCGGGGTTATAGTATTTTTGCACCAAACTTCCGTGGGAGCACCGGTTATGGGTCTTCATTTGTAAAACTGGTAGAACAAGACTGGGGAGAAGGACCAAGACTTGATTGTGTGGCTGGTATAGAGTGGCTGTTTGCTAATAATATTTCTGATCGTGACAAATTATTTTTGGTTGGTGGCAGCTTTGGTGGTTACATGGCCCTGCTATTGCATGGACGACATCCAGAATATTTCAAAGCTGTCGTTGATATTTTCGGTCCAAGTGATTTATTTACATTCGTTAATTCTGTCCCACCACATTGGAAACCAATTATGGAACGCTGGATAGGTGACCCGGAACGTGACAAAGAACGCTTTGTGAAAGATTCACCTGTTACGTATTTAGACGGTATGGTAAAGCCGATGCTCGTGATCCAGGGGGCTAAAGATCCGCGCGTTGTGAAAGAGGAATCGGATCAAATTGTTGAGAAGTTAAGAGATAAAGGTCGGGATGTTGACTATTTTGTCATGGAAGATGAGGGACATGGTTTTTCGAAAAAGGAAAATGAGATTAAAGTTTATAATTTGATGCTAGATTTTTTGGCGAAGCATCAGGGTAAAGAGCAACACGTATAGATTGTAAGATGGAGGAAGCAGGTAGAACCCGCTCAGGTGCGGTCCTACCTGCTTTTTTAAATGGCAGATAAGGTCGATTTTTGGACAGTATCAATATCCCAAAAGACATCCAGCAAAAAGAAAAAAAAGAACATGTTCTGCATATCTTCATACACTAAATAACACCACCCCCAAAATAAAGGATTGACCATTTTCTCTATTGTCGGTTAAAATGGATTGTACGCTCTTGAATGCGAAGGGTGGATTTTATTCAAACATAGAAAGGTGGGCAGAAATTTAGGATTAAAAAAAGCGCCAGAACTATTTTCAGACCGGTAAAGAAAATAGTTGACGAGGTGGAGGTTAATCGAATTTATTCGGCGGATTCCTCCCGATTGCACATCTCAATCGTTATGCGTTTTCTATAAACCAATGAGGTAACTTGTTGTACAAAAGAAAAGGCAGGATGACTAGATAAACAATCACGAGAAAGGGGCAGCAAAACGCCCCGTGCAGAAGTTAAAGGCAAGATGTCGGAAGTCAGAATCTATAAAATCGGCTAACTCAACCGATTTCTTCCCCTTCTGACCTTTGACTTCTAGAAAGATGTTTTGGCATTTTTCTCAGAGAAAGGTCGTTTGTTGCCCCTTTAATACGAGGAGGAAACAACGATATGTGTGGAATTGTAGGATATATCGGACAAAATGATACAAAGGAAATTTTATTAAATGGACTGGAAAAATTAGAATACCGCGGCTATGATTCAGCCGGAATTGCGATGTTAAATGATAATGGGATGAATCTTTTTAAAGTAAAAGGCCGTATTGCAACACTAAGAGATCGCGTAGATAGCTCCGTTCATGCAACAATGGGAATCGGCCATACGCGCTGGGCGACACATGGTGTACCGAGTGAAGAGAATGCACATCCGCATCAAAGCAAGTCTGGCAGATTCACACTCGTTCATAATGGGGTTATTGAAAACTACCAAGACTTAAAAAAGGAATATCTTAGCGATGTCAGCTTCATTAGTGAAACAGATACAGAAGTAGTTGTTCAACTAATTGAAAAACTTTTTGAAAAATATCAAGATACTGCTGAAGCATTTCGCCAAACAATGGGTCTGTTAAAAGGTTCTTACGCAATTGGCATGATTGATAAAGAGGATCAGGATACGCTATATGTTGCAAAAAACAAAAGCCCATTATTAGTAGGTTTAGGCGAAGGGTTCAATGTTGTGGCAAGTGATGCAATGGCAACATTAAGCGTAACTGATCAATACTTGGAGATTTTTGACCAGGAAATTGTATTGGTGAATCGCAGCTTTGTTGAGGTTCAAAAACTAAATGGCACTGTCGTTGATCGTAAGCCATACACAGCACAAATTGATGCGAGTGATATTGAAAAAGGAACATACCCGCACTTTATGCTGAAGGAAATCGATGAACAGCCATTTGTAATGCGAAAAATTATCAATGAATACCAAAATGAAACCAATGAATTGAAGCTTGATGCTGATGTACGCGGGGCAATGAAGGCATGTGATCGTGTTTATATTATTGCTTGTGGCACAAGTTACCACGCGGGATTAGTTGGAAAACAGTTCATTGAGAAATTAGCAAATATTCCAGTTGAAGTCCATGTAGCAAGTGAATTTTCATATAATATGCCACTTCTATCGGAAAAACCATTGTTTGTGTTTATTTCACAAAGTGGGGAAACAGCCGATAGCCGTGCAGTATTAGTAAAAATTAAAGAAATGGGACATCCAGCACTAACGATTACAAATGTGCCAGGATCCACCCTTTCTCGTGAAGCAGATTATACGTTAAACCTTTATGCAGGGCCAGAAATTGCCGTAGCATCAACAAAGGCATATACTGCACAAATTGCCGTATTAGCAATTTTAGCAGTTGATACAGCCCAGGCAAAAGGTCTTGAGTTAGATTTTGATCCAATGCAGGAGTTAGCGATTGCGGCAAATGCAATGGAAGTTTTAACGGATCAGAAGGAAGCAATTGAAGATCTTGTTAAAAATTATTTAGAAACAACACGTAACGCCTTCTTTATCGGACGTAGCAGTGATTACTTTGTTTGTCTGGAGGGTGCACTAAAACTTAAAGAAATCTCCTATATACAGGCAGAAGGATTTGCTGGTGGGGAATTGAAACATGGAACCATTGCGTTAATTGAAGAAGGAACTCCAGTTATTGCACTAGCAACACAGGAAGATGTCAACTATGCAGTTCGCAGCAATGTGCAAGAAGTAGTCGCTCGCGGTGCAAATGCGATGGTTGTTAGTATGAAAGGTTTGGAACAAGATAGTGATGCATTTGTTTTACCGCATGTGCATGAACTATTAACACCACTTATTACGGTTGTTCCGTTACAGTTATTGGCATATTATGCGGCGCTACATCGTGACTGCGATGTCGATAAGCCACGGAATTTAGCGAAGAGTGTGACGGTGGAATAGGGATTATTTTAGTTAGTTAGATTTTTGTGGCTTTGTGTTAAAACAAAATAAAGTTTGCAGAATAAGAAAAAAGTCTGCATAAGAAGAATAAAGTTTGCATAAAGCCCCGTGAGTGTATCCAGTATATGGATGTATAAACGGGGTTTTTTATGTGGATTTATGGCCATAATGAGGTATCTGTAGGGAATTCCCTTACGGGAAGAGTAACCCTTGAGTAAGTAGGGTGAAAGGAATGTCCCTATGTCTCTCTAAAGGTATACAGACCCGAAACTAATTCAATGAACGAATGCCCACACCCTGTAACGTGTAAAATGCTTCAAGTGGTTTCTCCTATGAAATAAATATATATAAATAATAAGGGATTGGTCATGTAAGAGGAGTCATCAGGTATCGGGGGTTCTTGTTTGTCCAGAGCATGGGATACCACTGTATGACAGCCAAGTCTATACGGGGATATCACAAGGGAACTGGGTGGTATTGGTGAACCGTAAGGTTTCTTATTGTCTCCTATGTAACTTCTGTTAATAAAGTGTCAGTCTCACTTATCCCCCACTTACAATCTGAAAATGATTTTTCAAAAAAGGGAAGTGGGAGCCAGTCTATGTATGAGTCTGATATATAGACTATCGAATCGGGAACGTATCTAGGATATCTTTTCTCGGTTTTTTTATTTGGAGAAGGTTTTAGAATTACTTTCACAGCCAAAGGTGAAAATAATGGATAAGGATGCATGTTGATTGTGGTATTGCTTTTAAAATGTGTTCATTATATGTGGGTGTTGTATATGGTAACTTAAAATTGAACCACAATGACAATTGAAAATTGAGCCACCTTATTAGAAAATACCCTAGTATTACAATTTAATATTGGGGGAGTTTCGGGAGTGGTGACATTGAACATGAAACAAGAAATTATTAAAAGATATCTAAATGGAGAGAGCCAAAGAAGCATTTCAAAAGCAACTAAAGTCGCAAGGAATACGATAAAGAAATACATTGCGAAGTTTGAAGAAAGCAAACAGCAGGATATTCGACAGTTGCCGATTCCTGAAGACATTATGAGCGCACCAACGTATAAACCAAGAATCAGTAAAAAACGCGTCCTTACAGAGGAAATACAAGCGAAGTTACAACAATTCATTGCTGAAAATGAATGGAAAAAACAACATTACATGGCTAAACAACAAATGAAAATGATTGATATGTATGAAGCATTACGAGACGAAGGGTATAACATCGGCTATACAACGGTTAGAAATTATGTGAATGAAGAAACGGAGAAGAAGAGAGAAGTGTTTATTCGCAAGTATTGTGAACCAGGTGCAGAGGTTGAATTTGATTGGGGAGAAGTGAAATTAGAGATAGATGGAAAGATAGGAAGTTATTCGCTAGCTGTTTTTACGTTGCCATATAGTAATTATCGGTTTGCGAGATTATATGAATCGGAAACTCAAATATGTGTATTGGACGTACATGCGAAACTGATCGAACACTTGGATTTTATACCAGCAGTCTTTACTTACGACAACATGCGAACAGTGGTGAAATCATTTATTGGTAACGCAAAAACGATCACGGACCCAATGATCCAGATCTCGAACTATTATCAATTTCGTATCCGATTATGTGAAGCGAGAAAAGGAAATGAAAAAGGGCATGTAGAACGAAGTGTCGAGTTTATACGGCGGAAGGCATTTTCATCCATATACAAGTTCGAAAACATAACAGAAGCTAATCAACATTTAATTACTGTATTACAAACATTGAACCAGCGACTGCATCATGAATATAAGGAAAAGCATATCGACCTGTTGAAAAAAGAGAAAAAGACAGTGAAAAAGAATACAATTCACCCATTTGACGCAGCAGAATTGGTTGAATGCCGAGTAGATAAATACAGTACCATTGTGATTAAACAAAATCACTATTCTGTCCCTGAGGGACATGTGGGGAAATATATCCGTGCCAAGGTAGGGGCAGAGCATATTCGAATATTTATTGATGGTGAATTTGTGGCGGCCCATCCTCGAAATTGGGGGATTCATCAGTGGGAAATGGATATCTATCACTATTTGAAAACATTTGAAAAGAAAAAAGGTGCCCTGAATCAAAGTCAATGTATGAAGCAGGCACCAACCCATATTAAAAATATCTATCAACAGTATTATATCGGAAAAGAGAAAGATTTTCTAGAGCTACTCCATTTTATAAAGGAAAAAGATAATCTTGAGGAAGTATTAAAGGCCATTGAGCAATTGAAACAAGTCCGATTCGATTATATTTCAACAGAGCGAATTCAGTTTATATGTGAGCAATCAGACGGATCTCCAATGATCGAAGAAAATGATGATATAGCAAAACAAGCTGAATCGAATCTACGAGCTTATCAGGATCTTTTTTATACAACAGAAGGAGTAGTGTGAAATGGAACAACAAACAAAGCTAATTGAGTTATGTAAGGATTTAAGACTACCAAGCATTCGAAAAATGGTTCAGGATTCTAGCAATTTTAAACATCCAGAACGGGCATATGATGTATTACTTCAAGTATTAACACAGGAAAAAGCAGATCGATTAATTCGCGCAAAGCAAAACCGAATTAGGGCTGCGAATTTTCCACAAAAGAAATTGTTAGATGAATTAGTAGAAGAAGCATTACCAAAGCCAGCGCAACAAAAACTACCAGACCTAAAAACCCTATACTTTATTAAAGAGGGCCGGAATGTCATTTTGACAGGCCCTCCTGGAACCGGTAAAACGCATCTAGCTATTGGGTTAGGAATGGAAGCATGTTTAGCCGGATATCGTGTTTTCTTTGCGACAGTGCCTTCTTTTATTAATCAATTGAAGGAACATCGCTCGGAACGCACATTACGATCATTTGAATTAAAATTTGAAAAGTATGATCTCGTAATATTGGATGAATTAGGATATATCTCATTTGATAAAGAAGGAGCTGAATTACTGTTTTCCCATCTATCCTTAAGGGCAGATCGAAAGTCAACGATCATCACCAGTAATTTGTCATTTTTAAAGTGGCAAGAGATCTTCCACGATGCCGTATTAACAGCAGCATTAACGGATCGTTTAACTCATAAGTCACACGTTTTAAATATGAATGGTACTTCTTATCGAATGAGAGAAACAGAAGATTGGATTAAAAATAACTAAAAAGTAAGTGGCTCAAAATTAAATTGCGATGTGGCTCAATTTTCACTTGCGAAATACATTTATTGGCGAGGTGCAAATAACATTACTGAAACACCCACTAAACATATACCAGCACCTATCCAATCGTATAAATCAGGTGTTCTTTTATCAATCCCCCATCCCCACAATACAGAAAGAACAATAAATACTCCTCCATAGGCAGCATATACTCTGCCGAATGATGGGAATGTTTGAAATGTGGCAATAATACCATATAACGCTAAGGCTAGTCCTCCGAAAGCACCCCAATAAAATGGCTTACCTTCTCTTAACCATAGCCAGATAAGATAACCTCCACCAATCTCTGCAAATCCAGCAAATATAAACAATACAATTGTGTAAATCATTTAATGCCCACCCTTGATAACTAATTAACATGGCAATTATACCGTATTCCAAGGGTAGTAAAGAACTGCATTACCCTATAACAATCAGAAGTCAAGAATCGGTTTTGGTTCAGGTGTCACCGTAAGGTGCCTTCATGAGGTTTAGGTTACTCTCTTTGTTTGGTGATCTCTCCTCTATGTTTAAGCAAACTTTATTCTTATCTTTATTATTTATTGATTTCATTTCTGACTTAAAACGAGCAAATCTTTGTGCAAACTTTATTCTCATGAAATAAGTTGGGTAATGCCTTTGAGGCTATATATGGCAAGGGATGGACGTATTTACTCGTTTCTGCAAACTTTATTCTAATTTAACATAGTTACAAAAACTTATTTGCAGTAAATATCTTAGGTGTTAGAAGAATGATAATAATGTTCTCTTAAAATCATAAAAAAGATTGCTGGGGGATATTGAATGTGTCTAACCGGCCCGTTAGAATCGAGTTACTAAAAATTCACTAGAGTACTAGATACATAATGCAGTAGAGGAAGTGGAGTATGACAAAACGTAATCAATCTTGGAATGAGAATAAATATAATCGGTTTGTTAAAGAAGGACGAGGACAAGGAGCAGGTAAGGAATATAAACCGTGGTTGACTATTCAGGATTTTCCTTCTATGGGGCGGGTATCAAGAATACTTGGGTGGAAGAGTGGTAGGGTACATCATTTATTTTCGGATTTGCAGGCTCGATACTTTTATATGTTGGAGTGGGAAGATGCAGTTGTGGACATACGAGAACATTTTCCCCTATTGGATCTTGAAGATACTATACAACAGAAATCAGATTTGAATTTTAAACTTTTTACAGATAAGGAAAGTGGATACCCATATACACTAAGTACTAATTTCTTAATAACAATAAATAGAGCCGATGGAGTTAATTTGTATTTAGCAAGAAGCATAAAAATGGCTTCGGAACTTGAGAAGAAAATGACATTAGAAAGATTAGAAATTGAACGCCGATATTGGACGGAAAAAGGAATAGACTGGGGAGTTGTTACGCAAAAAGAAATTTCTAATGTGGTTGCAAAAAATATTGAATGGGTGCATTCTTCCTTATTTTCATATGCTGAAAGAGGCTTTACACAGGATGAACTGATTTATTTAGGTAACGCTTTAATAGAAAGATTAATAGATGCCAAGCATTCAGTTAGAAAGATAACTGCTGATTTTGACAAGGAGTTTAATAACGATTCGGGTACAGGGTTATTTGTGTTCAAGTTCTTAATTGCTTCAAAACAGATTGGAATAGATATGACTAATCAAATTAATGTAAATCTATCCAACCCAATAATTGAAGTAAAGCCACGAATTACGCATGAGGAGGCAAAAAGAAAATGCTTGTAGTGAATAATCTTATTTCCTTTACTACGTCAGAAAACGAGAAAGTAGTTGAAAGGGTATTATGGCTTAATAAAGCACATGATTATGGGTACTTTTTTAATATTCATTCCATCTCTCTGCCCTATGAAATGAATATTTCAGAAGTAGAAGACGGACTTAACAAGGGTAGCATGGTTATTGTTGAAAAAGACCCTTTCAGACGGTTGATAAATGAAAATGATATTCCTGAAAAGCATCTGTCCTTACGTGACAATGCTTGGGAGATCATAAAGGATATCGTGAAGTTAGAACCATTTGTTTACCACTCAGCAGAAAGGAGAAAATTAATTCTAAAAATATGTGAAGTCCACAATGTTCATGAAAGTACAGTTATTCGCTACTTAAAGAAGTATTGGCAACGCGGTAAAACCAAAAATGCCCTTTTACCTGATTATTATCTCTGTGGGGGTAAGGGTAAGGAAAAGAGGGCAAGTGAAATAAAAAGAGGAAGGCCTAGAAAGCATGGACAGGTTACAGGAGAAGGAATAAATATTGATGAAAATATTAAAAAAATATTTAGGTCTGCTATAAACAAGCATTATTACTCCTCTGCTGAAAAATCACTAACTCTTACCTACGAATTAATGTTAAAAGATTATTTTAGCATGGACAGTAAAGTGAAAGGAAAAGTAGAAATACCCGTAATAAAATCCTATGGAGAGTTACCTTCACTAAATCAATTTAGATATTGGTTTGAAAAGGAAAGAGACATAAAAAAGGAAATCAGCCAAAGAAAAGGTCGAAAAAACTATGACCAAAATCATAGAGCAATTATTGGGGAGTCTACAACCGAAGCATTAGGTCCCGGTGCAGTTTATCAGATTGATGCAACGGTAGGCGACTTGTACCTGTTATCAAGATTTAATCGTGATTGGATAATTGGACGACCTGTAATTTATTCTGTAATGGATGTTTATAGCAGAATGATCGTAGGTCTATATATTGGATTGGAAGGTCCATCTTGGGCTGGTGCAATGATGGCTTTGGCTAATGCTGCCTCTGATAAAGTTAGTTTTTGTCGGGACTTCGGAATTGAGATTGAAAAACATGAGTGGCCTGCAGCACATCTTCCAGAATCTATTTTGGCTGACCGAGGAGAATTAGAGGGAAGTAAAGTTGAGCCCCTAATTAATAACTTCGGAATAAAAATTCTAAATACACCCTCTTACAGGGCTGATTTAAAGGGAATAATTGAACAGCATTTCCGAGTGACCAATACAAGAACGAAGGCTTTTCTGCCGGGTTCAGTAAAGCCTGTTAAAGAACGTGGGGATCGTGATTACCGTTTGGAAGCACAATTGGATATTTACCAGTTTACTCAAGTGATTATTAAATGTGTTTTATATCATAATAATCAACATTATCTTACAAACTATCAGCGTGAAGAAATGATGGTGGAGGACGGCATAGAGTCTATTCCAATACAACTTTGGGAATGGGGGATAAACAACAAATCTGGAAAGTTACGTCATGCTTCAGAAGATATTGTAAAACTTAATCTCATGCCAACGGGCAAGGCTACTGTAACTGCAAAAGGGATTGCGTATAAAGGGTTACTATATGGTTCAAAACAGTCCTTAAAGGAAAGGTGGTTTGAAAAAGCACGGAATCGGGGGACTTGGAAAATTGAAATAAGTTATGATCCAAGAAATATGGATTATATATATTTACGGGCTGAAGATGGTTTGAGTTTTGATAAATGTTTTTTATTGGAACATCAACAACGTTATAAGGGCAAGGTAGTTGAAGAAGTCGATTATTTGCTAGAATACGAGAAACTGAAAGAAAGGCAACACAAGGAGAAGACAATACAGTCAAAAGTTGATTTAAATACTGAAATCGAGGAAATTGTAAATCAGGCTAAACAGAAAACATCTCAAAATCAAACGAATCAAACCAGTAATAGAAGCAAGATTGGAAGCATACGAGAAAACCGTACTGTTGAAAAAATGATTCAACGTGAAGAAGAGGCCTTTGAATTAAATAAAAGTAATATAGAAAACTCAGAGGTTGTTCCTTTTAATCAATCTGAAAGTATGAGGGATACAGGGTATGATTTGTTGTTGAGAAAGCAGAAGGAGGCTTTAAATAAAAAAGATGAATAGAGTCATCATTCCAAATGGTTGTGATGCTGTTGTCGCTGAATACGGGGAACAGGTTATTGAGGAATATAGAGGGAATCCCTTCATTGAAGCACTTCCCTCTATCCTTTCTACAGAGGAAGCCATTGAAAAAATGGCTATATATGCCGAATACAATTCAAAAGCAAGAATGCTAGATAAACATTATCGCATTCATTTGGTACAAAGATTATTCCAATGTTTTCAGCCGTTATGGATACACTTGGATTTGGAAAGTAGAATTTCCAGAGTTATTCGGCAGGGATATTTGGCAAGAAATCCTTTTCGAACCGGATATGCACAGGGCTTGCAGGAAGGGCATCGAAATATCAACGGATTGCAAAGTGAATTAAGCAATAATAGTGTTTTTAGAACAACAGCAGCAGGATTTACGATAATCGGTGTAAGTGGCATGGGAAAAACAACGGCTTTAAATAGGATTTTATCTTTATACCCTCAAGTCATTGTTCATAAAGACTATAATGGAGTAAATTTCAGTATGTATCAACTTGTATGGCTTAAACTTGATTGCCCATTTGATTCTTCCTTGAGAGGACTAGCCTTGGAATTTTTCCGTAAGGTAGACGATTTATTAGGAACAGAGTATCATAAAAAATTTGGCCTAGGTAGAAAAACTATAAATGATATGTTGGTGATTATGTCTCAAATAGCGAGAAACACAGGGCTGGGCGTTTTAGTTATAGACGAGATTCAGCATTTAAGTAAAGCCAAAAGTGGTGGGGATCAGAAGATGCTGAACTTTTTTGTAACACTAGTTAATACAATTGGAGTTCCAGTTATTTTAGTAGGAACACCCGCTGGATTGTCTATTTTGCAAAGCGAATTTAGACAGGCAAGACGGGGAAGTGGTCAAGGGGATATGATTTGGGATAGGTTGAAAAACGACCAAAACTGGGATTTATTGATTAATGCTCTTTGGGGCTATCAATGGACAAGAAAACAGATTCCTTTAACGGATGATTTTAAAAATATCCTGTATGAGGAAAGCCAAGGTATTATTGATATCGCTGTAAAACTTTATGCCATGGCTCAAATTGAGGCCATTATGATGGAAAGAGAAGAAATAATGCCAGAAACAATTAGTCAGGTGGCTAGTAAGCATTTGCAACTTGTTAGGCCAATGATTCAGGCTTTGAAGTCGGGCAACATTAGTAAGATTGCAAAGTTTGAAGATATCAGTACAGTGGACGTAGATTTTTTAGGATTTATGGAAAAAGAAAGGGCTTCTGTTGATTTGCAAATGAAGATGGAGGCAATAAAAAGAACACAAAAGAAAAAAGAACAAGAAATGAGTATTTCAATAAAAGAAAAGGCAATTTTGAAACTTATAGAATTGGATTTTGAACCTACCGAGGTTCAAAAGGTTGTAGAAGAAATTACTGAAAAAGAGGCGAATTTGGATATCAACGAACTGGTTGTTAAGACCATACAGGGTATATCCGCTTCAACTAAACGAAATAAAAAACGAAAGAAAGAAGAATCTTCTGTAGAGAATGATATAAGGACCTTAGTTGTTGAATGTCGTAAGGAAAACAAAACAGCCTATGAAGGTCTTGGTAATGGGGGTTTTATCAAGAGTTATGAATACGATTTCGGTCAGACAGGGTGATGTGAAATGATGACCTTCTTTCCAGTACCGTATAAAGATGAACTTTTATATAGCGTTTTGGCGAGATACCACGTTCGTAGTGGAAACGTCAGTATTAAAGCCACACAAAAGGATATATACGGTACGGACAGTATTACAGCAATAATGGACTTGCCTTCTCATATCTATCGTATTATGGAAAACCTTCCTGTTGGCCATCATTATACGCCAGAATACTTAATTGCAAATCATACACTGTATCCATTCTACGCTGCTTTCCTGTCTTCTGAACATGCTGCTAAAGTTAAGGAATCTATGATTGGGGACAAGGGGGGCAGTATTTACAATAGAATTGGTTTGATGGCAAGTTCAGTTAAGTTTAATCAGTACTTTAAATTTTGCCCCAAATGTGCCGATGAGGAGATGTATAATCTTGGAGAAATGTATTGGCATAGAATTCATCAAATACCGGGAGTTCTTGTTTGTCCAGAGCATAACACCCCGCTTTATGATAGCCAAGTCCCTGTTAGGGGTTATAACAAACATGATTATAGATTAGCCACTCCAGAAACTTGCAAAATAAATTACCCTAAGTTAAATTACCCTGACAATATCATGGATAAGGCAATCAATATTGCACAGGATATTGATTATCTGTTAAATAACAAAATGGAAAATAAATCATTAAAGTGGTTTAAAGGACAGTATATCAATAGGCTAAAAGAACTTGGGATTGCAAATATAAACGGTAGGATAAAACAAAAGGAGTTGTTAGAATCATTCGTGAATTTCTATGGTCATAGATTTTTAAAAATGGTTCAATCCGACATTGATTTCAATAGTAATAGTAATTGGCTATATGAAATGATTCGGAGAAACAATAAATCAAGCCATCCTATCAGACATCTTTTATTTACACATTTTTTGGGGATTTCTCCTTCACATATTTTTAATAAAAAAATTGAGTACAAGCCCTTTGGAGAGAGACCATGGCCATGTTTGAATTCTGCTGCTAGCCATTATTTAAAACCTGTGATTAACGATATGGAATTAAAGTATGGTGCAGATAGTAAAAGTCCTATTGGTGTTTTTATATGTGATTGCGGCTTTGTTTACCTCAGAACGGGCCCTGATCGTGAAGAAAAAGACAGATATAAAATAACAAAGATTAAGCATTTTGGCTCTGTATGGGAAAACAAATTAAAGAAACTTACTAATCAAAGACTAAGTTTAAGGGAAACGGCAAGGCAATTGGCTGTAGACCCAGCCACAGTCAAAAAATATGCGAAGAAATTAGATTTGAAAACATACTGGTTAAAAAGAGGTGGGGAAGATCAAAAAATTGTAAATATCAATGAGGAAGATTCTTCTGTTGAGAAGAAAGAAAGTTTCAGAAGAGAATGGCTGAATTTAATAAAACAGTATCCGCACAGCAGTAAAACAGAATTACGCCAACTTAACAATAGAGTGTTTACATGGCTGTACCGAAATGATAGGAACTGGTTGAATCGAAACTCCCCTAAAATAAAATCAACAGTCAACGATAATCATAGGGTTGACTGGGAGCAACGGGACGAGGAAATTTACGAAAATGTAAGAATTGCAGTCAATGATATGTTGACTGTCGGGAAGCCCGTACGTATTACGATAAGTTCAGTAGGTAGTAGAATTGGAATTAGACCATTATTGGAAAAACACCTTGATAAACTACCAATGACAAAAGCGTATTTGAATGACAAAACTGAGAGTATTAAGGATTTTCAAATTAGAAGGTTACAATGGGCAGTACAAGAGTTAGAGAAAGACGGTCAGGATTTATCTTTATGGAGAATATATCGAAAGGCGGGGATTAGGGAAAACTTCCAGAAAGACCTTCAGGAAGAAGCAATAAAATTAATTATTGAGAAGAATAACTTGTGCCTATGGGTTCGTTAAATAGGTATATATCGCTTTAATTTTTCATGGTTAGGTTAGTAAATTTTATAACAGTAAGAAAGAAGAGTAAGACTAGGAAGTAATTTTCTATCTTGCTCTTTTTTATTATTAGTTAATCAAAAATTACTTCATCCGTTCTGATATATAGTAATTCTAAATATCTTATTGCAATAGTCTATTTAGTATTAAATCACTGAAAAATGTAGGGGGAATTGGCTCTATAATTTTAGTTAAGGGTTTCCTTATATGATTGTATAGGATTAAAAATAACCCCCTTTTAAATGGCGTTTCCTGATAAAAATAGATATTGATAATAAGATATTTAATTTCACTATTTTCACGATTTAATATAATAGCCAAATGAAAATATCCCATCAAGAATTTCTATTTATATCGATATTGTCTTTTGGAATTTATGATACAACTAACTTAGTGAACAAATTGATAAAAAAAGTAACCAGTTCCGTTCCTAATACGGAGTTATTTTCCACATTAAAAAAAGGAGGTGGAGGACGTTTAATTGTACATTAGGGGAATACGGGAACGAACGTACAGTTACACGATGGGAAGGTGAACACCCGTGTAAACGGCCAGAAAAGGAGGATGATATATTATGAAAGAAATTAAAATAAAGGATAGTAAAGATTTCATTTTAGAATACATTCATGGAGTCCATGGACAAAAAATTGTAATTACTGAGGAGGGAAGATGCTATCGGGTAGGTTTGAATACTGTTTCAGGAGTAGATGAATATGATTTCCCATTAAATCAATTCAATGAACTGTCCCCGTTCCAACTATATAAACACCTTGAAGATAATGGTTTTTCCATAACTATTTTTGATGAAAACGAGGGTGACATTTTAATTCAAGCAGAAAAAGTAGGATTCAGGGATTTATTTGATAACGAAGAGGAACTTTTAAAGTATATAAAATGGGATTTAGTTGATTATGTAGATGAATATACATACATTGAGGAAGATGATGAGGAAGAATATCAGGATTTCAAAGATGTTTTATTAGATGCTTTGAGTAAAGAAGAAATCCAGAAACTATTAAAAAACTATACAGACCTAAATGATAAATATGATATTGAAGATAAAATTGATAATTTCATGCTCGTTATTTAATTTGCTAAGAATACTAGAAAGTAAAAATGGTTTAGAACGATGGATAGGTATAAATACCTATTTCTTTTCTGCTAGAAATAACTAAAAAATAAACCCGGCATAAAGGTCTTAAAGGGTTGAAATATTGCTGGAAAATCAATTTTAAGCAATTTGTAAATTCATTTCAAAAATCAAGGTTTTTCCTTCATTATCTGGAAGAGTCGTCATGTATAAATTTTCATAAGATAATGGAGGAGATACACTTGCAGCAAACAAATCACTCAAGAAAACCAATGGAAAATGAAATTGTTGAATTCCATCACGAAGATTATCAATTTATTATTACACGCTTTAAAAAAATCAACTGGAAGCAGTACAAGGGGTTCGCTCAATATCAGTACTTTTTATTTGTGTTCGACAAAAGGCTAGCAAAGGTTAATAAAGAGAATTCTTTAACCGAAGTTTTCAATACAGAGATTAGAGACAATGTTTTTGCAACCTTTGAAGGTCTTAAGCAAAATATAGATGCCATTTTGAGCGAGTACATTCTAGTTGATGATGCGATTTTCGAGTGTCTAAAACTGGCTGAAAAATTGAATCCTATTTATTTGAAAGAAGACGAGGAGTGAAATCCTTGTCTTTTTAATTGATTAAATTCCCGAATGTGTTGATAAAATTCTTGTTCTAAAAATGCAGTAATAATCGACTTAATCTTGAAGTAAAGGGTAAAGGAGGTGGTAATATTGCTTAAATTAAGTGTAGAAGAATTAGTAGAAATTAATGATTTTTATAATAGTGCATCAAGGGTAACTATAACATATGCAACAGGCAATACGGTGCTATTAGAACTTCATACTGGTGGTGATTTAGAAGAATTCATTCTTAACAGGAGGGATTTGATAATGGTTCTTAGAAACTTTTACGTTGAGGATATTTGTGACATTGTCCATTCAGGAGTTTATGGTTTTATTGATGTAAAAGTAGATAAGTCAAGTGAACACTATCCTGTGCAAATCTCTGTTGAAGATGGACATAAGTATTACTGTAATTTAGAGGAACTTAATTATATCTACAGCATAATTGATTACCAAAAAGAAATGTTAAGTAAATATTAGGTGAATAGCAAAAATTGTAGATATAAATGATGAACTAAAGACAGATTAGAATGATCTCATGGGAGAAATATCTATAAACATAGTTGACTAAAAGATCCCGCTCCTCTGGTATCAACCTTATACTACAAATTACTAAATACTATTATCGTAAAAAAAGATAGGTAAATAACCTGTCTTTTTTGCGTTATATTAGGAATATAATCCTTTAAAAATTATTCTTTTAAATGGCTCTAGAATCACTTTTGAACATGATTAAGTGATGGATATTTGCTCCTAAATAAAACGCTTAAAATGATTGATATTTTTTCCTTTAGAAATTAAAATTCACTGATTCATTATATTTAAGACAACAAAGAAATTCATAATATTTTTTTGCCAGAATATTTATTATGTGGTCTCTTCGCTGAGTCATAAAAATTCTCCTTTTCGAGGTTATAAAAAGATTTTTATTTAATTATAAAGTAAAATTTTAGTTGTGACTTCTAATTAGGTTATTGTTTATACTTCAAATTAATAATATTTCCTGTTATATTATGGAAACATCCTACTAAAAAAGGTGATTATAAAATGGTATTAAGCGAGAACTTTTTTGAACGGTTAAGGGGTATTGTTAGTTACTCATGGAAAATATTTTCTCAAAAAGTTGGAAGTGGGTTAATAAAAATTAATAAAGAGGCATCAATGCAATTAAAGTATGCATATATTCTGCAACAATTCATACCGCTAATTATTTTTAATGAAAGACAGAAAATAGAAATAGAATTGGAGTCAACATGCTTTGTTAATGGTAAAACAAAAGAAATAGATATATTAATAAAAGGTACTGATTTGGATTTGTCAACGTATACAATTGCAATAGAGTTGAAATGCTACAAAGAATTTGCCTCTTCAGGAAGACCAAGAGGAGCACATGATATTTTTATGAAAGATGTTTATTATGATCTATTTTTACTTGAACAATATTGCAGTCAAAATATTGCTGATATAGGTATAAGTTTAGTTATGTCTAATTACAGAACATCAGTTTATCCTTTAAATAAGAATGCAAAGTGTTGGGCTTATGATATATCTGATGGCACAAGAATAAATTCAGGTGCCAACTTTTCAACGCCTGTTGGAGGGTATGGTATTGATTTTACCCTTAATAAAGATTACTTTTTCAACTGGGATTCATATGGTGACTATTGGTTTACTGAACTAATTGGAACCTAAACTCTAATGTAAAGAACTAAACTGTATTTCAATACCTTTCATATCTAGAAAAGGTATAAAGCAGATTAAAGATTCGAAGAAAGAGTGAAAATATGTCTATTTACCAAAATATATTTCATTACTATAGGGGACAGACTAAAAACAGTTCCGAAGAGACACATATACTTCAGGTTGAAAATAATGTAACAAAAGCATTTTTAAATGTATTACAACATTCATCTCCTGAGTTGACTACATCTTTTATAAAGATGTTAGGGATTGAAGGCGCTTATATGGAGAATTATGAATACCGTTATCAATTAAGTTCAGCACTCTCAAATGTTTCATCAATTGCTGCAGTAGTCGGAATTGCAGAAAGTAACATATTAAAGGCAGGAGCGTCTAAGAAATATGGTATACCTGATGGAGCAATAATCTCTGATAGTGTTTCTCTATTGATTGAAAACAAAATAGGTTTTAACTCATATTTAGAACAAGAGCAATTAAATAGGCATAAAAAGAACTTTGCAAATGAACAAATAGTAAAAAATAAACCAATAATCATAACGTGGAAAGAAATTAGGAACTTCTTTAAGAAGCAAAGTCAATGCTTTGAAAGGAAAAATGATTTAGTTACCTGCTTTTTATTATTTCAGTTTGAGGAGTTTTGTAACATTAATAGTATAGGTGACAAGCAAAAGTCAAAAGAATATTTTTTTTTGAAGTTTGAGAAATCAAAAGCAAGAGAACTTGCAAGAAAAATAGATGCTTATATTTGGGCTAATGAAGAATTTAATGTTGTAGATGCAGGGACAAGTAATGGAATAGGCTACAAAAGGGTGGGGAAAACAAAGTTTGCTACTCTAACAACTGCAAGACAAAGATGTTTAATACTCCATATTGGAGAGAAGGATTTAAGGTTAGGTTTAGAAATTCAAGACAAGATAGATAAAGAAATAGGTATTAAATATCCAAGAAAGGATTATGAATATACAAAGTATCCACATGAAGCATATATACGTCTTGAGTGGGTAAAGAACTTCTGTCAAATTGAGCCATACATTAATCTTGCATATAAATATAGAGAATGAATCCCTCTAATTAGATTTAGAGGGATTATAGTATTATATGTTATATTTTTCTTTCCGCATGATAAAGGCCATACTTCCGCCTTCTAATGTATTTACAACTGCTTCTTTTACGTAGTTATTATCAACTGAACCTAAACACTCTTCATTGACGCAGCCTGTACCTTCGTTTTCTTCCATTACACCAATTAGTTCCGCATCTCCAAAAACAGGAAGATTAGCATTATGAGTTGCAAATAAAAATTGTCTATTAATTTTTAGTTCCCTTAAACCTTTTACTAAATTATTTGCAATATATGCATTATCCAGATTATCTTCTGGTTGGTCTACAATTAAAGGATCTTCATTTTCTAACATAAGTATATTTAACACTGCTGTACATTGTTGTCCTTTTGATAATTTATCTAAAGACTTATATTTTTCCTCTTTACCTGAGGATACATTGAGTTGTATGTCAATAATATTTGGTAAATCAATAATCTCCAATTCTAAAATCCGTTCTTTGCTCATTGCTGATATAATTTCTGCTCTATTTTGCTGTAAACCATATGACTTGTAAGCGTTATATAAAGCATCTTTACCATTTTTGACATTTTCTATAAAACTAGTTATATCAAAAGTTTCTATCTCTTCAAGCCACTTCAGCCCCTGAACTCCGAGACCTTTTTCTTGTGCTAAGAAGTTTATTAAAAAATCTCGATTTTTCTTAGGATATATTTCTATTTTAACTTTACCCTGTAACTTTTTATTGTTGATTTTTTTTACTGCTTTTCTAAGCGTGTCAAGTTCTGTATCTTTTATAACATTTAATTGTTCTCTTAAGTTATCCCTTTCATATTCTAAATCACTAATTTCCTGTTCTAATAGCGAGAGTTCTTGAGTAAGAGGTTCTATGCTCGCTATTTGTTCCAAAGTATTGGAATATTCTTTCGCAATATCTTGACCATTCTGTCCATTTAGATCCCCTAATGATTTTATTGCTTTTTTAATTTCAACTTCAGCACCTTGTTTTTCAACTAGCCATTTCTCACTTAAAGAATCAAGGGCAGTTAAAGTAGATAATTTTATGTCAGTGTATTGGGCTAGAAGGTGCTCAATCCGCTCGTTGAAATCATTAATTTCCCGCTTCAAATCTTTAAAAATACTACCATTTTTGGTCTTTTCAATAAACTCATCATTAAAAGGGATTGCTGCTTTTTGAATCTGAAGAGAATGTTTTTTTATATTTTCTTTACAAGTTAGGATATATCTCTCTTCAGTTGTTATTTGTCCTTGAATATTCAATTTTTGTGATATACCAAGTTCGTCGTAGGTTCTTTGTTTTTCCTTTAAACTCGGTAGTTTATTTATCTTGGAAGATAGTTCATCAAATCGTTCTAATTTTTCTAAAAGGAGAGATGCATTTTTCCTTAAACTACCTTTTTTCTCCTCTTTAGCCTGTTCAAAACTGTTATGCTTACCCAAAAAGCGATTTAAAATTTGTAATTTTGCATTTTCACTGTCAGTTATCTCAACAACTTCGTTTTGGCTATATATCTCAATGTTAGGAAGAATGTCATGTATTTCTAGTTTTGACTTTGTACCATCAAGATTCATAATAGCGATAGGACTGTTGAACCGTTTAATTATTTTAAACTGTTTACCAAATTGCTTATGTGAGGTTACCAAAAGTTCTACTCTACCACCCGCACCAAGATTTGCCTCTATAATATTATCAAATGTCTTTTTGGCGTCTTTTCCTTTAGGTTTTTGGTCTAGTGCGTATCTAATTAATTCAATCAATGTGGATTTACCAGTACCGCGTCCACCAATAATGGTATTTAAATTAGGTGATAATTTTATCTCAAAATCATCGAGATAACCCCCAAAAATATTTATTTGATCAATTGAAGTTTGATGAACCTCATTTAAATCAGAAGTAAGTCTTACTCTTGCTTCAGGATCTTGAAAGGCTAATTTAAAAGATTTGAAATTTGGTTCAGACATTTTAACCAGACAACTTGCAGTCTCTATTAATATATCTTCAGGTTTACTTACGTCTTTTGCATTTATCAAAGCAAAGGATGTGTCTTTTTTGTAGTTGGGGTCTTTATTCTTTAAAATATTAATAAATTTGTCTTCTACTTCATGACGTTTTGCTGGAATTTGTGCCGCTTTTAAAAATCTAGATTGCCAAATAGGGTATTGATGAAGTTTCAATACGCCATTATCTTGTGTTACATGGGCGGCATACCAAAAACCACCCAATTCTTCTATCTTTTGTGCAATTTGGATAAAACTTAATTTACTTGGTGAAATACCGTCGTTTGTATCAGTAAGTTCTAAGGAGCCAAGATACCTTTCTAATTGGAGTTCATTCGTACTTTCATCAAACAGGCATACAATATGTACTCTCTCTGAAGTGGAGATTTCAAAACCGGGAAAAACGACAATATCTCTTTCTTGTAGGTAATTTCTGAGAGACTTTGAATTTTGAACATCACCGTGATTAGCAAGTCCAACAACCTTAATGCCTTCTTTAATACAATTTTCGTAAATACTGTGATTATATTCTTCTTCAGTAAAGGAATGTTCTTTCCCTCTATATTTAATATAATCAAAAGGATTTACTTGTAATGCACACTTGTAAAATTTCGCAAAATAACTATTCACATAAAACCCTCCTAATAGACTTATAGGAAAATTATAACAGGCACCGACTATATTCGACATTATTATATTGATAATTAAAAAGGATATATAGTACAGTTAAAGAATAATAAATTCGAGTATAAATATATGTCTATTATGCTTTTTACATTGATTAGTGATAACTATATTTGAATATCACATATTTATAACTTGGATTGCTTTTGTCATTAGTGGTCTATGCAGAATTTTGACTGCTAAAAATTGTACAAAAATTTGAAATATTAATCAGGATAGTATGGATTTTAGTAAGTACGTGAGGGTGGGGAATAATGACAAATTTAATACTAACTAAAATAAAAAATGATATAGAAGAATCTGTTGATAGGTATAAATCAATATTAGCAATTCCAAGAAAGAATGACACTTTAGTTGAGGATATAGAGGCAATCTTACTAATAGTAAAAGAGCATGAAGAAATTAATCATGAACAATTAACAACTATAATAATGGAAACTTTTGGAGTTTCCTTTAATACAGCATTTAACGTTAGACCTATATTAGAAAGAGCAAATCTACTAAGGCAAAGTAATAAGATAGTTAAATTGACTAATATGAGTGAAAATTACCTGCAAACTAAAGATATAAGTTATTTATCTAAAGGTTTTATTTATAGTTACTTTGGATTTTTAGAACTTTTATACCTAATTCATAAGAATGCGCCAAAATATAATAAAGATTTATTTAATGAATGGGTAGCCCTATATGAAGAAAGATATGGAAAGAGAGCAAAACATACAAATAGAGTTCAAATGAGTAGAATTAATGTATATCTTGTTGGTTTTAACTTAATTAATAAGAGTGAAGGAAAACTTGTAGTAAATTCTGAGGCATTTTCAAAATTAGATAAAATAGGTGATTGGTAAAATGTTTTATTTCACAATTAGATTTCCTTCTATTTTAGAACTTTAATTAAAAGCCTTTTTTGTGAGGGCTTTGTCTTTTTTTATTTAATTTTTGGAAAGAGAATTAACAAAAGACGAAGCCTGTCCCGAATATGCATAAAATGGGCTTTAAAATAGCCCTAGAATCAATTTTAAATTACATAACACACATTTAGGTGCTGGCTTAATAAAACTTTGCAAAATAGAGCCTTTAGGTAGGTTTAAAATAGGTTATGAACTATGGGATCTCAGTATCAAAAAGAAATTAAGACTATTCCCAGAACAGAGAATAGTCATTTATTAAAACCAATTATCGTGTTTATTATTGTTTTTTTCAGAGTCCCTTTTCTCAAACCCATTTCTTAGATAGTTGTCTAAGAGTAAAAACGAACTCCCAAGTTCATTGAGACTTAAGTATAGTCGATAAGATGCTACTTCCCCAGAAAGAATAGCATAAGGTCTAATATCAGTGCGTTCCTGTTTCCACTCTTGTATATCTCCAAATACTATGTACTCTCCTTCTTCCTTATCCCAAACAGCATTATCGGCAAGTAATTCTGCTTCATCATATTCTTCATAAAAATCTTCATCAACTGAGAAATTTGCCCAAGGAAACAATTCTGGAAATACATCTTCATAACTTTCGAAAGGGAAGAATACCATTGGCCAGTTCAGGACAACTTTCTCATATTCCGTATCTGATTCTATAACTTTCAAAACTAAGGATCCTCTCCCAGATGTTTTGTTTATCCATTCGTCTGATTCCAAAATTACTTTATTTCCATTCATTAGTTCCTCCATCCAAGTTCTTGATAGAACTAATGAATTTAAGCGTCTTTCATAATCTGTGGTATTCTCGGCAATATATTTTAGACTAGATAAGGACTCTTGATTTATTATTTGTTCCTTTGGAACAGTGACTTTCCAACTAGTGTCTGAGATTAATTCTACAGTATCTTTATTAATTTGTTCCCAATAGCAAGTATCATTTTCAAGGTCACACAATATCAAAATAACAGGTAATGAATGGTTGTTCCAATAGTTGTAATGTTCTATTTTACCTCTAAATACAAACCCTGTACTTATTTCCTCTTTCAAATAACTTTTTCCTGCTTTTATCTGAATAGCGACAAGTCTTCCAGTTACATATTCATCGTCAACGATTTCCATATGACCGTCAATTCCATAATCTTGTGTAGGCTGCTCTCTAAATATCCAGCCCAACTCCTCTATAACCTTTCTCTCTACTAAATTTACTCCTTTGCTTCCTTTATTACCATCAAACCTTGGAAATCCCATGACTACCTCCATAAGTTCTTTATATCAAAAAAGGATTCATCTTTTTAAAAGTATAACATCATGGCTTTTATGAAGCATGCCATTAACATTCTCTAAAATTCGACAGAAAAAAACGTTTAATTGCCTTCTAGTTGATGATATAATCGAAATAGTAAAAATAGAACGATGCGGTGATGCGTAAATGGGGTGGGGAAATGAACCAACAAATACGTACTAAAGAATTATTAGAACAATTTAATCTAACAAGGCAAACACTCTACAATTGGGTGAAAATTGGAGATATTTCTGCCCCTAAGAAAGATTGGAGAGGCTGGAGAATGTGGACTGAACAACACGTAAGTGAAATAACAAATGTAATTAGAAAAAAAGAGAAGCAACTGTCTCTACCAATTGAAAATGATATAAAATTGAATATCAAAAATCGTAGATATTTAGGCAGTAAATATAAATTATTAGAATTCATATGGAAGGTTGTTAATGAGAATTGTATAAATGTAAACACTGTGGCAGATATTTTTGGTGGAACAGGTGTAGTTGCTGATAGATTTAACATTGCCGGCAAAAACATAATTGTTAATGATATTTTGTACTCAAATCACTTAGCATATTGGACATGGTTTAGTGACGAAAAAATTGATTATAAAAAGATACAGAGTATAATTAAACAATTTAATGACGCTGAGCCTACTGAAGATAACTATGTATCAAAACATTATGGTGGTACTTATTTTTCAGAATATAATGCTAAAAAAATAGGCTATATTAGGGAAGAAATTGAGAGATTATCAGAGGAAATTAATTTTCGTGAAAAAGCAACCTTTATTACTTCATTGCTCTATGCTATGGATAAAGTTGCTAATACAGTGGGGCATTATGACGCTTATAGAAGAAAATTAGATTCTTTGAAAGAAATTAAACTTTTAGTACCAAAATTTAATGATCATTATAATAAAGGAAATAGAATATTTAACGAGGATGCGAACCAATTAGTTAGAAAAATAAGTGCAGACTTGATTTATATAGACACTCCTTATAACTCACGTCAATATGGAGATGCTTATCACCTCCTAGAGAATATCGCAGAATGGAAGAAACCTGAAGTTTCAGGAGTTGCCAAAAAAATGATAAACCGTTCTCATATTAAGAGTGATTATTGTACTATGAAGGCTACTCAGGCTTTTGAAGACTTAATTTCGAATATCTCTGGTAAGTATATTCTTGTTTCTTATAACAATATGGCACAAAAAGGTGTTGGCCGTTCAAATGCAAAAATTTCTGCTGAAGAAATAGTAGAGATTCTAGAAACCAGAGGTAAGGTGAGTATTTTTGATACGGATTTCCAAGCCTATACTACTGGAAAAACAAACATTGAAGATCATAAGGAAATACTGTATCTTTGTGAAATAAGCAGGTGATAAAATTGTTACAAACAGATACGAAGTATCTCAAATCATGTTTAAATTATACAGGTGGAAAGCATAAATTATTAAAGCAAATTGTTCCTTTGTTCCCCGAAGAAATAAATAATTTTGTTGATTTATTTTGCGGCGGGGCAAATGTTGCTATCAATGTTAGTGCAAAAGGGAATATGCTTGGCATAGACAAGCAGAGAGAGGTCTTACGACTTTTTAATACTTTAAAGAACACAAGTAAAGAAGATGTGTTTAATATTATTTCTAATATAATATTAAAGTATGAGTTAACTGATACCCAGAAGAATGGATATTCTCATTATGGTTGTGAGTCTGGAAATGGACTTGCTTTTTATAACAAAGAGCGTTTTTTAAAGTTAAGAGAGGATTACAATTGTCGGACAAGTGACAACACTTACTATGATCTTCTATTTTATCTGTTAACTGTTTATGGTTTTAATAATCAGATAAGATTTAATAAAAAAGGTCATTACAATATTCCTGTTGGTAAAAGAGATTTTAATGACAAAATTCAGTCAAACTTAAATAAGTTTATTGAGGTAATAAAGGATAAGGATATAGATTTTGTATGCGACGACTTCCGTCAAGTGGAGATAGAACTTTTAAGAGGGGATTTTCTCTATGCAGATCCTCCTTATTTAATTTCAACTGCAACATATAATGAACAAAATGGGTGGACTGAAACTGAAGAATATGACCTGTTAAATCTATTAGATAAGTTAGATTCACAAGGTGTTAAATTTGCATTATCAAATGTACTTGAACATAAGGGCAAAGAGAATACAATTCTAATAAATTGGGCTAAAAATTATGAAATTAACTATCTAGACTATAATTACAATAATTCTAACTATCAAATTAAAGAAAAGACAACAAAGACCTCTGAAGTACTAATCACTAATTATAAGAAATAATATGAAACCTTTCCAGCATTGTTGGGAAGGTTTTTTCTTATATATTTCTGGAAACTATTTAACAAATAGGTAATATGAATTATGATGGTAGTAGTATATTAGATTCTAGAAAAAGGAAGATGCTATTTGTTATACACAATTGATAGGGTTCAGTATGCTAATACCAATGGACAGTACTACTTCTTTGAATTTATGGAAGTAAATAATATTAATGGTCTTATAGGAAATAATAATCAGTTACTTAATCAAGGGCATTTTTGGGAAGCATTATTTACTATGATTAGTAATGTAGAAGTTGGTAAAATTAACTTTCTTAGGGGTTATCAACATGCAGTAAGATTATTTATTTTTTATCAACAAGGAATTAATAAGTACGTTTTGATTGAGATAAATCCTTACATTAATCAAACAAATGGTTATATCCTGACTTTTGATCAACTTCAACAGTGGTTTAGAGGAGTAAATAATATTGACGGACAAAGCAATTCAAAGGGATTAGGGGCTGCTAGAAATACAAACATTGATAGTTATGTAAATGGTTTATTACAATCCATTTATAATGACAACCAATTTCAAGATGATAATGGTCTTGTCTTAACCAAAAATTTGCTTAATGGTGATACCACTAAAGGTTTTGATCTAGATTTATTTCAATATATACCATCAACAAATGAATATGTAATATATGAATTTCTTAAAAGGGAAAATCACCATATAAATAATATACAAGCCCATCCAATGAGGTATTGTTGGACGGGTAGTTCAAGTGATAATAAACAAAAGTATATATCATTATGGAATACAAAACAGCAGTTAAATGGCAGATTATTTTTAATTAACTATAGTGATAATCCTAATGAAAAAATCTCAGTAATTGAAGTTTTAAGTTTGGACACTGCTAGAGGCATTACTTCTGAGAATAAGTATTGTATAAGTAGAAGTATTTTCTTAGGGTGGTTACACGATATGAAGAATTATAATTCTAATAATAGAGATTATTTTTCCGATTTTAAAGGGATTCATTATAACCAAGAATTCTTTGGAAATTTTAATGAAAATAAGAGGAATTATGGTTCAGAGTTTTCAAACATATTCATCTAGGGGGAGTTTATATGCCGGGTACATGGAGTATAAGTACAACTTTGAGAAATCCCGAACGGATAGTTGATTTTTTAAAGGTGCTTTCTAGGTTTGAAGGAAGACCTTTTAATGATAAAACACAAGGCTTATTTTTTAAAGAATTAATTAAAACAAAATTGTACACACCTACAGGAATTTCAGATTATTACAAGCAAAAGTTTGAAGATCCTGAAGAGTTTACTAATAAAGAATTAGAAGATATCTTAAGTCAAGTTCACTATGAGAACAAGAGTTTCAATAATGATCAAGAAATGGCATATGCCATGAGAGGAAGAACAGCAGTAAGTAATATTACTAAGATGGGATTGGCAATTGCTAAGGAATCAATGGGTGCGGTTAGAATAACCGATTTAGGAAAAAAATTAATCAATGAAGAAGTAGACTTAGTTAATGTTTTCTTTAGATACTTTTTAAAATGGCAATTACCAAATCCGACTGACAAGGGATACAAGGACTTTGATATCGTACCCTTTATTGCAGTTATGCATGTTATTAGTAAGGTAAATAAAGAATGGAAAAACTTAGGGCATAAACCTGTTGGAGTATCAAAAGAAGAGTTTTCCTTATTTTTAACAACCTTGATTGATTATAAAGATATCAAAGATCGTGTGTCAAAAATTATTGAATTTAGGAAAGAAAAGAGATCATTAGATAAAAATGCAGCACAACGTTATGTTGAAAGAAGATTTGTTGAAACTGCAATAGAGGTCTTTAAATTAAAACCTAGTGAGAAGAAAAAAGTAGAAACTAAAGTTAATAACCTCTATGATTATGGAGACTCTGCAATAAGATACTTTAGACAAACAAAGTTATTTTACTACAGAGGAAATGGTAGATATGTCGATTTAGCCCCTACTAGAAGAGTAGAGATTAAAAGGCTATTAGAAAACTTTGATGGGCGAGCAATAAGTTTTAAAAATGCTGAGGCTTATTTAACTTATATGTCTGATATCGATAAACCTGCTCTACCATGGGAGAACCTAAGTGATTTAAAATCTGTTTATGAAAACTTATTAGAACAAGCGAGGTCTTTACAAACTGATATAAACAACCAATATCGAGATCAGGCTCTCCACCAATTCACTTTGACCAAAGTTGAACTTTCGAGTATAAATGATTATAACAAAGAAATAGCAAAATTAAGAGAAATAATAAAAACATTAAATAATGATTTATCAATACTACGAGAGAGAAGTTTAGAAAATATAGATTTATATATTAAAAAGTTAACAGAGTTAGCCACAAGAAAAAGAAGCATAAGTGGCCAAGATCCATTAAACCTAGAGTATTATACTACGTTATCTTTAATGGCTTTAGATGATGCAAAGGAAATTACACCTAATTACTCAGTCGGGGATGATAACTTACCATTATTTACTGCTGCGGGTAATAATCCAGATATTGAGTGTAAGTATTCTTCTTTTAACATGATTTGTGAGGTAACTCTTCTTAGAGGCCGTGATCAGTGGTTTAATGAAGGACAACCTATAATGAGACATTTAAGGGAATTTGAAGATAAAGACTTAAACAAGTCTCTAGATAATTATTGTTTATTCATTGCTCCTAACATTCATCGTGACACGTTAAATACTTTTTGGATGAGTGTTAAATTAGGCTATGAAGGAAGAGTACAAAAAATTATCCCTCTCACAATAAATCAGTATATAAATGTTTTGAAAAAGGTAAAAGAACTAAATGAGAAAGGTGTTAGAGTAAATCATAAAGATTTACAGAGTCTCCTTGCAAACATATTTAATAAAAACATTGATGCAGGAAATGACTCAACTGCTTGGTTAGCAAGTGTCGATGAAGTAATTGAGCAATGGAGTACTTCTTTATCAGCGTAACATTAAATGGAAATTTTGGAATTAAAAGAGTGGATTTGTTTCTGCTCTTTTTTTTATTGACCAAAAGGGAAACGTGTATTCGTGTTTAACATGTATACATATTAAATAATGCATAGACAATGGAGGAGATTACTCATGAAAAAGGAGCACTTTAAAGTTGAAGGAATGGACACAGAATTTGTTGAATTTCGTCACCGAGAACACAATATTTTGTTCACAAGGTTCGAGCGTATTAGTTTAACAGACACAAACGTTCGGGAAGAAGCCAAATATTTATATTTAATTTATATCTTCCGCAAACAGCATAAGTTAGCAAAAAAACGGAATAGCGATACGGATAGGGGCACTTTTAACATTATCTGTTTTAATAAGGGCTACCATACCTTTGATGAAATGGTTCATAACCTCTATTCCATTTTGTCGGAATATATATTGAATCAAGATGAAGTTTTTAGGTGCCTAAACGAGGTTCAAAAACTTGATCCGAAAAATTGACAGAACAAGGAGTAAAATCCTTGTTTTTTTAATAGTGAAAATAGCCGCTCTTACGCTGCTTTTTAAGCAATTATCAGGTATAATAGTATACAAATTATTCCAAATGATTTTGGGGAAAGGGGCCATACATTGCAATACGTAATTACGAGATTTTCACATAAATTAGTCTTTTATATTATGTGGTTGTTATATGCGTCTTTGTTCACGCTCATTTTTTACCCGCTATCTTTTTGGAACTTAGAATTATCTACAACAGACTATCTCTTGCTTTCTCTGTTTTTGTTAGCATTAGGAGGAGCGTTTTTTGAAAGGGCATTTACATACTTCTATATAGACTTAGATAATGACTACGAAGCATTAAATAAAATACATTATACGGCAATGTTTGCTGGCAAGATGATTGCATATATAGTTACTGGCATTGCGATTTATTATTTCAAAAGGGATGTTTTCCTCGCAATATATATCCCTGTATTTCTCTTAATAGGGGGGTGGATTTGGTTTAGTATATTGAAGGGCTATATTAAGGTGAAGATAGAAAGGGAAAAAGATTCAGAAATAAAAATTACAACCAAAGTTGGTTCCTACTAGATTGAAAATTGAAGTGAGTAGCGTCACCAATAATTGATGGTTTTATTTGTTTCATTTGTTTTTTACTTGCTAAGTTAGTTATCAATGTTTAAAACATATGGAAGAGATACAAATGAAGATTTTAGATAAAAATAAAGGTATTAGAAAATATCTGTGGAATGTTATAAATAATCTCTTTTCTTTAAAGGTACATTATGTTTGCATTTTCACGATGTAACCTTCTCTTTTGCTGTAAATTGTGGGGATTCCTTTCTTTGTAATGAATAAAGACAAACAAAAGCGTGTGAACTACATAAGTTTTACACGCTTTTATTATTTTTTTTGTAGACAATTACACATAACGATATGATTAAATATGACTGAATCAATTTACATACAAGTACTTAATTATTATTCTTTAGATTGTTTTTCTAGTGCTGTATTTAGTAACTCACTAATATTCCACCATTCATTATTGGGGAATATCTCCAGAATGAGTTTAATCTTTTTTTCATGATAGGATTTTACATTATCCGCTCTCACACTAATAGAAACTTCCTTGTCTGCATTGAGCCAATTTAGGTTAAGTTCATAAAAATTTGGATGGCTTTCCGGCTTGTTTCCTCTTAAATATTTGGGTGATCTTGCAATTCTAATAATGTTCTCTTGCTCAAGTATCTTAATATGGTTTATGGCTGTTTTGACAGAGCATTTAGCACCCAATGCAATTTGTTCATAAGTCATAAAAAACTCATTATTTCTATCTGCAAATCGTTTTGAGTGAATAAATAAAGCAAAAAGTGTTTTATGAAATTTTTTTGGGTACTGATACAGTGTTAACATTTCACTTCTGGATACAATAATTTTTGTTAAGCCTTTGGAAAACACAACATTTTTTTTATAAACTAAATTAACGATTCTCGCTATTTCTTTAAAACATTCTTCAAGTGGGGTCTTGAAAAATGCTCTATCTTGGCGCTCCATCCATTGCCTTAGTTTTTGTTCACATTCAGATTTGCTTTCCTTTAAAGTGTTTAAATAAACGGCCATTTTACAAGTAACAGCATTTCTAGTGCCCGGCTTCCTTAATCCATTTTTGTATAAATCTGCTAAGGAATCCAGTGTATCTTCTGAAAGATCCAAGTTCCCCAGAGCAGTATTATCTAATTCTTTACTTTCACTTTCTATATTTGGTACTTCCTCGTCATCTTCCTGTAAATCCGATATTAAATCCATCACAATTTCAGCGTTCATGGGTTCAATACTTAAAAAATAATCAAAGGATTGAAAAGTAGTAAAATTATTTTGCACGTCAACATACCAGCAGACATTACTACTTTTATCTCGATTTTTGTGATTGATACTGAGGGGAAGTTTCAGCCCCTTAGTGGGTGTTGGTCGAAGTTCGATTTTTCCATTTATTTTTCCATCTAGTAAGTTATATGTAATTGAAACTGCTGCGTTAAAAAGTACCTTCATTGAGTTGTAAGGGATTTCCTCTGAAAAATAAACGTCAACGTGATATCCCTTTGTACCGCTCCAACTGGTGAAAATTTTATCCGTAGGGATTCCGAGAGTGTTTAATGACTCATAGAGAGCCAATACTACTTTTTTTGCCTCCGGTATAAATGGAACATCCACATCAAAGGTGATAAATTTTGTATGTATTTTCCTGCAAAAAATGCCGTAAGTACTTTTCTGCAGTATATGGGATTTCAAAAACCCATCATTAAGACTTACATGTTTGTCATTATTATAAATATTGAATGTATGGTAACTACCATCTTCATTAAGTTTGATATATTTGTATCTAACCGTTATAAACAACTGCTTCATTTTTTCAACAACTTGATTTATATCGTTCATAAAAACACACCCTTCTCTTTAATCTGTCATACTTGCTCATTCCTCTCTGAACTCAATTGTTTTAATATATTAACAATTAAATTTTCCGTGTAAGAAGTTCCTTTATGTAATCAAGAATATTTTCAGAGTAATATTCATATTCTTTGTGATTTTTAGAGGTACACACTGATATCAAAGCCCCAATAATTTTATTGCTTTCTTCTTTTGTTAAATCATGTTGATTACTTGTTGATCTAATATATCCCATCATCATTTTTTTCTTATTAATTAAATCTAGTTGCTCGTTCAGTTCAAGGTGTAATTGATTATAGATATTGTCTGTCATTAATCATCCTCTCCTTTCATTTTGCCAAATTAATTGGCTTACATTTGTTATAGCATAAAAAGAAAAAGACGAGGTGAGTATGTTCCGAGAAAATTGTGGTTGATTTTTTTGAAAATATGAAAATCATTATTACACATGATATTCTTATAAAAAACTATTAAAAGAGTATTGATAAATAATAATTAAGTACTTGTGTGCAATTTTTTTTAATTATATTTAACATATTTACATTGTGTTATTTAAAAAGGGATTAAGCGATGCTGATATAAAGATTTCTGACGAGTAAGAGTTAATATTAGTGAAGAGGAATTTTTTTCTTTTATGGTGAGAATCCATATATTAGATATGGAGATGTAATAAGTGCTGGCAAAGGGTTTAAAACGCGCTATAATACGACCAAATAAGTTTTGTCAGATAATATGTCTTATGCGACAGAACCTATGGATTGGGCTATATCTTTTCGTCGCATAACATAAATAATCATTATTCAATTTTTGTCGTATAACATAGTGTAGGAGGGGCTTCCTTTGGAAATCATTTCAGTTACTTTTTCTCAAGCGCTCGAAGGATTTAAAAACTATTTGATCGAGCAGAATAGAAGTGCAAATACCATTAAAAGTTATGAACAAGATTTACGTTTCTTTGAGAATTGGTTGTCTAGCATAACCTCTAATCCAATTACTGTTGAGGCTATCACGAAAACTGACATTAAAGATTTTGAGCGTGAAATTAAAGTCAATTCATCTTTATCTGCTACAACTGTTAATCGGCGATTAGTAGCAATAAAGAAGTGGTCTAATTATTTATTTGAATCTAATTTCTCACCGGTTAACTTAGGTGAAGAGATTTCAATTAAAAAGGTTCAAAAACAGAATACCATTCGTTGGTTAACAAGACAAGAAGTAGGCAGGTTATTACATGCTGTGGAAATAACAAAACACCAAAATTTTCAAAAAGGTCTATTGCATGAAACGCTTATCATTCTTCTAGTAAATTTAGGCTTAAGAATTGAGGAGGCATGTTCTCTAACAAAATCTTCAATTTCTTTTCGTAATAATATAGCAAATGTAACTGGTAAAGGTAAGCACAGAGTTGTACCTTTTACGGATAAAACAAAATCACATATTCAATATTGGCTAGATAAAAGGGAAAAAGATTCTGATTATATACTGATTAGTAGCAAAAGCAGTCAATTAAGTACCAGAGCAGCACAGCATATTCTGAAAAAGTATAGCAATCAACTTGGAATAGAGATTACTCCCCATTCTCTTAGACACACTTTTTGTAAACAACTTGCAAATAGTGGCGTAGGACTCCAAAGTATTGCAGAATTGGCAGGACACTCATCAATGGACACTACCCGTATTTATGTTACACCATCAATAAAAGAACTTCAGAATGCTTTGAAGAAAACAGAGTTTTAATAACTCAATATTCAATTGACCAAATAGGGAGATCGCTTTCCCTATTTTTTAATGTTTAGTATTCCAAAGAATTGAACCTTATAGTAGATTTAAACGTATATCATACTATAAAAGAAAGCCTATGAAATCTAATTTAAGAGGAGGAAGTCAAATTAGCATGAATAGTATTGTGAGTCTATTTGAATTTCTGAACAATAATACTGGTGCACTATCAGTGTTAATAAATTTAACGCTGGTTATAGTCACTGTAATATATGTAGTTTTAACAGGAAGTCTTTCAAGAACTTCAAATAAGACAATTGAACATACAATTAATGAAGTTAACGAGAAAAAGAAACGTGAAGAAACCATAAAGAAGAATTTGATATATTTAATTAACAGCGAAATCTATATGAATTCATTTATTTATGTAATTTCTCAATATTACTTACTTAATGGTAAACAGATTAATCTAAAAGAGAAACTTAGACACTATATCACTAGTGGGGGAGCCACAATCGATAGGACTTCTAAAGGCCATATAGTTGCTCATACTAAATTGGACACTTGGAAAGAAATCAATGCTGAATGTGCGCAATATTTTTCAAATAATCTAATGCATGAATTAACAGGTTACTACACAGGGGTAGAACACTCTAAAATCTATTCAATAAATGGGATGTCTACTGAGAATTTCATAGAAGTTTGTAAAGGTCAACTTGTATCAACTTTAAAGTGTTTAGAACTGTTAAGAGAAGAAGACCCCAATTTAAGAACTAATTTAGAATATAATATTGATGGAAAACTCCTAACAATAAATAAAGAAAAAGGAACTATAATTGAAGTAGATAAAAATAGTGTCCAAGCAGTATCTAAATAAATTTTATATTGGTATTTATTAAGACTATTAATATTTTACAAGGGACGTCCCCCTCTTTTCTATAACTACACATAGAAAGGAGGGGATTTGTTATGGAAGAATATATATTGAAAAAAGATTTACGAGTTCAAGGTCATACATACCGTATTGCAATTTTTCAGGAAAAAGACGGAGTATTATATTATTCAGTTTTTGCAGAAATATTTGAAGATGAGACGTTTGAACTAATTCATGGTGGAAGGTTTGAATCTGAAGAAGCAGCCAAGGAATATTTAATACGTGTTTTATATTGCCTAGTACACTGGGAAGAAACATTTAATCATTATAATGAAAATTAATAGTTTTTATGATTGTTACTATTATAATCATTATAATGATTAGTAATAGTAGTTAACTGAGAATCTAAAAAGCACTGTAGGCGAAAAAAATGATTTTTTTCAGATAAGAAAAATGAAAAAAATGCTACAGAAGGGTTTACTATGACTGAAATAAATGAAAAAAATCTGGTTGGAGAAGAAAATAGATATTTGTAGACATTTAATTATTTTGACTGATTTTAAGGGGAAATAACCTAATTCAACGGAATTTGGGGAATTTACTAATTTCTTTAAACGTAGTATGATTTATATATAATACATCGAATATATAGAATATACTGCAGGGAAAGGGTAGCCTAGGAACCTTTTCCTTACCACAAAAGCCAAACGGTCCGTACAACTGTTTGGCTTTTCAACTGTTATCAAAATAATTAGCCCTTTCTCATTTTGCATAATACTTCTTTGACTTGCAGCAGCCATAGGGAAGTAGTTACCATCTACTGTAATCATTTTGCGGAATTTATGTTTTATACACGTTAAAATATCCCTATAAAGTCAGGGGAGGATAATGATGTTCTATTTAGATTATATTTCTAGTTACTTTTGCGTTGTTGGCCTAGTATGGTTTCTGATGATTCTTTGTGGGAAGTATGTACCATTAGTAGTAACAAAAGGAAAAGAGAAAACAGAAAAATTGCAGGAAAGGATCTTTTTACTGAGTATTCCATTATCATTAGCACTTGGGTACACATTATTTCATTTTTTTAACCTGTATGAGTACATGAGGTTAGTATAAGAGAGAGGTATTTAGGTGTTTGGATATTTTGAAATTCATTTAAATCAGGAGTATGAGAATGTGTGGGGGTTACCAATAGAAGTTGGGTTAAAAAATAATCAAGGAATAATATGTTTAATGGCTGATTTAAGTATCTTAGAATTGCTATTATCAAATATTAATAGGGGCCATGTAGATCGGATAATGCTACATAGTAATGATAGCCATATAGACATTGAATACTACAAAAAGTTTAAAGAGACTTGTGAAAGGTATAATATGGAACACGGAATTATTTAGTAGTTTCTGAATTAATTGATTGAAGATATTATCGTACTAGAGAAAAATTTTAAAAAAATATCAAAATAGTGCTTTACAGGCAAAATATTCCGTGATATTATAATAAACGTAATATACATTATTTAATTTTATTTTGAATTTAATTTTAATAGTTTTTGATTATATATATATCTCTTTCTTTTTATCACTAAAAGGGAAGGGAACAAAAAATATACAGAATATACCCTAAGTAAATAAGATGATGAGTTTAGTTCACTGTATTGATCTGGGCTCATAATCTCTGTGCATTTACACGCCTAATAAGGATGTGTTTGACATGCGCAACCTTGAGTATATTTGTATATTTTTGTTCTTTCTGTTATGTGATAAAAAGGAGGAGATTTTTTTATGCGAATTTTCCATATTTTCCCAACTTAGCATTTTTAGACTAAAACAATTGAATAAAATTGGAGCAATCAATAGAGAGTAAAATGCGATTGAAGTATTAATCTAGCGATAAAAGACGGAATATTCTGAATTGAGGAAGACCTATAAGTCAAAATTTTGAGTGAAGTGCTTAGTCCATTCTATTTAATTCAAATTACTGATATCTAGGAGGAGTTTCATATGAAGAATAATGCAGTTAATAAAGTTGGTTATATGGTTCACTTAAGTGCTGAAAGAGATGACAGCATAGACTTAGAAATGAAAAGTCGCGTACTAGAGGTGTTATTAGAGAATGTTAAAGGGATAAGTGTTGCAAATTACCATTCTTATAAGAGTAATCCACTAGTTGCCCAGTATTTTATCAGTTTATTAAGAAAGCAGGACATCGACACAATTGCTGTACAGGATCGTTCAATTTTTAATAAGGACATAATCAATCTGTTTATCGAAGAGGGGTTTCATTTCATTTTGATTGAAGTTAATCGTAGCAAGACAAAATATAGGATTGAGGAAATTACTAACAACCAATTGAGGTCAGATCTACATAATGTAGCCAGAATCAGTAAAGTTAAATGGGAAAACTTAGGTTCTGACTATAGAAAGGCCTTAATCAATTATGAAAGAGTTGCAAGGATGTCGAATGATTTAGTAGATGAATTCGAATCTACTACTGGTATTAACGTTTCTGCCTATTAAGTTCGTTATTGAAGGAATACAGTGTTTGATTTAGTGATAAGTGAACATAAAAACAAAAAAACAAAAAAACTATTCAAGGAGATGATACTTTATGAAAAACGTAACATTTTTCACATTATTACCGGAGACAATTCTAGGGAGAACAAGGAATTCTACTGAGGAATTTTTTGAATACACCATGATGGTGGATATATTTGCTGAGAACAACAACCTTAAGATTGTTAATGGTTGCGCAATTTCAAATTTTGAGGATAAAAGTATGAATGATAAGTATTTTTCTAGACTGAAAAAGAAGTCAACTGTATTAATAATATCTCCTGTACATGTTGCAAACTCTAATATTCTAGATTTATTTATAAGTAAAGATGTCACCTTTAGAGTCATTCAGGGGGATTATCTTATGAAACCAAAACTTCTAAAAAAAATCTGGTTAGAAGAAGCGACTACAACAAAAATTCCACTGGCGGTAGAAAATTTGTTTAAAGCAGAGTTATTAACAGCAGAGGCAAAAGTTAGTTCGATATAAAAAATATCTAGTTTGTTAGAAAAATAAAAATAAGAAACAAAGGAGAGTAAAAAATGAATCCACTTGAAAAATTGATATCAGAAGGAAATGCTCAAATTGTGACGGAGTTAGAAACAACAAAAGAACCGGACAAATTTATTCTAATTGACTGCGATCCACTGGCTCCAAGACCAAATCTGGTTCTTGAAGAGGTCTTAAAAGGAACAGGTATTACTAGTGGAAAAGAGCCATTATTTAAGGTTTTTGGAGCATGGAAATGGGATTATAGTGAGATTGATGATGAAACTTGGAATAACGTAATAGAAACAATTGAAGATAGGTTAGATTTAGCCTATGAAAATGGATGGGCAAGAAGGGTAAGTTGGAAGCCAACAAGTAGAAAATACAGACAAAGTATCAAATAAGGTTATAGTCCAGTAGGGGCGGATAGGACCATGCATTTGCCAAATTGATATGAAGTATGACTATCATGCCCTAATTCTAAATCTTAAAGATAAATACTGCTTAAGTATTTCGTACCGATCAGCAGAAAGAGCAAAATTAAGGAGGAGATAAAATGGTAAAGGTAATTGATTATGATGAACGAGGTAACGTAAGAGTAACTAGAGTTTTTAACGGTGAGATAAAAAAAGAAAGAATCTATCGTAAAGAAGATATCGAAGTTATAAGTGAAAAGGATTGTAGAATTCCTACTCAAAGGGTTAGTCTTCAAAAGTCAAACAAAGATGAAATTAAAGATCTATTTGATTTCCTTACTCGTGATGAGTTATAACGAAGGTTTCAAAAGATCTTCGTTAAATTTAAAGGGGGTGGAAGGGATGATTAATACAAAGTATATGAGATTACAAGACTTAGAAGAGGAGTTGGATATCATTCGCTCCTTATATGAAAGATTTTGGCCTGAAATGTCTGAACAACAACAAGATTTTCTAGCAAACATTGAGCACCAAATTGTTAAAGAAATACGTATACTTGAGCATCAGGTAACAGGTTACACTCCTAAGCCTAACTTTTAAAGTTGAAAAACTTATTTGCCAATTTATAAGAAGGGAGATGACACTATGAGAACTAAATACAGTAAAGCAGTAATGAAGATCGATTGGTCTGGTCCAGAGGGAAATGTGTACCACATTATGTGGAAGGCGGAAGCAATTCTTGAACATATTGAGGAATTTAATAAGTTAGAGGAACTAAATTATCGGTTAAAACATGATAACTTGAATAGTTATGAAGAAGTTCTTACTTTAATTAATGAGTATGTAACAATTGAGAATATGGATGACTATTATTCGCTTAGAACTGAACTTGATGGCGATGAGAATTAATCATAGGTAAAGTTGGGGTAGCCTTAAGATGGCATTGAATTTTTATGATAAGTCGATATGCCCAACAGAAGAACATTGGGAAGATTAATGATACTGGAGTGGATTCTGGCGCATTTTTTGAATGTGTTACAGACGGATTTATTGGAAGTCGTATGATATCTATTATTTTGAATACTAGTCCTCAATTCCTTGAAGGTGAATAAATTCACGCTATACTTTCACAAATAACAATGTAGTTGTTTTTATTAAATGAATGGGCAAGAGAAGGAGGTAACAAAATGAATTGGCTTCGAAAAACAATAACCGAAATGAACTATAAAGGAATGGCATTATCCTCAATCATTATGGGTCCAGTATTAGGGTTAGCATCAGTCTACATAGTAAATAGTAAACCCAATCTTGTTACAACATTTCTCATTCTGTTAATCGTATCCTCAGTATCCAGTAGTGTAGATCGCTGGACAAGAGCAAATGAAAAACGGGAGGTGAAAGATTGAAAACTCCACGTTTTAAAAAGGAAAAAGCCACTAAGTTTGTCTTATTAATTGGAAAGATCGTTACAATGATGATCATAACAACGATAACTTACCCATTTATACTGTTTGTCAGTGAAATTGAAATGACACAGGAAACATGGCTCTTATACGTTGGAGGAATGGCTGCAGGGGTTTTATCTGGAAAAATAAAACTACATGGGGAAGTAAACAAAAAAATGACAAGGTGGTTTGTGTTTTTATCATGTTTATCCATCATGCTTGTAGTTAACACTCTAATGAATATTGAAGAAGAAGCATTGATAACCATATTAGGTCTACTTGTTGGAATTCCGACCTATGTGAGCCTGAAGTATCATTTTAGTGATTTAGAAAAGGAAATAAAGAACTATTATGATAATGCAGATTCAGATTATAAAGGATATAAACGTTTTAGAATTTAAGAAAACAAGCATTAACATACTTAAAGGAGGCGATCTCTTAATGGAAAAATTTAATATTAATTACGATGGTAAAATCTATTTGGATTATATCCCGAATGAAAATAAAATGGTTGAATTTATTGTAAATAATGAACGGGTTATGAATTTATGTGTAGAATTTCAGTTTCAGAGAATAGCAGAAAAAATAATAAGAGAATTACCATCTCCCCTTAGAACAGATGAGGATTTTGAACAAGGAATTGAAGTGTTAAAGAAATATGTAGTCTTTTCCGAAGGAGGTCGGTAATATGGAATTAAAGAATGCTGGATATTTTATGCATATTCAACCTAGCGATAACAAGGAAATGTTGGATTACGAATATGCGATAAAGTGTAATGCTGCGTTGATGAAAGGGATTTTTGTCAAAAGTAAGTTTGAGTATAGTAATCACAAACATACTTTACGAAAGTATTTAAACGAATTGGAATCGGAAGGTATTAAAAGTGTAATCATTCATGACATATTAACACTTTTGGATGAAGATATTATGAGGTATTTTATTGAAAGAAAATTCAATATAGTGGTTGTAAATCTTTATTTAAATAAAGGATATTGTACAATAACAGAAAGAACTCCTACTGACTTTTATGATTTAAACAAAGATTGTTTTAATGATATTGAAAAAATTAAAGCATACAAACAAGTGATAAAGGAGGGGAAAGTTGATAAGTGTCTTCAGAGGAATATAATGAAACTCCTTAAACACTTTGAACCTAAAATTGAGGTTGATTCAAATGCTTACGTCTAAAATAACTCCCGCTAATAGGAACATTAGAGAAAGACTGTGTCAAAAAGAAAGAAAAGTTAGCAGAATGAAAAAGTCTACATAAGAAGAATAAAGGTAACATAAGTCTTGTGGGTGTAACTAGCATATGGTTATGGCCACGGGGCTTTTTTATCTCAAACTGTGGTCATACTGGATAATGCTTATTTTTTTGCCTTAAACGTTGATTTGTTATTTCGCTAATGGATGCATTTAAACAAGGATAGAACTGGAGGAAGTTAATCTTAATGAATATTAGAGATTTTAGTGAATTTACCATCGAGTTATTTGTTTCGCTTATACTATCTGACATAGAGGAAGTTATTCACAAGGGCAAATCTTCTATTCGAAAACAAGAGAAAGAAATAATAACTGAATGGTTAACGTGGATAGATGAAAATAGGAATTTTTTTTCAGATGATACTCTTGATCTAATTGAAAGACAGTTTGAAGATGATTTAGGGGCAATGCCTATATGGAAATCTGACAAAGAACTCCAAGAAGAAGTATTAAACGGATTCAGAGATTATTTTGGTGAGGATTCCTATTTTTATGAACTATTTAAAAATGCATATTTAACTGGATTAGAAGATGGAGGTCTTATGTAACTAACAGGTAGTGTTTCAGTAATAAGGGAGGAACGATTTTTTACTAACGGGCAGGATAATGAGAAAAGGTTTTTTGATAGAAATAAGAAATTAGATGGTAAATTAGTTAAAAAGGCTGTGTTATAAATGAAAGTTTCTTTGATTGCTGCGATGGATAAGAATAGAGTGATTGGCAAAGAGAATGACATTCCTTGGAGGATTCCCAAGGACTGGGAATATGTTAAAAATACTACAAAGGGACATCCGATAATATTAGGTAGGAAGAACCTTGAATCAATCGGAAGAGCCTTACCTGACAGAAGAAATATTATTCTGACGAGAGATAAGGGGTTTACCTTTAATGGTTGTGAAATTGTTCATTCAATAGAAGATGTTTTTGAGTTATGTAAAAACGAAGAAGAAATTTTTATTTTCGGAGGAGAACAGATTTATAATTTGTTTTTCCCTTATGTTGAGAAAATGTACATCACAAAAATACATCATGAATTCGAAGGAGATACTTTTTTTCCAGAAGTGAATTATGAGGAATGGAATGAGGTATTTGCCCAAAAAGGGATAAAGAATGATAAAAATCCGTATAACTACTATTTTCATGTATATGAAAGAAAAAACTTATTGAGTTAACGGGTGCATTCCTTAAAGAAGAATCCAAACTGAAAAAAGAATAATTTTATTCTTACCTATTCTAAAAAGGAGTTTTATTGTTGTGTTTAATGAGGAGGAAATCATTACTCTTATAGAAGAAGATGAATGGATGATGGAAATATTGAAAACTGCCAAATCATTAAACTTACTAGATTGGTGGATTTGTGCAGGTTTTGTTAGGTCAAAAGTTTGGGATGCTTTACATGGATTTAGTGTAAGGACACCGATTCCAGATATTGATGTGATCTACTTTGATACAACAAAACTTAATGAATTTGAAGAAAAGAAGTTGGAAGAAAAACTCAAATCTCTTTTACCAACCATACCTTGGTCGGTTAAGAATGAAGCCAGAATGCACCTCAGGAATAATGTTGAACCATACTTTTCTTCTGTTGATGCTATTTCAAAATTTCCAGAAACAGCAACAGCATTAGGAGTAAAGTTAGATGAAAGGGATAAAGTTATTTTAACGGCTCCTTATGGGATTAGTGATGTTGTCAATTTGGTAGTTAAACCGACTCCATATTTTTTGGAAAACAAAGACCTTGCATCTATTTACAATCAGCGTATTTTAAAAAAGGATTGGAAGGCGACTTGGAGTAAGTTAATCATTCATCAAATATAAACTTCGATATTCAACTAATGGTGGCGATTGCAGAACAAGAGCAGTCGCTTCTTTCGCTAATGGCAGGAAAGTTTAACAAGAAAAAATAAAATAATTCTTTGGAGAAAAGAGGTATGAAATTTGAAGCGTGTTGATGTAGCATATACACTTTTATTTGATGAGAATACTAATAAGGTTTTAATGGTACTAAATAGGAATAAAACTTGGTCCTTGCCGGGAGGAGCAGTTGAAGTAAAAGAAACTCTAAAAGAAGCAGCCATTAGAGAAGTTAAAGAAGAAACAGGTTATGATGTTACAGTTAGCGATATTATTGCAGTTAATGAAGCATTTATTAATGAAAATCATGTGTATTTTATTACCTTTCAGGGTCAAGTTCTGAAATCACCTGAAGAAATTCCAACAGAGGAAAATATTCTTAAAGTTGAATGGGTAGATTTGGAGGAGGCAGATAGATTAATGCCTTATCATCCTGAAGGAGTATCCAAATTAATTAGAACATCTGGAGCCAGATACATATTACAAAAATAATGAATATTAAATAGTGATGTTGAACTACGGGTGAAGATTGCAGAACACTACAGTCACTCCTATGTTAAAGAAGTAGGCCTGTTCAATAAAAACTTTTTTATTGAAGTTAGGGGGGAGTATGGATAAGGAAATAACAATTGAAGAGTGGCACCCAAATTGGTCGAAACAATATGAAAATGAAAAATTTAAACTAAAGGAAATACTATCTGAAAAGGTTATATCTATTGAACACATAGGAAGTACCTCTATTGAAGGGTTAGTGGCTAAACCGATTTTAGATATTGCTATTGGAGTAAATGATTTGGAGGTAGTTAACGAATTTATCGAGCCTTTAAAACAAATAGGATATGAATTTGTCTACCATAAAGAGTTTCCAGAAAGACGCTTCTTTAGGAAGGGAAAATGGAGAGCAGGTACACATCATTTACATTTTTATCAGTTTGAAGGGGAGCATTGGAACAATCAAATTTTGTTTAGAGATTATTTAAGAAATAATCCTGATGTTATGAGAGAATACCACCAACTAAAAATTGATTTGGCAAGAAATTATCGCTTTGACAGAGTTGCTTATACAGAGAATAAAGCCCCTTTTATAAAAAAAGTATTGCAAAAAGCGAAAGAAGAATAGTCATAAACTTTCTTGTGCTATCGAAGCAGATACTTTAATTAAAATGATAAAAATAAAACATATAAATATATGTACGGGGGGATAAAATGGCATTTTTATTTGCTTGGTTATTACTAATGGTTGTTGGTGGAGTTGGTGGAATAGTTATTTGTAGTGTTTTGTATGGGAATGAAGTATTTACAGGTTATGCTGTAATGTTAGGAATGATAGTTGCTTTATTAAGTGGAATTTTCTTTCAATTGAACTTAATGCACCAAGGGAAAAAATAGTTATTAAGTTAAAGGAAGGCAAACCAGTGCTTTTATTCAACAGGGGTGATTGCAGAACAAGGCAGTCGCTTCTTGTGCTATTGGAGCAGTTTACTTCAAGAAGGTTAATTGACTACTTATAGTGAATTATTAACTTTAATTCTATTTTGCAGGGAAAGGTGGCTACTATAAAATGATAAATGAACCAAACCTTAAAAGTCATTTGAAAGAACTGGAGGAAAGTCATTTAAATCCTGAAATTCGTACATCAAGTGAGGAACTATATAGATTGTTGGCAGATAATTTTTTTGAATTTGGAAGTTCAGGTATTGTTATATACAAAAAAGATTGTGTTGGTGAGGGTGGAGTAGGAGTACGAGAATTGTCACTTCATGATTTTGAAATTCATCCTTTATCCTCGGAGGCTGTGTTAACTACATACCGAGTAAGAGATGAAACACGAAAGCAGGACACTTTGCGAAGTTCAATTTGGAAATATATAGATGGTAGATGGCAAATGTTTTTTCATCAAGGGACTGTTACTAAATCAAACTCACAGTAAATTGTTTTATTTAATTAACGGGGGCTAATCTTCAACAATAGGGATTCCCTTATTTCTTAAAAAAGTTGAGGTGATACAGTGTCGATAAAAGGGCTTAATCATTTTTTATTTTCAGTTTCTAACTTAGATAATTCTATCGAGTTTTACAAAAATGTTTTTGATGCTAAATTGTTAGTTAAAGGTAGAAGCACCGCATATTTTGATTTGAATGGAATGTGGCTGGCTCTGAATGTTGAAAAAGATATACCTCGTAATGAAATAAACCAATCATACACACATATAGCATTTTCAATTGAAGACACTGAGTTTGATAAAATGTACGATAGACTAAAGGAATTGAACATAAACATCTTATCAGGTCGTCCGAGAGATGTCAGAGATAAAAAATCTATTTACTTTACTGACCCAGACGGTCATAAATTTGAGTTCCATACAGGTACTTTACAAGATAGATTGGATTACTATAAGCAAGAAAAAACACATATGGAGTTTTTCGATTAAAAGAATTTCCTGCTTCAAGAAAACGGTGAATTAAACAATTTTAGTAGATTAATTTCTTTTAAATTACCTAACCGTTTTTGTAACTATGTTAAAACAAAATAAAGTTTGCAGAATAAGAAAAAAGTCTGCATAAGAAGAATAAAGTTTGCATAAAGCCCCGTGAGTGTATCCAGTATATGGATGTATAAACGGGGTTTTTTATGTGGATTTATGGNTTGTAACTATGTTAAAACAAAATAAAGTTTGCAGAATAAGAAAAAAGTCTGCATAAGAAGAATAAAGTTTGCATAAAGCCCCGTGAGTGTATCCAGTATATGGATGTATAAACGGGGTTTTTTATGTGGATTTATGGCCATAATGAGGTATCTGTAGGGAATTCCCTTACGGGAAGAGTAACCCTTGAGTAAGTAGGGTGAAAGGAATGTCCCTATGTCTCTCTAAAGGTATACAGACCCGAAACTAATTCAATGAACGAATGCCCACACCCTGTAACGTGTAAAATGCTTCAAGTGGTTTCTCCTATGAAATAAATTTATATAAATAATAAGGGATTGGTCATGTAAGAGGAGTCATCAGGTATCGGGGGTTCTTGTTTGTCCAGAGCATGGGATACCACTGTATGACAGCCAAGTCTATACGGGGATATCACAAGGGAACTGGGTGGTATTGGTGAACCGTAAGGTTTCTTATTGTCTCCTATGTAACTTCTGTTAATAAAGTGTCAGTCTCACTTATCCCCCACTTACAATCTGAAAATGATTTTTCAAAAAAGGGAAGTGGGAGCCAGTCTATGTATGAGTCTGATATATAGACTATCGAATCGGGAACGTATCTAGGATATCTTTTCTCGGTTTTTTTATTTGGAGAAGGTTTTAGAATTACTTTCACAGCCAAAGGTGAAAATAATGGATAAGGATGCATGTTGATTGTGGTATTGCTTTTAAAATGTGTTCATTATATGTGGGTGTCAAACCAAACTGAAGTTTGAAGTATGGGAAAAAATCTGTTTATAAAGAAAAAAGTTTATACAGAGCCCCCTGAGTGTATCCAGAGTATGGATATAATTACAGGGCTTTTTTATATAAAACTGAGTCTTAACGAGGTTCCCTGAGAGGATCAGGCTTACCCTTACGGGGAGGATAATCCCTGCATAAGTACAACACAAGGGACGTCCCCCTTTTTCTCTGAAGAGCATTCAAACCAACTCAATCAAGGGAAACCCACGTCCAGAAGTGTATAACATGCTTCATAAAGAAGCACTCGCCCATAAAAAATAAATAAATATATAAATAAATGATTAGGCATAGGTCATGTGGTAAGTAGGTGAATTGTGGTGGTACAAGGGAAACCGTAAGGTATACTAATGGATTATCTGTATCTGCAAGTTTACAACTCTCTTATACATTAAGTAACTGTCCAAGGCAGGGGAAGAGGGAGCCAACTATGTATTAGGCTGATGTATTAGTCTAACGAATCGGGGAAATGTATCTACGATACCTCTTCTCGGTTCTATTTTATTTGATAAAGGTGAAAATAAACAGAAAAGCCTGTCTCCCAAATACATAACTCTACTTATTAAAAATTAGTTCCATTTTAGAAAAATGAAAAAGAGTAAGAGGGAAAAGGGATTTAGGAGGATAGTGGACATCGTAAGACCTTCTTTCAAACTCACACCTACACGGTTCGGGATACACCTTCGTTAGTTGATTTCCCTTCAATGTATTCTTGTCTTTTTACTTTATTGGCGAGGTGCAAATAACATTACTGAAACACCCACTAAACATATACCAGCACCTATCCAATCGTATAAATCAGGTGTTCTTTTATCAATCCCCCATCCCCACAATACAGAAAGAACAATAAATACTCCTCCATAGGCAGCATATACTCTGCCGAATGATGGGAATGTTTGAAATGTGGCAATAATACCATATAACGCTAAGGCTAGTCCTCCGAAAGCACCCCAATAAAATGGCTTACCTTCTCTTAACCATAGCCAGATAAGATAACCTCCACCAATCTCTGCAAATCCAGCAAATATAAACAATACAATTGTGTAAATCATTTAATGCCCACCCTTGATAACTAATTAACATGGCAATTATACCGTATTCCAAGGGTAGTAAAGAACTGCATTACCCTATAACAATCAGAAGTCAAGAATCGGTTTTGGTTCAGGTGTCACCGTAAGGTGCCTTCATGAGGTTTAGGTTACTCTCTTTGTTTGGTGATCTCTCCTCTATGTTTAAGCAAACTTTATTCTTATCTTTATTATTTATTGATTTCATTTCTGACTTAAAACGAGCAAATCTTTGTGCAAACTTTATTCTCATGAAATAAGTTGGGTAATGCCTTTGAGGCTATATATGGCAAGGGATGGACGTATTTACTCGTTTCTGCAAACTTTATTCTAATTTAACACTTTGAAATAAAGTTTAACCGTTTGTAAAAAAGTTCGACCGTTTATAAAAAAGATTAACTGTTTATAAAAAAGTTGCACCGTTTTACCCCTTTGGATATTTTTGTCTAAAGGGGTGTTTTTATGTCCAAACGAAAAAGAATATCTAAAGTCGATAAGTGGATTAAAGAAGGTAGGGGAACCGGCAGTGGAGTAGACTATAAGCCATGGCTAAATATTCAAGATGTTTCATCATTAGGTCGGTCAACGAGATTAAAAGGTATAAAAACCGGAAGACAACATGAATTTTTATCTGATTTGGAACGAAACTATTTTTATATGACTGAATTTTCCGATGTTGTATTAGATATTCGAGAACAATTTCCTTTATTACCATAAGAAGAGACTATTGTCATTGCGGAAGAGCTTGGAATTAAACACCCATCTGATCCGAAAACAGGTGAACCTATTGTAATGACAACAGATTTTTTATTAACTGTTAACAAGGGACAAGGCGTATTTGAAGTTGCTCATACTATCAAAATGAAAGATAAGCTACTAGAAGAACGTGTGTTAGAGAAATTTGAAATTGAACGGGAATATTGGGAGCGTAAAGGTGTTGGTTGGGGGATTGTAACAGAGGAGGAGATTAATAAGACCATGGCGAGAAATATTAGCTATATCCATGATTATTACAAGATCAATGATTACGATGTGTTTCAACAACTTAGCCCACAACATATTGAGGATTTAGCAATGTCTTTGTTAAATAGATTGCTAGATAGTTCAATAAGTATAAGAACCATTACGAATGAATTTGATTTAGATACACACCTTCAAATTGGTAGTGGTGTTACACTCCTTTATCATCTGCTTGCTAGAAAAATTATTGTCATTGATATGCAAAAGCCACTAAATCTAGAGCACTCAATTGAAATTAAGTATATTGATGAAAGTAGCTTAAAGAAGGTGAAATATGGATGATTTATATTAATCAAGTTTTTCAATATGCAGTGGATTCTAAACGGATTCGTATCATCGAAGTGGAAGAGTCCCATGTGTTTATCGTCGATATTGATGCAATTAGTTCGATGCCAAAAAAGGAATGAGGGTTGGTCGATTATTCAGCAATATTGTTTAGAAAATATGGACGCAGAAAAAGCAAGGCTGATTTGGGTTGGAGATCCTTTTCGTTATGATAATAAAATTATGCTGTATGCGTATTTTCAATCAAAGGGAGTTACAAAGAAGGTACTATTGGACTGGGGTACGTTACCTTGCTTGGCTATCCAACATTATTATAGTGATGGTGTCATTACCACAAGTCAGCCACCCCAAGGAGCACAAGAAGTGGATATTACTATTTATCCGGACAGTCCCAGATATTACGAAAGACCTTGGAAAATCCAAGGAAATAATGATTCTGCAACTTCCCGAAGTTTTATATTCAACAATGACGGCGAAACTGTTATTCTGCCAGTGATTGAAGTGTTGCGCAGTATATTAGCACCAAATGGCTTTCTTTTATATCGTTTATTTGAATCCAATTCATTTCCGCAGTTCTTCACTGAAACATATGCACCAAATAAAATTCATCTTAGTTTTTCATCACTGTATGAATTGAAATACACCAAAAGAGCATTCCTATATCAATTGATTTGGTTATTAACGAATCGCGATTTGCGTCAGGTCTATGAAAGTCTTGCCTTCTCATGGTTACAGGAAAAGACATTGAGATTTGAATGGAATTTCACACAACCAATCACGATAACTGCTCGCGTGAAGGAGAACAATAACACATGGACGGTATTACAAATTGTGAATGTAAAGAACAAGCATATTCCATATGAAAATATCTCGATTTCACATCCGGAAATCCAAGATAAAGAAAATTCGAAGGAAGCGAAAAAATATACATATCGCTCAATAAATAAAAACAAGGATGAAGAAGGTTTTACATTAGATGAACAGGTAGATGGATCCACGGAGGATTTTGACTTTGTGCACATGAATCAATTAAGCCATGAATATACCTCATTCCCAAGAGTCGAACGGATCAAACGCGGGACCTTCAAGCAACGATTAGAAGAGGATGAAAATACAAAAAGGTACTATGGTGACAATGATTCCATTCGTTCCACAGCGGATAGCGGCGGTCAGGAACTAGCAAGAGGGTTGGAGCATCAAATGTTACACGAAATTAAGGCTCAGGGGGAATTACAAGATTTTATTAATGTTTTGAAGGTGCTGGAGCAATATCCTGAGGTGAAAGTAATTCGGGCGTTTACCGATGTGTTACCAGAAGGGCTAGGAGAACGAAAGTTTACAAAGCTTAGCGATGGGGTTACAAAAAGGCGTTATGTTATTGCTGAAGTATATATGACGCGTGGCGGTCGCTTTAATGTTATTGAGGTGGAACGCGAGAACCGTTCCTTATCTACTCTTATTTTATCTTTTCCTTCGAAACAAGATTGGAATACAATTTATCATAATTTACTCATAAACCTTGTAAATGCTAGTGGCACTTGGACTAGTAAGTCATTAGCATACTTAGAATCTCAAGGAATTAAAATAATAAAAGCTAAACATAGTAGTAAAGGGATTCAACATAGGGCTGCGATTTTGTTAAGTAAATTTTCATAATGTAGCTTGTACCTTTTACTTCAAAGAGTTTACTTTACTACTGCGATTTCCATTTGATAATAATAATGGGGTATACTGTGCCCTTGAAAAGAAAAGATGTGATATTTAAAACAAAGTCCCGATGTGTTGAAAATAGTTGCGAAGTTTTAACCCCCCTTGGATATGCCTCATCTATGGAGGTTGCCTAAGGGTATACGCAAATAGGCCATTTAATGAAAAAAACGAGAATGGCGTTTAAATTGGGATTGTGACAATTCAACAATCGGCCATATTGTAGAATATGAAAGGTTGGATTTTGGGTTATTCGGCTACTAAATAATTTAAATTTGCGATGAAAAATCATTTCATATTTTCAATTGTCATTGTGGTTCAATTTTAAGTTACCATATACAACAGTATCCCCACCAACTATGCCCACAGTGGCCGACTGTGGTGTCCACTTTTTTGGGAGATTTGTAAGAAAGATCAATACAGTCATTGGGATTACAACAAAAGCAAGCAAATAGTTCGGTTAAGGTATCATTGGGTATAATGATTGACCCCTCAAATTTCCAGAGTGAAAGTCTGTACATTAAGGTGCTTGCAAAAAGATCCAATAACATGACAAACAAAATTGTTGGGTAATATTTTCTTCCAATGTCTCCAATTGCCCCAGAAGAATTGCTGCAATAATGTAATAAAAATAGGTATTAGCGTATGTTTCAATATTTCATCTCCTGAGATCATTTACTGTTATTATTTTACAAATTTGATATGTATACTCTTAAAAGGAAACACCCCACTTCTAAGATGAATATATAAATCAACATATTTTCAAAAATGGTCTTCTAGCTTGTATCTGAAATAGGGGATGGCAATGATTTTGATACTTTCGGACTCTTCCATTATCTAAAAAAGGGCATTATTTGACGTAAATAAAGAATTGCGATATATTTAGCTTGCTAACCAAATATTATTGAAAGCTGCTTATGGTAGCCGATGATATTCGTGAGCTTCTTGATAAGTTATGTGCCCGAAGACGACGAAGTTATTCCAGTTCATTGCGCCCATTCAATGTTTACGTGGGTCAAGATCATGCATTACGTGAACTTTGGAAGGGAGAGGGCGTTACACAGAGTCAGCTGAGTGAACGCATGGGTTGTGAACCTCTTACTGTAACGAATATGATCAAGAAGCTTGAAGACAACGGCTTGATTTCTCGACAGCGTGGTGGCGAAGATGGCAGGGTGAGCAGGGTTTATTTAACCTCTGAAGGGCGCGCATTGCAGCAACCCGTTCAAGAAGTTTTAAGAAATGAGCAAGAAAAAATGTTGGATGACATATTGCCCGAGGAACGCTTACTGCTGCATCGTCTTTTGCAACAAATGGTTGAAAATATTTCTAAATAAAGCTTGATAGTTTAGCCAATTTATTCACTGCAAAAGTCGAGTTTAAAACCAATTGTTGTATCAATAGAAAAAATATATAGGGGTGATTGAAATGACAAAACATATACCATTGAACGTGCTTGATCTTGTCAGTGTCTCTGAAGGAAGAACAGTCAGCGATGCCATTGACGCATCCATGGAGACAGCTCAGCTGGCAGATAAACTCGGCTATAAGAGAATGTGGTTTGCAGAGCATCACAATGGCACGTATTTGGCATCCATGGCAACTTCGGTACTGATCACTCGTGCTGCAGCGATGACGGATCGAATTCGAGTAGGCTCAGGTGGCATTATGTTGCCTAACCATGCACCTTTGCAAGTTGCTGAGGATTTCGGCACTCTTGCACAGATGTTTCCTAACAGAATTGATCTTGGTTTAGGGAGGGCACCAGGAACAGACGGATTAACAGCTCAGCTTCTTAGTCGATCTGGTGCTGAACCGCAGGATTTTGCAAATTCCATCTATGATCTCATCGGATGGTTCAGTGATGAAGGTCAAGCACACAGCGTACCCGGAGTGACTTCAGGCGTAGGGACTGGCACCAAAGTACCGATGTGGGTTTTGGGTTCAAGTGTGAATGGTGCTTCCATTGCTGGCCAATTGGGATTGCCTTTTTCTCTTGCTACACATTTCAGCCCGGATGATTTTGAGAAAAAGCTGGATCTTTATCGCTCGTCATTCAATTCAACAGCACCAACCTCACTCATCGATAAGCCTTATGCCATGGCCGGTATCAATGTCGTCGTGGCACCCACAGATGAAGAGGCTCAGAGCATTTGGACCACAACACAGCGGATGATCCTAGATGTAAGGACTGGAAATCGCCGTCCATTACAACCGCCTGTGGCCCCCGAAGACATGGGATCGGATCAGGAACGGGCTTTTGCCGAATCCATGCTAAACGTCAAAGCCGTCGGTTCCCCGGAAACTGTACGTAAGGAACTTGAAGACTTCGTTGAGCGCAGTGGTGTTGATGAATTGATTGTCATGACCTATGCGTATGACCCGGAAGACAAGTTTCGGTCGATGAAATTGCTTGCTGATCTCTGGTTCTAAATCTGTGACGTTTGTTTTACAGGTCTTGTTGATATAAACGACCCTCTGTCACTTGATAGTCGTTTTATATCTTAACCAAGGCAAATTTGTTTTAATAAAAAATTAGCAGGCTAACTAAATTTAGAGAAACAGCTTTCCCTGTAGGTTCCTATGGGTTCACAAAACAAGCCATTGAAAAATTAGTCGAGCTTGTTGCAACTGGCAAACTGAATGTAAAAAATCGATTACACATAGATTTCCACTAGAAGGAGTCAATACTGCACTTTGTTATTTAAACGAAAAAATGGAAAACCCTATTCGAGTTGTCATTATTTCTTCTTAAAGGGTAGACAGGCCCGGAATAGGTATTTCTAATGAAGGAATTAGAGGGAAAAAAGATTATAGTAACAGGGGGATCCCAGGGCATGGGTTATGAAACGGTCCAAGCCTTTGTCTCTGAGGGAGCAACCGTTGCCTTGATGGATATTAAAGACGAGTTAGGTCAGCAAGCTGCAGAGCAGGCAAACAGCCAAGGTTCGGGGAATGCTAAATTTTATCATGCGAATGTTTCTGACCGCAGCGAAGTAGAGTCTGCGTTTGCTGAAGCAGTGGAAGACATGGATGGGCTCGATGTCTTGGTAAACGTGGCAGGTGTACAGCGTCGGAAGGCTGCAGAGGATTTTACCAATGAAGACCTTGATTTTATATTGGATATCAATTGCGCGGGACGATTATCACAAACCAGACCGCTTTCAAAACCATGCGCCACATTGGGGGTACCATTCTTAACTTCGGGTCGGATGCCGGTTTGTCACCGATGCCATTGTTAGGAGCATACTCTGCATCTAAGGGTGGGGTGATGGCTTGGAATCGTACAATCGCTGGAGAGTGGGCCCGTTACGGCATCCGAGCGAATTCTGTCGTGCCAGCAATCGCTACGCCTATGACCGGCGCTGGAGGCGAAGCAGGCCAAGAACTCTACTCAGCAATCCCGCTTGGCGGAAAGCTCGGGGATGCAACGCGTGACTTTGCACCTGTTATGGTGCTTTATTACTGGTCAAATCATTTCTGTCAATGGTGGCCTAGTGATGTCTCGGTAAGGAAATAAACAATCTGAGATTTAAGGATTATTTAGTAGTTTTGAATTTTAAATAGGAATGATTGCTGAACTCCTTAATTTTCAATATCCCTAATATGCTGTCTCCGACTTCAAGGAATTTATTTAATTACATTGGGTATTGTCGGTGAGGACCGATAAAGTAGTGTGAGGAATTATTAAATTGAACAATTGTATCAACGGATGCGCACAAAGACATTCTAATAAACAAAGGTTGCTGTGAATATATTTGATTTTTCATTGCACTTATTCCTTTATCTGACCCGATTATAAAGTAACCCTAGTTGGCAAGATCACCCGTCGATGGTCTTGCCAACAGTTTTTTGAGAGGTGAAAGAAAACCCGAAGTTTCAAGGGTGACGAATCCGAATAAGAATCAGGTTTAAGTGTATTGGGAGCAGCGAGCTCGTATATAGGAAAGTGGAATCGAAATGAATAAGTGAAGATCTTTCATACAAACAGAAGAGAGTAGGGGAGAATGGGAACAGTACATGGGCGTGAAACCAACGTACTTGCTACATAAACAATAAAGAAAGTAAAAACAATTGGTTTGACTGGAGCGAGAAAGTGGAATATAGTTAGCTTGTTAAGTAAATTAGAAAGTAGGGTTGTACATGATCGAAGATGATATTCGGGTACTTCTCAATAAAATATGTTCACGAACAAGACGCAATTACGCTGCTTCTTTTCGTCAATTTAATATTCATGTGGGTCAAGATCACGCTTTAAGCGAGCTTTGGAGAGAGGAAGGGGTCACACAGAATCAGCTGAGAGAACGAATGGGATGCGAGGCTCCTACAGTAACGAATATGGTAAAAAGCTTGGAACAGAACGGTTTAATTTTTCGTCAACGTGATGGTGAAGATGCCAGAGTAAGCAAAGTCTATTTAACTTCTGAAGGTAAGGAATTGCAAGCGCCTGTGAATAAAATTTGGGAAACGCAGCAAGAAAATTTGCTGGAAGGGATTTTACCAGAAGAACGCTTATTGTTGCGCCGGCTGATGAAACAAATGGTCAAGAATATTTCTTGAAAAGTAAAGGAAGTATTTGTCTGATACTACGATGTATATAAATAAGCGTTTCTGAATAACATGGTACAATATACCTTATAACCATTTAGTTAGCTTGCTAATTAATATGTTATCACCGAAGAAAATGAAAGGGAAGAGTTATCCGGAGTAATACAGAAAGCAGCTTTTCTGAAACGCAGAAAGAGGCAAAACTTTGAAACTGCCAAAAGCGCTTCAAATTGAACTGCAAATTATTGGTAGTCCCGCTTATGTAAAAAATAATTAGACCAATTAAGTGTACAGTCTGGCGTTACGGAGGGGGGAAGATTGGAATCAAATCTTACCAACTAATTGCCGGGTTATATAATTTAGCCTAACCCTATGGGGCATAAGAGTGGAAAAGCAGAAAAACTGCACAAAAGACCACGGAACATGTCGAAATGGTTAAAAAAGGAGAGACTTCAATTACAGTGTTGGTTAAAAACAAAATTAGAATGAATTTACATTACTGGCAAAAGCGATTGACTGCAGCTGATCCAGGATTAGTAAGATTGCGTTTTGCGGTGAATATTGTATTGACGGTCTTTATTGCTTGTTTTACGATGCTTATCCTTCTTCAAACCGCTTCGGAAACAAACCTAATTCCAGTAATGTTAACTGGACTAGTTGCACTACAGGCTAATGTAATCGTTAATGATCTTACAGAAAAAGCGAGGAAGATAACAACGTATTTATTTCCTCTAGCCAGCGCATTGGCAGTAACAGTCGCAGCGGGTGCTACATTGATAGGCCACCATGTAGCAGATTTTATATTTGTGCTGATTATATTCATTGCTTTTTATTTACAGAAGTTTGGTGGGAGATACTTTACCCTTGGTTTAATTAGTTTCTTGTCCTTTTATTTTTCCTTAATGTATATGCAGGAAGTAACACTTTCTCAATTGCTATGGTGCTATGCGGGAATTTTTACAGCGACAGCTTCAGCGTATCTGGTTAATTTTGTTCTTTCGAAGGAACAATTAGGTAAACAGCTGAAGCGCAGCATGTCATCTTATCATATACAGGCAAATCTAGTGTTACATCAAATGATAGAATCGGTTCAAAGTAAAAAGTCGACTTACAAAGAGAATAAACGGAGTATTTACATTCTCCACGAATATACAAGAACAGTAGTAAGCTTATTTAAACGTTATGACCCTAATAAAGTCTGGGCTTGGGTCAACATGAATGAGCTGCGAACCTATATCTTTAACACCAATATATTAATCGAGCAACTCTCCACTGCCTTTGAAAACATGCAGGATTTAGAAAAATCCACGTCAGAAAGTGTCCGGCCTATATTATTACAAATTGCAAAATCATTAAGAGCAATAGAAATGCTGGAATCAGTGGAAGAGGTTCCGTTTGAAGATCTAAAATCTGCAGTTAATAAATTAAGTGTCGTATTAAAAGCGTCTGGATTATCCAAAGTAGAAAACGAGACTGAAGAAAGAGCATTATATGTACTGCGCCGGGTGGTGCAGGCTAATCGGAATGTATTGGATGGAATGACCAGCATCCATCAGAAATATATCGAAAAAGATCTGCCGAAGCTTGCTGCACGAAAGAGAAATATACCTGGATCAGAACAAGAGTCATTAGGAAGAAGGCAAGGTGCAAAGACGTTGGCACCTTCAACCAAAAAGGGATTACAAGCTGCATTTGCCAGTGCAGTAGCTATTGTTTTAGGCCACCTCTTATCACCTGACTATCCATATTGGATTGTATTGGTTGTTAATATGATCATTTTAGGTACGGAAACGAGAGGTAGAACGATTGCAAAAGCGTCGGAAAGATTGAGTGGTACGATATTTGGAGCGATTGTTGGAATCATCGTTGCACAATTTGTTGACGGAAGTCCATATATTACAGGAATTTTATTGATGTTTAGCATTTTTATGGCTTATTATTTAATGGCCTTATCATATGCCGTTTTTATCTTTTGGATAACGATGTTACTTACCACCGCTTTTCTATTAATCAATGTGCCTGGTATTGAACAAGTATTACTCTTACGAACATTTGATACCATTATTGGCGTATTGTTAGGTACTTCCGCAGCTTCCTTTATCTTGCCACATCGAACAACTGATAAAATAAAACACTCGATGGACGGCTATTTGCAAGATGTTAAAGAATTTGTTGACATGTATAAAAATCGTTTGGCTTCTCCAGACCATTCGCATGTATATGCGGATAAAGCACTACTGTTAGATCAGAAACTTTATCACATAAAAAGTGAGGCTAATTCGGCAAAAAGATGGAAGAAGATCTTAACGCGTACAGATATAAATGAAAATATAACTGTTCTTACGGTATTTAATGATTATGTAAAACATCTTGCTTCCTCAGGGCATCATAAGCAAAAACTTGAGATGGATGTAAATATCATGAATGCTTTAGAGATTATGGATAAGAATCCAGATAGGAATTTAGATGATATAATTCATCTCTTTAATCAAAAGATGAACGTATGGGAAATGGCTTCAACTACTGATAATGATGTGGAAAATGAAAGCAAGAGCCCTATTTTATGATGTTCATCCTCGCCGAGTCTATGCCTTAGAAAGGCTAGGAGGTCCAGCCTTTACAAGAGACTTTCTAGCTGCTTACTCCTGTACCTCAGGATGATAGCGCATGTAATCATTTGAAAGGTAAAGAAATACCATCCGTCGAATTGATTTCTACAACTGGCGAAAATGTAGATCCTTCAAAGATAATGGGGAGACTTGATTTATATTTTTACCCCTTAATGGGAAATCCTAGGAGCTAGGGATGTACACCATAGGCTTGTTCTATTTGAGATCATTTTTAGGAATTACAAAAATTAAATACGAAGGTATCTGGTGTAAGCACTCAAAGTACAGAATATCAAAAGGAATTCTCTGAACGGATTCATTTACCTTATCAACTCTTTATCAAATGCTTTAAGCCTCCCATTATTTGAGGAATATTCCAGGAAAGGGCGCAATCGTCGAATAACTTACGTAGAAAATGATTAAACTTTTTTATAAAAATTATTTATTGTTTCACAAAGAAGGAATCCATTTTGATCAATCTTTTTTTAAAAAGTGGATTCCTCTTGTTAATGGTAAGTTGCGAGTTTGTGAGGTGTTTCTAATCAAACTTTATTTTAAACCAACACTAGTGTTATTTTCGATCTAAACAATTTCTAATGTTATGATTTTATAAATTACTCACTTTGTGTTTTGATTTATGATACTTGTACAACTTCAAAGATCTATTGAAGAGAAGAATAGTGGCGATACCCAAGACTATGTATAAAACCGACATACCCCAAGAACCAATTATTGCTCCTAGAATTATTCCGAGAGACCCACTTATTCTTCCCATTTGTATAGAGAGGCTATTAATGGCCATATACGAACTTCTTGCTTGTTCATTTACTATATCAGCTAATAGCGTTTGCCTCATTGGAACATATAGCAATTCCCCTACAGAAAAAATTAAAGCTGCAACTAAAATCACCCAGAAAGAGTTACTGATGGTGATGACAGAAATTCCTCCCACAAATAATATTATTCCTAAATAAAATATAGAATCAGAATTATATTTTTTTAATAGTTTTATAGACATAACAGATATAACTAATACAACAATTGTGTTCTCAAGATTAATGATTGACACCATTCTTAGACCATCTATATAGATATCGTTGAATTTCCATAAATTGATTTGCGTTATTGGGAATTCTTGATCTAGTCTTACTGCGATATAATTTGTTATTTGATTCATAATAGAAAACAATAATATACCTGAATTATTCATACTTCCAAGTGCTGTGTGAATTGAAACTCAAAACTAAGGATTTTTACTTTAGCTACGCAGGAAAGCCAATGATTCTCGATAAAAATCATGAAACACAACGAAGAACACTAGAAAATTCCTGCTTTTTGACAGACCACTCCCTTGGTCTATATCAAGGTAAAGAAAATAGGTATTTAGGTTGACTTATTCTAACTTTAGACGCTGAATTTCTTTGGAGAACCTTCCAGAAGAATTCTTGGTACACAAAACTAGAGGACAATTTAAAGTAGAATGATCGTCCTGATTTCACCAATTTACTAGCAACTTTAATGATTCTGGTCCGTATGGTCTCAATTTGCATTGTTTTTTGTGGTTCTGGAAAGCAAAGTGTGCGCAGCCAGTTTGTTAGGTTGTACGCTAATAGACTTACCATCATTTTGGCTTCATTTACTTGAAAAGAGTGGCTGTTCATCTTATCCAAATAGAAACCATTTTTGGCTTCCTTGATATAGTTTTCCATTGTACCCCTCTTTTGGTAAGTGCGAATGATATCTTTTGGAGAGAACGCATCTATTAAGTTTGTGACAAAGAATGAATGTGTAAAAAATAATTCACCTGTCGGGCGTACAGATTGGATGATTACCTTTCTTGGCTTGGACCATGACTTAGCTTGATATACTGTTTCCTCAAAATAGATTTCTGTTTTGGAAACATCAGACGGCACAGTTGAAGGATGAAGTTCATCTGCAAGTCGCTGCAAAATGGCATTGGATTTCAGACGAATGACGTAATAAACGGACTCTTTTTTACATAAGTCATACAAAGCTGGGACGGCAAAGCCACTGTCCCCACGTAAGAATGGTATGGTTTCTGGGTATTTATCATTGTAGTGCTTGATTAATGGTTTCACAAAATCTACAACACCATTGGAAGTATAAACATTTCCTGGTCGTAGTTTAGCTTTTAGAAAATCGCGTGTTATGCCGTCAAAAGCAACCAATGGGTGGAAACCTACTGTCCCATAATGGGTATTATAAGATGCGGATTCCTGTTCACCATACGTATCTGCATGAGTTGAGTCTAGGTCAATGATGAGTGCTTTTGATTCTCGAGATTGATGCATTTTATCTAAAATTTCTTGATTCGCTTGATTTAATTGTTCAATGGACTTTTCATCAAATCGAGTGTAAAAGCGAGATAAACTTGGTTGAGATGCCAAAGAATTTGTACCAATGATTTTTGTGAAAACAGGATCATTCGTCAGTTGATCAGCATCGTCATCCTCATCATAACCAGCAATGTTTTGATAAATCTTTTGACGGAGTAAATTTTCATTCGAATGAAAATAGTATTTTCTATCATCATTTAAATGGAGATGTTTAGCAAGGGTCTGAGAGAATTCCACTTTTTCATCGAATTCCCTAAAAAGGAATTCGCCCGTATCAGAAGATAGGGAACCTCCATCATTTGATAATTTAATTTGACGATTGAAATCTAGTGTTAATTGCGGTAAAGTAGCCATTATAAGAATCCTTTCTGTAGGTTATTTGGTCGTACTTTTAACTCTAGCAGAAATGGATTCTTTTTTCATTTATTTGATGCATGAACAATTTGGCTGAATTACTTGTTAGACAAGTATTATTAAGTGATCAAAAAATTTCTATGAATAATTCAGGAGTAATTATGAAATTCATTCTATTATAAAAAATTATTGTTTAATCAAACAGAAAACCATTATTTTGATTAATCTTTCTTTCAAAATAATGGTTTTTTAATTACTGCTGGTATAAGGCTTAAAGTTGGATTTTATTTAAACTTTATTTAGCAACACCAAACACACTCAGGCTTAAGACACCTTACTTATTAAAAAATTGGAAAACGATGCTCCTTGCTTTCAAATGGATAACAAACAGGTTATGATAGACAAATTGCCATAATAAAATATTTTTAATTATAGAAAGAATGAGGTAGGTATGAATGACATCCCAAACATATAACAGAAAGACAATTGTTGCCTTGCTATTGGCAGGAGCATTTATTTCAATTCTAAACCAGACGACGATGATTACGGCGATTCCTCCAATTATGAAAGAAATGCATATCAGCGCGAATACAGGCCAGTGGTTAACAACCGTTTTTATGCTCGTTAATGGTGTGATGATCCCCGTTACAGCCTTCTTAATTGAACGCTTTACAACACGGCAGCTCTTTATTTCTGCAATGAGCATTTTTGCCTTTGGAACGTTGATTGCAGGGGTTGCGCCAAACTTTGGTGTTCTGTTACTTGGACGGATTGTGCAGTCAGCGGGTGCTGGAATTATGATGCCACTAATGCAAACTGTCTTTTTGTTAATTTATCCGATTCATAAGCGTGGTGCAGCAATGGGACTGGTAGGCCTCGTTATCCAGTTTGCTCCAGCTATTGGGCCTGCCCTGTCCGGATGGCTCATCAATGCCTATTCTTGGCGTGTTATGTTCTTTGTCATTTTGCCTATTGCCCTTTTGCTGATTGGTCTTGCTGTGCGTGCCATGAAAAATGTTACAGAACTGACCCGTCCGAAAGTCGATATCTTATCAATTATTCTATCCTCATTTGGGTTCGGCGGACTGCTTTATGGCTTTACCTGTGCAGGAAATTTCGGCTGGGGAAATTTTGTGACCATTCTTACCTTAACAACAGGTGTGATTGCTTTGGTTCTGTTTATTGTAAGGCAGCTGCGGCTTGACCATCCGATGCTGGAATTCAGGGTATTTAAATATTTTATTTTCACATTGACGACTGGTATCGGGATGCTCGCATTTATGGGTCTCATTGGGATTGAAACATTGATCCCGCTTTATATGCAAAATATGCGGGACTTTACAGCGATGGAGTCTGGATTGGCCATTTTACCTGGGGCACTTGTCATGGGGTTGATGTCACCGATCACAGGGCGTATTTTTGATAAAATTGGTGCTAAATGGTTGGCAATTACGGGATTAACCATCATGGCTGTCACGACGCTGCCATTTGCAACCCTGACGACTTCTACTTCGTTTGCTTATCTGACTATTTATTATTCGATCCGAATGTTTGGATTGTCGATGGTGATGATGCCCGTGACAACGGCTGGATTAAATCAATTGCCAAAGCGGTTAATCGCACATGGGACAGCGATGAATAATACGATGCGCCAGGTCTCTGCTTCAATTGGAACAGCGATTATTGTAACCGTCATGACCACGACAGGAGAAGCGGCAAAGCAGGATCCAGCGATTTTAAAGCCGATGATACATGGCGTGAATGTTGCCTTCATGGTGATCACTGTTCTTTCTTTTGTTGCGGTTATTTTATCCTTTTTTATAAAGAAAACCTACCCTCCGGAGGAAGCAGACAAGTCAGTGGGTCTAAAAAACCGTTAAGAAGTGAAATGTTACTCGATTTTTTCATGAAGATATTCTTCGCTGTGAATAGAAATACTCGGTAAAGTTTGAAACCAGAGGATGACGTCAAAAGGAGATTTTTATTGGGCCAATACATCTCTCTGGATTAAAACTTTATTCAAAAGTATAAAGTTTTGTCGATTTAAAATAAAGATTGATATTTTGTAAATAGATTGATGATTTATAATAAAGTTTGATTAAAATAACCTCTGTGGGTAAGATGCCTTAGGAGGTTATTTTTATTTCAGTATTAAAAACTCCAAGATGTTTTATAAAATAGGAAGTTATTTGTTGACAACAATACCATATAGGGGTATGGTATAGGTATAAAAGAAAAGGAAGTGATTCATTTGGATAAATTCTTACATGATCACCCAAGTAAACCAAGAACAAAAGATGAAAAACAAAAGGTCATTAACCGTTTAAAACGTATAGAAGGCCAAGTTCGTGGCATACAAAAAATGGTGGAAGATGATCGCTATTGTGTAGATATTTTAGTACAAATTAGCGCCATTCAATCCGCATTAAAAAATGTAGGCTTCTCTGTCACAGAACGACATATCAACCATTGTGTCAGTGACGCGATTAAACAAGGTGAAGGTAATGAAACGATTGAGGAATTAATGAGTGTATTGAAGCAATTTTCTAAGTAAGGGGGGAGCCATTGTGAGTGAAACAAATCATGCAACACTTGGTGTAACAGGAATGACCTGTGCTGCATGTTCCAGTCGTATTGAAAAAACTTTAAATAAAATGGACGGTGTGGAAGCGCAAGTTAATTTAACGACAGAAAAGGCAACGGTAGACTATGATTCAGAAAAAAATTCCATTGAAGATATTACGAAGAAAATTGAAAATGTCGGCTACGGGGTTTTAATGGAAAAAGCAGAATTAGATGTTTTGGGAATGACCTGTGCTGCATGTTCGACCCGTATTGAAAAGGTATTGAATAAGCAAGAAGGGGTAAAGAACGCAGCAGTAAACTTAACAACAGAAACTGCAGCTATAGAATATAACCCAGGACTCACAGATATCAAAGCAATAATTGATAAAATCAAAAATGTGGGTTATGATGCGAAACCGAAAGCAGAGGCAGCGGAAAAGCAAACACATAAAGAAAAAGAACTACTACACAAGAAGACGAAGTTAATTATTGCAGCTGTGTTGGCTGCGCCGCTATTAATAACCATGTTGGTTCATTTATTTGGCATGAATCTACCGGATATATTCATGAATCCGTGGTTCCAATTTGCTTTGGCAACGCCCGTACAATTTATTATCGGATGGCAATTTTATGTTGGTGCCTATAAGAACCTTCGCAATGGTGGAGCGAACATGGATGTGCTTGTTGCATTAGGTACAAGTGCTGCTTATTTTTATAGTTTATATGAAGCACTTAAGACAATTGGCAATCCTGAATATATGCCACATTTATACTTTGAAACAAGTGCTGTATTAATCACATTAATTTTATTTGGTAAGTATTTGGAAGCCAGAGCAAAAAACCAGACAACAAATGCACTATCTTCTTTACTTAATTTACAAGCAAAAGAGGCTCGTGTTATTAGAGATGGAGCGGAGGTTATGATTCCTGCAAGCGAAGTCGTTGTTGGTGATCGATTGGTTATAAAACCAGGCGAAAAAATACCTGTAGATGGTAGGCTTGTAAAAGGAAAAACATCTGTTGATGAATCGATGATAACCGGTGAATCCATTCCGATTGAGAAAGATGTAGATGCTAGCTTAATCGGTTCAACGATAAATAAAAATGGTTCGATTGAAATCGAAGCAACTAAAGTAGGGAAAGATACTGCGCTTGCATCGATTATCAAAGTGGTGGAAGAAGCTCAAGGATCAAAAGCGCCCATTCAACGTTTAGCGGATGTTATTTCAGGTTATTTCGTACCGATTGTTGTTGGCATTGCGATTCTAACATTTATCATTTGGATTTCATTTGTCCAGCCTGGAGAATTTGAACCTGCCTTAGTTGCAGCAATTGCTGTACTTGTTATTGCCTGTCCATGTGCGTTAGGGCTGGCAACACCAACATCCATTATGGTTGGTACAGGAAAGGCTGCAGAGAACGGAATTCTTTTTAAGGGTGGAGAACATCTAGAAAGAACGCATCAGTTAGATGCCATTGTTCTAGATAAAACAGGAACCATCACAAAAGGAAAACCGGAAGTAACAGACTTTTCTGGTGATGAAGAAACATTACGATTGTTAGCTAGTGCAGAAAAAGGATCGGAACATCCACTTGCAGGAGCTATTGTGGAATATGCAACAAAGAATGCTATTGATTTTGTGGAAGTCGATGAATTTGATGCGGTACCTGGTCATGGTATTGAAACTAAGATTTCTGGAAAACACGTTCTTGTTGGAAATAGAAAATTAATGAATGATCATCAAATTGATATTGGTGCTAACGAAGCGAAATTAGTTGAATTTGAAAACTATGGCAAAACAGCGATGTTGATTGCTATTGATGGAAAGTATCGTGGAATTGTTGCGGTTGCAGATACCATTAAAGAAACAGCACCACAAGCAATTAAAGAGTTACAGGAACAAGGCTTAGAAGTGATCATGTTAACAGGGGATAACGAAAGAACGGCTCAAGCTATTGCAAAACAAGTAGGAATCGACCATGTGATTGCTCAAGTGTTGCCTGAAGAAAAAGCGGATAAAGTCAAAGAAATTCAGGTCAAGGGTAAAAAGGTAGCGATGGTTGGTGATGGTGTGAACGATGCACCTGCGTTGGTTACTGCAGATATTGGAATTGCCATTGGAACTGGTACAGAAGTGGCAATTGAAGCTGCTGACCTTACGATTCTTGGCGGTGAACTATTGCTCATACCGAAAGCAATCAAAATCAGTCATGCAACGATTAAAAATATCCGTCAAAACCTCTTCTGGGCATTCGGCTACAATACAGCGGGAATCCCGGTTGCAGCAGTCGGATTACTTGCACCGTGGGTTGCTGGTGCAGCAATGGCATTAAGTTCGGTAAGTGTTGTTTCTAACTCTCTTCGCTTAAAAAGAGTGAAGATATAATTTTTTCTCCCACAGGTAACGTGCAGTAATAACCCCACTGTTTGAAGTTTCGTTTTATATAACTTTAAAGGAGGTGAAAAAGTCATGGAGAAAACATTAAATGTACAAGGCATGTCATGTGGTCATTGCAAAATGTCAGTTGAAGGTGCATTAAACAAATTGGATGGTGTATCAGCAGCTGAAGTTAATTTAGAAGCTGGTAAAGTAGATGTTACTTTTGATGAATCAAAAGTAAATGTTGATGCCATGAAAGAAGCTATTGAAGAACAAGGCTATGATATTGCCTAAATATAAGAATGAAGATCTGGTTTTCTGTTATGAAAACCAGATCTTTAAACCTCCGACTAGAGGCTGATTTAAATATTATCTGGAAAAAGCATCAACCCCTGGGCAGAAACAGGAGGCCCATCGTATCCCAAAAAAGGCATTTCCAAATAGAAACGCCCTTTTAAAAGTATTGAAATTAACGAATCTCATAGCTGGAAGCAAAAATGGGATGCTGCTACACAAAAACCAATCACTTATACACCCCGTATGTTTCATTGATATCTTGAATGAAAATGATTCCATTACCTGGTTCATCTATATTGAGTTTTTTATTGATGGAAGAAACAATAGCATCGGTGCTTTTCTTCTCTGATAGAATCAATACAATCTCTTTCTCTGGTTCGATTTCCATCGAAAAGACTTTACTAGTTTCATGGATTCCTGAACCTCTTGCATTGATAATTGTACCGCCTTTTGAGCCAGCTTCAGTGGCTGCATCGATGACATCCTCTGCATTTCCTTTTTCTATAATCACCGTAATAGCATGATACATTTTTTCTTCTGCACCTCCGCTTTCTTTCATACGATCGCTTTTAAAACTGCTTGCACCAAGTATTTGATTGATTGAGGTAGTAAAGGCTATGCCGCGATTTGGCTTTGAGAATTTAAATTTCGCATCTAATTTTTCAAGCGCCTGACTGGCAGTCGTTTTATTGGATCCCATTAAAATAACTTCTTTTTTAACATTCGCCAGTCCCATCTTATCAAGGATTCGACTATTGATAGTCCCTTTTCCAACTAAAACAGTCCCCCCTGAAATACCATGCTTTTTAGCAGTTTGCATGATTTTACTTCCCAGTCCAGCGTTTACGATAATGCAAACTAATTCAAGATCCATTTTATTGCTGCTCGACATTTCGCTTTACTCCTCCTTTTCCTTTTTTGGATTTTAATTTAAAAACAAGACCTAATACCTGCAAGGCAATTAATGGTGTCATTGCTACCAATGCAATCATACCAAACCCATCCACTAATACATCAGCACTTGATATCGCTTCGGCAGCACCCTGGATAAATGCCAATATAAACGTTGCAGTCATTGGACCGGAGGCAACACCACCTGAATCAAAGGCAATCCCGACAAACAATTTTGGTGCGAAATAGGTCAATGCAATAGCAATTATATATCCAGGCAGCAGGTAATGCCATAGTTGAAGTTCAGGTATGAGTACTCGCAGTATTGATAAAAGAACTGCTATACCAACCCCAATGGAAAGGGTTCCTAAAACAACCTTCGCCTTCACATAGCCGCTCGTGACATCTTCTATCTGATCAGTAAGGACATGTACTGCCGGTTCAGCTAATATCGTAACGATACCTAAAACAAAGGCAATAACAATAATATATGCTTTATTATCCATGGATGCTAACGCATATCCTACTGTACTTCCAACGTCCATAAATCCAGCGTTTACGCCAACTAGAAACAAGACAAGTCCAATAAATGTTAAGAACAGTCCTACTAAAATTCTTTTGACTTCCTTCCCTGTCATTTTAAATGATTTTTTCTGAAATACAAGGAAAATTATTAAGATCGGTAACAAAGCTACAATAATTTCAGTGGTGATGGTTGGAAATTCATGTAGAAAAGGGCTGATTATCGAGTTTGCATCCGTATTCGTTTCTTCCAGACTCCCGGTCATTTTATCCGTTTGCATAATGATATTCATAATCATTACGGTTATGATGGCTCCTGTTGAAGCAATGGCTACTAATCCGAAACTGTCTTTCTCGGAAGCTTTACTATCTTTTTTTAATGTAGAAATACCTAAAGCAAGTGATAGAATAAACGGTACGGTCAATGCGCCAGTGGTGGCTCCGGATGCATCGAAAGAAATAGCTAAAAATTCAGGAGATGTAAATATCGCAAGTACAAAAATAATAAGATACAAGATTGATAATAGCTTGTATAGTGGAAAGTTGTAGACGATTCTGGTTAGACCGGTAGCAATGAGTAAGCCAATTCCGATTGATACAACAATAACAAGACTTGTCTTTGTTATCAGTCCTGACGTGACCATTTCAACCTGTCCGGCAAGGATGTGTAAATCAGGCTCGGCAATGGAGATAAAAAAGCCCAGTAATAAACCTGCAATTAATAGGATCCAGATCTTATTTGACCTCGCAATGGCTTTTCCGATTGCTTGACCGATTGGAGTAATTCCAATGTCAACTCCAAATAAAAAGATAGATAATCCAATAATGATTAAAATCGCTCCAATAATAAAGCGGGTAAATAGTGAAATGTCAAGAGGTGTTAGCGTAAAACTTAAAATTAATACCATAACGGTAATGGGGAGGACTGCCATTAAGACTTCTTTTAACTTCGAAACGAGTACATTCAAAATTCAGTCATTCCTTTCTCTTTTTTTACAGAATCAGAACCATAGTCGAGTGTTATAAATTGACATCCACTTTCACTAAATGGTTTTCATTTTTGTCAATTCCAATATAATGCAGCGTTTCAGAGGGCGAATGGTGATTTAAAATTTTTGCTATAAATGAGACAGCAATTCCTTTACGGTACGCATGATAACCGAATGTTTTCCTTAATGTATGTGTACCGATTTTTCCGGTCATTCCCGCGTCTTTTGCTGCCTTATTAACGATACGGTAAGCTTGTTGCCGGGTAATGGGATGATTATCCTTTTTTGATTTGAAAAGGTAGTCCATCTGATCGAAATCAATTTTGGCTAGATAAGTTTTTAGCTCTCTTTCCACACTCCTATTTAAATAGAAAGCTTTTCCTTCATGAGTACAGGGGTCTGCGATATGTAAAAAATCCCTGATTGCTGTTCCATTCCACACATCATTTACTTTTAATGAAAGTAAATCGCTAATCCTTAAGCCTGTATTAATTCCAAGGACAAAAAATAATAAATCGCGCTGTGAGTGCAGTTTCAATATCCTTTTAATTTTTTTAATGTCTTCAACATTCCTTATAGGCTCAACGAATTCCATAAGCAATCCTCCAATATCTCATGTTACATAATTATATCATACCTTATGATATGTAGCATTAATCTCCACCCCTATTTGTCGGAAAATTAATACAGTAAGCAGCAATTATGTATTTTATGGTAATACTGAAATTTAGTTCGGGGTAATTATTTGTTAATAACTCAACTTTTGCAGCGTGAAATGGACAAATAAGCCTTGATAGAATGAGGAAGGATGGAGATTCACTGCTCAAGTTGACTTGGATTAATCACATTTAATCAAGCTGTGACTGTTAGACTCTTTTCTATAAGCACGCGCATTTCCCGCCGTCCGGGATCGTTCCGGGTGGGGGGAAGAGGATAAGTAATTTCCTCCTATGGCAGTCCGCTGAATCGGAGCTGTATTTTTCGGATGTATATTTTCCCGATTTCACGGGGGAGATGCTTGCCAAGCGATTGGTCACAACCGGTGAACGGTTATTTGAGCGGATGAATGACACCATAACAATGAGAAATGAAAGATTTCTTTTTCCATTATTACCCCCATCCGGCGTCACTCCGCAAAACTAAACTGGGACAACAAACCTGTCCCCATGTCCCGCTTAAGATGATATACTTGCCTTGAAAGTCAAAGGGGGTTTGAAGTGAAAATGCGTAACAGATATATTGGTATGCTTATTGGTGGGATTATCGGGGTTGGTGTTACAAGTCTTATCGTGGGTAAAATGCAATGGGGATTATTAATCGGACTTCTTAGTGGTATAAGCATTGCTGAATGGAGAACAAAAGGCAAGGAAAGTCCAAGTGATGCTGAAACTGATAAAAATGTTGATAATAAAATTAGGAAATTTATGCTCTCAACAATGGGTTTATCCTTCTTTCTGTTGCTAATCTATTTGATTGTGTGTGATAAAATACTAGATCAACAATTCATTAAGGTAAGATATTTGATTTATTATGTTTTAGCAACATTCTTCATCTGTCTATTTATCGGACCTGCGATTCTAAGAAGAAAATAAGAGTTTAAAACTCCTGTAGTTTGTTTGAGAAAGGAGTGATTTAGATGAACATACTTATGGATATCCTATTTTTAATTGCCTTCGGTTACGCTGGTTATAGATTTATTCAGGTATTGATAAAAATGAAGCAGAATGTTATTTTTCCGATTAAAGAAGAGGAGATTGCTGCTATTCGAATTTACCAACAAAAACCGGTGAAATTTCCGACCTATACCGAACAAAAAGCCGGAATCATTATGTATTCCTTCATCCTTCTATTTGTATTGATTATGTTCTTCATCGGAAGGTTGTTAATGGACTCCGAGTTGTCATTCTATCCATTGATTCTTCTTCCTTTGTTCTATACATATAATTTTCTCGATTTATTTGCCGTAGCGGATGATGGCATAATTTGTGGTGCCCGCTTTATAGCCTGGAATAAAATTAAATCATTTGAATTTGTAAAAATTGACATCAACCATAAATATTATGGTTTCTCTAAAGAGGTCAATGATAAATATGAGTTGAGAATTAAGGGCAAATTTCGCTTTATCAGTTGTATTGTTACTACAGATGAAGTTAAGGAGAGGCTGAACAGTATTTTAAATGGACATGTAGCAGTGAATGAAAGGGGGGAATAACAATACTCCAGCCAGTGCGTCTATAATTTTAACAATCATAAAAAGACGTTAGAGTTAGACAGTTTAAGAAAAAGTGTTTTATGGGTGTTCTAGCCGTCCTTAAATATTCGATTCTCCCAATAGCGGCAATTAGCCTATTGGCACCATGGATAGCTGGTGCGGCGACAATGGCATACAGCTCTGTAAGTGTTGTTTCTAACCCCCTTCGATTAACGCAATGGCATATCATCATGCAAATGGTTTGTGGATTTAGTCACAGGTGATGTTACGTATGATGATGCAAAGGTTACTACGCAAGACATGCAAGAAGTGATAGAAGATCAAGGCTATGAAACGTTAATGGAATGAACCATAATTATTTAATAACATACAGAAAGAGAAAAATTTAAACAGTAACACCTCTAATTTAGTCGTATTTTCTGTAGAGTGGCTACTTTTAAATTCCTAGTGTGAGTTACTCTTTTACACAATTATGGACAAAGGTAGAATGAAGTTAAGCTATCAATAATTTAAACATATTGCTTTCTGCTTAAAAATTCCTCATTTTACCATTTTTAAAATACATGTATCTAAGGAGATTGAAAAAATTCTATGGATATACCCATTCTTTATGAAGACAATCATTTACTAGTGGTTGAAAAACCAGTTAACATACCTGTTCAGGAAGACAAATCTAAAGATAATGATCTTCTGACATTGTTAAAGCACGATTTGAAAGTTCGTTATCAGAAACCGGGCAATGTGTTTTTGGGGCTTGTTCATCGTCTTGATCGGCCAGTTGGTGGTGCAATGGTGTTTGCCAAAACGTCCAAAGCTGCTTCAAGGTTGTCTGATGTGATCCGCAGAAATGCACTTGAACGGAAGTATTTGGCCGTTGTCAGAGGGGCCCCAGCCAAAACGCGCGCAAAATTGGAGCATTATCTGATTAAAGATAAACGTAAAAACATTGTACATACCGTGCCTGCCAGTCATGAGAAGGCAAAAAAGGCGTTATTAAACTATGAAACAATTAATCGAATGAAAAACTTGAGTTTGTTGTCAGTAAAGCTTCATACGGGGAGGCCCCATCAAATACGTGTTCAACTTTCCGAATTAGGAACTCCAATCTATGGTGACCAAAAGTATGGCCAAAAGGTAAATAAACCTGGCCAGCAGATCGCACTATGGGCACATGAATTGCAATTCAAACATCCTACGAAAGATGAAGTGGTTACAATCAAGTCCTTCCCACCGAAAGAGTACCCATGGAATCACTGGCTAAATTATTGTAAAGGTTAAAAGGTGAAAGTAACAGGGCAGGAATTGCTCTGTTACTTTCTAAAATTATGGCTGTTTTTTATATAGGGATGCATTAATCATTCCACCGATGAGCAGGACCACAGCCGTAAGATAAAACCAGACCATCAAAGCAATGATACTTCCAAGCTGTCCATAGAATTCAGCGTAATTACCAATACCAGCAAATCTTGAAAATACAATGGATACAACTTGCCAGCCAATCGTTGCAAAAAGTGCTCCTGGAAAAACACCTCTCCACGGTACTCTGATACTAGGAACAACCTTGTACAGTATGGAAAAGAAAAGATACAAAAATAATGTGCCAAGTCCCCATCTCGTTAAAAACCATAAGCGGTACCATAATTCATCCACTGTGACCCTGGTTAGAACGTATGTACGGATAAAGTCCTCAATAATTGGGACAAGTAAGGAAAAGGAAAAAATGATCATAAAGCCTAAAGTAAGTAATAAATCACTAATAACCCCTTGTAGGAAGAAAGACTGTTTGCGTTTAATATCGTAAGCTTTGTTTAACGATCGGACGAGGGATTGGATGGCCATTGAGGCAAGCCAAAAAGCAGCTATGAGACTAAAAGACAACAATTCACCTCGTCCTTTATCCAATATGCTTTCCAATGTGTTACGGACAACGATATATGTATCATGGGGGGCAAACGGTTCGATCATGACAAGTATGTTATCCGGATCAATCTGCAGAAAGCTAATCAGAGAAAAGAGGAAAATTAAAAAAGGGAACAATGATAACATAAGATAATATGCCATTTGTGCCGATTGGTCATAGAATCGATCGGCAAAAAAGCGGACAAGAATTTGCTTAGTGGTTGTTATTAAATTCACAAATAAATTCTCCTTTCTCTCACGATAGCTGATGCATGTCCATTTAGTTTAATCCTATGACGAAAAACGTTTTTTTATCCAATCGAATCAGAAATTGACAGGGTTGACGATTTTACTTCTTTACATTCGTGACCCAGATCAAAATGTTGTGATGGTCTGTACTAGATGAGAAAGGTTCAGAAATCGTCATATGACTTCCACTTTTAATGTTATGCTAAAATAATAGCAGGAGGGAACGTGATGATCTATATAGGTTTAACGGGATGGGGGGACCATCATTCTCTATATCCTGCTCACATGAAAGCGAAAGATAAACTACCTGAATATAGCAGTCATTTTCCGGTTGTGGAAGTCGATGCATCTTTCTATGCGGTACAACCTACTAAAAATGCTTTAAAGTGGATGAGGGAAACACCGGAAAATTTCCGTTTTGTTGTGAAGGCTTATCAAGGAATGACAGGGCATCAACGTCAGGAACTTCCTTTTGCGACAAGAACAGAGATGTTTCAGGCCTTTAAGGAATCCTTACAACCATACCAAGATGCAAATAAACTGGCAATGGTGCTATTTCAATTTCCACCATGGTTTGACTGCAAGAAAGAGAATGTCGATTATTTACGGTATTGCAAACAGATGATGGGGGATATTCCGGTTGCGCTTGAATTTAGGAATCAATCTTGGTTTAACGATAAGTATCGTGCCAATACGCTTTCTTTTATGAAACAGGAGGGCTGGATTCATTCCGTCGCTGATGAGCCACAAGCTGGAGATGGATCGATTCCGATTGTGCCTGTGACAACGAATGAAAACATGACATTAGTACGGATGCACGGTAGAAATCTGCATGGATGGAATAAACCGAACGGAGCTGACACAAACTGGCGGGAAGTTCGCTATTTATACAAATATAATCGTAATGAGCTTTTGGAATGGAAAAACAGAATCATTCAGCTGACAAAGGATACGAAAGATATTATCGTTTTATTCAACAATAATTCGGGTGGAGATGCAGCGGGTAATGCGAAGGAGTTTCAAAACATGCTTGGGATTGAATATGAAGGACTTTCGCCAAGGCAGTTGGATTTATTTTGATAGGTATATACTGGAAAAAGGAGACTTGTACGGTAAGTTAAGCAATCCTTGATAAAATTTTGCTTAATATATATCTTATGAGTAAAGATCCCCTGTGGAATAATGTTTTCCACAGGGGATAAATGAACAAATGGAGGTCTCTCGTTTAATTCCAACTGTTAAGTAAACTTTGAACAGCATTATTTAAGCTTTCTTTCGCTTCTTTGTTAATGAATTTACCCATCGCTTTGTTGTTTAAATGTTTCAAGAATCCTTCCATCTTTTTAATAGCTTGATGATGATGACCTTTATTTAATTGATGTTCCGCTTGTTTTACCTTGTTGGTAAGTTTTTTGGCCAATGGATGATCCATATCACCAGATTGTTTGTATGCTGCAACATCCTGTTTAATCGAGGATAGTGTTACTGGTTCCTCTTCATCTGGCGTTAGATCCATCGCATATTTGGCAAAGCCGTCTGTCCCCTCGCTAAGATATGAGATGTTTCCGTCTTGCTGGATGAATTGCTGTGCTTCCGATGATGACTGGAATATAAGCTGTGCATCACCGTCAATCGGCGCAAATGACCAGTTATCGTCTGCTGATGGATCGATTGTGCCGTTTTCTTTGATATAATCGATTACTACTTGCCTGTTTTCTGCCTGTGGAGAAAGGACAATTTGGCTACCATCTAAACTCGGGAAGTTACCCCCTCCACCAGCACGGTAGTTATTTGTTGCAACGAGAAATTCCTGCTCGTCTTGAACGTTTTCACCATTGTATTGTAAATTCACGATGCGATGGGTATCCGGATTGATTAGTTCACCATCACGGTTATAGCGGGTTGGTTCTGTAACATCAATTTCATATGTGACACCATCGATCACATCAAAGTTATAAGTTGGAAAGTCATTGTTAACTAACGACTGCTCTTCCGATGCGTTCAGGTCAATTTGGTTAAACTGCCCCGCAGCCATTTCTAGCCATTCATGAATTTGATCCCCGGTTAGTTTTACAACTTTCAAGGTATTTGGATATACGTAAAGGTCAGATACGTTTTTAATGGCAATCGGACCTTCTGGAATATAGGTATAGTAGCTGGATCCGCTTCTGCCGCCGGCTTTAAATGGTGCAGCGGCTGATAAAATTGGCAATCCTTCATACTCGGTACCCTTAACAGCCTTTTCCGTGTACCATTTTTGTGCGTTTGAAACAATTTGTACCGATGGGTCATCTTTGACAAGTGCAAAGTAACTATAAATTGGTGCAGTAGTTTCACCAACTTGAGATCGAATATAGTCAAGTGTTGCCTGGTGATCTTCGGAAATGGCGTCTAAGATTTCTTGATCCGGTTCTACAAGTGCTTCACCGGTACTGTCATCGTAAATTGATTGTACTTCGGCACTGGAATCGATCACTTCCCAATTGTCTCCGTTCTTTTGGAGTTTTAGATCGATGATTCCTAAGTGGTTACCCCAGAATCCTGCTTCAACGGAAGGTACACCATTGATCGTCCCCTTTTCCAAGTTAACCCCAGGGATTTCCGCAAATGTCTTACCTGGAAAAACTTCGTGAGCATGGCCAAACATGATTGCATCAATGCCTTCCACTTCTGTTAAGTTGTAAGTGGCATTCTCTTCACGTTCCTTTAATTCAACAGACCCCAGTCCGGAGTGTGGAACTGCAACAATAACATCAGCACCTTGTTCTTTCATTTCTGGAACATATTTTTGAGCCGTTTCATAGATATCTTTGGTAATTACTTTTCCTTCAAGGTTTGTTTTGTCCCATTGCATGATTTGTGGTGGAACAAAGCCGATGACTCCCACATTTACCGTTTGTGTATTACCGTTTGAATCCATTACTTGTTTAGGTAAAATTTTGAATGGCTCAAAAAACGGCTGATCGTTCGTTGGGTCATCGTCACCATCGTCATAGTAGACGTTTGCATTGACGTATGGGAAATTAGCATCGTCAATTGCTTCTTTTAAATAATCGATTCCATAGTTGAATTCGTGGTTACCAATATTTCCTGTGTCATAGTCTAATAGATTCATCGCCTTGTAAACAGTATGTACTTCTCCTTCTTCAAGTCCTTTTTGGGCGATGTAATCCCCGAGCGGGTTACCCTGAATTAGGTCACCGTTATCAAATAGCATGCTATTGTTAACTTCGCTTCGGGCTTGCTTGATAAGCGTTGCTGTCATTGCTAACCCAAATTCGTTTGTCTCCTCATCTTGATAATAATCGTAATTTGCAAGATGTACATGTATATCTGTCGTTTCCATAAGTCTCAAGTTGACAGTGCCTTCTTCAGTCTCTTCTGCGCTTGCAGAGTTGTTACTAAGTGGTATAGAAATAAGCAGGATTGATAAGAACATGAGTGCAATTTTAATCCTAATTTTCATCATGAAACCCCTTTCAATTTTTTGTTCAATTACTAGATTAAAGGAAGATTAGCCATTTTGGAATAGAGCAATGGTAATGGGAGAAATGGATTAATATTGGTGTGAGGAAGGCTTGTTACGCAATTTATATATATTCGATCGCTCATGCTATAATAAAATGGAAAAGTCGCTAATGAGATGTGATTTAAATAAAAAGTGGTATGAATACGACTTCATACCACTTTTTCAATAGGGAAGAGTTGAATATTAAGAATTATTATTGACCTGCGATATTATTCTTTCGGCAATCGTTTCATTAGCAGATTCCAATTCTTTATGTTCATCAACCGAATCCCCTGCAAAATTATCTTCTTCATTTAAAGGATTATTCGTGTCTAATCCGTTATTGACACTAATCTCACCATCCATATTTGCCTTTGTCGGAAATGGGAACTTCTTTTTTGGTTTATCCGTCATTATTATCACCTCGTAAAATAGCTTGTGTACCGCAGTGTTTTTTATGCTATTGAACGGGAAAGTCGAAACTATATGGATCTTTATGTCAGATAATCATAACTGGAATGCTTCTGCGAGTAATTCGATGCCTCTTAACCGGTTTTGAAATCCTGAAACGTTTGGTATGATCATGACTTCATCCGCCTGAAACCAATTAGCAACCTTTTCAATCTCTTCTTTTACTTGTTGGGGAGTTCCAATGATCATGCGTTTCCGATTTTCGCTTACCTTTTCTTGCTCAACAGAACTAAAGCCTCTGCGTTTTGCAGTTTCAATTGAAGGATAATAGGCAGGGGGATTGTTCGATTCAACAAATAATAGCCATAAATCAAAAGCTTTAGCTATTTCCTCTGCTTCTTCCTCTGTATCGGCAACCACAGCAAATAGGGCTATCATGGTATTAGGAATTTCGAGTAAAGACGAAGGTTTAAAGTGTTTTCGATAATTGGTAACTGCCTCAATACCTTTTTCAGATGGGTTAGCAAAGTGTCCAAAAACATAAGCGGATCCGTTTTCTGCAGCAATTACCCCACTTCGGCTGCTAGTTCCGAGCATCCATATTTCTGGACTTGTTTTTGTTTTCGGAGTTGCCATCAACTTACGGAAGCGATGGTCTTCCAAGGTATTATCTGTAAGGTATTTTTGTAAATCCTTAACTTTTTGTTCATAGGATTGCCGGGTCCCTTTTTCTTCATTCAACGCTTTATTTACAATTTGATAACTAGGCGACCGACCTACACCTAAGTCAATTCGATTCGGATGAAGTGCCTCTAACATTCGAAAATTCTCTGCAACCTTATAGGAACTGTAATGTGGTAACATAACCCCTCCTGATCCGATACGAATAGTACTGGTAGAAGTAGCTAAATGCATCATCAGCATTTCTGGACTGCTGTTTGCAACTGACAATACATTGTGATGTTCCGACACCCAAAAACGTCTGTAGCCAAGCTGATCAGCTCGTTTTGCCAATTCTGTTGTTTGTAGCAATGCTTCACGTGCATCTGACCCTTCATCAACGGGTGAATAATCAAGAATATTTAAAGAAAACATTACAAAAACCCCTTTAGGTTAAAAATACAAAAGTGCTGTCTACAATTTTCCTATATTGCATGAGGGATAGCAATTAAATGAATTTTAATGGTTTCCCATAAAATTAGACTATTTTCCGAATAAATTTAAATGCATGGTACGAAACGTTATAGGATGTTCATATTCCATATTTTTTAGTATTATAGGTTATGGGCCTATTATAAGGATAAAATTTAGGAGGCAAACATATATGGCAGAGAAAAAGAAACAAAACAAAAAACAAGTAACAGGTAAAGGTATTGTAACAGGAACAATTGTTGGTAGTATGTTAGGTGTAGCTACAGCATTGCTTTTTGCTCCTAAACCTGGCAAAGAATTACGTGGTGACATTAGATTCCAAGCGGATACTGTAAGAAGTAAAACTGTCGACAAAACAAAAGAACTTGGCGATACTACAAAAGCTCAAATTACTGAAATTAAGACCGAGGTATCTAATAAATCAAAACAAGTTGATAGTAATAGTATAGATAAGGTAGAGAAAAGTGAAAAAGTGGATAATAAGCAAGATGCCCAATCGCAGTCAGATAAAATGGAAAAATCAAAGAAAAATGACACCGCTGAGAAGGAAATAAAAGAAGAAAAAGTACAACAAAATAAAGAGCCAAAAGAAGAAAAGGCAAAAACAAGCAAGAAAAAAATAGAAGCTGCAAATACAAAAGAAACGAACAGTAAAAAAAGTACGAAAAGCAAGTCCGCTTCCACAAAGCAAACATCGTCTACTTCAAAGAAAAAGACACAATCTAATAGCAGTAGTAAAGCAGAATCAAGTAAAACGACAGCAAATAAAAGTACGTCTAAGTCCGGAACAGATGCAAAAGAAAAAGCTGCTAAAAAAGCAACCGCTAAAAGTGAATAACTGCGTTTGATCTTGATCCGAGTAAAATCCAATTCTGAAAAAAGAAGAACCAATTCACCATAGTTACATGTAGAAACAGAATATCCTTAGTACTTGTATCATATTGACTAACGATATAGGATCTATGGTGAATATGATTCTTGATTAAATGTTATTTGTGTTAATTAATTGTTCATGTAATTGAATGATTAAGCCAAGCCTATTCCTAATGTGAAAATAGGCTCAGCTAAATCAACTAATATGGATTTGCATCATTCCCTTTTTGTTCAGCTTGTTTAGGGGCCTTTTCACTATCCTTATTTCCTATTGGGTTTTTGCTTGATCCATCCTTAACGGAATTTGCTAAACCTTCCCGTAAACGACGACCATATTCTTCATCTGCTTCTTCCGCAAGAGCGACCATTTTATCTTGAATTCTTTGGTCACATTGAGAGAGATCTCCAACTAGATTTGAAATTAATTCGTCTTTTTCCCAGTCTTCAAAACTGCGATAGGTTTGTCCAGCTTGCTTTGTGTTACTTTGTCTGTCAATGGGTTCACGAACAAGTTTTCCTTCAACCTTTGGTGTATGTTCTTTACCGACTTGCTCAGCTTCTTTTAATCCACCTAATATGGATGGTTCATAATTAATGTGAGGGTTTTTCCCAGGTGTATGCTCTGCTTCGTGACGCATTTGCCCGCCTTCTTGGTTTGTTGCCGTTCGTTTTTTAGCTGCATTAATTGGCAGCTGTAAATAGTTGGCCCCAACACGATAGCGTTGTGTATCGGAATAGGAAAATGTACGACCTTGTAGCATTTTGTCATCAGAAAAATCAAGTCCATCTACAAGTACTCCTGTTCCAAATGCTGCTTGCTCTACTTCTGTAAAGTAATTTTCGGGGTTTTTATTTAATACTAGTCTGCCAACTGGTAACCATGGGAATTGATCCTCAGGCCAAAGCTTTGTATCATCAAGCGGATCGAAATCCAATTCTGGATGGTCATCATCACTCATAATTTGTACATAAAGCTCCCATTCCGGATAATCACCACGCTCAATTGCATCGTATAAATCCTGTGTTGCGTGATTAAAGTTTGATGCTTGGATCTCATTTGCTTGTTTAACCGTCAAGTTTTTAATACCTTGTTTTGGTTCCCAATGATATTTGACAAGTACTGCTTCCCCCTCGCTATTCACCCATCTATAGGTGTTTACTCCAGAGCCTTGCATCATACGATAATTTGCAGGAATACCCCATGGTGAGTAAACAAATGTAACCATATGGAAGGTTTCAGGTGAGTTAGCACAGAAGTCAAAAAAACGCTGACTATCTGGAATATTTGAAACTGGATCTGGCCTAAATGCATGAATCATGTCCGGAAACTTCATCGCATCACGAATAAAGAAGATTTTTATGTTGTTCCCTACTAAATCCCAGTTGCCATCTTCTGTATAAAATTTGATAGCAAATCCACGTGGGTCTCTTAATGTTTCTGGAGAATGCCTTCCATGGATCACTGTGGAGAAACGAACAAATACAGGTGTCATTTTCCCTTTTTCTTGAAACACTTTTGCACGTGTATATTTTGAAACAGGTTCATCACCAGCCGTTCCATATGTTTCAAAATAACCATGAGCACCTGCTCCACGCGCATGAACAACCCGCTCAGGTACAGGCTCTCGATCAAAGTGACTTATTTTCTCAATAAAATCATAGTTCTCTAATGTTGCGGGGCCTCGGTTCCCAACGGTTCTGATGTCTTGATTATTGGTAACAGGATGCCCTTGTTTATTTGTCAGTGTATCATCGTTCTCGATATTGGTTTGAGGACTATTGCGATTTGATTGTTCGTTGGCCATTGGTCTCATCTTCTTTCTGTTATAGTTTTCGTCATTTACGTTACCCAATATAGTTTAAATAATGCATTCCATCAGGCGACTTTAGGATTCGTGATTTAGGGCGATGAAAAACATTTGAAACCTTTTTCCTTTTCATTCGTACGTCTATATGAATAGAATAGTTACATAGACTTATAAGTAAGGTTGGGAGGAGGGTAATATTGGATTTTAAAGAAACATTTAACATTACTCAGTCTAAAAAGTGGAAAAACGTATTGCGCTGGTTTGGGTATGTTTTATTAGTAATTGTATTAATTATGATAGTAGGCTTATTATCCAACCAAATGATTACGGATTACATCTGGATGGATTCACTTGGATTTTCACAAGTGTTTACTACTGTTTTGGGGAGTAAAGTTCTGCTTGGTGTGATTGGATTTGTCTTATTTGCTGTATGTACATATGTTACGTTTTTTTGGATTCGGCGATCATATATTAGTCACTTTGATCAAGTTCAGTTGCCGCAAATCATGTTTGCACGTAAAAAAATGACATTAATTATGCTGGGGGTTTCAGTCCTAGTTGGATTAATTGGTAGTATGATTACACAAGGAATCGGTTGGGAGCAAATGTTGAAATTTGTCCATCATGCTTCCTTTGGGCAAACAGATCCATACTTTAACCTGGATATTTCGTTCTACATGTTTGTATTGCCATTTTTAAAATTTATCGTTTTTCTATTACTAGGGTTGAGTATCTTTTTCCTACTACTGGAAGCAGGTGCTTATTCAGCATTTAAAATGTATCGGTCAAGTAGACTGGCGCAATTGCATCTTGGTGTAACACTTACAATCATCGGTTTGCTTTTAGCTGGGAACCATCTTTTAGGGCCCTATGGAACACTTTTAACAAACCAGGTAAACATTTTTCAGGAAAGTGCTGTTTACGGGTTAAGTTACACTGATAAGGTTATCAATATTCCGAAATCATATGTGCTCGCAGCAGTGGCACTTATCGGTACGATTTGGATGATTGTCGCATTGATTAGGGGAAAATTACGATCGATGGTTGCTCCTGTTGTGATTTATATTGGATTGGTGATCGTTGGACAACTGGCATCTGTCGGCGTGCAGCACTTTCTTGTATCACCAAATGAATTTTCCAAAGAAAAGCCTTTTTTGAAACACAATGTAGCATTAACTAGAGAGGCTTACGATTTGGATAGTATTAAGGAAATGGAACATCCCGGGAATTACTCGTTGGATGAAGCAATGTTGGATCGTAACAAGAAAACAATTGAAAATATACGGGTGAATGATTCAAGGCCGTTGCTTGAAGTTTATAACCAGTTGCAAACATTCCGTACGTACTATAATTTTAATGATGTTGATATTGATCGTTATAAAATTGATGGTGATTATGAACAAGTCTTTTTAGGAGCACGAGAATTGAGTACGGTTGACCTGCCTGATCAAGCCAAAACATGGGTTAATCGCTACTTAAGGTATACACATGGTTACGGGGTAACAATGAGCCATGTCAATCAAGTAACAAAACAAGGTCAGCCAGAGTATATGGTGAAAAATCTTCCGCCAGAAGGGGTGTTGGATGTTACGCGTCCACAGATCTACTTCGGGGAGGAGGATTACCAAAATGTTATTGTTAATAGCGGAGTAGATGAATTTGATTACCCGTCAGGAGATGAGAATGTCGAGAATCAATATGAAGCAGATTCAGGGATTCCACTACAAGGTATCAACCGTCTATTATTTGCTTTAAATGAAGGGTCTTTCCGGATGTTTATATCGGACCAAATTACCAAAGACAGCCAATTACTTGATACGCGAAATATTAAGGATCGTGTAAAAAGAATTGCACCATTTTTCACGTATGACAAAGATCCATATATTGTTGTCCGGGATGATGGTAGTCTTGTCTGGATTATTGATGCTTATATGACGGCAGAGCGCTATCCTTATTCAGAGCCTTATCAAGGTAATAAAAACTATCTAAGAAACCCTGTGAAAGTGGCTGTTGATGCTTATACAGGGGAAGTGAATTTTTATGTGAATCAACCTGATGATCCGTTAATGCAAACGTATCAAAACATGTTTCCAAAGTTATTTACGGAAGAAATACCGGATGATATTCTTGCACACTTCCGTTATCCGGAAAAATTGTTTACAACACAAGCGTCCATGTACGGAACCTATCATATGGAGAACCTAGAAGTATTTTATAACCGGGAGGACTACTGGCAGTTTCCAACTGAAAAGTACTTCAATGAAGATATTGTGATGGAACCTTATTACATGACGATGAAGTTGCAGGAAGAAAAAGATGAAGAATTTATTTTAATGATGCCTTACACACCGAAAAAGCGGCAAAATATGATTTCCTGGATGGGTGTCCGCAATGATGGGGATCACTATGGTGAAGTTTTTGTGTATCGTTTTCCAAAGCAAAAGAATATATACGGTCCACAACAAATTGAAAACCGGATTAACCAGGATAGTGACATTTCCAAACAGTTAAACCTATGGTCGCAAGGTGGATCAAAAGTTATCCGAGGAAACTTGCTGGCAGTGCCTATAGAAGATACGATTCTTTATGTGGAACCGGTTTATATCGAATCTTCCAATGCTACTTCCTTACCAGAAGTGAAGCGAATCATCTTGGCTTATGGAGATAATATCGTCATGGAGCCTTCGTTTGACAAAGCACTAGATAAGATGTTGAATCTAATTGATCCTGAACATCAAAGTGGATCGGAAGAAGGCGATGATGGAGACGAGGACGAAAAGTCAGATGAGCCTTCACAGCCGATTACAGGTGCGGATGAAACATTACAACAGTTAGCTGATCTATTTGATGCTTATCAACAAGCGTTGTCTGAGGGAAATTGGGAGGAAGCCGGTAAAATTATGAGTAACATTGAAAACCAGTTGGAAGAATCTCAGTAACTTGCTAACGTGATGCAATGGAACCTTAATGAAAACAGAGTCCCTTGTAGTTAAACTACAAGGGACTTTTTATGCCTTAATCGTATATCCGTCTCTGAGGTTAATGTTCATTATTCAGTAAATTTGTTATAAGCACCGTGCATAACCGGTCCTACATATTCGTTTAGTTTCCAGCCATGAGCAATTGCGGCTGTGACAAAGTCTTTTGCAGCTACAACCGATTGTTTTACAGGTTTTCCGTTTGCCAGGTTTGCTGTAACAGCAGCCGCAAATGTGCAGCCGGCTCCATGGTTATATGTTGTATCAAGCTTGTCCTTCTCTAGTAGGGTAAAATCGTTTCCGTCATAAAAAAGATCAATAGCCTTTTCGTGATCAAGTGCCTTTCCGCCTTTGATTACCACATTTTTTGCACCAAGTTCGTGAATTTTTATTGCTGCTTGCTTCATGCCATCAATGGTTTTGATTGGTCCGGTTTGTGCAAGCTGTCCTGCCTCGAACAGATTAGGTGTTGTGATCAATGCCCGTGGAAGAAGCAATTCGCGCATCGCATCGGTATTCTCTGGTTGTAATACCTCGTCTTCGCCTTTACAAACCATAACAGGGTCTAAAACAAATTTGTCAAGATTGTATTCATCAATTTTCCTTGCTCCGAGTTCAATGATATCTACCGAACCGAGCATACCTGTTTTCATTGCATCAACATTAACCGATAAAATGGTATCCAATTGCTTTTCAACAATAGCCACGTCAATTGGAAAAACATGATGGTTCCAGCCATTGTTTGGATCCATTGCAACCATAGATGTAAGGGCGGTCATACCATAAACGCCATGTTCCTGGAATGTTTTTAAATCTGCTTGTATACCTGCTCCGCCGCTTGAATCAGAACCGGCAAGTGTTAGTGTTTTTTTCATTGTCACCCCAAATTCCCCCAAACTTTCTCAATAATATTTTCTAATAATAGGATATACCAATTTTTCAGCAAATAAAAGAATTTCCGGTTTTATGGTTAAAGGTCGGGTTATAATAAGAGTTTTAAAAAATAATATTCTCGCAATATATTGCATTTTACAGAAAAAGATAGTATTATAATGTAACTGATATATTGCATATAAGCGATATTTGTTGATCTAGTTTTCATCGTAGAAGGAGCGAATCGTATGAAGGATAAACTTCCATTTTCATCCTATTTTGTGATAGGGGTCATGTTGTTTGCATTGTTTTTTGGGGCAGGTAATCTTATTTTTCCAGCACAGCTTGGGCAATATGCCGGAACAAATATTTGGCCAGCCGTGGTAGGATTTTTGATTACAGGGGTCGGGTTGCCATTCGTTGGGATCCTAGCAATGGGGTTTTCCGGGAGTCGCAATTTGGAAGAACTCGCAAGCAGAATCCACCCTGTATATGCGATCTTTTTTACATCAATGCTCTACCTGACGATTGGACCATTATTCGCAGCACCACGGACAGGTACAGTTGCATATAACGTTGGAATCGCGCCATTTGTGAGTGATGGATTTCAACAAGGTGGGTTACTCCTATTTTCGTTGCTATTTTTTGCTGTAACAATATGGTTGTCATTGAATCCTGCAAAACTCGTAGACAATGTTGGGAAAATATTAGCACCTGGAATTGTTGTTCTTCTAGCTATTCTTCTGACTATGGTTATTGTTAAGCCAATGGGGTCCATTCAATCGCCTCAGGACGCCTATGCAAGCGGAGGGTTCATCCAGGGATTCCTTGAGGGATATAACACAATGGATGCACTAGCTTCACTTGTTTTCGGCATTATTGTGATTAATGTGATTCGTTCGATGGGTGTTAAATCTACACGCGGTGTACTTTCTGCAACTGCAAGATCTGGTGCAGTGGCAATTACGCTACTTGGAGTCATTTATGTGGGTATTGCTTATTTGGGCGGAACAAGCACGGAAACATTCGGACTTTTTGCAACGGGTGGACCAGTTCTTAGCAGTGCGGCTTCCTATTATTTTGGAACGTTGGGGTCGGTGATGCTGGCAATCGTTATCACATTAGCTTGTCTGACAACGAGTATTGGGCTGGTGACGGCTTGTGCTGAATACTTTCACACATTACTACCGAAAGTCAGCTATAAAAAGTTTGTCTGGTTCTTTTCTGCCTTTACATTTGTGATTGCAAATTTCGGTTTAGCAAATATTATTACGTATTCGGTTCCTGTTCTAATGTTCCTATACCCGCTTGCGATTGTTTTAATGATTTTAACGTTTTTGTCACCTTTGTTTAACCATTCACGATTCGTTTATGTGTCAGCAACGGTTGTTACGTTTATCATTAGTGTTATTGATGGATTAAAATCATTATGTGATTCATTGGGAATTAATTACTTTGGATGGTTGCAACAGATTGTTTCTTTTTATGAACAGTTTCTGCCATTATACAATCAGGGGCTTGGATGGTTCTTCCCAGCCTTAATCGTTATTGCACTTACAGGCACAATAGTCCGGGTACAACGGTTATCTCTTGTTGAGGCATAAAATAAGCCGGCTTCCTTAAAAGGGAAGACCGGCTTAACTTTTTAACTTAATTTATGAAACTCATCAATTGCACGAAGCCAATTTTCCCGCATAATTGCTGAAACTTTTGTGATGTTGCGATCCTTCATTAGTGTAATGATGGTATCATGTTCTTTTATCGACTTCGCTGTTAGGATAATGGAGTTATGAAAAAACAATCTTCGGACATGTGACTGCAAAAAAGCGACCATTTTGTGGATATACGGGTTATTGGCAGTATCGACGATGATCTGATGAAACTCTTCATCAATTTTAAGTGCTGAAAAATAATTTTCCAAACGGATTGCCTTCGCAAATTGTTTGTTTGTATCTTCGAGTAATGTGATGACCTCATCGGTTAAATGCGGGATTGCCAGTTCTGCTGATAATGCTTGCAGTGCCGCTAAAGGTGGAAGGAGGTCATTAATGGACTCCCTTTCCACATCTGTTACTTGTGTTGCCTTTCCGGGATACATTTTCACAAAACCGTCAACCTCAAGAAGTTGCAACGATTCACGGATTGGTGTTCTACTGACTCCGAGCGCTTCCGCAAGTTCCGAGTCATTCAACTTTTCCCCAGGCTGCAAAGTACCGTCTATAATCCATTTTTGTAATTGGCTAAATGCGTTTTCCTTGGCAGATTTGCGGATTGGTTTGGAATGATCTGTTGGTATCGGCATTACAATTCATCCTTACTAAATTTTTTATCGTTTATTTAGTATTAGTATACATGAAAAATGCTTATTGGTATATGCAATATATCATTATATTCCATGAATTATTGGTTAACTGCCATTTTGCCAAGTGGTCCATTTTCGTCAAGGATATCGGTTAGTTCAAAGACAGAAATAGGGAACATTGGAAATCCAAAATAGTGAGGTGTGATTTCGATGGGTTGGAAATAAAGTACAAGTGATTTGTCCGCAATATAAAAGTCTTGGTTAGGTGATATCTTTGAAAGGCTATCCAACAACGGGATGTCTCGCTCATTGATTTGTTTTTGGATGATACTTGTGAGAACTTCTACATAATTGCTTCCAGGCTTAAATAAGTCTTTCAACTGGTATTGTTTTCCGGTTTTGCTATCAAACGTTAATGATTTCATTATCGTCAAACCATTTGCATGATGATATGCCATTGCGTAATTGGATAGTGAGAGACTAAGAATATTACGTTCATTAGTCTTGATTTCATAAGAGCCGATCATTTCTGCAAATGAATTAGCGCCTTGCTGTTGATACTGCTGTTGATACTGCTGGTGGATCAATGTTTGGGCTAGATGAGAGATTGTATGATTAATGGTTTGCTGTGAATGTACATTTTGTAAGCCAATCACTTGTGGGTAATAAATAGTGGTACCTTGTTGTTGGAGGGCCATTGTTTGAATGGAAACAGGTAAAGCTTGAGATGCCATGTCTATCATTCCTTTTTAGAAGAGTTTACAGTATCTTATTCATAATCTGGGATAATGTCCCTGATTCACAGGCGTTATATTTTTGGAATCATGTTCTCGGATTTTTTATTAGTGACTCAACTTTCGCACCAATAAAATAAGATCAAACAGTTAGCTGGGGCAAACTTGGAGCGTTTCTAACAACCTTGGTAAACATAAAGACTATTTTCTAAAAGATTGTGACTGCGATTATTCGTCCCCTCGAAAGCATTTGTGTTTTATATATAAAATGCGAGGTAACTAAGAAATTGCTCCCTCGCCGTTCCGGAAATACACTACGCTTTCCGGGGGCGGCTGCTGAGCCTCCTCGTGCTATGGTGCTCGTCGCGTTGCAAGTAATTTCGATGAAGTAGCGCTCCTCGCAACTCGAAGCTTATTCGGTGGATGTTTCGCTCGTCGCTCTGCGGGGTCTCACCTAGGCCTTTCCTCCCCCAGGAGTCTCCGCGTATTTCCTTCACTGGTATTACATTTACTACCGTTAACTGTAGTAGTATGTGTTCTACCGAGCCACATTCTACCGCTTCACTAGTCCGGGTGAGTGGAGGGTGGTGACTCCTCGAAAAAGAAAAGCACTTTTTCTTCGTGCGATGTATCGCTGGCGTAGCCTTCCTTGTCCTGCGGGAACAATGGTTTTCGGTGGGGCGAGTTAGCGCAGCCCCAGCACGTGTCCGAAGACCCCGCAGAGTGGTTTGAAAAGGAGGGTCGACTAAAACCGTCCTTTGCGGACAACGTCGACATACCCCTCGCCGGGGCAAGGAGGCTGAGGCCGTGCCCGCGGAAAGCATCCACCCGGAACGATCCCGGACGGCGGGAAATGCGCATACTTATAGAAAAAGAGCCCAGCAGTCGAAGTTTGTTTAAATGCGATTAATCCAAAGTCAACTTAAGCAGTGAATCTTCATCCTTCCTCATTTTATCAAGGCTTATTTGTCCATTTGAAGCTGCGAAAGTTGAGTTAGTGACATATTTTTACGGAAATGCTATACTTAATTCTGCGATGAGCTGATTTGTGTAAGTCAAAGGATACGCAATACATGTGAATGTGAACACATGATCTTTTGCCGCAAATTTCGTGAAGACGCCTGTACATTGTACAGGCGTCTTATTTTGTCTTGATCTATTTTTCATTTAAATGTCGAACAGAAATCTAACAATTAAGAATATAGAAGTGCTATAATTTATAGTAGAACATTAGGTTGCTTTCTATTCGTAATTAGATGGGGGTTTAAGGAAAATGGATAGTAATGTTACCGTACTAAACTTTGACCAAACGTATCATAAACAATCCTTTCTACAAGCTGAGAATTGTGAATCACTAGATTTTGAACAGATGCCGAGTACCAATTTGTTTTGTGAAAAAGAGTCCTTATTCCAGATTGATCAAAGGCTTAGACAACGAAGAATGAGTCAGATAACATTTCTGGGGAGTGGTAATTATCATTATGTTTCCTACTTATTATTGTCAGAGATACAAAGGCCATTTTCACTAGTGTTATTTGACCATCATACTGATATGTTTCCCAGCCCAAGTGATTCGTTGATTGCCTGTGGTTCATGGGTGCGGGAGTCACTAGAAAAGTTACCTATGCTAAAAAAAGTAATTATAATCGGTGTAAACGAAGATTGGCAACAGCAAATACCTTCGTTCGCTGAAGAAAAAATGGCCGTATACTCGAAACAATCCCTTCACACAGATTATTCCAACACAATTAAATCCATTATGAAAGAAATAGCTACAGACACAGTTTATATAAGTATTGATAAAGATGTATTGGATCTTAAAGAGGCTGTTACAGCATGGGATCATGGAACAATGAATTTAAATCAGCTTATGGAAATTGTTGAAAAGATCATCTCCGACAAGGATATTAGCGGTATTGATATTTGTGGTGAATATCCAATTAGCCCAACAAATGAATACAATAAACGAACAAGAGAGGCAGTAAAGAAAAATGAACGTGCAAATCGCATAATTATAGAACATTTAACACAATGTATTGGACTTAGCCCCTCCTTCAATTAAAAAAAGGAAAGACCATGATTTTCCTGATAAAATAAGGAGATCAGTTTGAATTAGAGGATGATATAAAAATGCCTGAATATGAAATAAAAGTATATGAAGAAATTCAAGCTTGGCAAAGGAAAATCTTAAAGCAGTCGAATCTACTTAACCGGATGTCAAAAAAAGCACAAACAAAAATAAACGGGATGATTCCGGAAAAGGTTCATCGTGTGATAACGGAAAGTATAAAGAACATGGTAAAGGCAACACTGTTTGGTTCAAACCTTATTCAAAATAAAAGGCAATCTAAGGGTATGAAGTCTTTACGATCGAGATGAACTGCTTCGGGAAAAGCTATCATCCTATCGGAAAACTGCGGTTGTAGAAGGAGCAGGGACAGGAGCGGGTGGCATTTTTCTTGGCCTTGCTGATTTCCCGCTGTTACTATCGATTAAAATGAAGTTTTTGTATGAAGTAGCTAGTATATATGGGTTTGACGCAAATAGGTATGAGGAGCGCTTGTTCATTCTTCATGTTTTCCAGCTTGCTTTTTCAAATGATGAAAAACGAAAAGATACATTTCGCATACTAGAGAACTGGGAGGCAGAAAAAGAAACGCTTGTCGATATGGATTGACGAGTGTTCCAGCAAGAATACCGAGATTATATAGATTTTGTTAAAATGCTCCAATTAGTTCCAGGACTTGGTGCGATAGTTGGTGCATATGCAAACTACAATCTCCTCGATCATCTGGGGGAAACGGCAATGAATGTATATCGAATGAGACTGTTGAACGAATACCCAAGGGATTATTTAGGGAACTAACTTTGAGTGTCTAATTTGTAATTCATACGAAAAACTGAAAAAATATAGAGTGAATAAACGGATGGGAGATAGTTAAATGAAATGTAAAATAAATCGCAACGCAGCTAAAGTTCTAAAAAAAATGTTGGAAAATGAGGAAGCAGAAGGGAAAATGATTCGTGTATATGTGACACACCTTCATGGTGATCATGCACATTACGACATTGAACTGGATACTCCGACAGAAAACGATGAGGTTGTAAAAACAGACAAAGATATTGATATCATCCTAGAAAAGGGCAATGAATATTTAGATGGTATCTGGATTCAATATTTTTATGTGCCAGAGGAGGAAATGGTTATTACGAATTCTTCCATGGGAATGCATCATTAATAAACAGCAACCACTTTTGTAGTGGTTGCTGTTTTCTACGCCTTAATTTTTAACCCCAAAGCCTTGGCGAATCCGATTGTTTGGTCAGATGATATCGTAAGGCTTCCATGTTATATTAAGCCGTTCAAATCTACTTGTATATAAACTAATTTCATTCAGTGGTGTGTTAGCATATGTGGGATCTCTTCTTTATTTTTCATCTGAAATAAGGTTTAGTTTGATTTCCTGGCAGGCTGCTTGTACATAACTAGGTATTAATCCATTACTATAAATGGCACCCTTTTCAACTAGTTTTTGCTTTAACACGATGGTTATGGGCTCTTCAAATGGAAGGCCTGGTAATATGATTGTATCCGGGTCTTTCCATTTAGGAGTTAACTTGGAATGATCAAGGAAATTTAACTTCTTAGAAACCGGGATCCCATCACGGAAAAAGGGGTGTTCATTTTCCTTTTTGCCACCGGGTTCATTTAGACATATGTATAAGGACAGGTTGTCAGATAGTTGCAGTAGATCATAATGGATAGTAAAAAGCTGTTTATCAAAGGATGGAAGTTTTGTAATTATCCGTTTCTGCCGTTCGTTTTCTTGATTTACAAATGCTTGCCCTGCTTTGGAAATATCATTTGCGAGAAAACGTTTATAATGTTCACTACATAATAGACCTGCATAGGAATCCTTTTGTTCAACTTGATCAATGCCATTTTTGTAAAAAACAAGCTTTGCAGGAGCGGGGAAGTCAATAAATGTGTAGGGTGCTTGTTTTTGATCATTCCAAAAAGGCTGTTCATCGATTGGCTTCCATGCACAGTCATGATGAAAAATTGCATATTCAACAGATTTTCTCAACTTTGCTCCCGGAAATGAGGATTCTTCCCAGTTGGCAATAAGTTCACCAGAAATGTGTGCATGGTTATCTTGTTCAATCATAATAAAATCATTGGCATGTTCACGTACAATCATGAGATCATCCTTTCAACTGTATTTATTTTCAGTATACAGAAAAATAATCCTCCGTTATAGCCTGCACGTAACAAAGAATTGACAAAGGGTAGTGTAAGAAATATAATTACTTACATAAAGTAATTAAATATAAAAAAGTAATTTATATACTTACAATGATTATAGAGGGGGAATATAAACATGGAAAAACAATTTTTCAAAGATCCAGCAACATATGTTGGGGAAGTTTCGATTAATGTTACAGATTTGGAACGTTCATTAACATTCTACAAAACGATTGTTGGATTCAAGGTGCTTGAACAAACGGAACAAAGGGCAGTATTAACGGCAGACGGAAAAACACCATTACTAATATTGGAACGGCCTGCTGATGTTGTGCCAAAAGTAGGGAGAACGGCTGGACTCTACCATTTTGCTATTCTGTTACCAACGCGTGCGGACCTATCAGCATTTTTACGGCATATAATTCAAATGAGAGTACAATTAGGCGCAGCAGATCATTTAGTGAGTGAAGCGCTATATTTTTCTGATCCAGATGGGAATGGCATTGAAGTGTATCATGATCGTCCATCATCTGAATGGAGTTGGGAAAATGGTGAGGTTTCCATGGCGACTGAACAACTTGATGGGGATAGTATTCTTGCTGAAAGTGCTCAGGAGTGGAACGGATTGCCGGAACAAACAGTTATGGGTCATATCCATCTCCATGTTAGCGATTTGCAAAAAACAGAAGAATTTTATATAAATGGACTGGGATTTACCGTTGTAACAACATATCCCGGGGCACTGTTTACATCAACTGGGGACTATCATCATCATATCGGATTAAACGTCTGGAATGGAGTTGGTGCGCCAATGCCAACAAAAAATAGTGTCGGGCTAAACTATTTTACACTTGTTTTTCCAAATGAAAAATCTAGAACAAGTGCGGTTGAGCGGTTGCGGCAGATTGGTGCCAATGTAACAAATGAACAGGATTATTATGTTACAGAGGATCCATCTGGGAATGTTATTCGGATGATGATGGACTGACAAAGTGGGGAAGTCGCCGGACGAGAGCGAAAAGTCGCCGAACGAGAGCGAAAAGTCGCCGGACGAGAGCGGAAAGTCGCCGGACGAGAGCGGAAAGTCGCCGGACGAGAGCGGAAAGTCGCCGAACGAAAGTGGAAAGTCGCCGGACGAGAGCGAAAAGTCGCCGGACGAGAGCGGGAAGTCGCCGGACGAGAGCGAAAAGTCGCCGGACGAGAGCGAAAAGTCGCCGGACGAAAGCGAAAAGTCGCCGAACGAAAGCAGAAAGTTGCCGGACGAGAGCGGAAAGTCGCCGGACGAAAGCGGAAAGTCGCCGAACGAAAGCAGAAAGTTGCCGGACGAAAGCGAAAAGTCGCCGGACGAGAGCGGAGTTCTGTATCCCTATCAAAAAAGGAACCTGCTAAACTAAAATGCAGGTTCCTTTTATTTTAATTGAAAATATGGCCGATTTTTTCCCTGTTGGTTGAATTTCAAGCGCTTTTAGATTATGGAGAATTTGTTCCGCCCTCGCGGCACCTAGAATCGTAAGTGAATGTAAATAAGTAGGATCGATATTCCTGCTCATACTAGTACATAAGAGTATAATTTAATTGTGGATTGAAATCATAGGTTTAGCGTGTATGTAAGGATTTTAATCAGTCGGTTCATGGATATGAATCTTATTGGTAAAAGTAAAAAGGGGAGGTATTTTTTTGAAAAACAAATTAATAGAAATGCTAGCGGAACGTAAAGATGAAATGATTGAAATTCGCCGGTATCTGCATGAACATCCTGAATTGTCCTTTAAAGAAGAAAAGACAGCCCAATATATAGCCGATTTTTATCAAGGAAAAGATGTAGAAATGGAGCGAAATGTGGGAAATGGTTATGGCATTATTGTCACGATAAATGGTGGAAAATCTGGTAAAAAAATTGGGCTCCGTGCAGATTTCGATGCACTGCCAATTACCGAAGAAACGGATGTAGCGTTTAAGTCAAAAAATGATGGTGTCATGCACGCATGCGGTCATGATGCACATACAGCCTATCTATTAATTCTTGCTGATTGTCTTATCCAGTTAAAAGATGAGATTCCGGGGACAATTAAAATTATTCATCAGCATGCAGAAGAGGTTCCACCCGGTGGAGCAAAAAGTATTGCTGAATCCGGCCGTCTGGATGATGTTGATAACATTTTTGGTATCCATGTATTACCATTGGGCGAAGCGGGAGTTGTTGGCTATCATAGTGGCTATTCTTTTAACGGAAGGACCTATTTTAAATTAAAAATTCAAGGTGTTGGCGGCCATGGTTCTTCTCCACACCTAGCGAATGATTCCATTGTAGCGGGCGCGCATTTTGTTACAGCCGTTCAAACCATTGTTAGCCGTCGATTAAATCCGTTTGATGCAGGAGTTGTCACGGTTGGTTCGTTCGATGGAAAAGGAACATTCAACGTCATTAAAGACAGTGTGGAACTTGAAGGTGATATACGTTATGCGGATGAAAAAATTCAAAAGGTCATTGCCGATGAATTTCAACGAATTGTAAAAGGGGTTGAAGAAGAATTTGGTGTGAAATGTGAGCTTACGTATACTGCTGATTACCCACCATTGTACAATGATCCTAAAGTAACTGAAATGGTTGCACAAAGCCTACAAAGTATCGATGATAAAGATATAACAGAAGTAAAGGAATTTCCAAAGATGGCACCGTCTGATGATTTTGCTTATTATCTGGAAAAAATCCCTGGCTGTTATTTTTACATTGGCTGTACACCAAAAGGAGTGGAAAATCCATACTTTAATCATCATCCGAAGTTTGACATTGATGAAGATGCCATCCTTGTTGCGGCGAAATCGGTTGGACAAGTTGTGTGTAGTTATTTTGGGTTAGACCAGAACTAAAAAATGTAAAGGAAGCAGCTTTAGCAGTGCAAGGCTGCTTCTAAAAAAATAAATAGGAACACTTGTTTTGTTGAAATGGTGTAGTATATTAGAAATAGAAAAACACCTCAGTCATTCCTCTATAAAAAATCCCCCAAAGGAAGTGTTATAATGGTTCTCACGACACTGGTGCGCGAAGAATACTCCCAGTACACCTATCATGACCACTTATTCAAAGAATTAATCCACACATTTTTGCAGAATTTTCGGAAATGTTTTATCCGGAAATTCATCGACATGTTGATTTTTCTGCTATCAAACCATAAAACTAAAATTGAATATTTAAAGGAAAAGATTTAACACAAAAACATCCCAGGATTTTTTGACTTGTTTGTCTTGGGATGTTTTTGCATACGTATATCCTCTATTTTTGTATTCGGATGGATAAAAAGCTTTTTTTAGTGACGTTGTTATGAAATAAAAAGAGAATTCACTCCCTAGTGAACTCTCTTTTACGTCCGTTTAGTTAAATTAATTTATCAAACTTTACACGCTTATTAAGGGCATACATGATTGGCATCCCCACCGCCATTACAACAAATTCACCGATAGCTGTTGTTAACCATGTAAATAAAAATGGTGCTCCGAAAGCTAGGCTTAATTCCCAGGCAATAATAAACATGGTAAATGTGAAGACAAGTGTGTTGATAATCATTAAAAGCCATTTGTTTTTAATATACCGCGCAATTATAATCGTAATTAATAATGAAATAATGGATTGCGATACCCCAAAAACAAGATCATACATACCTAATGGCGAAAAAAAGAAATTAGATAAAAAGACGCCTAATACAATTCCGAAAATGTACTTTTTGTTAAAAACAACGAGGTGATTTAGCACTTCCGGGACACGAAATTGGATATTGGTAAATCCAAAAGGCTGGATTAGTAACGACACTGCAATATAGACTGCAGCCAGCAAGCCGTTTGTGACAAGTGTATTTACTTTCATATTCTATTCTCTCCTTAGTTTTTTAACGTGGGATGGTCTCGAACCACGTGTCTTAAAAAGCAACTATTTCATTATAAAACTTTATCGGGTAAAATCAATAGGGAAGTGGCTTACGCAATAAAATTCCTTTGTATAGTACCAGGTGTTAATATCATATGTTAAAATAAAGGAAGCAGACTTTAAGATGGGGGAGTTGAAGATAACATGTATTATTTCGCTGCGTATCTTTTAAAAATAATATTGAGTCTATTTGGAAACATAAAGATATATAAAAGAGAAAATTTGCCACAATCAGGTGGTTATGTTATAGCCTGTACACATACAGGCTGGGTAGATATATTATGGCTTGGCATATCCGTATTACCAACGAAAATACATTATATGGCAAAAAAGGAATTGTTTCAAAACGGCGCATTAAAATGGTTAATGAACAAACTTAACGCATTCCCCGTTGATCGTGAAAATCCAGGGCCGAGTTCGATTAAAATTCCACGAAAACTACTGTCAAAAGGCGAAGTTGTTGGTATATTTCCAAGTGGAACAAGGACAAGTGACGAAGTTCCTTTAAAACGAGGGGCTGTAACCATCGCCGGTCATTCTAAGGCTCCTATTGTGCCAGTTGCATATGTGGGACCTAATAATTTTAGTGATTTGTTTAAACGTAAAAAGCCTCGTATCATTTATGGCGAGCCGATATATTTATCAAAAGAACTACCTAAAAAAGAGGCACTGGAAATAATGATGGAAGACTTAAACGATGCACTAAACAAGTTGAAACAAGAGCTAATGACATATCAGAAATAGGTATAGGAAAAACCCTGTCACAATATGAAATGTCCCTTTGTTAAGGATATTTTAATAAGCAGCAGGGTTTTCTTATGGGTGGAACTGATTCAATAGCATGGTTGTGAAATTAAATCTTTAGGAAGAGGAGCCGTGTTTGATCACTCCTTTTTTCTGTGAGCTACCTTTACCTGAAAGAAACCAGCCAATTACCGCAATGGCAAGAAGGACTCCCCAGAAGGTAAATTTCCACCCGGTACTATGGGAAAAGTCGTCAGGTAATAAGTTGACTGCCGGATGCGCCAAGGTTATAACAGCAAGTTTTACACCGACCCATGCAACAATCAGATATGCGGTTGTTTCTAAGCCTGGTCGCTTGTCAAGCAATGTAACAAACCAGGTGGCAGCGAATTTAATTAATATTAAACCAGCTATTCCCGCGATGACTACAATTGCAAACTTTCCTCCGTCCATTCCGCCGAATTGCGGTATTGGGGTTTCAGGAAGTGCCATGGCTAGTGCAACAGCTGCCAGAATAGAATCAATCGCAAAGGCGAGATCTGCAACACCAATTTTAGCTACGGTAGACCAGAAGCTATTACCAACAGGGACCTTTTTCTCCTTTTCCGAACCAAAATATTTTCCGATTACATTCTTTGCACCTAAGTAAATAAGGTATGCAGCGCCGATTGCTTGGACCTGCCATACATTTACTAGGAAGGATATCGTGAATAGGGCTGCGAATCTGAAAATAAACGCACCGATAATACCGTAGTTGATAGCACGTTTTTTTTCATCATCTGGCAAGTGTTTAGCTATTACCGCCAGAACAAGTGCGTTATCAGCAGACAAGATCCCCTCTAGTCCAATTAATACTAATAATGTCCATCCATACTCAAGCCAAAGTGATTCCACATCGACTTCTCCCTTCTGTGAATAAAAAAATAGAGGCTTTTACCAGTTATGTGGTAAAAGCCTCTAAAAAATACAAGACCTTTACCACATTGGCAAAGGTCTTGCTAACAACGCCGTAAGTTGCCAGTAAAGCCGAGAGTGTAATCACTCTGTAATGACGACTTTACAGTTAAAGCTACTCCCCTTTGAAAATCTACTTTCATTTAACCACGTTATGAATCATCTGTCAATGCTAACCTATTTTCGCTAGTAGACGAATAACTAACCTTCAGTTGTACATTGATCAGTTGTTAGTCTTGATTTTAAGTACGGGTTTATCAACGTCTTAGAACCCTTTTATTGCTGTTTTCCCTCTTATTCAGCTCGCGGTGAACTTTCAAATTCAACTTTTTTATGTGTCCCATCACAAAATGGTTTGTTGGAGGAATGTCCACAACGACACAATGAAACCGCCTTTTTTGTTTGAAAAGTGTTTCCTTCCGCATCCACCACTTCAAATGAGCCTGTTACAACATAAGGGCCATTATCGTTCACTTTGATATTTGCATCTGCCATTCTATCACCTCCCTAATAGTTTAAACAATACATGAACATGATAAACAAAATATAATTTAAAATTTTGGGAAAATAACCCTTGTCTATATTCTGTCTGTAGATTTCACCATCTGTCAAGGAGTTATTATCGACAAAGTTTGTGCGATATCTCACTAAAACATAATTTCATTGTGTTATGGAATACTATACAAAACAAAAAATTAGAGGAGGCATCATACAAATGAAAGCTTCGGATTTGTTTGTGCGCTGCTTGGAACAGGAAAATGTCAACTACATTTTTGGTATTCCTGGAGAGGAAAATACAGATCTCGTTGATTCGTTGATTGGCTCTAATATTGAGTTTATTGTTGTCCATCATGAACAAGCGGCTGCTTTCATGGCTGATGTGTATGGTCGCCTGACAGGAAAGCCAGGTGTTTGCTTGGCAACGCTTGGTCCTGGTGCGACAAATTTACTAACGGGAATCGGGGATGCCTATCTTGATTATGCTCCTGTTGTGGCAATCACTGGACAGGCTGGACTTGAGCGGATTCATAAGGAATCACATCAAGCCGTTGATATTGTTGGTGTTTTTGAAGAGATTACAAAATGGAATCAACAAATTCGTGTTCCTCATACGATACCTGAAATTATTCGCAAAGCATTTAAGACAGCGGTTCTCGATAAACCTGGTGCAACGCACATCGAACTACCAGAGGATATTGCCATGACGGATACAGAGGGTGAGGTATTACCAGTCACACCAATCCCGATATCCCGGCCAGCTGAAGAAGAGGTCAAGAAGGCGGCAGAAATTATAAACAAAGCGAAGAAACCAATTATTCTAGCAGGAAATGGTGTTATTCGCGATGGTGCAACAGAAATGCTGCGAGAATTTGCAGAATCTAAAAATATTCCGGTTGTAAATACGTTTATGGCAAAAGGAGTTTTACCATCTGATCATCCATTAACACTGTATACGGTAGGAATGCAGGCGAAAGACTATGTGTTGTGTGGATTTGATCGCGCGGATGTGATTATTACTGTAGGATATGATTTTGTCGAGTATTTGCCGAAATATTGGAATGATGAGGCTATGAATCCAATTGTTCATTTGGATACATTACCAGCCGAGGTCGATGCTTATTACCCAATCGAAAGTGAATTGGTTGGCGATGTGAAAGAGACATTGAAAGCTTTACATTCCGATGTAGAGAAAAAAGAACTTTGGCCGGAAGTAAAACAGTTAAAGTCTCAGCTTGTCGAAAAACTTCACGCTTCTGATGAGGTATCAGGAAGCCCGGTTAAACCACAGCGAATTATTGCGGATTTGAAGAAAGCTGAGAAGGGTGAGGCAATTGTCATTTCTGATGTTGGTGCGCATAAAATGTGGGTTGCCCGTATGTATCAACCGGAAAAGCCGAACCACACCATTATTTCAAATGGTTGGGCATCAATGGGAATTGCAGTTCCCGGAGCAATAGCTGCAAAGTTAGCAAATCCGGATAAGCCTGCTGTAGCTGTTACTGGTGATGGTGGCTTTCTCATGAATGGTGTTGAATTAGCAACGGCAAAACGACTTGGACTGGCTTTTGTAATTGTTATTTTTCATGATGCTAAATATGGGTTAATTGAGTGGAAGCAGCTGAACAAGTATGATCGAGCAAATGCAATTGAATTTACAGATCCGAATTTTTTAACATTTGCTGAAAGCTTTGGATGTAAGGGAATCCGGGTGAAACATTCAGATGACTTACTACCAGCGTTAGAAGAAGCATTTTCTAGTGACAACATTGTTATTGTTGATGTTGATGTAGATTATTCGGAAAACGTAGAGCTATCAAAAACACTTGGTGATTATATTTGTAAACTTTAGTGAGATGTTCAATTCTACAATAACTAACAAATTCCAATAGATCATTCGACAAAATCCGGGGAGTGACAGGCACTGCCCCAAAGGAGGAACCTAAAGATGACAAAGGAATGGCAATTATGGATTGGTGGCAAATGGCGAGAGGCAAAATCGTATGAACCATTAAAGAATCCACATACCGAAGATGAACTTGCTCAAATTGGACAGGCAGAGCCAGGGGATGCTGTAGAGGCTATCGTAGAGGCACATGCCGCCTTCCAGAAATTTAGAAAGTATCCAGCACATGCTCGGGCCAAAATTTTAGCGAATGTTGCCACTATCATGGAAGAACGTAGTGATGAATGCGCCAAAATCATTGCGATGGAGGGTGCGAAGTCAATTCGAAATGCACGTGAAGAAATAAGTCGTACTGTCCAAACATATCGCTTTGCGGCAGAAGAGGCGAAGAGTAATTATGGTGAACGGATTCCAATGGATGCAGCTGAAGGGGGAGAGAATCGGTTTGGCTTTACAATTCGAACCCCCATTGGTGTGGTGACAGCTATTACTCCATTTAACTTTCCTTTTAATCTTGTTGCACATAAGGTAGGTCCGGCGATTGCAGCGGGAAATTCAATTGTACTAAAACCTGCTGAACAGACACCGTTAAGCTCATTGTTTCTTGCAGAGATTTTTAAAGAGGCCGGCCTTCCAGATGGTGTTTCCGGGTAAGGGGGATGTATTGAGTGAAGCGTTAACTACTCATCCCTATGTGAAAAAGGTGACATTTACAGGTAGCGTAGAAGTTGGTCACATTATTCAGCAACAAGCAGGATTTCGTAAACTAACCCTTGAGCTTGGGTCAAACTCTCCTTTTATTGTTGATGAAGGAGTAGACATTGACAAAATTATTGAGCGTAGTGTAATGGGTGCTTTTTCTTACAATGGGCAAGTGTGTATATCGGTTCAGCGCATTTATGTCCATCAATCACTATACGAAGAGTTTCTGGAACGATTTGTCACTCGAACGAAGCAGCTTGTAGTTGGTTCTCCATTGGACGAAAAATCAAATATAACAGCTGTTATTTCAAGAAAATCGTTAGAACGCTTGCAAAGTTGGCTAGATGAAGCGGTTGAGGAAGGTGCAAAAATTGAATGTGGTGGAAAAGTAAAAGGAAATGTGATGAAACCAACTGTTCTGACAAATGTAAATCGCAATTCAAAAGTATCTCGTCTTGAGGTTTTTGGGCCAATCGTTTGCATTTTCCCATTTGATACATTAGATGATGCGATTAATGAGGCAAATGATTCAAGGTATGGATTGAATTCGGGCGTCATGACACCAAGCCTTGAACGGGCATTTTACGCTGCAGAGCGGTTGGAAACAGGCGGTGTTATTGTGAATGATATTCCAACATATCGGATTGACAACATGCCTTATGGCGGCTGGAAAGACAGTGGTGTTGGCAGGGAAGGTGTTAAATACGCTATGGAAGAAATGATGGAGCAAAAGTTTATCAGCTTTAAGACAGGTGATCAATAAAACAGGACCCGCCCCTATAAAAGGGGCGGGTCCTGTTTTTATATAGTCAATTCGTTCTTAGTCAGTAAGGGCGTAACAGGACAGATGTCACATGAATAGCATAGGAATAGACATTACAATTGGAGGAAATAAATATGCAAATTCATGTGGTACAACAGGGGGAAATGTTATGGACGATAGCACAGCGCTATGGTGCCGATGTAAATCAAATTATATTAGTAAATCAATTAGATAACCCGAACGTTCTCGTGGTAGGCGAGTCGTTGGTAATTCCAATTCCTTATCGTGAATATGTCGTTCAACCTGGAGACAATTTATGGGCAATAGCACAACGTTATGGTGTAACACTCCAGGAGCTTGCTTCAGCAAACAATATTACAAATCCTTCCCAGCTTTATGTTGGGCAAATGCTTGTGATCCCTTACTTTTCCCATATTATCCAACCGGGGGAATCACCCTGGACGATTGCTCAAAAGTATGGTATAACGCTCAACCAAATAATCCAAATGAACAATATTACAAATCCGACCACGCTATACCCAGGGCAAATTTTACGAATACCTATGGGGAACAGACCTGTAATAGAAACAAACGCCTATACAACTGAACTAAACGAACAAGGAAGGGGGGAAGTGTTATCTCTAGGAAGATATTTTACCTATCTTTCACCGTTTATGTACAGTATGCAAACAGACGGAACAATTACAGAAATGCAGGAGACTCCAGTTTTGGAAGCAGCCAGAGCCAATAATGTATCCCCACTACTTGTTTTGACAAATTTTACGGAGGGTAGTTTCAGTTCTGATTTAGCCGCCTCTATTTTAAGGAATCCTGAACTACAAGAGACCCTAATTACAAATCTGTTGGAAAAAATACGGGCTAAAGGTTATACAGGTGTGAACTTTGATTTTGAGTATGTGTATCCGGAGGACCGTGAAAATTATAATGCATTTTTGCGCCGTGTTGTAGCTAGACTCCATCCTGAAGGGTTAATCGTTTCGACAGCTCTTGCTCCTAAAGAAAGTGCCGAGCAAGAGGGGTTATTATATGAAGCACACGACTATGCCACTCAAGGTAACATCGTTGATTTCGTTATACTTATGACTTACGAATGGGGATGGGCTGGTGGCAGACCATGGGCCATTGCGCCAATTAATAAGGTACGTGATGTGCTAGATTATGCCGTTACTGTTATTCCGCGTAATAAAATTATGATGGGGATGCCGTTATACGGACGTGATTGGAAAATTCCTTGGCAGGAAGGAACGATAGCGCAAACTATTAGTCCGAAAGAAGCGGTCCAATTAGCGAAGGATCATGGTGTCGCCATCCAGTACGATCAAACCTACCAGTCTCCATTCTTTCGTTATGTAAGCGAAAATGGGCAAGAACATGAAGTATGGTTTGAAGATGCCAGAAGTGTTCAAAAGAAATATAATGCCATTAAAGAGTACGGACTCAGGGGAGCAGCATTCTGGGTGTTAGGTAATCCATTCCCGCAAAACTGGGCGGTTCTAGCAGATAACTTTATGGTTCGAAAGCTGTAGCGTCCATGAACATGTAAAACACCTCTGTCAAATTTGTGCAGAGGTGTTTCTTAATGTTGCGTATAGTTCACCATGCTTCACGATTGTAATTTCCTTTTCTCGTTTACGAGGTTTACCTTTGCAAATAAAATGGCATATAAAATGGTTAAAACAATATAGGTAATGCCTACAAGAAAACTTAATGTTCTAGGATTAAATACTTCCAGTAAAAATCCGGCCACACCCATAGAAAGGCCCAATGCTGTGTTCGATATCATTTGTGTCAATCCAAAAAATGTCCCTTGCCTTGATTTCGGTACGATTTTCATGATAAGTGTGCTTGAACAAATGTTGCTGATCCCTCCAGCGAATGTGATAAATAAAACAGTCAGAAGAGCAAACGAAAAAGTAGGAACAACACTTAACAGAAGATGACCACTACCCTCAAGAGCGATAAAGACCACAACTAACAGTACTAGTTTTCGCCTTAATTTAGTCGAAAAGAAAGAACTTATAATGAAACCTAACCCTAGCGCTGTATAAATCAATCCAACCCCAAGGTCTCCCTTATGAAAAATATCAAGTGCATATACGCTCATAAGAACATTATCAACCCCATTGGCTAAAGGCATGGTAATTTCAATAAAAATAAAGATAAGCAGTATGGACGACCCTGTAATTAACTTCCATGCGGATGGAGAATGATAAACGGGATTACACTTTTTCGCTTTCATGATTGTTGGGATGGTCATGTTCAAGATAAATAATGCTGATATAAGGTATGATAATCCGTCTAGTATAAATGGGAGATGCAAACCGAATAAATAGGAAATGATCCCCCCAGTGCTTGAACCTGCAACAAGAACAATGCCAACCATGATTTGTTCAATCGCGTTAATATACAATAATTTATCCTGTTTTACAAGCGTTGGAATGGCTGACATTCTTGTAGGGGAATAGATAGCTTCACCTGTAGCTAAACAAAATGCACTCAGGTACACAATCCATAAATCCCCTGATCCTTGCACAAGGATTGGTGATACCGCAAATGGAGTGCGTAATAGGTCAATTGTTATCAGTATTTTTTTCTTAGAAAATCGATCGGCTAGCATTCCACCGATTGGTGCTAAAAGTAAAAATGGAGCCATTCGTGTAGCAAACAGCAGTCCGATGGCAATACCAGATTCAGTAACCTGGTAAAGCAATGTGAGAATAGCTACTTGGGTAAAGCGACTTCCTATTCCATTAATAGTGCCGGACCAAAAAAGTTTTTGATAGTTTTTTTCTTGTTTCCAGACCAGCCAATTTTTCATTTATATCACCACCTAGTTATAATTCCATCTAATTTAATATGTATCTAATTAGTTGGTAAAAAAAATAGGCTGACTAGATCAGCCATAGTTCTTCTGGGTTTAATTCATACTCACTATTTTGCCTTGACATAAACTGGCACATGATGAATTCGCGTCTAATTGTTGCAAAGTCGCCATAAAATTGTTTTATGTGTTCATTGATTTCTTTTTCGCTGTATGTTCTGCCTTTTTCCAAACCATTTACAAGGTGTTCCAAAACAATAAGCTTCTTTTTACGTTGTGCGGGAATATTCTTTAGCTTTCCGTCTTGAAAGAAGTTTTGGATAATATTATATTTCTCTTCGTCATTAACCTGAAATTGTTCCATTTCCTTTTCTTCTCCAATCCTAAGAATGGCATCCGCCATAAATGCCAGCTTTTTCTTATTTAAATAAAAATAAATCGTATTTTTCTCTCTTCGCTGATAAATAATATCGATCTCTCTTAGTTTATTAATATGGTAGGAGATAGTAGGCGGCGTTAGCCCGAGCTTTCCGGCAATCGCTTGACCATGGAGCGGGCCATCTTTTAACAGGGCAATGATTTGAATTCTTGTTTTGTCTCCAATTGTTTTATGAAAGTTGACGATACGGTCCAGTTGCATATATGTAACCTCCTAACGCTTATCTAATTAGATTATAATCTAATTAGATAAGTATTACAACTCAACTTTCGCAGCGTGAAATAGACAAATAAGCCTTGAAAAAATGTGAAAGGATGGATATTCACTACTCAAGTTGACTTTGGATTAATCACATTTAAACAAGTTTTGACTGCTGGACTCTTTTCTATAAGTACACGCATCTCCCACCGTCCGGGATCGTTCTGGGTGGATGCTTTCCGCGGGCACGGCCTCAGCCTCCTCGAGAAAACCACTCTGCGGGGTCTTCGGACACGTGCTGGGGCTGCGCTAACTCGCCCCACCGAAAACCATTGTTCCCGCAGGACAAGGAAGGCTACGCCAGCGATACATCGCACGAAGAAAAAGTGCTTTTCTTTTTCGAGGAGTCACCAACCCTCCACTCACCCGGACTAGTGAAGCGGTAGAATGTGTCTTGGCAAAACACATACTACTACAGTTAATGGTAGTAAATGCAAAACCAGTGTATTTCCGGAACGGCGAAGGAGCAATTTTTTAGTTATTACACATTTTGTATATAAATCAACAAATGTTTTCAATAGGGCGAGTAATCGCAGCCTCAATCTTAACAGTCTTTAGGTTTACCAAAGTTGTTAAGGCAATTATTAGAAACGTTTCAAGTTTGCCTCAGCTAACTGTTTGATCATTAAAACACCCATAGAATTATAAAAGGTGATATACTAAATACAATTGAATACATTTGCCTTATGGTGACTTGTATAAAAAGTTGAAAAGGGAAGTTGGTGAAATTCCAACGCGGTCCCGCCACTGTAATGAGGAGAATCCTTTGATACCACTGTTTCAAAAGGGAAACGGGAAGGAAAGTGATTTGATGATTCGAAGCCAGGAGACCTGCCATAGGGAAGAACATTTTTAATCCTACGGGAAATAGGAGGGTGTTGCGTTAATACATATGATGTAACTAAATTTTAGTATGCATTTTACTTTTAACATCTTCTATTATGAAAGGTGTTTTTTATTTTAGGAGGATAATTCGATGGAACAAATAGCTATACAAGATTCTAAAACCGTTCAAACACGTTTAGTACTACCGCCGGATACAAACCATTTAGATACAATATTTGGTGGAAAAGTACTAGCTTATATTGATGAAATTGCTGCATTAACTGCGATGAAGCATGCAAAAAGTGCAGTTGTCACAGCGTCGATTGACTCTGTTGATTTCCTTTCTTCGGCAAAGGTTGGGGATTCATTAACATTAGAAGCATTCGTGACGTATACAGGGACAAATTCAATGGAGGTGTATGTGAAAGTTACCGCACATGATTTGATTAAAAATGAGGAAAGACTGACAACAGAATCCTTTCTTACCATGGTAGCCGTTAACGAAGAAGGGAAGCCGGTTCCAGTCCCGAATGTTTTTCCGGTAACCGAGGAAGAGAAAAGGTTATATCTTACGGCTCCATCAAGGAAAGAGAATCGAGAAAATCGAGCGAACATACGATAATAAAAGGGGGCATCGGAGCAGTGGGGACTAATCAATACTGCTCAATCACTTTTTTAAATAGTTCGCTAAACTTTTTTTCATCTTCAGCTGTAAACGCTTTGGGTCCTTTGGTACGTTTGCCACCTTTTCTAGCCATAGCACTTTCATAACGTGTTTGCAGGAGTTGATCGATATTCTCATTTGAATACGCGAATCCTTTATGATGCAAAACAATGCACCCTTTTGCTAAACCTAAAGAAGCAAGACCATAATCTTGTGTAACGATAATGTCATTTTTTTGTGCCAATTTCATGATTCGGTAATCAGCAGAGTCAGCCCCGGTGTCGACATAGATCGTCTCAACTCCTTGTGGCTCTTGGTTGTTGGAGTAGTGGGCAAAACTTTTTACAAGGAAGACAGGGATTTGATTATTTTTTGCAATGGAAATGATCGTATCCTTTACTGGACAAGCGTCAGCATCAACGTAAACTTTCATTGTTCTCTCTCCTGTTTTGTTTGATAGTGATAATGATAGCAGAAATTATTTGAAAGCACTAGATTTGTGGTTTTGTATGCTTTTCTACACTTCTTCTTTAGCAAAATTGGAGAATTAGACCAAAAGTATTGTTCGGTTTTTTAGGTATCATAAAGCTTCACCCATTACGCATTACGCAATTTTCAGCACTATTAGCTACCTTTTCTTTTTGTCTTAAAAATAATGGTTAGTGTTGTACAACTTATTAAGATCGAAACAATAGAAATAATGAAAGTTGTAGTTTGCACCAGATCAGCTCCTTGACTATTTTGTTATAATGAGGGTATGATATGAATATAATAGTGGTAAGGAGAGGGAATTGAATCCCTCTCACTTAGGTGTTTTTTCTAGAATCCTTTTCCGGTTGGGTCGGCGAAGGATTCTTTTCTTTCCGCCTATATAAATCCCGGTACGTTGTTACAATTGTGGTAACAAGCCCAACAACTGACGTAACAAGACTCACAATAGCCGTTAGAAGTGAAATCATATCCACTATTTTCACCCCCTTTCTGCAAGGGGTAGGGCTAATATCATACCCTCCATCTAAACATAGCCCAAGTTGTTAATTAAATCAGCAAAATAAAGTCAGATAAATTAAAATTTTTGGTCCTTTGATAAGTGAGTATCTTGTTCGGCTCATATTATGTGATTATCCATATATTTTTTTAGGTATCAGAATATTAGTTTAAAAATTGCACGTTATTGATTAAGATGAATCTAATCAATAACGTGTTTTTATTAAGTTAGAGAGAGGGATTATGATGAGATTGGAAAGACCAGCGTTAAAGTGGAAAGAGGAACACGAAAACTATGTGAGGGAATGGGGGCCTTCACGAATGGTGCCAAGCAGCTTTGATTTGGCGAAACATGAGACATATGAGGAATATTTACAGGCATTAGCTATAAGAGAAGGTGGAACAGACCGATGGCTACCAAGCACGAATTACTTTTTGATCGATGATAATGAACGGATTGTGGGGATGGTTGATATTCGTCATGATCTAAATGAGTTTTTACGAAATGTTGGCGGCCACATCGGGTATAGTACGCGGCCAACTGAACGAAAAAAGGGTTATGCGACATTGATTCTGGCAGAGGCATTGAAAAAGTGCAAAAAATTAGGCATTGACCGTGTATTAGTGACATGTGATGAGGATAATATCGGTTCTGCAAAGGTAATCATAGATAATGGCGGAATTGAGGATGAAGGTTTTGTTGATGACGATGGAACGGTAATGCGGCGATTTTGGATTAACAATAAAAGCTAGATAAAGGCCTGTATAGGCATCCCATTTTAATTCTTTTTCCCATTTGCCTATTTTACTTGTATTCGAGCTGTAGACTTAATAGATGTAAGAGAGATGCGTAAGTGATACAATCAAAATAAAGATAAAGGAGAGGGAGTGATTAAGTGGGATCATGCAACATTGATCATTCATATCAGGATGTTGTAAAGAAGTTGGAAAACCAGAAAGAGTTTTTGCCAGCAGATTTGTATGAACAAGTAAGTCGTTTTTTAGATAATGAACATTCCCAGGAAACACTTAATGAGTTATTCCATCTTTTAAAAAAGTATGACTTAGCCTCCAAAACGGAACAGGAAGATAGAGATAGGAAGTTAATCGCTTTAATTGTCTAAGATAAATAAGTAAAACTACCATCCAAACATGAAGCAGGATGGTAGTTTTACTATTTTCTAAAGGATTGGGACTGCGATTACTTGCCCCATCGAAGCCATTTGTTGTTTTTTACACAATAGAAGGATAATGCGCAGTAATGAAGTTCTCTTTAATGACACTTTCTTCCCGTTCCAATGGTATAGGAGTACTTGGACTCGCTCCGTCAGAATACTTCGCTTTCCATGGGCACGGCCTCAGCCTCCTCGGAAGCAAAGAGCGCTTCCTTGAAAAAGAATACCACTTTTTCTGCGTGCGATGTAATACCACTGAAGTTTTCCTTGTCCTGCGGGGTCTTCGGACTCGTGCTGTTCCCATAGGACAAGGAATGCTTCGGCAGCGTTACATCGCACGCAGAAAATCGAACTGTATTTTCAAGGAGTCTACGTATTCTGACTCTGCTAGTAGAAGTTCCCTAATTTTTGTGTAGAGATAGCATGTATATCAAGTAATAGCACCTACTAGCGAAGGGAAAACACGTAGACTCCTGCGGGAACAATGGTTTTCGGTGGGGCGAGTTAGCGCAGCCCCAGCACGTGTCTGAAGACTTCGAAGCGGCGGTTTTCCGCTTCGGAGGCTGAAGCCGTGCCCGCGGAAAGCGTAGTGTTTTCCCGTAGCGGTTGTCAAAGCTCCGAACTTGATTTCTAGTTACTGCGCATTATATATCAACTACGACATTAAAAAGCAACATTACGGGAGAAGCCTTATTGTTTTGTGGCTTGTGTCATTTGGTGCCAGATTGATCCTTCTGCTTTTTTGCCGCCTTCGATTCTGGCTAGTGCCATTTTGACCTGCATCCGAACTTCAAATTCTGGATCATCCAATGCATGTTGAAGGGCGGGTATTGCGGTTTCATCTCCGACTTCGTATAGATACATAGCAGCACGCCAACGAACAAGGCGATTTGGATCTGCTAACGCAGTTATCATCTCTGGAATCGCATCTGTGAAACCAAGATCTGACAGACAGTCTCCAGCGGTACGCCTAACATTTACTGCTTTATCCTTTAATGCTTTATATAAATATGGTAACACTTCACGTTCCTCGATCATGCCAAGATACGCGGTGGCTAGTCTACGAATGGATCCTTTTTCATCATCTAATGCTTTATTAAGAACTGGTAGATCTTCAATGGTTGGATCCGGCATTTGGTCGAGTGCGGCATAGCGTTCCTTCCAACTTGGATTATCAAGCATGGTAAGCGTAACCTTTTTCTCGGGCTTGTCACGACCTTCAGAATATGCATTTGATAATGCTACTTGAACCAATTGATGAAGTCTTTCTTCATCATAGCTGGCTATTATTTCCTCAACGACATCATGACCAATGGTATCCATCTCACCATAGCGAGGGCTTTGCTCCACCCATTTTCTTTCCATTAACATATTTTCGGATGCAACGGAGGCTTCCATTGTTGCTTCCGTAAACCGTTCAGGGAGTCCAAAGCGCTGCTCATTTTCCCCGTCCTGTAATTTTACCTGTACGGGTAAATTGCGAAACATCTGAATAAAAACTTTTACTTCACCAAAGTGGTCATCAGCTACAGATTCATTTGCGATAAGTTGATCCGTCTCTTCTTCAGTGGATCCTAGTACATCACGTACGGCTGGAAGGATTTCTTCCCATGATATGCGGGGATTACGTTCAAGTGCGATAAAGTCAATAACGCGATATAGTCCCTTCACACCATTGATTCTAAACAGACCCTTAACGTAATCTGGGGCATTGTCGATTTCGTCATTTAACTTATAATTCTCTGTTTGGCCATCGACTAATCGTTCATCAACGTTGATTTTCATGGAATGTGGACTTGGCGTCGGTTCGATTGAGACAATTTTCATTTGCTATCACCCTTGTATATTATACTACTGCTGATTTTAACAGAGTTGTTTCAGGTTATCCATTTAACGGCTTTGACTTATGGTCCAGTTTGCTTTTTACATTTTTTTAGTAATAGGACTATAATTAATAAGTGATGAGCTAATAATTATGATTAGGACTTGGTTTTGGGGAAGAGGTGAGAGCTTTGTTTCACATACGTTATATCGAACCACTTGTCATGCTTGCCACCTTGGTAAGGCGATTTTTTTTGGCTACATTAACAGGTGCCATTGTTGGAACCGGAACAAGTATATTTTTACAAGGCTTATTTTTTTCAATGGATAAGACCGCAAATATTCCTTTGTGGCTTCAAATGATCGTTTTACCTGTTGGAGGCCTGCTTAATGGACTTCTTATTTATTATGGTTATCGTTACTTGAAAGGGGACAAGAACGACTCTGTTATTGCGGCTGTTCATGAACAGAATGGGAAAATGCCGTATAAGTCGTTACCAATAAAGCCAATAGCTGCAATTATTACACTTGCATCTGGTGGTTCGGCGGGGAAAGAGGGGCCATGCTCACATATTGGCGGTACGCTTGCTTCCTGGGTTGGACACCTTGTGCGACTCAGTCCAGAAATGCAAAAGCGAATCGTTGCTTGTGGTGTCAGTGCTGGATTTGCTAGTGTTTTCGGAACCCCGATTGCAGGTGCGATTTATGGGGTGGAGGTACTGACAATCGGTCGTTTGCGTTATGATATGTTATTTTTATCTGTCATTGCGGGTGTTACTTCGTTTGAAATAAGTAAATTATGGGGGATTACCTACACGTTTTATCCATTTGAACATGTCTTTCCTTTTTCTGAAAGGTTGTTTTTGAAGATTATTTTAATTGGAATTCTGTGTGGCTTAGTGTCGTGGCTGTTCATTGAGTTGTTTGAACAGATACGGTTTGGGTTTGGTTATATCCAACGTCGCTTTCATATTTGGTATCCTTTCATGCCGTTAATTGGTGGTATTGTTTTATCACTTTTGATACTATTTGTACCAACAGAGTATCTAGGTCTTAGCTTACCGCTGATGGACAGGGCTTTAAATGGTGACGTCATTCCTTACTTCGGCTTTTTCTGGAAGGCACTGCTTGTTGCTATTACATTAGGGTCAGGCTTTTATGGTGGAATCGTTACACCACAGTTTGTTATTGGTGCAGTATCTGGTAATGTTTTTGCTAACATGTTGGGAGTTGATGCGGCACTTGGAGCTGCAGTTGGTATGGTTGCTGTCGTTGCTGCTGCCTCTAATACACCGATAGCTGCGATATTTATGGGGTTTGAGTTATTCGGAAGTGTTACTGGAGTATATGTTGTTGGTGCATGCATAACGGCATATATTATCATTGGACATCGTAGTGTATACCCAGACCAGCTTGTTGCTTATTCCAAGTCGATTTGGATGCACTTGGAACCGGGTTTATCGTTGGAAAAGGAAAGGACAAAGATTCATATTTCTTATGGCGTGTTAAGGAAATTAAGTAGATGGCATCATCAAAAACTTCGTGATAAAAATAAAAGAAAATAAAGTGATGGACCTGTTTCTTTCGTAAGCTAGCCTGAAACAGGTCCTTTTTCTTTCTGTAAGCTACTTTTTATCCTTTTCAAATAATACGAGTAGTCCTGGTAATAATACTCCTCTAATCAAGAACGTATCCAGTATAATTCCCACTGCTACAATAAAGCCAAAAACAAACAGCAATTCAATCGGTTGGGTCATTAGAACAGCAAATGTAGCGGCAAGAATAATTCCAGCCGACGAAATGACACCGCCTGTATTGGCAACTGCAATCTCGACTGCTTCTTTTACAGTGTGTTTCTTTCGTTCCTCCATAAACCTGGATATTAATATAATGTTGTAATCGACACCGAGCGCAACTAGGAATACAAAGGAATAAAGCGGTACTCGATTGCTTATTGTATCAATGTCAAAGAATAGTTGTGTTAAGAATGTTCCTAGACCTAATGCCGCAACAAATGATACGAGAATGGTTCCCATCATATAAATGGGCATTTTAAATGACCGCGTCAAAAGAATCAACATTAAAAAGATTAATATCGTTTCAATTGAGACAATAACGATTAAATCGCGGTTGTTTACAGAACGGTCGTCAACAGATGATGCGGTTTCTCCAGCAAAATAGAGTTCTCCATTCAAATTACTTTGATCAACAAGTTCGTCTGCATCATCTCTAATTCCTTCCAAAGCGTCCATTGTTTCAACAGCGTATGGGTTTTTTGCGAATGTTAGGCTATATGAGATTACTTTTTCATTATCTGTTACTTCGCTAATGTGAACATTATCAACTAACGGTCGTTCTGATAATGTATTGGCCAGTTTCTTCTGTTCTGTTTTCGTCACTGTATCATCTGACTCAAATAAAACAGTTGTAGGTGCCAAATCTCCAGGTTCAAAGTTTTCTTCTAAAATTTCATATCCTTCTCTGGAAGGCATATCTTCAGGGAAGGACTTCATTGTATCGAATTCATAGTCCAAATTTAGAACGTTGCTTGCTGAGACGAGCAGAATAATTCCAATGATAGCAACAGATACAGTCGGTTTACGGGTTACAAAACGTCCAACTTTGCTCCATATAGAACTTGTTTTCACGTGATTATCACCTACACGTGGTACTTTAGGCCAAAACGATTTTCTGCCAAACAACGTGAACAAAGCGGGAACTAGTGTAATGGATGCCAAAATCACAACGACCATTGCTGTTCCAAAAATAGGTGCAAAGTTACGGTAATCACCGAACTGTGCAAAAAACAAGACAAGCATGGCAGCTAATACTGTTCCACCTGAGAAAAATACTGGTATGCCAGATCCACGCATGGCCCATTTCATCGCATCATATTTGCTATCATGATTTTTCAGTTCTTCCCTAAATCGAGATAATACAAATAAGGAATAGTCTGTAACGGATGCGAATAATAAAATCGACATGATAGATAAGGATTGACTGTCCAACGTCAAACCAGCTTTGCCCATTATGCCAAGTGCCTGGTTTGTAACTTCATACACGAATCCTGCTGCAAGTAATGGGATTAATGCCAGTAACGGCGATTGATAAATGACAACAAGCAAAACCAAAATGATTCCTACAGTTGATAGGATGAGAACAATGTCAGCCCGGGAAAATAGGTCTAATGTATCTGTGGCAATCCCAGCCGGACCAGTTACATACAAGGTTAAATCTGTATTCTGTTCCGCTAATTTATAAACCTTTTCTAAAGAACGCTCGATTTCCTTTGTCTCTAAAGAAGAATCAAATGATAGTGGGATTAATGCTGTCGTATGGTCCTTTGAAAAAAAGCTTTCAGTTGCTTCTGGTGGTAACTTTTCTAGAGGAACAACATCTTTTACCCCATTAATTTTTTCCTTTTTGACGGTTTCTAGAAGCTTCGCAAGATCGTCTACCTTCACTTCGCCCTTATCGGATTGAAACACTAATAATGCAGGAATTCCATCGTTATCAGCGAAATAATGATCATTCTTTTTTTGGGCGATAACGGATTGCGCATCGTCTGGCAAGGAATCGATGCCGGAAACTTTATAATCATTAGAGCTTGGTGCGAGTCCTGCAAGCAGTATTGTTAAAACAAGCCATATTGCCAGGGTAATCCACATTCCCTTTCTTGTTGCAACATGGTCCGTAATATAATGAATAGCTGATTTCATTTTCTAACTCCCTTCATTTTTGGATAAGGTAACACTCCTGTCACTTTTACAATAAAAAAGTATAAAATTTGGCTCTAATTTGTACTCGGGTAGGACGAGCCACGTCCAGCTCCAGCGCTAAAGCTGTAGTGAGACTTCCTTCACCTCCGTACCTCGCTAAACGGGCGCTTGCGCTTTTGTTCTTATAAAAAATAAAATGACACATATGTCACTATCATTATCGATATATTTTTTGGATGTGTCAATTAATTTTTTATGAACATTCCATGACTAAGAAGCTCTTTTACAGATTGAACCCATTCTTCCTGTGTTAGAGAAAGTTGATTTGGTATTTCGATTGAATGGAAGATAAAGCTTAAGATTAATTCATCTGGGATATGTTCTTTTAATACTTTTTCTTCTCTTCCGCGCTTGATAAAAGACTTTAAATGCTCATATATTTCAAGATGGAGATCTCTTAGTTGTTCTTTTTTTATTTTCACCGTTTCATTAACGGTTCCTAAAATCCGGTTTGCCGTTATCAGAATACGACGGATTTTACTATGCGTGAACATAATAGTTAGGAGATATTCGAATTGGGTATCAAAGTTACGATAATGTTTTATCTTTTTTAGGTCTGTTAAAAATTGATTCATTTCAAAAAATGTATAATCTGTTATTAATTCAACTTTATTCTCGTAGTATTTATAAATGGTGCCTCTTGATACTTGCAAGCGATCTGCTAATATGCTGAAGGTAAACCCTTCATAACCGTGGCTAAGTAGGATATCTTTAGTCGATTGAAATAGTTCTTCCTTTGAAAATTTCCGTTCGCGAGCCATGTTTTCACCTCCCTATCATTATAATGAAATACGTAACGTTAAACAAAGGGATTCTTCTCGAGAACAGTGAAATAATATGGGAGGGACGGCTTTGGCTAAGCATGCTTTCACTTTTCGTTTAAGCATGCGATAATGAAGAAAACAATTGATGGGATGAAAATATGACGACAACAATTGACTTATATGTAAAACAGCAGCAGATAGCAAAATACAAAAAAGGATATCCGTTAATTCATAATGAAGTAGTAACGAATTCAGAGGAGCTAAAAAAGGAAGGTAGTATTTTTAACTTAAGGGATCAGAAAAACCAATTTATTGCAAAAGGGTACTATGGGAAACAGAATAAAGGACTTGGTTGGGTACTGTCATACAAGCAAAATGAAAAAATTGACTTTGTATTCTTTAAAACGAAAATAGAACAAGCCATGGAAAAAAGGAAGAATTTTTACATGGATCCAAACACAAATGCCTTTCGAATTTTTAATGGAGAAGGGGATGGCGTTGGTGGATTAACCATTGATAATTTCGACGGTTATTATTTGATCAATTGGTATAGTGAGGGAATTTATACATTCAAAGATGTGGTCATTCGCGCATTGGATGAGCTGGGAGATTACAGGGCCATTTATCAAAAAAGGCGATTCAATACGAAAGGCCAGTATATTGATGACGATGATTTTGTGAAAGGTGAGCGTGGTGAGTTTCCGATTATTGTACAAGAAAACGGGATGAATTATGCTGTTTACTTAAATGACGGGGCTATGGTTGGGATTTTTCTTGACCAGCGTGATGTCAGAAGGGTGATCCGGGATAAGTATGCAAACGGGAAAAATGTGCTAAATACTTTTTCGTATACAGGTGCATTTTCGATAGCTGCAGCTGTTGGTGGTGCTTTAAAAACAACTAGTGTTGACCTTGCTAAGCGTAGTAAAAGCAAGACAATTGAGCAATTTAGTGTGAACGGAATTGACTTTGAGCAACAGGATATTATCGTAATGGATGTATTCGATTATTTTAAATATGCAAAGCGAAAAAAATTGAAGTTTGATTTAGTTGTCTTAGATCCACCAAGCTTTGCACGCTCGAAAAAGCGCACATTTTCGACGGCTAAGGATTACCCTGTATTAATAAAGGATACAATTGATATCACTGAAAAAGATGGTGTTATTGTTGCTTCCACAAATAACGCGACTTTCGGAATGAAAAAGTTCAAAGGATTCATCGATAAAGCCTTCAAGGAAATGAACGTAACATATAAAATATTAGAAGAACATACACTGCCAAGTGATTTTTCTGTTTATCCTAGTTTTCCTCAGGGTGATTATTTAAAAGTAGTGATTGTGCAGAAGATTGGATGAGGGAAGGGGCGATAGGAAATATCAGATCTCCTATTGCCTTATTCCACATAATGGATAAACACTTAATTTTACTTTCAAAGAGAATTTACATCATCAAGCGGCCCGAAAAAGGCTGTTGGTTTATTTCACAGCCTTTTACTTCAATTGTTGTTTCGTGTAACTTGAATTCCATTGTGGTCAACCTCTAACGATTCAATCTGGTAATTAGGAAACATTATTTTCATTTGTTTCGCTATGTTATGGCCTTCCCCCTTAGGTATAAATGATATCATCGTAGGACCAGCCCCGCTAATAACAGTTCCATAAGCTCCATATTTTTTCGCCTTACTTTTGATGTCGTGATAATGCGAGATGAGATCTGCCCGATAAGGTTCATGAAATAAATCATTCTCCATCATTTTACCTGCTAATTTATAATCGCCGGTTAATAGGGACGCTATCATGAGATTGCTAATACTACTTGCTTCAGTAGCCTTTTCTCGAGTGAAGCTGTCTGGAAGTACCTTTCTAGCTGCTTCTGTTTTTAGTTCAACATTCGGAATATAAACGACTACATCAATATCGAGTGTTGGCAATTGTAAATATTCTTTTTTTTCATCCATTGTTTTAGCGGTTATAATAAATCCTCCAAATACAACGGCGGCAACGTTATCAGGATGGCCCTCAATTTCAATGCCGTACTGCAGTTTTTCCTTAGGTGTTAGGGCGAGATTACATAGCTGATTAGCCAGTTCAATCCCAGCCATAACGGCGGAAGCACTACTGCCCAGACCACGGGCCAAAGGGATTTCACTGTCTACTGTTATTTTACACATTGGCATGGAACGATTATGCCGTTTAGCAATGCGCTCGGCAATTTGAAAAATAAAATGATCTTCATGATTGCTGAAGTTAGGAAGTAATGGGGAGCGGTGTTCAAACTCCCATTTGTCATGCTCAACAACTTCCAATGTCAAATAACGATTTAAGGCTATACCTGCTGAATCAAAGCATGGCCCGATATTTGCCGAGCTAGCTGGTAGAGAAAGGCGGAACATATTCATGATTTCACCACATCTGTTATATAAGCGGTGACAGCCTCTTCATCGTTTGGTAGTGAGACAGGGTCAACATGCAGTTGTTCAACTACTGTCTGTGGGTCTTTTAACCCGTTTCCTGTAAGGACAGCTACGACTTTGCTGCCTTTCTCAATCGTTCCATTTTCACATTGCTGCATCAAACCTGCAATTGAAGCGCAAGATCCAGGTTCAGCAAAAACACCCTCTTTTTGTGCCAAAAGTGTAAATGCATTGATGATTTCTTCATCGGAAACGGAGGCGATTTTTCCATTGGATTCATCACGTGCGTTGACAGCTAGATTCCAGCTTGCAGGATTTCCAATACGGATAGCCGTGGCAACGGTCTCTGGTTGAGGGATGACTTTGTTTTGCACGATTGCTGCTGCTCCTTCAGCCTCAAAGCCAAACATTTTTGGTAGACCTGTTTGTTTCTCCTCGTGGTATTCTTTAAATCCCTTCCAATAGGCACTAATATTTCCCGCGTTACCTACTGGAATAGTGAGGATATCTGGTGCCCATCCAAGTTGATCACAGATTTCGAATGCCGCTGTTTTTTGCCCTTCTAATCGGTAAGGATTTACGGAATTGACAAGCGTAACTGGGGCATTTTCACTTACTTTTCGGACCATTTTTAATGCATCATCAAAGTTTCCATCAATTTCAACAATCTCAGCACCATACATCATGGCTTGAGCAAGTTTTCCTAGGGCTACTTTACCCTTAGGAATAACAATGATTGCGCGCATACCAGCCCTTGCTGCATATGCTGCAGCTGAAGCCGATGTGTTCCCAGTAGAGGCACAGATTACTGATGTACTCCCTTCTTCTTGCGCCTTCGCAACGGCCATAACCATTCCTCTATCTTTAAACGAGCCGGTTGGATTTGCTCCCTCAACCTTTCCGTATAGTTCCACGCCTAATTTTTTTGACAGATGTGGAAAGTGAATAAGCGGGGTATTACCCTCTTTCAGCGTAAGGGCGGGTGTTGCTTCTGATATAGGTAAAAATTCCGCATAATGTTTTAGTAATCCTGGCCAATTCATTTTTCAGCATCTCCTTCAACGCGAAAAGTACTTTCTACACTTTCCACTACATCTAGGTTGTTCAGTTTATCCATGGATTCCTTAAAATTCAATAAAGCGGTTCTGTGTGTAACAAGAACTACTTCGGCTAATTCATTTTTCGTGCGGGGTGTTTGTAAGATGCGCTCAAAGCTGATATCCATTTGATTAAAGAGATCGGAAATTGCGGCAAAAGCGCCAACCTCATCTTTAACATGCATCCGTATATAATGTTGCCCAAAACGTTGCTCAGGAGGGGTTAATTCTTTCCTGAAACGTGGCGAAACAAATCGTCTCCCATTAACACCTAAACGCATATTGGTAATGACTGTTACAACATCAGACATGATAGCTGTAGCAGTTGGCAGACTACCAGCCCCAGCCCCATAAAACATTGTTTCACCAACAGCCTCTCCATTTACATAAACTGCATTGTATTCATTTTTAACAGAGGACAATGGATGTTGATTTGATAGAAATGTAGGTTGAACACTGACCTCCACATTATGATTTTGGCAATGGGCGTATCCAATTAATTTCATCGTGTAGCCTAGTTTTTTACCATATTGCAAATCTGCTAGTGCTAGATTTGAAATCCCATTTACTTCTACATCGGATAGTTCAACATCTGTGGAAAATGCAAGTCGGGCCAAGATTGCCATCTTTCTTGCAGCATCCAATCCTTCCACGTCAGCTGTCGGATCGGCCTCTGCAAAACCAAGTTGCTGTGCTTCTTCCAGTGCACTTTCATAGGTGACACCTTCTTGATTCATTTTCGTTAATATGTAATTGGTTGTGCCGTTTACAATGCCCATTACCTGCTGTATACGATCCGAAACAAGACCATCTGATAAACCGCGTAAAATCGGTATACCTCCAGCGACACTTGCTTCGTAAAATAGATCGCATTGATTCTTGCTAGCAGCATCTTGTAATTCTGGACCATGTAGAGCAATTAAATCTTTATTTGCTGTAACGACATGTTTCTTAGTTGCGAATGCTTCAAGAATATGTTTGCGTGCTTCTTCTATTCCACCCATTACCTCGACAACAACATCGACTTCGGGATTGTGCAATACGTCATTGGGGTCGGTTGTGAGGTATGCTTGATCGACTTGGACATCACGTGCTTTTTCTAAGTTACGAACTAACACACTTTTTACGTTTACACCACAGCCAAGCTGGTGTACAAGCTCTTCCTGATGATCCTCAATCAACTTAATCACCCCAGAACCGACTACTCCTAATCCCAATAAACCAATAGATACGTTATTTCTCATATTTCCACCCCGTTTTCCAAAATATTAAGACACCCATTCATGATATTACTAGATATTTTAAACATCACATAGGTAGATAGCAAGCGTTTTTTGCATAATTATTTGAAAAGTTTGATGAAATCGCTTACAGGTAAATGATGCTTTTGGAGGTTTCAATTGTTAATGAGAGCAGTTGACGAGAACATCGACCCGAGAACGAGAACATCGACCCGAGAACGAGAACATCGACCCGAGAACGAGAACATCAACCCGAAACGCGAAAACATCGACCCGAAAATGAGAACATCAACCCGAAACGCGAGAACATCGACCCGAGAACGAGAACATCGACCCGAGAACGAGAACATCAACCCGAAACGCAAAACATCGACCCGAAAATGAGAACATCAACTCGTGCGCGAAATTATCAACCTGATCAAGATTCCAGCAGAGAGCAATTCTATAGTTACGTCGCAATTTATAGATATTGTGTAAAAGACAACAACCTTTTTAGAAAACAACTAATCTAGTGAAAAGTTCCTCGCTAATTGAATTTTTATGCAGCAAGTTAGTTTGAAAAGTAAAATTGAGATTAATGGATCAACTATAAAAAGACATGAGCTATGCTCGTGTCTTTTTGTATTTGGATATAGAAAAACCTCCGTACATAGAAAACAATGCTGTGCCTAGCGCGACAATTACGAGTAATCCCCCAATGGTTGGATTTTGTTCAACTGATGCCTGTTCGATGACTACTCCGCCGATTAGTGAACCGATTGCGATACCAAGATGTAGTGCTGAATTGTTCAGGCTCTGCTGTATGTCAGAAGTCTCTGGGGATGTTTCGATAAGATAGCTTTGCATAGCTGGCGAAATAGCCCAGCTCATTGCACCCCAAATGACCATGACAACCAGGAATACCGGTACGGAAAATGTAGTATATGGGATTGTGAAGATCGCAAATCCAAACACAATAATAGCTGTGATGATCGTTCGCTTTGTCCCCATTACATCTGCCAATGTACCACCAAATCCTCCACCACTTACTGCTGCTATGCCGAAAATTAGATAGATGATACTTATCCATGTTCCCTCAAGCCCCATAGTTGTTTTTACAAAGGGGGTCAAATAAGCATATAAGGTTGTGTGTCCTGCTAAGAAAAGAAATGTTGTAGCTTGTGCGAAAAATATTTTTTTGTTTTTTAATGTTGCTAACTGCTGGCCAATTGGGATTGATGGTTTTGGCTTAATCCTATCCATAAAGAAATAGACAGCTGCAATTGAAAAAGCAGTTAACACGCTAATAAGTATAAAAGGTGCCCGCCAGCCAAAAGCGTTACCTAATACTAATCCAATTGGGATACCTAACACAAGTGAGGCGCTGACGCCCATGGAAACAATTCCGATTGCCCGTCCACGATATTTGGGGTCAACAATACTTGGAGCCATTGTTAAACATAATATGATCAGTAACCCTCCACTTGTTGCAGATATGACCCGTCCGGTAAACAGTATGCTATAAGATGGGCTGAAAACTGTTATGATGTTTCCCAGTAAAAATATGATTAAAGAAATTAATGTTAAGCGTTTCCGTTCTATTTTCGCTGTTAAAATTAATAATATTGGTGAAACAATAGCAAAGATCAGTGAAAATATGGTAATTAAAAAGCCGGCCTGTCCAAGACTGACATTTAAATCCTCTGCTATTAAATCCAATATTCCCCCAATAATTAATTCAACCATCCCAATAACAAAGGCAATGATCATTAAGAAATAAACACGTTTGTTCATATTTATGCTTCCTCTCTGTTGTGTACCATTACAATAATAATTTTTAATGGAATGAAAGACAAGCATAAATGGGGTAATAGTTTTTCTTTCGCCAAAATTTTATAACAATATATCTAAAACATTTGGTAATTTTTGTCGATAATAAGGGGAAATGTGACCATGAGTACATGGAAACTATGGCTTTTCCGAAATAGATTGTTAGGAAGGTATGAAATTTCTAGTTAAAAGAAGGAGTAGTAAACAATGAAAAGAGAAAGAGATAAACTAATGCACTATATAGCTGGTGGGGTTATCGTTTTAGCAATTGTAGTAAATATTTTAGGCAGGTATTTTCATTTATTTAATTATTCTCATGGTGGTGGCAGATTTGTTAGTTCACATGAGATTGAAGCCCAATTTGGTTTAGCGCAAAATGTATTATTGTTATTACCTATTTTATTCTTTCTAGTAAGCCTATTTTTTTATGTCAAAGGTAAAGAACGTCAATACATTCCCGTTTTGTTAACGTTGGCGCTAACTTTTGGAAGTATTGCGATTATCTCCGGGGGGAGTGGTAGAGTAGAATTTCACTTTAGCATATTTATGGTAGTTGCTGCTTTAGGTTATTATCAAGATATTAAATTAATACTGATGATGACGATAATCTTTGCTATTCAACATATACTTGGGCTGCTTATTTTTCCAGAATTGGTATTTGGTGTAGAGCACTATATGTTTTCAATGTTTATCTGGCATGTTATATTTTTAGTTCTCACATCGAGTGCGGTTAGCTGGCAGGTGTATAGTGGCAAGAGGATAGAAAACTTTTACAAACAAAAACAGCAAGAACAGCGAAGGAATATTATCAATGAGATCGTTGGTCGCTTATCAATTACTTCTAGTCAAATTTCAAAGGTTTCAGATACACTTTCAGGCAATGCAAAACAATCACATAATGCAAGTGCGCAATTAGCCAGTTCTATGGAGGAAGTTGCAAGTGGTACCGAACAACAACTAGAAATCATTCAGGATAATATAGATGTGAATTCTGAAATAGATAATGGGATTCAACATATTAACCACACAGCGCAAACAGTTTCCCAAAACTCTAGCTCATCTGCAGAGAAAGCTAATTATGGAAGCAGCTTAATTGAAGACCTATTGGCACAGATGAAAGAAATTAATGCAGATGTTGACGATTCCTACTCTACGATTAAAGAACTTCACCAACGTTCCCAATCTATTGAAGGAATTGTTGGAGTGATCTCAGATATAGCAGATCAGACCAATCTATTAGCGCTAAATGCCTCCATTGAATCAGCAAGGGCTGGTGAGTATGGGAAGGGATTTGCAGTTGTAGCTGATGAAGTAAGAAGCTTAGCCGAACAGTCATTGGAATCATCGAAAAATATTTCAGGAATTATTGAGGAAATGTTAAAGGAATCAGACGAATCAGTTCAATCAATGAAAAATGTAAAAGATTCAACTACAGAAGGATTGAAAATAGCCCAAAATTCAAACGAAGTATTCTCTCATATTTCCGAGGTATCAAATGAAGTAGCATCGCAAATTCAAGGCGTCTCAACGTTGACAGAGGATTTGACTTCTTCATCAGGAAAGGTAAACAAGACAATGAAGACCATTTCTCAATCTGTGCAGCAATCTGTCGCTGGAACGAAAGAAGGTATCAAATCGACAGATCAGCAGTATAAGCTAACTGAAACGACATTTGATGTATCCAAGGAATTGAATGATTTAACAACAGAATTGGAGGATATCATTAACAAACTCAAAAGCTAGCGAACAAAAGACACGAGTCTACACTCGTGTCTTTTCGTTTATTAGAATGAATTAAACGCTGTACTTCCTGCTCTAATTTTAAAAGTTAATTGCAGATTAGTGCTTATTTTTCATTTGAGAAATGAGCACTAATTTTATATTTATATTGACGGTGTTGTTTATCTGTTATATTATATGTATAACAGATATCACAAAAGGAGTATGATTAGATGTGTATATAAAGTTGGATTTCGAATCAAATGAACCAATTTATACGCAATTAAAGCATCAAATTATTGCGGGTATTGCTAAAACTGAGCTTAAAGCGGGTGAGGGCCTGCCATCTGTTCGAGCTTTGGCGGCAGATATCGGAATCAATCTTCACACAGTAAACAAGGCGTATCAGCAACTGAAACAGGAAGGATTTATTTTGATACATCGGCAAAAAGGAGTCGTTGTAAACCCAGATGGCATACCACAGGCGGACGAGGATTATCGGAACGGGTTAAAGACCACATTACATCCATTGATTGCTGAATCAGTTTGTCGAGGAATCAGTGAACAGGAATTTATCCATTATTGTAGTCAATTATTTATGGAATTTCATGAGGGAGAGGGTGAGAAAAAATGAACATGAATATAGGGATTTTCTTATTAATTGCAATTATGATACCAGTGTTCATATCGTTTATGTTTATCCCATATTGGACCAGAAGAACAGAAAGTTTTGGGGTTTCCATCCCGGAAAAAGTGTATCATCATTTCGAAATCAAAGCGATGCGTAAACAATATACGATTATTATGGGAATGCTTAGTGTTGTAGTATTAGGTGTGTTTTTACTACTGTCAACTATGATTAAAGCAAGTGAAAATGCACTCAGTATTTTGTTTAGTTGTTTCATTTTAATTTATATCGTGTTTGGGTTTTTCGTTTACTTACGATACCATAACAAAATGAAATTACGGAAAGGAGAAGAAAACTGGTCAGGAGAAAAATCACAGCTTGTTGTTGTTGATACAGGATTCCACAAGCAAAAGATTACGTTTTCTAATCTATGGTTTTTGCTGCCATTTACAGTTGCTATCGTTACGATGATTATGATGCTAAATGCTTATCAGCAAATTCCAGATAGGATCCCGATGCAATATAACTTTTCTGGGGAAGTGACTAATTATGCGGATAAATCATATCGATCCGTTCTCTTTATGCCGATCATGCAAGTATATTTAACGTTGCTTTTTCTGCTTATAAATACCATTATCAGTAAAGCTAAACAACAGGTAAGTGCGGAGAATCCAGAGAAGTCAATGAGACAAAATATTACATTTAGAAGAAGATGGTCAGCATTTACGATTATTTCTGGAATCATGTTAATCCTTATGTTTTCTTTGCTGCAACTTTCCTATATTTATCCGATTAACCAACAAGTGCTTATGATTGTACCGCTAGTACTAACATTTGCCATTGTGATAGGGGCTATCGTTTTATCGGTAACAACTGGCCAAGGTGGAAGCAGAGTAAAAATGGGTAAAGGTGAAGACGGAACAATGATTGATCGCGATGATGACCGGTATTGGAAGCTTGGACAATTTTACTTTAACAAAAATGATCCGGCGTTGTTTTTAGAAAAACGGTTTGGAGTAGGTTGGACCAATAATTGGGCCCATCCATTATCATGGATCATACTTATCGCGATTATCGGTATAGCAGTTGGGTTGCCTATATTACTAGGGGTCTAGTACTTCATAAAAGGAAGGATTTAATGAAAAGATTATTAAAAGGGATTGCCGTTATTTTAATAACTTTTATGACAATGGGGTGCGATGATAATATGAAAAAGGATGAAGATCAAACGAAAGATAATGTTATGATGGCCAATATAGCCGGTACATGGAAAGGTCAAATCGAAACACCGGGCCAGCCTTTAGAAATCATTCTGAATTTTTCTGAAGGTGAAGAAAGGAATGGAACAATTAGTATTCCAATACAAAACGTTGAAAATATTCCTTTATCTGATATTGTGCTGAAGAGTAATAAGGTTTCGTTTATGATGCCACTACCTGGTCAGAGTATAAACTTTGAAGGGACATTGGAATCGAATGAGTTACGCGGGATATTTACACAAAATGGCCAAAGTTTCCCCTTTGTAGTTGAAAAGGGTGCAACAAATAACCAAGCGGAATCAGGGCAAGAGAATGAGGATTTCCTTTCAATTCAAACAAATAGTGGTGTACTGTACGGTTCCATCCTAGTTCCAAAGAAAGAAGATAAATCTCCTGTTGCTCTAATCATTCCAGGTTCCGGACCAACCGACCGCAATGGAAATGCATTGGGGTTACCTGGTAAAAATAATAGTTTGCAGCTTCTTGCCGAAGGATTAGCTGACAATGGAATCGCAAGTTTACGTTATGATAAACGCGGTGCAGGGAAAAATATTGAGGCCACAATAGCGGAAGAAGATATGCGATTTGATCAATTTGTTACCGATGCAAAACAATGGATAACAAAGCTAAAACAAGATGACCGATTTACAGATGTCATTGTGATTGGTCATAGTCAAGGGTCGCTTGTTGGGATGATGGCTGCGGAGAACTCTGATGTGAGTGCATTTATTTCGCTTGCTGGTGCAGGTCGTTCCATTGATCAGGTTTTAATAGAGCAGATAAAAACGTTACCTGATAATTTGTATGAGGAAAGCCAGGCCATCTTGGAGCAGTTGAAGCAAGGGGGAATTGTCAATAACGTAAGCAACGAATTACTAAGTATTTTTAGACCAAGTGTTCAACCATTTTTAATTTCGTGGATGCAATATAATCCAACTGACGAAATAAAACAACTTGGTATTCCATCATTAATTGTAAATGGAAAAAACGATTTACAAGTGCCTGTTGATGATGCAAAAAGACTTGCTGAAGCGAAACCAGATGCTACAACTCTTTTGATCGACAAAATGAATCATGTATTAAAAGAAGCTCCGACAGATAGAGAAGGTAACATGGCTGCATATTCCGACCCATCACTCTCATTAGCAGAGGGCTTCCTGGAAGGGATCATCGAATTTCTAGGTGAACATGACATCGTTGTAAAATAAAAATGCTGTTGCCGGGCAGAAAGCAATAATCACACGAAAACAGCCAATAGAAAAGGCGGCTCCCCGAAGCAACGGGGAAGCCCCCTTTTAGTTTTCTTCTTTTTGATACGCTCCATATTCCTCACCATAATAACGGTTATAGCGCGATTTAAATTTCCCGAATAAGTAAACAACAATTACTTTTACGATAGCGTAACCTGGAATACCGAGGATAACCCCGACAATCCCAAATAAATTTCCTGCTGATAACAGTACAAAAATAATCGTTAGCGGATGAATTTTCATTGTTCTTCCCATGATGTTTGGGGAAATAAAATGGCCTTCTAAAAATTGAACCACTGCCCAAACAATCGCTAATTTTAAAAGCATAAAAGGTGATTCGACAATTGCGATAATAATTGCTGGAGATATGGCAATAATTGGTCCTAGGTAAGGTACAACACTTGTTACCGCGGCAATAATTGCTAATGTAATCGCATATTTTAGGCCGATAATTAAATAGCCAATAAATAAAAGAATTCCGATACATGTAGCAACAATGATTTGCCCCTGAATATAGGAGCCTACTTGAACATCCATGTTGTGAATTATTTTATTTGCGTCATCTCTATATTTAGGAGGTATTAATTTTAAACAATATGCTTTAAACCTTTTACCGTCTTTTAATAGGAAAAATAAAATAAATGGAAATGTAAAAATGACAACTACGACATTTGTAAGTGTACTAGCAACATTACGTATTCCTTCAACTGCGCCGCCAAGGTAATTGCCGATTTTACTTGGCAAATCACTTAAATAGGATGTAAGCCAATTATATCCTTCCTCATAATAGGGACCTAAAAAGGAATGTTGGAACCATGATTTAATTCCGTCTCCCATTTGTCGCAAGTAGTTTGGGAAATTGTTTGCTAAATCTTTTACTTGTGACTCAATTGCCGGTGCGGAAAGAAGGGTAATCCCTGTTAATAAACCACTAATACCAAGTATGATAATGAGAATTCCCCAGATTCGCTTAATATGTAGACGCTCTAAAAGATTTACAATCGGATTTAATAAATAAAAGACAATAAAAGCCAGGATAATTGGTGGTACAATTGTTGAAAAAATGATGATGATGGGATTGAAAATAAATGATATTTTGTCATAAATATATATAGTAATACCAATAAGTATTAATAGGATTACCCCAAAAAATAAATCGCGACCGCCAATAAATTTCATAAATCGACTCGCTGTTTTCATATGGCTCCCCTTTCTCATTAACCGTATTATAGATGAAATCAGTTAAAAATTCCATAATAACAAAAGCGGAAGCGAACCGATGTTGACTTATCGGACGAAGGTAGGGAAGTCTCCTTATGACTTTAGCACTTGTGCTGAGACGTGGCTTGTCCTTGTCTGAGAACAAATTAGAGCCAGGTTTTATACTTTTATTACCCTCCTAAAAAAAACCGCGCAGTGTCGTAATAAGAGTATACGAACTACACGGGATTTTTGTTTCACTGTTTTCTATCATCAAGTTTGGAAATCAATCAGTAGGTCATTGATTTTACATTTAATTGGCTACCCAAGTATTTCGCCAATTCAAGCATACCATATTTGCCAGCTAACGCTTCAGCATCGGAGTTATAGTTTGTATTTGTGTTGATATCATAGGTATATATTTCTCCGTACTGATTATAGATGAATTCAATTCCAGCTACTTGGATGTTGTTTTGCCTTAGAAATGCTTCATATTTTTCGATAATAGGGTCATTAAAGTCCTCTATGATTTGGAACTTTGGCTTTTCTGATTGTTCCTCGCCAACAGGGCAAAATAAATCATCAATCGTGCAGGCGTCTGCAGGGCAAAGCTCAAACCCTTCTGATGTGTCCACTCTGACTGCATAAACAAATTTTCCGCCAACAAACTCACAACGTGTAATATACGGTGCAGGCGCCTCAATATATTCTTGAATAAGTGTAACGCCATCGATAGAAGGTTCAAATGTTGGACCGTAAACATATTCTTGTAATGCTTTGAGGGAATGGAATAGTTGTACGCCAAGCCCTTTCCCCGCGCGATTATGTTTTGTTATAAAAGAAGTTAATCCTGCATCTTTGGCGGCTTGAATGATCTGCTCTTTACCAACGGCAGCAATGGTTTTTGGTGTGCGAATTCCAGCGGCATCTAATGCCATGTATTGGTTAACTTTGCTGACCTCAAGCCTTAACGCTCGGTTCCCGTTTATCACATTACGACCGTGACGCTCAAGCCAGGATAATACTGCTTCCGTTAATTCTGGTGCAAAGCGATGACCTCTTGTATGGGACGATGCACTCATCCTGCTGTAAAAAACACCTTCAGGAGGGATGGTAGATAAATCAATTGTTCCTTCATTCAAATGCCACTCTTCATAAGGTAACCCCAGTTCATCTAAGCGTTTTGCTAAATGTGCAGTCCATTCACTATTTTCATGAATCACGTAAATCTTTCCCGACATATGATGAGACCTCCTATTTAAACTTGTTGTTTACGTTTTTCGTTAACTAGTGGCATCACTTGTTTTGAAAATCGTTCCATTTCTTCTAATTGAGGTGAGAACTGAAGGAGCAAGAGATCAACCCCAACATTCTCATAAGCAATTATACGCTCAGCAATTTGTTCAGGAGTTCCAATTAAATTTGGACGTAACCCTCGATTTGAAACGGAATAATCGTTTAATTTCACTTGCTGTTCAAGCTCGGATTTGTTTATAAAGTCTTGGTATCCCGCGTAACCCTCTGTATTTTTCACATCGGTAATTCGCTGCCACTCTGCTAATGCCTCTTCTTCGCTGTCCCGACAAATAATATAAGCAGACATACCGAATGATTGAAATGGTGATTTACCAGCCTCTGCACGACGTGTTTGCATATCCGTGATTTTACTGGAAATCTCCTCAACTGTTCCTCCATGCATTACATAAGCATCACATGTATTCACGATCGCTTGTTTTCCACGTGGGCTCTCTCCACCTGCATAGAGAACAGGATTCGGACGTTGCACGGGTTTCGGTTCTAAGTGTGTATCTGTGATTTCATAAAATTTGCCTTTATAACTGAGCGTTTTTTCTGTCCATAAACCTTTCATGATGTCCAAAAATTCCTCTGTACGATCATAGCGTTCATCGTGTGCCGTGAATTCCCCACCATATTGACGCGCTTCACCTTCCCACCAGCCGGAGACTACATTTAAAGTAAAGCGACCATTCGAAATATGATCAATATTAGCAGTCATTTTTGCAGTTACTGCTGGATTATGGAATACAGGTCGTATCGCTGCCATAATTTCAATCTTTTCTGTAACTGCAGCAAGTGCCGCTGCTGTTGACCATGCCTCTAGTGCATCATGCTCAACACCTTTTATATCATTCAAGTATAATTCAGCAATTAATGTTGTATCATATCCCCATTTTTCTGCTGATTGAATTACCTCCTTTGCATAATCAAAGGTCGGAGGCATATTTTCATCCTCCACATTTCGTAACCATCCACCAAAAATAGGTAACCAAAACCCGTATTTCATTCAAATCCTCTCCTTTTTGTTATTAAAATTTGAATCAAAAAAACTTCTTCGATAAGAAGAAGTTTTTGTCTGGCTTCCTTCTTATCTTTCAGAGCATTCAACTCTGCTGGAATTAGCACCTTCCTGACTTTCATCAGTGGGTTGCCGGGTTTCTTCGGGCCATTTCCCTCCACCACTCATAATAAGAATATGTATTAAACTAAAGTAATCATACCAGATAACTATGAATTGAAGCAATCAATTAAGTGAAATTTCACTCGTCAAGGGACTATGAAGGATGTTGCCCCTTTATTCGGCCGGTTCATTAACGAGGATTAAAAGAAACACAGAAGCAATAACAATAGAAATAACTAAATTCAACTGCTAGAATTTAATTAGATTTTAAGAAGGGTGGCAAAAATAATGAATCAAAAAGTGATCATAAATAATAGGACAATTAATGTGGACAATTTTTACGTAGATACAGTTATAAATAAATCTAGGGGCAAAGAATTACTTAAAGTAGGATTTGATTTTAAAGTCAACAGCAGTGACTACCACGAAATTACAACCTTGCTATATGCCAATGATTTCCATGTGAAAGTTCCAGAAAAAAATCTTGAATTTCCCGCAACCATTTACTCCTATTCAACGTCAATCACAAACCTCTATGAAGATGGTGCTGTTGGTGACTTTGCATTGGAATTAAAGGAGAAATCAGAGCTTAACTGAATACAACGTAACAGTTAATTTGTTGTAAACAAGCAATTTTCTATATTTGACGGATCCCATCAACATCCCTATAATGGTCAACTATGTGTTATTTATAAAAGGGCAAGTCGGTGGTTTTTCATAATTGTAGTTTGGTTATTATCTTCCATCCATCGGTCTGTGTGGAAATATGATAGAGGTTGTTCAAAAGTTACCAGCTAACATGTTGAACACGCACTTATCGACACTTGCTCCTAATCAATTAGGAGGAAAAGCGTGTACGAAAAAGAGAATAAAACAGATTGGACAGTATTTTTAATAAGTGGAGGATTTGTAATTTTATTTATTGTGTTATCTTTCATTAACAGCACAATGGTGGGCGATACGATTGTAAAATTATTTAATTGGTCTGCGAAGTATTTTGGAGCCTATTGGCAAGTACTGTTATTGGGGAACTTTGTAATTGGAATTTATTTTGTCTTTTCAAAGTATGGAAGGGTTCGTTTAGGGAATCAATCCGCACCGAAATACAATTATTTTAAATGGATTTCTATGATTCTTTGCACTTTACTGGCAAGTGGGGGAGTCTTTTGGGCGGCGGCTGAGCCAATGTATCATTATATGACCACCCCACCGTTATTCGGTGAAGGATCGGGCGATATCCCGGCTGCATTTGCACAGGCCTTTATGGATTGGGGATTTGTAGCGTGGGCCATACTTGGAACGTTATCAACCATTGTGATGATGTATGTGCATTATGTTAAAGGGCAACCGCTAAAACCTCGAGCAATCTTATATCCGATCTTCGGAGAAAAAGTTTATCATAAAAGTATTCTTGGTTCACTCGCTGATATCATCTCGATTATAGCAGTAGCGGCAGGAACACTTGGACCTATAGGATTTCTAGGTCTGCAGGTAAGCTATGGATTACATGATTTATTTGGTATTCCCAATGTGTTAACGACTAGCATTATTATTGTACTAGTATTATCGATGATCGCTGCTATTTCTGCGGCAACTGGTGTTGATCGAGGGATATTACTATTAAGTCGCATCAATATAGGTTTAACTATTTTGTTAGCTGCAGTTGTACTTATTATTGGGCCAACCATGTTTATTATTGATGCTTTTGTTTCCGGAGAAGGCTTTTATTTACAAAATTTCTTCACGATGTCATTGTACCGTGGTGATGAAGCCTGGCTTGGTGCTTGGACCGTTTTTTTCTGGGGATGGTTTCTTGGCTATGGCCCAATGATGGCGATTTTTATTAGTCGGATTTCAACAGGTAGAACGGTACGCGAATTGGTGCTTGCCGTTTCAATTGTTGCACCAATTGTGAGTAACTTCTGGTTTTCTGTAGTAGGTGGGACAGGTGTGTTCTTTGAATCAGAGAACCCTGGATCTATTTCTACCGCATTAAATGAGGCGGGCATGCCAGCTGCGGTTATGGCGATTATGGATCAACTGCCGATCGGTCTTATTATGGCAATTGGGTTTTTAATTGTAACCATTGTATTTGTCGCAACAACAGTTGACACGATGTCCTATACTACTGCTGTCTCTATTACGGGAACTGACCACCCATATCGTTGGCTGCGTGTATTTTGGGCGATTTTGTTCGGTCTATTTTCTATGGTGCTACTCGTAATCGGGGAAGGATCGATTACGGCGATTCAGAATATGATCGTCATTACGGCTGTACCCGTATCTTTACTGTTACTGCCACCGCTTTGGTTAGCGCCAAAAATAGTAAAAGAGATGGCGATTATGCAAAACATAGCATGGGAACGTGAAGGCAAGAAACCTTTACTTGTTAAAGAAGACGATTAAAAAATAACGGGGTACTTTTCTTGTTCGGAGGAGAAGTCCCCGTTTTTGTGCAGAATAAAAAGGAGATCCCCAACCCATAAGTATATAAATCATGTGAATTTTTTGTTATACTTAATATACCTCATGGTTTACAAAAGGAGGATGAACCGCTTGAGTCAGGGCGTTAAAAATTTACAAAAAGAAGCAATGCATGTACTGAAATTAACAAGTAGAACCTTCTATATACCAATTAGTCTTTTGAAACCAACCTTGAAGAGGACGGTCGCATCGGCTTACTTATGCATGCGAGCAGTTGATGAAATTGAAGATCATGAACAATTGGATTCGGAAACCAAGCAACATCTATTGCGCTCTACAAGTGAATTGTTGAAACGTAAATTTGATAATGATGCATATAGTCAATTACTAGATCCATATAAATCACTTTTACCTGAAGTAACAATTAGACTTGGCGAATGGATTACGGTTTGTCCACCAGAAATAGTTGACAAAATAAAGGAATCAACAAGTGTAATGGCAGCCGGAATGGCGGATTGGGCAGAAAAAGATTGGTATATTAAAGATAAAGAGGATTTAGATAACTATACCTATTATGTTGCAGGATTAGTCGGTGTCATGCTTTCCGATATATGGGAGTGGTATGATGGAACAACTACAGACCGTGAATTAGCTATTGGGTACGGCAGGGGTTTGCAAGCTGTTAATATTTTGCGTAACCAAGAAGAAGATAGTGAACGCGGGGTGCATTTTGTTCCAGATGGTTGGACAAGGGCCGATTTGTTCGAGTATACAGAGAAAAACCTTGCTTATGCTGATGCGTACATGAAGGATATTTCAACTCGGAATATTTTATTGTTTTGCAGGATTCCACTTGCGCTAGCGAAAAAAACGGTAAAAGCATTACAAGGTGGCAGAGAAAAAATTTCCCGTAATGAAGTAGAAACGATTGTTGAAGAAATAAAGAATGAATAAAGAGAAGCCACTGTTCATCATGAATAGTGGCTTCTTACATGCGAGTAAATAGAACTAGATATTTCAGCTAAGTATGAGAAACGAGGCTATGGTTATCAGCCTCGTCACTCGATTTATTTTCGAAATAGGGTTTTGACTCCGAGATATAGTACGGCTATGGCAAATACAGCCATGGATATTCCGCCAATCACCTCGAAAAAATTAGCTATTTCAGGGGTTATAACAGCTGAAGTTGGAAGGTTAGCTAGTCCGAACCCGGCTAAAACACAAGCTAAATACAGTAAAGCTAATTGATACATGGTAATCCCTCCTTCCCTTTAGATTATGTGGCAAAGAGGGATTGCGTTTGGATGGCCGTTTGTCTAAAGCCTAAAGGTTAGCTTAGTTCGCAGGTCTAAAAGCATTGAAAAGACTGAACTCTGTCTAGATCTACTCCGAAGTAGGACCACCTATTACCATACCATCTAAAACCTGCGACTGAATCTCTGCCTACATAGACTGGGAAAAACCAAAAAGAATTCCGATTTAACCAAACATATGTGAAACGGTAGAGACATCCGCGAATCGCACCTGGATCTACTGCAAATGTTTGAAATTGCGGCTTCTCGGGAGTAAAAGATGGTGGAGGGGTTGTAGGAGCACTAGCAGATTGACCATCCCCAGGAAATCCCTGTCCTCCAGGGAAGCTAGGCTGTCCCCAACCAGGGGGTCCGTATTGTTCTCCGCCTGGGAAGCCATGCTGTCCTCCGGGAAAGTGTCCACCTCCGGGAAAACCTGGGCTGCCTCCTGGCCCTGCACCAGGAAAATACGATTGATTTCCCCCTCCAGTGAAAAAATCAAATAGTCCTGGAATATTAAATTGCTGCCTTTCATCAACTTGATTATATGGTTGCTGATAGTAATTCATTATGATCATTTCCTCCCTATCATTTAATGATCTTTTTGATAACATCATAAAGACCTTTCCCTTTACTGTATGGATAATCGTCTAGCTTGGTATAGGCATTTATAATACAATTGGACTTTTTAAATGATTTAGATGGTGTTTTTTTGTTGGTAGAATTTTTCCTTTGTGTGTTGACTCTAACGTTACGTCATACTTTATAGTAATCATTAAAGGGAGGTTGCCAGTCACAATGAAGGTGAAAGAGGTTGCAGATTTAGTTGGAATTAGTGTGCGCACACTACATCATTATGATGAAATTGGATTACTAACTCCAGAAAGTACAACAGAATCTGGCTATCGTCTGTATTCCGATAGCGATTTGGAAGCATTACAACAGATTTTGTTTTTTAAAGAAATTGGCTTCCCTTTAAAAAAAATAAAGGAAATAATCAGTAGTCCATCATTTGATCGGAAAGAGGCTTTAAAGTTACATCGTAAAATGTTACTTGAAAAAAGAAGCCGTCTTGACCAAATGATTTCGACGATTGATAAAACGATTCAGCACTCGAAAGGGGAAATTGATATGTCAGCTAAAGAAAGATTTGAAGGCTTTGACTTCAGCCGTAACCCATATGAACAAGAAGCTCGTGATCGCTGGGGTGATAAAGCTGTCAATGAGTCAAATGCAAAAGTGGGTAACATGTCTAAGGGCGATCAGAAGACTTTAGAAGATGAGTTTAATGCATTGTATAGAAAACTTGCCGAAATTCGTCATGAACCACCTGAATCAGGTATAGCTCAAGAAAATATTGAGCTGAGGTTTAACTATTTGAATAAGGTTGGTACCTATTCATTGGATGCATTCAAGGGACTCGGTCAAATGTATGTTGAAGATGACCGTTTCACAAAAAATATTGATCAGTTCGGCGAAGGCTTAGCTGTATTTATGCGTGATGCGATGGCGGTTTACGCAGATAAAAATAAGAAATAACTTTTACTATGGAAGTAATGTGGAAACACAGCGCCTTTTAGGAAAGGTGCTGTGTTTCTTGCACTTCTGGAAAGTTACGTATTTAAATCTATAAATTTCCCACTGCTTTTTCAATATTTTTTGCCTTTGTTATAGCTGATATAACAGCTACACCATTAGCACCCGCCTCGATTACAGATGCAGAGTTTTGTGTTGTAATACCGCCTATACCGCAGATTGGTAAGTCGAGAAATCGTTCTCTTAATGTTGTAATCCACTCTAATCCTACAGCGAATTTGGCATCTGGTTTTGAAGTAGTATTAAAAACCGGCCCGGCACCTATATAGTCAACCATTTGAATAGGACTTGTTGATACTTCATGCAAATTTGATACGGAAAGTCCAATTATCTTATGAGGAAAAAGCCGACGTAATTCCTCAACGGATTTATCTTCTTGTCCAACATGAATCCCGTCTGCCTCAAGAGAATATACAAGTTCTATATCATCATTAACAATAAATGGAATATGATATTGTGTACAAACCTCACGAAGTTTATGTCCTAATCTCAATTTTTCATTTCCTTTTAATGCCCCTTCGCCTTTTTCACGGAATTGAAAGGCAGTAATTCCAGCTGAAATTGCTGATTGGAGTATTTCAACAGGGTCATGTTCGCAATTTTGACTACCCATAATGAGATACTTTCTCAAATTCTGGCTAAATGTTTGGTTCACCTGCTTCACCTCCCTAATTCATCAATCTCAAGCGACAGAGCGTCAATGAAACGAGGTAGAAATGTTCCAGGACCAGTAACTTCGGAGTATTTGATCGCATATTCGGCAGCCAGTCCATAAAATTCTACAGCGGTGAAGGCTTGTTGTTCGATTGGTTCATTGGTTGTAAGGCACGCTGCCAAAATTGAACCGAGTAAACATCCTGCTCCTGTAATTTTAGTAAGAAATGGGTGTCCAGTCTGATTTTGTTCCAAATGGTTCCCCGTACAAATAATATCTGTCTCCCCGGTAACAACAGCAGCGGTCTGATAAGTTTCAGCAACCTTGGCAGCAACTTCTGCAGTATTTCCCTCACCAACGGAGTCAGGTCCCTTCGTCTCCCAAGGTATTTGGACAAGATGGGCCATTTCACCCGCATTACCTTTAATAACTGTAGGCTTGACTACGCTTAGTATTCGTTTTACAGCATCATCCCGAAATGGCGTTGAGGCGACACCAACTGGATCAAGTACTACTGGTATTCCCTTTTCGTTGGCGGCTTTTCCAGCTTGAATCATGGCGGAAACCTCAGATGGTGTGATGGTACCAATGTTAATCAGTACTCCATCCGCTATCGATGCCATGTCGCCTGCTTCTTCCTCCGCTTTAGCCATGGCCGGTGTTGCACCAAAGGATAATAAACCATTAGCCGTAAAGTTCATGACAACCTGGTTCGTTAAATGGTGAATGAGCGGACGTTTATCCCTAACCTCTTTAATGATGTTACTGTTCATTGCTTGTTAACCTCCTCTAATCGTGTTGCCCAGTGATTTGTTGGTCCACTGCCATGTCCGATTGAAAAAGAATGGCGGATTGCAGCAGTTACATAATGTTTTGCTCTTTTTACGGATTCTGGTAAAGAAAAACCTTTACTCAATAATGCCGTTATTGCAGCAGAATACGTGCAGCCTGTTCCATGTATATTTTTTGTTTCAATTCGTTCAGAAGAGAAGCGGTACATTTCTTTTCCGTCATATAAATAGTCAGTTGCTTCCCCAGCTAAATGACCTCCCTTAACGAGGGCAGCTTCAGCACCGTAATTAATCACGATTTGTTCAGCAGCCTGTTGTAAATCGTCGATCGTTTTAATAGTCTCTCCGATAATATATTCTGCCTCTGGAACATTTGGTGTTACTAACGTTGTCCTGGGTAGAAGCTCATCACGCAAATAGTCTCGGGCATCTGCTGTGATTAATGAATCACCACTGGATGCAACCATTACAGGGTCCATGACAAAAGGAACGGATAAATGTGAAATCTTCCTGGCTATTGCATCCATTATGTCGATATTCGCAATCATTCCCGTTTTAAATGCTTGAAATGGGATATCCGAAATAACGGAATCGAGTTGTTGCACAATCATTTTAATAGGGAGATGGTGAACGTCCTGGACGCCAGTTGTGTTTTGCGCAACAACTGATGTAATCACAGACATACCGTAGCATGTGAATTCCTGGAATGTTTTTAAATCAGCCTGAATGCCTGCCCCACCACTTGGATCAGTGCCAGCAATTGTGAGTGCACAAGGTGTTTGGGTCATTGGTGTGTCACCAGTCTTTCTCCTGGCCACGCTTCACACGTGTATGCCATATCCCAAAAGGCTAATTCCAATTGGCAGCTTTTGCGGAATGCTTCTTTCATTCGCCCGATATCTTTACTTGAGGACTGATCTGCCAATTCATCTAAACGGGTTCGCATTTCTGTCGTGGTTTTTTCCATGCTTTCCTCAGCATAAAAGTTAATCCATGGATAAAACGCATGATTTTTAGATGGTTTATATGTTTTCATTAATTCCTTACCAATTTCGAGATATGTCCATGGACAAGGGAGTAATGCACAGATTATTTCAGGTAAACTACCCATTTGTGCATGATACATCATATGTTTCATGTAATGATCTGCAGTAGGTGGTAATGGATACCCTTGAAGCTCGTCATACTCAACCCCGATTGCCTCACAAAAGTTGTGGTGAGGATGGATTTCGCTGTGCAGTACAAACCGGATTTGTTCGTTAAAAAAGGACATATCTTTACGATTGTTTGCCTTTGATATCGCGATTCCATAAACGTTGATAAATGCGTTTAAGTACTCAAAGTCTGCTTTAATATAATGTGCTAATGCTTTTTTAGGCACATTTTCTTTGCCGATCCCCTGTACAAATGGATGGTTAAAAATTGCTTGAAAAATATCGTTATTTTCTTCTCTAAGATTTTGTGAAAATGTCATTGTCATGCCTCCTCGAATTTTTAGGAAGCTACTAAGGGAATAGAAAAGTAGATAAATAGAGAGGTACATATTTTTTCCTCTCGACCACTTCCCTCCGCTGGTATTAACCAGATCAGGTTCCAAGGGACTAAGGAATATTCCTATTCTCAGCTATTCTAGCGCCCCTAGTAGTTCTTCATAATACTAAATATTTTGTAATACTTGTCGTTGTTTCAAGCGAACAGCTATTACCCAGCCGATCAATGCGCCTGTTCCACTGCTTACTAGAAATGATGGGAAAAAGAATAATGCACCAACTGAACTTCCCATTAAAAAGTTGGCCAATGGTACGGCAAACAAGGAACCAACAATTCCAGTCCCAATGAATTCTCCAAGTGCAGCCCATACCTTTTTGCCAAATTTTTTATAAAGATACCCTGCCAGAAAAGCACCAATCATCCCGCCAGGAAATGCTAATAGTGTACCAAGTCCAAGCAAATTTCGGAGCACCCCAATCATAAAGGCGATCATAACAGCTGGAGCTGGACCAAGCATGATTGCCGCCATGACGTTGACCGCGTGTTGTACAGGGTAAGCTTTGGCAACGCCTGCTGGAAACCATAGAATTTGTGCTCCAATCGTTCCAATGGCTACAAAAACTGCCATTGTTGTTAGTAAACGCGTTCGATTCATTTATTTCCCCCTTTCTAATAAAAATAAAAAAGCTAGATCCTGATAAAAGGACCTAGCTTAGTATGGGATTCGTTTATGGACATAATGCCACTCACTACTTCCCTCCGCTGGTATTAACCAGATCAGGTCCATAAGAGTCGGAAAGCAGTTCGGCCTTCCTCTCAGCCCACAATTTTGGGCCCCCCTAGTAGTTGAACTATTATAAAATTTGCTTGTTGATTCTTATCTTAACAAAGGTACTTCCATTTGTCACCAGTCTATGACAATATTTAAATTTTTCTCTCTACGCATTTAAAAGAAAAAAGGCTGCTCCAAAACCAACAATGACAGTTTGGAGCAACCCTTTTCTTAAATTACGTTTAGTTAATCCCTCGCATGAACACGTGAATTTTCTTAGATGCAGCAAATAGAATAAAACCTAGTAAGATTGAAATTCCACCGATGATACCGAAATATAGAATTTCTGTATCCGGAGAATATAGTTTTACAATTTGGGCATTGATAGCCTGTGCTGACGCATTGGATAGGAACCATAGACTCATCGTTTGCGCTGAAAATGCAGCTGGTGCAAGTTTTGTAGTCGCTGATAAGCCAACCGGTGATAAACATAATTCTCCAATAACAACTAGGAAGAAGCTTAATACTAACCATAACGGATTGACAAGCGTATCTGTTCCATTAATGATGGCAGGTACAATCATCACGAGAAAAGATAGTCCGGCAAAAAATAGACCAAATGAAAACTTCTTCGGTGTTGATGGTTGGCTTTTTCCTAATCTAATCCAAAGCCAAGCAAATACAGGCGCTAAAAGAACGATAAATAGAGGATTCAATGACTGGAACCAGGAAGATTGAATCTCAAAACCTGCTAAACTCAGATCGGTTCGCTGATCAGCAAAACGTGCTAAAATAATCGAACCTTGCTCTTGAATCGCCCAAAACATAATAGCAGCAATAAACATTGGTATATATGCCAGTAAACGAGATCGTTCCACTTCAGTCGTTTTCTTACTGCGGTACATAACGATGAAATAGCAAGTAGGTATAATAATCCCTAGTATACTTACAATCATTGTAAATCCGTTAATCGTTAAGATGCCGGTTGGGATAGTGATTGCTCCCAATAGAATAACAATGATTGCCCCAATGCCAAATCGCTTAAATACAGTTTTTTTCTCTGATTCTGATAGCGGGTTTGGAACAGTCGATCCTGCAGGGCCAAGATATTTTCCCTTTGTAAAGATAAAAATAATTAGACCGACAAACATCCCGATTGCCGCTAAACTAAATCCAAGATGGAAGTTGTATTCTTGTCCAATTGTTCCGACAATTAATGGTGCAATGAGGGCACCTAAGTTTATTCCCATGTAGAAGATACTAAAACCTGAATCGCGACGGTTGTCTTCTTTACTGTATAAGTCGCCAACAATATTCGATACATTCGGTTTCAATAAGCCTGTCCCAATAATGATTAATGCCATTGAAATGAATAAAAATGTTAAGCTCCCTGGAAAGGAAAGAACAATGTGACCGAACATGATTAAAATTCCGCCATAGAAAGTAGTACGTGCACTTCCTAGTAAACGGTCAGAAATCCAGCCACCAATGATACCTGACATGTACACGAGCGAACCATATACTGCCATAATCGATGCGGCAGTTCCTTGATCAATTCCCAATCCGCCTTTTGATAATTCGTAGTACATATAAAATAATAGAATGGCACGCATTCCGTAGTAAGAAAAGCGTTCCCAAAATTCAGTGAAAAAGAGTGTAAATAATCCTTTTGGATGTCCGAAGAATCCTTTTTGTGGAATATCCTGAATATTTTGATTATTTGATGTCATGTTGTGACCTCCTTGTTTGACAAATAGAATTATACAAGATTATAAGCAAATTGAAAAGTTATTTATAACTCTAAATAGCGTAAATAGACGGAATAGTATGTTACCAAGGGCTGGATTAACCTTTAATTTTCAGAGAATAACAGCTTGAAAAAAAGGTGTTGACAGCCATGAACCTTGAGGGTATAATATCATCTTGTTATTAAAAGTCTTAGCGCTAAGATATTTAGTAGTTGTATTATTTAGTGGCGCTTATTTTGCTTGAAATCTAGTTTTATTTTAACTACGGGGAGTGATAGGCATTATGTTTGAAGATGATTTTCTTGAGCTAGAAGATACGTTTAGAAAAATCATGAAAAAGTTTCCTGGTGCATGGCAGGAACATACGAAATTAGGGTTTTCAAGGAATGAAGTTCTTCTGCTTTATAAATTAAATTCTGACGGGCAACAACGAGCTTCCGAGTTAGCTGATATCCTTTCCATCACTACCGGCGGATTAACGGGTGTTACTGATAAACTAGTCAACGGTAATTATATTGTTAGGCAGCGAGATGAAAAGGATCGCAGGGTTGTGTATTTATCAATCACCAGTAGCGGTAAGGAAATTTTAGAATCGATGTATGCCTCCAGAAAGGCGTTCATTAAGAAACTTACTAACAATATATCTAAGGAGGAATTGGTACAGTTTAAAACGATTGCTAATAAACTTCTAGCTAATTTTGAGGATAACGTAACACAGTAAAAGTTAGGAATACTGCTAGTTTTTATATAAAACTTTATGGGACTTGAGAATAAGATAAACTTCAGCACCCGCTATAAATGAGGCGAATGCCGAGTTTTTCTAAAAATATAGGAGATGAAATAAAGAATGACTGAGTCAACAACAATGAATGTGAGGAAAGGGCCAATTTTAGCTGTTATTATTTTAGGTGCATTTGTATCGCTCCTTAATCAAACATTAATGAATGTCGCCCTGCCCTCTATTATGGAGGATTTAAAAATAGAGGAAAGTACTGCCCAGTGGATAACAACAGGGTTTATGCTTGTTAATGGTGTACTCATCCCGATCACTGCTTTTTTAATGGAGAAATTCTCAACAAGGCAATTATTTTTAACGGCGATAAGCCTTTTTGCCTTAGGTACATTGATTTGTGGAATAGCCCCAGGATTTGTTATTTTGATGGCTGGTAGAGTTATTCAAGCTGTTGGTGCAGGTATTATAATGCCGCTTCTAACAACAGTGGTATTGGCCCTTTTCCCTGTTGAAAAACGTGGGGGAGCAATGGGTGTCATTGGTATCGCGATTATATTCGCACCAGCTGTTGGACCGACATTATCAGGATTCGTTGTGCAAAACTATTCATGGAGAGTACTATTTTATATTATTTTCCCGATTGCAGTACTAACGATAATTTTAGCAAGTATTTTCTTAAAAAACGTTACCAAGCAAACATTTCCGGATATTGATGTGGTCGCAATTATTTTGTCCACACTTGGATTTGGCGGTATTTTGTATGGCTTTAGTACGGCGGGTACGAACGGATGGACTAGTGCCTCAGTCATCGCCGGATTGATTATTGGTTTTATCGGATTACTCTTGTTTGTATGGCGCGAATTGCGTGTGGAAACACCGATGTTGGACTTTAGAGTGTTTAAAAGCGGAATTTTTTCGTTAACTACGATCATTAATATCATGTTGACAGTAGCTATGTTTGCTCCAATGCTGCTCATTCCAATTTATTTACAAAACATTCTTGATGTCAGCCCGATGGATTCTGGCTTAATGCTAATGCCTGGAGCGATTGTAATGGGAATTATGTCACCAATCACAGGTAAAATATTTGATAAAGTTGGTGCACGGCCTTTAGCGATTTTGGGGTTGGCAATCACTGTTGTAACAACATATTTGTTCACACAATTGACAGATTCTACTGGGTACATGTATTTGGTTATCATTTACACGATCCGTATGTTTGGGATGTCCATGATTATGATGCCAATTATGACTGCAGGACTTAATCAGTTGCCACAACGATTGCATCCGCATGGTACGGCTATGGTTAATACAGTTAGGGCTGTAGCCGGGGCTATTGGTACAGCTTTCCTTGTGACGGTTATGACAAATCAAGCAAAGGATAGTATAAAAGATATTATTATTTCTAACGGCTTTGACCCAACAAATAAACAAGAAATGCTTCATGCAACTAATCTGGCGCAGGTTCAAGGTATTAACGACGCATTTATGGTATCAACTGTATTTGCAGCGGTTGCGCTTGTTCTATCTTTCTTTATTAAGCGTGGAAGAACCTCTCAGGAAGAAAATCCAGAATTGGAACGGAAACCAGAGCTTGCAACAGAAAAAGCTTAACTAATAAAACCAGGCGATCGGGGAGTACCCGGTAGCCTGGTTTTTTACTGTTCTGGGCCCATCGGAACAACAGCATGGGAGTGCACGCCGGACGAACGGGAAAAGTCGCCGGACGAAAGCGGGAAGTCGCCGGATGAAAGCGAGAAGTCGCCGGATGAAAGCGAGAAGTCGCCGGATGAAAGCGAGAAGTCGCCGGACGAACGGGAAAAGTCGCCGGACGAAAGCGGGAAGTCGCCGGACGAAAGCGGAAAGTCGCCGGACGAAAGCGGGAAGTCGCCGGACGAACGCAGGAAGTCGCTGGACGAAAGCGAGAAGTCGCCGGACAAAAGCGGGTAGTCGCCGAACAAAACGGGAAAGTTACCGCATTAAAAGTGAAAAGCCCACCCAACGAAAAAACTGAACCCCGCACTAAAGTAAAGAGTATCCCCGGTCACATCACCCGTGGTTGCCTAAACGCCTTTGCCCCGGAAGTCTAAGCGCAAGTACAATCACAAGAATACAGAAAACTAGACTGGTTGCTGCAACAATATGCAGATGTTCTATATCCAAATGACTGTTAAATGCAAGGCCGAGCAAACAAGATGAAAGAATCGAACCAAGGTAGCGGCTTGTTTGGAAAAGTCCTGATGCTGAACCTGTTTCCTCGGGTTTAACCTGTTCATAGAGTGCAGTTTGCATCGAGATATTATTAAATCCATTGCTCATGCCAAGTATCGACATAATAATTAAAAACCACCATAATGCTGAGTCCTGCTGAAATGTTAGTAACAGTGCTGTACCAATTAAAAGCAGAAAGGCGCCGATAACGAGCGGTAATTTTGATCCATATCGGTCAATCATCCGTCCTGCAATTGGTGCAACAATGACACTAAAACCCGCTAGTGCAAGCATGATTAATCCAGTATGTTCTGCACTGTAATGGCGCGCTTGTTGTAAGAATGTCGGAAAGCCAAAGAAAAAGCAATAATAGATCAGATTAATACTGGTGAACTGTAAATAGATAAATGACACATTGGGGTTACTTTTTAACGATGCCAAATCTATAAAAGGTTCACGCTGATTTTTCTCATAAAAATAAAAGCTGATCGATGAAATCAAAAAGACAATCAATGCTGACCAGTGGATATTGTTTTCTAGGGAAAGCAGGAATAAAATCAGTCCGATCATCGATACAATAAAGAGTGCGATCCCGACAAAGTCAATCCGTTTTAAGTCTATTTTCCCTTGTCCTTTCTTCGGTAAAATAAAAATAGCCATCACAAAGGATAGAACAATAAATGGAAAGTTAATGACAAAAATCGATTGCCAGTCCCATGAGGCAATTAAAAAGCCACCGATGGAAGGACCGAATGCTGCTGAAGTGGACGCGAAAATGGACAGCGTAGCCAATGCTTTTCCTTGTCCTTCTGTAATATTTGTCCGCACCATACTCATCCCGCTAGGAAATAACGTTGAACTGCCAATAGCCTGAAGCGCGCGGCAGCCCAGAAGGAATGGATAGTTTGGCGAAAAAGGTGCTAACATAGAAGCACCTGCAACAAGGATTAACCCGGTCAAAAACAAACGTTTGGGACCGAACATGTCACTCAATTTTCCCATTACAGGCTGTGCAGCTGCACTTGCCAAGTAAAATATGGAAATAAGCCAGGAAGCATCTGCAAACGTTAAGGTGAATTCATGTTGCAGTCGTGTTAATGCAACGGAAATCATCGATGAATTTAGTGGATTAAGCAGTGTGCCAAGACCAATTGTCAAAACAAGCAGCCAAGGCTTTCGTATCGTTTGTGCCATACTGATCACCTATTTTTTATAAATTCGAATAACCCTAATCATATGTCAAAGCAGGGAATGTCGAAAATATTTTGCTCAAAAGAGATTTCCTCAAGAAGGCCGCACACCCAGGTCAGAAAGTCGTGGCTAATAAAACGCAAATCTTAATTTGGTGGTGGATAACATGACGAAAAGTAATATCAATTTAACGGAGAATATACGAAGCTGGGTAGTAAATTCAGTTGACCACAATGCTAAAATAATCACGACTGGGCAACTGAAAGGGAGTACATCGTCAACATTATACCGGATTTCCCTTCAGCTCGACCAGTGTGTGGAACATGTAGTATTACGCTTATTTGACAATGACGATTGGCTGTCAGATGAACCTGATTTAGCTTTGCATGAGGCGGGAAGTCTGTGTCTTGCGGCAAAAGCGGACCTTGAAACACCTGCGATAATCGCATTTGATGAGAAGGGCGAACATTGCGGGATGCCAACTGTTCTAATGACAATGCTCGAAGGTTCTTTGACTTACAACCTGATGATTGGACGGAATGGTTGATGGATTTGGCGGCAGCACTTGGCAAAATTCATGCTGTAGATGCAGATGGCTTTCATTGGACCTATTTCACCTATAACGATATTCCATCATTAGAAATACCATTGTGGACTAACTTTCCGCAAGCATGGAAAAAGGTTATTGAAATTGTAAAAGGTTCGCGGCCTAAAGTTAAGGATTGCTTCATTCATCGGGATTATCATCCTACCAATGTTTTGTATCGTAATGGAAAAGTTAGTGGCGTTGTTGATTGGGTAAATGCGTGCAGGGGACCAGCTGGCATCGATGTGGGACACTGTAGGTTAAATTTAGCAATGCTATATGATGTAGAAACAGCAGACAAATTTTTAGTGGCATACCAGAATGACCAAGGTAACTGTTTTACATATGATGTGTATTGGGATTTTGTTTCATTGATCGATATCCTTTTTGGTCCGCCAGTGGTATATCCAGGCTGGGAGGCTTTTGGTTTAACGGGATTAACCGATAAAATGATGGAGGAGCGATTGGATAGGTATGTTTTAAGTTTGCTAGAACGTATTTAACAGTATAATACGTGTTTTGTCTTTTAATAAACTTTTATTGCATTGACACATATCAATAGATAACAAAGTTTTTATAGTTTACCCCCTACACCCCAAATGTCCGTTTGCTATAATGAATTCAAGTATCTATTCCATTCAAACGAAGGTGAAATGATGGAAAAAATTAAGTTTTTTAATGGTGAATTTAAAGTAAAATATCGTTCCGAAGAGATTGTTTTGTTGCCGAAAGAATTTCAACTACTTCATTTTTTATACCAAAGTCCATCGCGGATTTTTACAAGAGAGGAACTCCTTGATGCAGTATGGCCAATGGAAGCTCCGACAGATAGGACTGTAGATGATCATATTTACCGGGTTAGAAAAAAGCTAAGATCTTTGTCCTCCGTGGTTAGCATTGAAACAGTCAGGGGACAGGGCTACCGATTGAAGCTTAGCAAAGAAGCGCATGCAAGTCCATTGTTAAAAGACGAGGAGGTCTCTTCTAATGTAAAAACGCTTTTTCACAAATATCATCTTTACGGCCAGGGGGATGCCTTAAAACTACTTGCAGAAAATCAGTCTGTGTTCGGCTTTGAACTTGATCAACAAAGTCGTCTCTATCTTCATTTCATGAGGGGGGATTTCAGGTGGTTTCTGGAGGAAAAAGAAATCTCCTTCTGGGAAAAGTGCTATTACCTTCTTCATATATATTCCTACATAGAAGCAGACAAGTATAAATGCCTTGATTACTTTACAAGGGCTTTGACTGCAAAAGAACTGCCAGAACACTACCGTCTCGAAATAAGATTACTGAACCGTTTGTCGTTTTTAATATATACGAAGCAGGTTGACGAAGCGGAAATCCTTCTCCTACAATCAGAAAAGGAGATTCACGAAAAGAATCTAGAAGGCTTTATACCCCTGATTTCCCTTACAGAGCTCTATCTCGCTGTTCTTAGAAGTGATACTGACAGGATTGACAAAAAGATGGCCGAAATGGAAAAAATGCTCGTAAAATACCCTTTCTTAAGAGAAAAAGCGATTTTTTATATTATTAAAGGAATAAAATGCATCACCTTAGAAAAAAAACAAACCGAAGCAGAGCATTATTTTGACCAAGGATTTGACCTGTTCCGGGAGGCCAAGTACATCCCGGGCGTATTGAGTAGTATAAATATTATTCTCTTCTTTCTAAACGAACTTCAAATAGAAAATAACTTATACGCTCATTACCAAAAAGTATGGGAAAGGTATGACGAAGAATACCAATTTGTCGAATTGAAGCGTCAAATTAGTAGCCGGCTTGATTTTTACTTGAAATAGAATAAATACTTCATGAACTCGAAAAAAGTACTATCCTCTGATATTCCTCTGATATTTACCCGTTATGCTGTTTATAGCGGAAATATCAGAGGAGGTATTACAAATGGAAAAACGTGTATCAATTTGGAGAGATAGAAATTTTATAAAGTTTTTTTCAGCCAATGGACTTTCTAATCTGGGAAATTGGTTTGATTTTGTTGCTGTGCTAATTTTGTTCCGGTATACATGGAAGGCAGATCCGATGGTGATTGCTCTTATTCCCGTCATGTATGCCATCCCGAGCATTTTGTTAGGGCAATTTGCCGGAGTGTTTGCAGATCGGAGAGATAAATTGAAAATCCTTGTCCATTCCGATTGGATTCGAGCGGGTTTGACCTTGTTGCTTGTTTTTATCCCTGTTCCAATGCTCGCCCTGCTTGTCCTTTTATTTCGCAATACGGTAGGGGTGATAAGTCTGCCGGCACAGCAAGGATTGATGAGAAGCATTGTCGATGAAGATGACATTATGAAAGCAGTAACGATTAATGGTAGTCTGTTTCAACTGGTAAAGGTGGTTGGTCCACTTATTGGGGGATCTGTAGCAGCTGTCTTTTCTCCTGATCTTTCAATTGTTATAAATGCTATATCGTTCACTATTTCAGGAATTATCCTTACACGGATTCATATAAAAAATCAAGATCCGGAAAGTAAGGAGAAAAATGACGTACCGGAACAATCAGGTTTTTTCGCTTCGTGGAAAGAAGGTTGGGACATCGTATTAAAAAGCAGGATCCTTTTGGCAAGTATCATGTTCGGAATTGTGAGTACCTTAACGATTCAGATGATCGATGCCCAGATTGTTACATTGTTCAGCGAAGTGTTTCCCGAAAAAGCGGAACTGACAGGCTGGGCAATATCAGCGATTGGAATCGGCTCCCTACTAGTTGTCCTGCTTCTGAACAGGCTGAAATCTATTCGAAAATACGGTTGGTTCTTCGGTACTGGGTGCTTGCTCATCGGTATGATGATCGGCGGGTTTGGATTCATGGCTGATTATCGTTTTATCATTGTAGCAATGGGTCTTGCTTTTATTGGTGGACTTGGCAATGGGATGACTTTTGCTGCGATAAACTACCTTATTCAAAAGGAACCACCAAAAGAAGCCATTGGGAGGGTTTCCGGGATATTGGATTCCACGTTAAGTATTCTATTTATAGCTGGTCCACTGCTTGGCGGACTTCTGATCAACCAGTTTGGCGTACTGGCAGCCTTTAGGATCATCGGTATCGGACTAATCATGATCGGAACTGTCGGAATTTTATTGCAAAAGTTCATCTGGAAGCAGAACAATCAAGCTGTAACCCAGAAAGAAATTGAAGGGGGGAGTAAAGCGGTATTCTGATAGAGCAATGGGATGGAGTCTGTGAAGTCAGGGGCTATGAAAATGTCAAAATCGCCAATTGATAAGGGATCATTGTTTCATCTTAACACCATTTGGTACTCTATTAACGTAATGTTACGAACAATTTGCTTTTCTTGTAACGACTGTAAAATACGGTTACATGCCATAGCGTTTCTTGATCATGTAACCGTATTTAAAATCCCTGGGTCAAATGTGAACGCAATCCTTTATTTGTAGAAAATCAGAGAAAGATGGAAAAACGTAGCCCCCCTTGAAGAGCAAGGAGGGGATCGGATGATGGAGCATATCTGGCTCGAACCGATGACCTCTTCGCTGCCCCAAGATGGTGCAGGAGCAATGGTATGGGATTCTATATCCTTAAATTATACCTTTTCTTTATGTTCTTCGGCCTAACTCCGGAAGTCTATGGGATTAATAAGTTAGAATAATTTTGTTTCTATTGTCAAACGCTTTTGGCATGGTAATCTGTCAATGATGCCCCCTCATTCATCAGGCTGATGTTCTTCATACACATAAGTATGTATCACCTGAACAACTTTATTAATAAGATCGTTAGGTGCCTTCCCCTTTATTTGTGCTTTTCTTGTTTTCCAATCCAAATTTTTAACTTGATCACTAATGACAACTCCGCCGACCGCAAAACCGTCTGGAATGTCGATATTAAAACCCCATTCTCTTTTGGTTCCACTAATAGGGCAAACAGTCGCATAACCAGTAACCCGATTGAATTTTTCGGGAGACAACACAATAGCTGGCCTGCGATCTGATTGCTCTGTGCCTGTTTGAAGGTCAAAATCTAAATAAATAAAATCCCCTCGATCTGGAACTTGCATCTTACAATTCTTCCTTTCCTATCGGTTCGCTGAAAAATTCTTCATAGGGGTTTTCACCATCACATTGTGCCAATAAATCATCTAATGTTGGCTTTTCCTTTGGTGTTAACTCAATGCCATTTTTCGTATCACGAATATCCAACTCTGTACCTTTTACAATTCCATATTTATCCGCTAGTCTAAAAGGTATACGAATACCAATGCTGTTGCCCCATTTTTGTGCAGTAACAGTCATTTTATACACCCCACTGTGATTATTTGTTTCCATTGTAACCCCTCTCTGGTAAAATGTATACTTTAGTTTATACATTTTCAAATAAAAAGATACATATTTTTGATCGAATAAGAAGAACACCTCCCCCTTAATTTCCTTTCAACACCTTTTTGTAACCTCAAAAAGTAAATGGGAGTGGCTTTGCAATTTGTATTGGAGTGGGTGTAGCAAGTGGCCTTTTATATAACAATATTACACTTGGTATTAGATTCGGGGTTATAAGGTGTGGCGGGCATGATAGCATTGAATGCGTGAGCCAATGTCTCTTGATACTGGCTTCTTGGCTCGTGAACCATGCCCGCAGAGGTTTCCGTGTCAAACCCGGCTATATACCGATCTTTCGGCACAGCGCCTAACATTAAATAGTGATAAGCCAAGTAAAAGATACTTAGAAAATCAATAATGAGCAATTATGATCCTTTTTTCTTCGTTCTCAAATTATTTGCAACCTAAGCTATTGTCTCTATAATGATCATTTTAGCCGACTAATCTGTCATATAAATCCATATAAAAGAGCCGCCAACGTCTGTGACCACGTATAATGATCACAGAGGTTGCGGCTCTTGTCATTTTTTTCTAAGAAAGGAGAAGTCAACTGTTTCCATAGCTTGACGGCTAGAACAGTTGACTCCCTTAACTATATGTCTATACTAGAATACCTTCATTCTATCAAACACTACATTAAAAATATCGACTGAATTGAAATTGACTGTGACTGTCCTGGCCGTATTTGCGATAGTGGAGCCACGGAGGTTATAAGCGCACGGTACGGTACAACATCAGATAGGGTCATTTGTTTTCGAACATCAATATTGCCTACCAACAAAAGAGAATCGGCAGAAAAGGAGATAAAAAATTTAAAAGGCAATCAAATTTACCGGATCAAATGTGAATTTATGTGAACTTGGTTATTTTTGGGGGATCAAAAGGGGAAGATGAATAAACGCAAAACCCCTTGATGGACAAGGGGTTTTGGATGATGGAGCATATCGGGCTCGAACCGATGACCTCTTCGCTGCCAGCGAAGCGCTCTCCCAGCTGAGCTAATGCCCCGTAGAAATTAACCTAACAATTATTTATTCTATCTTATTTTATATATGTCTTCAAGCAATTAGGAAGCATTTCTACAGTAAGCAGTCCCTAAGACGTTGTTGCGATAGTTCATTTGTAAATTTTTTAGAGAGTAAATATTTGTGTAATTTGGTTCGGTTATTCTTTTTCGCAATATATTGATGAGTTATCAGTTTACTAGAAAGGAGGACTTGTAAGGTTGTTGTGCTCGGAGGCAGAGTCTTGTAGGAGTGAACTAAGGGAAGAAACGACGTTGAATTGAAGCCACCTGTACTATTAATCTAGTTTTCAGCCTTTTTTCTATCTTTTTGCACCAATTCATTACTCCTCTTTTAGAAGTTTACGTACCATATCGTGTCACGTAAATTCTAAGAGAGGAAGGTTAAGTTTATGTTTGGCTTTTCTATGATTCAACTAGTTCGTCGCAGGGGAGATAAACTCGATAAAAATATAAGAAGCGAATTGATTCGTTTTTATTATCCCTTTCGTTCGCTGCCATGTTTCTTGCATCGCCCTTTGGATTATGTAAAGAAAAAGACAAAAAGCTTACCTGTAGTTATTGAATTTCAGCCTGATTCCTTTGAACATGGACTAAATGATGTAAAGAAGGCAAAATGTAAAATCCATCATCAGCACCCTTCTATTTCCTGTTGTTCTACTAAATTATCGATTAAAAAAATAGAACATTTACTTGAAAACTGTAATCACATCAAAAAGGTTTATTATGACAGGAAAATCACAACTTTGCTTGATGTAGCTTCACCAACGATTAATTCTGATCAGTTAAAAAAGTCTGGTTATACAGGGAAGGATGTAACCATTGCGGTCGTTGATACAGGTATATATCCGCACAATGATTTAGAAGGACGCATTATAGGATTTAAAGATTTTGTTCAAAACAAATCCGAACCATACGATGATAATGGACATGGTACCCATTGTGCAGGGGATGCAGCGAGTGATGGAGCAGCATCAAATGGATTGTACCAAGGACCAGCGTCTGATGCTAACTTAGTTGGGGTTAAGGTATTAAATAAAATGGGGTCTGGTTCACTTTCAACGGTGATTGCTGGAATTGATTGGTGTGTTCAAAATCAATCGCAATATAATATTAATGTTCTCTCACTGTCCCTCGGTTCTGATGCGCAGGAACCAGCTGAAGACGATCCCGTTGTAAGAGCTGTCGAAGAAGCATGGAATAATGGAATTGTTGTTTGTGCTGCGGCAGGTAATTCGGGACCTTCTTCGGAAACGATTGCAAGTCCTGGGATAAGCCCTAAAGTTATTACGGTAGGTGCGGCTAACGATAACAACACAGCCGATCGCTCAGATGATATAGTAGCAAATTTCTCAAGCCGTGGCCCAACAGTTGGTGGATTAATGAAACCAGATCTGTTAACACCAGGTGCAAACATTATATCTTTACGCTCCCCAAGATCCTATCTCGATAAAACAAATGCAGGAGCACGTGTCGATTCAAACTATTTCTCTTTATCAGGAACCTCAATGGCAACACCAATATGTGCTGGTGTAGTTGCACAACTTCTTCAAACTAATTCAAATCTAACCCCAGACCAGGTTAAGGAACAGTTCATTAATGCATGTAAAGATATAGGACAACCCCCTAATGTTCAAGGTAATGGCTATTTAGACGCTGCTCAATTAATTGAAGGATAGTGGAATCTTTTAAAATGGCTGTTTTATAAAAAGTTGTTGCTTTTTACACAAAAGATATATAATGCGACGTAACTGCTGGGCTCTTTTCTATAAGTACGTTCATTTCCCGCCGTCCGGGATCGTTCCGGGTGGATGCTTTCCGCGGGCACGGCCTCAGCCTCCTTGCCCCGGCGAGGGGTATGTCGACGTTGTCCGCAAAGGACGGTTTTAGTCGACCTTCCTTTTCTAACCACTTCCTTGAAAAAGTGCTTTTCTTTTTCGAGGAGTCACCACCCTCCACTCACCCGGACTAGTGAAGCGGTAGAATGAGGCTTGGTAGAACACATACTACTACAGTTAATGGTAGTAAATGCAAAACCAGTGGAGGAAATACGCGGAGACTCCAGCGGGAGGAAAGGCCTAGGTGAGACCCCGCAGAGCGACGAGCGAAACTTCCACTGAGTAAGCTTCGAGTTGCGAGGAGCGATACTTCACCGAAATTACTTGCAACGCGACGAGCACCCAGCTCGAGGAGGCTCAGCAGCCGCCCGCGGAAAGCGTAGTGTATTTCCGGAACGGTGGGAGAGAAATTTCTTAGTTACGTCGCATTTTATATCAACTACGAAATTAAAAAGCAACAAACATTATGAAAAGAGCCTTTAAATTAAATAGGGAAGTTTCAGAATTGCACTTTGCAATCATCTGATACTTCCTTTTTGTAGGAAAGGGAATTGTAATATTAAGATATGCAATTTTCAAACATTTACAACGGTATGGCATTTCGGTTATATTAATAATGAATATAAATTTAGGCATAATGTGGGGTTTTCGTGAAAAGAGGGGTAAAAAATGAAAGAGCATAACGATGATTATCGCTATAAAATTGCCAACAGAGAAGCATTAATTGGTGTTGGACTTGCTATTTTTAATTTTATTTGGTGGTTCGGATTTGCCTACGGACTAGGAGGAAAGGATCCAGCTGAGTATTCGTATGTTTTCGGATTGCCGGCCTGGTTTTTCTATAGCTGTGTACTCGGATTCGTTGTGATGGCAGTACTTGTAACAATCGTGGTAAAAAAATGGTTTGTTGCTATTCCATTTGATGAAGAAGGGGAAAATAAATGAACTTGCAAGCATTAGTTCCGTTAATTGGTCTGTTGGTAATCATTTTTGTCGTTGGTGTATGGGCTGGGAGGTCTTTAAAAACATCAAATACGTTTTTACAAGAGTATTTTCTCGGTAATCGGAATCTTGGTGGTTTTGTATTAGCGATGACGATGACAGCTACATATGGTAGTGCTAGTAGTTTTATAGGTGGACCAGGTACAGCCTATACAGAGGGCCTTGGATGGGTACTACTGGCGATGTCACAAGTAGTAACAGGTTATTTTGTTTTAATGGTACTTGGTAAAAAATTTGCCATTATGACCAGGAAATACCGTGCAGTAACGATGGTTGACTTTTTAAAAGAGCGTTATCAATCGAAATGGGTTGTCTTGCTATCCGCGATTAGCATCATTATATTTCTATTCTCCGCAATGGCAGCTCAATGGATTGGTGGTGCACGGTTAATTGAATCATTGCTAGGTATCCCCTATACGAGTGCATTATTCATTTTTGCTTTGTCTGTACTAATTTATGTAACAATTGGTGGATTTAAGGCTGTAGCGTTAACTGACGCGATTCAAGGGGTTATTATGTTAGTTGGGACACTCATCTTGTTAATTGCCACGGTTATTGCTGGAGGCGGGGTATCATCGATCATAACAGATTTAAGTACTGAAAACCCGAATTTAATTACCCCGTTTGGTGCTGATGGAAGTTTAACACCCGCATATGTATCATCGTTTTGGATACTCGTTGGGGTCGGGGTAGTGGCACTTCCGCAAATTGCTGTTCGAGCAATGTCCTATAAAAATGCACGGTCCATGCATCGCGCAATTATTATTGGGACAGTTGTTGTTGGGTTTATCATGCTGAACATGCATTTAATTGGGGTGTTTGCTAGGCCGATTTTACCCGATATTGTAGTCGGTGATAAAGTGATGCCACTCATTGCGTTGGAAGTCTTGCCAAATTGGCTTGCGGGTGTTGTTTTGGCAGCACCAATGGCGGCAATTATGTCAACAGTGGACTCACTGTTACTATTAGTCAGTTCAGCAATTGTAAAAGATTTATACTTAAACTATATTCAACCAAAAGCATCACATCGAAGGATCAAACGTTTAAGTATGGGTATCACCGCAATTTTGGGCATTATTGTTTTTTGTATGGCTTTAAACCCTCCTGATTTAATTATATGGTTAAATTTATTTGCTTTTGGAGGTCTGGAAGCAGCATTTATTTGGCCGATTGTTATGGGGCTATATTGGAATAAGGGAAATAAATATGGTGCAATTTCTTCCATGGTAACTGGAATCGTATTATATATTCTATCGGATACTTTTTATCCAAAACCATTCGGGCTGCACTCGGTTGTCCTACCAATTGTACTATCATTCATATCTTATGTCGTGGTGAGCCTGGCAACACAAAAAAGGATGGTCGAGGAAATCGGCTAGGGCATACTCAAAAAGCGTTCTCATAAATTTTGAGAACGCTTTTTAACAAACTATACTATAAAGTAAACAATAACAGATAAACATACAGATGTAATTCCCATTGCTAATAGTGGCCTCAGTGCCTTTGTGCGTAGATCTTTAAGGCTTACATTTAGGCCAAGCCCGACCATGGCAGCGGTTAATAGCCAAGTAGTCATGCTGAAAACGACATTCATAACATCATCGGATACTGGAATTGAATGACCAAACACATAGCTTCCTAAAATACTTAAAATAATAAAACCAACTAAAAACCATGGAAATTCAATTTTAGCATCCGTTTGTTCCGTGCCTTTGTTTTTTCGCTTCATAATATAAATAAAAATAAAACATAACGGTACAAGTAGGAATACACGGCCTAGTTTTGCAAGTAGGGCAATTGCTAACCCATCTTCACCGGCAGGAGCTGCTGCAAGAGCAACATGGGCAACTTCATGTAAACTTGAACCAGACCATACGCCATAATCGATTGCGGATAATGGTAAAAAGGGTCTTAAGATGGTATAACCAATGGCGAATATTGTTCCCATTAATGCAATAATGCCAACCCCTATTGCCGTATCTTCATCTTTTGATTTAACGATCGGTGCAACGGCTGCTATTGCTGCTGCTCCACAAACTCCTGTTCCAACACCAAGCAATAGTGAAATCATTTTGTTTGCCTTTAGAATTTTTGCTAACCAAATGGTCAAACAGATGGCGAAAATAATCACACCAGCGTCTCGAACAAGTAATCCTAAACCATCATGGAGAACGGTATCAATGTTTAATTTCAGACCATATAAAATAATTGCCGCTCGTAGTAACCGTTTTGACGAAAAGGCTATACCTGATCGAATTGCCTCGGGGTAGCCAAAGAACTGGCGATAAATAACAGCAATAATAATAGCACATGCCAATTGCCCAACACGATCAAACCCAGGTACCATTGCTAATAGATATCCTAGTAATGCAATAAAAAAAGTAAATGCAACTCCACCAAGCCATCTTCCGGTTGTGGAAGAACTTAAGGATTTTGTTGTATTTTCTAACGTCATTGCGACACCTCCTACAATTAGAGTAATGTATTTATTTTCATAAGGAAAATAAATCATTATAATAGTGACGATAAGTAAAGTTATATGATAGTTGAAAAGGCGGTATTGAAATGGATCAACATTTACAAGTATTTGTAACAGTAGCAGAAAAGAAAAACTTTTCCAGAGCTGCTGAAGAACTTCACATGACACAACCTGCTGTCAGTCAGTATATACGTACATTCGAGGATAATCTTGGCACAAGACTCTTAGAAAGAACGAATAAATACGTCCGTTTAAACAAGGCAGGTGGGATTGTTTATCATCATGCAAAGGAAATTCTTGGCCTTTACACAAATATGCAGCATCTTGTTGATGATTTGGTGAATAAAGCCAATGGTCCACTTTTGATTGGTGCAAGCTATACATTTGGAGAATACATACTACCGCGTATTATTGCTAAATTACTGGAAACTTATCCGGAAATTCAGCCTGAAGTTACAATTGGAAACACATCAGAAATTGCTGATTTAGTATCGAGTCATCAGTTAGACGTGGGTATTGTTGAAGGACATTTTAAGGGTCAAGAATTGAGTGTGGAGGAATTTGCTGAGGATTATATGGTAGTTGTTGCTTCTGCTAACAATAAGCTTACACAGAAAGAAGAACGTGTGAAAATAAAGGATTTGGAATATGAAACATGGATTGTTCGCGAAAACGGTTCAGGGACAAGGGAAGCAACTGAAAAAATGTTTCGCCATTTTGATTTTTTTCCAGCTAAGCGAATGAATTTTGGCAGTACCCAGCCAATTAAAGAGGCAGTAGAAGCTGGACTAGGGGTTAGTTTATTATCGCAATGGGCAATCCAAAAAGAACTACGAAATGGGGATTTGAAACAAATACAAATGGAGGAATTACCGTTTTCGAGGCAATTTTCAATCGTCACAAAATCCCTCTTTCAGACAAAGGCCTTAGAAGTGTTTATCGAATTATTACGTCATAATAAGATGTTGACTACGTTTAATGGTCATTAATAAAAAAAGGCCCTCCCGCAATAACGCACTAATTGCGGGAGAGCCTCTACAGTAAGCATACCTATATTTTAATTATTCGTTTCCAATTGCTCGTTAGCAAACCGCATAAAATAGTCTAATGACTTTGGATTGGCTAATGAACCCTTATTTACTACATCGTCAACTGGTTTTCCCATCAGGATTTTCTTAATTGGTATTTCAAGCTTTTTCCCATTCAATGTTTTTGGAATATCAGGGACCTGGTAAACAGCTGTTGGAACATGTCGTGGTGAGCATTGTTCCTTGATTTGTTTCTTTATAGATTGTTTGATTTCCTCTGTTAATTCTATCTTATCTTTCAACAAAACAAACAATGGTACAAAGGAATTCCCATTATGATCAGGAATATCAACTATTAAACTATCTGCTACTTGTTTTACTTGATCGACAGCACGGTAAATTTCACTAGTGCCAATTCTGACACCACCACGATTGATTGTTGCATCCGATCGGCCGTAAATCACACATGTATGACGATCTGTTACCTTCAGATAATCCCCATGTCGCCATATTCCTGGAAATTCATCAAAGTAACTATCATGTAGGCGGCTGCCATCACGGTCATTCCAAAAATAGATTGGCATTGAAGGGAATGGCTCAGTTAGCACGAGTTCACCTACTTCTTCTATTCGGGCCTTGGCCTGATCGTTGAAGCTTTCGATTTTCGCTCCAAGTCCACGACACTGTAATTCGCCGGCGTAAACCGGTAAGATTGGTGCTCCTAGAATAAACGCTGTACATACATCGGTTCCGCCGCTAGACGATGCAATCAAAAGATCTTCCTTAATGTTGTCATAGCACCACTGAAATCCTTCTGGCGGTAGTGGAGATCCGGTTGAACTAATGTTTTTTAAATGACTTAGATCAAAATCTTCTCCAGGTGTGACTTCATCTTTCATACATCCTGTAATAAAGCTTGCACTTGTACCAAAAACAGTCATTTTTGTTTGTTCGGCAAACTTCCAAAGCATGTTTTTATCTGGATATCCGGGGTTTCCGTCGTACAAAATAATAGTACTTCCTGTTAGAAGCCCACCAACAAGGAAATTCCACATCATCCATCCGGTTGTGGTAAACCAGAAAAAGCGGTCATTCTCACTCAAGTCAACATGGAGCGTTAGTGCTTTTAAATGTTCAAGCAAAATACCACCTTGACTTTGCACGATTGGCTTTGGTTTCCCTGTCGTTCCTGAAGAAAATAGAACCCAGAGTGGATCATTGAATGGTACATGTTCATAAGTAAGATTTAATGGTTCGGAATTAGTCGTTGCCTTATCCCATAATGTAACATTTTTAAGTTGGCTACAATTCGGATTTTTATTTAAATAGGGTATAACAATTGTTGCCTCTAGTGTTGGCAGTTCTGCTTGAATGTTTTCTACAACTGCCAAACGGTCAAAGTCTTTGCCGCCAAACCGGTAACCATCAACGGTGATCATTACTTTCGGTTCGATTTGTTTAAAACGATCAATTACGCTTTGTGTACCAAATTCAGGTGATGCGCTGGACCAAATGGCACCAAGGCTTGCAGTTGCAAGAAACGCGACAACAGATTCATAGACATTGGACACATATGCCACAACACGATCACCTTTTTGTACACCAATTTTTATTAAGGTTTGTTGTAGTGCTGCTGTTTCCTGATAAAGTTCGTTCCAGGTAATTTCAGAGGTTGCTCTTATCTCTGAGGAATGAATAATTGCTGGTTTATTATCAATAAAATTTCTAAAAACGTGTTCCGTATAATTGATTGTTGCTCCTGGAAACCATTTAGTACCTGGCATGTTATGTGATGTTAGGACTGCTTCGAATGGTTTCTCGGATTGGATATCAAAGTATTCCCAGATAGATTCCCAAAATAATTCGAGTTCTTCCACGGACCACTTCCATAGAGAATGATAATCCGCAAAGTCCAGGTTTTTATGTTGTTTTAGCCATTGCATATAAGCATAGATATTTGATGCTTCTTTTCGTTCTTCATTGGGTTCCCATAGTAATGTTCCCTCTTTAATATTTGCCATCCAATCCCTCCTGATAACTACTATTATATGAAACCGCTTACCGTGTGTAAAGTAACTGCTTTACAAAGTTTGTGAATATAAAAGGACAAATCCGACCAAAAGATTGGAAGGAATTGCCCTTTATTGACCTTACCAGTAAAAATTCATCATAGTAATAAATCAATAGATAGTGTTTCAATGTTTTAATCTTCCTATACAAGTGTATCAAAAAAGTAGAATGGATTGCAGTTAAAGGATTTGAAAATTATTGATTGTATTGGGCGTATTTGATGAAGGTTCTTTCATCTTCAACCAACCCGCATGTACCACATTGAATTCTGTAGTTAGGTCCATTATAAGCAACATGGAATACTTCTAAATTGTCCTCCGTGTAATCATTTATTACCTCACCAGTTTGAGCGTCCAATTTAACTGGTTTGGCTACTTGTTCAATAATATTAAAACGTGAACGATTCGTTTTGCAATTCGGACATCGATAGGCTTGTCCCATACAAACACCTCCATATTAAGTTTGTTCCATATTAAAAAAAGAATACAAGGAAATAATTGTAATGTGTGTTATGAAACATAGGGGTGGGGAGACCAGGAAACATCGACGCCAGAGAGAAAACATCGTCCGGAAAGCAGGAACATCGGCTCCAGCAAGAAAACATCGTCCGGAAAGCAGGAACATCGGCGTTAGAGAGGAAACATCATCCGGAAAGCAGGGAACATCGGCGCTAGAAAGAAAACATCGTCCGGAAAACAGGAAACATCGGCGCTAGAAAAAAAACATCGTCCGGAAAGCAGGGAACATCGGCGCTAGGAAGAAAACATCGTCCGGAAAGCAGGAAACATCGGAGCTAGGAAGAAAACATCGTCCGGAAAGCAGGGAACATCGGCGCTAGGAAGAAAACATCATCCGGAAAGCAGGAAACATCGGCGCTAGAAAGAAAACATCGTCCGGAAAGCAGGAACATCGGCGCTAGAAAGAAAACATCGTCCGGAAAGCAGGAAACATCGGCGCTAGAGAGGAAACATCGTCCGGAGACCAGGAACATCAGCGCTAGGAAGAAAACATCGTCCCTAAAAAAGTGGTCAAGTATGGATGTAAACCATACTTGACCACAGAATAACTAGCTTCTTTTTACACGATTATTCGCTGCCCTGCTTCTGGCTTGGGCCTGTTTATCATCTTCATCTGCAAATTCCTCAGCAAATTCTACATCAATTCCATCGGACAATTGTTTCTTTGGTGTTTGTGCCAGGTAATTATTTTTTCTTGATTTATGCTCATCTCTTCCCACAACTTACACCACCTTATGAAATATAGAATTTACATTTGTAGCTTGTGTACATTTTACCGATTCATACAAACGATTTAAGTTTACAAGAAATTGACAGGTTCATGAAACAAATTTACAATTATCCATGTGAGCGCTTTTCGGGGCAATGCCGACGGAGAGCTATTTTTTTGTTGGAGAGAGGATTTAAAATAAAATGAAAAAACAGCAAAACAAAAAACAAATGATATACGACTATGCGAAAGTAATTATTGGTGCCACACTTGTTGCGCTATCCTATAACATATTTCTATTACCGTCGAAGCTTGCCGCAGGAGGTATCTCAGGTGTAAGTACCATTCTTTATGAAATGTATGATTTAAGTCCAGCATATACGCAATTCCTGATAAATATCCCTATTTTTGTAATTGGATGGCTAACATTAGGAAAGGATTTTAGTGGTAAAACATTAGTAGGTACTTTTTGGGTGCCATTCATTATATTTCTTAGTGCGGATTTTCCTTACACGATTACAAACCCATTGCTAGGTACGATATATGGCGGAATTATACTTGGAATTGGCCTTGGGATTGTCTACAAAGGGAATGGTTCAACTGGAGGAACAGCAGCGATTGCTCAGATTGTCAAGAAATTTACCGGCTTATCGAGTGGTTACTCCCAATTAATTGTGGATGGGATAGTTGTTATCTCCTCTATTATTGTATTTAATTTGGAACTTACGTTATTCGCCTTAATGTGTATTTATATAACGAGTAAAGTAATTGATATGGTGCAATTACAAACCTCATCGACAAAGCTAATTTTAATTATTACAGAGGAAGAAGAAAAGATTCAGTCGATTATTCGTGACGGAATTGACCGTGGATTAACTAAAGTCCGATCAGTAGGAGGATATTCGAATAAAAGCAAATCAATGATATTATGTGTAGCGGAACAGACAGAGGCAGTATATTTAAAACGCATTTTACAACAGGAAGCACCGACTTCATTTGTAGTGTTTATTAATGCTTCTGAAATTCTTGGTCGAGGTTTCTCACTAGATAAATATTATGGACAAAAATTATAAAAGAAGGGGGAACGATGGGCATAACATCGTCCTCCAAAAAGTATAAGAATGTAGGCTTTATATCGCTAAACGTCAGCTTTTGCTTTTCCTATTTTATTTTCGGTCTCCCCCAAATAGGCCGTATAATCCTCCAGCAATACTCCCTTCCCCTTTAGAGCCACCTCTTTCCGGCATTGCTGCAAATACACGGCTTGCAAGTCGGCTGAATGGAAGGGATTGGATCCATACTTCTCCCGGCCCACGCAATGTAGCGAAGAAAAGTCCTTCTCCCCCAAATAATGCTGTTTTAATACCGCCAATAAATTCGATATCATAGTCTACATTACCAGTCATAGCAACAAGACAGCCTGTGTCAACCTTTAATACATCGCCAGGTTCAAGTACTTTCTTATGAATGGTACCTCCAGCATGTACAAAGGCCATTCCATCTCCTTCGAGTTTTTGCATGATAAAACCTTCTCCACCAAAGAACCCTGTACCTACTTTTCGTTGAAATTCGACTCCAACGGATACCCCTTTTGCCGCCGCTAAAAAAGCGTCCTTTTGACAAATTAATTTTCCATTTAGTTCACTTAAATCCATAGGAATAATTTTTCCGGGATAAGGGGAAGCGAAAGAAACATGCTTTTTACCAACACCTTCATTCGTAAAAGTGGTCATGAATAAACTTTCTCCACTAATGACCCGTTTTCCGGCACCAATTAGTTTTCCCATTAACCCACTTCCCTGATTTTTAGATCCATCGCCAAAAATTGTTTCCATCTTGATTTGGCTATCCATCATCATTAAGCTTCCTGCCTCTGCTATGACTGTTTCCTGTGGATCAAGTTCGACCTCAACAAATTGCATATCGTCACCATGTAGTTTGAAATCAATCTCATGATTATTCATTTTTTCCATCCCCTTTTTTCGTGATAATAGATGATACGGTTCAAAATTATTTCGGATTCAACTTTTATTATATTTCCTTCAAATAATTTTTTAAAAAACTTCATATACTAGTAGTTAAGAACATAATTCATTGTTATTTTACTTAGGAGGTAGTTACATGCCACTCAACATAACGCAAAAGCTAATTAAGGATCACCTTGTTGCAGGGGAGATGACACCTGGTGCGGAAATTGGTCTTAAAATTGATCAGACATTAACGCAAGATGCAACAGGGACATTGGTTATGCTTGAATTGGAAGCGATGGAATTAGATCGTGCAAGGACAGAAGCATCCGCACAATATGTTGATCACAATCTTATTCAAGTCGATAGTAAAAACCCGGATGATCATTTGTTTCTACAAAGTGCAACAAGGCGCTTTGGCATCCATTATAGTCGGCCGGGTAATGGTGTAAGTCATCCGGTCCACATGCAGCGACTAGCTAAACCAGGTAAGACATTACTGGGTTCAGATAGTCATACTTGTGCGAATGGCTGTATGGGAATGCTAGCAATGGGAGCAGGTGGAATTGATGTTGCATTAGCGATTGCTGGTGAACCGTTTTACGTGAAAATGCCTGAAGTTTGGGGAGTAAAGTTGACAGGCGAATTACCTGATTGGGTAAGTGCAAAAGATGTTATCTTGGAAATGCTTCGCCGTCATGATGTAAAAGGCGGGGTTGGCCGGGTAATTGAATATTATGGTCCAGGCGTTGAGAAACTAAGTGCAATGGACCGACATGTTATTGCAAATATGGGTGCAGAATTAGGTGCGACTGGAACTGTTTTTCCGTCTGACAAAGAAATAAAACGATTTTTAAAAGAACAGGACAGGGAAGATGACTGGATCGAACTTGTTGCCGATAAGGATGCAACATATGATATTCATGAAGAAATTAATCTTGCTGAGGTTGAACCACTAATTGCAAAACCTTCAAGTCCAGGAAATGTAGTAACTGTTGCTGAACTTGCTGGTACTCCTATCTATCAATCCTATATAGGCTCATCAGCAAATCCTGGCTTCCGTGACTTTGCGGTTGCAGCTGAGATAGTCAATGACAGGCACATAGCTGACGGAATGTCATTTGATATAAATCCAACTTCCCGACAAATGTTGACCGACTTGGTTAAAGAAAGTCACATTGCAAGTTTGCTTCAATCAGGCGCACGCTTGCATCAAGCAGGTTGTAACGGATGTATTGGAATGGGGCAAGCTCCGGCAACAGGGAGAAACAGTTTACGGACAACGCCAAGGAACTTTCCGGGACGATCGGGTACAAAAGAGGATAGTGTATTTTTATGCAGCCCAGAAACCGCTGCAGCTTCTGCGCTAAAAGGGGAAATCACGGACCCAAGAACGCTGGACTTTAAGTATCCGAAAGTAAAGGATCCGAGTAAGCCAACCGTCGATGTGAATTTATTAGATGAACCAATACCATTTGAAGATGCGAAAAAAGTTGAATTGCACAAAGGTCCTAACATTGCTTCCATACCAAAAATGGATGAACTCCCGGATAATTTAGAACTGCCAATTCTGTTAAAAATGGGTGACAATATTTCGACTGATGAAATCCTTGCTGGTGGGGCTCGTGTTTTACCGTTTCGAAGTAATTTACCGGAAATAAGTAAATTTACATTCGAGATTATTGATGAGACATATTATAAGCGTGGAAAAGAGACAGTTGACAAAGGTGGGCATGCAGTCATTGGCGGATTTAACTATGGGCAAGGTTCGAGTCGTGAACATGCAGCACTGGCACCAAGGTATCTTGGATTACGTGTTGCATTAGTGAAGGATTTTGCACGTATCCACTGGCAAAACCTTGTTAACTTTGGTGTATTACCTCTTACCTTCGTAAATGAGGAAGACTACGACAAATTAAGCCAAGGAGATGTTCTGGAACTTTCAGGACTGAAAAGCAAAATAGCTCAAGGCAATGAATTTAAAGTTGATGTAAAAGGAAAGGATCAACAAATTAAAGTCAAGCATACATTGTCTGAACGTCAAGTTGAGATAATGTTAAAAGGCGGAATTATTAATTGGGCTAAGGATCGTCAGCAGTTAACCTAGAAAAGGAGGGAATAACAAACATGGTGGATCGCAAAAATACATGCAGGGCTTGTGAAGGAACAGGAATGTTAGCAGATGATGAAGGATGGCAATATAATTGTAGTGTTTGTGGGGGAGATGGAATCCTTAGTCAAGATGATGCATCAAAGGGTGCTAGACTAATGTCGACCGATGAAAATAACCGATTGCTGGACTAGGACAATAGGATAAAAATAGGTAAAAAAAGAAGTAATCAATCGGAGAACTCTCCAATGATTACTTCTTTTTGGTTATTTATCTTTCATTCAGTTCGGATTCATCTGTCTGATGTTGATCCGTTTCCGTGTCATCTTCAGGTTGTGTTGCATTTTTACCATACATATACTCAGAAGAATCAACTGGTTCCCACTCATCATTTGGTGTATAGAATCTTAGTAGATCACCAAATAGTAGCTTATCTGAAAGCTTTAATTCATGTTGTACTTGTTCATTTTGTTCTTTCATTTCTTCTGTTTCTTCCATCTTTTCACCAGTGTCATTAGCGTAATAAGTTCCAGATAATTTACTATACTCTGGTGTAATAAAGTCACCATTACGGAACGTTACAAAGTCTTTGTGATCTTTTGAAAATAAGTCCGTACCAAATTGGATGTAATCTTGAGCATCAATTCCTACCAGGTGAAGTAATGTTGGCATGACATCAATTTCTCCTGAATATTCATGATTGATACCTTGCCCCTCAACACCAGGAACTTTAATCATAAATGGTACGCGTTGAAGTTGAGCACTCTTGAATGGTGTAATTTCTTCACCCGTAATTTGTTTCATTGCTTTGTTGTGATTCTCAGAAATACCATAATGGTCTCCGTAAATCATAATAACAGAGTCTTTGTATAACCCCGATTCTTTTAGATCATTAAAAAACTGTTCTAATGATTCATCCAAATAACGAGCTGTTTGGAAATACCTATCAACAGAAGGATCTCCAGTTTCTGCAGGTTCTATGGAAGTTTCGTCTGAATCAATTAAATAAGGATGATGGTTCGTTAGTGTTATCAAATGTGAATAAAATGGTTGTTCCAACGATTCAAGCATTGGCATGGATTCTTTAAAGAATGGCTTATCCTTCAAACCATAATTAATTACCTTGTCTTCAGCCATGTCATAATAACTGGAATCAAAGAACTTATCGATACCAAATTGTTTGTAAATTTCATCACGATTCCAGAACGATTTATTGTCACCATGGAATACTGCTGATGTGTAATCTTGTTGTTGTTTTAGAATTGCTGGAAGTGCTTGATACGTATTGTTACTTTTCGTTACGAAGGCAGCTCCCTGTGGTAATCCATAAATTGAATTATCTAAAATAAACTCTGCATCAGCTGTTTTTCCTTGTTCTGTTTGGTGAAAGAAATTGTCAAAGTACGTAAAGTTTTTACTTTGGTCATGAACCAATGAATTTAGAAATGGTGTTACTTCCTCACCATGTAATTTGTAATCGATCAAAAACGATTGAAATGATTCCAAATGAATTTTAATAATGTTCTTTCCTTTAGCGACACCGAAAAGTTCTTGATTTGGTTCAGCATACTTATTCTTTGTATAATTCTCCACTTCTGTAATATCGCTACTGTCTGCAAATACTCGTTGAGTTGATGAATGGATGCTTTGTGCAGCATCATATAATGCAAAATTGTATGAACCCAAGTATTTTACAATATAGTTTCGGTCAAATGTTCTTTTTAACAATTGTGGCCGGTCAATCTCTGCTAAGCCTAAGTTTACTGTAAAGACGATTACACCAACTGCCATAACGATTAATGGCTTTCTAACAGGCATGCGATTTATAGACCAGCTATGTCTGTTCCAAGCGAACAATGCAATTAGGATAATAACATCTAAAAAGTAAAATACATCATACCACTCTGCTAAACTAGCAATACTACCACCTAAGCTTCCGAAATTGTCTGTTTGTGTCAGTGTTGGTAGTGTTATATAATCGTTATTAAAGCGATAATATACAACATTTGCATAAAGTAGAAAGCTCATAAGAAAGTCGATAATGATTGTCCATATTCCCGCTCTTTTCCCTTTAGCAAATAGAGCGATACCTAGGAAAATTAATGCGGAACTCAATGGATTAATGAATAGTAGAAATTGTTGTAAACCATTTTGTATATCTAAATTAAATTCAAACTCATATATAACATAAGATTTTATCCATAGTAAAATTACCGCAACAAAAAAGAACCCCATTTTGGATGAAGGTATATTCTTCATTGTTTTTTCACCTCAAATTTTTTATTAAATATTTATGACCTCATTCCCGGTATTTTAAACCAATTTGAGGATAAATGCAAGTACTATACAAAAGTTACCAAAATGTTATAATAGCGGTGAAAAAGACTACCTGCCAATAGTAATTGACAGGTAGTTTGAAAAACATTAATGCGGCATTTGTCCTTGAACAGGAGCAAAGCTATTTTGGAATGTCTGCATATCTTGTTGTTGAAGTTGTGGTACTTGATAATATTGATTTTTATTTTGATATAAAAATACTTCATAGGCCATTTCAATCATATTTGGAACGCTATCAGCAAAAATACGTCTTAGTACAGGGTTGGTCATTTCCAATGCTGTCATGGTAAATGCGGACGCAGTTGATTTCAATGATCCCAGCATAAAACCAGATAAGCATTCATCATTCAACTCATTGACAGACTGACTTGGTGTCTTTGGTGCTGATGGCTGCATTCCATATACAACATTATTGTTTTGTTGCATTTCGTAGGACTGTGTTTTTACTGTTGGATCTTGACCAGTTTTAAATGTTTCCACAATTGTATTATATAGCTGTGTACAAAATGCACGATGTCGTTGTGCCATTGCCATTAACTCTTGATCTTGAATGTGTTGTTCATATAACAAATATTGTTCAAGTCCGCCTGTTAAAGTCGATAACGCCTCATGTGCATCAAACATATCATGTCCACCGTAATCCTGTTGTGATGGCATTTGTGGTGAACTTTGCAGGTTTTGTTGTTGATTTTGGTTTTGATTTAGCACGAAAAAACCTCCTAAAATTTGATCAGCGTTATTTTTTACTTTTCAGCAGAAATTATTCATAAGCAAGAGATAAGGAGCACCTGCAACTTCAACAATAATTGATCAAATTCTTTTAAGAACTAATAACTTCTTTAAATGCCTTTACCTTTTGTGTTGTCTCGTCTGTTAATTGCTTGACCATGACTACATTAGGCCTATCTTTTTTGGCTTCTGCAATGAGTGGATAGAGGCTTCTTTCAATGTCTTCATAGAATTCCGGGTATTTTTCCTCTACCTGTTTTTCAATTTGATCCCAATTTTCTTCCAGCTTTTTTCCAATCGCTTGAATATCTGTTGTGCTATCTGGTGATTGTTCAGTTTGGTTTTTCATTTCTTCTAAAGTGGCTAAAACGTTGTCGATGCTGCTGTTTATTTCAGAAACAATACTTGCACTTGTCTGGATATAGTCCTCAGTATTATTTTTATTTATTTGTTCCTGATTTCTTTCTGACTGCTCGTCACCGTTTGAAGCACATCCGGTTGTAATGATAAATAAAGAAGCAAATACACAATAAAAAAACTTTTTCATTTTGATCCTCCTATGTATATTGGGATATTTTCCTTAGTATGTTAAGCATGGAAAATTTTATACACATTTTTAGACCAAGGTGTAATAATAGCGAATAGTTTAACCATCGGAATAAATTGTTGTATAATTGTCAAAAAACAGATGATTTTGAGGGAGCGATTTTATGAACGATCAAAAGCCTATCCAAATTGACGAACGCATTTTCTTGATTGATGGTTTTGACCTAGGTGTTTCGAACCGTACAGGTACATATGTTATTGATGATGATATGCTGACATTAGTGGAAACAGGGCCAAGTCCATCGATTAAGCATATTAAAAAGGGATTGGACATGCTTGGCCTTTCGTTAGATCAGATCAAATATATAATTGTGACACATATTCATTTGGATCATGCTGGTGGTGCTGGTTTAATGATCAAAGAATGTCCAAATGCAAGTATAGTTGTTCATCCGAAAGGGGCGCGACATCTTGCTGATCCAAAACGATTAATTGCTGGTGCTCGGGAAGTTTATGGAGATAATTTTGAGAAGTTTTTTAAACCGATTGTACCTGTACCAGAGGAAAGATTGTTGGTGAAGGGGGAAGCAGAAACACTAAAAATTGGCCCGGAATGTACATTAACGTTTTTTGATACTCCTGGTCATGCCAAACACCATTTTAGTATTTATGACCCCGTCAGTAATGGAATTTTTACCGGTGACACAGTTGGAATCAGGTATGAACAATTGATCCGTGATGGCGTTGATTTATTTTTACCATCTACATCGCCAAATCAATTTAACCCCGTTGCAATGCGTAACGCGATAGAGCGAATACATAACATGGGCGTTGATCGGATTTATTATGGTCACTTTGGTATGACGGAAAAGGTGGATTATGCGTTAAGGCAAGCTTCAGAATGGCTTGCTATTTTTGAATATGAAGGTGAGGAGATCTTCAACCAAGGAAAAGGACATCAAGAACTTGCCGAAAGAATGCTACAACGTGTAAAGAAACATTTGCAAACGTTACACGTAGATGATGACCATGACGTTTACAAGATAATAGATGTTGATATGCATGTCAGTGCGCTGGGTATAATGGATTATTTTCACAAGAAAAGATAGTAGAAGGTTATTTATCATAAAACGAAAAGCAATGAATTCTAATCCTATACAATTCATTGCTTTTTTATTGCAAAAAATATTTTTTAGTTTTTACTAATTTGTCGTTCCCATTACCATGAAAACGATGTAAGCGCATCCAATTATTTCTGATTTGTCAAAAGTATCAAAAAAGTGAAAAATACATGTTGACTCTTTTGATAAAAAGTTATATGATAATTCGCAATATCATTATTAAAGCGATACAACAATATTTTGAACGCGATGACGGGAATAAAGGTATAAGTATCCGTATTCACAGAGATCTAGGGTTGCTGAAAGCCTAGAAATACATCTTATTCCGACATCTTCCCTGAGTGCTTAGCTGAACAGAGTTTTGACAAATTCTAATTAGGCTTAGCCGGGTGCCCCTAGTGCACCTGTTATCAAAGTAGGCTGATTACAGCCTCGTAAGGTAGTATTCGTAAGGATGCTGCAAACCTGGGTGGTACCGTGAAAAGGAAGGCTCTTTTCACCCCAAAAAATTCTGAACATATGCAGATTTTGGGTGTGAGAAGAGTCTTTTTAATTTATAAGATGCTAAGGAGGTATGGTGTAAGTGAAAACGGAGGTAAAGCGTGAAGAAGTGGATAGTGAAAAGAAGACAATAACTGGCGCCGATCTACTGATGGAAACATTAGAAGGGTTGGAAGTAGACACATTATTTGGTTATCCAGGAGGGGCTGTATTACCGATTTATGATGCTTTGTATCGTAGTAAGGCACCTTTTAAACACATACTTTCTAGGCATGAGCAAGGTTCCATTCATGCGGCAGAAGGATATGCTCGTGTGACCGGAAAACCTGGAGTAGTGTTTGCGACGTCCGGGCCGGGAGCAACAAATCTGGTAACTGGAATTGCTGATGCCATGATGGATTCATTGCCATTGGTTGTGTTCACAGGTCAGGTGGCCAATAGTGTGATTGGAACAGATGCATTTCAGGAGTCCGATGTCATGGGGATTACAACACCTATTTCCAAATACAATTACCAGGTAAAGCAGTTATCCGAATTGCCAAAGGTCGTTAACGAAGCATTTCATATTGCAACTACTGGAAGACCTGGACCTGTTGTAGTAGATATTCCTAAGAATATATCCACAGCAGAGTCATCGAATAAATTTGAAGGTAATGTTTATTTACCTGGATATCAGCCAACAACAAAGCCGAATCCATTACAAATTGTAAAACTGGCAGATGCATTGTCAAAGGCAAAGAAGCCATTGGTGCTAGCAGGTGCAGGTGTTTTATTTGCAAAGGCTTCGACTGAATTAAAGGAATTTGTTGAGAGCTATCAATTACCCGTAACAAATACGTTACTCGGCTTGGGAAGTTTCCCTGGATCCGATCCATTGTTTCTTGGGATGGCGGGAATGCATGGACGTTACGCTGCTAATATGGCGATATATGAGTGTGATCTGCTACTAAATATTGGAGCAAGATTCGATGACCGATTAACTGGGAAGCTAGAACACTTCGCCCCACAGGCAAAGGTGGCACATATAGATATTGATCCAGCTGAAATAGGTAAGAACGTACACACTGAGATTCCGGTCGTTGCAGATGCGAGACAGGGGTTAATAGCTTTAGCAAACAGTTCAATTTCAATGCCAGATCATAAGGAATGGTTAGATCAATTACAAAACAGTAAACAGCGTTATCCGTTTTGGTATGAGCGATCGGCAGACTTAATGTCACCGCAATGGCTAATTGAACAGATATACGAAAAGTCCGGCGGTGATGCAGTTGTTACAACAGACGTTGGGCAGCATCAAATGTGGGCGGCACAATATTATAGGTTTAATAAACCAAATAGATGGGTTACATCAGGTGGACTTGGAACGATGGGATTTGGTTTTCCAGCAGCGATTGGAGCTCAATTAGGTGCACCCGAAGAGTTAGTTATTTCAATTGTTGGCGATGGCGGATTTCAAATGACATTACAAGAGCTTTCCATTATAAAAGAAAGGAATTTACCAGTCAAAGTTATCATTGTAAATAATCAGGCATTAGGAATGGTCAGACAATGGCAGGAGAGCTTTTATGATAAGCGATATTCTGAATCGGTACTCGCAACGAATCCAGACTTTGTAAAGCTCGCTGAAAGTTATGGTATTCGTGGGATAAAGGTTGATTGTGAAGAGGACGTGAACGACATGCTAAACGATATATTTACCTATGAAGGACCTGTCGTCGTTGATTGTCGTGTGGTAAAGGAAGCGTGTGTTTATCCAATGATTGCCCCTGGGAAAGGGATTCATGAAATGATTGGGGTGACAAAATGAAGCGCATTATAACAGCTACCGTCCAGAATCGAAGTGGTGTCCTTAATCGCGTTACAGGAATGTTGTCAAAGCGCCAATTTAATATTGAAAGCATATCTGTAGGAAGTTCGGAAACAGAAGGTATATCTAAAATGACGTTAGTTGTTGATGTAAGTGATCATCAAAAATTAGAGCAACTAACAAAGCAGCTTAATAAACAAATAGATGTGATCAAAGTGTCAGATATTACCGATAAGGCTATGGTGGCCAGAGAACTAGCCCTAATCAAAGTGGTAGGTAGTGGTCAAGTGCGGGCTGAAATCCAAGGTGTAATATCCCCCTTCCGTGCATCGATTATTGATGTTAGTAAGGATAGTTTAACAGTACAGGTAACCGGTAAACCAGATAAGGTCGAGGCCCTAATTACCTTATTAAGACCTTATGGAATTAAGGAATTAACAAAGACAGGAATGACTGCTTTCCTCAGGGGACAACAACAAAATGTGACGGAAATTAATTATTTATCTATTTAGTTATCTGAACAATTTAAATTAATTTAAAATAGAGAGGATGCTTAAATATGTCAAAAGTACTTTATGAACAGGACATTCAAAAAGAGGTATTACAAGGAAAGAAAATTGCAGTAGTAGGTTATGGATCACAGGGGCATGCACATGCATTAAATCTTCGTGATAGTGGCTATGATGTTGTGGTTGGACTAAGACCTGGTAAGTCGCAGGTAAAGGCTGAGGAAGATGGTTTTACTGTTGAGACGGTCGCGAACGCGGTTAAGCAAGCAGATGTTGTCATGATATTGCTTCCTGATGAGCTACAAACAGCTGTGTATAACGAAAGTATTAAACCAAATTTAGAGGCTGGAAATGCGATTGCTTTTGCCCATGGATTTAATGTTCATTTTAGTCAAATTGTTGCACCTGAAGATGTGGATGTATTCCTTGTAGCACCAAAAGGACCAGGTCATTTGGTGCGGAGAACATATGAAGAGGGTGCGGGTGTCCCAGCTTTATATGGTGTAGAACAAGATGTGACCGGTCATGCAAAAGAACTTGCATTAGCATATGCACAAGGTATCGGTGCTGCAAGAGCAGGTGTGCTTGCAACAAGCTTCCAAGAAGAAACGGAAACAGACCTATTTGGGGAGCAAGCTGTTTTATGTGGTGGCCTTACTAACCTAATTAAAGCAGGATTTGAGACATTAACAGAAGCAGGCTATCAACCAGAAGTTGCTTATTTTGAATGTTTACATGAAATGAAGTTGATTGTTGATTTGATCTATGAGGGCGGACTTGAAAATATGCGTTATTCTATCTCAGATACAGCACAATGGGGCGATTTTGTTTCTGGACCGCGTGTCGTAAATGAAGAAACGAAACAACGAATGAAAGAAGTTCTTGCTGATGTGCAATCAGGGGAATTCGCTAAAGGCTGGATTTTAGAAAACCAAGCGAATCGTCCTAAATTTAATGCCACTAATGCAAAAGAAAATCAACTGCCAATCGAAAAGGTAGGAAGGGAGTTACGTGAGTTAATGCCTTTTGTAAAACAGCCATTGCAAAATAAGCAAAAGGATGTGAAAACATATGTCACAAATTAAGATTTTTGATACGACATTGAGGGATGGCGAGCAATCACCGGGTGTAAATCTTAACCAACTTGAGAAATTGGAAATAGCTAAACAATTAGAGCGCTTCGGAGTTGATCGGATGGAGGCAGGGTTCCCTGCTTCCTCTAAAGGGGACTTTAATGCAGTAAAAACGATAGCGGAAACAATAAAGGAGACATCCGTTACAGGCCTTGCAAGAGCGGTAAAATCCGATGTTGATGCTTGTTGGGAAGCGCTAAAAGGGGCTGAGGATCCTTGCTTGCATATATTTCTAGCAACTTCACCTATTCACATGACATATAAATTAAAGAAATCGCCACAACAAGTAATTGATACGGCTGTTGATATGGTAACGTATGCCAAACGGAAATTTTCTCAAGTGGAATGGTCAGCAGAAGATGCTTCCCGTTCCGATTTGGACTTTTTGGCACAAATTATTGAGCGTGTGATTGATGCTGGGGCAACCGTAATCAATTTACCTGATACGGTGGGGTATGCTACACCACTGGAGTACGGAAATATGTTTCGTTATATCAAAGAAACAGTACCAAATATTGATCGTGCCCAGCTTTCCTGCCATTGTCATAATGATCTGGGAATGGCTGTAGCGAATTCAATCGCAGCAGTGGAAAATGGTGCCACACAGATAGAAGGAACGATTAATGGAATTGGTGAACGGGCTGGCAATGCTGCTTTAGAGGAAATTGCAGTAGCATTGAAAATCCGTTCTGACCATTATCCATATACAACGGATTTAAAATTAAATGAAATTAAACGCACGAGTGACCTTGTCACAAAATTAACAGGTATGTATGTGCAAGCGAACAAGGCAGTAATCGGCCGCAATGCGTTTGCCCATGAATCAGGCATCCATCAAGACGGTGTTTTAAAAAATGCAGCCACTTATGAAATCATCACACCAGAAATGGTTGGTGTTAACTCGAATACTTTATTCTTGGGGAAACATTCAGGACGTCATGCATTTAAAGACAAGGTAGAAGAGCTTGGATACGAACTCTCCGATGAAAAGCTTAAAGAAGCATTTAATTTATTTAAACTTTTGACAGACCGAAAAAAAGAAGTGACGGATGATGATTTATTTACAATTTTGATGGAAATCCAAACCGATACTTCAAAAGTAGATAAATATCAATTGGAAATGTTCCAGGTCCAATATGGTACTGCTAACATTCCAACGGCCACCGTAGTTTTACAGAATCCAGATGGAGAATCCGTACAAACTGCCTGTACTGGTCAAGGAAGTGTGGAGGCTCTGTATAAAACATTGGATGCCCTTATTAAAGAGAATTTGCAACTTGTAGACTATCAACTTAATTCTGTTGGTCGCGGAAAAGATGCACTAGCCGAATCACACGTTCAGCTCGTAATTAATGGAGAACCAATGAATGGAAGAGGTTCAGCACAAGATGTGATCGAGGCCTCGGCGAATGCTTTCTTGAATGCCGTAAATCGCTATATTATTCAACAAAAAGCAACGAAAGAAAAGCAAGCTGTAAAATAAATGCTTTGTTCGCGTGGATTATTGCCATCTAACCCGCAGCCCGTATACATTTCGCTTTCCGGGGGCGGCTGATGAGCCTAAAAAATTGAGGAGGGGAGCGTATGAATAAACAAATTATTCTACTTCCTGGTGATGGTGTTGGGAAAGAAATTGTGGAGTCAGCAAAACTAGTGTTAAACACAGTTGCTAGTGAATTTGGTCATCGGTTTACATTTCATCAGCATGCTATTGGTGGAGATGCTATTGATCAATATGGAACACCTTTGCCGGAAGATACCATTAAAGCATGTCATCATGCAGATGCCGTTTTATTAGGTGCTGTTGGAGGGGCGAAATGGGACTCCCTTCCAGCCCATGTAAGACCTGAAAAAGGTTTACTTGGTATACGGAAGTCACTGGGGTTATTTGCTAATCTGCGCCCGATTAAAGGTTTTGCTCCTTTGTTGCATGCTTCCCCATTAAAAGAGGATGTGGTAAAAGGGAGCGACATTTTAATCATTCGTGAATTGACAGGTGGGCTATATTTTGGCAAACCAAGTGAAAGACGTGAAGATGGGAATGTGGTTGTCGACACACTGCATTATCAACGAAGTGAAATGGAACGGATTATTGATAAGGCGTTTCAAAGTGCTAGATTAAGAAACAAACATTTAACCTCGGTAGATAAAGCAAATGTATTGGAGTCAAGTCGGATGTGGCGTGAAATTGTTAATGAGAAGAGTAAGAATTATCCGGATGTGACCGTTGAACATCTCCTTGTTGATGCAGCGGCAATGAAACTTATCACACAACCTGATCAATTTGATACGATCGTTACGGAAAATTTATTTGGCGATATTTTAAGTGATGAGGCATCCGTTTTAACAGGATCATTGGGGATGCTGCCATCTGCAAGTGTACGAACAGATGGCGTTGGACTTTATGAACCAGTTCACGGATCAGCACCAGATATTGCTGGTAAAGGTATTGCCAATCCATTAGGTATGATTCTATCCGCAGCATTAATGCTTAGACATTCTTTCCAAATGGATGAGGAAGCTGCTGAAATTGAGGAAGCTGTTAATGCTTGTCTTGATCAAGGTTACCATACTGCTGACTTGCAAATGAAAGATGGAAAGCTAGTGGGCACAAAAGAAATGACAGAAACTGTGGTGGAGAATCTAACGACAAAAAGTGTTTCAAATAGCATTTGTAGTATGTATGTCTAATTGATGGAGGTGTATAAAATGGGAAAGCCTGAAACAATCATACAAAAGATTTGGAATAAACATGTCGTGCACAAAGAAGAAGAAAAGCCAGATTTACTTTATATTGATTTGCATTTGGTTCATGAAGTAACCTCTCCTCAAGCTTTTGAGGGGTTACGCTTGAACAATAGAAAAGTACGACGCCCAGATTTAACTTATGCCACAATGGATCACAATGTGCCAACTAGAAATCGGGACGTGGTAAATGATCAAATTTCAAAAAAGCAAATGGAAACATTGAAAAAAAACTGTGTGGAGAATGGCATTACTCTAGCAGATATGTACCATCCGGATCAAGGCATTGTTCATGTGATTGGTCCGGAACTAGGGCTAACCCAGCCAGGAAAGACAATTGTCTGTGGGGATAGTCATACATCCACACATGGAGCATTCGGCGCATTGGCTTTTGGTATCGGTACAAGTGAAGTGGAACATGTGCTAGCAACCCAAACATTATGGCAAGAACGCCCAAAGACATTAAATGTGCATGTGGAAGGTGAGCTAGGACCGGGAGTGACGGCGAAGGATCTAATTTTGGCCATTATTGCTAAGTTTGGGGTGCGTTTTGGAACTGGTTATGTCATGGAGTATACGGGTACGGCGATTCGGAATCTTTCCATGGAAGAACGCATGACTGTATGTAATATGTCAATTGAGGCTGGTGCGAGAGCGGGCTTAATTAGTCCTGATCAAAAAACAATTGATTTTCTAAAAGGAAGAGCTCACGTACCTCAAGGGGATACGTACGACAAATTAGCGGATGAGTGGCGAAATCTAGCAACAGATGAAGGGGCGGTCTTCGATAAAACCGTAACTATTAAGGCAGAAGAGATTGAACCACAAGTATCGTGGGGAACTAACCCTGGTATGTGTGTCCCAGTTAATGGAACAACACCTGACTTAAGTCAAGTTGATTATCAGGAAGATGTTGAGCGGGCATTGGAATATATGGGACTAAAGGAAAATCAGCCGATAACTTCAATTGAGATTGATCATGTTTTTATTGGGTCTTGTACAAATTCAAGGCTAAGTGATCTACAAAAGGCTGCAGCAATCATTGAAGGGAAGCAAGTTAAAGAAAACGTGAGAGCGATCGTTGTACCTGGTTCCTTCAGCGTTAAATTGCAAGCAGAGAAACAGGGGCTGGACGCTATTTTTAAACAGGCTGGTTTTGAATGGCGAGAGGCTGGTTGTAGTATGTGCCTAGCGATGAACGATGATATTGTTCCACCTGGGGGAAGATGTGCATCGACATCCAATCGTAATTTTGAAGGAAGGCAAGGGAATGGTGCGCGGACACATTTAGTTAGTCCAGAAATGGCGGCAGCTGCTGCGATAGAAGGCCGTTTTGTGGATGTCCGCCAATTTGCTGGAGTGCTTCATTAGGAGGGGGAAGAATGGAAGCTATACAAGAGCATAAAGGGCTGGTTTATCCGTTGAACCGTACGAATGTTGATACAGACCAAATCATACCAAAGCAATTTTTAAAACGGATTGAGAGAACTGGATTTGGGCAATTTTTGTTTTATCATTGGCGGTTTGATGATGAAGGAAATAAGCGGGAAGATTTTGAGTTAAACAAGTCTAAATATGATGGTGCATCCATATTAATAGCAGGAGAGAACTTTGGCTGCGGATCTTCCAGAGAACACGCACCATGGGCATTATTGGATTATGGATTTCAAGTTGTTATCGCTCCTAGCTTTGCGGATATCTTTTATAATAATGCCTTGAAAAACGGGATAATACCGATACAAATGGAGCAAGGACAGTTAAACCAATGGATGCGCCAAGCGGAGGTATTCAAGTTAGTATTACAGGTAGATTTGAAGAATCAAAAAATAATAGATGTTGATCAAAATGAGGTGCATTTCGATATTCCGGCGTATCATAAGGAAAAATTGCTAAATGGCTGGGATGAAATAGCATTGACATTGCAGCATGAGGATGAGATTAATGCATTCGAAAAAATAGTAGAATCATATTAAGGAGAGTGAGATAATTGGGGATTGCTTAACAGGTGAAAAAGTTCATACTGCGATGGAACGTTTAACTCCCATCGTTCACCGCACACCATTACTGACATCAGCAACAACTAATAAGTTAGTTGGCAAACAGGTTTATTTTAAGATGGAAAACCAGCAAAAAACAGGCGCGTTTAAATTTAGGGGTGCAAGCTTTAAGTTAATGCAACTGTCACAAGACCAATTGAATAAAGGAGTTATTACTGCTTCGGCAGGGAATCATGCACAAGGTGTTGCTCATGCCGCAGCTAAATTAGGTGCCGATGCGACAATATTTATGCCGGAAAAAACTCCACTTGCCAAGGTGAATGCAACACGCAATTATGGTGCTGACGTTGTACTTACAGGTGAGACATTTCAAGAAGCATATGAAGCCTCCATGAAAAGACAGATGCAAAGTGGATCTGTTTATATACATCCATTTGATGATTATGATGTTATGGCAGGTCAAGGTACAATGGCGATGGAAATGCTCAGACAAGAGGATCGAATGGATACGATCGTTGTCCCGATTGGTGGCGGTGGTCTAATAAGCGGAATAGCCGTTGCTGCTAAACATGTAAATCGTAATATCAAAATAATCGGGGTCCAAGCAAGTGGGGCACCTGCCATGTACGAGAGCTATCACACTAACAAAAGAAAGAATTCGAACGATGTATCGACAATCGCAGAAGGCATTGCAGTTAAACAACCTGGAAAGAATACTTTACCACTTATACAGGAATATGTAGATGATATTGTTACCGTAACAGATAACGAAATTGCTTCAGCGATCGTTTATATGTTAGAACGTAATAAAACATTGATTGAGGGAGCTGGGGCTGTTTCTTTAGCTGCTCTGTTTAAATATCGAAGTCAAATGAAGTCTAAACATTGCGGCATCATAGTTAGTGGCGGAAATATGGATATTAATACATTGCCAACGATTCAACAATTGGCAGAAAAGATGCGTTTTCCAGCATAAAGCGAAATGCCTTTTTCTAAAGGATTGGGACTGTGCCACTCGCTCCATCGAAGACATTTGTTGTTTCTTACACAATAGATATAAACTGCGACATAACTAGGAAGTTGCTCTCCCGCCGTTCCGGAAATACACTTCGCTTTCCGCGGGCGGCTGCTGAGCCTCCTCGAGCTGGGTGCTCGCCTGAGTTGCAAGTAATTTCGGTGAAGTATCGCTCCTCGCAACTCGAAGCTTATTCGGTGGAATTTTCGCTCGTCGCTCTGCGGGGTCTCACCTAGGCCTTTCCTCCCGCTGGAGTCTCCGTGTATTTCCTTCACTGTTTTATTTTTTCGACTACCATCTATTAGTAAAGGGATATAAATACGAATAAGATGGGTGATTGGAGCGGAGGGCAGTCGACTCCTGCGGGAACAGCACGTGTCTGAAGACCCCGCAGGAAGTGGTTTTCTTCCGAGGAGGCTGAAGCCGTGCCCGCGGAAAGCGACTGCCTGCAGCGGAAATCACGTTGCTGTTACGTTTATATCAACTATGAAATTAAAAGGGCAACAAACATTACGAAAAATATTAAAATGCCTGTCACCGTATTTCGGGCTGACAGGCATTTTAATATTTTTCGTACATAATTTTTCACCGATTGAAGCTTACATTAAATGGGTGATTATTCATTCTGTTGTAATGGAAACTATCTTATGCACGTCTTAGTTCATGTACCCAAACTTCCAAATCAGGATCCCAGACTGCACCGTGATGAATGGATGTAAGTCCATGTTTGTACTCATCCAAACTTTCGTAGCCTTCCTGTCTCGCATTTTCTTCGGTTACATTGCCAAGCTTTTGCGGGTAAATATTTTCCACAATAAATGGATGACCATCTAATGTTACCGTATCACCGGGATCTGCATACCGGTCATTCCGGCGTACAGAAGTTTTTTCACCTTTGACTATTTTGTCAATATCCTTTTGAATGGAAACGAGCTTATTTATATCATACTTTTCTGGCCATGTTTGTTTATTGTTATCCATTTATATCCGCTCCTTATGAGTATGATATTCCCTTGTAAGAAGTCATGAAACACATTAATCGAACTTTTACTGCTTTTCTTCTGTTTTCATAAAAGTGAGGATAAAGAAGAAAATGAAACTTAACAGCAATATAGAACCGCCAACGATAAAGAAGACCGTATCAACAGTTTCGTTTAAATTGAATGGCTTCAGGTAATACAGCCACATTCCAATGGTTAATCCAGCTGCTCCAATAATTGCTGACCAAACATGTAGTGTGGCTATAACCGTTTTCGCAGGTGTAAAAACTTTATAATATACAGCCCATGCAAATAGGGTTAACCACCCAACAACAAGAATGTGGGCATGTACTGTTTTAAATTGGTAGCTTCCTGATCCTGCCATATGTGAACCTAAAAAGGCACCTATTACAGCAAACAAAGCTGAAAATCGCAGTAGGACTTTACTATATTTAGACAAAAATAATCTCTCCTTTACTATAATTCCATATCTATTAGAATAGATTATGAATATGAACGGAAGATGAACGAAAGATTACATTTGCACGTGCTGAGGATATAACTGTCCCATAATTTCTTCAATCTTTTGCAAAGCGTCCTCAACATTCTTTGCGTGGATATGCACCTTTTTGTTATCTGGATATTGTTGTGCAGCATACTCATATCGTGGGTCATAATAATATTCAAGCAATAATTTAACTGCTTGTGAATAATCACCGTTTTGCAAATCCTCGTCAATTTCCTTAGCAATCGGGGTATGAATCCGCTTTTTTATAATCTGAAATGCCTCCAAGAACGCCTCGGGAGAATTCCATGGCTGATAATCATCTAGTATATTCTTGATCCGTTCCTCGACTGGGAGGTCAATAAAAAGTTGCATTCCTTTTTCCTTTTTTTCATAAAGGAAATCTGGAAGTGTTACTTTGCCAATTCGTTTGCTTTCACCCTCCAAAAATACAAATGATGCATCTTGGTAGTCTAGCATTTTTTGGACTAACTGTGACTCGAATTTCTTTTGATTACTTGGTTCAAGTCCAATTTGCCCAAAAATGGATCCGCGATGACTGGCCATTCCCTCTAAGTCAAGAACAGGATAACCATTTTCGGATAGCTGTTTGAGGATTGCGGTTTTACCTGTCCCTGTGTAGCCATTCAACACATACAAGTCGGGTTTGAAATTTTGCTTATCTAACTCATTAACTACCCATTGACGATAAGTTCGAAAGCCACCAGTTAACCGGGTCGCTTTGACTCCCATTAAATCAAGTACGGTTGCTGCCGTTTTACTTCGCATTCCACCACGCCAGCAGAAAACGGTTTTGGGTGCCTCGATTTTTCGAAATTCAGCAATGAAATCGGGTAGCTTTGCAGAAAAAATTTCAAGTCCTCGTTCTTTTGCAGCTTCTGGCCCCACCTGCTTATAAATCGTTCCTACTTCTGCTCGTTCGTCATTGGTGAAAATAGGAATATTAATGCTGCCTGGTATCGTTGCATCATGATATTCTTTTGGTGAACGGACATCAATTAATGCATGACTTTCCTTGTTTTGCAAAGCAAATAGGTCCTGTAGTGCTATATCTTGAAACATCGAATACGTCACTTCCTTACAATCAAACTATTGAACAGTAATCTGTCCATTCTTTCCTTCGACAATTTCGCCAATTATTTCTGCTTCGACACCTTTTCCCTGTAAATCCGTAAGAAGTGAATCAGCATCTTCATTGGCCACCGAAATAAAAAGTCCGCCAGATGTTACTGCATCACACAAAATCCATTTATCAATTTGATCCATTGTTTCCGAGAAAGTTACGATATCTTTCACATGGTCAAAATTATTTTTCGTTCCACCTGGTACTGCGCCAGATTCAGCAAGTTCTTTCACTCGTGGCAAGATAGGTACTTGCTCAGCATTGATTTGGATTTCTACGTTACTTCCTTGAGCCATTTCTGATGCATGACCAAGTAGCCCAAAGCCAGTAACATCTGTACATGCATGCACATCATATGCCCCCATTGTTTCAGAGGCTGTTTTATTCAGTGTTGTCATAACCTCTGTAACACGATTGACTTCTTCCTCGTTGAGTAAATCATTTTTAATTGAAGTTGAGTAAATTCCTACCCCAATTGGTTTTGTCAAAATAAGTTTATCACCAGGTTTTGCCCCAGTGTTAGTTCTTACTTTATCAGGATGAACGGTACCTGTAACAGCAAGTCCAAACTTTGGTTCCTTATCATCAATAGAATGTCCGCCAACAAGTGCTACGCCAGCTTCTGCCAATTTGTCCCCAGCACCACGCAATATTTCAGCTAGAATGCTTTTATCTAATGAAGAAATCGGAAAAGCAACGATGTTAAGAGCAGTTATTGGCGTTCCACCCATTGCATATACATCGCTAATCGCATTTGCTGCAGCAACTTGACCGAATGAATAAGGGTCATCGACAATCGGTGTAAAAAAGTCTACAGTCTGAACCAATGCGGTGTCATCGTTTAGTTTATATACACCAGCGTCATCACTTGTGTCTAGCCCAACAAGTAAATTGGGATTTTGAACGGTTGGCGGCAAAGAACGCAACACCTGGGATAAATCTGCCGGTCCTATTTTACAACCGCAGCCTCCTTTAGATGAAAGTGAAGTAAGTTTTATTGAATTTGCCATTTGTGATCATCCTTCCATTAAACACAATATTATATAACGAGATATGTTAATTTTAACACACGGGAAATCTATATGCCGTTTCCCTGCATTGTAAAAGGTTCAAAAAGGCTCTATTCATAATGTTTGTTGCTTTTTAATTTCGTAATTGATAGAAAATGTGACGTAACTGCCGGGCTCTTTTCCGTAAGTACGTTCATTTCCCGCCGTCCGGGGTCGTTCCGGGTGGATGCTTTCCGCGGGCACGGCCTCAGCCTCCTCGGAAGAAAACCACTTCCTGCGGGGTCTTCGGACACGTGCTGTTCCCGCAGGAGTCACCACCCTCCACTCACCCGGACTAGCGAAGCGGTAGAATGTGGCTTGGTAGAACACATAATACTACAGTAAACGGTAGTAAATGCAATACCAGCGAAGGAAATACACGCAGACTCCTGGGGGAAGAGAGGCATCGGTGAGACCCCGCAGAGCGACGAGCAAAACTCCCACCGAGTATGCTTCGAGTTGCGAGGAGCGCTACTTCACCGAGATTACTTGCAACGCGACGAGCACCTAGCACGAGGAGGCTCAACAGCCGCCCCCGGAAAGCGAAGTGTATTTCCGTAGCGGTGATTATTGCGCATTATATATATATTGTGTAAAAAACAACAAATGCCTTCGATGGGAAGAGTAATCGCGGTCCCAATCTCTTAGAAAACTGCCTATTTCAAAAAAATGAGGTGACTAGCGTTAACAGAAGATAAAATTCATTGTTGACAAACATAGTGTATTAACCATATAATACACCTCAAGGGCGTATTAACTGCTTAATACATATTTTTATAACCTTAGTGTATTAATCACATAATACACGTTAAAAAGTTACACATCTAAGAAATATAGGAGCTGTGTCTATGAGGAACGTGAATTTTAATAATCGGGATCCTGTATATGTACAGGTTGTTCGTCACTTTAAAGAAGAAATCGCAACAGGCATGCTTGAGCCAGGACAGGAAATCCCATCACGACGAGAATTAGCAAACAAATTGAAGATAAATCCAAATACTGCGCAACGAGCATATAAGGAAATGGAGGAAGAAGGCTTGATTTATACAGAACGAAACTTGCCTAGCCGCATTACGAAGGATGAACAGATCTTAGGGGCGGTGAGAGAAGAGCTTATTTTAGAAGCGGTGGAATCCTTTGTAAGCTCCATCCGTTCTATTAATGTCCCAGTTGAAGAAGTAATCGATATGGTGAAAGAAAAATATACAGAAAGCAATGAATAGGAGGGTTATCACATGATTGAAATAAAAGACCTCAAGAAAAAGTTTGGTCGCAAGCAGGTACTACATGATGTTTCATTCACAGCGAATAAGGGCGAAATCACATGTTTGATCGGAATAAATGGTGTGGGGAAAACAACGATTTTAAATGCAATCATGGCGCTAACACCGATTAATGGTGGACAAATTTTAATCAATGGGGAAAAAATCAATAAACACAGCTTCGAGAAAGTAACCTTTATTCCCGACGCAATTACCATGTTATCGCAAATGCGAATAGCAGACGCAATGGACTTTATGAATGATTTTTACGACTGCTGGAATCAGGAACGTGCAGTAGAATTACTCGGATTTTTCAAGTTAAAAGAAACCGACCGAATTTCTGATCTATCGAAAGGTAACACAGCAAAAGTGAATCTATTACTCGGCTTAGCAATGGATGTTGATTTCATATTAATGGATGAACCATTTTCTGGGATTGATATGTTTAGCAGGGAACAAATTGCTGACGTATTTACTAGTCATTTAATTGAAGATCGAGGGGTAATCATCACGACCCATGAAATTAACGACATTGAACACTTAATCGATAAGGTAGTGTTGTTAGATAATGGAAGTGTATTGAAGCAATTTAATGCAGAAGAGGTCCGTGAAGAGGAAGGAAAATCCGTAGTTGATGTCATGAGAGAGGTGTTTCAAGGATGAAGCGATATATGAAACTGGTTAATTTCGAGTTCAATCGGTTTGTAAAAATTTACGTGGTCCTGTTGGCAATCACGATTATTGCTCAGATCGCTGGCGTAATTGTCAAATCGAGAGGTTACTTAGCAGAAGCAAATGAAGCTATTAATGAAGATATGATACCAAAAGCGCAATTTCTATCGGAGACGGGGCCGATGAGTTTGCCGCAAGTTGTTAGAAGTGTATGGTTCCTTGGACCAATTGCATTGTGTATTGCAGCGATAGCATTTTACATCTTTTTCATTTGGTATCGTGATTGGTTTGGGAAAAACACGTTTATCTATCGACTACTGATGTTGCCAACTGCAAGATTAAATGTGTTCTTTGCCAAAATCACCACAATCTTAATAACTACATTTGGTTTTGTCGCAGTTCAATTAATTTTATTGCCAATTGAAAGTACTGTTTTAAAATGGATGGTGCCAAAAGAGTTTCGCATGGATATGGGTATAAAGGATATCATTGGCAATATGCCCGAGTTGACCCTTATTATTCCGCAAAGTTTTATCGAGTTTATTCTTTATTATGGTGCCGGCTTGATGGCGGTTGCTGTCCTGTTTACGGCAATACTTTTTGAACGGAGCTATCGTTTGAAGGGGGTTTTTATGGGAATCATATACGGTGTTGTGGCTGTTGCTGTTTTCCTTGCCCCTATTCTGATCGAAAAATTTTTACAAATAAACTATTTCTATCCGCTGGAAATGCTGGCACTGGAGACGGTTATGGGGCTAATCGTTCTTGCAAGTTCCATTTGGATGAGTGGATTTTTATTAAATAAAAGAATCAGAGTGTGAGGAGGGAATATCATGATGAAAAAATATTGGAAGGCCATTGCTATTTTGATAGTAATCGTACTATCTATTGGAACGTATTATATCCATTCCATTGTGTCAGCAAGCCAATATCCGGAATTTGTTATTAAAAAGCAAAGTGGCGATGAAAAGGAAATAGAAGGGCTAAATGTAAGTGGTAGCTACCAAGTTGGTTCAACTTACGAAAATTTGGAAATAACAGCGGATGGGTCGCTATATGATGGTGAACGTTCATTTTTTGACCGAATACAGGGAACGCAGCTTTTTATTGGACAACTGCGAAAAGAATATCGTAGTTTTATGCGTGGGAAAGGGTTTAATCCTGCTGCTTATTTTGAAAATGAAGATTTTCTTGCCTATGGGGATGTATCCTATCAAATTAGTTCACTACGGCCAAGAGATTATGACTTTGAGATTTCCATTTTGGATAAAAAGAGTGATAAAACAACTACATTTACTTTAGGTGTTCCAAACAGCGGGGACATCAATTATATCCAGGTCTTAGATGTACAAATGGTGAATGATAAATTAAAGGTGCTTACACATAATACATTGCAAGATTACAACAACTCCGAGTTTCATGTTTACGAATTTAATGTGGATACGAATGGGTTGACGGATGATGATACGATTATATCAGCGGCAGGACAATCAGGAACTAGAAAAACATATACAGATGTTTCTTTACTAAATGAAACAAATGTTATGAATGCCCATGAGTATGCTATTTTAAGCAAAATTGAAGGTGAACAGGTGCAACTTGAGGATGGGACGTATACATCAAAAGAAAAAAGTAATGGGCTGATTGCTTATAATTATAAAACAGGTAAGAAAGAAACAATTAAATTACCCGAAAAAATTCAGGGGCAGGAGTTTCATTCGTTTGATGGAACATCGGTCTATGGTGTTGAAATGAATCAGGATGGGATAGTGATCACACCGTATAATATCAAGAAACAAATAATTGATGAGGAAATCTCGATGCAATTATCTGTTTCAAATGATGTAAAACCATCCTTTGAAATTAGAGATGGCAAATTATATGCACTGCAACACCTTACCAATTTAAAGACAACAGCTAATTTGGTAGTAGCAGACCTTAAATCAGGTGAAACCTTGTATAAAGGGGAAATAATCAAGAAGGACCCAGCCGCTGGAAATGATGAGTATGAATTATTTTTGTCTAATGTGGTGATTCAGTAGAAGAAAAAACTAGCTTATGAAATTAATCATAAGCTAGTTTTTTTGATCAAGGTCAGTACCTAAAAGACTTTGTTTTGTTACACATAAGATAGAAAATGCAACACAGTTACAACGTTTTACCTGGTTATAATGTTGACTGAGTGCTAGGATCCACTCCGTCAGAATACGAAAGGGCCTTGATTAGTAAACCTCATAATTTTGTCCGGTTTGTGCGCCTAGGACGCTTTTCTTGTAAGCTAATGCAACGCGACTGGCAGGGACAGGGTCGAATCCTTGGAAGAATTTTTCTAACCTTTCCCATGATTCCTGAACGGCATTCGGACTCACGCTATTGATCCTAACTCCTCTAGGCATCTCAATTGCGGCTGATTTTACGAATGCTTTCACACCGCCATTAGCCATTGCTGCTGAGGCTCCTTGTCGTATTGGATCGTCCATCATGATACCAGTTGTTAAGGTGAAGCTTCCATTGTCACGAACATTGTTTAAGCCTAATAATACCAAGTTAATTTGACCTTTCAGTTTGCTTTCAATTCCCTTTTCATTTAGTTCGGGTGTTAATTCCGTGACAGTGGCAAAATTAGCGCCACCTGAAGCATTTACTACTGCATCGACATTGCCAACATTCTCGTACATATTCTTAATGCTGTCTACGGAAGTGAGATCAACCTGAACATCTGCGCCATTTCGCCCAGCACGGACGACTTCATGATCACCCGCCAATTTTTTTGTGATTTCTTTTCCAATTGTGCCACTAGCACCAACAATAAGTATTTTCATATGTTTTATACCTCTTTTCATTAGGCTGTTTTCGTAAACTTTGTTGCTTTTTAACTTCGTATATGAAGGATTATGTGCAATAGTGAATATTACAAGGACTTCAATTGTACTAATTAACAGAGGTGCTTGAATACGCTCCACCAGAATACTTCGCTTTCCGCGGGCACGGCTTCAGCCTCCTTGCCCCGGCGAGGGGTATGTCGACGTTGTCCGCAAAGGACGGTTTTAGTCGACCCTCCTTTTCAAACCACTCTGCGGGGTCTTCAGCTCGTGCTGGGGCTGCGCTAACTCGCCCCACCGAAAACCATTGTTCCCGCAGGAGTCTTCGTATTCTGTCTCCGCTGATAAGAATTTTCTGGATTGTGAGTAGTTGTTAATGATTTTAATATTAAGTGGCTTTCTTCTCCCACGAACAGAAAATCAGACTTAGGCTTGGGGGAAATGCGAGACTCCTGTGGGAAAGGAACTGTCTGAAGACCCCGCAGTGAGCGGTTTTTGCTCGCGAGGAGGCTGAAGCGTTCCCCACGGAAAGCGAGTATTTCCCCCAAGCCGCGATTTCCACTCATCTTGTAAAGAATGAGAGGAAGTCACATAAAAGTTACTGCGCATTATATAGCTTATGTGTCATAAACAACAAGTGTTTTCGGTGGGGCGAGTAATCGCAGTCCCAATCCTTTAGAAGACAGCCTTTCATTATAATTGTGAATGAAACTATTTTTGTTCTTTTGATTTATTGTACAAATCAAGTGAATATTAATAATGGAAAAGTTACAAAATGAATCACATCTGTAGATAAATGTATGTTAAAAAACGAAACTTATGCTTGCCTTTAGGGGATGTAAATATGGGGAAGAAAATTAAAAATGTAGCTGGGTCATGACTCAGCTACATTTTTATATATTTTATTAATCTTTTCATCTAATTGATCAAGATGAACAATCCTTGCTTCCCGTATATATTCTTTTCCATCAACGAAAAATAAAAGCACTGGTACGGTGAAGACAGAAAACAGACTGGCTACTTCCTTTACTTGTTCAGCATTAACATGACCTAGTTTGATTTTTGGATAATGAGTCATTAATTCATTCACTTGGGGAAATAAGCCATGACAGACACTGCAATTAGGTTGGGAAATAAACAGAAAGGTTAATGGATTGTTGTTTATGAAGTTTTTTAGCATTTCAATCGAGGTTAATTCTTCAAAATCTCCCAATTAAAAAACCCTCCAATTCTACGGTTGCATTGAAGTTGAAAAAGTAGTAATATATTTATATGTGATTGACTTAAATAAATCTAATAAAAATTATCCAATATTATCATACCACATTTGTATTTGGAAGTCAAAGAATAAATTACAGGGGTGAAACGGAGACGATATGATGCGTAGTAAAAATGAAAGTCGTGAAGCGGAACAGCGTCGGGTTGATAAGGTTATTGATGAGATTAACCAAAAAGAAGTGAAATTGTATGCAAAAGCTACTGGATTAAAAGAAAGTGTCATCGACCTTCGAAAAAACTTTTGGGACGATGTAACGGTTAATCTGGATGAACCTGACGATGTGATAGAAACCCAGGCAAGTATTAAACAGCAGGCAGAGCTATTATCAGAAAGAGAAAGGTTTCATGGCAAAATAGGAGAAGAGTTAAAGACATTAAAAAAACTTAAAAATTCCCCGTATTTTGGACGGATTGATTTTTGGGAAGAAAGAGAACCCGAGAGTGAACCAATCTATATTGGAATTTCCTCATTAATGGATAATGAGGACGAGGATTTTTTGGTTTATGATTGGCGAGCGCCGATTTCGAGCCTTTATTACGATTACTCTCCGGGTGAAGCTAAATATAAAACAGTTGATGAAACAATTAACGGTGAAATTACGCTAAAAAGACAATTTATTATTCGTGATGGCATAATAAATGGAATGTTTGATACCGGTGTAACAATTGGTGATCAACTTTTACAACAAGCGCTGGGCAATAATGCGAGTACGACAATGAAAAGCATCGTAGCTACTATTCAAAAAGAGCAAAATAAAATTATTCGCGATGAAAGAAATAAATTACTAATTGTTCAAGGTGTTGCTGGAAGCGGAAAGACATCCGCAGCACTACAACGAATTGCTTACTTAATGTATCGATATCGTGAAACGTTAACTCCTGAAAATGTTGTCCTGTTTTCACCAAATCCTTTGTTTAGCAGTTATGTCTCCAATGTACTTCCCGAATTGGGTGAAGCGAATGTGAAACAAACAACATTCCATGAATATTTAGAAGCAAAAGTTGGTGAACAACTATCAATAGAATCGCCATTTCAGTATATGGAATATAAGTTAGCCGGAGTACGGGATGACCAATATCGTACAAAAATGGAGAGTATTGACTACAAATCAAGTTTGAAATTTAAACAACATGTGGATGAATTTGTTGCTTATTTAGCGAATGAGGGGTTGCTTTTCAAAACTATTTCATTTCGTAAGCAAGTTCTTGTTTCAAAAGAACAAATTCAAGATTATTTTTATTCCTTAGATCCAGCTATTGCAATACCAAATAAAATGGAGCTTGTGACAAAATGGCTGCTTGCAGAAATACGAAAACAACAGCGGGAAGAGCAAAATAAAGACTGGGTTATGGAGCAAATTGAATTACTAGATAAAGAGGATTATTTAGAAGCATATAAGCACACACAAAAACAGGATCAGATGGAGGAATTATATGCATCTGGTTCGGAAGAGGAATTTTTACGAAAGGTAGTTGTAAAAAAGGTCTTTTCCGTGTTGAAAAAGCGAATAAAGCAATTTGAATTTGTTAATGTGTTTGCAACGTACCGAAAGTTTTTTAAAGAATGGAGTCCAAAAGAAGTGCCGGAACATTGGAATCGTATTAGTGAACAAACTGTTTCAGAGCTCTCCCGGAATTTTCTATCATGGGAAGATGCTGTGCCATATGCGTATTTTCAAGGCCAAATATTGGGGGACAGTGCTGATCGGTCGGTCCGCCATTTGTTTATTGATGAGGCGCAAGATTACTCACCATTCCAATTTGCTTATATAAAAAGCGTATTTCCTTATACGAAAATGACGTTGTTAGGTGATATTAATCAAGCGATATATACGCATGCCGTTGAAGGAAGTCCACTTATTCCAGAAAACTCACAAGAAAATCATGAACGAATTGTGCTCACAAAAAGTTATCGTTCGACAAAACAAATTGTTGAGTTCACAAAGTATTTTGCCCCTGCCGGAGACATAATTGAACCGTTTAATCGGGAAGGAACTAAGCCGGATCTTGTGGAAGTTAACGATAAGGTAGATATCAATAAAACGTTGCAAATAAAAATAGAGGAATTAAAGGGGAAGGGGCATGAGACGATTGCGGTTATCTGTAAAACGCAACAAGAAAGTGAAGCCACTTTTGCAATGTTAAAACCTGAGTTGCCTGTGAAACAGCTAAATGAAGCATCGCGTACTTTTGAAAAGGGGATATTGGTTCTTCCGGTTTATTTGGCAAAAGGCATTGAATTTGATGCTGTCATCATTCCAGATGCATCCGATCAGAAATATGCTTTGGAATCAGATCGAACACTTTTTTATACGGCCTGTACACGGGCGATGCATGAATTAACTATGATGCTAGCAGTTGGAGAAAAATCCCTATTTATCATGGAGGCTCCGCAAGACAAATACAATGTTGTTTAGTTTGATTTTTTTACATTAATGACAAACTAAAAAGGGGCGATTGGTATGAATTTTGTACATTGGTATGATTGGATAACACCGACGAATCCTTTTGCAGCAGTGTTCTTGAGTATGTTATTAATTCTTGGAGTTGCAATTATTGCTTGGTTTGAGGATAAGAAAAACTTTAAAACACCAATTCTGATATTGCTAACTGGATTTATCTTTTCGATTGTTGGAGTGTTTTTTCTTCATTCGATTGGATTTTATAAGTAATGAGCGAGGCTGATTATGTAGTAAAAAGGAGAAAGTGGGATTCGAACCCACGCGACGCGTAATGCGCCCTAACGCATTTCGAGTGCGTCCCCTTCAGCCGGACTTGGGTATTTCTCCAAGGGAAAAGTGGTGCTGGTGAGAGGATTTGAACCCCCGACCCCTTCATTACGAGTGAAGTGCACTACCAACTGTGCTACACCAGCATTAAATAATAATCATTTAAAATCACAAAGAAAATGATAATACATTTTCGCATTTTCTTCAACTAATATGCAACCGTGCAGCCATAATTTTTGCGGCCGCACGGTTATTCTTTCCCATTGTAGGGGCTTCCAGTTCCATTCTAGTTCTGATTAAAAAACCAAGATTTGAAATCTACTGCTTTAGCTTCTTGTTCTTCAACGCCCTTCATATAGTTAATTCTTCTTTGTGCTGATGCTTGTGTTACTTGCTCATCTGCATGATACGAAGAACGTACAAGTGGACCTGATTCACAGTGGCGGAATCCTTTTTCCAGAGCAATTTCCTTTAGCTCGGCAAATTCATCCGGATGATAATAGCGTTCTACATTCAAGTGCTTTTTCGTAGGCTGTAAATATTGTCCGATTGTCATAATGTCCACATCATGCGCTAATAAATCATCCATTGCTTGAATAATTTCTTCTTTTTCTTCGCCTAATCCAACCATAATACTGGATTTTGTTGGTGTTTTTGGGGCAATTTCTTTTACCCGCTGGAGCAATTGTAGCGAACGATCGTACATTGCTCTTGCGCGAACACGTTTGGTTAACCGGCGCACTGTTTCGATGTTATGGTTAAAAATATCTGGCTCACTGTCCATTAAAGTATGCAGGCTTTCATAATCACCTTTCATGTCAGATGGTAAGATTTCAATCGTGCAACCAGGGTTTGCCCGACGGATTGCCCGAACGGTTTCCGCAAATACGGCCGCACCACCGTCATTTAGATCATCCCGTGCTACGGCTGTAACAACGACGTGTTTCAAGCCCATGATAGCTACAGATTCAGCAACACGAGCGGGCTCTCCCCAATCCAATTCGTTTGGTAGTCCAGTTTTTACTGCACAAAAACGGCAACCACGAGTACAGGTATCCCCTAAAATCATAAATGTTGCCGTTTTTCGTTCACTCCAGCATTCGTGGATATTTGGACAGCGGGCTTCCTCACAAACCGTATTTAATTTCTTATCCCGCATTAATTTCTTAAGCCCTCTGTATGATTGATTCGTGTTGATTTTGGTTTTTAGCCAGTCTGGTTTTCGTATGTATTCTTCTTGTTTAGCCATTTAGTACACGCTCCTTAGATTATGTTTGAAGTTCCAATCGTTATTGCTATATTTTGCTTCAGCAAGCTGGTACACTTCATTCCATTGTTCAGTGGTTAGTTCAAATGGGAATAGCCCAATGTCTACCCCTGTTTCGAACCCTGTTTTAAACGCGTTTTTCATGGTGTCCATAGATACATGTTGTTTTGTTTCTTGATTGATTGTTGTTGCTTTTTGACCAAATGCCTTTCGTTTCCTTTCCCGGATTTCCTCACTTGGAAAGCAGAACAAATCAAAAAGCATTGTTTTATCAATGGACCGTGGTATTGATCCATGTTGCAGCAGTATCCCTTTTTGACGTGTCTGGGCGTTTCCCGATATTTTCTTCCCGCCTGCCATTAGCTCATACAAGGCGGGTTTTTCAAAGCACACGGCGGAGCGGCTCTTGTCTGTTTTGTTTGTTTCCGCATAATTTGCCGTGATACCTAACTTGGTATACCCTGCAAAAATGCCTTTTGAAAGTATGTAATAAGCTTCTCCGACCGATGCAGGGATATAAGGTTTATCTTCTGCAATGATAATGCTGTAGGTCAGTTCATCATCGTGTAAAACAGCGCTTCCACCTGTTAGACGGCGAACAAGGGGTATTTGATAGCGGTCTAATGCCTCCAGTTCAATTGCCTTATCAACATCCTGAAAATAACCTAAGGAAAGGCTTGGCGTAGACCACTGATAGAAACGTAAAATTGGTGGTATTTTCCCCTCACTATGCCATTGCAATAGCATCTCATCGAGTGCCATATTAACTGCTGCATCACATATCCCAGTGTCGATAAATCCCCATTCATCACGCACATGAATCGCCTCCTTATGTTGATGTTGGTACTGTTAGTAACCTGAAAAATAACGGGCTGCACCCAGTGGAGTGCAGCCCGTTTGTATGTATGATACATGCGACTACACTTCCCCACGCTGGTATTACCTAGATCGGGTGCGAAGGGTCAGAACGAAGATGTTCTTCTCAGCTCATGAAAGCTCCCCTAGTGATTTTTTTATTTTATTTAACAATTTCTATAGTAAAGGGATAGATGTAAATTGTAAAGCGAATTGGAAATTTTATCTGTTTCGGGAATTTTCCTGCTCAAATAGGTTGTTTTTGTAATTAACCATCTGTAATATATAATAAAATTCGTAATAAATGGGATTAATAGATTCATTTGTTAGAGCGGGGAGGAATAGGATTGAATAAAATAGTAGATATGCAGCAAGTTTCGTGGAAAAGGCAAGGAAAAACGATCTTATCAGATATCGATTGGAAGGTTGTAAATGGAGAACATTGGGCAATTCTTGGACTAAATGGGTCAGGCAAAACAACTTTATTGAACATGATAAACGGCTATATTTGGCCAACGAAGGGCAGGGTCAACATACTAGAGAAGCCATTTGGCCAAACGGATATCCGGGAGTTGCGAAAATCAATTGGCTGGGTCAGCTCATCCCTTCAAGAAAGAATGAAGGGGACAGAGCGCGTCGAGAATATTGTCGTCAGTGGAAAATTTGCGTCGATCGGGTTGTATGAAAATCCAACAGAAGCTGATTTTGCAAAGGCCTATCAACTTTTGGAACTACTTCACTGCAGTCATTTATGGGGAAGAGCCTATCAAACTTGTTCTCAGGGGGAGAAGCAAAAGATCCTTATCACACGAGGTTTGATGGGATCACCGGATTTACTTATATTAGATGAACCAACAAACGGCCTTGATTTTATTTCCCGTGAGGAATTAATGAATACTATTAACCAATTAGCTATACAGAAAAATGCACCAACGATCCTGTTTGTAACCCATCACATAGAAGAAATCATGCCTATTTTTACACATACACTCTTGCTAAAGCTGGGAACGGTTTATGGTAGGGGAAAACGAGAGGAGATGTTAACGAAAGAATATTTATCGTGCTTTTTTGATTTACCTGTTCAAATTGACTGGAGTAATGATCGAGCATGGATGACGCTTTAGTTACGGAAAAAGGCCTCTAATCATAAATAGAAGGCCTTGTATTATTTTCTGTCCTCGTATTCAAGCTTTGTCTTATCCTTAAAAGTAATCTCCACTTCAAATTTTGTATAATCATCTGGTAAGTCAAATGCTTTTAAAACTTGTTCTACAATTTCTGCCTTTTTTGTATCCTGGGTAATGGAAAGTTTTTTGACTTTAGGGTAGAGATCATGAAAGGCTTCCTCACCCTTCTTATAGACATCATTTACTGAGTCTTCTATTTTTGCATCAGCGAATTCGGTGTTGTATTCCCGTTCAATTTCTACCTCGTACTCCTTATCATTATTATAGCTAACTTCCAATTCGAAATCAGCATAATCCAGTTCTCCCATCATCTCGGCCATGTCTGTTTTGTTTTCACCATTACTATTCGCATTACTATCTTGGTTCTGCACATTCGAATTGGCACCGTCATCACTAGGGGCACTGCTGTCATTTTGTTGACTTCCACATGCAGTTAATAGTATGAATAGTGACAATGCGAGGATAATATGTATGAATCGTTTCAATTCAAATTCCTCCAATTACAACCATTATATATTACTACTCAACTTTCGCACCGATAAAGTAAGATCAAACAGTTGGCTGAGGCAAATTTTGAACGTCTCTAATAATCGCCTTGACAACTCTGTTAAACATAAAGACTGTTAAGATTGAGACTGCGATTACTCGCCCTATTGAGAACATTTGCTGATTTATATACAAAATGCGAAGTAACTAAGAAATTGCTCCCTCGCCGTTCCGGAAATACACTACGCTTTCCGGGGGCGGCTGCTGAGCCTCCTCGTGCTAACGCACTGCGGGGTCTCACCTAGGCCTTTCCTCCCCCAGGAGTCTCCGCGTATTTCCTCCACTGGTATTGCATTTACTACCATTAACTGTAGTAGTATGTGTTCTACCAAGCCACATTCTACCGCTTCACTAGCCCGGGTGAGTGGAGAGTGGTGACTCCTCGAAAAAGAAAAGCACTTTTTCTTCGTGCGATGTATCGCTGGCGTAGCCTTCCTTGTCCTGCGGGAACAATGGTTTTCGGTGGGGCGAGTTAGCGCAGCCCCAGCACGTGTCCGAAGACCCCGCAGAGTGGTTTTCTCGAGGAGGCTGAGGCCGTGCCCGCGGAAAGCATCCACCCGGAACGATCCCGGACGGCGGGAAATGCGCGTATTTATAGAAAAGAGCCCAGCAGTCGCAGTTTGTTTAAATGCGATTAATCCAAAGTCAACTTGAGCAATGAATCTCCATCCTTCCTCATTTTATCAAGGCTTATTTGTCTATTTCACGCTGCGAAAGTTGAGTTACTATTTTGCCCTTTTGGGGGATAAATTAAACAATGATTAGGATAAGACAAAAAAGGTAAAAGATAATTAGAGGTGATAATAAAGTTATGTTCACATTCGATTCATTTTCTTCTCGATTAGTATTCTCAATTATTATATTAATCATTTTGCTGTTTATTATCTATCGATTTCGAACTGGCAAAAACACGGAGAAAGGTTCACTTGCTATGATGAAAGAAAGATTGGAAAAAGGGGAGATTTCACGGGAGGATTATGATGAAGCAAAGAGAAGGCAGGGAAAATGATTGGTTTAGCATGAAGTAAGTGCACCGGCTGCTGTCAGCAACAGCATGCAGATGCACTTTTTTATTCAATAATTAGCGTGTACCAGAGCTAACACTGGTATTATGGATGCTTTTCTGGATTAGCTCCTTAATCTCAGCCAATTTACCCTGATGCAACAATTCCACGATTTTACTTCCAACAATAACCCCATTACAAGCAGATCCTAGTTCCTTTGCCTGTTTTGGGTTCGATACACCAAACCCTGCTAAAACAGGAACGTCAGTCATTTCTGTTAATCCTTGCAAGTATTCCTTTATATTCGTCTGATGGGCAGCTCGAGCTCCGGTTGTTCCTTTAACCGAAACAGCGTATAAAAAGCCTTCTGTCCGCTTGGCTATTTCTTGGAGACGTTCCCTTGGGCTAGTTAAAGAAGCCAAGCGAATCAATGCGATTGACTTTTCATGTAAATGGTCGACCACGAGTGCTTCTTCTTCAAGTGGTAAATCAGGAATAATAACACCGTCCACGCCTGCCTGCTCACAATCCGCTGCAAACTTTTCGATACCATATTGGTAGATTGGATTCAAATAGGCCATAAATATGATTGGCATACTAAGCTTATCCCTAAAGCCTTCTAATGTCCTAAAAACAGAAGCGAGCGTTGTCCCGTTATCCAGTGCTCGAATACCTGCCTCTTGAATAGTTGGGCCGTCTGCTACTGGATCAGAAAAGGGGATGCCAAGCTCTACTGCAGAAGCACCACATTCCTGCAAAAATAATAAACGCTCTTCTAAACAATCTAATCCACCATCACCAGCCATTATATAAGGGACAAATAACTTCTGCCCAGTGACTAATTTTTTCTGAAAAACTTCCTGAATATGCTGTTTACCCATTTTTGTTTCCCTCCAATGCAGCTTTTACTTGTTCGACATCTTTATCACCACGGCCTGATAGACAAATGACTAGCGATTGGTCCGGGTCCATTTCTTTTGCCAGCTTTATCGCATATGCGACTGCATGGGCACTTTCCAATGCTGGAATAATTCCCTCCGTTTTGGATAAATACTGGAATGCCTCTAATGCTTCATCATCGGTAATCGATGTGTAGGTCACGCGTGATGTATCGCTTAGATGGCTGTGTTCCGGGCCAACACCAGGATAATCAAGGCCTGCTGAAATCGAGAATGCCTCTTGTATTTGCCCGTGCGTATCTTGTAATAGATGTGTCATCGTTCCATGTAGTACACCAATATCCCCCGCGGTTAATGTTGCCGCGTGTTTGTTTGATGCGATTCCGGCACCGCCAGCCTCAACACCATACAATTTTACAGTTTGATCTTGGATAAACGGATAAAACATGCCCATTGCGTTACTGCCGCCTCCAACACATGCGACAACAGCATCTGGTAGATTCCCAGTTTGATCTTGTATTTGTTTTCTCGTTTCCGCGCCGATGACGGATTGCAGATCACGAACAATTTTGGGAAAAGGATGTGGACCGACAACAGATCCTAAAATATAATGGGTATCTTCCACATGACTGACCCAGTAGCGCAATGCTTCGTTTACGGCGTCTTTTAATGTACCGCTACCTTGTGAAACACTTTCAACCTTGGCTCCTAATAATTCCATCCGAAAAACATTTAGCTTTTGCCGGCGGATATCTTCTTCTCCCATAAATACGACACATTCTAGATCAAGCAGTGCACAAACAGTGGCTGTTGCGACGCCATGTTGTCCAGCACCTGTTTCCGCGACAACTTTTCGTTTACCCATTCGTTTGGTTAGTAACGCCTGCCCAACGGTATTATTGATTTTGTGTGCACCAGTATGATTTAAGTCCTCTCGTTTTAAGTAGATTTTTGGCCCACCAAGTTGGTTGGTGATATTTTCGGCATAATATAATGGCGTTTCTCGTCCAACATATTGCTTTAAATAATAGTCTAGTTCTTCGGTGAAATCAGGATCTTTCATTGCTATTTCATATGCTTCCTCTAATTCTAGCAAAGCAGGCATTAGTAGTTCCGGAACAAACCTGCCACCAAATTTCCCGTAACGTCCTTGTTTATCAGGCATTGTGTATGTTGTCAATTTGCTCATCCTTTCGTTTTGCGTTTATGATAAATTGTTTTATTTTGTTGACGTCTTTATGGCCATCTGTTTCCACACCGCTTGAAACATCAACACCGGAGGGGCGGGCAGACGCGATTGCATCCTGTACATTTTCTGGCTGAAGACCGCCGGCAAGGATAATTTTATCTGGATCTAGATTTACCTCTTTGAGCAAATCCCAATCAAATGTTGTGCCGTTTCCACCACGATTTGCACCTTTTGGACTGTCTAGCAAATAATAGTCACACGGGAATGTTTCCATTGCCGTGAAATTTTCCGGCTTCATGGAGAAAGCTTTTATAACTGGAGTACCTAGCGATTCCGCATATTCTGGTGTTTCATCTCCGTGTAATTGAATAAAATCGAGACCAACCTGCTTGGCAATGCTTCTTACTTTCTGTGATGGCTCATTAACGAAAACACCAACCTTTTTAACTGTCGAAGGAAGGGTGGCCGCTAACTCTGCAGCTTTAGCGGGTGTTATTTGCCGCTTGCTTGGGGCAAATACAAACCCAATAAAATCCGCCCCTGCCTGAACTGCTATATCTGCCGTTTCCTGCGTTGTAATCCCACAGATTTTAACGAGCATGTGGGATCTGTCCCTTCGAAAGCGGAACCCGCAAATCTTGAAATGTTTTGGTAAGGTTATCAGATCGCATCAATGTTTCGCCGACTAATACACCCTTTACTCCAACATTCTCCAATCGCTCCACATCAGCACGCGATTTGACCCCACTTTCTCCAATCAGTAGTGCTGATGAATTTTTGACCATTGGCGTAAGTTTTTCCGTCACATACAGGTCAACTTCAAATGTTTTTAAATTACGATTGTTGATCCCAATGATGTCGGCATCAAGTTCTACAGCAATCTCCATTTCTTCCTCATTGTGCACCTCACAGAGTACATCGAGGTGTGAACTTTTAGCGTAGTTGTAAAGTTTCTGCAATTGATCCCTTTCCAATGCGGCAACGATAAGTAGAATAATATTCGCCCCAGCTGCTTTTGCCTGATCAATCTGGATCCCATCAATCATAAAGTCTTTGCATAGTAAGGGAATGTCTACTGCTTCCCGTATCGCTCTTAAATCATCCATTGATCCGTGAAAAAATGTTTCATCGGTTAATACGGAAATGGCCCCTGCGCCCAGTGCTGCGTATTGCTTCGCTTGTTCGACTGGATCTACCTCCATTTGGATGGCACCTTTAGATGGTGATGCTCGCTTAATCTCGGCAATGACGTTCATATTTTGTGATTCCGCAAACGTCTTTCTAATGGAAGGGATTGTTTGTTTGGATGCATGGGTAAACTCACCTTCGTTTGCTTTTAATTGTGCTATTTCTCTTTGTTTCTGCTGTAAAATTTCATCTAAAATCGTCATTTATATCGCCTCACTATGAATTTTTTTACTGTATGAAATTAAGTTTTGCAATTTCTCCATTGCAGCACCTGACATGATGCTTTCTTTGGCCATTGCAACGCCTTCTTTGATCGTTGTTGCGGCACCATTCGCATATAAGCCAAGTCCAGCGTTTAATAGGACAGTGTCTAGATGAGGACCTGGGTTTCCTTTTAAAACGTTACGTAAAATTTCGGCGTTTTTCTTGGCATCTCCACCACGGATTTGATCGTTATCGTAAACAGGTAAATTCACTTCTGAAGGGTGAAGGGTGAACGATTTCACGTTTCCTTTATCAAGCAATGTAATGTGGTTATCGCCAGCAAGTGATGCTTCATCCATGTACCCCGCACCATTAATAACGATCGCACGCTCACGCCCAAGTTTGTTTAACGTTTCTGCCATCATTGGCAATACATCACGCCGATTTACCCCGAGTAATTGTGTGTTCAGTTCAACAGGATTTGTTAGTGGTCCAATTAAATTGAAGATCGTCGGAATCCGCAAATCCATTCTGACCTTCATGAAACGTTTAATTTTTGGATGGACATTTGGTGCAAATAGAAAAGCAATTTTATTTTCGTTTAAAATCTCTTCTACTTGTTCTTTTGATAACGCCAATGAAATACCCAATTGTTCCAGAACATCCGCACTGCCAGTTTTACTTGAAATACTGCGGTTGCCATGTTTCGCAACAGTTATGCCAGCGCCTGCGATGACAAATGCAGCGGTAGTACTAATGTTGAAACTATTGGAACCATCACCGCCAGTTCCGCAGTTATCCATCGCATTTGGGAAGCTGTTTGTTGTTTGTAATGAATGTTCGCGGATAATCTGAACAAGCCCAGCAATTTCCTCCGCTGTTTCACCTTTTGCGCGCAATGCAATCAGAAATGCACCAATTTCGCTGTCTGAAATTTGGTCTGTGAAGCATTGAGAAGCTGCTTCTTTCACCTCGTTTAATGATAAATCTTGTTTATTTGCCAATTTTTCAAGAAAATTTCTCATACCTAGTCTCCTCTCTCATCTCTGCTAAAAAGTTTCTAATGATTTTCTGGCCTGTATCAGTTCCGATTGATTCGGGGTGAAATTGTACACCATACACTGGATACCCCCGATGTTTGATGGCCATGATTTCATTGTCATCCATAGAGCTAGCGGTGATTTCAAGCTCCATTGGGAAGTCCGCCCGATCAACGATTTGTGAATGGTATCGCATCACCTCTAGCGGCTGGGGTAGGTAACTGAATAAACCTAGCCCGTTATGGGTAATTCTTGATGTCTTTCCATGTTTGATCGTATCGGCCTGCTTGATCTTCGCCCCTAACGCAGCCGCAATAACTTGATGGCCTAAACAAACACCTAAAATGGGTATTTTTTTATAAAAGGTATTGACCATTTCGATACAAATACCTGCTTGATCTGGTAATCCGGGTCCAGGAGAAATAACGATCGCATCCGGATTTAAAGTTTCTATTTCCTTTAGACTAATTTCATCATTGCGGACAACATTTACCTGTTCGTTTTCCTCAGAAAAATATTGATACAGGTTATACGTGAATGAATCATAGTTATCAATGAGTAAGATCATATTGGGCCACCTCCATTAATGATTTCGCTTTGTGTAATGTCTCTTGAAATTCCTTTTCCGGATTCGAGTCATACACAATTCCAGCACCAGCCTGTAAGTAGGCGATTTCTTCTTTTATGACAAGGGAACGAATTGCAAGTGCAATGTTAAGATCGTGATTGAAGTTGATATAACCGATCCCACCAGCATAGACGCCGCGTTTCGTTTCTTCCAATTCATTAATGATTTGCATTGCGCGAATTTTCGGCGCTCCAGACACAGTACCCGCCGGGAGGCATGCGCTCAGTGCTTCCAAGCTTGACATCCCTGCTTTTAACTTTCCATGAACTTCGGAGACAATGTGCATCACATGCTGATATTTTTCTATTTTCATATAGGTTGGAATCGTAATACTGCCAACCTCACATACACGGCCAAGATCATTTCTGCTTAAATCGACCAACATCCGATGTTCCGCAAGTTCTTTTTCGTCTGTGAGAAGCTCTTTTTCCAGCATCGCTTCTTCTTCCTCTGTCTGTCCGCGTGCTCGTGTTCCTGCGATTGGATTGGTGATAACTGTATTACCTGACGTTTGAATTAAACTTTCTGGTGAGGCACCTAATACGAGATATTCGTCAAAATCGATATAAAACATATAAGGAGAAGCATTTGCCTTTCTTAGCTTTCGATAAAAAGAAAAGGGATTGCCGGAAAATCTTGCTTTCATCCGTTGCGATAATACAACTTGAAAGATGTCTCCTCGCTGAACCCGCTCTTTAGCAGTCTTAACTTTTTCTTTGAATGCTTCTTCCGTGATTTCCGGTTGAAAGTGAACAGGCTCAATTTCATCAGTGTCAAGTTGTTTTTGATTGCTATTTAGTACATCCTGTAAACGTTCCAGACGCTCATCAAGTACTTTTTCTGGCCGGCCGTCAAGGTTCATTGCAACCAAATAAACAGTTTCGGTCCGGTGCTCAAAAACAATGACATCTTGATAAAGCATCAGATGAATGTCAGGCATGTTTTGCTCATCCGGCAAAGCTTCGCCAATGTCCTCGAATTGCCGAATGGCGTCATAGCCAATATAGCCAATAGCTCCGCCGTAAAAGGGGAAGGGGAGGTTGGTTTCTATTTTTGGTAAATTTTTTCGGACGTACTGTAATGCCTCTTCGGATAAATTCTTCTGCTCGCCACTGCCATGGTGCAAAATCCTTGTAGTGCCCCCTTCGCCAATAATTTCTTGATATGGATTTGCTCCAATAAATGAAAATTTTCCTTTCTGTTCATGTTGGAATGAACTCTCTAACAGGAATTTTTTCTTACCGGTTAATCGGCTAAAGATCGTGATTGGTGTTAGTGTATCGGCATTTTGCTTGATTACTTTATATGGGAGAGTTGTCATATGTTAAAACCCCTTTCGTTTTTGATGAAATAAAAAAGTCCTCTATAAACACATGTGGATGTGTTTATAGAGGACGATTATGACCGCGGTGCCACCTCTGTTGAAAACCGGCTAATGCTGGCTTTCATCTTGTTCGGATACGGGATTAAGCTGTTCTTCTACAGCTATGTCTAGCGCATACGCCGCTATACGGTTGTTTCCGCTTTTCCTTATATCCTATCCGTATAACGGCGGAGCTCCGTGTTTCCCTACTTTTGTTCAAGAAACCTCTCGTAAGGCCATTCAGCTTTTATCCACGTGCCGGAATTACACCACCACCGGCTCTCTGTAACGCTTCAGGAAAAGCTTACTCTTCTTACTCAGCGATTTTTATATATGCAGTTACGTATTCTGGGTACACAAAAAGGTCCCCCAATCCCAAAAGGACGAGGAACCCGTGGTACCACCTTTATTAGCTAAAAAACAGCTCACTTTGGTAATATCAAGTATCATTACTTAATATTTGTCTCTTGTAACGATGAGACGTTCGCCAAAGCCTACTGCAATTATGGTTCGGTTTGGAAGTTCAGAAGTCCATTCGTCTAACCAATACTGCTAGTTTACACCAACCACCAGCTCTCTAAAAGTACTTGGATAGAGTACTATTCTTCGTCATCACTGTTCGTGAATTTAATTATTGAGATTAATAATAGGGCAATTACTTTTAGATGTCAAGGGAAAAATGAATTTTTGCAAGATTTTTTTCTTAATCATTTTTTAGTTTGTCTGTTTTTGCATTGTTTGTTGCTTGTGAAAAAATATTAATTAGACACAACTTCAAAAACAACAATCTTTTAGAAATAGTTTTTATTTTTGTGGTAAGTATCTGACTATGGTCCAGTGACTATATAAGAACAGATTATAAATCGTATCAGAAATGGTATAATTAATATGTACAGAAATTCTGCAATTCAGGGGGGAGTAGTATGACGGAATCTAATAATATTGGATTAATGGATAAAGATAAACTGTTAAACATATTTGATTATCTAAACGAACGACTGAAAGAAAACCAGCTTCAGCTTGAGCTAACTATTTATGGCGGTTCCATTATGACAATGGTGTATGACAATAGACCAGCCACTAAAGATATTGATTGTGTATTTAGCGAAACAAATGCAAAATTGTTAGAAAACATATTAACCCTTACCAAATTCACTTTTAATCTTTCTGATGGATGGATAAATGAGGAGATTAAAGAACCGCTGAAATCCATTCTTAAAGAAGATAAAGAGACTTATAAAATATACTCAAACCTAAAAATACTGAAACCTCAAGCAGAACAACTGCTGGCGATGAAACTATTAGCCGCCAGACCTGAACCTGCCAAAGATTTTGTAGATGCGTATATACTATGTAAAGATTTAAATATTACAACAAAAGAGGAACTTCTAAATGTTTTTAGTAATTATATACCATTAACTCTAATTGGGGAAAGACAAATGATGTTCATAAAATATTTAGGAGAGGATTTAGGTTATGATTGGGAATAAGCATTTGCAATCCTTATTTGCGTATTCAGATGAAGATACGGCATTAAACCAATTATTGGAACTGATAAAGTCAAAAGACGAACAATTTATTAAAAGCCTGGGTACACCGGTGGAAATAAATTTATGCAATGAAGCAGAATTGAAATACTTAACGAAGGTGTCACCATTAATAGATTATTATTTGCAAATTCAGGGTATAGAGGTCCCAAATTGGCTTAGAGATGAGAAATTAAAGTTTGATAAACCTTATTATTTCCCCAAACGAATAAGTGATTTTGAGAAACTAAAGCTACAGTATACAAATCCATCTCCCTTTAGGGCAAAAAATGTCTATTATGATTTGAGCGGAATTGAAAGGGTTTGAAAAATAGGGTCGCACTCTCTTGGAGTTAATTGTTTTCGCCGAAATAAAGCGCACTGCCCATTACAGGCAGTGCGCTTGACTCGTTTTCCTGATTTCAGGTTTATGCTGTCGCAAACAAGCTATTTTATGCTATTTTAAATACATGAGAATTTTATTTATTTTAAGGTATTAGATCTTATAGGGTTAAAGTATAAGAAAAAGGGAGTTCTGGTGATGACAAAGAAAAAAGTGGGAATTATTTTTGGCGGTAAATCCGCAGAACATGAAGTATCCCTACAGTCGGCGAAAAATATTGTGGAAGCAATTGATAAAGATAAATATGATGTTGTATTAATAGGCATTGATAAACAAGGAAAATGGCATTTGAATGACCAATCTTCTTATTTATTAAATGCAGAAAACCCGAAACTAATTCAGTTAAATAAATCGAATGAAAATGTGGCAATTGTTCCTGGTGAGAACGGAAATCAACTGATTAATGCAGCAAGTGCTGTAAGTCTTGATCAACTGGATGTGGTATTTCCAATAGTGCACGGGACGCTAGGGGAAGATGGAAGTTTGCAAGGGATGTTACGCATCGCAAATCTCCCGTTTGTCGGACCAAGTGTGTTGGGCTCATCGATCTGTATGGATAAGGAAATTGCTAAACGCCTTTTGGAGGCATCAGGTATAAACGTTGCCAAAGGTTTTGCATTTACACGAGCCAAGAAAGACAAAATTGTTTATGAAGATATTGTCGCGCATTTAGGAAAGCCAATGTTCATTAAACCAGCAAATCAAGGGTCATCAGTTGGCGTCAGCAAGGTTTCCACTAAGGAAGAGTTTGAAAAGGGGATTGCAGCTGCATTTCAATATGATCATAAAGTAATCATTGAAGAAAATGTTGTCGGCCGTGAAATTGAATGTGCCGTACTTGGCAATGAAGAGCCTACTTCATCTTTACCAGGTGAAATTCTACCAAATACAGAGTTTTACTCATATGAATCGAAGTATATTGATGAGAAAGGCGCGGAATTAGCAATACCGGCTGAGTTGCCTGAGGAAATGGTTAAAAAAGTTCAACAAGTTGCGGTAGATGCATTCACAACACTTCAGTGTGAAGGACTTGCTCGTGTTGATTTCTTCCTAACCGATTCAGGTGACATTTACGTGAATGAGGTGAACACGTTACCGGGCTTCACCAGAATTAGTATGTATCCAAAATTGTGGGAAGTAAGTGGTATTTCCTATCCGGAATTGATTGATAAGTTGATTGAGCTAGCAATAGAGCGACATGAAAATGATAGAAAGCTGAAAAGTGCTGTTTGGGATGAGGAATAAGTGATAAATATTAAAAGACATCATAGGTTATAAAAACCTTTGATGTCTTTTTACTTACGTTATCCTTTAAACGTCGAAAACTTCTCAACAACCGAAATTCTATCTTTTTTGACTGGCCCTTTATCAAAATAGCCAAGATGTAGAAGGCCAACAATTTTTTCATCTTCGCCTACATTTAAGATTTCCTTCATTTTCGGGTCGTATATGTGGGGGTTTGTTTTCCATACAACACCAAGCTGTTTTTCCCATGCTAATAGCCAAAAGTTTTGGATCATACTTGCAGTGGCACCGAAGTTTTCATCGTATTGTTTTTCCGTTTCGGGAACTTGCATAATGATAGCGAGGAATGCATTTGGTTCATTTAGATATTCTTCGCGGTTTTCTTGCCTTTCTTCTGGATAGGTTGCAGCAACTTGTTTGGCAAAGCTTTGTTTTTGCTCTGGTTCGATAAAAATAAAGCGCCATGGTTGTCGTAGCCCATGGGTTGGTGCCCAAATTGCATCTTCTAATAGTTCCAACACGGCTTCTTTTGTTACAGGTTTATTATTGTAGCCTTTTTTTACGGATCGTCGTTCGCGGATAACTTCTGCAATTGTAGTTTGCTCTTTTACTTCTTCCACTAAAATCATCTCCTTTGTAATACCGACGCATAAATGATAATTATTATCAATTAAAGTAAGTGTAACCGAAAAGGTGATTTAAATCAAAGAAGATTAGTTTTTCTCCACTTTTTGAAAATAGCTAGCTTATAAAAGATTGTTGTTTTCTGCACAGTGGATATATAATGCGCAATAATCACCGCTACGGAAATACACTTCGCTTTCCGGGGGCGGGAAATGAGCGTACCTATGGAAAAGAGCCCAGCAGTTACTGCGCATTATATATCTACTACGAAATTAAAAGGCAATAAATATTTCGAAAAAGAGACTCGTAAATATATATTAAGTGTGATGGTCATCACGTTATTTGATGGATGTTTCAGATATACTATGGGTGATTAAACTAGGAACTATAAAATTGTTGGAGGGGTAGTGACTTAAATGGAACTTATTTCTGTTTCACATGAACTAACGAAGCCAGTGGAAGCTAAAAGAGTTTTCCGCGATGAGGAACGGGAAATTATGCATATCAAGCTTATGGAAGGTGAAGTAGTAAAAGAACATGATTCACCTAAGCACGTGTTTATTTTTGTGAAAAGCGGTAGTGTGGAATTTACAGTTAATAATGAAACACACACCATTAATGCAGAAACCATTTTGCATATGGATCCAAAAGAAAGACATGCACTAAAAGCGTTAAGCGATGTTTCCATTCTTGTTATGAAATGTTAGTTAACCAAACTTCTATGGTCGATCGAGGTGAATAAATTGCTAGATGTGCAGTTGGAAGGGAAGCGAGCTGTTATTGATGTTCGTGAGCGGATTCTCAAGGGGGAGCATCCGCGAAATGAAATTTTTGATTATGTGAAGCAAGCTCCAGTAGGAACGATATTCGAAATCCATTTGCCACATCAAGCCCCACCGTTGATTGGTGGGTTAGAAAGGTTTGGCTTAAATGTGGTAGTCGATCAGCCTGAATTGGGTCATTTTCGGATGGTAACGGTGAAACTGGATGAAATTTAGGTGAAAAATGCAGTTATCCTAACGGAATAGCTGCATTTTTTCAAAGACACGTAAAACTCATTATGAAATGATATAATGCAGGCAAGCCAAAAAGTGAAGGAGGATGCATGATGGATAAATTCATGGAGCGTGCTATTGAATTGGCAACAGAAAACGTGCAGGAAGGCGGTCAGCCGTTTGGGGCTGTATTAGTCAAAAATGGCCATCTTGTGGCAGAAGGGGTGAACGAATTACATAAGCGTTTTGATGTAAGTGCCCATGCGGAAATGCTAGCAATAAGACGTGCACAGAAAAAGATGCATACAACCGTTTTGGAAGGGTATACCATGTATGCAAGCGGTGAACCGTGCCCAATGTGTTTAACTGCCATGAGCTTTGCCGGAATCGATCAGGTTTATTATTGTAATTCAGTCGATGATGCAGTTGATGCGGGACTAGGAAAGTCGAAGGAAATCTATGATGACTTGCAAAAGACAAAGGAAGAGCGGTCAATAAAGATGGAACAAATGCCGCTAAGTGACGGGCAAAAGGATCCGATGAAAATTTGGAAGAAACAATCATAACTTCTAGAAACTATTGACAGTAACAATTCACACCGGTATGATAAAAACAATAATATATGAAGGAGGTTCTATCCTGCAATGAAGTAAACCCATGTTTATTCCAATTAATCTTGAGAATAGTATCAAGATAACGTTTCTGTGAATGAAACAAATGGGATACGTGTGTACTTTTGCAGGATAACCGTACTTTACGGAAGTTTAATAGCCAAAATGTGTTTTGACTGACCACTCGGCTGTTTTATCTACCGCTTTTATTTTGGTATATCCATATCTCCATTGCATTCATTCGCAGGACAGAATCCTGTGTTTTTTTATGAAAAAAATGAGTGGGGGTATGGATATGTTTATTTTTAAAGCAAAGGGGCTTCGGAAGGAATGGAACGGAAAAGCATTATTTAATGATATCGATCTAGAACTTAAAAAGGGGGAGCATGTTGCATTATATGGACGGAATGGTTCAGGGAAAACGACATTATTAAATGGATTGCTCGAACGGTTACAATTTGAGGATGGGGACATAACACGGTTTGTTCCGCTTGAGCAATGGGGAATGCTTGAGCAAAACCCGAATGTTGATCCATCCATTACGGTAATTGATTATGTTCAATCAGCTGCAGAAAATCGCTATTACTTAAAAAAAGAACTCGAACAAATTCAAGTAAAATTAGGCAATTCTAATACCGAATTACTAGATGAATATAATACGATTTATAATCAGTTTTTAACATTGGACGGATATAACCTTGAAAGTGAAGCAGAAAGGTGCCTACAAGAGGTTAACCTAGATGAGTTAACATGGGAAAATTCCTTTCAGCAGTTAAGTGGTGGGCAGAAGACACGAGTACAGTTAGCCTGTCTAATGATGCAGAATCCGGCATGCATTTTGATGGATGAGCCGACAAATCATCTGGATAAGGAGACAATTGAATGGCTGGAAGAGTGGCTACAAAACTTTACTGGAGCAGTATTATTTGTCTCACATGACCGGTACTTTTTAGACAAAACAGCCCATCAAATCTATGAACTTACATTTGATGAATGCAGGCGATATGCCGGTGGGTATACAGACTACCGTAGACAAAAGGATATAGAACTGCAAACCCAGGAAACTCTTTATCGGAAACAGAGGCAAAAACGAGAAGAACTGTTGCAAACTATTCAGCGGTATCAGCAGTGGTTTCAACAAGCACATAAGGCTGCCGGACAAAACGATTTTGCACGGTCAAAAGCGAAAAAGAATGTGTCCCGGTTTAAAGCTAAGGAAAAAGAATTGGATCGGCTGGAAGCAAATCGAGTAGCAAAACCGCAATCCGATAAGCAGTTGCAGTTAAACTTGGAAGGGAGTGGATTTTCGGCAAGGCGACTTTTGCATATCGACAATATTACGTTTTCTTATCCTGACAAAGAAACACTTTTTACCGACTTTACAACATCCGTAAATAGAGGAGATCGTCTTGCTGTTGTAGGTCCAAACGGTTCTGGTAAATCAACACTGCTAAAACTTGCTATTGGCAAACAACAACCAACGCAAGGGACGGTGACATATAACCCACAAACAAAAATTGGCTACTTTGCCCAAGAACTGGACAATTTAGATGGTGAGAAAACAATTCTTGATAGTATGCTGGAATTGCCGGATATGACACAATCAGAAGCACGTACCATACTTGGGTGTTTTTTATTTTCACGAGAAACAGTATACAAAAAAGTCAACGATCTAAGCATGGGAGAAAAGTGCCGTGTCGCATTTCTTCACTTGTATTTCAGTGAAGCAAACCTTCTTGTCTTAGATGAGCCAACAAATTTTTTAGATGTGGATACAAAAGAAATTATGGAGGAAGTATTAGCTTCCTACCCTGGGGCTATTATGCTTGTTTCTCATGATCGATATTTAATAAAAAGAGTAGCAAACCGAATTATTGAACTTGGTAATGGTGACATTGTTGACTATCATGGGGATTATAATGCTTTTCTAGAGCATAAAATGATGAGAATGCAGGATGTGAATAAAGAAAATGAAATCCGCGAGTTAGAACTTAAACTAACACAATTAGTGACAATGGATGATGAAACAAAGCGAAGGCAAACACTTGAAGAAATAAAGGAGGTTAGAGAAAAACTTGATGAATTGAAACAGTAGACTCACTGAAATCAAGTGGTAAAGGCGGGTATCAAGAAAAATGTTACCCGCCTGATAAAGCTGCCGTCATAACAGACACAAAGCTGTGACAAAAAAGTTACGTAAAGTGGCGAATGTCACAGCGCTACATGGTACCAATTAGTGTATGATAATAATATAGGTAGAATTTGTTAGTTGGAGGTAAGTAACCCGTGACATTCTATATGTTTCTAGTCTTTATACATATTTTTTCTGCAATATTAGGAATGGGGCCTGGTTTTGTTATGATTTATATCGTAACAAAAGCAACCACGATGACAGAATTACGCCACGCTTATGTAATACGAAACCGGCTGCACATTTTTGTGATGGTTGGAGGAACGTTGCTACTCGTAACCGGGTTATGGATGGGAGCTTTAAACCCGTATCTATTCCATGCTGGTTGGTATGTAACAAGTTTAATCCTTTTCTTAATCGCACTCGGTTTTGGACCAACTGTTTTGTCGCCAAGGTCGAAGCCGGTCAAAGCACTTTTGAAGAATTATGCTGGTGATGACATTCCAGATGAGTACTATGTCTTATCGAAGAAGTTATTTTTTTATGAACGAATAGAGAATGTTATTTTTTTAATCGTGATTGCGTTGATGATCACCAAACCGTTTTAGGGCTGTTCACGTTATGAAACCGGTAAAGTCGCCGGACAAACGGAGAAAGTCGCCGGACGAACGCGGAAAGTCGCCGGACGAACGCGGAAAGTCGCCGGACAAACGTAGAAAGTCTCCGAATGAACGTGCAAAGTCGCCGGACAAACGGAGAAAGTCGCCGGACGAACGCGGAAAGTCGCCGGACAAACGGAGAAAGTCGCCGGACGAACGTGCAAAGTCGCCGAATGAACGCGGAAAGTCACCGGACGAACGAGCAAAGTCGCCGGACGAACGAGCAAAGCCCCCGGACAAAACAAAAAATCGAGCACCATACTTGATGGTGCTCGATTTTTTTATGCTGTTTTTTCGATGTTCTTTTTCAATAACCCAACAAGCAGGGCTGTGACAATAGATCCGATAATGATTGCTAATAAATATAGTAACGCTTTTCCAAGGCCGCCATCGACTAATCCGATTACGAAAATGCCGCCGTGTGGTGCGCGGAGTCCGATATCAAATAACATTGATAGTCCGCCTGTAACAGCAGCACCAACCATAGCAGATGGAATTACCCTAGCTGGGTCAGCTGCGGCAAATGGAATAACGCCTTCTGTAATAAAACAAGCACCAAGTGCGTAAGATGTTTTTCCGGCCTCTCGTTCTTGTTTGGTAAAACGTTTTTTAAATAATGTTGTAGCAAGTGCCATACCGAGTGGTGGTACCATCCCAGCGGCCATTACTGTTGCGATAAAAGTATAGTTATGTGCATCTAACATGGCAATGCCGAATGTGTAGGCGGCTTTGTTGACGGGACCACCCATGTCGAGGGCCATCATCGCACCTAAAATAATTCCAAGCAGTACTTGGTTTGTGCCACCCATGCCTTCTAAAAATGCTGTTAGGCCTGTGTAAATTTTCGTTAATGGTGGATTGATCATCATCATGATTAATCCAGTAATTGCAATACTGAACAATGGGAAGAATAGGACCGGTTTTAATCCTTCCAATGAATCTGGTAATTTCTCGAATGCCTTTTTGACAAGCAATGTGACATAACCGGCGAGGAAACCTGCGATCAGCCCACCGAGAAATCCAGAACCACCCGCAGCACCTTCTGCTCCCGTAACAGTGGTGGCGATTAACCCACCAACCATACCTGGTGCAAAACCTGGACGATCGGCAATACTAGAAGCAATAAAGCCGGCAAGTACAGGAACCATCAGGAAGAAGGCTTTTCCGCCGCCAATTGTATTCAGCATATAAGCAAATGCATTGTATTCCGAACTGTTCGGATCAGCAGAGTTAATTCCCCAGAAAAAGGATAAGGCAATTAAAATCCCGCCACCAACGACAAATGGCAGCATGTTTGAAACACCGTTCATTAAATGTTTATAAAAGCCGCTTTTCTGTTCTTTGTCAGTTGACTTCACCTTTGTTCCTTCCCCTTGATATATTGGTGCGTCTTGATTTATAGCTCGATTTAATAAGTCGTTCGCTTCATGGATGGCTTTTCCAACGCCTGTTTCGATAACTGGTTTTCCGCTGAATCTCTCCATTTCTACCTTCGTGTCGGCAGCGACGATGATTGCATCAGCATCAGCAATCTCCTGATCTGTTAAGCGATTTTTTACACCACTTGATCCATTCGTTTCAACTTTAATGGTAATTCCCATTTCTTTTGCAGTTTCGGATAACTTTTCTGCAGCCATGTACGTATGGGCGATCCCAGTTGGACAAGCTGTTACGGCTAAAATGTTACTGGTGATTTCCTCTGTTTCTTCAGGGCCATCTAATTCTGTTTCTTTGGCATTTACCGCCTCTAAAATTTGCGCTTTCGTCGTAGCCTGGTACATTTTATCTTGAAATTTTGGATCCATTAAAAAAGTTGACAATCGTGATAGTGCTTCTAAATGGGCGTTGTTTGCTCCTTCACTTGCCGCAATCATAAAGAATAGGTGGGCGGGTTGACCATCTAATGAATCATAATCTATCCCGTCAGAAGAGCGACCAAACGCAATGGCTGGTGTTTTTACTGCTGCCGTTTTAGCGTGGGGAATGGCAATCCCTTCACCAACACCGGTAGTGCTTTGTTCTTCACGTTCAAAAATGTTTTTAAGAAATGCGTCTTTATCGTTAAGCCTGTCAGCGCTGTTAAGCTGGTCAGCCAATTCGGACAATACCGCGGATTTAGAAGTAGCTTTTAAATCCAGTTTAATTGTATCTTCTTTTAATAAGTCAGTAATTTTCATTTGTATCACATCCTAATCTTGGAATGGAATAACTTCAACGCTATCCAAAAGTTTTGTTACATCTTCCTTTTGGCATAAATCCGTCCGAAATGCTGTTGCACTGCCGCTTGCTACACCATAACGAAATGCCTTGATGGGATCATCATCATTTAAATAGGAAGCAATAAAACCTGAAACCAATGAGTCTCCGGCACCTACCGTATTGACGATAGTACCTTTTGGGGCCTTTGCAACGAAAACATGGTCCTTTGCTGCTAGAATAGCCCCATCGCCACCCATCGAGACAATCACATGCTGTATGCCGTTTTCCACAAGTTGTTTTGCAAGCTGGACTGCTTTAGCAATACTTGTGACTTCTGTATCGAATAATTCACCAAGTTCCTGTTGATTGGGTTTGATTAAAAATGGTTTTGTATTGATTAAATTTTTCAGTGCTGAACCCGATGTATCAAGGACGAAATGCACGTTATTATGTTTACATATATCCGCTATTTCCTGATAAAAAGACTGGGCAATGGAGTCAGGTAAACTGCCAGCTAAAATAAACCAATCCCCTTCACGCAATGACTTAACTTTAGCTAGTAGTGCTTCTTGCTGTTCCGGTGTAATTACAGGCCCCGGCCCATTTAATTCTGACTCTTTATCTGCCTTAATTTTGACATTAATACGTGTGATTTCTGAGGTGGTTACGAAATTGGTTTGAATTCCTTCTTGTTCTAAAAAGTCTGTAATATATCCACCAGTAAAACCACCGGAGAATCCCAGAGCGGTACTGTTTTTACCGAGCCTTTTCAGCACTCGGGAAACATTAATTCCTTTACCGCCCGGATAATAGTACACGTCTTTGCTTCGGTTTAACTCACCAGTATGAAACTCCGGTAAATAAACGGTGTAATCAATTGATGGGGTTATTGTGCATGTATAAATCATGTTGTTACCACCTTTGTCGTTTGAGATAGTGCGAATAGATCCTGTTGTTCGATATTATTTGTAAGCAGTTCCGCTGCATTTAAGTCGATTATTTTGGCAAAACTTACTTTATTTAGCTTCGTATAGTCTGCTAAAACATAAACTTCCTTAGCTAGAGAACTGGCAATTTGTTTCACTTGAGCTTCTTCGGGGTCGGGCGTTGTGTATCCATATTCCGCATGAAAGCCATTAACACCAAGGAAGCATTTGTCAAAACGATAATTCTGTAGGGACTGTACTGCCTGTTGTCCGATTAGTGCACTTGTTTTTGATTTGACAAATCCACCAGTTAAATAGGTGGTAATCCCGTGTTCGATGAGTGAATCTAGATGAGTTGGTCCGTTGGTAACGACAACAGCATCTTTGTTTTGTAGAAAAGGGATAATTTGTAATGTTGTAGTCCCAGCATCAAGGAAAATACAATCATCTTCTTCTACAAGTCCGGCTGCATAAGTTGCAATTGTAATTTTATCTTGAATGTTTTTGGATGATTTTTCAGAAATGCTGTATTCCTGCAATTTACGTTCTGTTAGTGTTGCTCCACCATGGATACGCTCTAATTTTTGTTGGCTTTCAAGTTCTGTCAGGTCCCGTCTTATGGTTGATTCGGAAGCAGATGTAGCATCAATAATATCTTGAAGTGTTATAGTCTGTTTTTCTTTTAGTAATTGTAAAATCATTTCATATCGTTCTGTCGTGAGCATTTATGCAGCATCCTTTTTTCCTTTATTAACTTTATTATAAGGGAAACGTTTGCATATAACAACCAAAAACAACCAACATCATTCAAAATCGATCATAGAATTACGCTTAAATTACTCCGGTTTCCACCTGATAAAATAAAAAGGTTCCTGCACCCAAATGGATGCAGGAACCTTTTTATTTTTCTTTTTTCTAAACCGCGCCTAAGTATTCCTCAAGCGTGATCTGTTTTTCATAAATAACTGTTGCAGCGTCTTTTCCTACGTAGCGTAAATGCCATGGTTCATATTGATATTCAGTGATTGCTTCTTTGTCTTCTGGGTATCGAATGATAAACCCGTAGTTATGCGCGTTTTCTTTGATCCATTTTCCTTCATCAGTGTCGCTAAACTCAATCGTCAACTGATAGTCTATGTCTGGGCTTGTAATGTCCATTGTCAGTCCGGATTGATGCTCACTTTCACCAGGTCGTGCACTATATTTATTTGCAGCTTCCATGCCATCTTTCGCAGCGTAGGCATCAAACAAGTTCTGCTGTCTGTCATATGAGCGGTAGCCTGATTGCGCAAATAGGTCTATTCCAGCTTTATCACCAGCAGCAAACATTTTCTCAAGTGCATCAGCTGCTTCTTTTCGCATGTATTTCTTTGGTATATCTTCGGTGAATGGAAAACGGACATCTGGAATAACAAGATCATCTGGTTCAAAGCCAGTGGGTAATGCGTGATGTTTATTTACCAGGACAAGCGTATCTTTCGGATTTGTTACCGTAATGGTTTCAGCTTTGCTGGCTGTTACATCTTCTTTTGCGAATCCATTCCCGGGTTCTATTTTAAATGTTCCATCCAATGTTTTCTTTAGCCATTTTTTGGTGTCTTGATCATAAATGCCAGTTGCAGCGAGTTTAACTTGCTGTGATTGAAAGTCTTTGATTGCTAGTTTTGTATCAGAGTTGAATGTGTTTTTGTCAGTGATTGTGTAGCCAATTTTAGCGAGTATGCTGTTTAATTGTTTTACATCCTCATCCTTTGAACCTTCTTTTAGTTGAGGATCTGGCAGTACTAATTCCGAGTTTCTTGTGCCGTCGTTATCCTTTTTTTCACTCTGATCTGATTGTTGTTCATTTGTACATGCTGTTAGAATGAAAATACCCATGATCACCATGATGATGACGGGCAGCGACTTTTTAACCATCTGAATAAAATCTCCCTTTTACGTGCTAAATTTACCGTCTACTATTATAGCACGAGGATGGAGAGAACGTTATGAGTAATTTTTCACAAAAAAAGTGCCAGACCCCACTTCATTCAAATCCTGTGAATAGGATAGGAGGGCCTGACACCGAATATTAACCTCGTTCTTCAAACAACCTGCAAATCTCCACAATTACATTTGTCGCTTTTTCCATATTGTCAACGGAGACATATTCAAATTTACCATGGAAGTTTTCACCAGCAGCGAAAATGTTAGGCGTCGGTAGTCCTTTGTAGGATAGCTGAGATCCGTCCGTGCCACCGCGAATCGGTTGCACGATTGGTTTGATATCTAGATTTTCCATTGCCTGATATGCGATATCAACAATTTCTTTTACCGGTTTAATTTTCTCGCCCATATTGTAATATTGATCTTTCATGGCCAATTCCACTGTATCTTCTCCATATTTGTCCTTCATTGCTTGTACATTCGCTTCCATTGTTTCTTTTCGTTTTGCAAAATTGTCTTTGTCAAAATCGCGAATAATATAGGAAACATTGGTATTTTCCACGTCACCATTTACCGAAATTAAATGGTAAAACCCTTCATATTTTTCGGTTTGCTCTGGTGTTTCTGTTTCAGGGAATTTGGTGATAAATTCAGCTGCCATACGTCCTGCGTTAATCATTTTATTTTTTGCTGTTCCAGGATGTACGCTGTTTCCTTTAAAAGTAACCTTCGCTGCAGCGGCATTAAAGCTTTCATATTGCAGTTCACCAAGAGGCCCGCCGTCCATTGTATAGGCAAAAGCAGCATTGAATCGGTCCACATCAAATTTATGTGGTCCGCGGCCGATTTCTTCATCTGGTGTAAAAGCAACACGGATTTTCCCATGTTTTATTTCCGGATGGTTAATCAAGTACGCCATTGCTGTCATAATTTCGGTGACACCAGCTTTGTCATCCGCACCAAGTAATGTTGTTCCATCAGTTGTAATCAATGTATGCCCTTTATAACTAGGCAATTCGGGGAAATCTTTAGCTGATAACGTAACAACCTTGTTAAGTGCGATATCGTTTCCATCGAAGTTTTCAACAATTTGCGGATTGACATTTTTTCCAGTGAAGTCTGTTGCGGTGTCTACATGGGCAAGGAATCCAATTGATGGAATATCTTTTTCCGAATTGGCAGGTAGCGTTGCCATCAAGTACCCATTATCATCGATCGTTACATCGGACATACCAATTTGCTTCAATTCATCGACAAGCATGTTTAAAAGATCCCACTGGCCAGGGGTTGATGGGGTTGTTTCACTGTCCTCGTTTGACTGTGTATCCACTTTGACATATGTAGTGAACCGTTTGATTAGTTCGTCTTTCATTTTCAGTCATCTCCTTTTTCTTAAAATAAGCATATCACAACACCAATTATTTTTCGTAATGAAAAGGTATCGGCACCACGTTTGTCGAACTGTTTTTAGATGAGAAAGAAGAGTGGGGGGAAGGCGATGATCAGAGAAGTTAAGGAACATGACGCAGAAGCATTACTACAATTGATCAAACAGGTGGATAGTGAGAGCGCGTATATGCTGCATGATCCGAATGAGCGAACAACTACGGTGGAATCGCTGAGGAAAATGATCACTACTTTTGCAAAAGAGCATAATTCAATCATTTTGGTTGCGGAAGAGGACGGTCAATTGGCTGGCTACTTTTTAGCAGTTGGCGGAAAAGTGAATCGTACAAGACATAGTGCTTATTTGGTTATCGGAATTCTTAGGGAACATCGTGGGACAGGGATTGGTACAGCCTTTTTTACAAAGGCCGAAAAATGGGCATGGGAGCATGGCCTACATCGTCTAGAGCTAACGGCTGTTATCGAAAATGAAGCAGCGGTTGGTTTATATAAAAAAGCTGGGTTTGTAATAGAAGGTGTGAAAAAACATTCCTTATGTATAGAGGGAACTTTTAAGGATGAATATTACATGGCGAAATTGTTATGATGGAAATAAGAAATGGAGGGATTTGCATGTCAGTTTTGGTATCATCTGATTGGTTGGAGAAACGCTTGAAGAATCATCCGGAAAGTACAATAGTTGTTGATGTCCGGTTTTCCTTGACTGATCCGGAAGCGGGGAGAACAGCATATGAAAAAACGCATATTCCTGGTGCGGTTTATTTGGATTTGAACAAAAATCTATCAGGTCCTGTGAAAGAGCATGGGGGCAATCATCCATTACCTGATATGAATGATTTTGCTGAAAAATTAGGGGAAATCGGCATTGACAATGAAACGACTGTTGTTATTTACGATCAGGATAATGATATGTTTGCGGCGAGACTTTGGTGGCTGTTAAATTATGCAGGTCATGACCAGACACATATTTTAGACGGTGGCTTAACAGGTTGGATACGGGATGGCCATGTAACGACGAATAAAATCCCAGTACAATCTGTGAAACAATTCAAGCCAGCTGTACGTGCAGATGAAGCTATTCATATTGAAAGTGTGAAGGAAAAGCTAGAAAATGGGTCAGCTGTATTGCTAGATTCGCGTGCAAAAGATCGTTACCTTGGTAAGACGGAGCCATTGTATACAATGGCTGGTCACATACCCGGGGCTAAAAACTATTTTTGGAAAGATGTACTTGCTGAAAATGGATTGTGGAAGAATGATAAAGAGCTAGCATCTCATTTTGCGGCACTTTCCAAAGATGATGAGATCATTGTCTCTTGTGGGTCTGGTGTGTCAGCCTGTCCTAACGTGTTAGCGTTAAAAATGGCTGGTTATGAAAATGTGAAACTATATCCGGGAAGTTTCAGTGATTGGATATCCTATGAGGAAAACGAAGTAGAGAAGGATGCTGAGTAAACATAGAATGGGGAATACAAATAATGACGAGGCGCTGTGAATGGGCAACATCAGATCAAATTTATATCGATTATCACGATGATGAATGGGGGAGACCAACACATGATGATCGGGAATTATTTGAAATGCTTTGTTTAGAAGGAGCACAGGCAGGATTAAGCTGGATTACAATTTTAAAGAGACGGGAAAATTACCGGGCAGCTTTTGATAATTTTGATCCAAAACTAGTAAGTGCATATGATGAAAGTAAAATAAATGAGTTACTCCAGAATGAAGGAATTATCCGCAACAAACGGAAAATCCATTCCGTTATAACAAATGCACAAGCTTTTTTGCAGGTACAGGAAGCGTTTGGTACGTTTGATTCTTATATCTGGCAATTTATTGGTGGGGAGCCTGTTTTAAATGACTGGGCGACACATGCTGAAGTTCCTGCTGCGACGAAGGAATCAGAACAAATGAGCAAGGATTTAAAAAAGCGTGGATTTAAATTTGTTGGACCAACCATTTGTTATGCGTTCATGCAGGCTACTGGAATGGTGAATGATCATACGATGGATTGCTTTTTGTATCATGGAAAGAATAAATAGGGAAACAGCTACTTCGATAGGAAGTAGCTGTTTTCAGATTACAGTTATCATATTGTTTGTTGTTTTATGCCCCCGCAGCCCGTATACACTCCGCTTTCCGGGGGTGGCTGGGAGCCTCCTCGTGCTAGCGCACTGCGGGGTCTCACCTATCCCTCTCTTCCCCCAGGAGTCTACGTGTATACGGGCTGCTAGCGGGAGGAAATATATGCTTAGATATTTCTTCAGGAATAACAATCTTTTATAAAACAGCCTTCAATTTACAATTTAAATACTCTCAATTCATCATGAAGCTGTTCTGCTAATTTAGCTAATTCATTAGCGCTGCTAGATACTTCTTCCATTGAACTGGATGTTTGTTGTGCTGAAGCTGCTGCTTGTTCAACGCCAGCTGCTGATTCCTCTGAAACAGAAGCAATATCACCGATTAGATTGTTCATGTCGTTACTATTTTCGGCAATATCTTTAAGGTTGGTAGAAATTTCAGAGATTTTATGAACCATGTCGGACACGGATTCATTAATTGTGTCAAAACTTTTACCTGTGGCCTCAATTTGGCCTGTTCCTTCTTTAACCTCGTTATATCCTGTGTTTAAAGAATTGACAACGTTATTTGTTTCCGTTTGGATATTCGTGACAATCCCTGTGATTTCTGTAACGGAATCAGTTACCTGCTCGGCAAGTTTTCTTACTTCATCGGCAACAACTGCGAATCCTTTCCCGTGTTCACCTGCTCTAGCAGCTTCGATAGCTGCATTTAATGATAAGAGATTCGTTTGGTCTGCAATATCTTTAATAACAAGGACCAACTTAGAAATTTGATCGGATTGTTTGTCCAATCCCTGTACTTTATCAACTGCTTCCGTAACAATCGTATCTATTCGTTTCATTTGATCAACAGATTTTTTCATCATGTTCGCACCTTCAGTTGTTAGTGCAAGAACATTGTCTGAATTAGTAGCAATCTCTTGGCCGTTTTGTTCCGAAATACGCACTTTCTGTACAAAGTCATTCATGTTCTCAGACAGATTCGATGCACTGTTTGCTTGTGTTTCTGCACCGGCTGATATTTCTTGCATCGTTGTAGCAATTTGTTCGTTTCCTTCTTTTACTTCGTTGGATGATTGGGTCAATTCTTCGCTTCTAGATGAAACAGATTCAGAAGCGGAAGATACTTTGATTAGAATATTACGGATGTTATCTTTCATCTGATTCACTGCATTGGATAATTGCCCAATTTCATCTTTACCATGATAGTCCATTGATTCAATTAACAAATTCCCATCTGCAACTTGTGAAGTGATGCCGACAACCTTCTTTAAATTTCCTGTTATCCTTCTACTGATCACAATCATTAATAGAACCCCAGCTCCTATTGCTAAAACGATAGCTACGGCAAGTGTTACAATGCTGTAAGTCATATTGGATTTTGCACTTTGAACAGCCTTGGTTTGTGACTGGTTCACAATTTGCATTAATTCGCTCATTCGTTCTGTGTTCTTCATCCGCAACGTGCTTGATTGATCCCTAAGTGATTGTGTCATGTAATTTTGACCTGAATTAATGGCTGCAGTCAAATCGTTTAGGAACATATCATTAATCTTTTGATCCGCCTTTTGGATCTCAGAAAACAGTGCTTTTTGTTTGTCCGTATCCATTTTTGGCTCTATCTTACTCTCTAGCGTATTAAATTGCTCTTGATACTTTTTGAATTCATCAACGTATTTCTCATTACCGGTAATAATAAAATCTGCAATTTGTACATCTTTTGCTTGAATCAGTTCAGCCATTTTAGACATATCATTCGTGCGTGCACTTCTTCTATCTACGGCATCAATATCCTGCTGTCCCTTATATAACTGCAAATATACGATACCACCAGCAATTAAAAATAGGATCGCTGTCAGCATAAAAACAGTCACATATTTCTTACCGATCTTCATATTATGCCAATTACGCACCTTTTCAGTTTTTTTGTTTGACTTTGGTTTCTTTATTTTGTTTTTCTTCATACAATCCCCCCAAAAACGCATTTTTTTATTATATCGGCATACTTCGTCTAAGTATTAAGTACTATTTTTATTTTCCGAAACATAATTTTCTAACACTTGAAACCAAAACAATTATTCTAGTAGAATAGCAAATTGTGTGCATTGAAACGGAATAAATTTTGGTTGGCAGGTGAGACAAATGACTTATTCGGCTTTTTTGGAAAAAGAAAAAGATAAAATGGAAATAAAAGAAGAATTGGATACGTTGGAAATTCAATTAGCAAGGATGCAAAATAATATGAAACAAATTGCTAAAAAGTCAGAGGTTATTAGCATTGATCGTGCTCGAGATGAGCAATTGGTCGTGATTTATGCAGATAAAAAGGAAGATACTTTTCAATTAATGTTGCACGATTGTAATTCCTCATATCGTGGTAAATGGCATTCGGCAATCCAGGTTGAGTTCAAAGGTGATGATACGCTGCATATTGCGGATATAAAAGGGGAACAAAATAAGGGCTATGGATCTGTTCTGATGAAGCATCTTAAAGAGATGGCGCGTGATGAAAATGTCCAATATATAACAGGGGACATTGTGGAACGGGACTTCGACCATGTTCATCGCCTTGAGTATTTCTACAGTAAGCATAATTTTGACGTGCAAATTAATCACGACGAACAACACGGCGCAATTATTTGGAACGGATAACTGGGACATGGGGAGAGGTTAGCCGTTCCACTTGGAATAACGAATTCGCTTTCGTTAAAACAGGTAATTCTTTTCCGTTCCGCTACTGTTATTTTTCTATTTATACAATTAAGTCACTAGCGTTGCATAAAACTAGTCGGAATGTTCTGTAAACATTATTTCTGTAATTTTTGCCAAAAAGTCAAAGTCCAATTAAAGGTGGCTCTGTCCATCTGGTAAAATTATACAATTAATACAAATTAATACAAATTAATACAACCTACGACAATATCATTTATTACGGTACTGTCTTATTTTCAAACCTATGTAGCCAAATGTAAGCTGGTTTCCATAACGCGGCCTTTAACCAACGAGTAATTCGAAGCAGTGATTTTTTGCTTTTCCTTTCTAGTTGGATGAGCACATGCAAACAATAGGTGATGAGCGCAATATAGATTTGATTTTGTAACGCTGTTTCACTCATTCCGTAAAAATGTTTGATTTCCACGTGCTGCTTTAACCATTTGAAAAATAATTCGATTGCCCAGCGTGATCGATAAATATCACTAATTTCTTGTGGTTCCAAGTCAAATCGATTCGTGATTAATCGAAGGATGTTTCCCTTCGTATCCATCACTTCAAGAAGACGAAATACGTTTTCGCACCGATTTTGTGTGGATCCTATGTAAACCATTCTGTCAGATAGAACCGATGATTCAGCTGGAACGGAAAAGGAACATACTTCACGAATGACGGCATTTTTCTTTATTCTGGATGCAAAGAAGTATCCTTCGTCTGTCATCCTGTCAAATCGTTCGTAATCCACATAGCCGCGATCAAAGACGTACATGGCTTCCTTGTCATCAACGAGAACTTCAAGCTGATTACGATCATGTTCTTTCGCCACTGTGATCTCAGCTTTCTCAGGATAGACTGTATCTTTATCCATGAAAACGAGTCGTAAATGTAGTTTCACACCAGCCTTTGTTTTACGGAACTTTGCCCACTTATAATTGGTTAGGTTAAGAGGCAAGGTGCTAGAATCGATAATTTTTAATGGCAAATTCTTGTAGGCCTTATTGTGATATCCACGTATCTGCTGCACAAGATCGGAAAACAGGGTCGCTAGTATGGATGGATCAATTTCTTTATTCTTTCGGGAAAGCTGTGATGCACTAATCGATTCAAAACCAACAGCTTTCTGAAAATCTGCATCCAATAAAGCGTCACTTAATGCTTGGAGCCCTTCCGTTTCGTGTACTTGTGCATAGAGCATCAGTTTAATGTAGGCTTCAGTCGTAAGTTTTTTGGTATAGCTATCTTGATTTAAGTTTTTAACTTGATTAAAAAGTTTTTTAGTATTTATAGGTGCAATCCATTTACCAAATGCTGATTTTGGTGTATTCTTGTCCATGTTGTTGGTCCTTTATATTGGATTTGGACAGGAAAACCACCTGACCTATTCATTATAAAGGATTTTTTGTTGTCTATACAGTCAAAAATTGAACATTACCAATATTTTTTATTATTAGATATAATTAATGCAACGCTAGTGCAATTAAGTGTAAGTTACAAAACGTAAGAGGTGTGGTCCATTTTAATAGATCAAATGAGGCCACACCTTTTAAGTTTGGCTGTTTTCTAAAAGATTGGGACTGCGATTACTCGCCCCACCGAAAACATTTGTTATTTATGACACATAAGCTATAAACTGGGACGTAACTATAGAATTGCTCTCCGCCGGACTCTTGATCGGGCCGATGTTCTCGTTCTCGGGTCGATGTTTTCACGTTTCGGGCCGATGTTCTCGTTCTCGGGTCGATGTTTCACGATTCGGGTTGATGTTTTCGTGTTTCGGGCCGATGTTCTCGCTCTCGAGCCGATATTTTCCCCTCGCGCCGATATTTCGGGTTGATGTTGCCTCGGCTGGGTTCAACCACTCAGCCCACATTAAAGTGAAAGAAAACATTACAACAGGAATTTTCACTGTGTCGTATTTTATATCAACTGCGAAATTAAAAAGCAACAAACAGGGCCTTAAGTTTATCACTTTAACCTAGGTGCTTTCCTATGTTTCGTTGCTTGTTCATACGCATAGGCTAATTCTATCAATTGTGGTTCACTAAACCCGAGCCCCGTGAACGTTATTCCGACTGGCCGTCCACCTGTTGTATAACCAGCAGGAACGGTAATGGAAGGGTAGCCTGCTCTTGCTGCAATATCACACCCTCCGTAATTGATGAAGAGCAATGCATCCAAATTATGCTCCGTTATGACGTTATCGATTCCTTCATCCTGGGATAGTCTAAGATCTGTTAACCTATCTGTAATATACTCTCCCTCTATCAGCAATCCGCTTTTTGCCTCGGATTCTAGCAATACGGTCTGCCCGTATTTCAGTGCTTCCTTAGGATGTGTGTGGTTATAATGAATTACGTCTGTCAAAGAATGAACGGGAACACTTGACGGCAGATCCGCTAAATACGCATTTAAGCCATTTTTAAATTCATGGAACATGACACTTGACTTTGGCAGATCAATAGGAAGCTCAATTGAATCATCGATGATTGCGCCTAATTTTTCCATATCTTCTAAAGCTTTGTTGAGAATGTCTATCTCATCGTCGGTAAAGTACTTCAGATGCTGCTGTGATACACCAATTCGTTTGGCTTTTAATCCACCCTCATTTAGAAACGGTGTGTAATCCGTAATGATCTCCCTATTTATTGCTGTTGCTGGATCGTTTGCATCAACTCCTGTTAGTGCACTTAACAGAATGGCTGCATCTTCTACTGTTCGTGTCATTGGCCCAGCCGTGTCTTGGCTGTTTGCAATCGGAATGATACCAGTGCGGCTAACTAACCCGACTGTTGGTTTAATTCCAACCAATGAATTACTACTTGCTGGACTTAGAATTGATCCGCTTGTCTCCGTACCGATTGCACCAGCAGCAAAGTTTGCAGCGATTGCAGCACCAGACCCGGAGCTGGATCCACCCACATCAAATTTTCCTGGACCATAAGGATTTAACACTTGCCCACCCATGGAGCTGTATCCGTTAGGCATGTTTTCCGCCATGAAATTTGCCCATTCGGTTAAATTGGTTTTCCCTAATAGTACAGCACCAGCTTCTCGGATCCTTGTAGTGATAAAGGAATCCTTACTGGCATAATGGTTTGAAAGCGCAAGGGATCCCGCAGTAGTATGCGTTTTATCGGCTGTATTGATATTGTCTTTTAACAAAATCGGGATTCCATGAAGTGGCCCACGAATACTGCCTTTTTCTCTTTCCGAATCAAGTGCTTCCGCGATATGCAATGCGTCAGGGTTTAGTTCAAGAACAGCATTTATTTTTGGGCCGGTATTATTGTATTTGGCGATTTGCTCTAGGTACATTATTGTTAGTTGCTTCGATGTTAGCTCGCCAGATTTTAGAGCCTGTTGCATGTCATTGATTGTGGCTTCGCTTAGTATGAATTGGAATGACATAGTTTCTCCTCCGAAAATAAAAATTAATTCACTATATAGATATATTCTAATTATGACGGCGTTTTTCCTTCATAATAGGAAAATATAATTATTCACTGTATTGAAATTGATGAATAGACGCCATATCCACTAATTTTCATAGTTGACTTCCAGTAATTTTTCCAATAAACTAAAAACAACTTATCAAAGGAGGTGGATTAGATGATTCGTACTGGCAGTGGCATATCTAAGTTCAAAGAATACCTTTGGATGCGTTATGCAATTTTTTCCAATATTTCTGTGCAAGGGACAAGTATGCACTTTTTTAATAAAAATATATGGAAAAAATACCAGTAAGGGACATCTATCCACAACGGAATTATTAGATAAAGACGGTGGAGTGTTTGCTCTGTCGTCTTTTTTTGTACTTGAATCAAGTATAAGTTTCTTCTACAAATGGATGAGGTCTCTTCAATACGGAGGAAGAGAAGATGATTGTTTCAAGTTTACAAAAAGTAACCCAAACTTTTGGTGCGAATACGATTTTTAGTGACTTAACATGTGAAATAAACCATGGAGATAGAATCGGTTTAATTGGAAGAAATGGTGAAGGCAAAACAACATTACTCGATTTGCTGGCACGAAAAACCGAACCGGCAGTAGGGACTGTTACATGGAAGAAAGGATTAACGGTTGGCCTTCTAGAGCAATCCCCAGATGTAGATCTTGGACGGAAAGTCGAAGCTCTATTATATGATGTGTTTTCATCTATTAATGAAGTAAAAAAGAAAATGACGAATTTAGAACAATCCATGTCACACGAAACAGACCCAGATAAACTAACACGTATGGTTGAAAAATATGGAATTATGCAGGAGAAGTTCCAAGAAGATGGAGGGTATGAAATTGATTCTCGGATAAGACGGATCATGAGTGGGTTGCAACTAACCGATTTAGCTGAAAAGGAATGGCAGCAATTAAGTGGCGGTGAACGTACAAAGGTTGGGCTAGCCAAACTGTTATTAACAGAGCCCGATTTACTCCTACTTGATGAACCAACCAATCATTTGGATCTACCAGCGATTGAATGGCTGACGGATTTTATCAAGCAATATACGGGAACTGTCATGATCGTCTCGCATGACCGATATTTCTTAGATGAGAACGTAACATCCATTTTCGAAATGGATCAAGGCGAGCTAATTCGTTATTCGACCAACTACACAGATTATGTAAAAGAGTGGGCCAATCAAGCAAATCCACCTAATGATGGACTTCATCGCCGGGCAAAAAGCATGGAGAAAGCGCTCGCCCGAATGGAAATCATGAAAAGACCAATATTAGAACAGAAAAAAATTGATCTTGATTTTCAGATGGATAAACGTAGTGGGAAAGATGTGTTTATTATGGAAAATGTATTGAAGGAGTTCGGTGGAAAGGAACTGTTTTCCGGAGTTAATATGCATGTGCGTTTTCAGGAACGGATTGCGATTGTAGGTGAGAATGGAAGCGGAAAGTCAACTATACTGAAGATGGCTTTAGGAATGGAGAAGGTTGATGAGGGGATGATAGAATCAGGCAGCAATTTATCAATTGGATTCCTCTCCCAGCATATGCTTGAGTTGAATGGTGAGCGGTCAATATTGGACGAATTCCGGGATCAGGTCCATGTAGCGGAAGAAGAAGCTCGCGGGATACTAGCCAAATTCCTCTTTTATGGAAAAACAGTATTTCAAAAGGTTAAAAGTTTGAGCGGTGGGGAACAAATGCGGTTACGGTTAGCGCAATTAGTTCATCAGAATCACAATCTGCTTATCCTGGATGAACCGACTAACCACTTGGATATTGAATCAAAAGAAGTGCTGGAGGAGGCGCTTATGCAATTTACCGGAACCATCATTGCTGTTTCCCATGATCGCTATTTTTTGAATCAATTGTTTCCGATTACTTATTGGCTGGCTGATAAAAAAATGACTAGATACGAAGGAAGCTATACGTTTGCAAGGGAAAAACGCAATAACTAGATTGGAACTATGTATGTTAGTGATTGTTTTCATTAATGTTTTCATTTTCAACTTCCTAATTAAGATGTGCTTCTTGTTTTTGAATGCTTTTTTCCAATAAAGGGTTATGGTAAACTAAACTACACTACAGCAAGAAAGGAAGTCGATGAAATGCAATACATTACACTAAACAATGGCTTAACAATGCCGCAACTGGGCTTCGGTGTATGGCAAGTACCAGATGAAGAAGCAACACCTTCCGTATCCAAAGCACTAGAAGTTGGATTTCGTTCCATTGATACAGCAAAGGTATATGAAAACGAGCTTGGGGTTGGGCGTGCATTAGCGAAAAGTGATGTACCGCGTGAAGAACTTTTTATTACAACAAAGGTTTGGAATAGTGATCAAGGATATGAAAATACATTAAAGGCATTTGATACAAGTCTAGAAAAACTAGGATTGGATTATGTGGATCTCTATTTGATTCATTGGCCAACACCTGAATATGATGAATATGTAGAGACATATAAGGCAATGGAAAAGCTATATAAAGATGGTCGTGTGAAAGCAATTGGTGTTTGTAACTTCAATATTGAACATTTACAGCGCTTGTTGGATGAGTGTGAAGTGGTACCAGCTGTAAATCAGGTTGAATGTCACCCATTCTTACAGCAAAAAGAACTGAAAGATTTCTGTAAAAAGCATGATATTTACTTAGAAGCATGGAGTCCACTAATGAGCGGTGGGGATGTTTTAAATAGTACAGAAGTAAAAGCAATTGCAGATCAATACGGCAAAACACCAGCACAAGTTATTATTCGTTGGCACTTACAGTATAATAACATTGTGATTCCAAAATCTGTTACACCATCACGTATTGAGGAAAACTTTGATGTGTTTGACTTCGAATTGAGTGATGAGGATATGCAGAAAATGGCCGAGCTTGATCGTAATCAGCGCAAAGGGCCTGAGCCAAGTGAAATGAATGCACGATAGAGAGTAGAAAAACAGGCGTGAGACGAATCTCACGCCTGTTTTAATGTTTGCAAATTGTATCTCAAGAACTAGAAAAAGAGTGAAACGGGAAAAATAGCTACCGTTTTTAGGGAATCCTCAATTAAAAAGTTAGTCTGCTGAGTAAAGTGTTTTCCCGAATTTCATAATTTCATTTTTTAATTCGGTGGGAGCATTTTCAAACTTGATTAAATCTACTAAAAGCAATGTGTCTAATTTCTCTTCCAAATCAAAGCTAAATTCATTCCATTCCTTTTCAGACATGGTAGGAGCAATGAAGGCTAAATCAATATCAGATTTCTCAGTATTATCCCCAACTGCTCTAGAACCAAATAGAATAATTTTATTAATTGCATTCATACTTTGACCAGTTGTATATAATTGGTCTTTGAGTCTTTGGTTAATCATCAAAGGATTCACTCCTGCTTTCATGAAATTTAGCCTTTAAGTACGTATAGGTCTTCTTCATTTCCGGAAAGTAACTAATAATATTTTTATGAATACTTCTTGCCTTTTCTTCATCATATATTTGGGATGTTTCATTTCTGTCACGAAGCATCTGTAACCATGCATGTTCATTGTCAAGCCAATCAATTTTGTAAGCTTGTTTTAACGCTTCTCTAGGAGTTTTTGTTTCAATACCACATGAGAAGATTTTCAAGACATTGGTGACATCCGGGGATAAAACAGGTATTACAGTTGCTTGCATCCCAGCTGAAAAAGAACTGGATTTGAAAGAATTTGCTAAGATAAGTGGCAATAAAAAGGTTGAAATGCTACCGATGAAAGAATTAGAAGACACAACAGGCTATATTCGCGGAGGCTGTTCACCTATTGGAATGAAAAAGCATTTTCCAACTTATGTGGCAGTACAGGCTGAATCAATGGACACAATTATTGTTTCTGCTGGAAAAAGAGGAATGCAAGTGGAGCTGACCCCGAGCGATTTGCAGAGGGTGACTGATGCAGTGTTTGGGGATTTTACTGTGTGAATGAGGCAAAAAATACGGTGTGAGAACGTTACATTTTTTAATTTATGCAGTAATTTAATTTCTTGAAGGTGAACTTTTTTAACGATAAACTTAAAGAATAATTAGAAAAGAAAGGGAGCGAAATCATGGAATACATTATGCTTAACAATGATATCCGCATACCGCAACTTGGCTATGGTGTATGGAAGGTTCCAAATGAAGAAGCAACACCTTCAGTGGAGAAAGCGTTAGAAACAGGCTATCGTCTGATTGATACTGCAAAAATCTATGGGAATGAACGTGGTGTTGGGGAAGCGTTGGCAAATAGCCGTGTGTCGCGAGAAGATCTTTTCATTACGACAAAAGTGTGGAATAGTGATCAAGGCTATGAAAATACGCTAAAGGCATTTGATGAAAGTCTTGAGAAACTTGGTCTGGATTATGTGGATCTTTATTTAATTCATTGGCCAACACCAAAATATGATGAGTACGTTGAAACATATAAGGCATTAGAAAAGCTGTATAAAGATGGACGTACGAAGGCGATTGGCGTTTGTAATTTTGATATTGAACATTTGCAGCGGATTATGGATGAATGTGATGTAATCCCGGCAGTAAACCAAGTAGAGTGTCATCCATATCTACAGCAAAAGGAACTAAAGGAATTTTGTAAGAAGCATGGTATTCGGTTGGAGGCATACAGTCCTTTAATGAATGGTACGGATGTTCTGCAGGATAGTGTTATCCAAGAACTGGCCAATCAGTATGGAAAAACACCAGCACAAATTATTCTTCGCTGGCATTTACAATCAGATGTCGTTGTTATTCCAAAAACAGTAACACCTTCTCGCATGGAAGAAAATTTAAACGTATTTGATTTTAAACTTAGCAAAGCGGATATGGAGAAAATTGCTGGGTTAGATCAGAACCTTCGTCATAACTCGGTTCCTAATGAAATGAATAAACGATAGAATAGGAAAACAGATGTGGGTAGGCACATCTGTTTTTTTCTAGTTAAGAAGGATTAATTGGATTAATGGCGAATATAGTAGTAGATGTTTCATACTTTAATGGAGAGATACTAATGTACAAGTTAATTAATGGAAATGACATTCCAATGAAGGAAGCAGCTAATTTTATAGCACAGTGGAATCAACAAGATGTCCATCACATTGGGTATTGCGGAACTACCGCTGGGGAGATAGTTGACTATTTGGCTACTGATTTAACCGACGTTCCCTATGAAAATAGTTTTTTAGGTGTAGTTGATAATGGGAAAATGATTGGTTTGCTTGGGTTTGATGCCGATTTGGAGGACGCACAGGCAGAATTATGGGGGCCGTTTGTTGATCCGGGATATGATGCGAATATTGCCATTTGGTTGTGGGATGAGCTATTACGCATCATACCACTAGAAATAAAGCATGTTAGTATCTTTTCCAATATCGAAAATAGTCTCGCGACGGAATTTGCTGAAAGGCTAAATTTCGAACAAAAGACGGATCAAATTGTTCTGCTATTTGAAAGAGGTAAATTAGGCGAATTGCCAAAGCATTGGGCCCTGGAATTAATGCAACAAGGTTACGGCTCATTCATAGACTTACATGATAATATTTTTCCAGATACATATTTTAACGGCCATGAAATTATCGATCGGTTAACTGCCACACAAAAAGTATTTGTGATAAAAAGTGAGGAGCGATTAGCTGGATATGTCTATGTTGAAGCGAATCCCGAGTATGGAGAAGGGTCAATTGAATTTATTGGAGTTGACTCAATGTATCGAGGGAATAGTTATGGGAAAAGCTTATTAGCAACAGCTGTTCAATGGCTTTTTACATTTGATTCCATTAATGAAATACAATTATGTGTAGCAGCCAATAATAAACAGGCAATCGGTTTATATCAATCAGTTGGATTTCGCTTGGAGCATGAATTACATTTTTTTGTTAGGGAAATGTAAATATACGAATCTATTTTGAAAGGAGTGGTGTTTTATGATTTTAACTTATCGTATTTTTAGAAACTTGAACACACAGATCAAAATGGAGGAACGGTCAGCGTAACCAGAACTTTTCCTCCAACCATTAAGGAGGAAAACGAATTTGAATAGTATTGAAGGACTTGGATGGGACGTCTCCATTCAAGATGCGGAAAAAGACAAATTAGCACGCGTAATAGCTGTGCAGAAAAACAGCTATCGTATTTCTGATGGAGAAGTGGAATTCTTTGCCCATTTAAGCGGGAAATTTTTAAACCTGGCAACTAACTCGATCGATTTACCTGCAGTGGGTGATTGGGTTGAGGCACAGAAATTAGTGGACGAACGAAAGGCAGTTATTCACCGTGTTCTGCCCCGTAAAAGTCAGTTTGTCAGACAGGCTGCCGGACTGAAAACTGAGGGACAAATTGTTTCCGCGAATATGGATTTGGTTTTTATTGTGAATTCACTTAATCATGATTTAAATTTACGTAGAATGGAACGGTACATTTTGGCAACTTATGAAAGCGGGGCTTCCCCTGTTGTGGTGCTTACAAAATTAGATGAATCCGCGCCAGAAGAAGTGATACAGATAACTGCCCAAGTGGAAGAGGTGGCGATTGGCGTTCCGATTATTGCAATAAGCAGTATAAGCGGAGAAGGCATGGAGGAATTAATGGATTATTTGCCAGCGCAGAAAACAGTTGCGTTGCTAGGGTCATCCGGTGTTGGGAAATCCACATTGGTAAACAAATTATTTGGCGAGATTGTGCAGGAAACCAACGATATCCGGGAAGCCGATAGCAAAGGACGTCATACAACAACACATCGGGAAATGTTTATTCTGCCAAATGGTGCATTATTAATCGATACACCTGGAATGCGTGAACTGCAATTGTGGGAAGGAGATTCAGCAATTGATACGACATTCCAAGATGTTGAGGCACTGGCATTGGAATGTCGGTTTACGGATTGTCAACATGATACAGAGCCTGGGTGCCGCGTGAAGGAAGCGTTGAAATCTGGGGAGTTAGCTGATGAACGATTTCAAAGTTATGTGAAGCTGCAGCGTGAACTGGCTTTTGAAAAACGAAAACAAGATCAAAAAGCCCAGTTAGAGGAAAAAAATAAATGGAAGAAAGTTTCTAAGGAATTGAAAAGGAAGTATAAATAATCTAGGAATGTGAACAGCTTCCCCACTTGTTGGGGAAGCTGTTCAATCGTCCCGAGAACGAAAACATCAGCCCGAGAACGAAAACATCAGCCCGAGAACGAAAACATCAGCCCGAGAAAGAAAACATCGTCCCGAGAAAGAAAACATCGTCCCGAGAAAGAAAACATCGTCCCGAGAAAGAAAACATCGTCCCGAGAAAGAAAACATCATCCCGAGAAAGAAAACATCGTCCCGAGAAAGAAAACATCGTCCCGAGAAACGGAAAGATGTATACAAGACAAACATCATCCCGAGAAAGAAAACATCGTCCCGAGAAAGAAAACATCGTCCCGAGAAAGAAAACATCGTCCCGAGAAAGAAAACATCGTCCCGAGAAAGAAAACATCGTCCCGAGAAAGAAAACATCGTCCCGAGAAAGAAAACATCAGCCCGAGAACGAAAACATCAGCCCGAGAAAGAAAACATCGTCCCGAGAACGAAAACATCGTCCCGAGAAAGAAAACATCAGCCCGAGAACGAAAACATCAACATTCACTTTCCTTCCAAAATAGGCTGAAAACAAGTAAACTGGACTGAAAAGGGATAGTGTTTCGAATATAGAATTGGAGGATATATTGTAATGGATATAGGAATTAATAAGCGTAAAACCGAACATATTCGACTGTGTTTAACGGAGAATGTGGAGGGAATTAATAAAACAACCGGATTAGAAGGAATTTCGTTCATACATAATGCATTACCTGAAATTAATTTTACCGATATCCAGTTGGGCTCGACTTTTTTACATAAGAAGGTTAAGGCGCCATTGCTTGTGAGTTCAATGACTGGTGGTTCGGAGCTTGCAGAAAAAATTAATACCAATTTAGCTGTGGCTGCTGAAGAAAGAGGTTGGGCAATAGCGTTAGGTTCAACCCGTGCACTTCTCGAGAGTGATGCACATAAGGAATCTTTCTTAATTCGTAAACATGCACCAACTGTTCCGTTAATCGCCAATATTGGAGCAGTGCAATTAAATTATGGCTATGGTGTAGAAGAGTGTCAACGCCTGGTTGAATTAACCGAGGCCGATTCAATCTATTTGCATCTAAATAGCCTACAAGAAGTAGTTCAAGATGAAGGGGATTTGAATTTTAAAGACTTACTTCCGAAGATCGAAGAAGTTTGTAAATCATTAGATGTTCCCGTTGGGGTAAAAGAAGTGGGCTTTGGAATTGATGGAACTGTTGCTGAAAAACTATATAATGCAGGTGTTTCTTACGTCGATGTTGCCGGTGCTGGTGGAACATCATGGAGTCAGGTTGAAAAGCTACGTTCTAAAGATCCATTGCGAAAAGCTGCCGCGGAGGCTTTCAATAGTTGGGGAAATCCGACCAAAGATTGTATTGTTTCGGTTAAAAGTAAATTACCTGACATTCCAATTGTCGCAAGTGGTGGCATGAAAACAGGTGTTGATGCTGCCAAAGCAATGACGATCGGAGCAGATATGGTTGGCTTCGCTAGACAATTACTACAAGGGGCAACAGAATCGAAAGAAAAAGTAGTGCAGGCAATGGAACAAATTGAGTTTGAATTGAAAATGGTGATGTTTGGCATTGGTGTTCAATCAATTCATGAATTGAAGAATACCAATCAAGTTAGTATTATGGGAAAATCCTTGTTAGATGAAAATAGCTAAAATTAAAGGGGAAGGAATTTAACGGTTCACATGTGCGAGGTATGATACAAGAAACACATTTTATTAAAAAAATTTGCAAAGCTGACTTAAACGAATCGTTTACGTCGGCTTTTTGCGTATATTTTCCAATTATCCTTCTAATACTAATAAAAAATGGAGGGATAGCGATGGATAATCATATGCATGAAAGCAAAGACACAAAACCAATTCCTATGACATCAATAACAAGTGGAACGGGACAGGAAGTTAGCAATGATGTTTATTATTATACGGATCAGATTGTGAATGTTAGTTTTATTGGCTTGCCGGAGGATGGGAAGTGGATTTTAGTAGATGCGGGCTTGCCAAAAGCTGCTCCGGAAATTTTATCTGTGATTAATAATCGATTCGGGAAAGGTAGTAAACCCGAGGCAGTCGTGTTAACACATGGGCATTTTGATCATGTAGGAGGGTTAATTGATCTGATAAATGAATGGGGAGAAGTTCCCGTTTATGCACACGAACAGGAACTTCCTTATTTAACGGGAGAAAAAAGTTACCCCGAGCCAGATCCAACTGTAGAAGGTGGACTGCTTGCCAAGATTTCATCAATCTATCCGAATGAACCGATTAATGTAGGAAAGGCTGTAAAACCATTGCCTTCAAATAACACGATTCCAGGATTGGATGACTGGAAATGGATCCACACACCAGGGCATGCGCCAGGACATGTATCACTGTTTCGAGAAAAAGATCGTACGTTATTGGCTGGGGATGCCTTTATAACAGTTCGGCAAGATTCCTTTTATAGTGTGTTAATGCAAACAGAGCAAGTGAATGGTCCGCCAAGATATTTAACGACCGATTGGCATGCTGCGTGGGAGTCAGTAAAAAAGCTAGCCGATTTAAAACCGGAGTTGGCTGTTACCGGGCATGGCCATTATATGGAAGGAGAAGCTTTAACAAAGGGATTGCAAAACCTTGTGGAGAATTTTGAACAGATTGCAGTTCCAGACTATGGGCGTTATACTGACGGGAAGTTGCATTAAATAGCCTTTTTCTAGTTAATTGTAAGCACAATATTATTAAATAAAAGTTTTCTTGTGCTACAATATCTAGTGAAATGAGGTGTTTCAACATGAAAATTGAAATATGGTCCGATTTTGTGTGCCCTTTTTGCTATATGGGAAAGCGCAGGTTGGAAAATGCTTTAGAACAGTTCTCGCATAAAGATGATGTTACAATTGAATATAAAAGTTATGAGCTTGATCCAAATGCGGAAAAAAACCCTGGTAAAACAATCCATGAATTAATGGCTAAAAAATTTGGTTCAACAGTAGAAAAAGTGAAAAGTATGAATGATAACATGGCAAGGCAAGCAGCTGAACTTGGCTTGATATATAACTTTGATACAATGCAGCATACCAATACACTAGATGCTCACCGTGTTGCTAAATTTGCTGAGAGAAAAGGGAAAGGAAAAGAAATGACAGAACGCCTTTTAAAAGCATATTTTACGGATTCGAAGCATATCGGAGATCCGGAGACATTAAAAGAACTTGCTGGTGAAATTGGGTTAGATCCGGATGCTATCAATACTTTACTTCAATCAGATGATTATTTAGCAAAGGTACGTGCAGATGAGGAAGAGGCAAAGCAAATTGGAGTACAAGGTGTCCCATTCTTTGTTTTTAATGAAAAATATGCTGTATCAGGTGCACAGCCAACAGACGTTTTTACAGAGGTATTGGATAAGGTTTGGGAAGAAGAAAGTGAAAAGCCTACTTTGCAATCATTAAATCCAAAAAAATCTGAGACAACGTATTGCACGGATGAAGGCTGTGAGGTAGAGAAAAGGGACTAAGCATCTTTACGAAAAGCTAACCCCTTGAAAGGATTCAATCCTTTCAAGGGGTTAGCTTTTTTTATGGACGGAAAAGGTTATCTAGAGATTCCCCATAAGAATTGAAGAAATAACTCCTATCCAACTGTTTATGTCTAATCAGCTTAAGAAGCCTTCCATTTCACAAAAATGTGATATTTGTTACAAAAAATCCATTGACGTGTTTAGTTATTCTGTTATAATCAAATATAGAATCTAATTGATAATGAATATCATTATTAATTAGATCGGTTTAAAGGTAATAACAATTCTAAATTACAGTGAAGGATATTTATATGAAAATTCGTTATTTGGTTATAGCGGTAATCGGCTTGTCATTCTGCTCGGTGTTCATCGGAGTATCCGAAGTAACACCATGGGATATTTTTAGCTTATCTGAGGAACAGGTCGAAATTTTAATGATTAGCCGTTTACCGAGATTAGTCAGTATTTTGATTGCCGGGATGAGCATGAGCATCTGTGGGTTGATCATGCAGCAGCTTAGTCGAAATAAATTTGTTTCACCGACAACCGCTGGAACGCTTGATTCAGCAAGACTTGGTATCCTAGTTGCTTTAATGGTGTTCACTACTGCCAGTCCAATGCAAAAAATGCTTGTATCATTTGCATTCGCCTTGATTGGTACATTCATCTTTATGAAAATACTGGAGAAAATTAAATTCAAGGATGCCATTTTTATTCCACTAGTTGGTTTGATGTTTGGGAATATCATTAGTTCGCTGGCAACATTCTTTGCTTACAAGAATGATCTCATTCAAAATATGTCCTCATGGATGCAAGGTGATTTTTCGATGATCATGAGTGGCAATTATGAGTTAATGTTTGTCAGTATCCCAATCTTAATTATTGCTTATCTGTTTGCAAACAAATTTACCATAGCGGGAATGGGAGAGGATTTTTCCAAAAACTTAGGATTAAATTATCGACAGGTCGTTAACATTGGATTGATTATCGTCGCTTTAGTTACAGCATCTGTCGTCTTATCGGTTGGGGTTATTCCGTTTCTAGGATTGATCATCCCGAATATTGTTACGATTTACCAGGGTGACCATTTGAAAAAAAGCCTATTACATACAGCATTGCTAGGAGCTATTTTCGTACTATTTTGCGATTGTATTGGTCGCGTAATTATTTATCCGTATGAAATTCCGATTAGCTTAACGGTTGGGGTTATCGGAAGTGGTATATTTATTTATTTACTGTTAAGGAGAAAGAAATATGGGCTATAAGAAAAAGACAATTATCCTGGCAGTAATCGCAGCGGCTCTGGCAGTTCTTTATATTGTGTATGACTTAAGAGGGAATATTGGCTATATCCTACCACGACGTATTATCAAAGTAGTTGCCATTATTTTAACAGGATCAGCCATTGCATTCTCAACAACCGTGTTTATGACCATTACGAATAACAGGATTTTAACGCCAAGTATATTAGGGCTTGATTCACTCTATTTATTAATTCAAACGTTTATCATCTTTATGTTTGGTTCGAAATCACTCGTGATGATGAGTAGCAATATCAATTATTTTGTTTCGATTGGGATTATGGTACTGTTTTCACTAGTTCTTTATCGCTTCTTGTTTAGAGGAGAGAAGAACAATATTTACTTCCTATTGTTAGTTGGGATGATCTTAGGTACATTTTTTGGAAGTTTCACAGACTTTATGCAAGTGTTAATCGATCCAAATGAATTCATGGTTGCTAGGGATCGAATGTTTGCTAGCGTTAACAACGTAAATGAAAATCTCGTTTATTTATCATTGGCGCTAATTGTACTTGTAACCATTTATTTCATACGATTTTATAAATATTTAGATGTGCTGGCATTAGGGAAAGATGAGGCAATCAATTTAGGTGTTCCATATGATTATGTTGTTAAACGCTTACTTATCATTGTGGCTGTTTTAATTTCCGTCGCAACAGCCTTAATTGGGCCAATTACCTTTTTGGGTTTACTAGTTGTCAACGTGTCATATGAATTTTTAAAAACGTATCGGCATTTTTACTTGATTATTGGTTCAATCCTAATAAGTATAATTGCATTATTAGGTGGTCAATTTATTGTCGAAGAAGTATTTACGTTTCAAACGACAACAAGTGTCATTATCAACTTCATTGGTGGTATTTACTTCATATATCTTTTGTTAAAGGAGAATAAATCATGGTAAATATTAAAGGTGTTTTTAAAAAATATAACCATAAAAAAGTAATTGATGATGTTTCTGTGAATATTGAAAAAGGAACAATCACTTCATTTATTGGTCCAAATGGTGCTGGAAAGAGTACATTGATCTCGATGATTAGCCGGTTAATTACAAAGGATGACGGCGAAATTACGATTGATGGGGAAGATATTACGAAAGCAAAAAACAATGAATTAGCTAAGAAAATCTCAATTCTAAAACAATCCAATGCGATCAATCTTCGCTTAACAATAAGGGAACTTGTTTCATTCGGACGATTCCCATACTCACAAGGGAGGCTTAAGCAAGAAGATTGGGAGAAAGTGGATGAAGCAATTGATTATATGGAGCTACGAGAAATACAGGATAAATACTTAGATGAGCTTAGTGGGGGACAACGACAACGCGCACATATCGCGATGGTTATCGCCCAAGATACAGAATATATTTTACTTGATGAACCATTAAACAACTTGGATATGCGACATTCAGTTCAGATTATGAAAACATTACGGCGCCTTGTAAACGAGCTTGGAAAAACGATTTTAATTGTCATTCATGATATCAACTTTGCTTCGTGCTACTCTGATCAGATCGTTGCACTTAAAGATGGAAAAATTGTAAAACAAGGCCCAACCTGTGATGTGATTGATGAATGTGTACTGAAAGATATTTATGATATGGATATTAATATTAAAAATATCAATGATAATCGGATTTGTGTGTATTTTGCATAACATAACTTTTGCTATTAAAGAATAACAAAAAATTAACATGAGAGGGTTTAATTATATGAAGAAATTTATTGTATTTATTATTGTTAGTGCTTTAGCAGTTTTTGCTACAGCGTGTGGAACATCAGAATCAGATGAAAGCAGTAATGGTGATGGCAACACTGAAAAACAGGAGAAAATTAATGTAACACATGAGTTGGGCGAAACAGAAGTACCCAAAAATCCTGAGAAGGTAGTCGTGTTTGATTATGGAACTTTAGATACACTGGATAAATTAGATGTTGAGGTAACCGGTGTACCACAGGGGAATATGCCGACATACCTTGAAAAATTTGAAAGTGATGATTACGAAAATGTTGGTAGTCTGAAGGAACCGGACTTTGAAAAGCTTGCACAAATCAATCCGGACTTGATCATTATTTCCGGCAGACAATCGTCCTTATATGATCAATTGCAAGAAATAGCACCGACTATTTATCTTGGTGTAGACACAACGAAATATATGGAATCATTTAAAAGTAATCTAGCAACGATTGGTGAAATTTTTGATAAAGAAGATGAAATTAATAAAGCGTTAGATGAACTTGAGCAATCAATAGCTGATGTAAAGGAAAAAGCTGAATCAAGTGATAAAAGTGGATTAATCATTCTGGCAAACGATGATAAAATCAGCGCATACGGTCCGAATTCAAGATTTGGGATAATTCATGATGTGTTCGGTCTTCCAGCAGTTGATGAAGGGATCGAAGTGTCGACTCATGGAATGAATGTCTCGTTTGAATATGTCGTTGAACAAAATCCGGATATTTTGTATGTGATCGACCGTGGAGCAGTTGTTGGTGGAGAATCTTCTGCTAAACAAGTTGTTGAAAATAAACTAGTTAAAAAAACAAATGCATATAAAAACGACAATATCGTATACTTAGATCCGAATTACTGGTACCTTTCTGGCGGCGGACTTGTCTCTGTTCAAGAAATGGTTAATGAAATAGCGGATAGTTTACAGTAATATTTACCAAAGAGGCAGCCATAAGGTTGTCTCTTTTCTTCAAATAATACTACGGAATAATTATGGAAAACGTGTCATGTAATTGTTAACTATGGTGTTAAGCGTTGCTATGACAGTAATCCATTGATAGAAGCGGTTCACTATGACTTGCTATTTGTACAATGGTTGTGTTTGAATGAAGGGACAAACGAAGGAAATGAGGAAAAACATATATGAAGAAATTTATTATGCTTGCGATAGCATTATGTATAGTAACAGTATTAGCTGCCTGTGGTGATGATACCGATTCAGCAAAGAAAAATGATAATGAAACAAATACGGAGGAACAAGCTAATCAGAAGGTTAAGATAACGGATAAGGAAAAGGTAAATAATGATGATGTTGTCGTTCAAATAAATGGTACGGATGTAAAAGGTGATCAATACAATGACGTTTACGCACAGACAAAAACGTTAATGAATCAATATGGGGAAGATGTTAGTGATCAAGATAAATTAAAAGAGCAGGCAATGAATGTTCTCGTTCAGCAGGAGCTACTGAAACAGGATGCGAACAAGCAGGGCATTACCGTTTCGGATGAAGAGGTTGAATCCGAATTAGACAAAATGAAATCAGCGGGCAAAGATAAGTTTTCTCAAGTATTGGAACAATATAATCTTACCGAGGAGTCTTATAAGGATCAATTGGCATTTGAGCTCACGTTGAGGGAGTATATTGATCAGGAAATCACAGGAACTGAAGTAACCGAAGAGGAAATAAAGAGCTATTATGATAAGTTGAAAGAGCAAAGTGAAGACGTCCCAGAACTTAAAAAGGTAAAAGATCAAATCAAAAGCCAATTAACTACCCAAAAGGAAAATGAAAAAGTACAAGCAAAAGTTAACGAACTAAAAGAAGATGCGGAAATCAAGAATATGATCTAATAAAAGCCCCCTTCCATTAATATTAACGGTGGAAGGGGGCTGGTTTTTAAAACGTGAGGAAGTCACTTATCAATCATCGTAATTAGATTTTGATGGTCCTTTGGCTAACTTCAGCAATAACTAGCTTCAGTTTCCTGAAAAAGCTATCCATTTCCCCATCCGTACCGATTGTGATCCGTAAATAATTTTCTATTGGTTGTTTGTCAAAGTGCCGGACAAGCACATTATTTTCTTTCAGCTTTTCATATAGCGGTTTAGCCTTACATTTATAGTGACTGGCAAAAATGAAATTTGTCGCTGACGGGAGAACAGTAAACCCATTTCGCTTCAATTTTTCCGTAACCCATTCACGAGTTTGAATAATTTTTTCCGTTGTTTGTAAAAAATATCGGTTATCGGAAATTGCCGCTCCTGCACCAGCAATTGCTAAACGATCCAATGTATATGAATTAAAAGAATCCTTCATACGGGTTAATGCCTCCATTAAATTGGCGTTTCCTAGCGCGAATCCTATCCGTAATCCTGCAAGTGATCGTGATTTTGACATTGTCTGGACAACGAGTAAATTATCGTACGTATGAACAAGCGATGCTGCGGAACCGCCGGAAAAGTCGATATAAGCTTCATCAACAATGACAACTTGATTTGGATTGTTTTCCACTATATCAACAACATGTTCCAATTCCAGATAGATTCCAGTCGGTGCATTTGGATTAGGAAAAACTACGCCCCCATCTGATTGGTAAAATGCATCAACTAAGATGGAAAAATCCCTATTAAGTGGGACTTCTTCATAAGGAATGCCAAACAGTTTCGCATATACCGGGTAAAAGCTGTAGGTAACGTTCGGGAAGCGGATAGTCTTACCTGGTTCAAAAAAAGCCATAAATGACAGTGCTAATATTTCATCAGATCCATTGCCAACAAATACATTTTCTTTCTTTAGTTGATAGTAATCTGCAATCTTTTCTCGCAATGGATCCGCTGTTGGGGAAGGGTATAGCTGTAAATTATTTTCCATCTCCCATTTTATTGCTTCGATTACTCTTGGTGATGGTGGGTAAGGATTCTCGTTTGTATTTAGTTTTATAATATTTTTGTTATCAATTTGCTCTCCGGGCACATATGGCTCTGTTCGTTTTGTCAGTGTACTCCAAAATTTACTCATTTTCGTTTCCTGCCTTTTGTAGATGCCGTTTGTAAAGTTCTTCTCTAATATTTTCAATGGTTACATCACGAATTTCCATTAAAACGAGTGTGTGATAGACAAGATCAGCAATTTCCCATATCAGTTCATCAGTACCAGGGTTTTTAGCACCAATAATGACCTCACTTGCTTCTTCCCCAACCTTTTTTAAGACTTTATCGATTCCTTCCTGAAATAAGTACGTTGTATAGGATCCATCAACAGGGTTTTTTTGTCGATTCTTAATTGTCTTAGCAAGCTGGTATATCAGATCAAATTGTTGTGTACTATTTTCATAAAGCTGTTGATAAAAGCAGGTCTCGTTTCCAGTATGACAGGCTGGACCTTGTGGCTCAACTAGTACCAATAGCGCATCGCCATCACAATCATACGTTATCCGTTTAACGAGTTGGTTGTTCCCAGAGGTTTCTCCTTTATTCCATAACTGCTGTCTTTTTCGGCTGAAAAACCATGTTTCCTTTGTTTCAATGGTTTTCAATAGTGCGGTTTCATTCATGTATGCAAGGGTTAATATTGCACCGGTTTTACTATCCTGGATAATCGCAGGAATCAACCCTGTCTCATCAAACGTAATCTGTTCTATATCTACTTCCATGATGGTTCCCTCCTCATTGAAATACCGTTCGCAGCTAAGTAACTTTTTAGATCAGGTATCGTAATTTCATTGTAATGAAATACAGAGGCTGCCAGAGCTGCATCTGCTATCCCTTCCTGTAAAACAGCAGCAAAATGTCCATTCTCACCAGCACCACCACTTGCTACAATAGGAATATTTACTACCCTTGCAATGGCTTTTATTAGTTCAAGATTGTAGCCATTTTTGACACCATCAACATCCATAGCGTTGATCACAACTTCTCCTGCCCCGAGTTCTTCTCCACGCCTGGCCCATTCAATCGCATCTATTCCTGTATCTATTCGTCCACCATTTAGGAACACAGACCAACCGGATGATACCTTCTTCGCATCGATTGATAGTACAATACATTGACTGCCGAATTTTGCTGCTGCTTCTTTTATGAGGGTAGGGTTTTTAATTGCTGCACTGTTAACGGATACTTTATCGGCACCTGCACGAAGGACACGGTGAATATCATCAACCGTCCGCAATCCACCTCCAACAGTGAAAGGTATATTAATTTTTGTAGCAACTTTTTCGATAATGTCCACAAAAATATCTCGGCCTTCATTGGATGCTGTAATATCATAAAACACGAGTTCATCTGCACCATTATCATTGTATTGCTCAGCTAATTCAACAGGGTCTGCTACGTCACGAATTTCCTGAAATCTTTTTCCTTTGACTACTCTGCCTTGATCAACATCAAGACAGGGGATGATTCTTTTCGCGAGCATTAATACTGTCCCTCCATTAGCGATTGGAATGACAATGAACCATCATATAATGCCTTTCCGATAATAGCACCATATAAGTCCAATGATCTTAATCGCTCAATATCGTCTTTACTTGACACGCCACCAGATGCGATGATGTTAATCGAGGTCGCTTCGTTCATTGCTCGTAGTTCGGAAAAATTCGGCCCAGATACCATCCCATCTTTCAGAATATCTGTATAAATAACAGTACCAATGCCGAATTGTTCTAGTTCCTTTACAAGATCTATCGCTTTTACGTTACTCATTTCCACCCAGCCATTTGTAGCAACATAGCCATTTCGAGCATCAATGGAGACAGCGATTTTATCCTTGTATTTTTCAACTGCTCTCTGTAAGAATACTTTATCGTTTATGGCTGCTGTTCCGATAATGACTCGATTGACACCTAGGGATAAATACGTTTCGATAATATCCATGGAACGAATGCCGCCCCCGATCTGAATCGGGATAACTGTATTATTTACGATCGATTGGATTGTGGCGCTGTTCATCGGATCGCCAGTTTTTGCGCCATCAAGATCAACAATATGAAGATATTCTGCTTGTTGTTTTTCCCATTGAAGGGCTATATTTGTTGGAGAATCACTATAGACTTTTTCTTTTGCGTAGTCGCCTTGAATCAAACGTACACATTTTCCATTACGAATATCGATTGCTGGAAAAAGGATCATCAAATCATCTCCCCGAAATTTTTCAATAGCATTAGTCCGTTCTTTCCGCTCTTCTCTGGATGAAATTGCATCCCAAATATGTTGTTTTTTTGTACAATCGCAGGGATTTCTACACCATAGTGGCAACTGCTTACAAGCTGATCAGCCGGCATTTTGTCAACATAGTAGGAGTGGACAAAATAGACAAATGCCTGGTCATCGATATTGGTTAATAGGGAGCACTGCTTTTGTTTAGCGAGTGTGTTCCAACCCATATGCGGCACCTTGACCGAGTCATCCATTCGTTTTATGATGCCCTCAAGAATGTTCAAACCATCCCATTCGCCGTTCTCCAGGCTTTTTTCATAAAGTAATTGCATGCCAAGGCAGATACCAAGAATAGGCTTTCCTATCTTGGCTTGCTGTTGCAGTATTTCTACCAATCCATATTGATTCAGTGCATCGATTGCATCTTTAAAAGCACCGACTCCTGGTAGAATAATAGCTTTACTGTTTGTAATGGTTTGTTTATCGTTGGTTAAGCAAGATTCCAAATTTAGTTTGGTTAACGCAGATTGTAAACTTTTAATATTCCCTGCACCGTAATCTATAATTGCAATCATTTATTATATCTCCTTCTTGTCACAAGGACCCCTTTGTTGACGGAATACCTTTGATACGCGGGTTCTCCATGGTAGCTTCATCAAGTACACGTCCAAATCCTTTGAAAATAGATTCAACGATATGATGGCTATTTTTTCCATATAGTAGATTGACATGCAGGGTTACCTTTGCATGATTAACAAATGCTCGGAAAAACTCTTCAACCAGCTCGGTATCAAATACACCAATTTTATCCTTTAGCCCTTCAACGTGGTAAACAAGGTGTGGACGTCCACTTATATCCAATGAGAGTGTAGATAAAGCCTCATCCATTGGGGTTGTTATCGTTGCATACCGGTTGATTCCTTCTTTCCTCCCTAAAGATTCATGGAAGGCTTGCCCAAGCACGATGCCGATATCCTCAATGGAATGGTGTTGATCGACATCCAGATCACCATTACATGTGATGGCTAAATCGAATAATCCATGCTTCGTCATCAATGTCAGCATATGATTGAAAAAACCAATCCCTGTATCTATACGGGCTTCACCAACACCGTCAATATTAAAAGTTAATTCAATCGCAGTTTCAGCAGTGTTTCGTTGAATAGAGCTGCTACGCATTGTCAGCATCCTTTCTTATTTGAATCGCATTAGCATGTGCGGTTAGACCCTCTACTTCTGCTAAGGTTATGATCGCCTCAGAAGCTTGCAGGAGGGAAGACTTTGTGTATTGAATAATGCTCGATTTTTTAACAAAGTCATATACGCCCAGTGGAGAAGAAAATGCCGCCGTTCCATTCGTTGGCAGCGTATGATTTGGTCCGGCAAAGTAGTCGCCTAATGGTTCAGGTGAATTTGGGCCTAAAAAAATAGCTCCTGCGTGTTTAACGAAATGCACATGTTCGGATGGTTGTTCGGTCATCAGCTGTAAATGTTCTGGGGCCAGTTTATTTACCAATTCAAAGGCATTGTTTAAATCGTTAACTAGAATAATCTTTCCGTTTTGATTTAACGACTTTTGGATAATAGCCTGACGAGATAGTAGAGTAATCTGCTTTTCTATTTCGCTCTGTATCGCCTGCGCCTGCTTTTTGCTTGTAGTTATACAGATGGCTGTTGCCTGTTCATCATGTTCTGCCTGGGAAAGTAAATCTGCTGCAACAAAAGCCGGGTTTGCAGATTCATCTGCAACAACACAAATTTCACTAGGTCCAGCAATCATGTCAATCGCTACATCCCCAAACACCCATTTCTTTGCCCGGGCGACATAAGCATTACCTGGACCAACGATTTTGTCGACCCTTTCAATCGTTGAAGTCCCATATGCGAGTGCAGCTATTGCCTGTGCACCGCCAACTTTAAAAATCTGATCGACACCTGCTTCAGATGCTGCTACCAATACATAAGGATTTATCTTCCCATCCGGCTGTGGTGGCGTTACTAGGCTTATTGAATTTACCCCTGCCAGTTTTGCTGGGATAACATTCATCAAGACGGTAGATGGATAGGCAGCTTTACCACCAGGGACATAGACACCGACTTTATCGAGGGCGGTAACTTTCTGCCCAATTACATTTCCATTCTCATCGCTCATGTACCAAGATCGTTCCTTTTGAGCTTCATGAAACCGTAAAATATTTTCTTTTGCTTGTTGCAGTGCACTTATAAAATTCTGCTTTACTTGGTTTCTAGCCTCTTTCATTTCAGCATCGGAAACAGTAATTGTATCAAGCTGCACTTGGTCAAATTTCTCCGTATAATGGAGCAGTGCCGCATCGCCATTTTTTCTTACCTGGTTAATGATTTCTAAAACAATTTGATCACGTGTTTCGTCTGAAAAAGTGTCTGTTCTATTTGAGTCTGACGCTATATACGCTTCATGTGTTACTATTTTCATCGGGTATCACTCCAAAGCCTTATTAAGTTGCTTCATAAACTGGTGTACAGCAGTTGACCTTGTGGCAAAACTAGCTTTGTTCACAATTAATCTCGTGCTAATAGCTTCAATGGTATCAATTACTTTTAATCCGTTTTCCTTTAGCGTTGTCCCTGTTTCAACAATATCGACAATAACATCAGCTAGACCAATTAATGGTGCCAATTCTACGGATCCATTTAGTTTGATCGTTTCAATTGGAATGCCACGTGCTTGAAAATATGTTTTTGTAACGGTTGGATATTTAGAGGCTACGGTTAGCTTTTGTGCGTTTTCCTCTGTTTTATCTGAAACTCCAGCCAGAACAAATTGACAGTTTCCAAAATCGAGATCCATCATGTCATACACGTCAGCTTGTGCTTCAGTGATATTATCCTTGCCAACAATCCCGATATCCGCGGCACCTTTTTCAACGTAAGTAGGTACATCAATTGCTTTGACATATATTAGTTTAATCCGTTTATTGTCATCATAGAAAATTAGCTTTCTAGACTTTTCGTGGAATGCTGGAAAATGAATATCAGCCTTGTTTAATAGGGCAATGGTTTGTTCAGCGGTTCGACCTTTTGCCATCGCCAATGTTAGGTAATCCAATCAAAGACCTCCCCCAAGTAACTCTAGTAATTTCTTTGTCGTTGAGAATGATTGCATAGAATGTTGATTGTTAACCAAATTTTGATTTTCTTCATAATAGACAATGCTGGATGATGAAGGAAAATCTCTTACGCTATCAATAGGGCTAATTAGTACACGAAATCCTTGATTACGTAACGTAGATGCAGTTGATAAGGCTTCTTTTTGTTTACTAGTTGTGTAATAAATAAGGACGTCTATATGTGATTCTTCACCTGAAATCAGGGATTGCTGTTCTAAAACTGAAAAAATAGAATCAACGTCACAAGCAAATCCAATTGCAGGCATTACCTTGCTGAATTGCTCGGCAAGGTGATCGTATCTTCCACCCATCAAAACTGGTTTACCAAAATTTTCAACAAATCCTTGAAAAATAATATCGGAGTAATAATTCATATGGTTAATCAAACCTAAGTCAAGCGAGATAAATCTTTCTACCTCATATAATTTTAGAACGTCGATAATCTTGGTAAGATCTTGTAGCTTCCTATCCATCTGGCTATTAAGGGATACGGACTTGGCACGTTCGATTACATCTTCAGGATTCCCGTATAATAACGGGATTTGCTTCAATGCGTATTTGTCTTTCGTGTCGATTGACAATTTTTTTAGGAAATCTTTCATTCCGGAAAAGTCTTTTGCTTGAATTATCGCTTTTAGTTGATCTGTCTCCTGTTTAGAAATGTGTATTTCACTTAATAATTCTTTGAAAAAACCGGCATGCCCAATTTCTAATTTGAAGTCGGTAAAACCAAGATCTTGTAATGTGTGAATGGCTAATGCAATGACTTCAGCATCCAATGCGGCGCTTTTTGGTTCAAAATTTTCAATCCCAGCTTGTGTATGCTCTCGTTTATTCGGCTGCATTGCCAAATTCCGAAAGACTGTTGAAATGTAATACAGTCGTTCTTCACTTGGATTCAATTGATTACCAGTTGCAACCATTCGTGTAATAGGAATGGTGACGTCTGGCCGAAGCACTAATACTTTACCATTTGGGTCAATCACTTTTATCATTTCATCGGTGTCAATGGTCCCGGTGGTTGTCTGGTATAGATCGTATTGTTCAAATGCAGATGTTTGCACATGGCGATATCCATACGTGGAGAAACGTGCCTTTATTTTTGCTAATAGCTGTTCCTTTTTTTCGAATTCATTGAGACGGAGCGTATTCATTTTATTAAGAACGTCAATAACCATATAAAATCTCCCATTCTCTAACTATTGCTTTATCACTTTATTACTTTATTTAATTAAAGTTATATAGTATTCTAATAATTAACTCGATAAAAGTCAAGAACAAGTGGGGGAATCTTTAAAAATGTTTGATTACCATGTTCATAGCAAATTCTCAGCAGATTGCGAAACTCCAATGGAAAGAAGTATTGAAAAGGCAATCAAGATCGGATTGAAAGAAATTTGTTTTACGGATCATATTGACTATGATTATCCAGATACGTCCATTACGTTTGATTTTGATTTGACCAAGTACGATCGGATGATTACACAATTACAGAAAAATTACGCAGGACGATTACAGATTAAAAAAGGTTTAGAAATTGGTATTCAACCTCATCTCTTGGAAAGATATGCGAAATTAATTGATAAGGACACGTTTGATTTTGTGATTTGCTCGATGCACACCACAAATAAACTGGATTTGCATTCGGGAAGTTTTTTTAAAAACAAAACAATTGATGAAGCATATGCTGCGTATTATGATGAGTTGCTTTTTTGTGTGAAGCATTTTAAGCAGTACCATATTTTGGGGCACATTGATTTAGTAAAAAGATATACGAGAAGTGAGGTGGGAGAGCGTAATAACTTCCATGATGTTTTAAGGGAAATCTTTAAGATCATTATTCCAGAAGGCAAAGGAATTGAATTAAATACATCCGGATTTCGTTATGGATTAACAGGCGGTATGCCAAGTGAGGATATTTTAAGACTATATAAGGAGACAGGTGGTGAAATCATTACATTAGGGTCCGATTCCCATATAGAGGAGACAATAGCATTTCAATTCAAAGAATCACTTGATTTACTTCAGCGAATCGGATTTCGTTATCTAACAACATTTGAAAAGGGAGAACCAACATTACACCCAATTGAGACGATAATGTGTAAATAGAAAGCATAATTATCACTAAAATTTCTATAGCCAATAAGGAAAATAACTGTAGTAGATGATATAATTAAAGTAGATAAAAATTTGTATGGTTGGTGTGAATAAATATTGAAGCAACTAAAGAAGGCACTCCTAATCATTTGCGGAACTATTTCCTTAGTGTTTGGGCTATTAGGGATTATTTTGCCGTTATTGCCAACAACACCATTACTTTTGTTGGCGGCGGCCTGTTATGTTCGCAGTTCGAAAAAATTATATCATTGGTTGATTACCAACAAGTATGTCGGTTCGTATATTAAGAATTATCGAGCAGGCAAAGGAATACCATTGAAGGCGAAGATTATCGGTGTTTCTGTATTATGGATTTCGATGGGGTATACCGTATTCTTCGTTATACCGCTAGTTCTTGTTAAACTACTGCTGTTAGCAATAGCGGCATTTTTCACGTGGTTTATTTTAAAGCAAAAAACATTGTTGTCAGGAGAGTAAAATTGTTGAGAAAGAAACATATACTGCAAATAGCATCAATAGTCATGATCATTGTTCTTGTTTTGGTAATTACGTATTTACCGAAACAGGCTAATTCACAACAAAATTCCTCTTCTGTAACCGTTTTTGTTCATGGGTATAAAGGAACAGTGAATTCATTTGGTGGTATGTTGGGGCGATTTGAACGAAACGATTGGGGTAATAAAGCATTGATTTATCACGTCTCAAATACAGGAGACGTTAACGTATATAATCTTAATAAGGGAAAACTTGAGCCTGTCTTCATTCAGGTTATTTTTGAAAATAATCGTGCAAGTTTTGAAGATACTGCAACATGGCTATCGCTGGTTATGCATCACCTCAAAGAAACGTACCAGATTGATTCCGTTAATCTCGTTGGACATTCGATGGGTGGATTGGTTTCATTAAAATATGTGGAAGAATACCAGGAGAAAAACTTATATCCTGTAACCAATAAGCTCATTACGATTGGCAGCCCGTTTGATGGAATCTATAGTCAGCATTATTTTCAACTTAATCACGATGCAGCAGCAAATGATCTGAAACCAAATTCATCAGCTTTACAACGCATACAATCAAATAGCCAGTCGATTCCGAAAGATCTGGCGGTATTTAGTATTGGCAGTACTGGAGACCTGGTAGCAGTACCGGAAAGTGTTCAAGAACTGCGCATGATGATACCGGCAGATCAACTAACAGAGGTCATGATTGAAAATGACCATTTAGGCCATAGTGAGCTACATGAAAACGAACAAGTAGACGAATTGATTCATTCATTTCTGTGGCAAGAACAAGCACAATAACTTACAATAATAATGATGATAAAATAAAAATGTGTACAGTTAGATTACTTTAAAAGGAATGATTTAAGTGGTGAATGATCATCATACGTACGAAAAATTAATAGCAATTACATCAGCGAAAAATGTGATGGTTGATGAACACTTAAAAGATCATACGTATACCCGCTTAGGTGGGAAAGCTGATTTTTATGTAACACCAGAAACATATGAACAGGTGCAGGAAATCGTTAAACTTGCCAATGAGGATAATCTTCCCTTTACAATGTTGGGAAACGGTTCTAATTTAATTGTGAAAGACGGCGGTATTCGAGGTATTGTCTTGAATTTACAGCAGTTAGCCGCTATTACTTCTGACGGAACGACAATCGTTGCCCAAAGTGGTGCACGAATTATTGATGTTTCTCGTGACGCACTAGCAAAAAAACTGACAGGACTGGAATTTGCGTGTGGGATTCCTGGTTCTGTTGGTGGCGCATTGTTTATGAATGCCGGTGCGTATGGGGGAGAAATAAAGGACGTATTGGAAAGTACAATTGTGGTTGATAGGGAGGGGAACCTTCTTACTCTTTCAGCAAATGACTTAGATTTGGAATATCGGTCCAGCAATATTCCTGAAAATGGTTACATTGTACTTGAGGCAACTTTTTCATTAAAAGATGGAGAATACGATGATATAAAAGCTATCATGGATGACTTAACATTCAAAAGGGAATCCAAACAGCCCTTGGAGTATCCATCATGTGGTAGTGTATTTAAGCGACCACCTGGATATTTTGCCGGTAAACTTATTCAGGATAGTGACCTTCAGGGAAAACAGATTGGTGGGGCACAAGTGTCTTTGAAACATGCTGGTTTTATCGTTAATAAGGATCATGCATCTGCCGAACAGTATATTAATCTGATCCATTTTGTACAGAAGACGGTCAAAGAAAAATTCGGTGTCAGCTTGGAAAGAGAAGTTAAAATCATTGGTGAGGATATGGGAGAATAATAAAAGCTGTGAACAAGATATTGTTGTTCACAGCTTTTATTAGATCTTAATTAGTGTCTAAATCGATGCAAAAAGCTTTGCAGACGTTCGTTTGTTGAATTCTCAAGAACATCCATTGGAGGGCCCTGTTCCGCTATTACACCATCGTCTAAAAATATAATACGATCAGCGATATCGCGAGCAAACTCCATTTCGTGGGTAACGAGCACCATTGCCATTTCGCCCTCTTTCGCAATATCACGGATTACCTCAAGGACCTCACCAACAAGCTCTGGATCGAGTGCGGATGTTACTTCGTCGAACAGCATGATTTTTGGACGCATTACTAAGGCACGGGCCATTGCGACGCGCTGTTTTTGTCCACCAGAGAGCTGACTTGGATAACTATCAAGCTTATCACCTAATCCGACTTTCTCCAACATTTCAATGGAACGTTTTTTGGCAGTGGCCTTAGCTTCTCGTTGGACATGGATTGGTGCTGTCATACAGTTTTCCAAAATTGTCATATGTGGAAAAAGGTTAAAGTGTTGAAACACCATGCCAATATCGCCACGTACTTCCCGTAAATGTTTTTCATTTGCGGGAACGAGCTTTCCTGCTTTCTCCATGTGCCATAGGTTCTTACCATCAACAATAATACTTCCAGATGTCGGTTGCTCAAGCGTCATTAACATACGGATAATTGTTGTTTTACCAGATCCACTTGGTCCAATTAAGGCAACTTTTTCTGCTGGTTTAATGTCTAAATCTATTCCTTTTAGTACTTTTACATCACCAAAAGATTTATGAACATCGTTATACATTACTATCGGTTCTGTCATTTATTATACAGCTCCTTCGTTTTCCTGAATTGGCTTACTTCCAGTAGTTGCTTTCTTATCAAAGCGTCGGTTCATTTTTCTCTCCAGTTTATTAATAAGAATAGCTGATGGGTAGCTTAATAGTAAGAAAAGAATAGCTACAATAGTTAACGGCTCAAGGTATTTCCAGTTTTGCGCCCCGAACTCGTTTGCCATGAATAGAATACCAGATACGCCAACGGTCGATGCCAAGGGAACTTCTTTGAACATAATAATTAAATAGTTTCCTAGCATTGGAATTGTCGGCGGTATGGCTTGTGGCAGAATAATTTTTGTCCACTTTTGACGGGTCGAAAAGTTTAATGCTCTAGATGCTTCCCACTGCCCATTCTCAACACTGTCAATTCCTGAACGGTATACTTCACCAACATAGGTACTATAGTGAATACCTAGCCCTAGGATTGCACTTGTAAATGGACTTAATGTCATACCAATACCAGGTACCATTGGCCATGCATAATAGATGAAGAATAACTGAACAAGTGGTGGTGTCGAACGAATAAACTCCATAATCCATAATAATACCCATTTGACGGGTTTTATAGGAATCCGTCTAATAAATGTCCAAATAAAACCAAAAATTAAGGCAAATAAGTAACATGCGATTGTTAATCCGATTGTAATACCAAGCCCTTCTAATACAGTAGGGAGGGCATCAAAGAATATATCCCAACTCCAATTATTCATTAACTAGCCACTCCTTTCTTAGATGCACTTTCCATTTTTCTTGTTAACCAGATTAATGGAAGTGCAAGAATGAAGTAGAATACAAGTACTAATAAATATACAGTTGGTGCCTGCGACAGATTGGAACTACGCAAAATATCTCCATAATATAAAATATCCATCATTCCTATTAAAGAGACAAGTGATGTGGATTTTAACATTAAGATTAGGTAGTTACCAAACTCTGGAAGCATCATCCGTACTGCTTGAGGCAAAATTACAAGTCTCATACGCTGAAAACGTGACATATTTAATGCTGTGGCTGCCTCTGTTTGTCCTTTTGCAACAGATTGAATCGATCCGCGAACAATTTCAGACATATACGCACCATAGTTTAACGAAATTGCTAATACACCAGCCCAGAAATCACTACCAATCTCAATACCGAATAAAATTGGCAATGCATAATAAAGCCAAAATAATTGTACGATTAGTGATGTACCACGGAAAACCTCCACATAAAAACCAGTAAACTTTCGAAGGATAACGTTATTAGAAAGGCGGCAAAACCCCGCAATGAATGCCATTAAATATCCCAATACGATGGAGGCTAGAAGAACGGTAACGGTTATTTTGACACCCTGCATCAGGATGGGGAAAATATCTGCTATCGCATTAATAGTAATCACTCCTTTTATTTTAAAGATACTTCATGTATTGGATTACAAATATCCCGTACCAGCACTACACTGGTATTTTAAACAAAAGCATAGGGTCGGACCCCCTAGGTGAGGGAGCCAGACCCTATGGAGTCGTTGTCATTATTTAGAAAGAAATCTTAATACTGTTCACCACTGCAAACCCCTTCAGTAGTAATATCAGCTGGAACTGAGTTGCCTTCAGCACTGAATCCATTAGCTTCTAAGAGTTCTTTTATCTTGCCATCTTCTTTCAACTTAGCTAATTTTTCATTGTATGCTTCTCTTAATGCGTCATTATCTTTATTAAATGCAGCAGCACCATAACTTGGAATACCTTCAATATCTGGTTGTTCAAAGTCACTTACGAATTCAAGCTTATCATTACCAGAAGACTCCAATGCCATTTTTACTGTCATTTCAGTTCCGGTTGTTGCATCTGCACGACCAGATTCTACTGCTGAGAATGTAGCTGGAATGTCTGGAGCACTGTCGACTTGATCATCACTTACACCTTCATGCTTTACATATTCATGTTCTGTTGCTCCAGCCATGATCGATACGGTTGCATCTGTATTAGCGATATCTTCATAGCTGTGTAGGTCTAGTGGGTTACCTTTTTGAACAATAAGCCCTTCCCCATACATCATTTCCGGTTCACCGAAGTCCGCATTCGCGCAACGATCTGGGTTAATCGCCATACCAGCTGTAATAACATCAAATTTACCAGCATTTAAACCAGGAATTAGTTGACCGAAATCGGCAAGCTGTCCTTCCATGTTATCAACACCAAGTTCTTTAAAAACAGCTTTTGCGATGTCCACTGCAGCACCTTTTAGTTCCCCATCATCGGTCTGATAGGCGTAAGGTTTTTCGTTAGCAAAGCCAACTGTTACAGTGCCTTTCTCTTTTAATTCATCTAATAAAGTCCCATTACCTTCGTCGCTGTCACCGTCACCGCCATCGCTGCTTGCATCCTCTGATCCGCATGCAGCTAGTAGCACGAGTGTGAAGCAGAATACTGACATAAGTAATAATTTCTTCATTTTCTAAATGACCTCCCCTTTTATTTTGAAAAGGAATTTATGTAAAATTCCTTTTTATCTATTAATTAAGTATATGTGGACGAATGCTGAATCCCTTTATTTTACTTAACTTCAGATTCAAGTTTTTAATAAGCCTATACATATTACTTTCGTTTTAGGAAAAATATACTGGTTTTTTATTACACTTAAGTTAAGGAAAGGAAAAATTCCCAAGGGATTAAGTATAAGTAAAACTTCAACATTCGCTATAAGAGGCGAATGTTGAATTTTTCTAAGAGAAAATAGTGTAGTGATTGGTTGCTTATATGCGGACACACTTTAATAGTAAAGATATTTAAAATGATTCACAAATGTGATATTTTTAGATAATTCCGATTTAGATCGCATATTTATTGGTGAAGTGTATTAAGCTGTCTTATACCAAAATATGCTTGTATATATTGCTTCATGCTTGTGTATCCTAAAAAATTGCCAAAATTAACGTAAATGGAAATTTATTTGCGGTGCTAGATATGGACAAATTATAGGAAAAAACGGTACGATATAATATATAATTCGGATGGAGGGATTTGGATGGATGTAGTTGTGGTTGGCGCAGGTGCATTAGGCTCTTATTTCGGGGCTCGTTTTCTAGAAGGTGGGGCAAATGTTACCTTTTTAGTTCGGGAAAGACGCGCTGGGCAAATTCAAGAGAATAAGATTTATGTAACGAGTGCATTAGGAGACTATCGTATTGACGATCCTAACATAGTAACAGATGTTGCAGAAGTCGATAAAGCTGATCTTGTATTAGTAGCAGTAAAAGGCTATCATTTGTCTGGAGTGTTAGAAAATCTTAAAGCATTAGTAGATAAAGGCGCTTACATTTTACCTATTCTAAATGGAATGGAACATATCAGTTACCTCCAGGATCAATTAGGAAAAGATGCGGTACTTGGTGGGCTATCCTTTATTATTGCAACATTGAATGAAAAAGGTCATGTTATCCATTCGAGTGATTTCCATGATCTGATTTTTGGCCCACTTGAGCCTACCCAAACAGCAATTTGTAAGGAACTTGAAGAACTCTGTAATCAAGCAAATGTAAACGGCGTAAATAGTGATACTATTTCATACGAGTTATGGAAGAAATATGCCTTCATCAATGCGTTTTCTGGTATTACAACTGCTGCGAACTTAGCAATAGGTGAAATTCGTAAGCATGACAGTACATTTCGGATTGCGGAAATGATACTACAGGAAATGTGTGTTCTTGCAAAGGCCTATCATGTTGAGCTACATGATGACGAGGTGGAAACAGCGAAGAGTAAATTAATGAACCTGCCAGATGAAACAACCTCATCCATGCACCAGGATCGGCGGAAAGGATTAACACTTGAGGTAGAACATCTTCAAGGTGGGGCCATTCGTTTGGCAAATGCAGTTGGTGTAGACCTTCCTTATCTTGAGGCTGTTTATGGGTTGATTAAACCGTTTGAGAACGCATAAGGAGAAAACACCATGTATAAATTAAGAGAAGCAAGAATGGAAGACTTTCCAATGATATCTGAGCTGAGTGACAACAATGAGAATATTCACTTAGCTGCTGATGAGGGTGAAATGGGGAAGGATCTGTTTGAAACTATTTTAGTGCAGGATGATACAAGGTTTTATCTTGTGGAAAAATCCGGAGTTATTGCTGCCTTTTTGGTATTTCGCATTGATCTAACAGCAAATGAATTTCAGATACAAAAGCTTTCAATCGTTTCCAGTTATGAGAATAAAGGTCTTGATGAACATTTATATCAAAAAATGGAGAAATTAGCTAAACAAAAAGATGTGGAACGATTAATCACCACAATTACAACAAAAAATCCGAACGTACACCAATTTTTTTCACGAAAAGGCTGGGTGAAGCAAAATGGTGTGTATGTGTTAAACATGAATGAATAATACCGCATAAGGAGATAGAGGTATGCTGCCTACCATAATAATAGGAATTGTAATTATGTTAATTGTTCTAGTTATGACCTTGTTTTCTATATCAAAAGGGTATGCTTACAAACATACTGTTGATCCACTTCCTGAAGAGGATAAGGAAAAATAAATACGACGAAAAGACCGCAAATGGGAATTAAAGCGGTCTTTTTGCATTGTATTCGTTTATGGATGGATGTGAGCAGTTTCTTCATTTGTTCTTATCAATCTTTGGTCGTAAGCCTTTTTGTAACTGGTTAATGGTCAGGCCAAAATCCATTTGTAAATGGGGATAGTCCTTAAAGTGTTTCCAATCTCCGCCCCAAGTAAATCCCAACCTTTTTGCTATTTCGGCTACTTCAAACCAGTCCGACTGGCCATTGTTGTTGCCATCATACTGTATATCCCAAATAACGTTTCCCTCAGGGGCCCTTAAGGCATAATCGAATGCTAGTCCATAATTGTGGTAAGACTCGCCGCCTTTTGAGTAAGTGACAATATTTCCTCTCTTTGATCGACCTTGTGCATATAATTCATTCTGGCGTTTAATTGAACGCACTTCTTCCGTGATAACGACTTGAATACCAATATCCTTTGCTTTTTTTACTAATGTATTTTTCTTTTTCTTTACTGTTGGATGGAGTTCAGTGGGGTTTGGTGCTTCTTCTTTTTGGTCAATATAGGGATCGGGATCATCCATTTTATTATAGAGTACGATGATTGCTGTGAAAAAAAGAATGATCATAATCCATGCTAGGAAGTCTTTGTTGTACTTTTTCTTTTTCAAGGTAAATGTTCTCCTTTTGATGGTATATCAGTGAATATATGGTTTATGGTGGTTTGGTATTTTAAGTGAAACGTTTTTAGACAGGATCCGTATAATAGTGTAACCCGGGTAGCTTGATGTGTCGATTGTATATAGAATATTAAAGGCTTTTTTCGTAATGTTTGTTGCTTTTTAAATTCGTAGTTGAAGGATTAAGCGTAATAATCACCGCTACGGAAATACACTTCGCTTTCTGGGGGCGGCTGTTGAGCCTCCTCGTGCTGGGTGCTCGTCGCGTTGCAAGTAATCACGGTGAAGTATAGCTCCTCGCAACTCGAAGCTTACTCGGTGGAAGTTTCGCTCGTCGCACTGCGGGGTCTCACCGATGCCTCTCTTCCCCCAGGAGTCTGCGTGTATTTCCTTCGCTGGTATTGCATTTACTACCGTTAACTGTAGTATTATGTGTTCTACCAAGCCACATTCTACCGCTTCACTAGTCCGGTGAGTGGAGGGTGGTGACTCCTGCGGGAACAGCACGTGTCCGAAGACCCCGCAGGAAGTGGTTTTCTTCCGAGGAGGCTGAGGCCGTGCCCGCGGAAAGCATCCACCCGGAACGATCCCGGACGGCGGAAAATGAACGTACTTATAGAAAAGAGCCCAGTAGTTACTGCGCATTATATAGCTTTTGTGTAAGAATCGCCAATCTTTAGAAACAGCCATAATGGAAAAAAGGGGGAGGCAATGTTTTACTTTCTAAGCTGTGTAATTGGTTATTTATTTGGCTGTATTCATGGTTCGCAAATTGTTGGTAAATATAAGAAAGTGAAAATAAAAAATACGGGCGTAAAAAATGCTGGAGCATCAAATACGACTATTTTTACTTGGGTGGAAATTTGGGATTTTCGTTGCACTTATTGATATTTTTAAAGCTACATTATCAATTATATTGCTGTTATATATATTAAATGAAAATGATATCACAGGAGAGGCGCAAACATTAATGGTTTATTAACGACTTATTATTTCTTTGGAATCGAGCCAATGTTGGTTGTTGTATTGCTTTCCATTTTGTCAACAATGAAACATATTGAAAGTTATAAACGTATCTTAGCCAAAGAAGAAACAAAACTGTCCAGTATGTTTCAAAAGAATACAAAATAATGGAATTAGGTGATGGTGATGGTCATTGATATTCTCATATGGATTACAATTATTGCATTATTTGTTCTCAGCTTTGTAGGAATTATTTATCCAATTATCCCATCACCATTTGTGATTTGGGTTGGATTCTTGTTGTATCATTTCCTGATTGATGCGGAAGAACTTACGATATTATTTTGGGTGGCCATGGGTATTTTGACTGTTGTTCTTATTGGAGCGGATATAATCGCAAATAGTTATTTTGTTAAGAGGTTCGGTGGCAGTAAATGGGGTGAACGGGCTGCGGGAGTTGCAGTTATCCTAGGTTCATTTGTAATACCGCCATTTGGTATTATTGTGTTGCCGTTTATTGTTGTATTTACGATCGAAATGATACAAAAACGCACTACTGGGGAGGCTGTTCGTGCATCGTTTGGCTCCTTAATTGGATTTTTAAGTGGGGCAGCTGCAAAGGTTATTATTCAACTCATCATGGTTGTATGGTTTATAATGGTCGTAATAATGTAATAGAAGGGAATCGATAACATGATAAATCCACCACGAGTTTTGACATTTGCCGGATCTGCAGCAGGAGGAAGTGCTGGAATACAGGCAGATTTAAAAACATTTCAGGAATTGGACGTATATGGGATGAGTGTAATTACAGCGATTGTTGCCCGTCATCCGGAAACGAATAAAAATGTCCACCCGCAAACACTAGAGGCAATCGAGGCACAGTATACGACAGCTATGAATCAAGTTGGAATAGACGCTTTGAAAACAGGAATGCTTTTTTCAAAGGAAGTAATTTTGAAAACAAGTGAAATAATCAAGGAATCAAAAATAGATCATATTGTAGTTGACCCGGTTATGGTTGGTAAACTTGATTCAAAATTGCTTGAGGATGATGCAATTGAAGCAATGAAACGCAAACTTTTACCATTAGCTACCATAATTACACCGAACATGCCAGAAGCGTCGTTTTTGCTAGATGAACGTAAATTAACGAATGTGGAAGATTTGAAACAGGCAGCTGTAGACCTTCATCATTTGGGACCGAAGTATGTTCTGGTAAAAGGTGGACGACTGGAAGGACCAGCAATTGATGTTTTATATGATGGGGAAAGCTTTACAACGTTTGAGGCACCTCGGATTGACACAGTCAACACAAGTGGGGCGGGTTGTACCTATTCAGCAGCGATTACGGCACAGTTAGCCAAAGGAAAAAATGTCATGGAAGCAGTGGAATCAGCGAAGGGATTTGTTACGACAGCAATTGAGTATGGGTTTTCCTACACTGACAAAGTTGGTCCGACCTATCATGCCGCATTACGAACAAGAGGGGAAGCACATAAAATAACAGTACGACGTTAATATATAATTGGAGGGTTTTAAATGGGGAAACGAGCACTAATTAATATTGATTATACGTATGATTTTGTTGCCAAAGACGGAAAGCTCACAAGTGGGGAACCTGGACAAGCAATTGAGGAGAAAATTGTGGGACTGACAAAGGAGTTTATCAATGCAGATGATTATGTCGTGTTCGCAATTGACGCACATGAATCTAGGGATAACTATCATCCAGAGTCAGCCTTATTTCCAGCCCACAATGTAATCGGAACAAAAGGTCGAGATCTTTATGGTGAATTGGCTACTGTCTATGAAACACATAAAGACGCTGATAATGTTTATTATTTTGACAAAACACGCTACAGTGCATTTGCCGGTACTGACCTGGAAATCAAATTACGTGAACGCGAAATTAACGAGGTGCATCTTGTAGGAGTATGTACCGACATTTGTGTGTTACATACTGCCGTGGATGCGTACAACAAGGGGTTTAATATCGTTGTTCATCAAGATGCGGTGGCTAGCTTTAATCAAGCAGGACATGAATGGGCATTAGGACATTTTGCGAATACACTTGGTGCGAAAGTTGTTTGAACAGGGGATAGTGTTAAAGGAAGCATATAGTAGCAATTTTTTTCCTGATAAACGAATAAGGCTGTCTTAAAAGGTCACAAGTTGTAGTCATAATGAGACAGCCTTCTTCATTTAGGAGGTCAGCCTTTACTTTCAACTGTTATGGCAAAATCATAGCGTGCCTGTAACTGTAATTCACTCCAATGGACTACAACAGAATAGTAATACTTTCCATTATCTTTGGATGCAGTTATTTTATTATCTGTTACTGTTACTTCCATATTTACTTTTTCGTCTAATCTTATTTCTTTTACCTTAATTTCATCGGGTTCAAGTAAAAAGGCGTTTGGATAAGGATCGGTGGTAGACATCACAAAAACTATTTTTTCCCCTGCTTTACTTTCAATGGAGGAATCCCATTTAAAAGTTCGCTTGGTGAGGTTGATCCCATAGAACAATTCCCTTTTCTTTCTTTCCAACACCAATTATCTAATACCGTGCCCGTTGTGTTCCCATAAACATTTCCAGCATACACATTAAGATTTGGAAGGGTGACTGTTTCATTGTTAGTTTCGTTTAGTGAACTAATTTCTTTACCTTCAACTACTTTTTCACTCGAAATCCCGCATAAAAGAATCAACACTGCTGCAATAATTATCAATTTCCGCATGTAATCTCTCTTTTATTGTCAATAAAAATTACTATCTTAAAAAATATGAAAAACATAGTGAATTAAGAAGGGATTTTCAGTATATATTACGGCACCTCGAAAGTGACCTTGTCAATTCCATTTAGATTGCAACGATAAGATTCTTTGCCCATTTGTATTCCATCTTCTATTAACCATATATCAATGTTGTGCCTAAACAATCCTATAATTATACATATATTTTTTATCCCATATTCGGTAACGCTATCTGGAGGCTAGCCCTCGCACCCAAAAATGGGGATGACGGATCAAAAACATTTAGATACGAATTTATAATGAATCATTATAGGAGTTTGAACATCGTAGTAATACCTCCTCACCTCATTCAAATAAAATAAGTATAAATTTTCATTATCCTATTTTAACCCAAAAAGTTATCATATCTATTTGGTTTTTTGAATGGCAGGTAAATACCTCAAAAATTTCATATCATACCCACTCTTCGATTAAACGCTTACAAATAAATCATTAATTCTAAATTGTCAAAATTGCTATTGACATTCCACTTAAATTTGCTATGATTAGAAAAATTAAGTTTTCACAGATATATAAATATAGTGAAGAAGACAGGTGCATTGAATCGGGTTCTTTAGAGAGCTGGTGGATGGTGTGAACTAGTGAATCCGGCAATGGACAGCACTTTGGAATAGACAGGTTGAAATTGGAGTAGATCTGTCCGGTATATGCCCGTTAAGCACTGAAACCAATGAAGACTGCTTGTTATGCAGTGAAAAAAGGGTGGTACCGCGTGAGATCAAACTCTTCGCCCCTAAACTACTATAGGGGGTGGGGAGTTTTTTATTTTAAAGTTGACTTCATGAAAGGCTGTTTTCTAAAAGATTGGGACTGCGATTACTCGCCCCACCGAAGCCGTTTGTTGTTTTTTACACAATAAAAATAAAATGCGATGTAGTGATAATTCTTTTTGTGACGTTTTCTCTCACTCTAATGTGGGTTGAGTGGTTGACCCCGATCTCTGGAAACATCAACCGGAGCATGAGAGCATCAACCCAAAACGTGGAAACATCAACCCGAATGCGAGAACATCAACCCGGAGCGATCCGGGACGGCGGCAAATGCGCGTACTTATAGAAAAGAGCCCAGCAGTTACGTGGCATTTTCTATCAACTACGAAATTTAAAAAACAACAAACAATGTGAAAACAGTCTAATGAAATAAAAGAAATTTTCACGAGAGGGGAGACGAAATATGTTACAAGACACAAGTTTACTTCGTATACCTGGGCCAACGCCAATACCGCCAAGTGTCCAGCGTGCAATGAACCAGCCGATGATTGGGCATCGGGGCATCGAAACCAAGGAACTTTTAGGGCGAATTAAACCGAAATTAAAGCCCGTTTTTGGCACAAAACAGGATGTGATGATTATAACTGGAAGCGGCACTTCTGGTTTGGAGACGGCTGTTGTAAATACAACTAAAGCTGGTGATGAGGTTCTGGTGATTGTTACGGGTGCCTTTGGGGATCGGTTTGCAAAAATTTGTGAAGCCTACCAATTAGTTGTCCATCGCCTTGAAATCGCATGGGGGGAGGCGATTGATCCGGAACAGGTCAAGGAATTTTTACAAAAAAACCCCCAGTTAAAAGCTGTCTTTGTGACATTCTGTGAGACATCAACGGGCGTATTAAATCCAGTAGCAGCGATAAGTAAAGCAGTACATGAAAACTCGGAAGCTCTTGTTATTGTGGATGGGGTTTCGTGTGTTGGCGGTGTAGAAGCAAAGATGGACGAATGGGAGATTGATATTCTTGTTACCGGTTCACAAAAAGCGATGATGCTGCCGGCCGGGTTAACTTTTGTTGCAGCTAGCAAGCGGGCCTGGCAAGTGATTGAAACAAATCCACAGCCAAGATTTTACCTTGATTTGAGAAAATATCGCGATAATCTAGCAGGAAATTCTACACCCTATACTCCGGCTTTATCCTTGCTGTTTGGGTTGGAACAGGCTTTGACCTTAATGGAAATGGAAGGATTGCAACAGGTTTACGATAGGCATGTAACAATGATGGCAATGTTACGTAGTGCAATGAAAGCATTAGAGATTCGTTTGCTTACAAAAGATGAGGCAGCTTCGCCTACCATTACAGCTATTCAACCAGATGATATTGACGTCGCAGAGAAATTAAGAAAACAAGTTAAACAAGAGTTTGGCCTTGTTATAGCAGGTGGTCAGCAACATTTAAAAGGCAAGATCATCCGGATTGGTCATATGGGCTATTGTGCGCCACAGGATGTTTTGCAGCTTGTTAGTTTACTAGAGTTAGGTTTAAGCAGAATAGGGAAACAAATAGATTTAGGGCAAGGTGTAAGAGCGGCACAGGAAATTTATTTGCATAAGGGAGGAGAGTAATTCATGACATATAATGTATTGATTAGTGATCCACTAAGTGAAGATGGTATTTTTCCATTACGAGAAGCGGAGGATGTCGAGATTGTTTTGGAAACGGACCTAACAAAAGAATTATTGCTGGAACGAATACCACACGTTGACGCATTATTAGTAAGAAGCCAAACACAAGTAACGAGGGAAGTTATCGAGCGGGCGTCACGTCTAAAGGTAATAGGTCGGGCAGGTGTTGGGGTAGATAACATTGACCTGGAAGCAGCGACAGAGAACGGTGTGATTGTTGTTAACGCCCCTGATGGAAATACAAATTCCGCTGCGGAGCACACGATGGCAATGCTTACATCTTTAGCAAGAAAAATACCTCAAGCTTTTTACGCATTGAAGCAAAACCGCTGGGACCGCAAAAAATATATTGGTGTGGAGCTGAAAGGGAAAACATTAGGGATTATCGGGCTCGGTAGGATTGGTGCGGAAGTCGCTGCCCGGGCGAAAGGACAACGAATGAATGTGGTTGCTTACGATCCATTTTTGACCGAAGAAAAGGCTGAGAACATGGGGATAGGCTATGGCACGTTTAATGAAGTACTGCAGATAGCAGATTTTATTACCGTCCATACCCCATTATTAAAGGAAACAAAACATATCATTAACAAGGATGCTTTTGCCATGATGAAGGATGGTGTACAAATCGTCAATTGTGCACGTGGCGGGATTATCGATGAAGAAGCATTATATGATGCGATTCTTAGAAAGAAAGTGGCGGGAGCGGCATTGGATGTATTTGAAGAAGAACCAATTCATCATCATAAATTATTGGAACTACCCGAGGTTATTGCGACACCACATTTGGGTGCTAGTACAATTGAAGCGCAAAAGAATGTAGCAATTGATGTAAGTTTCGATGTTGTTGAAATACTCCGGGGTGGTTTGGCACAGAATCCAGTCAACATACCCTCTGTCCCGCAAGAGGTAATGAAAAAAATCGAGCCATACTTCTATTTGTCGGAAAAACTGGGAGCATTCCTCGCTCGCTTGGAAAATGAGGTAGTGGAAGAAATTTGGATTTATTACGCAGGGGACTTAGCAGATATGGAGGTTACCCCTTTAACACGAAATACAGTTAAAGGGTTATTAAAACGACACCTTGGTGACCATGTGAATACCGTAAATGCGGCTTTTTTGGCGGAAAAGAAGGGGATAACGATCCATGAGCAAAAAACTTCTTCAACCAAGGGCTTTACCAACCTGCTAACAGTCGAAACAAAAACAAAATCCGGCAAACGAAAAGTGGCAGGAACATTGCTAAACGGCCTTGGTGCACGAATTGTGAAGGTTGATCATTATAGTATGGATGTCGTTCCAGAAGGTCATATGGTTTTTATTCACCATAAGGACCAGCCGGGGGCAATCGGCCGGGTTGGCAGTCTGCTTGCTGAAAACGATGTGAATATTGCTACCATGCAGGTTGGCCGTACCGAAATAGGTGGCGATGCAATCATGATGCTCGTGATTGATAAGCAACTAGAACAAGATGGATTGGATCAGTTACTAGGGCTTTCGGATATTTACCATGCAACTGCTGTAGATTTATAAAAAGAGAGCTACGGTTTGTTTCCGAGAATGATTTTCAAAGTAGAAAGGCGTGTATGATTAATCAAAGGACTGGCACAACTATTGTTCGGTTGCGCCAGTCTTTGAATCCAAATTTTCCAGGTGTTCCTCGGCGAATTTTAACCCGAACGTTTCTGGTGACATTTCATCTGCCTTTGGTAAGCTTCGTAATTTTGGATGGATGAACCAAACGATCGATACAAATGCTAGCCCCAAGCCAGTTACAGCAAATATTAACGTGCTGTTTGTAATGGTTGCAAAATATCCACCAGCCAATGAACCAAGTGGCATGGCAATTGTCGACATACTAGCTGATACGGAGCCAACTCTCCCCAATAGCCGATTTGGCACAACGGATTGCACGGTAGCTGCAAAGATAACGTTTGTTCCGCCAACTGGTATCCAGGCAATACCATATATAACAATGGCAAGATACGTCCATGGTAAGGTGGCGGATAAAATCCAACACACAGCACCGAATAAAAACGCGATGATCGAAAACAATCCTACTTTAAATTTCCCCATCCAACTTGCAAACAAGGCACCAATTAAAGCACCTGTCGACATTGCTGCTAGATAGAAGCCATATATTTCTGATCCACCCCGTTCATCCGCAAATGCCGGCAAAATCGCCATTGCACCGCCAATGGCGAAGTTTGCAACAATAGAACCAATTAGAAAGGTCGCCATTAATGAGCGAAATACAATGGAAAAGCCTTCTTTTAAATCGATTACATATTTTTTAATTCCCAGAACAATTCCTTTATCTTTAGTGGTCTTTTGCTCAACAGATGAAGGAATCTTTAACGTTAAGAATAATATTGCTGCAACGGCAAATGTTAGAGAGTCGACAAGATATAATGTTACTGCACCAACAAATGCAACAAGTACCCCCGACAACGCATTAAATACTAAGTCAATTCCTTGATAAGCAAAGGAGAAATAGGAATTTCCTTTTACCAACTGGTCCTTCGAAAGGATTAACGGCAATGCCTTTGACTGTGAAGGATAGGCAAATTGCTCGATAAAGGAAACGATTGGCATAATAATCAATACGATTTGTACGGTTAATACATCAAAATAATAGGCGATCGGAATGGTTAGAATGAGAATTGCCTGAAGCACTTGTGTGATAATTAATGTTCGTTTTACCGGCCAGCGATCAACGAACGGACCAGTGACAAATTGTAATGATGTAGGGAGTAATGTTAAGAAACCAGCAAGTCCGGAATAAAAGGCATTTTCGCCTAGCGTGTATACAAGCCACATTGCTGCCACGTAATAAATACTGTCGCCCATATTGGACACAATTCGACCTAACAATAAAAACAAGAAATTTTTATTTTTTAATATCCTCATTATCACTTTTCCTCTCATCAATTGGAATTTGAAACTCTTCCTCCTCAATTTGGAAACCAAGATGCAAGAAATAATAGGTATTCGTTTCTTCTGATGTTTCCTACTGATTAAAGTATAAGGGGAAGGGAGGTTTTGTTTAACGTCTGGTGGGATGAATTCACCTCATACTAGAGTCTGAATTTTAATATTGTCTGGATTAATTCAACTATAGTAAAATTAACTTCAAACATGGGAGAGGGGATCGTTGAATGGGAGGACTTTTTTCACAAAATTGTTTTGATGATTATTCCGTCAGATTGGCAAATGAACAGGATACTGCAATAGTGCTCCAGCTATTGAAAGATGTAGCAAACTGGTTAAGGGAAAAGGGAATTCAGCAGTGGGGTTATCTCGGAAGTGGTGGAGAAGACCAAGAAATTAATCAGGATATCTTGGCCGGAACGACTTATGTTGTGGAAGATGCTCAAGGAAATATCGTGGCGACCTTTAATCTCTCTCCAAAACAAAACGACTGGGACGTAGAAATGTGGGGCGAACGAAATGATGAGGCCTATTATTTGCACAGGCTTGCGGTAGCTCGAGGTCACCATAATCAGCAGATCGGAAAAAGGCTTTTGCGTTGGATCGATGACAACATGCTAATGAATGATGGTTATTTACGATTGGATTGTGTGGCGGGGAATCCTGTTTTAAACGATTATTATCAGCAGGCAGGATTCACGTTTTCCGGGTATACGGGTGAAGGAGAGGACAAGTTTTCCAAGTATGAAAAACCTTTGAGCAGAAAGGCTTGACTTTACTTTTTGATCCATATATATTTAACAATACATAGATGAAACGTTGATAAGGATTAGTACAATTGAAACGTCTTTCACAAGAGAGGAAATGGGTGGTGCAAATTTCCAAAGACGCAATTGGAACCTGCCTTTAAGTTCGCCATCACGAAAGATGTGCGCGGTTGATAACCGTTATGAAGTAAAGTGGCATGACAGAGTCCGTGTATGCTCTCGACTGCAACAAGGGTGGTACCACCAAACCTCGGTCCCTTTTATGGGATACGAGGTTTTTTATATGGGACATGGGGACAGGTCGAGACCACTGAAAAAGTCCAGTTTACAAAAATGAAGAGCATACTAAATACAATATATAGATGCTTGAATTTAACAACATCACGAAATATAGTAGTTTGTTCAATGTGACTTTTTAAAGTGATTACTTTTTCAGTGGCCTCGGACAGGTCCCTTGTCCCGTTTTAAAAGATACACATAAACTAATACTTTTTAAAGAGGTGTTTGGATTGGGTAAAAATAAACAATTTGTAGAAAAGGTAACCGCAATGGAGGACGATTTCGCTCAGTGGTATACCGATGTGGTAAAACAGGCTGAACTTGTCGACTATGGTGCGGTTAGAGGGACAATGGTTATTAAGCCATATGGTTTCGCAATTTGGGAAAACATTCGCGATGAACTGGATCGGAAATTCAAAGAGACAGGACATTCGAATGTTTATTTTCCATTATTTATTCCGGAAAGCATGCTGCAAAAAGAAAAGGATCATATCGAAGGATTTGCACCGGAAGTAGCCTGGGTGACACACGGTGGTGAAGAAGAATTAGCGGAACGGATCTGTGTTCGTCCTACTTCTGAAGTGCTGTTTGGTGAGTATTATGCAAAAAATATTCATTCTTATCGGGATCTGCCAATGCTTTATAATCAGTGGAGCAATGTTGTCCGCTGGGAAAAAACAACCCGTCCATTCCTGCGTACATCGGAATTTTTATGGCAGGAAGGTCATACTTGTCATGCTACAGGTGAGGATGCCCAGGAAGAGACGGAAAGGATGCTCGGTGTTTATGCCGATGTCTGTGAAAACTATTTGGCGATCCCCCTAATTAGCGGACGAAAAACGGAGAAAGAAAAGTTTGCCGGAGCTGATTACACATTAACAATTGAAAGCCTAATGCATGATGGTAAGGCATTGCAATCTGGTACGTCTCATTATTTAGGGACCGGATTTGCAGAGGCATTTGATATTCGTTACTCGGATAAAAACGGTGAACAAAAACCAGTTCATCAGACATCATGGGGAATGTCCACTCGTATTATGGGTGCGTTGATCATGGTCCATGGTGACAACCGTGGCTTGGTAATTCCGCCAAGGATTGCTCCAACACAAGCGATGATAGTACCAATCGCCCAGCATAAAGAGGGTGTTTTGGATAAAGCATATGACCTGCGTGATAAGCTGAAAAATGTAGCTCGCGTTGATATCGATGCTAGTGATAAAATGCCTGGCTGGAAATTTAATGAGTATGAAATGAAAGGAATCCCTGTTCGAGTTGAAATGGGTCCAAAAGACATAGAAAAAGAACAAGCTGTACTTGTACGTCGAGATACTGGTGAAAAGGAATTCGTTGCTTTAAACGAACTGGAAACCCGTCTACCGGCATTATTAGAAGAAATTCAGCAAGGTCTGTATGACAAAGCGTTAGCACACCGAAATGAAAAAACAGCAGTCGCAACAAACATGGATGAATTTAAACAAACGCTTGAACAAACAACCGGATTCATTAAAGCAATGTGGTGTGGCGATCAGGCTTGTGAAGAAAAAATTAAGGAAGAAACGACAGCAACCTCTCGCTGCATTCCTTTTGAACAGGAAAAAGTTGCTGACACATGTGTATGCTGTGGGGAAGAAGCAAAAGAATTGGTTTATTGGGCAAAAGCATATTAATTTTTAAAAACCGAGCGCTTGTAAAGCCGCTCGGTTTTTTACATCAACCCCAGCGAGAAAACATCAACCCCAGCGAGAAAACATCAACCCCAGCGAGAAAACATCAACCCCAGCGAGAAAACATCAACCCCAGCGAGAAAACATCAACCCCAGCGAGAAAACATCAACCCGAGCGAGAAAACATCAACCCGAGCGAGAAAACATCAACCCGGAGTCAGCGTGTGCTAGCGAAAAAAATCTATGAATCAGAATCCTTCCAAATAAAATTAATATAAAGGTTATGTTATTCTTCTAACGCTTTTTCAATATCTTTATTTATGCTTTCAGGCTTAGTTTGAGGTGCATACCGATTGATGACATCACCGTTCTTGCTGATCAGGAATTTCGTAAAGTTCCACTTAATCTGCTTTGTCATCAGGCCTGGCGCTTCCTCTGTTAAATACGTGAATAAAGGGTGCGCATTTTCCCCTTTAACATCTACTTTGCTAAACATTGGAAAAGTCACCCCGTAGTTTCGTTGGCAAAAGCTCGAAATTTCCTGGTCATTACCGGGATCTTGATGATGGAATTGATTGCATGGGAAACCAAGTATCTCAAATCCGTGTTCATTATGACTTTTATAAAGCTCCTGCAACCCGGCAAATTGTGGGGTGAATCCACATTTGCTTGCTGTATTCACAATAAGGAGTACATCCCCTTTATAATCGGCTAATGACTTTTCTTCACCACTTATCGATTTGACAGAGTAATCATAAATACGAACGATAATCGTCTCCCCCTTTTTTTAAAGATTAGCAACCTATTAATCAAGTGTCAAAGGGTGCGTTTATTTTATGAATTTTCTTAAAACTTGAATAGGAGGCGAAAAAAAGTTAAAATATATAATAAAACGTTTTCAACTAAAAATGAAAACGTGTTTTATGCAATTGCTGTGATAAGCAATAGGTTTTAAATAAAAATTAAAAGGGGGAGTTTAGTTTGAGAAGGAGAACACTATTTTTATTTGTCCTAATTCTTACTGTCGGCATGATTTTGAGCGCATGTGGTGAGAGTGGGAAAGGTTCCAGTTCTGATTCTGGTTCAGATGATGGTGGTGAAAAGGAAGCAAAAACCAATCTAACCTTGGGAACTGGTAGTGTCGGCGGTGTTTATTATCCATTAGGCGGTGAGATGTCTACGCTTTGGAAGGATAATATCGACGTAGATGGCTTCGATGTTAGTTCAGTAGAATCCGGTGCCTCTGTAGAAAACATCGCTAAGATTCAGTCCGGTAACTATCAATTGGGAATTGCTCAAAATACTACTTTAATCAGTGCTGTTAATCAAACAGGCGAATTTAAAGGAAAAGAGATTGATAATGTAGCAGTAATTGCTTCGCTTTATCCAGAAGCAGTGCAAATTGCTACATTAGAATCAACTGGTATTGAATCAATTGCTGATTTAAAGGGTAAAAAGGTTGCAATCGGACCTCCGGGTGGAGCCACTCGTGAAGCAGCTGAATTAATTTTGAAGGCATATGGTATTGAAGAAGGCGACTATGAAGCATATGAAGAAGGTTTTGGTGATGCAAAAAGTAAATTGCAAAACGGAACAATTGACGCTTCCATTGAAGTAGTGGGTGTTCCATCTTCTTCAACAGATGAATTGCAGGCATCTACAAAAGAAGTAAAGCTTCTTAGTATTGAGGGAGATGCTTTACAAGAAGTAGTTGATAATAGTCAATATGAGGCATATACGGTTGAACCTGGAACGTATGATTGGCTAGACGAGCCAGTAGAGACAGTTACTGCGATGGCATTGCTTCTTGGTTCAAAAGATCAGGTTAGTGAAGATCTTGCTTATGAACTTACGAAAACGTTGGTTGAAAAATCCGGCGATATGTCAATCGCACAAGCAAAATTAATTAAAGAAGATAGCATTCTAACTGGTGTAGGTGATTTACCAATCCACCCAGGAGCTCAAAAATATTTTGATGAAGCTGGTATTGAATAACAAAAAGAACCGGACGCTATTGTCCGGTTCTTTAACCTCAAAAAACATATGAATGGAGGGTAAAACGGGTGGCTACACAAAATTCAAAAGAAATTGATAAGCATGAACTGATGGCCAAATACGATAAAGAAAGTACTTTTCGTACAAATTTAGGTCCATGGGGTTGGGTAACACTTATTATTGGTGGAGCATTAACTATTTTCCAACTTTATACAGCATTTTACGGATCTAAAGTATCCATCATTCAAGGTGCGATTCACCTTGGTGCAGGATTAAGCCTAGTATATTTGCTGTATCCGATAAAATCATCAATGACAAAACGTAGAGGTGTTCCATGGTATGATGCTTTACTAGCTCTCGCGGCCCTAGGCACTAATTTCTATATTATTTATCATTATGAGCGTTTAATTAACGACGCTATTATATTTGGTTTTACAGCATTTGACCAAATTGTGGCGACTGCAGGAATTCTGCTTTTATTAGAAGCAACAAGACGTGTTGTTGGACTTCCAATTGTTATTATTGCAATTATCGCTTTGCTGTACGGTCTTTTTGGTCAATATATTCCAATTATAGGACATGCTGGTTATGACTGGCCTTCGCTTGCAACAGAGATGTTCTTTAGTTCAAGCTCCATATTTGGTACCCCTATTCAAATTTCATCCACGTACATTTATTTGTTCCTATTTTTCGGGGTAATTTTGGTCAAGACAAATATCGGACAGTTTTTTAATGACATTGCGTTAAGGCTTACAGGGAAATATACTGGTGGAACAGCAAAAGCAGCTGTAGCAGCCAGTGGACTGCAAGGGATGGTAAGTGGGAGCTCCGTTGCGAATACGGTTGGTTCTGGTTCATTTACGATTCCAATGATGAAAAATGCAGGATTTAAGCCCCATTTCGCTGCAGCTACAGAAGCTACAGCATCAACAGGTGGACAGATTATGCCACCGATTATGGGTGCCGCTGCTTTTATTATGGCATCGTATACAGGAGTTCCGTACAATGAGATTATTATAATTGCGATCATCCCAGCGGTTCTCTATTTTTCGGGTGTCTTTTTAGGTACACACTTTGAAGCAAGAAAGCAAGGTATTTTAGGACTTCCAAAAGAGCAATTGCCTAAATTAAAAAATTTAGTCAAACGACTGGATTTATTTTTGCCGCTTATTATAATTGTTGGTTTCCTACTTGCTGGGAAAACACCAACTTATGCAGCATTATTCGCTATTGTTACTGCATTTGTTATAAGTTTTTTCAGAAAAGATACGAGAATGTCATTTAAAGGTGTTATTAAGTTGTTAGAGGAGGGAGCCCGGACTGCGCTTCCGGTTATCGCAGCCTGTGCGACAGCAGGGATTATTGCAGGAACCGTAACCACTACAGGGTTGGGGCCAAAAATTGCGGGTGGAATTATTGAGCTTGCACAGGGTCAATTCTTCCTTGTCATGTTTTTCACGATGATAGCATGTATCATTTTAGGAATGGGCTTGCCGACAACAGCAAACTATGTTGTAACAGCAACAATGGCAGCACCAGCATTATTGGCATTTGATGTTCCGGTGATCGCGGTTCATATGTTTGTGTTTTACTTTGGTATTGTCGCAGATATTACGCCTCCAGTCTGTTTGGCGGCCTATGCAGGAGCTGGTATAGCAGGTGCAAACCCAATGAAAGCCGGGGTAACTGCTGTTAAATTAGCTATTGCGGCGTTTATTATTCCATATATGTTTGTTTCGCAACCTATCTTGCTATTACAAGGCGATGCGAATGTGATGAACGTATCGATAGCGGTTATTACTGCCTTGCTTGGAATGGCGAGTATTAGTGCAGCATTGATTGGTTATTTTGTTCGTTCGGTAAACTGGCTAGAGCGAATTATCATGATTGGCGCTGGATTGTTGCTCGTATATCCAGATTTTAAGTTCTCATTGGCTGGATTAGTGATTTTCGGAGTAATTGCAGCAATGCAGTATATTAAAGGAAAAACTGATAAAACAAAAAGATTGACAGCCTAAAATGGGACATGGGGACAGATCTAGTGTCCCAGTATCCCATAAAAAAAGACGTCCTCATAAGGGGACGTCTTTTAAAAATCATTATGCTTTTTGTTTCGTGTTTTCCTTTTCAATATTCTCCAATTTCTCTTGAATTTCCTCTGGAGATAAATTATGTTCCTTTATATACATGTTACGTGGGCTAACTCGACATTCGTGTGTACAACCACGCATATATTTATGCTCATTTTCTTCTGAACAGAGAATTTGTTTATTACATTCAGGATTTGCACAGTTGACGTAACGCTCACAGGGTTTACCATCGAAATAATCGACACCTACAACGACATGCTCTTTCTGGTTAACTGGAACAGAAATGCGTTCGTCAAATACATAACACTGACCATCCCATAATTCGCCTTGAACCTGTGGATCTTTGCCATATGTTACGATTCCACCGTGAAGTTGTCCGACATCCTCAAAGCCCTCTTTTAATAACCAGCCTGAGAATTTTTCACAGCGGATCCCACCAGTGCAATACGTTAAGACACGTTTACCCTCAATCAGATGTTTGTTTTCTTCTACCCATTGGGGAAGCTCACGAAATGTTTCCACGTCGGGTCGAATAGCACCGCGGAAGTGACCTAGGTCATATTCATAATCGTTGCGTGCATCTAATACAATTGTATCTTCATCCTGCATCGCTTCGTAAAAATCTTTTGGTTCTAAATATTTACCTGTTGTTTGATGTGGATCAACATCTTCATCTAATCTGAGTGTTACAATTTCTTTGCGGTGACGCACATGCATTTTTTTGAATGCGTGACCATCATGTACATCAATTTTGAAGACCATATCAGTAAACCTTGGATCATTCTTCATTGTTTCCATATATTTATTGGTTTGCTCAATAGTTCCAGAAACTGTACCATTAATCCCTTCATGGGCAATTAACACACGCCCTTTTAGTTCCAGGTCTTTACAAAATTGCAAATGCTGCATTGTAAATTCTTCAGGATCCTCGATTTGGACATACTTATAGTACAATAACACCTGGTATTGTTTACTTTCTTCCATTTTATTTACCACCTATCATTCATATTTGCAAGATATAAATGTTTGGTAGTCCGTATTTTTTTATAATCTTGCAAGTGAATATTTTATCAATACTTAAGGTTTTTGGCAACTGCAAACATGTGGATATTGTGAAGTGTAAAATACTGGTGTATGCTGAATAATTCTTTGTGGGATTGGAGCAATCTTTAATGTTTGTGATTAATTAAGGGAGTAACAGGCCTTTTTAAAAGTATTGACAATTCACTTGTCCAAAATCATCATAATATTAAAATATATAGTAATGAAAGGGGGATTTTATTGAAAAGTAATGCACGTGGCTACTCTAAGGCATCGTCAGACTTTTCGAAAGTTGGCTCAGGGGAAGTAGTATCCAAAATCAGACGGCTCCATCACATATGTTAAAAATACTGATGCAGGTCCTGTTAGATTATATAGGTCAAGTCCAAAATCTAATCAGGTTCCTACGTTAAACTTCAAAAAGGAAAAAATCAGATATTAAAATAAGGAGGAATTCTCGTGGATCTACGGAAACTACACGTATGGGAACCTGTTGGAAAAATTAATGGTGAATTACATTTAATGGGGGTGAAGTATCCGGTAGGTAGTTTACAATTAAAGTTTGAGGACGATTCTGGAATAGCGTATATATTTATCTATGATCGGGTTGTTGATGGACGGTATGTATGGTCTTGCCGCTTTTCAGAAGAATGGACAAGAGGTGATTTATCTTTTATCGCATCAGAGGCTCGAAAAAAAATTCGGTGAAGATAATCAAGATTGCTTCTTCTACAAAATGACCAATTCCGACTTTGTTGAGTGGTACGATCAGTTAATTGGTCCTGGAAGTGAAATGTACCCCCATATTGAACATCATATTTATTTCACGTCAGATGATACGTTTGAAGTATTGAGTGAATATGAACCAAGAATCATCGTTTCAGAGTTAAGTGAACAAGAGAAGGAAGACTCCGATAAAGATGAAAATAGGTAATAAAATGTTTTAGCTGCAGGTGTGTTTGAGAATGTAGACCAAATTGTGAGAGTAAAGGTCTATGTGACGAAAGATTATGGTCTTAATGGTATTGAAAGATATTTTACTAATCAGATAAATATTAATTCTTTTTGGAAAAAGTAACAAATAACTTGTAATTTCGTTTAATAAGGGGTAAAGTTGAAAGTAGCAAAAGGAAATTGAAGTTTGAATAATACTTTACGATCTCTTTATCAAAGTGGTGTAAAAGTATTTATGATTCAATTACTTTGCACGATATTTGTATAAGGAGGTCATTTTAATGACTGGTAAAGTAAAATGGTTTAACGCAGAAAAAGGCTTCGGTTTCATCGAACGTGAAGATGGCGACGATGTATTCGTACATTTCTCAGCTATCCAAGCAGAAGGTTTCAAAACGCTTGAAGAAGGTCAAGACGTTGAATTTGAAATCGTTGAAGGTAACCGCGGACCACAAGCAGCTAACGTAGTTCGTCTATAATAAATTTGAAGAGAGCTTATCCAATTAGGGTAAGCTCTCTTTTTTTGTTTCAGGTGAGAAAGTCTTCCATGGCGGGGGAGCATCGGAACGGGAGCGAGAACATCGACCCGAAAAGCGAAACATCGGCGCGAGTGCGAAAACATCGACCCGAAAAGCGAAACATCAGCCCGAGCGCGAAAACATCGGCCCGAGTGCGAAAACATCGACCCGAAAAGCAAAACATCGGCGCGAGCACGAAAACATCGACCCGAAAAGCGAAACATCGACCCGAAAACAGAAACATCAGCCCGAGCGCGAGAACATCGTCCCGAAAGCAGAAACATCGGCGCGAGCACGAAAACATCAACCCGAAAAGCGAAACATCAGCCCGAGTGCGAAAACATCAACCCGAAAAGCGAAACATCAGCCCGAGCGCGAGAACATCGTCCCGAAAGCAGAAACATCGGCGCGAGCACGAAAACATCGTCCCGAAAAGCGAAACATCAGCCCGAGTGCGAAAACATCAGCCCGAAAGCAGAAACATCGGCGCGAGCACGAAAACATCAACCCGAAAAGCGAAACATCAGCCCGAGCGCGAGAACATCGTCCCGAAAGCAGAAACATCAGCCCGAAAGCAGAAACATCGTCCCAAGCAACCGACCAGGCTTTCTAACAATCCCGCAACCTTTCCATAAATCGCAATCTGCATTATGATGTAATTAGGATTATTATATAAAAGGGAGTGTGGGAAAATGGTTTCATTCGACTGGCAAAAGGAAGCGCAAGAACAGTGGGATAATCGTGCTGCATTTTGGAATGAAAAAAGCACCGGCATGTGGGATAGCGGAAGTCGGAAGGATATTGTTCCTTTTATTGAAAAACATCTCGATAAAAAAAGCAGCGTTTTAGACATTGGTTGTGGGGATGGGTATGGATCCTATAAATTACATGACGTGGGGTATCATGTTACAGGGGTTGATCTTTCTAGTGAGATGATTCATCGTGCCAAAGACCGTGTTCCAAATGAAGAAATTGAATTTTTGCAAGGAAACGTAATGAACTTACCGTTTGATAATAACAGCTACGATGGGATGATGGCAATTAATGTTCTAGAATGGACAGAACAGCCAGCAAAAGCACTTTATGAGTTGCATCGTGTTTTAAAGAAAGACGGACTTCTATGCATTGGAATTTTGGGACCGACAGCCGGACCGCGTACAAACAGTTACCCACGGGTTTACGGGGAAAAAGCAATATGTAATACATTGATGCCCTGGGAGTTTCAACGATTGGCATCTGAGATCAATTTTGAGTATGTGGATGGATTTGGTGTTTATAAGGAAGGCGTTAAAAAAGAAAACTATCAAGGGCTGTCATGCGAATTGAAACAGGCATTGTCATTTATGTGGGTGTTCATGTTACGAAAAGAAGGTGATGTGTAATGGATAAAAAAGAAATGGAACAAAAGGTTATTAAAAGTTACCAAGATGATGAGAAAATGATGATCCTGATTTTTGCGCAGTGGTGTATAAATAATGATTTGGAGCCAAAAGATTTATATATGGAGGCTTATCCAACTCAAGGGAAAAATCACGCATTGGACGAAGCACTGGAGTTAACCGTTCCAAAGGCAGAATCTGATGAAATTCCTGATCTGACAGTTTTAAACGTGCTCCAGCTATTTGGCAATGATGATTTAGCTTTTATCGTCCAAGCAGAAATCGATAAACGAGAAGGATAAGCTGCTATTTTCTTTTTCTTACCTATCAAATAATTTTATTAATGCTTGTGTTCCGCTGTCACTTTCACCGCTTTCCGCTAATTGTTTATACAACTTGAGGGACAGTGCTAAGCCGGGGGTGGACATCTCCATCTCTTGAGCGGATTCCAGAGCAATTGTCATGTCTTTAATAAAATGCTTGACGAAAAATCCTGGGGCATAGTCACCCTCAATCATTCGTGGTGCTAAGTTGGATAATGACCAACTTCCAGCGGCTCCTGTTGTAATACTGTCCAAAACACGAACAGGATCAAGGCCGGCCTTCTTTGCATATACTACTGCTTCACATACACCGATCATATTGGAGGCAATGGTGATCTGGTTGCAAAGTTTCGTATGTTGCCCGGCGCCAGCTTCCCCTTGTAAAATGATTTGCCCGCCAATTACGTTAAAGATTGGCAGAAGCTTATCGAATACTGTTTGATCACCGCCAACCATGATTGCTAACGTGCCATTTTTAGCACCAACATCACCACCGGAAACAGGCGCATCTAACGTATGAAGGTCTTTTTCAGAAGCAACATTTGCAATTTCTTTCGCTAAAGCAGGTTTAGAGGTTGTCATATCAATTACATATGTACCTGACTTTGCATTATTTAGAATGCCCGCTTCGCCAAAATAAATTTCCTCCACATCTTGTGGGTAGCCAACCATTGTTATAATAACATCAGCTGCATCAGTTAACTCAACGATCGTATTTTTCCATAATGCGCCATTGTCGAGAAGGGTTTGTGCCTTTTCTTTTGTCCGGGTATGAATTACTAATGGGTATCCCGCCTTCATTAGATTTTCGGCCATGCTTTTTCCCATAACGCCTGTTCCAATGAATCCGATAGTTGTCTCATTTGCCTGCATCGTATCGCTACTCCTTTTGTTTGGTATACATTGTTATTTCGACAAAGATAAACGAAAGTCCTTTTCATTTATGGTATATTTAGTAAAAAGTGAAAAGGGTGTGGGGAAAGTGTGGTATATAAAGTCATTTCAAGAGATTTCTGTAGAAGAGTTGTATCAGCTTATCAAGGCACGAATTGATGTGTTTGTTGTGGAACAAACTTGTCCTTATGAAGAGTTGGATAATAATGATCAAGATGCAATTCATTACTTCCTTAAAATCGATAATGAAATTGCTGCTTATGTACGGATTTTGCCAAAGGGGTTGAAATATCCTGAGGCCTCGATTGGAAGGGTATTAGTTGTAAAAAAATTTCGCGGTAATGGATATGCGAAACAGATTATGCAAAAAGCAATAGCGTTTGTGAGGGATGAATGGAAGGAAAACAGGATAAAAATACAGGCACAGGAATATTTACAACATTTTTATGCTTCTTTTGGATTTGAACAAATTTCAGATGTTTATTTAGAGGATGATATTCCCCATATTGACATGATTTGGGAGAAAAACACTCATAAAGGTTGATATATCAATGTTTTATAACGGTTTGTCCTCCCATTTTGGCGAAAAAGTCACAGGATAGTAACATTTATTTTTCATTTGTTATTTTTTGAAGCATATCACCGAATTTGCCTCTGATTTTTTCAGAGGCATTTTCTTTCATTTTTTTAGTTACATGTGTGTATATTTCCAACGTGGTTTTCGAATCCCTATGACCGACTCGTTGCATGATGGTCGGAAGATCGACACCAGCTTCTGTCAACATGCTTATGTGCGTATGCCTGAAAATATGCGATGTTGCGTGTCGCTTTATTTTGGCCAGACGTAAAATCCGTTTAATTCGTTTATTTATATCACCACGAAAGTATGGCCTGCCGTTCAATCGGGCGAAAACATAGTCCATGTCTTGATAATCATCTTGTAAACGATATTTCATTTTATGCTCATCGTTTCTTTGGACCAATTTGCGTAACATGTCCATGATTGGTTGTTCCATTTCAATTGTGCGCACAGAATTATTGGTTTTCGGAGTATCAAGTGTGTAAGTGTACATGTTTTGATTTTTGCTATAAACGGTTTTTAAGACATTTATTGTATTATTGTTAAAATCTAAATCAGATTTTTGCAACGCACACAATTCCCCAACTCGCATACCGGAAAACGCAAAGGTGTAAAAAATTTCTTTGTCTAAACGTTCACCATAAATAAGAACAGCCGACAGAAATGTTTTCAATTCCTCACGTTCCCAGTATTTTTCAGCTGTCTTATCTGTCTTTAAATCATCTAATGTCTTTTTCTTTTTAGGCAGCACTACATCGGTTACGGGGTTTTCGCTTATCAGCCGATGCTTTTTTGCAAATTTAAAAATCATATTGGCGCATGCATTAATGTTACGGACTGTGTTTTCTTTGCGGCCCTTAGCCACTTCTTGAATAACATTTTGATAAAATAAATGATCGATTTTATCAATCGGTTTTTTAGCCATCTGTTTATTTAATGCTTTCATTTCCGTAGTTCTGGCATCAATAGTACTTTCTTTCACATTTGTTAGCTTGTATGTTTTCATCCATTCCTCTGCCAATTTATCAAAAGTGATATTTTTTGTGATCTTTCTATTAACGCCTGCGTTTGTTTGATTATCAATTTCAGTCAATACTTTTTGTTTTGCTTCTTTTTGTGTTTTACCACGGCGTTTAATTTGATTTCTTTTACCTGTCACCGGATCGCGAGGACCATCCTCGACACAAACCCACCTAAACTGCCCGGATTTTATCTTGATTTTTTCACAATGCATGGTCAGTCACCTCGTATATAAATTTACTTTGATACATCGACAATCGTCTTTGAGCGAATTCAAATTCCACATTAAATAGATTCATAACTTCATAAACATTTTTTACTCTAGAGTCCGACAACATGAAAGTTGGAATACAGAAATGGTATGCAAAATAATTAGCCTGGTTCTCTTGCAACTCATTAAACAAATAATGCATTACAAGCTGGTTGCCAACGTGTAGTAAATAATGACCAACTTCATGACCGAAAGACTGCCATTCCTGTTGTATTGAAGTTTTTTTTAACACAATAGTGTCGTTAAACCTCATATTCGCATCTGCATAATAAATTTTTAGATTAAGAGCTTTGGCTAAACTTTCAACTCCCAGTTGCTCCGGACAATTGATTGATAAATTGATATATAAATCCCTTATATAATCTTCTAAGCGTGTGTAGTGAATCATGTTGACCCCCTATAATCGGAATGTACGTTCCCTTTTTGATTTAAAAAAAGATGTACATAGTAATGCACACCTTATAATATTTTTTATTTCTTTATAGCTTCGATTAGCTTAGAAAAAATTCCGTTTTTCTTTTTTGAGCTTACTTTAAATTCATTTTTATCTCCTACGGATTTAACAGTTGTAAATGCATTGTGATCTATTAGTCCTATTTCTTTTAGATAAGAAACCGAGGTCTTATATGAAATGGTATTCGTAGATGCTCCTTCTATTTCATAATCTCCAACCCTAAATGTACCAAAGTATCTCAAATCTGCGCCTGAATAAAAACGTATAGATTTCAAAAATGAATTATCATTTACTTTTTTCTCTGCGAAACTATAGAACTTTTCTTTATGAACTGAAGTGTCCAAATTCGCGTGTCTATCATCGGATAAATAACGGTATATTGAGAAAATAAAGAATGCTATACGATCCTTTAAATCTAGTTTGTTGAAAATGAGATCATACAACGATTTTTTTCCGATGTATTTTGAAAAACAAAACCCTTTGTTAGTGGCATATTTCATTAAACCTTCATTTGGTTCATCATCATGATCAGTTACTCTACTAATTAATGCTGACAAGTCTTCGGAAGTTGCTTCCTTTGGTAATTTAATACCTAGGTCTTTAGCGTATCCTAGTTGTCTTTCAGTTGGTTTCGGGTGTGGTATTATCTCAACATCGAATGGTTCCTGATAACCATCGTTAATCATTATCATTTTTGCATGTTTATTTGAATGCGCATTAATTTTACGCGTCCTTTTTCGATTTGTTTCAGTATATATCCCCGAAATCTTGTATCGATTGTAGTTCAAAGAAATCACCCCATAAAAATTAATCCTTCCTACTTCCTTTATATTTTATATATTTAATCATGTTCAGAGCCTCGTCACGCTGCTCATCAGTCATATTTCTCCAGTCTTTGAACATGAGGTTAGTCTTTGGGTCACTGAGTAATTCTTCAAATTCTTTATTCATACTATTTTTTAAGGACTTAATTTTATTGATTAATTTTTCTGTCATATAAAAAGTAACAAACTCGTCATTAAGTTCTTTTAATTCATAGTTATCTGCTAGATAAGTAATTAATTCTTCCACATTCATATCATTAGGGATCCTTGCAAGTGGGATTCCGTATCCTGTAACAATAGTCCCTTTTGGTATTTTACCTGATGGATTTGCTGTCGGATATAATGTATGGTTTCCGGAAGGGTCTTCATCCGGATTGTAGCAATTAATGTAAAATGGTTGGCGGTCAATATATCCAGCAACAGTCAGCAAATCCATGTAGCTATAATTATAAGCTTGTGAAATTAGCTTTAAAGTTTCCGGAGTTGGTTTGACAGGAGCACCAGTTCTTTTGTCTTTTCCTTTTTCTATCGTATCTAAATATGTATGACTGATTCCTATTCGTTTACTGGCTTCTCTTAAAGACTCTTTTCCACGCAATTCTTTTAAAAGTTTTCCTAATTTATTCATTATCCATCACCTGTAATACATACTTTACACTCTAAGAAAATAAAAATAAATAAATAACTTGTAAATCATTGTTGACACGTTTGTTATACATGTGTTACATTATATTTGTAGGAGGTGTTATACATGGATAACAAGCTAAGAGAAGTTCGAATAGACATTGGTATGTCAGTGTCAGAACTGGCAAGACGAACTGAAACTTCTCGTCAAACTATTACTAATATTGAGCTTCACGGACAAGAACCATCGGGTACTTTGATGTTAGCTATTGCTTATGCATTAAATAAGGACCCGAGAGAAATTTTTTTTACTGATGTTGTTATACAAGAATTACAAGACGAAAATAAGGAGGTTGTTTAATGAATCAATTAACAAAGGTTTTCGATGGTAAAAAGTTAAGAATTATTAATTTAAAAAATGAACCTTGGTTTGTAGCTAAAGATGTTTGTAACATTTTAGAACTTACAAACCCTTCAAAAGCTGTTAGTCGATTGGATGAAGATGAACGGTCTAACTTCAAGTTAGGTCGACAGGGTGAAGCGAATATCGTAAATGAATTTGGTTTATATAATTTAATCCTTGGTAGCAGGAAACTTGAAGCTAAACAATTCAAACGCTGGATAACACATGAAGTCATCCCGTCAATTCGAAAAACAGGTGTATATCAAACAGAACAACCCAGAAATCAATTAGAAATTTTACAAAGCACGGTAAACGAATTAGTGATCCAGGACAAACGAATCACTAATTTAGAAGAAACTATGCGCATTGATGGCGGTCAAGAGCATACGTTAAACAAAAAAGCAAAACAAGTTGTTGTTGATTTCCTTGGCGGAAAAAGGTCGCCTGCTTACAAGAAATTGGGTTTTAAAGCCTTTTCCGAATTTTGGAGGGACTTTAAAAATCATTTTGAAATACCTCGATATGGTGATTTGCCAAAGAAAAGGTTTGATGATGGATTACGTTTTATAGAAATATGGCAACCATCAACAAGTCTAAAAATCGAAATTGATAATGCTAACTATCAACAAATAGTGCAGGATGTGATCTAATGCCAATCACGACATTTACCAATGAAGAAATCCAAACACTCGTAACGGAAATTAAAAATCAACTAGTCCCGGTTCTAATCCAGGAATTAAGAGAAAAAGAACTACCACCATTATTAACTCGCAAACAGTTCATGGATCTAGTAGATATTAGCGCGAATAAATGCAATGAACTGTTTCATAGAAAGGATTTTCCAGTCAACCGGGAACTTGGTCATCCGAGAGTGGTGACAAAAGATTTTTTCAATTGGGTAAGCGCGACCAACCAAAATGCAGATGAGATTAACTTTAAGCAAAGTTTAAAAATAATCTAGCAAACTACCATATGAGGAGGCCGTACTTACATAATACAACAGTCAGCGAAGAAATACTGCCCATCCTCCGCAAACAATGTGCAATGGTTGCACAAGGGGGTGAAAACGTTGGAATTTGGTCCAGTCTTACGCCGTATGCGAAGGGTTGCTGATATTAGTCAGGAAGAAATGGCAGAAAAGCTGCACATATCAAGGAGCAATATATCGCGACTAGAAAATGACAAGCTTGATTTAAAAGCAGCTGATTTAATTAAATGGTGCAACATTACAAATAATCCAGATGTTATGATGGCATTCATTTACGGGACAGATGTAGTTACATCATTAATAAGTACAGGAGCATCGCAATTAATTACAGGAGCAATTTTATTTTTAGGAGGGCTTCTATGACAGTGAAATTAGAAAAACAATTTTTGCCGGATGATATTTATAGAGCAAGTCAGGAATATTGGTGTTCATTGGATCTACAGTGCATGATCGCAGAAAAGCTTGTTAGTGGTGATTTTGATGCCGCAAAGAACATGTCTATTGATCTAACAAAGTCACTGCATGAGCTTTCAAAAATGAGCGACAAGAAACACGACCAGGATGAACTCAATACGTTAATGGATGAGTTAATACAGCAAGGTGTCGCATTTGAATTAGTAAGGAGATACAGCCATGAGCGATAGATTTTACAAGGTGTTTCACGCCGCCGGTTTTGTAGGGGTCTTAGGCTTTTTATACTATGCGCTTGTGACTTGTTAGGAGGGTGGACATGAAACAGGAAATGGACGGGTTACTGCAAATCGCTAGAGATTCTGATCAAGAGGTTGAATTTTTACGGAAGTTTTATTCTGTGATGGAATCAGCAGTCAAGCTAAATATCGACCAAAGTACTAAATCTATTGCAGATCATGCATTGTGGGCGTTGCAAGAGGTAAAAAAATAACCCGTGCTGACAACACGAGTTTGCGTTAAAAAAATAGTATTTTTCTCATCATATCACGATAATCCAGCAAAGGCAAGTCGCCTTTGCTGTTCAAAAGGTGGTGATTAGATGCAGCAGACAATAATTTATGATTTTTTGGGGACAAGCTTTGACCCGATTTTCCAACAGTTGCAACAGCTGGAAAAAGATCAACAAGTTACTTTTGGAGAAGCAACAATAAGGCTTAATCGGGCAGGAATTTATGAAGTATCGACATCCGCAGCACATGAAGGTTTTAGTGTGATTGACAGATGTTATGACTATATATGTAGTTTGTTTGGCAGCGATGAATTTAATTCTGGTTGAGTTAAAAACGGATGAATAAGCTAGCTTGTACTAGATTATATGCTGTGATAACCGAATGTATTCATAGAATCTCAAGGAGGAATGCAAGTGGCTAAATTTAGAATGGTTCATACAGAGTTTTGGGATGACCCGAAAGTTGTAGAAGAGATGACTCCAGAAGATAAACTTTTTTTCTTGTATCTTTTGACGAATTCAAATACGACTCAAATCGGAATCTATCAGATCACCAAAAAACAGATGGCATTTGATATTGGATATTCGATCGAAAGTATTAATTCATTGTTAGACAGGTTCATTAATTATCACGGACTTGTCATTTATAACACTGAAACAAGAGAAATTGCTATAAAAAATTGGGGCAGATACAACTTCAATCGTGGAGGAAAACCGATTCTTGATTGTGTGAGATCTGAACTGAAATTAGTAAAAGACGAATCCCTGATTCCATTTGTCGGTGATCGTATCGAACGCAGAGAAATCAAAGAGTTATACGATACGTACTACGAAACGTCAACGATAAGTGGACAAGAAGAAGAAGAAGAAGAAGAAGAAGAAAAAGAAGAATACAATGTCCGTGATCTGTTCGATCGCTATATATCTAAAAATATTATTCAACACAATAAAATAACGAATCCAACCAGATCTGCAATTAAAGCAAGATTAAGAGATTACTCCTATGAACAGCTTATTCAAGTAATCGATAATTATGCAGAAGTTTATTTTAGCGATAACCATTGGTTCACGCACAAGTATACATTGGCAGATCTAATGCGTGACAAAGACGTTAGAAAATTTATTGATGATGCTGATCCATTAAAAAACTTTGCTAAACGTTCCTCACAAGTCGGTTCCAAAGCAAAGAGCAAGGAGGATTTTGACCTATCATGAATAGAGAAAAAGTCTATGAAGTTCTTAAATTATTAAGCGAGGCGTATCCAACTTTCGATTTTGATCAAGGGAAAATCAACACCTGGACAAGGTTATTAAAAGACCAAAACCCAGCAGTGATCATGAAAAATGCAGAACAATATGCAATTGAAAATAAATTCGCGCCAAGTCTATCTGATTTACGCGAGAACAAAAGGGAAGCATACACAAATGACTTTTTGAAGAAACTTGACCAATGGGAGCGTGAAGCGATTGGACACAAACCTTGAGGCAGAATACGGATTGCTAGGATGCATATTGAAAAAAGGCGAGCTTATTAAAGAACTCACCATACAGGGAAAGCATTTTTCCAATACGTCTAATCAAATTTTGTTCAAGGCCTTAAGAGAGATTGAACAAAAAGGTGAACCGATTGACATGGTAACGGTTGTTATGACTTTGGGAAATAAATTGTCAAATATAGGTGGGAAACCTTACCTATCAAAGTTGATGAACAGTGTCGCTAGCCTGGAGCCTTTTAAAACTTATGAGAAATATATTATCGATTCCTGGAAAATCCGTGAAGCAAGGAAAATACAGGAAAGGGAAATATTTAATTTGGACGACTTATCTAAGATTATGAGTCAGTATTCTGAATTAGAACTAGAAAATAACGATGATGACTACAATCATGCAGAATCTTTAAAAAGGCTCTATGAAAATATTGAAAAGCAAGACAAAGGGCTTAGCGGCCTTGATACAGGATTTATCGATCTGAATAGAATGCTGGATGGGTTCCAAAATGGTGATCTAATCATTTCAGCTGCAAGACCTAGTGTTGGGAAAACAGCCAAAATGTTAAATCATGCTGTTGCGCATTGCGAAAACGAAGGATTAACTGCAATATTTTCGTTAGAAATGGGTGAAGAATCATTAAACAAACGTATGATTTCCGCGATAGGTAGAATCGATGGCCATAAAATGCGAAATCCGAATCAGTTTTTTGACTCAAATGATTGGGACAAATTTTCAAAGGCTTTAGGCGAACTAAGCAACATGAATTTACATATTTACGATAAATCGGGGCAAACAGTTCAATACATTCGTAGCAAAGTTAGAAAACTGAGAAGAATGTACCCCAATAAGCCTATTTTAGTATTAATTGATTATCTGCAACTAATCCGGTCTGGAAAAAAGTACGAGTCCAAAAACATTGAAGTCGGTGAAATAACCCGTAGTTTAAAAGAATTGGCAAAGGACATGAAAATTCCAGTTTATCTACTTTCACAGTTATCAAGGGGAGTTGAAAACAGGCAGGACAAAAGACCTTTGATGTCGGACATACGTGATTCTGGAAGCATTGAACAGGATGCAGATGTGATTGAATTTTTATACCGCGATGATTATTACAATGGCGAAAGTGAAAAAAGAAACATCATTGAGGTCATAGTAGCGAAGCAACGCAATGGCAAAGTTGGAACGGTTGAACTAGCTTTTAAAAAAGAATACAACCTATTTGTTAATTTGGATCATCGTTATGAATCTTAAGGAAGTTTACACGGAGGCCATTTCTGGTGAGTTTGAATCTTTGTCGTTACTAATTGAATTTCTGGTGTTCGAAAAACAAGTATTGACCTTTGACGATGATCGAAAAGAACTAGATCTCTATTTCAAACCAAACAATAAAGCAAGAATGAACAAATTGTTACTGGAATATAGAACAAAGTTAGGTGAATCGGCTTGAGAAGGTGCGTTATAGATACAAAATGTGCGATAAGAAGGGATGAACGTGGTCTAGGATGAGCACTGCTACTTCAAATATTAAGCGAATCTATAAAATCAGAAAAGAACGTTTGGAAGATGGAGCCCTTGTCTATTGCTTATCCGATTTAGAAATAATCTTTTCGGAAGGTTTGATTAACGAAGTCACAATTTTATACGAACAAGGGCACGAACCCGAGGAAATCGGACAGGCGATCAATCGGGATCCGGATGAGGTTTTTATTGCTCTATTTCATCAAGCAAGACAAGGGAGGATTAACAGGTCGTTTGCTAAGAGGATGTAGATCTTTTGACGAAAATGCGCATAAAGGAGAGATAAAATTATGAGTTCAGAAAAACAACAAAACAATGTAAATGAATTACTTAAATTAATTAAAGAAAACCCTGATTTAGATATTGTTCCCATGGTGGATACAGACGTTGTTGCAGGCGACGATTTCGGTTGGTGGGTAGCAGGATGGGGTAGTGCTAGCATTGAAGAAATCTATGATCATAACGAAAGATGTTATGTGCGTTCAAAAGATGAGGATGAAGTTGGTGAATTGATTTATGACAGGTTAGAAATGAATAATCCAGCTTGGTCAGACACTTATTTACAAGAACAAACCGACAAGGAATTGAAGGAGATTGAGTGGGATAAAGTCATTGCTGTAAAGATATCGGTACCTTAATGTCGCAGTTCGATAAAAAAACGAAGGATGTGTTCTCATGAAAGCAATTGATGTAATGCAGGAACGTGATGTAATGCAGGAACGTCAAAAAGCAATCATCATCGATAAGCTGCACAGCATGAGTTACTACAACACAGACGGCAAATCATACGGACAATTAAAGCAACAGTTGGCAATCGAATCATTTAAACAAATAAACGTAGAAAGCAGTCAAAATGGGTGGTTTTAGTGAATATAAGACACAAAATGTGAAGTAAAAGGAGATGTGAAAATGAAGGTATTCAGAATGAACGATTTTGATTGGGTATGTGCTGAAAGTGAAGAACAGGCAAAAGAATGGTATCACAATGAAACTAGTGTGGATATGAAGGATATCGAGGAAGATTTTGAAATTTGGGGAGAAGTTCCACTCTCTGACCATATGTGGTTGAATGAAAGCGAACTTCCTGTTGAGGAATTGAAGAAATCTCAAATTATGGAACGACGTTTTGGTGAATTATGGATTCAAAAAACATTCGGTTGGGTTATCGAACACGAAAAAATAACCAAGCCTTGTATTATTTCATCAACAGAATATTAATGCACATAACGATGATGCGAAGGAGTGAATATAGTTGAATGATGAAATGTCATTGAAAGAAAAGCTGTTCTGGTATTGTTTAATCCAACCAATTGTGGTAGGTGCTACTGTCTTTATTTTGTTAACTATCTTTGAATAGCTCGGTATGTATTAAATCACGACACAGGAGGTATATAAATGACAGCAACAACCCAACTAAAAGGTCATAAAATCGAATTCCTAAATGGGGAATGGGTATTTTCAGACAAGAAGGAGCCGACGGTCACAACATGGGAAAACAGACTGTGCGGGCATTGTGGATTGAACAATACACCAGAAGGGCATGACGGATGTTTAGGAACCCTGCCAGGTGTAATGAATGCCTGTTGTGGGCACGGACAAACAAATGAAGCGTATGTACAGTTTTTGGACAGGCATTGCGTCAGAGGTAATGACGCGCTTGCGATTATGGATATTTTAAAGGGTGAATCACATTGAAAAATCCACTACTAAAGCAAAAGTATCAAGAAGGTTATGAAGAAGGCTATGAACACGGATATATAGTTTCGTCAGATTTTCGGGATGACATCCTAATTGAATCGTTTGCTGAATTTATTGATCGGTTGCGGTTCAAACATGGGATTGGCGAAAAGACAGTCAAGAAGATCAAATCGGAATTTAATAGGGAATTTGGGGAGGAATCAAAATGAACGAATGGCTAACTACTGGACAAATGATCGATCGGTTGAAAGTTGGGGGAGTTGCCGTTGGCGATGCCAGTGAATTAGGAATAGAAGTAAAAGTTTTCAAAGATAAAACAGGTCATATCAAACTTTGTGATTCAGAAGGGTTAATGATGCTAAGTGCAGGTTTTGTTGATTCTGTTCAATGGCGTATCCTGCCGAACCATGTATCTTTTGAAGAAGCTATGCGAGCTTATAAAAAGGGTAAAGTAGTCAATTTTTATTATGAGGGCATACACACAGCAGTTATTAATCCGGAATTTTACGATAAGGAAAGCTTGGATGAACTTTTATTATCCGATTTTACGCTTAAAGAATTATTAGAAGGCAAATGGACAATAGAAGGTGGCGACCAATGAAAATCGCAGTAAATGAACAACCGCAGCAATTTTATCTAGCACTTAAGAAATGGACTCCGGCAGTAGGGCATGAGATTAAAGTAGGACAATATCGGTTTAGCGCAATTCCTGTGAAAAACATTATCAGAGTTTCGGAAGTTACTACTGGTGCAAAACTTTACGATATTCCCGTTAACTTTGCAATCGAAACGTTAACGGCTACCAAAGGGTTCAATTTATTTTTTCTATCAAATTGGTGAATCGATCGAACGAATCATCGAGAAACAAGATGATTTTGATGCAATGCTGGCGGATGTGCAACAAATAGCATTCGACACTTTGGGCGAAATGCCAGTTATTGAGGATGTGGAGGTAAAGCTATGAATCTAGAAAAATTAATAGACATGCAGAAGGCTTTAGATAATAGAATCATTGAGGAAAAAGGTCTGCAAGGAAAAGATTTAGTTGCAAATACTTTTGTTGCTTTGCAAGTGGAATTAGCTGAATTTGCGAATGAGGGCAGATGGTTTAAACATTGGAGTAATGATAGGGAACCCAGGACGTGGTATCCGAATGAAAAAAATGTATGTGAATCTTGCAAAGGTGAACCGATATTTTTTAAAAATGGAAAGATTGTCGGGCAATGTGATGATTGCGATGGTTGTGGAGTACACTTTCATAACCCGTTATTGGAAGAATTTGTTGATGGAGTGCACTTCTTTTTATCGATTGCGATTCAAAAGAAGTGGGAAGATGCCCTTTATATTTATGAAGAACAACTAGATCCGGATGAATTCGATGGAGATTTAACAGGATATTTTCTAGAAATGACGTACTTTTTAAATGGTTCTTACATGGAGAAAAATCATGATAAAGAAATGATCGCGGGTTTTCCTGTCAACGAATATTATTTTCGATTAGCATGGATCACTTTTCTGAATATCGGGATTAATGGATTTGGCTTCACACTAGAACAAATTTACAATGCCTATCTCGATAAAAATAAAATAAACCATGCGAGGCAAGTAAATGGGTATTGATGAACGAGAATCAATAATAGAGCAACTCGCATTAATGACTGGATATAACCGGAGTGTATTCGAGCAATTAAGCAATGATCAGTTAAAAAAGGAGCTGGAAGAACACTTTTAGAACAAATTCGCGGTTATGAAAATTAGTTGAAAATATATCCGCACAAGTTGGATTTGCAATTACACCAAGAACTAATACATACATAAAAAATCGCTTGTGCGGGTTCGAAAAAACAGCGAACGAGAAGGTGCAGAAATGACATTAATCATAACAGGATTTATTACTTTGGGAACATTGTTTGTCTCGTCAATAGCTGGATATATGGCTATTTATCAGAAACGGAAAGGAGAGATTGAGCATGAGTGAAGAAATTAAAACTTATCCCGAAATGAACAAATCTATAAAGTACATTTTAAGCATGTCGGATGAGTTTGGCGATCAATACATTCTTGCTAGAATTTGCAACACATCGGCAGAACAATAGATTAGTTCGGGGGGTCGGCATATGACGGACAAAATGAAGGTTGAAGTTGATTTGCACGAGAATTGTTTGTATATCGTAAAAGATGGTCAACTAACAAAGGTACAAGCAAAAGAGTTCGGCCAGGATTTAATTATTTGGAAAAACGGACAGGTATTGGATATTGATCGGAGTGAACGGACTAGGGTAAATGGACAGGAGGTTATTTAATGCAATTGAATCAACTGAATACACCAATTTGTTATTTAAAAATAAGTATCATAAATACAGATTAGTGATTTCTTGGAAATAAGTCCTTACCGAAGAACGGACGGGCATCAATCTTTAGCAGCATGTAGCTGTTTTAGGGTTGGTGTCCTTTTTTATTACTTTAAAAGGAGTGATTGAATGGAGTTCATTGTAGCGTATTGGATTGTTGGATTTTTATTAGCGATTGTTCAAAAAGAGCCTGTTAATGGTAGCAAGCAAGAAAATTCAATATTCATCTTTCTATTAATTTTTATTGTTATCGCATGGCCATTGTTTATTTTTATCCGTTTGCTGATCGGAGGAAAAGCCGATGTCTGATCAGTTACGAAAACAGTTGAAAAAATGGTCTAAATCGAGCAATTCATCCCCTGATAAGAAAAAGCGCCACGAAAAACAAACAGAGAGGTTATCACATGAAGATTTAGAAGAACTGATGGGCGTTAATCGCCGAACATATAAAAGAACTCGTGGTGGAGCATTCAAACAGAAATAATCGTAAAAATAATGGAAAGGGTGTTGTTAATGCAAATGTCATTCATGTTACCGGAAATCGATAGGGAAGCAACAAAAAAAGAAGTTGAGTCATCTTTAGAGAAATATCAGATGTATTTATTAATGGATCCGGAAGAATTGCAACCTAAAATAACTCAATCGTTCAACCTTGCGCCCGCAGCACCAAATAATCAATTCCATTCATCTACGGAAGAAATTGCGTTAAAAAAGGTTGACCAGGAGAGAAAGCGCAAGGAGTACTTATTGAAGATCCAGAAGGCTGTAAATCGTTTATCTTTTAAAGAACGTTCAATCATCATCAATCGGTATTTGAAGGATGATGATGTCTATGATTATGAGGTATATAATGAGCTTGGTTATAGCGAAACTAATTACTATCGTATTAAATCGCGCGCATTTTATAAATTGGCATTCATACTACGAATTGAGATTTATAAGGAGGTGAAGCAAGATGAACTTTGTGGAACCGATTCGAGATCCTGATAAGATAGATAAAATAAAAGAATACTTGAAAAGCAGGAATAAAAGAAATTATATTATGTTCCTGCTTGGTATTACAACAGGATTACGTATATCCGATATTTTAAAGCTTACAAAGGAAGATATATTGAAATCCCACATTGATATCAAAGAAACGAAGACAACCAAAAGAAAGCGAGTCAAGATACCAGGGTACATCAAGCGAGAGTTAACTTCTTATGCAAAGACATTAGATGAAGGAGATTACGTCATACAAAGCCGACAAGGGTGCAATAAGGCAATTGACCGTTCCACTGCTTACAGAATACTTCGAGAGGCGGCTGAATATGTCAATTTAACCGAGATAGGGACACATACATTAAGGAAAACATTTGGCTATCATTTTTATAAGCAAACAAACAACATTGGTATGTTGCAGGAGTTATTTAATCACAGTGACCAGCAAACAACGAAACGATACATCGGCATCAACCAGGATGATTTAGATCAAGCAATGGATAAATACAGGATTTAACTGTTTATTTTATTTTTTTTTATTGCATCAACATAATTTTATACAACGTGCACTCAAATTTAGAATTGACATAGAGCCTTTTGTCTCAAGGGGTTTGGCAATCGAGTGAGTGCAACAGTCTATATATTATAATGTACTGTGTTAGATAAATTAGGAGGTTATTAGTATGAAAATTGAAGAGGCGAGGGACAGAATAAGAGAGTTAGAAAATTATATTGAACAAATAAACAATTACCAAGCTGATACATTTGAAAAAGAGTCCATATTTCTTTATGTGCAGTTGGAGAGCGTTACTAAGGTTGCGGTTGAATTAAACAAAAAAGGGTATAAAGTAGGTAATAGGAAAGTCATTAGTAAGGATGTTTCAGATATTATAAGAACAAAAGCCACTGACGACCTACATGCTATGGCCAAGAAATTATTCAATAACAATAAAGGGAGAGCGCAGAAAAGAGGGTGGGTGTAATAAAAAAAGTGGGAGACTATTGAAAGAAAATAAAAAGAGCATTTACCGTTATACAAGTTATTATGATATTAATGAAAATTGTTTAAAGGCACTCCTGCTAATGCGTGGGTGCTTTTAATATTAGTTGAATGTAGGCTACTCCACTTCTGGTGACAATGAATGCCATGTCGTTGTTGCTCATAACTGGCATCCTCCTAGGAAGCGGTGATCCCAGCCGTGAAAGGAATGGATCGGGACGGCAAGCCATCCGCCGAAGCGAGAGATGGCTAACTTATGAAAGTATCCAATGACCCAACCGGGAGGGTAACGCGCCAAAGGGTTACGCCTGATAAGCGGTACTAGCTAGGCGCCTTTGGGTATTTTTATAAGTTAAGGATGGAGGGATAAATATAAACATGGATAATACTATTACTGTCCAGGGTAGAACGTACAATGCGCAGGAAGCACATGATAAGTTAAAAGAGTTAGCTAAGGTCATTAATAAGGTATTCAATAACATTAAGGACTTCGTCTCTCGGGTAGTTCGATATGTTTATAAGAAAGCAAAGAGTTATGTAGAGTATATCCGGGACCATGCACCAGTAGGATATAAGCGATGCCTAAAAATGGATAAGCTAAGGGAGTATGAAAGGATGTCTATAGGCAAGAGCAACAACTGGTGTAAGCAGCACGGACTTCATGTGAGAAGAAAAATAAAAAATAAAAATTAACTTTAAAATAATTTATCAAAAGTATTTTTCGCGGAAAAGTTTTGCTGAAATTGTTTCTAAAAATAAAAAAGGTACTTTGAGAGAAAAAAATTTCTAGCGGGTGCTTGCGAGCCCGGAAAAGCGCTAGTTTTTTATTTGAAAAGTTCGTTTCGTTTTCGCTTTGAAATTCTTGGGAAATAATTTGGAGGAGGTGGACAAACCCCTTGAAGGACAATGATTTGAAAGAAAAAGGTTTTATTGTTACTACATCGGAATTATGCGAAATCCTCAATCTTAGTTCTCGTCGTATTCAACAACTAACGAAAGAGGATGCGTTGATTAGAGCTGCACATGGTAAATATGATTTAACAGCATCCATTCAAGCGTATATAAAATATATGAATGAAGTACCGAATGAAGAATTAAATAAGACGGAAGAGGAAGCGCTGTGGACGAGGGCTAGACGACAAAAAGCAGAATTGGAACTTCAAATCATGAAGGGGGATCTCCACCGTTCTGATGATGTGAAACGAGTAATGAACAATATGTTAAGCTCTTTTCGTTCTAGGATATTGTCCATCCCTTCAAAATCCGCGGGACCATTACAGGGAAAGACTGATTTCAATGAAATAAAAGGTATTTTAAAAAATGCTGTTTATGAAGCCCTTGCAGAACTCGCTGATTATGATCCTTATGTCTTTTATGCAGAAAGTAAAGACAAACTATCGATAGAGGATGAAGACAGTCCCGTAGAGGTTGAGCAGGTGGATGAGGAGATTCAAGATGGTATCCGTACAAAGAAGAAAAAATGATACGGAATCACTTTTTGTTGGGATTATCAAGGAGATTGTTACACCTCCACCTGATCTAACAGTTTCTGAATGGGCTGATATGTATAGAAAGTTATCAAGCGAATCATCTTCTGAACCAGGGCAATGGAGAACAAGCAGAGCTCCTTATCAAAAAGAAATAATGGACAGCGTAAATGACAGTAACACAGAAAAAATAATCATTATGTCCTCGGCTCAGGTGGGAAAAAGTGAATTGTTATTAAATACTGTTGGTTATCATATAGATTTCGATCCATCTCCGATTATGATGCTGCAACCAACTGTTGATTTAGCAAAGTCGTTCTCGAAAGAACGTATTGCACCCATGCTTAGGGATTCACCTACTCTGAGAAAAAAGGCTGCTGATGATAAAAGTCGCGATAGCGGAAACACCGTCATGCAAAAGTCGTTCACCGGTGGTTATATTGCTTTAGTTGGAGCAAACGCACCTTCTGGATTGGCATCAAGACCAATCAGGATATTACTTGCCGATGAAGTTGATCGCTTTCCTGTAAGTGCTGGATCTGAAGGAGATCCTTTATCGCTGGCTGAAAAAAGAACAAATAACTTCCCTAACAGGAAAAAGATCTTTGTTTCTACACCGACAATAAAAGGTGCTAGCCGCATTGAAGCAGAGTTCGAAACCAGTACACAAGAACATTGGCATCTACCATGTCCATCATGCAGAGAGTATCAACCCTTACGTTGGTCACAGATAAAATTTGATTATGACGATGAAACCAAGGAAGTAAAAAGTGCACATCATGCCTGTAAATACTGTGGCACGCTTCATGATGAATTTGAATGGAAAGCCGGAAATGGAAAATGGGTTGCTGATAAGCCTGATGTCAAAAATAGAGGTTTCCATTTAAATGAATTAGTAAGCCCGTGGAAACGTTGGAAGGAAATTATCTCAGATTTTAAAGATGCAAAGAAAAAAGGAAAAGAATCTTTAAAGGTTTGGGTAAACACTTCCCTGGGCGAAACATGGGAAGAACAGGGAGACGGGGTTAAGTCAGAAGGATTGTTGGGTCGGCGTAAGGAATATGGATGTGAGGTGCCAAATGAAGTTGCGGTGCTTACTTCAGGTGTTGACGTACAGGATAATCGTTTGGAATACGAAATAGTTGGATGGGGCCCTGGCAAAGAATCGTGGGGGATTGAATACGGAGTGATCATGGGTGATCCGGGTCAAGAGTTTGTTTGGAAATCATTAGATGACGTCATACTCAAAGATTACAAAAGACAAGATGGAAATGTTATGAAAGTAATGAGTACTTGCGTTGACTCCGGTGGCCATCACACATCAAGTGTCTATGATTACTGTAAAAAAAGAGAATATAATCGAGTGTGGGCTATCAAAGGTGTCGGTGGTACTGGTCATAGCTTTATCAAGAGACCTAATCGCCGTGATCAATATGGTATCTGGTTATTCACTATTGGTGTAGATGTCGGGAAAGATGATATTGTTTCCAGGTTAAAAGCAGAACCTACTCAAAATGGTTATTGTCATTTTCCTATTGATCGCGAGAAAGGCTATGACGATTATTATTTTAAAGGTCTCACAGCTGAACATCGTGTGACCCGTTATAAAAACGGTCAACCAACAATCAAATGGGAATTAAAAACATCGTCTGCAAGAAATGAACCATTTGATTTGCGGAACTATGCTACTGCAGCATTGGAGATTTTGAATCCTAATTTAGATGCAATCAAGGAACAATTGGAAAACGGAAAACCCTTACCTGTAAAAAGAAGAAGACGAAAACGAGTGTTATCAAAAGGGATTAAGTGAGCATCCGAAAGGGTGTTTTTTATTGGGGGAAAAGACATGAATGAGCTGGAAAGAGCGAAAAAACATTTAGAATCGTGGTTGGATGCGGAATTAGCAGTCTCAACGGGTCAATCTTACCGAATAGGTACTAGGCAGTTAACAAGAGCGAGGATTTCAGATATCCGTAAACAAATAACTTTTTGGAAACGTGAAGTGAATCGGCTACAAGGCAAGGGAAGTAGAAAGGTGTTTCGTGCTGTTCCGAGAGATTTTTGAGGGGGTGACAGAAGATGAACATTATTGATAAGACAATTTCCTTCGTGTCTCCTAATAGGGCGTTGAAGCGCATGGAATCACGAAATAAAATAAACCTACTCAATCAAGGTTATGGAGATCACGGAGCGAGCACGAGAAAAAAGAGTATGCTAGGGTGGTTTGCTAGATCCGGATCCGTACTAGAAGATATCGAGCGTAATATTCCTAAGCTAAGGGAGCGTTCGAGGGATTTATACATGGGAGCCCCTCTTGCTACTGGTGCTTTAAAAACCATACGGACAAATGTGGTCGGCAGTGGACTAAAGCTTAACTCTCAAATTGATTATGAATATTTGGGCATGACCTTAGAAGAAGCTGATGCTTGGGAAACGAAAGTGGAAAGAGAATTCAATTTATGGGCGGATTCCGTTCACTGTGATGCGCAACGTATGAATAACTTCTATGAATTGCAGCAATTAGCTTTTTTAGGGCAACTAATGTCAGGCGACAGCTTTGCTCTATTGCCTGTCATCCCAAGACCTAATCTACCATATGACATTCGGGTGCAAATCATTGAGGCTGATAGAGTTTGCACACCGGATAAAAAGATGTTTAACCCAAACAATAAAATAATTAACGGTGTTGAAGTCAATTATCGTGGTGAAATTGTGGCATATCACATAGCCCAACATCACCCGAACTCAATTTCGATGAAAAGGAACGAATGGTCCAGGGTGAGAAAGTTTGGTGCAAATACTGGTAGACCCAACATCATTCATTTAATGGAATCAGAAAGACCGGAGCAAAGGCGAGGAGTGCCAATTCTTGCGCCTGTGATTGAGAGCCTAAAACAACTTGCTCGTTATTCAGAGGCTGAACTTATGGCGGCGGTAGTGTCCGGTATGTATACGGTATTTATTAAATCAGAAAATCCTCAGAACGAACAACCGGGGCAGTACTTTGATGATTATGATGATCAAATAGAGGAAGACGACACGAATTATGAACTCGGCAATGGTTCTATAGTTGCTCTTGGAGAAAACGAGAGTATACAAGATTCCAATCCGGGTAGACCGAATCAAGCATTTGATGGATTTGTCACGGCCATATGTAGACAGATAGGGTCTGCTCTTGAAGTGCCTTATGAACTGTTGTTAAAACATTTCACAGCCTCCTATTCGGCAAGCCGTGCAGCACTTCTTGAAGCTTGGAAAATGTTTAGGATGAGACGATCTTGGTTGTCTAGTGATTTTTGCCAACCAATCTACGAAGAATTCTTAGCTGAAGCTGTTGCGAAAGGGCGAATCGATGCACCCGGATTTTTCACGGATCCGGTAGCACGAAAAGCATATTGTATGGCTGAGTGGAACGGACCATCTCAGGGTCAAATTGATCCGTTAAAAGAAGTGAAGGCGGCTGCACAACGCGTGAACGAAGGATTTAGCACGCGTACGAGAGAAACGGTCGAACTGGGTAATGGTGACTTTTTCAGAAACACTCGTCTTAGAACTGTTGAAGAAAGGCTAAGGCAAGAGGGTGGGCTGATCCAAAATGAAACTAACCCGGAAGTAGAACATGAACCGGGAGGAGGTGAAGAAGAATGAAAATAGATATTAAAGGAACGATTATTCCTAGTGCTTATCAGTGGATATATGATTTGTTTGGGATTGAAGCGACAAGCCCAGCCAAAGTTAATAGTTTAATTGATTCTGCCGATGGTGATGATCTTGAGGTTATAATTAACTCACCGGGCGGAGATGTTTATTCCGGCTCTGAGATTTATACAATGTTGAAAGAACACGAGGCGAAAGCAAATGTCGTATCAAAGATTGTTGGGGTTGCTGCATCGGCCGCGTCCGTTATTGCCATGGCTGGTAAGACATTAATATCACCTACTGCACAAATTATGATTCATAACGCATATTCTGTCGCTGGCGGTGATCACCGTGACCTGCAACACGGATCTGATTTTCTACGGGGGTGGGACAAATCTATTACTAACGCTTATGCATTAAAGACGGGGATGTCACAAAAGGAATTGTTAGATTTGATGGACAAAGAAACATGGCTAGGCGCACAAGATGCAAAGGAAAAGGGATTTGTTGATGAAATTATGTTCGAAAACCAAAATCAACCGCGACTAACGGCTAGCATTGGTAATGCGCAAATCATCCCACAACAAGTAATTGATAAAATTCGAAATGAATTTAAAAAAGGTGACAACATAACGAAGGATGATCTTCAAAAAATGTTGCCACAAGGATCTATCGTTAACCAATCCAATCCAAAAAATGAACAAGGAGATGACAAAATGGATTTAGAGAAGCTTAAAAATGAATACCCTGATCTGTATAATCAGATCAAGCAAGAAGGTCATGACGAGGGTGCAAAAGAAGAAAATGGCCGCATTAAAGCAATTGAAGATATGGCTGTTCCCGGACATGAAGAATTGATTAACAAGGCGAAATTTGAAACTAAAGAAACAGCAGAAAAGTTAGCGATGAATATTATTAAAGCACAAAAAGAGCAGGGAGCTAACTACTTACAAAACCGTAATATAGAAGCCGGAGAATTGAATAATATCCAGGGGACAAATGCCCCAGAGAATAACAAAACAGAGGATAAAGAGCGAGAGGAAAACGCAAATACTATCGCTAACTTCATCAATAAATCAAGAGGAGGTAATGCGTAATGCCAACATTAGGAGAATTTAATTACGATAACTTATTTGCTGGTGATTTTGAAATTGTAACTGATACCGCAAAAGTTGGTGCGGATTTGAGCCGTGGCACAGTTCTGGGTATCGCTGACGATGGAAGCGCGGTAGCGCTTGATTCCGCAGCGGCTGACGGGTCAAAGAATCCATATGCAGTGCTTGCAGATAATGCTACAAGCGGATCCGAAGCAACCATTTATTTAACTGGTGAGTTCAATCAAGACAAACTAGTTTTTGGCGGTGAAGATACTGCGGCAGATCACAAAAGAGCTTTACGTAATATTGGAATCTTTTTAAAGGAAAATGCATAAAGGAGGAATCAATTAATGAATATTTATGATACTAGAACTATGTTAGCGGCGGTCGAGATGATGAAACCAGCACACACATTTTTAAAAAGCACCTTTTTCCCAAATGTAAATACGTTTACAAGTGAGAACGTTGATGTTGATTACTATAAAGGTCGTAGAAAGTTAGCTCCATTCGTTTCTCCTAGGCACTCTGGCAAGGTCGTAGATCGGCAAGGATTTACAACTAAGTCTTTTAAACCTGCTATGGTAAAACCGCAACGTATTATTACTGGCGATGATATTAACAAGCGTTCCATGGGTGAAAACTTTTATTCTGCTAAGAGCCCTGACGAGCGCGCAGCGGAATTGTTAGCAAGAGATTTGTCTGATCTAGATGAATCTATCACTCGCCGAGAAGAATGGATGGCGGCCCAAATTTTATTCACCGGTAAAGTAGACGTCAAGGGCGATGGCGTTGACGCTACGCTTGATTTCGACTTTTCAAATAATGAAACACTTAGCGGAACAAGTTTATGGAGCAGTTCTGAAAGCGATCCAATTGCAAAGCTAAAAGAATGGAGATTAAAGGTCATTAAAAAGTCCGGGGTGAATCCGGACCGTGTTATCATGGCATCTGACGTTGTTGATGCATTTGTTCGACATCCAAAAGTGAAAGAACAGTTGGATAATCGCCGTATTATCCTTGGGCAAATCAATCCACAACAATTGCCAAACGGGGTAACTTACATTGGGTCTATTTCATCACTCGGATTAGATGTTTATAGTTATGATGAATGGTATTTTGATGAGGATGCCGAGGAAGAAAAACCAATGGTGCCAGCTGGTACTTTGATGTTAGGCTCATCTAACGCGCGGTCGTCTATGCTGTACGGCGCTGTCACTTTGACGAGCGCTAATACGAACAATTTTGTCACTTATGAAGGTTCTCGAGTTCCAGATTCATGGATTAAAAAGGATCCGCCTGCACGTATTTTGCAAATCAACAGTCGTCCGTTGCCTGTGCCTCATGAAGTGGATAGTTGGCACGTAGCAAAAGTGTTGTAAGGAGGGATTTCCGTTGATAAAATTAAGTGAAAAAGTTACACATGATGGGAAAACGTATGATCCCGGTAATATAATTGAAAAAATTAATAACCAACAAGCGCAGCGTCTCGTTAATCTAGGGGTCGCTTTTTTTGTGGGTAAAATAGAAAATAGCGAACCATCCGAGGATCCGGAAAAGGAAGACCAAGCATCACCCGAAGACTTACAACATTTAAACGCAAAAGAAGAACTTGAATCAATAGATTACTTTGATTTGAAATCTATCGCTAAAGAAGTTGAACTTGAATTTTCAGGTAATATTTCAAAAGCAGATCTCATCGGTTTAATTGTTGAAAATCAAAAAGTCGATGAAGTACTTGCGTTAACCGAGGAAGAAGAATAATGCCTCGTTTGAAGGATTATTTTGATTCTGATTTATCATCATTTATGAACGTCGATGAATTTGCAGATGTTATTGATATTGACGGGGATTCCGTTAAAGTAGTTTTTGATAGTGAAGCGTTGAAAGAAATACAATTATCTAATGGTGGAGAGGGGCTTGCGACTAGCGAGCTCCTATTTCATGTTGCTAAAAGCGAATTAGATTTTGAGCCGTTCCCTGGACAAGATTTAATGATTGATGGAGATTTGCTCTATGTTAATGATGTGAAGGAAGACGAGGGTATGTACACAATAACTTTAGGGGCTGCTAGATCATGAGAGCAACTGTTGAAGTAGATGAGAAAATGATTCGGGAAGTCCAGAAAAAGCTTGGCGATTTTCAAAAACAAACACCTAGCGCTATATCTAAAGCTATTAACAGGGCAGTTACGAACATTAATTCAAACGTTAAAAAAGAAGTGCGGAAGGGATATAACATCAAAGCGGGCGATATTGGAGCTACGCTGACTAAGACACGAGCAACAAAAAGCGCACTCCGAGCCAAAGTCCAGTCAAGCGGTGAATTGATTCCTTTAGATAGATTCAAAGTATCGCCAAAGACTGTTAATCCTAAACGTAAAAGCCCTATAAAAATAGCGGTCAAAAAAAGTAGTGTTAGTGCTGTTATGGGAGCATTTGTTGCTGACATAAATGGCCGAAAGGTGTTTCAACGGACAGGTGATTCTAGGTTGCCTATTAAACGTTTATTCGGTCCATCTGTTCCGCAAATGATAGGTAATGATGAAGTGCATAAAGAAATTGAAAAGCAAGGGCAAGAAACACTCAAAAAACGATTGGATCACGAGATCAATCGTATTTTAGAAAAAGGGAAGGGGAAATAGTTATGATTCCTCTTTTATTGCAGGAAGATTTGAAAATAAGGCTGTTGCAAGAATTTAATCATTTTAAGCTTAAAAACTTAACCAATGATTATGCGCCAATAAAAATTTTCGAACAGCATTTACCAAACAAGGGTAAGGAAAAAGAGGATCCCTATCCGTGTATTATCATTCGCCTGGCGGATGGTTCGAAAACGGATCCGGAGGAAGGAAATAAAACGAAGGTACAATTTATCATCGGTGTTGTTGATCGTAACAGTAACAATCAGGGGTATAAAGACGCGGTGAATGTGGCCAATCGTATTACTGATAATTTGGAAAGAAATCCTTTGATAAACGATCAATATGAACTAGGACTACCAATAAATTGGGCATACCATGATGAGGATGCAGAACCTTATTTTTTCGTTGGAATAGAAACAAACTGGAAAACACCTCAAATATTGAGAGAGGATGTGGGAGATTTAATATGAGTAAAAAGAAACCTGCCACGCTTATTTATTGTGGCCCGACTTTAAACGGATTGCCTCAGTATTCTACTTATATCGGCGAACTGCCGACGAATGCAAAAAAACATTACGATAAAAGCCAAGCAGTCCAAGAATTGTTTATAAAAGTTGATGAATTAGCATCGACAAAGCAAAAAGTAAAAAAAGTAGGAACGCGGGAAAATCTTTTTTATAAAAAAGCCCTTGATTACGCCGCGAAAGGAGAGTGATTGAATGTCTTATAAACACGGAATAACTGTTCAAGAAAATCCAACAACACTTGAGCAACCAATTGAATCGTTATCATCGCTGCAGGTTGCTTTTGGTACTGCTCCGATTAACATGGCAGAAGATATTGATGCGGTTGTTAATAAGCCGATCAAGATTCAAAATTACGAGGAAGCAAAAGCCAAGCTGGGATACAGTGACAACTGGGAATCTTACACCCTTTGCGAGGTAATGGATGCATCTTTCCGTCAAATCAAAGCAGGACCAGTCGTGTTTGTTAACGTAATAGATCCAGAAATGCACAAAAAATCTGTTTCTGCTGAATCAATAGAAATTGTCGAAAAAGAAGCTAAGATCGAGAAAGAAGGCATTCTTTTAGACTCATTGGTTCTTAAAAACAAAGATGGAGCAACAACATACGTAAAAGACACGGATTACATTGCTGATTTTGACAATGAAGGTAATGTGGTTATATCGGCGCTTTCCGGAGGTGCGATTACTGATTCGACAAACTCATTACAAGCTGATTTTGATCAATTAGACCCATCAAAGGTAACGAATGAGGATGTCATCGGTGGATATGACTCTACTACAAATGAGTACAAAGGAATCGAAACTGTCTCAACAATTTTTCCAAAACTAGATTCGGTACCAACAATTTTATTTGCACCAGGGTTTTCGAAAGACACGGCTGTTGGTGCGGCTCTTGCATCTAAATCAGAGGGCATTAATGGTTCTTTCAAAACAGAAAATGTATTGGATGTTGAAGGGAATTCAATTGATGAGGCGATTGAAGATAAGTACATGAAGATTTTTGAAGATAAATCGTCTATGGTTTGTTGGCCAAAGGTGAAAATCCGCGGGAAAGTATACTGGCTCAGTTCTATTCTTGCGCCTGTTCTTTCCCGAACTGATGCCGAGAATGGTGACGTACCTTACAAATCACCTTCCAACAAAAGAGTTCCCGTAGAAGCAGGAGTTACTAGTGATGGAAAAGAGATGTTCCTTGATCAATTGCTCGGCAATAGACTAAACGGAAAGGGCATTGTTACGGCAATTAATATGCGCGGATGGAGAATTTGGGGAAATAATACCGCCATGTATGACTATGATATTCATCAATATGAAGTGCCGGATCCTAAGGACCGATTTATTGCAGTTAGGCGTATGTTCAACTGGTGGGGTAATACTTTCATCCTGAACTATTTTGATGAAGTGGATGACCCTACTAGCTATCGATTAATAGAAAATGCCGTTGACAGTGAGAACATTCGGGCTAATGGATTCCAAGCTCGTGGTCAAATTGCCGGCGCAAAAATTGAGTTTAAACAGTCGGAAAATCCAACGTCGCAAATCTTGGATGGGAAAATTAAGTTCACCCAAAAAATTGGCTTCTTAACGCCGGCTAAAGAAATTGAGAATGAGCTAGAATTCGACCCAACAATATTAACTAATTCGTTATTCAGGGGTGAACAATAATGGCAGCAAATCCTATTCCGGAAAAGGTTATTAACTATAACGTATACAATGACACGGATGTGCTTGTAGGTGTATCAGCGGAGGTAACATTGCCTAACTTCGAAGCGATGACTGAGACAGTATCTGGAGCAGGAATAGCAGGAGAATATGAATCTTCTACTCTAGGTCACTTCGGTTCCCAAACTATTGAAATCCCTTTTCGTACAATAACTGATAAATCCTTTAGTTTGATGAAAAATAGCGGTAAATCCATTGTTCTACGGGCGGCTCAACAGAGTTATGATGTAGCGCAAGGAAAAACCGATAGAAGGGGATTGAAGATTACGTTGAGGGGGCAGCCGAAAGGATTAAATCTCGGAACAATGGCTGTAGGGGGATTAACAGAAACAACTAACATCCTCGAAGTACTCTATATAAAAATTGAAGAAGAAGGACGTACCATGCTTGAATTCGACAAATTAAACTTTGTGTTCATTGTTGATGGAGAAGATATCTTGGGTGACATTCGAAATATGATTTAGGAGGGGTAATAGTGAGTGAATTGAAGATTACATTTAAAAAGCCATATAAATTTGAGGGCGATGAATATAAAGAAGTAGATCTTTCCGGCATTGAAAATCTATCTACAAAAGATTTAATTGATGCCGATAAACAGTTTAATACAAGTGGTCAAATGGCCCTCATGAATGAAATGACAACCGGTTATTCTTGTATCGTTGCCGCCAAAGCATCAGGAAAGCCGGTTGAATTTTTCGAGAGTCTGCCAGCAGGTGAAGGATTAAAGGTGAAAAACAAGGTGATGGGTTTTTTAAACGCATAGGCCTTCTCAAGTATGAAGGTCAGAAAATATTCAAACCAACAGGCGGTCGCGCGCTAAGGAAAGCGTGCGTCCGTCTTTCTTTATCCACTTACACTGGTATTGATCACTTTGAGAAATTAGACATATTTGAACTTGGAGAAGTGGCCGAAGAAGTGAAGGGAGCGATTAAGAAAAAGTGAGTAAAAGTAATTTCGAAATCGCTTTTGAACTCGGGGCAAAAATGGATCCTTCCATGAAAAAAACTTTCGCCAACGCACAAAAACAGTTAGGTGACTTTGGAAGTAAAATGAAAAATATTGTTAAAACAGGTGCGAAAATGGCAGCAGGAGTAGCCGCAGCGGGAGTAGCTGTTGGTGGAGCGGCGGTTGGTATGGCCAATAAATTTGCGGAAACAGCAGATACGATTGATAAAACATCTATGAAAATGGGTATATCTTCTGATGCATTTCAGGAATTGCAATATGCAATGGGTCAAGTCGGGGTCTCCCAAGAAAACTTTGAAAAAGGCCTAGGAAGGTTAAATCAACGTTTAGCGAAAACGGATACGAATGAAAAATATCGCAAAGCTATTCAAAGTATTGGGGTTTCTACGGAAGACACGAATGGTAAAACAAGAGACGCGGACGCTGTATTCATGGAAACTGTAAAAAGCTTGCATCAAATGGAAGACAGCACAAAGCAAGCTGCGCTTGCGCAAGAAATATTTGGAACCAGAACAGCAAGAGAGTTGATGCCCGCCATTGTCGCGGGTGGTGACGCAATATCAGATTTGCGGAGCGAAGCGCAAGACATGGGCGTGGTAATAGGCGAAGATAGTGTAAAAGCTGGTGTCCTTTGGGCGGATACAATGGATAAAGCCAAAAATGCCCTGGGAGGTCTGTTTAATTCGATTGCTGCGGACGCACTTCCGGTTTTGCAAAAATTACTTGATAAGATTATGGACAATATGCCAGCAATTCAATCCACGGTTTCTTCAGCTATGTCAAAAGTTGGAGACTTTATCAAACAAGCTTTTGAAAAAGCTCAACCTGCAATAGATTGGATAGGCAATACCGGAATCCCACTTGCGAAAGACGCTATTTCAGGGATGCTCGGGACAGCAAAAACTTTCTATAATTTTATTTCAAATAATTGGTCTACGATTAAACCATTGCTGATCGGTATCGGGATTGCTTTAGCGAGTGTAAAAACAGCCATGCTCGCTCTATCCGTAGTACAAACAGTGACAGGATTTATAAAAGCTTTTCGAGTAGCCACGGCCGCGGCTCGTCTATCTATGTTGGGTCTTAACGGGGCGATGCTCGCTAATCCTATGACGTGGGTTGTGGCCGGAATAGTAGCTGTTATTGCTGCAGGTGTATTGCTGATAAAAAATTGGGACAAGGTAAGCCAATTTTTAGTTAATACCTGGAATTGGATAAAGGAATTAGCGATCACGGTTTTTAATGGGATAGTTGAATTTTTTAAAGAATGGGGTTTAACTTTATTAACGGTGATAACAGGACCGATTGGCGCGTTAGTCACGCTTATAACTTCGAATTGGCAAATGATAAAAAATGTTACTGCCGCGGTAGGAAAAGCAATAATTAATGCATTTACTACAGCGTATAACTGGGTGATTGGAGTGTTTTCCGGAATAGGTTCATGGTTTTCGGGAGTCTTTTCAGTTGTAACCGGCGCCGCAAAATCAGTCGGTACATCAATAAGTAACGCTTTCACTAGTGCTTATAATGGGATTAAAAATTTATTTTCTGGAATAGGCGAATGGTTTGGCGGAATTTTTGATGGTGTAACTTCTGTTTTTAAAGGCGGAGTAAATACGGTTATAAGATTTGCTAACAGCGCAATCGACAAATTAAACGGTATTAACATAAGTATTCCAGATTGGGTTCCTAAAATCGGGGGTAAATCATTCGGTGTAAATATTCCCAAAATCCCCGCACTCGCAGAAGGTGGAATTACCACAGGTGCCACCTTAGCAATGATTGGGGAAGGTTCAGAGCAAGAAGCGGTTCTCCCTTTATCAAAACTTGAAGGACTACTTAATGATGATGGTGGTTCAACGACAAATAACAATGATCAAACGATTCAAGTTGTTTATAGTCCGCAATACCAGATTCCTGATGGAGCTAGTAAGAAAGAGATTGAGCAAATCACAAAACAAGGTTACAACGAATTTAAACGGTGGATGAAGCGCTATGAATCCGAACGTAACAGACTATCTTTTGATTAGGAATGGTGGAAATGAAGTATAGAACTGTGTCCGGCGATACTTTCGACAAGGTAGCTTATGAACAATATGGAGACGAAAAACTTGCAATTAACATCATAGAAGCCAACCTAGAATATGCTCACGTTATTATTTTTGGAGCTGGTGTAGAGTTGGTTGTCCCTGAAATCGATACAACACCTACCCCTAATTTACCTCCCTGGAAGAGAGGCGATAACTAATGTTAGCAAGACGGGCTTCTGTAGCCGCAGAATATCAAGGAGTAGAAATAACAGACGAGATCAACAAAGATTTATTAAGCTTTGAATATGTTGATAACGCAAGTGGTGACAGTGACAGCGCAAGCCTTTCATTAAAGGATGAGGAACGCGTATGGTTAAATGATTGGTTTCCTGAAAAGGGTGATTCGATTACCCCGATAATAAAAACGATCAACTGGCGAGAAGACGGCGATAAGCAACGTTTGCCATGCGGTCGTTTTTTTGTTGATGAACCGTCGTATGATGGAAGACCTAGTTCTTTTACATTAAACGCGATATCTTCTCCACTAAATGGAAACTTCGCCAGTGTTGATAAAAGTCGATCGTGGAGAAACGCAACATTAAAAGCGATAGCCAGCGATATAGCCGATCAAGCTGGATTAAAACTGCAATTCATAGGTAATAACAACCCTCGATACGATGTCAAAGAGCAAACCGATACACCCGATTCATCATTTTTGTCTGATCTTTGTGAAGAGGAAGGTCTGGCTATGAAAGTCACTGATTCAAAGATTGTTATATTTGATGAAAGTGATTTTGAGAAAAAAGACGCAATAAGGACTTATAAGGAATGGGATGACGATGTTCTGTCGTATTCTTTTAAAACTTCTTTGACTAACACAAAATATGCAGGAGTTAATGTTAAATACTATGATGTAAATTCAGGAAAAACTATTAAATATCTTTACACGATCACAGACATTGACGATAAAAGCAAAATCTATCAAATTAACAAAAAAGTAAATAGTGGTGACGAGGCGAGACGATTAGCGCAACGCACGCTACGCAGGTTAAATAAAAAAGAAACAACGGGGTCACTATCTGTTTTTGGGAATATAGAGCTTCTCGGTGGTGTATGTGTTGATTTGCGAGGGTTTGGAGTGTTCGACGGAAAATATTACGTTGAAAAAGCGACTCATTCTGTTGGTGGTGGATATAGCGTTGATATTGAAATAAGGAAAGTATTGGAGGGGTATTAATGCGCGATACCGTTTTGCGCAACATGATTCGCGTCGGACAGGTGAACAGCGTGAATGAATCTAATGGAACGGTTCAAGTTTTATTTGAGGATAAAGACAATCTTGTTTCCGGAGATTTGCCCCTTTTTAGTTTTGAGTATGATATGCCTGATGTAGGTGATCAAGTAGTTTGCATATTTCTTGCTAATGGCATAGAACAAGGATTTTGTTTGGGACCATTTTTTTCAGAAATATCGAAAGTTCCTGTTCAAGATAAAAATATATTCCGGAAACACTTCAGTGATGGAACGTACATCCAATATGACAAGAACTCCCAACAATTACAGATAACTGCGCAAAAACCATTGACGTTAATTGGTGATCTAACGGTGGAAGGTAATATAACTGCTACCGGAAAAGTCACAGCAAGTAACATCGGAAATTAGGTGATACGTATGATTGGTTTTTTTGGAGATATCATATTTGAAACAAGCGATAAAAGAATAGTCACTTTTACAGGATTCCAAAGAGATGCGGGATCACGTTGGAGTAAACACGATGTGATAGGGGCTAAACCATCGTCAGAATTTATCGGCCCTGATCTAGATACTATTTCATTTAGCGTAAATCTAAATGGATTTAATGGTGTGAAGCCCCGTATTGAAATGGACCGTTGGCTAAGGAAAGAAAGAGCAGGAGAAGTCGCTCCACTTGTTATAGGAGATAGCTATTTGGGAGTAGATAAGTGGAGGATCAGTTCTGTGTCACAAATGTGGGGGGTCGTCCTTAATCGTGGTGAAGTACTTTCCGGAAAAGTAGATATCGAATTAGAAGAGTATATCGAAAGGATTGGTAGCAGATGATTAATTATCAATCTGTAGAAATTTCAGGTATCGATCCTTTTAGGGAACAAGGTGGCAATGAAATCTATCAAAACTTACGGATGTTGTACACTACCGCGGAGGGAGCGGTACCTTTTGATCGATCATTCGGAATTAATACAGACCTCCTTGATGAACCTTTGACAATTGCTAAGGGACGACTAATGGTGGAATATAGACAGAAAACAAAAAGATTTGAGCCTAGGGTATCCGTGCGAGAGGTTACATTTACAGCGGATTCTCTTGATGGACGTTTAATACCAAAGGTGGTGATTGAAGTTGACCCTGAATCTCAGTGATTTACCTGAAGTAAGCTTTGCTGAAAAGGATATAAATAAAATATTAAATGACATGATATCACGTTATGAAAAAGCCTACTTTGAATCAACTGGGCAGAAAAAAAGGTTATATCCTGGTGATCCGGTTCGCATATTTTTATACTCGCAAGCATTAAGGGAATTTCAATTGCGGGTGTTGATCGATGATGCGGCTAAGCAGAACCTTTTAAAATATGCTAGAAAAGATAAGTTACAACATTTAGGGTCGTTTAGCAGGACATATTTGTTTGATCCGAAACCAGCAACGACCAAGCAAAAATTCTTTTTAAGTAAAGCTCGTCCAACGAATGAAGTGATTTCTGCAGGAACCCGAGTATCTCCGGGAAGTGAAATTTACTTTGCAACAAATGATGATGTTGTTGTTCCAGCAGGCGCACAAGAAATAACAACAGACGTCACATGTTTGGATGAAGGAACCATCGGAAACGGGTTTACCCCAGGGCAGATTAATGTTTTGGTCGATCCTATACCTTGGGTTGCTAAAGTGGAGAACATTGAAGAAAGTCAAGGCGGGGCTGACGAGGAATCAACAGAAAACTACCGTGAACGCATCCACTTGGCACCAGAAGGATTTTCGGTCGCGGGACCCGAGGGAGCTTATGAGTATTTTGCAAGAAAGTACAGTTCGCTTGTAGGTGATATAAAGATAACGAGTCCAGACGATGGAGTAATCGATATTAAGGTGCTTTTAAAAGACGGGGAGATACCTAGAAAGTCATTCATCGATGGAATTACGGAATACCTAAGCGCAAAAGAGAGAAGGCCTTTGACTGATAAAGTTCAAGTTTCAGCGCCTATTCAAACAAAATTCAATGTTGATGTTACCTACTATATATCGAGCGAAAAGGTAGCGCAGGAAAGCAAAATCAAAGCAAATATTGAACAAGCCGTTACAGCTTATGAAACATGGCAACGATCAAAAATCGGAAGAGATATAAATCCATCAGAATTGATTACTAAAATCCGGTTAGCAGGAGCAAAAAGGGTTACTATCACTTCCCCTGCTTATACAACGATAGAAAGTGATAGCGTTGCTGTAGTTGATGTGAAAACGGTAAATTATGGAGGATTAGAAGATGAGTAATCAGACTATCCGCGATGTTAATCTGCTTGATATTTTGCCTGCAAACTTACGTAGTGATCCAGACATTATAGCTGCATCAAAGGCGGTCGATTTAGGCTTTTTAGAATTAACGAATGAAATCAATAACATCATGATACTTCCAAATGTAAACAATGCAAGCGAAGCGATATTGGATCATTTGGCGTATTTTTTTCATGTTGATTTTTATGATATGGAATTGGATATCGGAACGAAAAGAAAACTCGTAAATGAATCAGTTTTTTTACATCAAATCAAAGGTACTCCTTTGGCGGTCGAAACACTTATTCAAACTTTATTCAGTGAAGGCGAAGTGTCCGAGTGGTTCGACTACGGCGACACTCCTTATCGTTTCAGGGTTTTAACCAGTGATCCTTCAGCTACCACTGATAGAGCGGAGATATTTGTAAGAGCTTTAGATTCGGTAAAAAACAAAAGATCTACATTGGATAAGGTTGTATTACTGCAGGTTGAAAGAATGGATCTTTATTGTGGTGGCTTTGTCCATCAAGGGAACATAGAAGAATATAGGTAGGTGATAATGAATGAGTACTTTCGGAGGGATAGTCCTTACAAATAAAGGTAAAAACCTACAAAGTAAAGCTCAGGCAGGGGTTACACTTGAATACACACGAATAGGTGTTGGTGATGGCAATTTAGGATCTACATCAATACTTAGCTTAAATTATCTTGTAAATGAAATTAAATCATTAAGTATAGTTAAGTTAAAAGCCTTGGAAGGCGGTAAATCCGTAGTTGGGACTGTGCTATCTAACCAGGATTTGACGCAGGGGTTTTATTTTAGGGAAGTCGGAGTATATGCTGCTGATCCGGACTTAGGGGAGATTCTCTATTGTTACGGAAATGCGGGGGAGTTAGCAGAATACATTTCTCCCGGCGGAGGAACTGACATCATAGAAAAGAGTATTGACATCCATACTTCTGTAGGTAACACGCAAAATGTTACTGCAGTAATTGATTCATCGTTGGTGTATGCCACCCAATCAGACATAGAAAGGATCGAATTAAGGTTAAGCAACCATGAAAATAAAAAGGGGCAATCCAATGGATATGCCTCACTCGATGAAAAGGGAAATGTTCCTGAAAGCCAACTAGGGAATTTGCCCGATAATCTCGAAACAACAACTGGCGCTCAAGAAAAAGCAGATGCAGCGAAACAAGGCGCGAATAATTACACAGATACTAAGATTTCCGAAATCGATTATCCTGTTGATAGTGTGAATAACAAAACTGGTGATGTCACCTTGTCGGCAGCTGATGTCGGCGCAGAAACCCCTTCCGGCGCACAAGCTAAAGCGAATGCTGTACAAGAAAGTTTAAACAACCATAAAGGTGACACAACTAATCCGCATAACGTTACTAAGGCGCAAGTCGGACTTAGTAACGTTGGCAATGTGCAGCAGGCATCAAGGACAGAATTTTATGAACATCAGGAAGATGGTGTGCGGCACATTACTGCAGCAGAACGAAGGAAATGGAATGGCAAACAAGATGCTCTAACAGTTGAGCAAAGGCGACCAATTTACATTCAGTCAACCGCACCAGAAAATCCCCAAGAAGGCGACATTTGGATTGAGGTGGAATAATGGCGCAGATTTATACCAAAAATCAATCAAAACTCAATTCTGTTAATATTTTTCGTGATGGTGCTTGGCAAAATGAGAAGATTGGTTATGTCTATTATCAAGGGGAATGGATACCATTTATAAATTACAGAGATTATTTATTTAAAGATGGGATTGCGATTATACCCTATGAGCAAAGAGTAAATGGTTACAATTGGTTTACGGAATATAACGGCTATTTGGAATTAAGAACAAGGGGAACTTATAGTACAATGGGGTATCTGAGAGGAATTGCTGGAATGAGGTTTAACCAAGTAGACATTACCAAATACTCTAATATATGCATTGATTACACTGCGACATTAGAGCAAAGTGAACCATTTTATCCATCGGCAACTTTTGTATTGAAAACCAATCCGAGTAATTTGAGATATTCATTTAGTCAGAGCTCTTCTAGGATTATTGTTAAAACAAGTATAAAGGATCTCATAGGATTATATGATATTTTTTTCGATCTTTCTGCTTATGATGAATCAATTGCAAATATTTATAACATATGGCTCGAATAACACTTGACAGGAGGAATGAAGGCATGCCGATAATTGATACATGTATGTATGTATGTATGTATGTATGTATGTATGTATGTATGTATGTATGTATGTGCAAAAACTGTGCCAACGTAGTGACTTAGGGATAGGGGTTGTTGCCACATGACAGCCCGAATTAGAGTTGGACGGGAATTAGTTAAGCCGAAAGCTATTCACGTATACAAAGATGGTCAATGGCAGAAAAAGCGTGTGGGGTATGTATATAAGAATGGACAGTGGATTGAATTTATTAAGTATTTAATTAAAATTTATGAGAATGGATTGGAATTTATAAAACTCGAAAGTTTTGATACAGGGAATGGAGAGGCAGGGTGGTATCCGATAGAAAGAAGGGATGACTATTTATATTCCGAATCGTATAGGGTAACCAGTGCTTCTCCTTTTTATGTGCGTACTAGCTTCCCATCATGGGTAACAGCTAATCCTATAAATTTAACTGAACATAAACAAATTAAAATTCGATGGATTCTTTCGGTAATAAGACAAAATCCAAATCCGACTGCTTACCTAGTCGTGTCCACAATCAAACAAGCAGGATATACGGAAAATGACGCAATTGTTTCGACAACAGTAAGAGATACGATAGTTGAAACAATTTTGGACGTAGGTGACTTAACTGGGGATTTTTACATTAGGACACATGTGCCATCAGGTGACGGTTTGTCATCATTAAAAATATATTCTATTGAAGTAGTGTAATAAAGGAGGGAAATTCATGTATTTAGAATACCACAAAGAAACGAAGCGAGTAGTAGAAATACATGAAACAGTGCCAACAGTTACAAGTGATTATGATTATGCAATATCAGATAGCTATAATGTTGGCGATGAATTTGAGTGGACTATATGGATTAATGAAGTTGACAAGGACAAGCGATTAGTGTCATATTCAGCAATTAGGAATAATCCGAATGCAAAACGATTGCTGGAAGAAAATGAGCAGCTAAAAAAAGACAACGAACTACTAAAAGCACAAAACAAAGCAACATCAGAAAGAGCGGATTTTATTGAGAATGTCATAGCTGAAATGGCTATGCAGGTCTATCAATGATTATCCGCTTTTTATTATGGCTTCTAATCAAATTGGAAGGGGGTGAGATCATGATTGAAATGTTTTTCGCACAACGTGTTATTTTGAATAAAACGAAATTCGCTGAAATTCCTACCGTTTTGCAACCTGGGGTTAAGGGAATTCTTGATGACAGCGGGCTTGGATTTTTGATTGATGGTGAGTAATTTCATCGGATAGTCAACCCCACTTCCTTCCTTATGCTAAGATTAATAGAAAAGGAGTGGGGGTTTATGATTTTTTATCACTTTTCCAACGAGAATATTAATGTTTTAGAACCGAAGTTGGGTCCCAGGAGACACAGTTCGGAAGACTCATCAATTGTAAATAAACCAGTAATTTTTCTTAAAGCTAATGCAAATATCATGTTTTTCGACGGCAAGCCTTCGTTATTCAGATATACAGTAGATATAAACACCTTGGACAAAAACTTATATCGTGACATGTCAATGGATCATGATTATGAGATTATGAAATCACTAGATCCGACCAATGCCACTATTGATAATGCTGGGGTTTATTATTATTTGGATAACATCAAACCAATAAAAAAAGAGCAATGGAATGGCGAATTTTATGAATGATATATCATTGCGTTTTTCTTGCACATCAGGATGATGCGCAACAAGTAAAAGCACCCGATTGATGTGTGTTTTTTATTTAAAAAAGGATTTATCCTCCCTTTGTCGAAATAAGTAGGTGGAAGGGAGGGGAAAAATGAGACATTACAAAACTGAAGGTCTAATTGAAGGTTATATTCAACTTCCAATTAATATAGCTGCATACACAATGGTTTTTATGGTTGAAGGTCAACTTGCATTAGAACTTAACATAACACATGTAGCAACTTTAAATTCGAACAGTGGAGTAACGGAAGAAAATGTTTATCAGTGGTTATGGGAAAAAGGAAATGAACTTTTTTTAGATGCAATTTCATTTCCGTATGGAACTAAGATTACTCTAACTTCTAATGATGTCATTAACGGAAATATAGCAACTCCATTTGAGAATTTGAAAAATGAAGGGATTAAGCATCTATAAAAAGGTGCTTTTTCTTTGTGCTATTAGGAGGCAGTCAATGGATGCGACGATAACTCAATATTTTATTACACAAGGACCGTTTGCGGTTCTTTTTATTTGGCTTTTTTGGTCAAGTAGAAAAGAAGCAAACGAGCGAGAAAAACAGCTTTACAAAACGATTGATGATCAAAACGAAATCTTGCAAGGTTTCAGCAGCAAATACGATATTGTCATAACGAAATTAGATGACATTGAAGAACGTTTACCGCCTAGGTAGATGTTCTTTTTTTATTTTTCTTTGAAAGGGGGTGTTTGATTTGGACAAAGGCACATTAATTCGAACTGTGGTGCTTATTGTAGCGCTCATTAATCAGTTTCTTGTTACGGCCGGACTTAACCCAATTCCAGGATCACAAGAAACCTGGGGTGAAGTTTTAACAATGATTATCACTGCTGCTGTCAGTGTTTGGACGTGGTTTCGTAATAACTACATTACAGCTACCGGTAAAAAGCAGAAGGAAGTTTTAGAACGAAATAATCTTACAAAATAAAAGGAGATTGATAATATGACTTTCAAATTATATTTAGACCCAGGACATGGTGGAAGCGATCCAGGTGCAAGTGGATACGGAATTAAAGAAAAAGACGTTGTTTTAGACATGAGCCTACAAATCAGGGATTATCTTTTAAGTAATTACAAAGGCATTGACGTAAAGATGAGCCGTACAGGCGACACATATCCGTCGCTATTAGAAAGAACAAATGAAGCGAACGCTTGGGGTGCTGATACTTTCCTATCTGTACACGTAAATGCTGGCGGAGGTACCGGCTTTGAATCATACGTTTATCCGGGAGTAGGCGGTAAGACAAAAGAGTTCCAAGACAAGGTACATGCTGAGTTAATGCGCGACACGTACTTTGATTTTCGTGATCGAGGGCAAAAAACAGCAAACCTTCATGTTTGCAGAGAATCACACATGCCGGCATTACTAACGGAAAATCTGTTCATCGACACAAAAAAAGATGCGGATTTTCTGAAGCAAGCAAAACAAATCAAAGATGCTGCAATTAATCACGCGCATGGGATTGCTAAGTTTGCTGAGCTTGTACGAAAGAAAAAGAATGAAACAAAATCTCCTAGTGGGGTTTATACAGTTAAGTCCGGCGACACTCTATCCGAGATTGCAGCAGATCATGGCACAACTGTTGCTAAACTTGTTGATATTAATAATATTGATGACCCTGGTATGATTCATCCTGGGCAGAAGATTAAGTTTGAAGGATCATCAAAGAAATATCATAAGGTCGTGTCCGGGGATACAGTTTCGGAGTTAGCTGTTAAATTCGACACTAGCTTAACCAAAATTAAATCTTGGAATGATCTTGACAATGATTTTACAATTTATGTTGGGCAGAAATTACGTGTAAAATAAAAAAAGGCCCCTCCAATTGAGGGGCTAATACAAAGGTAAACTCATAGCCGTATTTAGTTTTTACGGTTTGAGAAAAAGTATACAGAATGTTAGTGATTTGTAAGATAAGCAGGAAAAAAGTCCCTTTTTGTTGAAATATATAAGTTGATAAAACAAAGAGGGGGAAATATCAATGGCAAGTAAAAAAATAAAATACGACTTTTTTTTAGTGAAATATTTGGAAGGAAACACAGATATATTCAATAACAAGTTAACTGGAGAATATGCAAAAGCGAATAAAACTGAGGTAGAACTTGCAAAAACTGTATTGAGAATTGGGGCCCTCAATAAAATAAAAAGAAATGAAAGTTTCGCCACAATGGAAAATAATTACGTTTGGGTAGCTGCAATTGAAAGAATAAACACCGATGAAGAGTCATATGTAGGTAAGAGAGGGGAAAGCTCCAGAAAAACATACGCTGCCGATCCTGATGAGGGGCCGTTAAATGATACTGTATTTCTTTATGATCCGCAAACTGGGGTGATTATTGTTCAAAGAAATAGGGGTGGTGTAAGTTTAAATGCTATGTTGAATTTTATCATAGCAATATGCCATAGTGAAAAAATTGATCTGGAAATCATGATTGATCCTAAAATACTTGATAAGCTGGATAAAATCCCCCTTATTAAATCTATAGAATACTCAGTTGCGAAACCTACAGATTTGAGCGACCATAAAAACAAAGATAGAACTACTGGCGGGGATATTAGATTGGCTAACAAATTAAAGGCAAATAAGCTTAAGGTAGTTCTAGGAGCAGATAAAGGAGAATACCTTGAAAGATCATCTGCTATCAAGAAGGTAAAATCAATAATACATTCTAAAAGTGACGTAGGGGTTATGAAAGTTAATGGTTTTCATGGAGATGTTGAGGAAACCCTAGACTTAGTAAACCAAAGGATTGTGCATGCAGAAACTGTGAAAGCCGGGAGAGGTAAAAAGGTTAATTATATAAATATTATGTCGAATATTGAAAGAGCATTTAGGAAGAAGTATAAGGCAATAAGTGATTTCACCAAAAAAGACAGAGTTTAATTAAACAGGAGATGATTTCGTGAAGAGAATTATCCTTGTAACCTCGGTTATTGGACTGATAGTTTGTTTCGTTTTATTTATTTTTAATTTAAAAGTATCATCGATCCCATTCTTCAAGGAACTACTTTCAGCGACAATATCGATGGGGGCAATTGCAGTAGGATTTTTAGCGGCAGCTATAACGCTAATGCCAACACTTCAGTCCAATGATTTTTTAGCGGACTTAAAAAGCATTGGTGGTTATGAAAAGCTTCTAAATGCACTGCTTGTGGCAATAGCAATATTATTTATACTTTGTTTAATTTCATTAACTGGTTTCTTCTTTAATATAAATAAGGTTAACACATACACAACATTGTTTCTATATGTTTGGATGTTCTTCTTTGTAAATTCTGTATCATTGGTTTCTTATGTTGTGGGTGTTTTTCTGTACTATTTGAAATCAACTTCCTCTGACAAATAAATGAACGGGTGGGTAAGAGACATCTCAAGCAAGAGATGTCTCTTACATTTTCACCAAAATACTTTATCTGCTCATTGGGGAGGACGTCATTCTTTTCTAATTTGTATGATCCAATCCACATGGTTATTTATTCTTACAAACGCACCAAAACTCCACCATTTATTAAGTGGGCATTGAAACCTTGTAAAAAAGCCCCTAAGTGTGGGGCTTAAGCCTAACAACATTATTGTAGTTGGGTTTTGGATCTGTTCGTTGTTTTGTTATATCTGAACAAATATCATCAATCATGTTAGAGGGCAGGCTTATGTCACAAAATAAATCTTCAATAAAATGGGGATTGTTTTTCCTTAGATATTCTATGCTTAAGGAAATTATTTTTGGTTTTTCGATAGGTATTTCATCGTCTAAAGGCTCATTCAACCTCCATTTATTTCTGCTAATCTGTTGTCTTAAATGCAATGTATGGCTGTTTGAAAACAAATTAATTTGTTCGGCTCTATAAATTATTGCTTGTAATGAAACTTTCCAATGTTGTTTGAGCGAAATTAAATAATTTAAATTAGATGCAGCCATATCTAACGCTAGACCATCTTCAGGTATTAAAAAACAGCCAGCAAAATAATTTGCTTCTACTTCAATTCTTTTATGATTACTAGTAGAGGAAGTTGAGTTTTCATCATATAAGGAATGCATTAGTATATGGCCTAATTCATGAGCTATATTAAAGCGCAGACGGACACTTGACTTTTTTGCTTTGTTCAATAAAATATATGGTTTGTCGTCTACTATTACCGTGTGGGCGTCTATTTTGGCGTTATCTAAATCTGCAAAAAAAACACCAATGCCAAGTTTTTCGCATAATAGTGTCATGTTACCGATTGGCCCGTTACCCAATCCACACGATTTCCTCATGCTATCGGCTAATAACTCTATTTCACTAAAGTCAATTTGTCTAAATTCCTCCTGAACAAGACTAAAGGTTGGCATAGAGAATTGAGGTAAATTAACTTTTGATTCTAAGTATTTTCTTAAACCTGAGTAGATTTTTGTATAACCTTCTACTTGTATTTGGTATTTTTTCGGTACTGCGGCTCCTTTTCGAAAGAAATTAGGACTATTTCTTTCTCCTTCAGTAAAAGTTTTTGAAAAGAAGAAACTTCTCGGAAAATCAAATACGTCAACTATTTTTTTTAATCTTTCCTCGGAAGGAGTCTTATTACCATTTTCGTAATTTGAAATCATTTGGTGAGTTACGCCGATTTTTTTGGACAGGTCAGTTAATGTCATACAGTGTAGTTCTCGTGCTAATTTTAATTTTTCACCATTAAATCGGAAATTACCAAAATAGATAGCGTTATTGTTTTCACTATCCTGCTTATACATTTTCCTCACTCTTTTCGATGTATTCTTGTAGCTTGTTAAAGTCGAAATCAATTTCTTCCGTTTTGGTCTGTATAGTATTAGTGTCTTGAACTAGTGTTAATTCTTTTGATATCTCCACTTTGTCAATCCATTTTCCGTCTGTACCAGGTATTCCAATAACTACAAATTGGGGTTTCATTGTTTGATACCCGTGATTAAGCTCAAAATAAGTTGGTTGTTCGGTAATGATTTCAGGTTCCTGTATGTCATCAAATTTTATGTAGGAATTAAAAGATTGGATACGCTTATTTCTGTAAAAAGCCTTTCTCCCAATATTGTTTTTGCTATTAACTTGATTAACACAAAGTTCAAGCTTTCTTTCCTGGTCAAATAATACAAAATAACGCGCTGAATGATTCTTGTTGTATTTTATTTCATAATCGTAAGGAAGTAAACCACTTTCTATGTATTTTATAATGGAATACTCTACAGCAAAATTCTTTAAATAAGAAAGTAAATCTTTCCCCCTTGATTTTGAGTAATTAAGGAAGTTTGTGTTTTCTTTCGCATGTATAGCCATTTCATATCCTTTATTCACTGCCATATTAAAGTGAACACGAGTTTGTTGCTTAAACAAATTTTTAATCATCTTTTTTCCAGAATGCGCATCTTGTATTATTATTTCCATCTAAAAACCACCTTTTCATGTCTTTGCAACTATTATACAATATTATTTAATTTCTGCAACCTATTATTGTTTAAGAATAATTTCCACTTCCCCAGACAAATCCTCACAAATCCGATCACATTCCTTTTTACTAGGTGTATCTTTATATGCATTGTATCGCACCTCAGACATTGCGCCACCAAACCAAATATGATCCTCATATTCCTCCAGTTCCTGCAATGATTCGAATCCAATCAAGTGACCATCTATAATCTTTTCCATGATAATAACCCCCTCATAACTATAATCGAATTGCGCACCACAGAAAGTGTCATCTTTCCGAAATAAAATTTATTTTCCATAATTTAACCGTATATGTGTTCGCGTTTTGTGATATAATAAGAACAAACGTTTCTAAATGGAGGTTTTCATATGTCAATAAAACCTGGAGAAAGACTAGAAATGATTTACATTGATCACAACAATAAGATCACACAGCGCACAATTAAGGTGCTGCGATCAAATGAAGATACAGTACTTGCCTATTGCTATACAAAGAAACAAGTGAGGACATTTAAAGTTGAAAATATATTATCCACACAACCAATTAGAAGAATGGGGGCTTAATGATGAACAAACTTACACCAGGCAGTAACATGATGTGGGAATCGAGTCGGATGATGCTACCGGAGCATAAAGCACGAATTCGACAGCATCAAAAAGAAATGATGAAGAAAACAAAGCCGATCTTAGACGATCAACAAAAATTAGAGATTGGATATAAAATTCAGTGTGCATTACATAATGATCTGACTGTAGAAATTAAGTATTTTTCGGATGGGGATTATCTGACTGTGAAAGATAAGCTGCAGATGATCGATACGCGTAAAATTAGGTTACGTGAAGGTAAGGAAGTAGCATTTGATGATGTGTTGGATGTTTATGTGGATTAAGCCCCTCTACTATGTGGAGGGGTAAATTATATTGAATTTATTTTCAGTCAAAACAAAAAGCCTTGTGTATCAAGGCTTCATAATGCTTCCTGCAATTCATGCCATTCACGCCCAAACATACGTGCATGTCGTTTTGTCAGAAAGCTGTTATCATATTCAGATTTAACAGGTGGCGACATATGACAGATAAATGCAGGCTGTATATCTCCATCTGCTCTAACGCTAATAATCGCATGGTGGGCGGGTGTTTTATAGGCTTCTTCTAAAGGTATAACATCCTCAAACCGATGTTTGGATAGATCGAATGTTTTGGTGTGATCGTTCATAAATAAAAATTGCTGCACACCACCACCTTGTAAATTTTCCTGTAATGATTGTGGAAGCTTATTCCAATGGTGGAAGGCGTATATGCCACCCAATCGTTCTTTCCTGCCTTCTGTGCCAATTCTACCCATCAACTTTGTTAATCCTTCACTTGCGTATTGTTCCGGTTCATTAAATACCACAAAGCAACCATTTTCCTGTTCTTCTTTAGTCATCAGCAGGCGCGTCATGAACGCTTTTAAAGTGATCCAATGCACTAAAGTTTTAACAGCATGTTCTCCTAATCCTCTGCCATTAGGAACACGTATAATAACCACTTTACCTTCCTGCATCCATCGCTTAAAATCAACTTCCGGTATTGGATCTTGGGCAAAAATGTCATATAGCCGTTCGTTGCCAAAGAAACGATTAAGCCTAGTTATGATTGCATCACATTTATTACCCAATTCATCGTTATCTCCCCAGGACAACAATTCTCTAGCGAGCCTTACATTACCATCATTCATTAATTGTTCAATGCGTTCGGCTCTAAAATTGTCATCCTCGATAATACGTTTTATGTTATACAAATTACCACCACTTGCTTTCGCCGCATCTGTTAAATATTTCTCTGATCGGCTTAACCCTTCAATCTGCATAAAGTCAATCATTTCATCAGCAAAGCGGCTTGATCCGTTTCTCCCTAAACCTTTTACTACTTCCGTTAAATCCATTGGCACAACATAATCCTCGTCATTTAAATCAATGTCAATAATCTTTTCAGGCGGTAAAGCATCTCTAATGCCGTCAGCCATACCACGTTCACCTTCCTCTACAATTGCATCTGGAATGATAAAGCTAACATTGTGCTTTAAATTTGCATCCACAACCCAATTTTTAATGGCAGTATCTTTACCTGCACCCTGCCCGCCTATAAATGTATATCCTCTATAAAAGTTATCTGCATTGCTAACAGGCATATAAACGGGTATCTTTTCATCCTTAACCTCCGCAACTCCTAATTCGATGCCATTTTTATCTCTCATTGCGTTTGGTATCTCAACCTCAACACGTTTTTTGACAGATAGCGCATCAGCATATTTGCGTTGCAAGTCTTTGTTAGGCATCTGTAAAGCAAGTTTTGCCATTTCATCAGTACTGATCAAATTAGGATTGGTGTCTGTTTTGGTTTGTTTGGATAGTCGTAAAGAGTTTAATTCATTTATTACTTTTTTCTTACTTCTTTTAGATTTGATCCTTACTCCTTGTAATTCGTTTGATTCAGTTAGATCAGCAAGACTTAATGATAAAGTTTCACTCATAGTGTCCCTAGTTAATCTATCTTTTGAGTGCGAAGCAACACGAATTCGACTTTTAAAAACAGGTTGGTTGCCTTTCTCATGACTAAATCGTGTGGAATGTATTTCGTCATGTAATTTTGGTTCCTCAACAATCTTTTCTTTTTTAAAGTCATTGTCGCTTTTAAAAAACACATTACTAAACGCCTGGAAAGTATCGACTAGCAAAGAATTGATTTCATTGATCACGCCAGCTATCCCGACTTTAGCGCCATTAACCGTCCGTTTTCCATTCAAATTAGCGCGCTGCGGTATCTTCCCTTTACTTGCCTTTTCATACGCCCACTGTGAGGTTTTAATCCATTTCTGGCGATTCTCTGCTTCATTTGAGATACTTAGACGCGCTATGTCTCCATCGCTTTCTAATTCGTCAAGGGTATTAAGTATGTTTGCTATTGGGGTTTTTGTATCGGATGTATTGGTGTTTAGGGTGAATATGTCGTGTTTTAAGTATTTCATTTCCTGTACTATGGTATTTTCATGCGGGATGTGCAGATCTTCTATTGCGGCTTCTTTAAAAGTGACGCTTATTTTATTTTCTATTTTCCGTTTTAGCTTCTTTGCTTGATATTCGCTTGTAGCAATGTAGAATTCAATCTTTTTCTGTCCGTTTTCTTGTTTGAAAAGCACATCGAACCAAAAATAATCTTTTTCGCGAAAAGTAAATTTAAAGCCGTCACGCTCTAATCTGCTCTTTGGTGATTCATACATTTCGTACATTTTATAAATCGCTTTCCACAGGCGCTTATTATTGTCTGTGACATCGGCGTGCGGGATGATTCTATAAACGATTATTTTATTTTGCTCGACTTGAAAAAAGTCAGACCATTTTATTGTTTTGATTCGCTTGAATCGACTTTCTTTAATTTTTGTCGGTTCTTTATAAATAGCAGGTAATTTGCTACCCTCAATAAAGCGAACGTCCTTTTTTGCTTCTTGTTTTTCTTTTCGTTTTATTTTTCCCATTATCTTTAATCCGGCTTGGTAAGCGGAAATTTCTTCCGGTGTCTTTGGTTCTTTGCCGGCCAACCTAAACGCCTTCATTGCTCTGTTGAAGTCTTTGTTCAATTATGCCCCTCCTAAAATACATAATCCAAAAATCATAAACCCCGCATAGATAGCTAACACTTTCATCATTCCGCCTTTTCCTGTCATCGCGCCCAGTATCATCAAAGCCCCGGCTAACATCGTGCCGTAACCCATAATGTCAGGAAGGAAGGTAATTAAAAAATCCCATATAACCGTTGCTCCTTCCCAAACAAGTTCAAAAAATCCACCTACAACATGATCTGTTGCCCAATCTGCGCCACCTTTCAAACCTCCTAGAAATTCCTGAAATAATGGTTTCGGTTCCTCGATTGCCGTAGCAAGCACCATTTCGCTTCCGTTGAATAAAAATTTCATGTAAACCCCTCCTATATGCCTTTCAGAAAGTCTCTTATATCCACAGCGTGACGTGCCAAGATATATCCACAACAAACGCCTATAAGTATTTCGATTGCTTTACTGCGGTGTCCTAATCCCCATGCAGCACCTGCAAAAATAATCACTAATACAACGCCTGCGTCGAAAGCATTCATGATAGCTTCGTGAACATTCCCGAACATCCCATCAGCGGTAGAAGCTAAAGCGGTTTTTGGAATTAATAAAGCCACAGCACCGATGCCAATTGCATAACGTTTAATGCTTGGCTTTTTCCAATCGCCTTTCATAAAATCATTAAAATTGATCGATTGTACTTTATTCATAAACTTTTTACCCCTCTCATGTATTAAATTTTTCAAAACAGGACATGCTAGAAATAACAACATTGAAGGGATGATTATTATGTTTGTTGCATCTGTAATTATTGGCTATGGTATTGGCTTAGCCGTCAATTCTTTGGTCGGTTAAGTTTATCCCTTATAACTTCCATTTTTTCTGAAGCTGTTAATTCTCCCTCTTTCTTAGCGCCTTCTGATTCATCAGATTGGCGTTTTTCTTTTTTATCGATGTCGGCAAGTAACAACTTTTTTACATATCCACTAAAATTTCTGCGTTTAATTGCTTTCAACATTTTCTTGTCGTTTTCGTTGGTAATATTAAAGCTGACACTTTTTATTATTTTGTTGCCACCCAAATTTAAACCCTCCAATCGTTTTATTAGTACATGGTATGACCGGTAATATCGATTTAGAACAAAAAAATACCAGACAATTTAAAACGTCTGGCGAAAATTTATAATTTAGTTAATAACGCGTTCCGTTACTTAACTATATGCAGACGAATTTTAAAATATGACTAATAAAAGGTAACAAAAAAGTAACGAATAAAATGAAAAAGAATGAAAAGCGATTAATAAATTAGATCGTAAACCCAAAAAAAGCATGTATAACACGACAAAGTGAATCAAAATTAATACCAGTAAATCATTGCTCATATTGACATGATTTGGCGCGGGAAATAAAGAATCAACTCTGCTGTTCTACACATAGTATAATTAGCAATCATTTTAAAGGAATGGAGGCTAATGAATGATCACAAAGGAGCAATTAAATAGATGTAAAATGGCATTAGTGGAACGACAAAATCAACTGATTGATCATGTACAGGATCATTTCGGTTTACAATATGAATTTTCTCAGGAATCAATCGGGGAGTTGTCGAACTATGATAATCATCCAGCAGATCACGGTACTGCACTGTTTGAACGAGGGAAGGATTTGGCATTAAACGAACACGCTGAAGAAGAACTTGAGGAAATAAATGAAGCACTCCATGCAATTGAGGAAGGGACATATGGCATCTGCACTAAATGTGGTAAAGATATACCATTTGAACGCTTAGAGGCAATTCCGACAACGGACGTTTGTATTGATCATGCGTCAAATGATACTTTCGAGCATAGTCGACCGGTGGAAGAAAAAGTATTTAGTCCGAATATAAACCCTAATGATGCCGGTGACGAGGTTGAAACAGGTTATGATGCAGAAGATGCCTGGCAGGATGTAAGTCGTTATGGTACCTCAGATTCCCCCTCCGATATATATGGCGACCAAGAAGATTATAATGACGTGTATCCGAATAGTGATGAGAATATTGGTGCCACAGAAAACGTAGAAGAGTTTTTAGCTGCCGATATAGATGGTAACTACAGCGGTGTAACCCCAAACCATAATAAATATGAGAAAGAACTTGATGAATGAAAAATACACAAGTCAGTTTGAGCCGCTACTGACTTGTGTATTTTTATGGAGGAAAAAATCGTAATAAGAATGAAACCGAATGAGTGATTATTTCGTATTACATAGAAAGGAGAGTGGATACAATGGAGGAAAATAAAGGATGTATCAAATGCGGCAGTACGGATGCAGATAAAAAGGAAGTCGCGATGACTGGCACGGGATTATCAAAGATGTTTGATGTACAAAATAACCAGTTCATTGTTGTTTACTGTAAAAACTGCGGATACTCGGAATTTTATAATAAACAAAGTTCAGCAGGAAGTAATATTTTTGACTTTTTCTTCGGGTAAAAAGCAAAAGGGTTCTTACCCAAAAAACGGTAAGAGCCCTTTATTATCTTTTCCAACCTAATACCCACCAAACATTCCACCTAATAATGTACTAAGTATTGATTCAATGAAAGATTGGATAAAAAATCCGAATACAAGTAATGAAATAAAGTAAATGCCTAGCAAAACGTAAATCCGATCAAATCCAACAGCTGGTTGTTCCAGCAAAATTAGTGTAGGAGCAATTAACAGAGTACCTAATACGCTAATTAGAATAAATAGTGCTGAAAGGGATGTGAGATCGACTAAAGCAAATAAAAAGCCAACTGCGAATAATAGTAAAAATGGAATTAAATAAGCCCCATATTTTGCTAATACATCCGTAAAAGTTAAAGCCTGTGCAGCGAATTTCACCCCAGCAAATGTTAATGCAGCAACAAGCACAAATAAAATGATGAATTCAATTAGGGGCAAAACAAAACTGTCAAAAAATGATATTGATGGCCCGCCGAAAAACCCTGTTGGAATGGTACTTATGGATAAATGATAGCCTAAAGCAATTAATAATGAAAATATCACAATGGTTGCTATACTTGAAATCAAATCGTTGCTATTTGCCTTTTTTGCCTCACTTGGACTTTTGACGAGTGTTACAAAAAAGTGACCGAAATTTGCTCCAGCAGTCTTGAGTTTATCTACTGCTTCATTTGATTGGTAACTTGTTTGTTCTTGATACTTTTCTTGGCTTTGTGGGTGAACATCATTGGTGTTGATTGTTGGATCAGCAGCTGCTGCATATTCATCATTAGGCAATTGAGCACCACAATTTGTGCAAAATTTCCCTTCCTCTGTTTGCTGTCCACAATTAGAACATTGCATTACATCACTTCCTTTTGCATGGTATTGTTCTTCTAGTTTAGTATACTTTCGACAAACTTTTCAAAAATCCTTTATAAAAGATGAATTCCGTATATAAAAATATATTGGTTGACGAAAGTACACATTACAATTATTATATCGATTAATTACAAAAAAAGAAGGAGATTCCCCTTCTTTTTAAGTTAAGCAAGAATGAATAAGAAAGACTCCGGCACCTGCTCAATGGATAAGGCGTTGCCGAAGTCTTCTCAAGGTTGCTTATTATTTTGTCTCTCTCTCGATAAGCGTTAATTGAATAGTCTTTTGCTTGCCGTTTCGGTAAATTTCTAGGTTGATTTTGTCACCAATATTTGTTTCGGAATACATGTATTTTCGTAAATCTAATAAAGAAGTTATTTTCTTATCATTAATTTTTGTTATAACGTCAAACTGCTGTAGTCCTGCCTTGTCTGCGGGCGATCCTGCTTCAACGTTTGCAATTACCATACCACCGTCAACTTTTTCTGGAAGCTTTATATTTTGACGATATTGCGTTGGAACTTGATCGATCGATGCCGTGCTAATACCGATAAATGGACGTGCTATTTCGCCATCTTTTTCGAGTTGTTCCATAATAGGAATTGCTGAATCAATTGGAATGGCAAATCCTATTCCTTCTACCGCTTCTTGGGCAATTTTCATCGAATTAATTCCAATCACTTCACCATTTTCGTTAACTAAAGCACCACCACTGTTTCCTGGGTTAATTGCTGCGTCTGTTTGAATAACTTCGGTAATCCAGTCTGGTTGGCGATCACCGTTTGTATCAATTTCAATGTTGCGTTGCAGACCACTGATGATTCCTTTCGTGACGGATCCGGAAAACTTCATGCCTAAAGGATTACCAATCGCTATAACGGTATCACCAATTTGTAAATCATCAGAGGGTCCTAGTTTTGCTACTGTTTTAATCTTACTACCGTCGATTTGTAAAACTGCCAAATCTGTTAGAGAGTCAGCTCCTAATACCTTGGCTTTTATATGCTCCTCATTATTAAGAACTACATCAACTTCTTCAGCACCATCGACAACGTGATTATTCGTCACGACATACGCCTTTCCGTCATCTTTTTTGTAGATAATTCCTGAGCCTGATCCAACTTCTTGACTAGGTGACCAAACACTTTGTTGTTGCTTATTGATAATACCAACTACAGCTTGGGAAGTTTCATCTATATTTGAAGCAATATTAGTATCATCAGAAGCAATCGTATTAGAAATTGCCGGTTGAGCTTGATTATCACTGCTTGAGCTTGACTCATTGTTACCGGTGTTACTAGAAGAATTAATTGGAATCATATTAGTAGTGAATAACGCAGCAACAATAACTGCGGAAATAATTCCGCCAATTACTCCACTTAATAATGGATGGGATTTAGATTTTGGCTTGTTATTCACTTTATTCCCTTTTGAAGGCTTGGTTAGGCCAGGGTCCTTCTCTGCATGGTAGTGATTTTGGTCCTGCTGTGCTTGATTTGCCTCCTCCATTTCATTAGTTGGCTGTTGACTATTTTGTTGTTCATCTTGATTATGACGTTCCATTTAAATCACCTTCTTGAATAATTAATATTACAATGATTATTGTACATAGTTGGTTTGGAAGGAATTTAGAATAAATGTAGAAAAAGTATGGAATTCTCTTTTCATTGTTCTTATTCCCTGTTTTGTGTAAAAATAAAAGTATATCAAAAATGCTGTTTAAGGGGGCTTCCAAATGAATTATCATATTGGTGTTGTGGAAGATGATATAAATATCCAAAACATCGTATCTGCTTACTTGAACAAAGAGGGGTTTATGGTAACGGTACAAGACTCTGCTGAGGATGCTTTTGAATTATGGCAAACACAGCCCCCAGATTTGTGGATCTTAGACATCATGCTGCCTGGGATGGATGGGTATGACTTTTGTAAAAAAATCCGTCAAGAGAGCGAAGTCCCGATTATCATTATTTCGGCAAAGGATGAAGAAATTGATAAAATTCTTGGGCTAGAGCTTGGAAGTGATGATTATTTAACGAAACCGTTTAGTCCGCGTGAGTTAATTGCACGTGTGAAACGTTTATTAAAGCGGACAAAGTTAACATTGGAAACAAATCAACCAACACAGGAAAAAGTAAAAGTAGAAAATTTATTAATATATAAGAATGATCGACGTGTTTTTTGGAATGGACAAGAACAGGAAATAACTACAAAGGAATATGACCTGATTTTATTGCTAGCTGAGAATGTAAACAGGGCTTTTTCCCGGGAAGAATTATTGGTAAGTGTATGGGGAGAGGACTACTTTGGCAGTGATCGGGCGGTCGATGATTTGGTAAAGCGAATTCGTAAAAAACTGGATGGTATCCAATTGGAAACGGTTTGGGGTTATGGGTATCGTCTACGTTCTGAAGAGGAATAGGTATGAAACTTCAACATCAGTTAAACGCTGCATTTACTACATTATTACTTGTTATTTTGGCTGTCACAGGGTTTGTGATTTACTCCTTAATACTCGATCTATTGGTTCAAGATGAGCAGCGGCAGTTAAAGCAAAAGGGAGAAATCCTTGTCAGTATTCTAAACGAGGAATATGGCGCACAACAAAATATTCAGCAATTTGGTGACTTCCTACAAGACAGGGATTTGCAACTATTTATGTATGACCGAAAACAGAATAGAGTCTTGGATTCAACTATGTCCAAACGGGTTGAAAATGGTTTTTTTGCAAATAATGATTTTGCTGATCAAAGTGAGGAACTATGGGAATATGGTAATGACAAGTATGTAACCTCGAGAATTTTGTTTTATCCCAAAAGTACAGGACTGGAGCTGATTTTATTAACTCCATTAAAAGATTTACAAGTGGTGCAGCACGATTATTTTCAACGGTTATTAATTGTCTTTCTTATCGGGGCTATTGCAGCGATTATATTGAGTTATTTTCTTACCAATAAGTTAGTTACCCCCTTATCAAAATTAAAATGGCAATTAAAAAAGGTTGAGAAAAGGCAATTTGATCAGATCGAGCGAATTCAAGCAACAGGAGAAATTAAAGAAGTAGAGCAAAGTGTGTTTGATATGGCAGATGAGCTTCAGCGGTACATGAAGTCACAGCAGGCCTTCTTCCAAAATGCAAGCCATGAATTAAAGACTCCACTAATGACAATCCAGGGATATGCAGAAGGGATTCGCGACCGTATTTTTGATGAAACGGATGAGGAAAAAGGTTTAGAAGTTATGGTGACAGAAGTGAAACGGCTGAAAAAAATTATCAATGAAATGATTTTACTGGCGAAATTAGATAGTGAACAGACCGTTTATCAGCCAGAAAGAATCGATATTTCGGATTTAGTTGATCAAGTGATGGATCGTGCATTGCCGGTTGTTAATGAGCAAGGGATAATGATAAAACATAACGTGGAACCTAGCGTGACACTTGTTGCTGATCAGGAAAAACTGTTAAGAGCGTTGTTAAATATAACATTTAACGGAATCCGTCATGCAACAAATCAAGTAAATATAAATGCAAAAAAACAAGATAAAAAAATCATGATCACCGTTGAAGATGATGGTAACGGGATTCCAGAAGAATTAATTCCACATATTTTTCACCGGTTTGTGAAAGGTAAGAATGGGGAAACTGGATTAGGATTAGCGATTGCACGGGCAATTGTTGAACAATCTGGCGGTAAAATTACAGTAGGGAAATCGGAATTAGGCGGGGCTATGTTTACCCTTTGGTTTACCGAATAGTGTAAAATGCAAAAAATAAGTTTTTATAATGTAGAATTATGTGATATAATAGTATGGTTTGAGTTATCTCACCTTAATACGCAGTTAAGATATCGTCATATAATTTAAAAGCTTAACTGCCTAATCAAGGTCCGATTCGTTTAACTAATAGTAATGGGGGGTACCCATTACATGTAGTTTTACTTTATTCGTAACGAAAGAGGAGCGTACTTTTTATGCAATTAAGAGAAGATATTCGGAATATCGCGATTATCGCCCACGTTGACCATGGTAAAACAACACTTGTGGATCAATTATTGAAATACTCGGGTACTTTTCGTGAAAATGAGCATGTGGATGAACGTGCTATGGATTCAAATGATATTGAGCGTGAACGTGGTATTACCATTTTGTCAAAGAATACTGCTATTAAATATAAAGATACGTCCATCAATATTTTAGATACACCAGGTCACGCCGACTTTGGTGGTGAAGTCGAACGTATCATGAAAATGGTTGATGGTGTACTTTTAGTTGTTGATGCATATGAAGGCTGTATGCCGCAAACTCGTTTTGTGTTGAAGAAAGCATTGGAACAAAAATTAACACCAGTAGTTGTTTTAAATAAAATCGATCGCCCAAATGCTCGTCCAAATGAGGTTATTGATGAAGTGTTGGATTTATTTATCGAATTAGGTGCAGATGATGAACAATTGGAATTCCCAGTTGTGTATGCATCAGCATTAAATGGAACATCAGGCGAAGAACCAGATGACCAACAGGAAACAATGGAACCTGTTTTTAAAACGATTATGGAACATATTCCTGCACCTGTGGACTCAGCTGATGAGCCTTTGCAATTCCAAGTAACATTGCTCGATTACAATGATTATGTTGGTCGAATTGGAGTTGGACGTGTTTTTCGCGGCAAAATAAGTGTCGGACAAAACGTAGTAGTTATGAAAAAGGATGGGACAAATAAATCATTCCGAATAAGTAAATTATTTGGTTTTATTGGGTTGAAGCGGATTGAAATTCAAGAAGCTAAAGCTGGAGACATTATTGCGATTGCTGGAATGGATGATATTAATGTGGGAGAAACGATATGTCCACAAGACCATCCAGAAGCATTGCCTATACTTCGGATTGATGAACCAACATTACAAATGACTTTCCTTGTAAATAATAGTCCATTTGCTGGAAAAGAAGGTAAATATATTACGTCAAGAAGAATTGAAGAACGGTTAATGAAACAGTTAGAAACCGATGTGAGTTTACGGGTTGAACCAACTGAATCACCTGACGCATGGACAGTATCTGGACGGGGTGAATTACACTTGTCTATTTTGATTGAAAATATGCGTCGTGAAGGTTATGAATTACAACTATCAAAACCAAAAGTTATTATTAAAGAAATCGATGGTCAACAGTGTGAACCGGTTGAGCGTGTACAGGTTGATATTCCTGAAGAATATACTGGTGGGGTTATGGAATCATTAGGAGAGCGAAAAGGTGAAATGATCGACATGATTAATCATGGAAACGGACAGGTTCGCATCGAATTCAAGGTACCATCACGTGGATTACTAGGATATACAACTGAATTTATGTCCCAAACACGCGGATATGGAATCCTGAACCATACATTTGATTCATATGAGCCATTTTTCAAAGGTCATGTTGGTGGCCGCCGCGAGGGAGTTCTTGTTGCATTGGAAAATGGAAAAGCATCCACATATGGTATTATGCAACTAGAGGACCGTGGAGTCATATTTATCGAACCTGGTACAGAAGTTTATTCTGGCATGATTGTTGGCGAGCATAATCGTGAAAATGATATTACTGTCAATATTACTAGGGAAAAACATTTAACAAACGTACGATCAGCGACGAAAGACCAAACAGCAACAATTAGAAAAACAAGAAGTATGTCACTTGAAGAAGCAATCGAGTATTTAGGTGATGATGAATATTGTGAAGTAACACCAGAATCGGTTCGTTTACGGAAAAAAATTCTAAATAAAAACGAACGCGAAAAAGCGGCAAAACGATCAGTATAAGATAATATTTACCGGAAAAGGCATGGAAGAATGCTTTTTCCGGTTTTTTATTGGATACAAAAAAAGCTGTTCGCACGTTTATGCAAACAGCTTTTGTCCGTTAATTATGGCCTTTTCCTTTTTTTTTCATTTGGAATATACTTTGTGAAATAGGCTGCGAAAATGAGACTGATGAATGATAGTCCCCAAGAGGCAATACCACTCCACTGTTTATCAAATCGCAAGCCAACAATTAATATTATAGCACTAAGAATAAGAAACATTGTAGATAAATACCGTTTCATTTGTAACACCTCGGTTTAATAAGGGCTCAAATTATTGTTATAAAATAATTACCTTTATAGTTATAACATAGGCTTTTCTCATTTACAATGCAAAAATTCTAGTGACCGGCAACATCTCGTTTGGTAAAGAATAACCACGTGACAGCTAAGAAAATCACATAATATACGGCGAGTACAGTAATTGAAAAACCTAGTGACATCCCTTCTAATAATGGTTCACCATATGCATATTGCTGTAAATTTGTGTTGGCAAATAAAATGTATTTTGCAAAAGCCTTATCTGCAAAGAAACCAACAATGGAACTACCTGCAAACATAAGGAAGATTGCTAAGCCGATTGCAAGTGAGCTTTGGCGGAAGATAGACGATATCATAAATGCAAATGTTGCCATCATTAACAGTGTTACTAGTTGATAGCCGTATCCTTCTGCAATTCTTTCCATAACTGAGATATATTCAAATCCACTACCACTCATTTTATTTTGGACAATGTGTGGATCCATTCCATTTACACCGAAAAGAATAGCGCCGACAATCCATGAAAATACTAAAACAGTTAATAGTGTTAAAAATGCGAATAACAAGACTGATATATATTTAGAAAGTAAAATTTTAGTACGCGATATTGGTCTAATCAGTAGTAACTTTATTGTTCCCCATTTAAATTCATTGGCAATAATTCCTGCCGCAACAATGATGGTAAACAACGTAACTAGCGATAATAACATTTGATTTTCCATAACAAATTGCCATGCATCGTATTTCGATGGTTGAATATCATGTTCCAAGTAATAATTATTTTTAGCAATTTCAGTGGAGTTAAACCCACTCATTGCCTCTTCTTTTTCCATTTCTTCAGTTAGTGAAGCATTTTCTTCTTGTAGTACTTCACGCCAGTCATCGCCTTGGTATTCATCGTTAAGATTACCAAACGAGTTTGTCATAAGTCCTATCCCGAGAATAATTGCGGCCAGGAGAAGATACATGACCCAAGTTGATTTTCGGATGTAGATTTTTATTTGCTCATTGTAAAGCAGCTTGAAAAAATTACTCAATTGTATTCTCTCCAATCAAATCAAAAAATTTGTCTTCCAGCGATGCTTCGGCAGCACTGACCTGATAGACAGCAATATCCTTGTTTACCAATGTTTGAATTAGCTTTGGAACGTGTTCTTTCTCGCTCTGAAATAGAAGTACACTGTCTTTGATTGTTGCATCGATATTATGTTCCAATTTTAATAGCTCTTTTGCCTTTTCTGCAGGGGTTACTTCCATATGTACTTGAATTTCCTGCTTTTCGTTAGGGATTGCATGCAAATCCTGTGTCGTAATTAATTCACCATTTTTGATAATACCTATGCGATCACACATTAGTTCAACTTCTGATAAAAGGTGGCTGGAGATGATCACCGCAACATGGTCTTGCTCAGCTAACTTTCTAATATATGTACGAATCTCTCTAATACCAGCGGGATCCAATCCATTGGTAGGTTCATCAAGTATTAGTATTGATGGTTTATGCAATAAGGCTTGGGCAATTCCTAGGCGTTGGCGCATTCCTAATGAATATTTATCAACTTTGTATTTAATTGCCTTTTCTAGCCCGACGAGTTGGATGACCTCATTTATTCGTTCTTTGGTCACTCCAGGATTCATTCGCGCGTAATGGTTTAAATTTTGGATACCACTCATAAACGGATACATTTCGGGGTTTTCAACAATTGCCCCGATTTCGCGAGCAGCTTGCTTATAATCGGTTTTAATGCTTTTTCCCAAAATCCGAATATCACCGCTAGTAATGTTCATTAATCCGACCATCATCCGAATGGTAGTTGTTTTACCAGCACCATTAGGACCGATAAATCCAAATACTTCGCCAGGATTAATAGAAAACGATAATCCTTTAATAATTTGTTTGTTACCGATCGTTTTATTAACGTCAAGTAACTGCATTGCTGGTTCTGACATATTTTCTTGCCTCCATTTCATTTTCTCTATTAGTATATACGATAACATATCCTGAAGGTTTCACCCATTTAAACTGACATAAAAATACACCCTACTTTGTAGCAGGGTGATTCATTATAATTACAGCCATGGAAGTTAAGTATTTGCCATGCCTTGAGATTTTATTTTATCAAATCAGGGTTTTCTTGCTTGGCTTCTCTTACCCTAGGATTCCGGTAGTTACCAGCAATATCGGCTTGCTTAAACTCTTTTGCGTAACGTACCTCTTGCGCGTCGGAAAGTTGTTTGTTTTTAGTTGGTTGATACTGTGTATTTCGCATAATTGAATGATCCTTTCCTAAAAATTATCGTGATTCTATTAAATGCATTCCCGATTTCTATAATCTAAAACATAATCGTTTAGTACTAGAATAAGTGATTGAGGAATTAAATAAGACGTATTCAAGATATATTATTCACGTGTTAAGATGGAGAAAAAGACCTAGGGGAATTACGAATGAAAATGCGAAAACGAACCGTCCTAATTCTAGTATTTATTTTTTTAGCTGCATGTGCTAGTGATAAAAATGTAGATACAAAAATGGAAAAGCATCGTGAAAAAGAGGTAACAAAACTTGAGCCAAAGGAAACGGTGAAACAAATTACACTTTCAGCGATTGGTGACATACTTATTCATGATCGCGTATACAATGATGCAGTAGTTGGAGATGGGTATGATTTTCTACCAATGCTAGATAAAGTTAGACCTTTTTTAAATGACACTACAATTACCGTAGCTAATCAGGAAACGATGATCGGCGGTGAGGAGATTGGCTTGTCTTCTTATCCCGCATTTAATAGTCCGATTGAGGTTGGCGATGCATTAAAAGAGGTTGGAGTCGATGTGGTATCGATTGCGAATAACCATACATTGGACCGTGGTGAGGAAGCAATACAACAAGCAATACGAAATTGGGAAACTATCGACATGATGTACACTGGTGCATATAAAGATAAAAAGGATAGTAAGGATATACGAGTCTATCAAACAGATGAGGGGATATCTGTAGCCTTTCTTGCTTATACATATGGAACAAACGGGATTCCAGTTCCAAATGGGAAAGATTATTTGGTCAATCTAATCGATAAAGAGGAAATGGCTAGTGCAATTAACAAGGCGAAAAAACAAGCCGATGTGACGGTACTCAGCCTTCATTTTGGAAATGAATATGAACGCTTGCCGAATGATAAGCAAAAGGACCTTGCGCAATTTGCTGCTGATAATGGTGTAGATATAGTTATTGGTCATCATCCACATGTCTTGCAGCCGCTTAAATGGGTTGAGGGGAAAAAAGGTAACAAAACGCTTGTCGCATATTCACTAGGTAATTTTTTATCTGGACAGGATGAACGATACAATCGGATTGGTGGTATTTTGCAGCTTACGATTAAACAGATTACGAGTGTGGATGGGGAAAAGAACACAGAAGTAACCGATCCGAAGTTCATGCCGACATTCGTTAAATTTCACAACGAAACGGATTATCGGGTTGTGCCTATGTATCAGCTTACAAATGAGGAATTGAAAGATGCGAAGAAACAGTATCAGGAGATAAGAGAGCATATGTCACAGTGGATGCCTCGACTAAAGTTTGTGGAGAAATAGGCTAGCAATAAGGAGTTGGTTTGATGAACGAAGAATATTTTGTTGGATGGGGTACGTTATCATTGATCAATGCAGGTCTGGCCCAGGGAAAGAATAGAAGTGGCTTAAACTGGTTTCTTGTCTCCTTGTTTCTTGGACCGATTGCGACATTTATATTGGTGATGGTTGAGAAAAGACCTTACCAGGATGATTAGTGGATTGGCATATAATGTGGTGTTTATATCTAGCTATCTGTTTATTCGATTTAGTTAAATGTAACAAGTTTTGTATTGCGGCTAAAGATATTTATCAGTATGATTAACTTAAATGTAAGAATAGGAGGATGTCCCTTGGATGATCTATTCTTTAAGAAAAAAATATTAAATATACTACCAAAAAGGATTTAGACAAAATTATTTTGTATTTGGTGAAAGAGAAACCAAGTGGATTGTTATCGTAGGTGAAGATCATTTTATTGAGACAGCATTCATTATTGATGTAGTCCCATATGAGGAATATTTAACCAAGCATAAAGGCTTTATCTATCTGTGCCAAATGAAGGAGGTTTTTAATCAATGACTTCTTATATGAATAAAATCGAACGCTATGGCAGAGAAATTAGGGATTTAACGGTAAGCCCATTCGAAACAATGGAAATGCTGCATCTTAGAAGTGCTCTTGAAAAGGAAATATCTAATATGGACGAAAATGAACAATTAAGATTATTATATTTTGATTTAGAGGTAATTCAAAATATCCAAAATATCTATGAGCACATTAACAATATATATGACTTTTCAACCTCTAAGGAACCAGATACAGAGTGGTGGTGGCATTTAGATAAGGTAATTAATGGTGAAATTAGGATAAAAAGTTATCCTCTATATACGGAGAAGAATATAGCGCTTTGATCAGTTGAAAATAAAAAAACTGGTTATCACTAGAGTTGATGATTGTTTGCAACTCTTGCAGTATTGATTGTGAGCAGCCGTGAAAAAAAGTAATCACCCTGTTGACCTCGAATAGACGGGTAATTACTTTTACACCTAACATTTGCAAAGTCGCCACACCCTGTGGTAACTGTCTAGAGTCGTAGGTTGAAACTTACGACTCATTTTATTATTATCTTCTATTTTTATTATATGCAATTAAATCAAAAAATACAACTTTTTTATTCTCTTCACCTTTTGCTAAAAACCTTATTGGGTCTTTCCATGAACAGAAAAGGGAATTTCGATGAGCTACCAATTTCTCTTAAACAAATAAGACACAAGATAAAGTACTCCACCAATAACGGCAAACCAGAGTGCAGGTATTGTCAGGACAGTGCCGAAATCTGGAATTACTTTTGGTACGAAAATAAACAGACCAATATGAATCACGCCAACTACCCAAAGCTGGATAAATTCTACCCACTTTTTCGGTTGCTTCTCTTTAAAGGATGAGTGTTTAATCCATATAAATATAATAAGAATAAAGCTAAAGAGGAGCAGGAGATAAAATAAAATGGACATCAGCCCTTTGCCAAGTGATATAGATACCGTATTTGTGCCTAAATCGAATAAATAATAAAGTCCAGGTCGCACAACACCTGTTACAAGGCTAATAATCCCGAGAAATTGTAATACAAGATGAACAATAAAAGGGATTTGCTGCTTCATCTGTTCTTTTGGCATCTCCCCGATTAATTCCTGACAATATGCTTTTGGATCATCACCAAACACCTCTTTCGCAGATCGGCCTTCTGACTGGGCTTGCAAAACGTGTTCAAGAAGCTCCAATAAAGTTTCTTCCGTTTGCTGTTCCGACTTGTTGAAATTAAGCCTGATATAAACAAGCATATCCTCATAATAAGCAAGGTTTTCTTCATTTAATTGTTCACGTTTCTCATTATTTAGCGCAATGAGTTCCTTGAAGTTCATATCATGTCCCCCCTTTTTCAATGATTTGGTCTACAGGGTGTTTAATTGTCTCCCAATGATGAATAAATTCGATTAAAGCCTGTTCCCCGTCTGGTGTTAAATGATAATATTTCCGTTTAGGTCCCGATTCTGACTTTTTCATCACACCTTCAATCAATTTTTCCTTTTGTAGTCGAAGCAGGATGGGATAAATAGAACCTTCACTAACATCAGCTAGACCAAATTCCTGCAATCTAACTGAAAGCTCATATCCGTATGTTGGTTGTTGTTTAATAATAGATAGAATACAGCCTTCTAGAATCCCTTTTAGTAACTGACTTCTTAGCGTCAAATTTTTGCACCTACCTTGCCTTACAAGATACCAACCAATAAGAATGCTACCTTGCGTTACAAGGTAGCATACATTCATTATAAAACTTCATATATAAAATTCAAGTATTTTTTGGTATGATAACGTTATGTGTAATAGAAAATGGATGAGGGGTTAACTAAATGGAATGGAAAAATATTTACCGCGGCATGCTGATGGGCGCAAGCGATGTGATTCCTGGGGTCAGTGGGGGAACAATCGCTGTTTTGCTCGGCATCTACGATCGGCTAATCGCAGCTATAAATGGGATCTTCAGTAAGGATTGGAAAAAGCAACTCGGCTTTTTAATCCCGCTTGCGATTGGGGTCGGGACAGCAATTTTATTATTAAGCCGGCTCATTGAATGGCTATTTGAACATTATGCAGGGCCAACACAATTTTTCTTTTTAGGCCTGATCATTGGGATTTTGCCATACTTATTTCATCAAGCGGATGCTAAAAGTACTTTTCATACGAAACATTTTGTGCTATTGGTCATCGGTGCCATACTTATAGGTTCTATGGTATTTTTACAACCAGATGAACCTGCAGTAATAAAAGATATTACGATGTCCACCTATATCTTGTTATTTTTTTCCGGATTCATTGCTAGTAGCGCGATGATTTTACCAGGGATTAGTGGCTCATTTATGCTTTTGTTAATTGGTGTATATCCAACAATTATTGGAGCGATTAGTAATTTACGACTTGATATCCTTGCTGTAACAGGTGTGGGGATTTTGATCGGAATCGTCGTCATGAGTAAAATCATTAACTTCTTTCTAAGCAACTATCGAATTGGTACGTTTGCTTTGGTAATCGGATTGGTGATTGGTTCTATTGCTGTTGTTTTTCCAGGGTGGCCAACAACAACGTCACTGTTATTTCTAAGCATTGGAGCATTTGCGATTGGGTTGTTTGTCGCATACATTCTTGGCCGGGTGGAATATACGGATTGAAGCAAACTATAAGACATTCCAGCTTATAATCGATACAATAGAAGTAGCATACCTAAGGGGTGATAGGATGGAACAAATAAAAACAGAAGAAAAGTTTAATGAAATTATTCAGAGTGAAAAGCCTGTCATTATTAAATTCTTTGCTGATTGGTGCCCGGACTGTAAGCGAATGAACATGTTTATTGGTGATGTAATGGATGAGTTTAATAATTATGATTGGTATGAAATAAATAGTGACGAGGTAAAAGGCATCGCTGAAAAATATGAAGTGATGGGGATACCAAGCATTTTGATTTTCCAAAATGGCGAAAAACTAGCACATCAACATAGTGCATACACCAAGACACCAGAGTCAGTTACAGCGTTTTTGCACGAACAGCTTGGATAATTAAAAATAATCACCTTCCTATTGAAGGTGATTATTTTTTTGCCTAACAGGCTATGGCGATCTATTGAAGGAAAGAGGAGTTATCTCATCTCCTCTTTCCCGTTAAACTAAACTAAATTCTAATTTACCATTTTCTTTAAAAAGTATTTTACTATTTTGTAAGGTTAACTGGTTTTTAACAAGTTTCTTCGGTTTTAGCTGGTAGATATGTGCGAATGTGTCCTTATCTATTCCACTAAGGTCAATCTTAGTGATCGTTTGGATATTTAGTAGACTTGTGTCTGGATAGGCATCTTTAGGGTTTTCCCATTCGATTAAAAATGGCAGTAGTTCTTTTGTGTGATTGTATTCTGGAAATAGCATCCGCCATTTCAAAACGGAGCCGTCAGGTCTTTCACGTTGACCGGCAAATGGACCTTTATAAGGAATGTTGTGTGCTTTAAAGTGAGCGATATAATTATCCATCTGGTTCGTTCTTAGAGCAAATTGAAAAGGCCCAGTCATGTCGTTTTCGATAACATAGACCAAATGCTTAATTAGGGGATTAACAGCACTTTCTGCTTTCATCCTATCAGAGACCCCTAACCATTCCAGGTAGCTATCGTTTGAAAAGTAGGATAAGTAATTATATGTTCCCCACTCTTCGTGTTCGCCGCCTTTGACCGCTTTTATGGTAAATTTATTTCCATATTGTGCACTTGCCCGTTCAGCGTTATTTCCTGCTATCACGATATGGTCTAGTGCTAACATGACATCACTCCTCATTATCAACTTTTTATAGGATTTAAAGACCTTAATCGAAAAGAATAAGAATGTATGATAGTTCCTGCGCGTGTTTTTGGAAGTTAAAATTGGGTTAATGACGTATCATCTTTTATATTATCTATTTTTGGTTGGCGGTTTGCAAAAAATATGTTTTGAAAAATTCAAATTATGATTCATTTTAAATATGGAAAGGCACTTATTCTATCGACAAAGTCCTTTTTTTAGCAAATTTAATTCATTGGAAAAACTGTTTATTGATTCATCAATTGTTAATTCCTTCTCGAAGCTGCGTACAAGGCAATGAAATGTAACGGCGATAATTATTTGTAAAATATGAAATAGATCATGTTCTTCACAAACATTTAATTTTTGTGTATTTATTAAATGACGGACTTCTGTAAACTGATTCCATCTTTCTGCCGTTAAATCTTTGGTAAATGTATTTTCTATTTTATGATTCATATTTAAAAAGGCATTCCTAAAAAAATCTCGATTTTCCTGGCAGCGGCAATTCCCCAGCATAGAACGATACGTTTCATCTACCGTAGCAAATATATCCCCATTATATTTCTTTAAACCCGAAATAAATTCCCTTTTTCTGTTTTTAACATGTTCATTGAGTAGAAAATAAAATGCATCCTCTTTATCTTTAAAATATTGATAAAAGCTCCCACGTGGAATTCCAGCAGTCTTTACGATATTTGCAATTGATGCTTCATATAATGAAACTCGTGAAAATTCCTTTTTAGCTGCATGAATTAATGTTTGTTGTTTATCCACCGGTAAATTATAAAAAGTTAATTTAGGCATTTTTTTACTCCCGTTCCTCGTAGTGACAACGTGTCATTTTAAAAGAGAATGGTGTTATTATAAATGACAGGGTGTCACAATGTCAATGATCTAGGATCGATAAGATATCCGGTGTGTTGTGTGCTTTTACAAAGTCGTGATATGTAGTACATTATAAAGAAATATATAAAATAAGTGAGTGAATAAAATGGTTAAACCAGCTATTTTAATTGTAGAAGATGAAAAGAAGCTAAGTCGTGTCTTACAACTGGAACTAACTTATGAAAATTACCAAACAAAGATTGCCGATAATGGAAAAGATGCACTCAAGTTAATGGAAGAGGAACAATGGGATTTGGTTTTACTCGATATCATGCTTCCGGAGTTGAGTGGATTGGAAGTTTTACGCCGAATCCGCCGGGGAGATCAGCATACACCGATTATTTTATTAACTGCTCGGGACCAGGTTCATGACAAAGTAAGCGGGTTGGATTTGGGTGCTAATGATTATGTGACAAAACCATTCCAAATCGAAGAACTATTGGCACGTATTCGGGTACATTTACGTAAACAGACTGTGAATGTGCAACAAACAAAAGTGCTTGAATTGGATGGTTTACATATTGATTTACAAACTAGACAGGTAAACCGAAACGAAACACCGATTGAACTAACCCCTCGGGAATACGATTTACTCGTATATTTGTTAAAAAACAAAAATATTGTATTAACGAGAGAACAATTAATCGAAAATGTGTGGGGATATGATTATTTTGGCGATACAAATGTGGTAGATGTGTATATCCGTTACCTTAGGCAGAAGGTGGATAATGGCTTTGATAAAAAGTATATTCAAACAGTACGTGGAGTAGGGTATATGATGAAGGATGCAAAATAATGAAACTACGTACAAAAATTCAGTTGTTTACTAGTATTTTTATGTTAATTTTAATCCTGCTAATTAATACATCTGTCTATTATTTGTTCTATAAATTATCCGTTGATAGTGAATTAAAGGAATTAGAAACGCAAACATCGACAATTGTTAGAACACTAAACGAAAATCCGGAGATCCCTAGCAAGGAATTGTTAGAAGCGTATTTGCCGACAGAAGGCATGATCCGCGTGATTAGCCAGAATGGAACAGCTCTTAACACGTTGACAAAGCAAAGTGAATTTCGTGATCTTCCAAGTGAGTTTTCCTCTACGCAATATAAAAAGGTGACCAAGCAAAAATCTGGTGTCAGTATAGCTGTTGTAGCTCAACCCATTATTTGGAGTGATGGCACCATTGTAACACTGCAAGTATCGAAACATTTAATCGAATTGCATAAAACAATGAAGGTGTTATTGTATGTGGTTATCATCGCTTCCATTATTATGCTCGTTCCAACGGTTATTGCAGGAAGATTTTTAAGTGGGTTTTTATTGAAACCGATACATGCTTTAATTCAGACAATGAAAGAGAACAAAATAAAGGATAACTGGAAGAAAATTGAATTAAACGGGCGTTCAAAGGATGAATTATATCAAATGGAAGTAACATTTAATGATATGATTGATCACCTAAAAGACAATTTTCAGAAACAGGAACAATTTGTTTCAGATGCTTCACATGAATTAAAGACTCCAATCGCGATTGTAAAAAGTTATGCCCAGCTTTTAGAAAGGCGAGGAAAAGATCGCCCGGAAGTCTTTCAAGAAGCGGTTGATGCAATTGACTCTGAAGCGGATCGGATGCAAAAGTTAGTTGAACAAATGCTTCTTTTGGCAAAGAGTAAGAAAGCGGAAACTGATACATCAATTAATCTAGTGAAGCTGTGTGAAACTTGTATCTCAGCTTTTACAGGTGCATATGATCGGACAATTACTCTGATCACGAAACAAGATAGTGTTTGGATAGAAGGAAATGAGGACCAAATCAAACAGGTTGTGTATATTTTAATAGCGAATGCGTTGAAATACAGTGATGATGAGATTAGCGTGGGCATTCAGGGAAATGGATATGAGGCGATTGTGACAATTGAGGATTTTGGACAAGGGATTTCTGAAGCTGAACAAGCAAAAGTGTTTGATCGATTTTATCGAGTTGATAAAGCGCGGAGTAGGGATACAGGTGGAACAGGGTTGGGGTTAGCCATTGCGAAAACAATTGTGGAAGCTCATAAAGGGTCGATTTCTGTTTCAAGCATGATTGGTGAAGGATCAACTTTTAGGGTTAGACTCCCGGTGCAAGGAAATGCATAACATGATTCTTAGCAAATTCTAATCTTGCTCACAGGTTTTTATCATTATGAAGGGATATGATAGGAACAAGAGAAAAAAGGGAGGAAGCTGAAATGAAGAGAAAAGTAGCTTTAATGATTGGAATCTTCGTGGGAGCCTGTTCATTAGGATTTGGGATTTATCATTCAAATGCATCGCAAGTGGAACCAGAATTAACGATGGACGATATTAAACAATTGGTGAAAGCACAGTATCCTGGAACAATTACCGAGTTGGAATTAGATAAAGAAAATAATAAATCTGTTTATGAAGTTGAAATTGCGGGTGATGGAAAGGAATATGACTTACATCTTGATGGTAAGACAGGAGAGGTTGTTAGTCTTAGTAAAAAGATGACACTGCCAGAAAATAACAATGAAAACGAAAAGCAGTCTAACGTGAATGATAAAATGAAGGAAACTGCAAAAGACAAGAAAGAAGATGCTACATCAAATAAGAAGCAGAACACAAAAAGTAAACCGGCAATTGATTCTAAAAAGGCGGTTGAGATTGCTTCAAATGAATTTAATGGAAGCGTAACTGACTTTGAGCTTGATGAGGAAGATGGTCGCCTTATTTATGAGATTGAAATGCACGCAATTAATAAAGAGGCAGAAATTGAAATCGATGCGTATACAGGTGAAATAATTGTATTATCGATTGACGAGGATGATTAAAACAACTAGATGAACCACATTGGAAGGGAAGGCTCCTTATGTGGTTTGGTTTACAAAGGGGATTTGGGATGCAGTATAATAAGGCACTATTTTTATATAACGGTAATGCTGGAAGTAATGATATCAAGCGAAAACTGGAACAATCCTTACCAAATCTTGCACAGGCAGTAAAGGAACTGACTATTGTTCAAACAGAAACGATTGAAGAGGCAAAAAGCTGTTGCTTAGAACATGCAAGTTACGTTGACTTAATTATTATTCTCGGTGGGGATGGTACAGTTTATGAGTGTATCAATAGTGTTGCAGAGCAAAAAATACGACCAGCAATTGCTATATTGCCAGGAGGAACATGTAATGATTTTAGCCGTATGCTACAAATCCCACAAAATATAAAGCAAGCAACAGAAGCAATTGTTGAAGGGAATATGGTTGATATTGATATTGGCAAATCAGAGGGAAGCTACTTTCTTAACTTCTGGGGAGTTGGCTTAGTATCGGAAACATCATTAAATATCGATGAATCGCAAAAGGATAACCTTGGAGTACTGAGCTATTTTATTAGTACATTGAAAACGATTAATCAAGCAGAACCGTTTTCCTATCAAATCGAAACGGATAAGGAAAATTATTCGGGCGACGCTGTGATGATTTTAGCCTTAAATGGAAAGTTTATTGGAACAAGGGAGCTTCCAATTGCATCAATTTCCCCTAATGATGGAAAGTTCGATGTGCTTATTGTTAAGAATTCGACGCTAGCGGCGTTCAAGGAATTATTAACGATGAACAATCCAAACAATGACACCAATCGATTGACCGAATTAACTTACTTTCAAACAAATAAGCTTACCATTACAACGGATATTAAGAAGGATATTGATATGGACGGTGAAATAAGTAATACTACTCCAGCTAAAATAGAACTACTCCCTAACCATATAAAAATGGTTAAAGGGTTTGGGGACTATTAGTTGTAAGGTATTGCAGGGTTTCGGGTAGAAAAGATTTTTGAAAAAATACCTTCATGTGTGATGTATGTCATAGCCCAAAAAGAAAAATCGAGATAAGATAGTAAATGAGATTTGGGATGTCTCTGCTCTATTATTATTATATCGGAGCAAGCTGTAATAAGGCTTGTACTCCACTTTACGAAAAGCAAAACTGTTACCTGCTTTGGTAATGGTTTTGCTTTTTTTACGGTTAAATTAAAATAAGCTGTATCTTTGCTAGCCATACGTGGGGTAAAGGATGCTTGTTAAGGCCCCCAAAACGTTCGGCTATGCCTTATCCCCTGAAGTCATAAGCTTAATCGCTTCCAATCAGTAACTTTCTCCTGTTCAAGAAAATGGAACGGAATTACCCTCTGAATTTTGTCGGTCGGGAATATCGAGTAAATTATGCCTACTACAATGAGTGTCAGTATTTACGGCGATAGACAAATAAATAAATGAATTGAATGAATAGGACTCCTACTACGATGATAGCTATAGCATCTTTAAATTGATTATAGGTCAAGTGGTAGAAACTATTGATGAAATGAATAACTGTCCATCCGATCAAAACATACGTAAACGTTCTTGAACGAGATTTGTAAAGAATCATCTTTCCTCTTTCGTCATGACCCTCTTGTATCATAAAGCGTTTTTCATATTGATACAGAATCCATACTAATGTAACAACGGCCAACCATTTAATCATTTAAACACTCCTCTTCCGAATGATATTGAAATACGTCATTAATATCTTTGTCGAATAAATTGGCAATCTGAAAGGCAAGCATTAAAGATGGACTGTACTTATTGGCTTCAATTGAAATAATCGTTTGTCGACTGATTCCTAGCAGTGATGCAACTTTTTTTTGAGACCAATGTTTTTCAGCCCGAAGTACATTTAATCGGTTTGTTAAGGTTCCTTTACGGATCACTTTTATCACTCCAAAACAAGGTTCCTTTATGGATTTTTTTATCACTAAAAGGGTAATATAAATTTTACTTTTAGTCAAATTTATATTACACAATGTGGGAAGGCTCGTGAACTTTTAATATTTTTAACTGACTATGACAAATAATCCTAAAATGGTACCACCAGCAAAATGCGGAAATTGTAAGTTGATAATTCGAACTATACCCGTTTTTTTTGCAATGTTCTAATCCAAATTTAATTGATTACGTGTCTTTCTTTTTTTGTGTTTTTATGGTTTTTCTTATTGTACTTGTATCCCGCTTTCTATTTTGGGTATAACACGGACGACAAAAAAGCTGCAAATTAATGTAGAACTTTTCATCTGTGAATGAGTTACTAGCATATTAAGTCAAAGCCACATTATAAACAACCACAAATTCCGTTGACGTAAAGGTCAACGGAATTTGTGTATGGATATTATTCCCGTATAAATCTGAATAAAGGCACTTATCTGAATAAAAAATTTCATCTTATGGTAAGTTTGAACTATATTTTGCAATATTGTTGCAATATTTTTGTTATATTTATGTTTTACTCGTTAACATTGTGGGTATTAAAAAGTTAGAAATGAAGAAAGAATACTTCTAGGAGGAACCTATCATGAAGAAGAAAGACGTGAAGGTTTATATTAACAGTAACCGGGATCATTATACTAAGCTTTTAGACCCATTGAATAAATTGGAAATAGATTACGAAAAGAAAGATGTCATAGAAAACCCAAAGTATATGAAGGAGTTACAGGATAAGGGGATTTACGGAACTCCCGTAACCATTATTGATGGTAAAGCAATACTAGGGTTTCAGGTAAACAAGATAAAGCAGGTCTTAGGAATGGGGCATTACTTCGGGGATGGTTTTTAAAATGACGGCTCACACTAAAAAACAATATGCATAAAATAGCATATAATACAGTTTAAAAGAGGTGTGTGCATAAATGTTTGAAAGGCCTTATGATAATTATCAGCAGTACCAAGCATATACCGGATACCCCAATTATTACCATGTGCATCCATATTATCAGATGGGACATCAACAATTGCAGCAACCAAACTCAGCTGTTTTCCAATCACCATTTGATCAGTTTGCCAAACCTAAACAGCCTAATAATTGGCATGCTGTTATGGGAAATCAGACCAGCCATAATCCGTATTCAACACCGAAAGCGAATGGGTTATTCACCTATTTTCAAGATAAAAATGGGCAAGTAGACCTTGATAAAATGTTCTCGACAGTTGGTCAATTTGCCAATACTGTTCAGCAAATTTCCCCAGTCGTCAAACAGGTTGGTTCGATTATGAAAAACATGAAATAATTAGTCTGGCAGCTAGCTGATGAAACATTTAATTTCATCAGCTTATTTGTACTTAAGAACGACATAGATTTTTATATATTTTAAGTCATGTCTCAGAAAGCAACAATGATGGGAATAGAAAACCAGGTATTACTTATGAAAATCAGGTAAATGTAAGACAGAGAATGATTGAAGGAGAATTCATATGATCGGTTGTTTGATTATCCATGGATATACAGGTGGACCATATGAAGTGGAACCATTGGCAGCATATTTACGGGAAAATACGAGTTGGCATATAGAAGTTCCGACCCTTCCCGGCCATGGAAGAAAGCTAGCACTTAAAAACGTTTCCCACAAAAAATGGCTACATGCAGCTGAAAAAGCACTCAAACAATTACATGAGAAATATGATCAAATATACTTAATTGGATTTTCAATGGGAGGAATGATTGCTTCCTATTTGGCTGCAAAATATAAAGTGGATAAACTTGTCCTTCTTGCTACTGCAGGGAAGTATTTATCATTCAAACAAATCTTGCTGGATGTTGGTGAGGCTATAGCAGATGGTTTCAGGGGGGAGCTTAATAAAAATAAATTATATTTGCATTACAAAAGAAAATTGGGCGAAGTTCCTTTTAAAGCCAACTTGGAATTTCTTAAATTGGTTAAATACACGAAGCCATATTTAAAGGACATCGATACACCAGTATTGATTGCACAAGGGCAGCAAGATAGTATGGTTCCATACAAAACTGCTTATTTCTTAGAAAAAGAGATCACATCGAAGCGAAAAGAGGTCGTATTTTTTGAACGTTCCAGACATCTAATCTGTTTAGGGAATGATAAGGATGCATTGAATACAATGATTTATGCTTTCTTAACAAAAAACAAGTAAACGACACCTCGCTTGTCGTTTACTTGTTTTTAGTCTTTAAAGAATGAAATTACTAAACCGCCTTCACCAGCATATGTCGAAATCAGTGGTCCCATTTCGGTTAAGATAGCATCTTTAAACGGGTATTTATTTCGTATTTCGGCAAGTACTTTATTTGCACGATCTTCTGCATTACAATGTGTCATGGCAATGACTTTATCTTCCGCGTTTTTTGTGTAGGTACCGATTTGTTCAATGAAATGTCGGATTGATTTCTTATCGCCGCGAACTTTTTCTGTTACTTCAATTGTTCCTTCTTCACTTCCGCGCATTAATAATTTTATATTAAGTGTTTTAGCAATGGCGCCCTTTACTTTGTCTAAACGTCCACCGAGAATCAGGTTTTCCAATGTCTTTAAAACAAATAAAGTTGTCGTTTGTTCAACACGTTCGTGAAGATGTTCTATCAGGTTTTCAAACGAGTAACCTTCGTTGATTTTAATACCTGCTTCATGGAGTAAAAGAGCCAATCCGCAAGATGCTGTCTTTGTATTTATCACTTCGATTTTTCGATGAGGTTGTTCATCGACCAGCATATCTTTCCCTGCTACCGCATTATCAAAAGTACTGCTTAGACCGCTTGACAAGCTAAACATGATGATTGGTTTCGTCTGGTCAACTTGTTTAAAGGCTTCGTAAAAGTCATTTGGGCTCGGTGCAGATGAGCGAGGAAGCTCTTTTGCTTCTTTTATTTTTTTATAAAAACGTTGCAAATCAATCGTAACGCCGCTTTTGTATTGTTCTTCCTGAAAGTGTAAATAAAGAGGTACAGTAATTAATTCTAATGATTCTGACAACCTAGCTGGAAAGTCAGCCCCACCGTCCGTCATTAGTTGAATATGCAAGACATCACCTGCTTCATAAAGGATGTCTCCATTATAACAGGTTTGTTTGACCGAATATATAGAAACTTACTGATACTTCTTAGATATCGTTACATTACGCTTTCGAGAAGTGCTCATGACAAATAAAAATAACCCAAATAATACGATAGTTCCTCCGAGCCATTGTGAAGCTGTAACTTTCTCACCCAAAATGAAGTAAGCGAGTAAAGACGCACCAATTGGTTCGAAGACAATCCCCATCGATATCGTTGCAGTGCTAAGCCACTTTAGTGCCCAATTAAATAGCGTGTGACCGAAGAATGTTGGGATAACAGCTAATGCGATGAATATCCACCAATGTTCAGCCGGGTACCCGAAGAAAGGATTTTGCACGATTAAATTGTAAATAATTAACGTTATGGAACTTACCCCGTATACAACGAATGTATATGGCATTAAAGATAACCGTTTTCTTGCATTTTGCCCAAATAAGAAATAGACAGTGACAGTGATTGCTCCGAGAAGCGCAAGTATATCGCCAAATAATGCCATGCCGCTTATTCTGAAATCACCCCAGCTGATGATGATACTACCTAATAAGGCAATAACCATACTAATGACTGCACCTTGTGAAAACCGTTCTTTAAAAAAGAAATATGTACCCAAAAATGCGAATATCGGCTGCAGTGTAACAAGGACAACGGAACTTGCCACAGATGTATAATTCAACGATTCGAACCAGAGAATAAAATGAAACGCCAAAAATACCCCGGCACAAGTAGACAAAAGCCAGTCCTTCTTATGGATAAACTTAAACTCCTGTCTTTGTTTGAAAAAAACATATGGAGCCATAATAATAACAGCAATTAATAAACGATAATTTGCAATAATGGCAGCTGGCGTACCGTTTGCCAATTTGACAAGGACTGCAGATGTTGAAACAGCAATAACACCAATTACAACCGCTATATATGGATTAAACGGAGGAATACGCATGGAAAGCCTCCTTTGGAATCATGTTTCTATTCAATCTAATATATTTTACCATGTTATGGACAAAAAATCACGAAGTAGTGGATATCAATGTGGTATTTATGTTATGATTAAATGACTGTTATTTTATGCATGAATTTTCAAAGAGGCCCCTTACCAATTTGGAGGATGCCTTTTTTTATGGTAAAGAAAATATAAATTTGGAACCAGGGTATGACTGGACTACCGAATCAGCCACGCCCAGCTGTTCATGCGAATAAATTTTGAAGAAAAAAAGGAGTAGACTATTAAGGTGACAACATTTTATGATTTAGGTGTTTCAGAGCCGATTATGAAGGCGTTAGAAAAAATGGGCTTTGAGGAAGCAACACCAATTCAAGCAGAGACGATCCCGCTTGCAATGCAAGGTAAAGATGTAATTGGACAAGCGCAAACAGGTACAGGGAAGACAGCGGCATTTGGTATCCCAATGATCGAGAAGATCGATAAATCTGTCCGCAAAATTCAAGGGTTAGTTGTAGCCCCTACAAGAGAGTTAGCTATTCAAGTAGCAGAAGAAATTAATCGATTAGGTAAATTCAAAGGTATCCGTACGTTGCCTGTTTATGGCGGTCAACACATGGAGCGACAAATCCGTGCTTTGAAAGATGGACCACAAATTGTTGTAGCGACTCCAGGACGCTTGCTCGACCATATGCGCAGGAAAACGATCCGAATTGACCATGTGCAAACGGCTGTATTGGATGAAGCAGATGAAATGCTGAACATGGGATTCATTGAAGATATTCGTGAAATTTTAAAAGGTATCCCTGAAGACAGACAAACGTTATTGTTTTCTGCAACAATGCCAAAGGAAATTCGCGAAATTGCAACACACCTCATGAAGAGTCCGGAAGAAATTAAAGTAAAAGCGAAAGAAATGACGGTTGAAAATATAAACCAGTATTTTGTTGAGGTTCCTGAGAAGTACAAATTTGACACGTTAACAAATCACCTTGACATTAATGGACCAGATTTAGCGATTGTCTTTAGCCGGACAAAAAAGCGTGTTGATGAAATCACGGAAGGATTACAAGCTCGAGGCTTTCGCGCAGAAGGCATTCATGGTGATTTAACTCAAGGCAAACGAATGTCTGTCCTGAACAAGTTTAAAAATGGCCGTGTTGAAGTATTAGTAGCAACTGATGTCGCAGCACGTGGGCTTGATATTTCTGGTGTTACACACGTTTATAATTTTGATATTCCACAAGATCCGGAAAGTTATGTCCATCGTATCGGTCGTACGGGACGCGCTGGACGCACTGGTGAAGCTATTTCCTTTATTACACCAAGAGAGATGGCCCATCTGCATTTAATTGAAAAAACGACAAAAAGTAAAATGAAACGGATCATGCCGCCATCAAGTCAAGATGCATTACGTGGACAACAACAGGTTGCAGTGAATAAATTGCTGAAGACGATTGAACAAAAAGACCTTAAAGCATATCATCAGACAGCAAATGAAATATTGCAGGATCATGATTCAATAACTGTTATTGCAGCTGCACTAAAAATGCTGACAAAAGAGCGGAGAGATACACCGGTTCGAATTTCTTCTGTGCAACCGATTAGTGTTAAAAAAGCACAAAGAAGTAAAGATAATAATAAACGTGGTGGGAAACGCAATTATTATGGGAAGCGAAACCAAGGCGGACGCGGTCAAGGTGGACGCAATCAAAATGGCGGTCGCAATCGCAAAGGGAATTTCCAAAAACGTAGAAACCGTGATTAACTTTCATAACCGCCTAAAACAAAAGCTCCTAGCGTAAAGGAGCTTTTTTTATTTGATAAAAATTTTTACTGTATGCCACAGTTTATCAAAATTAACAAAGCAACAAACAATACGAAAAGAGCCTTTTTAAAAAGGAGTAGCTTGTTGCGGCTACTCCTTTGTTGTTCTTATAAAATTCTACTTATCAATCCAAGGACAACTAGGATGCCAAAAATAATCCAAAAAATTTTAGGTGCTAATCCTCTTGGTAAGCGGCGCCTTTTCCACCGATTAGGATTAAATGAAACGGAACCTGCGTTTGGCCGTCGCCTGTTTCGTTGCGGTGAAAAGGGTTGGACATTGTTTAATAGTAATCGTGCAAGAGCAAAACCTCCAATAAAGCCAAAAACATGGGCGTAAATATTGATATTGGGGCGTAGGAACGTCATGATTAAACCAATAATAAATATCGTTAGGACAACTTGAGCGTTTGCACGATCGATTAGATCTTTACGTAAAACTACCATATAGACATAAATACCAAATAAGCCAAATATTGCTCCTGAAGCACCAACATGTGAATAAAAGCCAGTTGGTTCGATTAGATAGGTTGCAATATTGCCTATTAGCCCAGCACCAAAATAAGCAAGGATGAACTTGAACTTTCCAAGCATTTGTTCCAATGCTGGACCGAATATGGCAAGAGCAAATGAATTGAATAATGCGTGCATTAAACCGTTGTGAAGTATAATAGATGTTAATAGACGCCAATATTCACCTTCATGAATAAATAAATTATTGCCAGCCCCCCATTGATAAAAATGGATACCCAGTGGTAATTGCAATAGGTCTATAATGAGCCATAATGCTAGATGAATAATGATGAGTGTTGCTACAACTGGATAAAATTGAATAAATTCTTTTAAACTTTTTTCCGTTCGAATGAACATAGATAGTCCCCTCTATAATCATTTTTTTAATAGTTCTTATTCGGGTATTATTAGTGTAATCGTTTTTATTATATAGTATGACCAATTAAAGATTACTAAAATCATTATGTATAATGCAAAGATAAATACTTTAGACTGTTCTTTAACGAAATATCGAAGGAGTGAACAGCTTGATAAAAGGAATTGGAATGGATTTAATCGAGTTAACAAGAATCAGAAACAGCATCGAGCGAAATCCAAGGTTTATCGAACGAATTTTAACCGTAAGTGAACAAGAGTTATTTTATCAATTGTCAACTGACAATAGAAGGGCAGAATTTCTTGCCGGACGATTTGCTGCAAAGGAGGCATTTGCAAAAGCTGTTGGAACAGGAATTGGTAAATTAAGTTTTCAACATATCGAAGTGTTACCGGATAGTCATGGGGCACCTGTGTTGATCGCCGAAGGATATGAACATGCTACTGTTTTTATCTCTATTACACATAGCAATAACTATGCAGCGGCGCAAATCGTAATAGAAGATAAATAGCATAATTGATTAGGTTGTCTCATATATTTTAGTGCGGGTAGGAGGGAACGAAAGTGTATATTGTCACCGCAAAAGAAATGTACGATATGGACCGTTATACAGTGGAGGAAATGGGCTTAGATGCCAGAATATTAATGGAAAACGCGGGAAGAGCAGTTTGCTATGAACTAACAAAAATCATAACCAAAAAAGATCGAATATGTGTAATGGTTGGTGGAGGAAATAATGGTGGGGACGGATTTGTTATTGCACGGACGCTTAAAAATAAAAACTATCATGTCACTGTTATCCAAGTCGTACCAGATGAGAAAATAACAGGGGATGTCCAATATAATAAGACCTTATTTTTGAATTGTGGGGGTTCTGTTGTTGTTACAACCGAAGCTTCGGACATTAGCAAAATCGCCACAAATTCAGATGTGATTATTGATGCAATGATTGGAATAGGCGTACATGATAAGTTAAGGGAGCCAACTGCAACGATTGTCTCGATTATCAATGAATTTGCTCCACGGATTATTTCGGTTGACATTCCGACTGGGCTTCCAGCAGATGAGGGAATAACCGGATTTTCTGCCATACAGGCTGATTACACAATTATAATTGAAGCACCGAAAATGAGTCTATATTTACAGCATACTGCAGCTTTTTACGGAAAATGGAAGGTGGTTTCCATTGGTATTCCGGCTAATGCCATTGAAGAAACACCTGCGAGACTTATTTGGGATCAGCACCAATTCCAGCAAACAATGCCGAAACGGGGGCTCTATGCTCATAAAGGTGATCACGGAAAAGGCCTAGCTATTGGGGGATCAAAGGAGATGCCTGGGTCAATTGCGATGACTGCTAAAGCAGCTTTAAGAACAGGTGCAGGCTTACTCACTGTTGGCACAACGGAAAGTGTCATTCCAACTATTGCTTCAACATGTGTTGAGGCTACCTATCTAGCATTAAGTCGTAACAAAGAATCTGACTTAATGACTATGTCCATTCCGTTTGATAAATATGATGCGATCGTGATTGGGATGGGGTTAGGACGAGAAAAGAGAGCAGAGCAGTTAGTTCAAAATGTGCTAACAGAGGCAAATTATCCAGTGATTATTGATGCTGATGGGTTGTACCATGCCAAATTCGCACACACTAAATTAACAAAGCGTTTATATCCAACGATTATGACCCCGCATCCTGGTGAAATGGCCATGCTGTTAGACGTATCGGTTGCAGAACTCTTGGAAAAGCCTTTTTATTATTCTACAAAGTTTGCGCGCGATCATCAGGTGTATCTCGTGTTAAAAGGAAAAAATACAATTATCACAGCACCTGGTGGACAACAAGCTGTGAACACAACCGGGAATCAGGGGCTAGCAAAAGGTGGCAGTGGGGATGTGCTCTCGGGAATAATTCTAGCGATGGTGATGCAACACAAAAGTATTTTCCAAGCGTTATGTAATGCATGTTTTGTTCATGGAATGGCTGCTGATCTGCTTGTAACGGACAACCATTCTTATTACGATTTAATGGCAACGGATGTAATTGAAGGGATCCCTGCTGTTTATCGTACATTTCTTGATATGTAGTGACACGTTCTCTTTGTCCTGAGGAACACGAGACAAGGGAGATATGTCCATGAAGAAAAAATTTAGTATCTGGTTATTGATTGTCTTTGGTCTAATTCTGTTACTTGCTGCCTGTGGGGAAAAGTCTCAAGAAGATGTCCTTAAAAAACTAGATGAAAAAGTAGATGAGATGAGTGGGTATAAGGCTAAAGCGGAAATGAAAATGAATACCGGACAGGAAAGCCAGAAATATAAGATTGATATTTGGCATAAGAAAAAAGATTTTTATCGTGTTTCACTAAAGAATGATCAAGATGAAAAAGGCAGTCAAATCATTTTAAAGAATAAAGATGGTGTCTTTGTTCTTACCCCTGCCTTGAATAAAAGCTTCAAATTCCAAACAAACTGGCCAGATAATAGCAGTCAACCCTACCTTTACCAATCACTTGTAGATGACATTAAGGGGGATAAAGAAGCTGAATTTAAAGTGAGTGATTCACATTACATTTTCCAAACCAAAACAAATTACCAAAGCAATAACAATTTACCATATCAGGAAATACACTTTGATAAAAAGACTTATACACCAGTGTTAGTTAAGGTTTTGGATAAAGATAAAAACGCACTTGTCGAGGTGAAATTCTCTGACTTCAATACAAAGCCAAGCTTTAAAGACGATGACTTTGCAATGGAAAAAAATATGACTAGCGGTGATGCTGATGCACCCGTGTCTACTAATGAAAATGCCGAATCATTGACTGTTGTATTCCCGTTATACATGGCTGGCGCTGAACTTGCAGAGCAAAAAGAAATTGCAACTGAAAATGGAAAACGCGTTGTGATGACATACGTAGGAGAAAAGAGTTTCACATTAATTGAAGAACAGACGGAGGTAGCGCCAACACTTTCCTCTCCACAGGAAGTAAGAGGTGACATTGTCAATCTAGGGCATACAATTGGCGCACTTTCAGATAATACAATTGAGTGGAACAATAATGGCGTGAATTTTTATTTAGCGAGTGAAGACCTAACAAAAGAGGAACTAATTGAAGTAGCAAAATCCGTTCAAGGCAAAGCAGTGAAGTAATAATGAGCAAATGCAAGCAGACTCATGTGGAGAGGGGGTCTGCTTTTTATTTTTAAAAGGATGTTCAAAAAGCCACCAAATAATAAGCGGCTAACCTCTTCGTTGGCTTGTTTCTACGCTGTTCACGTATCTAACTAAATACGTTCCGCTGCTAGAAACTACGCCGCCTCGACCTTCTTGCTTCTAATTTGGCAACTTTTTGAACACAAGTCGACTTCAAAAAAAATTGACAGTCGAGTGAGAAAGCGAAATAATAAAAGAATCATCTTTTCTAAAAATGCGTAAAGGGGCTATTGCACTGTGTTAGATTCTTTTTATCGAAATACATGGGCCGAAATAAACCTTGATGCAATTGGTTACAATATGGAACAAATGAAGAAAAAGCTGCCATCTAAAACAAAAATCATTGCAGTTGTGAAGGCGAATGGATACGGCCACGGAGCACATGAGGTTGCTGCAAAGGCCATAGAATCAGGGGCGAGTGCTCTGGCTGTTGCGCTGTTGGATGAAGCGTTAGTACTTCGTCAAGCGGGCTTCACTGTACCTATTTTAGTATTAGGCTGGGTTGCTCCTAAGGATACACTGCTTGCTGCTGAAAATAATATTACATTAACTTTTTTTCAAAAGGAATGGATCGAGGAAGTCAACCACTATACTTTTCCACAACAACTCAAACTGCATATGAAGTGGGATACTGGTATGGGAAGAGTCGGTATTCGTACAGAAGCAGAGTTAAAGGAACTTCTAGAGGAATTAGGAAATAATCAGCAAATCCGGCTAACAGGAGTGTATACACATTTTGCAACAGCGGATGAGCAGGATCTAACTTATTATGATGAGCAGCGAAACAGGTTTCAATCTCTATTGGAAGCATTCGAAAGGTTGTGTAAACAGCCGGTTGCACTTCACGTAGGAAATAGTGCTGCATCAATTCGCTTTCCAAAGGATATGTATCATTTCATCCGGTTTGGTATTGCTATGTACGGATTATATCCATCTGAGACCGTTAGACAGGAGAAAAGCATTGATTTGAAGCAAGCATTCTCTTTAAATAGCCGTTTAATTCATGTGAAAAAAGTAGTTGCTAATGAGTCCATTAGTTATGGCGCGACATACACAACTGAGAAAGAAGAATGGATTGGAACGATTCCAATTGGGTATGCGGATGGATGGATTCGTAAGCTTCAAGGAATGGATGTATTAGTTGATGGGAAGCGCATGCCAATTGTTGGCAGGATTTGCATGGACCAAACAATGATACGACTTGATAAAGCATATCCTGTAGGGACAAAAGTCACGTTAATTGGAGAGCAAGGAAACGCAGAAATAAAAATGGATGAAGTAGCAGCATATTTAGACACGATTAATTATGAAATCCCATGCATGATTAGTAGCCGAGTGCCAAGGGTTTATTTAGGAAAATAACGAGAAAAGTAGTTTTTTCACTAATAAAATGGCATAATATTGATAAGCCTAAAGTAAAATATATATACCACAGATGGTTACCTTTAAACTTGGAAATAGTTCTTTTTTCATAAAAAGTCTCTACAGCCCTTTGCAAAGCGTGGTATACAATGATATTATTAAAGTGAATTTAATTTCGGTCGTTCAACAGTTGGCGGAGGTGCATGGTTTTGTCAGAGAGCATACAAGAAATCTTGGTACGATTACCAAAAAACCTGTTAAATGAGGTGGACGGATTAATGAAATATGAAAATAGCGATTTAAGTGACTTCATATGTCAGGCTACAAGAAACTATTTAGAAACTAAGAAAGAGGAGCATATCCAGCAATTCCGTGATTCAATGAAAAAAGGATACACGGAAATGGCCAGAATTAATCTAACTATCGCTTCGGAAGCTTTTCAAGCCGAAGAGGAGGCAGAACAAAACACCCTAGAGCGCTCTGTGATCGGGGTGTAACAATTTGATCGTTCAAAGAGGCGAAGTATATTTCGCTGACTTATCCCCTGTGGTTGGATCAGAACAGGGGGGCATCCGCCCGGTATTGATCTTACAAAATGATATTGGAAATCGGTTTAGCCCAACCGTTATTGTGGCAGCTATCACTGCACAGATTCAAAAGGCGAAGCTCCCAACGCATGTGGAGATAAACGCAAAACGATATGGGTTTGACCGCAATTCTGTTATCTTGCTTGAACAAATTAGGACGTTGGATAAACAGCGATTAACAGATAAAATCACAAAGCTGGACAAAGAAATGATGGAAAAAATCGACCATGCATTGGAAATTAGTCTAGGACTTAAAGAAATGTATGGTCAATAACAAAACCCTTGTTAGGTAGTAAACAAGGGTTTTTATTATGCGTAAGGACAGTATAAAATTTGGGATCTAATTTATTTACGTGCAGGATAAGCCACGTCCAAATCCAGCACTAAAGCGTTAGCGAGACTTCTTTCACCTCCTGCCCCGCACGAGGTGGGGTAGTTCGACGTCGCCACAAATGTTTTCGGTGGGACGAGAGTAATCGCAGTCCTAAGGCGCAGTCCGTACGTCGCTAAACGAGTGCTTTTTGTTATGCCATCATTTGAAAGTCTGTGATATAATTAAGAAAATACAATATTTGACGAAATTAGACATTAGAGCCATTGCTATTTAAGCCACTAGTTAGAAATGCTCGGATTACGCAATTGTGTGGCAATATTCTAACCGCTATTATAAAAAGTTTATTTAGGGGGACTGTGAAATGGAAGATAAATTCAAAAAAATTGCATTAGAAAACAGTGACTCAATCGTGCATAAATGGATTGAAGAAGTTGATTCATCAAAAGATGGCAATTATACTGCTACTATCTCTGATGAGTTGTTTGAGAGTACAAATAGAGAATTTGTAAATGTAATTTTTGCTAGTATAAAAAATCAAGGGTCAACGAAGACACTTGAGGATTTTTCTGAGAAATTGATTAACTTGGGCTGGCCGTTAAGCTACATAACAGACGGTCTACAAGTATTTAGACGAGTAACGATTGATTATATTCTCAGTCAGTCTGATAAAGTAGATTCAACGTTTATATCTAATGTACTGCAAAGTGTTGATAATTGGGTTGAGCCGATTATTAGACAATTAGTTAATGAGTACTCAGGAAGCTGGGAACATATTGTTTCGTTACAACGAGTAGCTTTACAGGAGTTATCTGCTCCACTTATTCCAGTCATGGACAATATTACGATTATGCCATTAATCGGCACAATTGATACAGAACGCGCTAAGTTAATCATGGAAAACCTACTTGATGGTGTTATTAAACATAACGCTGAAGTGGTATTAATGGACATTACAGGCGTACCGGTTGTTGATACGATGGTAGCCCATCACATAATTCAAGCAGCTGAAGCGGTACGGCTGATTGGTTCAACATGCATTTTAGTTGGAATTCGCCCGGAAATTGCTCAAACAATTGTTAACTTAGGAATTGATTTAGGTAAATTTCCAACGAAAAGTTCTCTGAAAAAAGGCTTCCAAAAAGCACTGGAAATAACCAATCGAACAATTGACGATCACCATTCTAAGGATGAAGAGATCGCCAATATGTTGAATTCATTACATGGGGAGTGATTATTGTGCGAATACCTATTCTTAAACTGCATAACTATTTATTGATTTCCATTCAAACGGAAATTGACGATAATACAGCAATTCAATTTCAAGAAGACTTGTTAAATAAAATTCACAAAAGCGGAGCAATAGGTGTAGTCATTGATCTAACATCAGTAGAGATTATCGATTCGTTCATCGCGAAAGTATTAGGTGATGTTGTAACCATGTCAGACCTAATGGGGGCGAAAGTAGTTTTAACTGGGATTCAGCCAGCTGTAGCAATGACATTAATCGATCTAGGAATTCATATGAAAAGCGTTCCTACCGCACTAGACTTAGAACAAGGGCTGATTAAATTACATCAGGAATTGGGGGATTAATAATGAGTCTCCAATCCTGTGTTAATATAAAAAAAGAGTGGGATATTGTTGGTGCACGTCAAGTTGGCCGTGACATAGCCAAGAAGACGGGTTTTGGTACTGTAGATCAGGCCCGCATTGCCACCGCGATTTCTGAACTCGCTCGTAATATTTATTTATATGCTGGTTCCGGCCAAATTTGCTTTGAAGTAATTGATAACATAAATCAAAAAGGAATGTGTATGGTTGCGATTGATGCAGGACCTGGGATTAACGATATTAGTCAAGTCATGGAAGATGGGTTCTCGACTTCTGGGGGACTTGGCGCTGGTTTACCCGGTGTGAAACGCTTAATGGATGTTTTTGATATTAAATCCGAGAAAGATAAAGGCACAGAAATAAAAGCGATCAAATGGGTACGGTAAAAACAAAAGCGGAGGCGCCCGTTTAGCGACGTACGGACTGGACTGAGCCGTAGGAGATAAAGGAAACACGGTGAGCCGTAGCGAACCGATGTTGACTTATCGGACGGAGGTGAGGGAAGTCGCGCTAGTCGCTGGGCGCTGGAGCTGGACGTGGCTCATCATGCCGAAAGCAAATTAGAGCCAAATTTTATACTTTCTTACCTAAAAACAAAAGCGGAGGCGCCCGTTTTATTGTAACTTCAAGTTATATTTTTAAGGATGGCTTAAGTGAAAGTCATCCTTGTCTATAAGAAAAATAACCCCATAAATAAAGGAGGTATCAGTTATTGGATACATTGTATTCTGACGTCGCTAATTATAAAAAATTGTTGAAACAATATATTGAAACACAAGACGAGAAATCTCTTTATGGGGCTGAACAAATTAGTAAATCATTTATTAAAAATAAAATCCCCCCAGAGGAAATTATTAATTTACATATCCAGGCATTAGCAGAACTGTACCCATCCCTGTCTGAAGAAATGCAGCATTCGATGAACTTTCTTTTGGAAACAATGATTGCTTATGGGATAGCACATCAAGAATTCCAGGCATTAAGGGAGAAACAACTTGAATTGAAGTCCGAGATAGGTGTAGCTGCTGGTATGCAAGAAAACCTGTTAGCAACAACCAAACCAATTATTGAAGGTTTGGACATAGGGGTTGTTAGTGTTCCGGCCCATCAAATGAACGGGGACTATCACCATTTCATTAAAGGAAAAGATGGTTCGTTAGGTGTAGCTGTAGCTGATGTAGTTGGGAAAGGCGTACCTGCTGCGTTATGTATGTCGATGATCAAATATTCAATGGACAGTTTACCTGAAGAATCAATGAGCCCTAAAGCTATTTTAGAAAACTTAAATAGGGTCGTGGAGAGAAACGTTGATCCAAGTATGTTTATCACGATGTTTTACGCTCAATATCTACCTTCTGAAAATAAGCTGCGCTACTCATCAGCTGGGCATGAACCGGGCTTTTATTATCATAAAAAAGAAGATCGTTTTGAAGAAATTGAAACAAAAGGGTTAGTCCTGGGTGTTGCAGCGGATTCAAACTACCATCGCTATGAACGATTTGTACAAAATGGGGATATGATTATTATTTTAACCGATGGTGTAACAGAATGCAGACAAGGCGAACGGTTTATTGAAACAGAGGAAGTATTAGATGTTATTAAGAGCTATTCTCATTTGTCAGCTCAGGATATGGTAGACCACGTTTACAAATACTTTGAACGGATGCAAAATTTCGAACTTCGGGATGATTTCACATTAATTATTTTACGAAAAGAAGTTTAATCTTTACTGAGATAGGGTACAGGAACGGGACTGAGGTACAGTTTAGTAAGGAAGTATTGATAGTACGAGGAGGATGAAAATTGAATTTAACTGTTGATGTCGTGGAAGATAATAATAAATCCAAAGTTATCCTATCTGGAGAAATTGATGCATACACAGCACCACAATTAAAGGAAGCGCTTTTACCATTGACGAAAGTGGATGGGCAAATTGTTGAAGCTAATTTAGAACATGTAAATTATATGGATAGTACTGGATTAGGTGTTTTTATCAGTGCTTTAAAATCTACAAAGGAAAACAATTCTCATCTGAAATTAATTGATTTACAAGAGCGTGTTTTTCGCCTGTTTAAAATTACTGGATTAATTGACATTATGGACATTAAGGCTGCGATAAGAGGTGGAAGTGAATAATGGAGACATTTGATTTTATCGAAATGAAGGTACCTGCAAAGGCAGATTATGTTGGTGTTTTACGGCTAAGTATTTCGGGAATTGCTAATCGAATGGGTTTTTCCTATGAAGATATTGAGGACTTGAAAGTTGCAATTTCTGAGGCAATCACAAATGCGGTAACACATGCTTACAATGATGAAGATCAGGGAGAAGTAACAATTGGCTTCGGAGTCTATGAAAATCGTCTCGAAGTAATGGTGGCTGACCATGGAGGCAGTTTTGATTTACAAGAAGTGAAAGGAACAATCGGCCCGTATGAACAGACTGAATCTGTTGAAACCTTAAGGGAAGGAGGCTTTGGCCTTTTCTTAATTGAGGCTTTGATGGATAAAGTAGAGATCAACAATGACTTTGGCGTAATTGTTTTAATGACAAAGTACCTTCAAGGAACAGAGGTGGATTTTGATGACGACCAAATCTCAACCACACAATAAGGGGAGAGACGAGGTTTACCAATGGATTGAACACTTACAGGACGAGCCGACCGATGAAGTGATTCAAGAGAAAATTGTGCTTACTTATAAGGATCTTGTAGAATCCATTGCCAGAAAGTATTCAAAAAATAGTGGTATTCATGAGGATTTAGTACAAGTTGGTATGATTGGTCTTTTAGCAGCAGTCAAAAGATATGATGCAACATTCGGTAAATCCTTTGAATCATTTGCAATCCCTACAATCATAGGGGAAATTAAACGGTTTATCCGTGATAAAACATGGAGCGTGCATGTTCCCCGACGAATTAAAGAATTAGGACCCAAGATTAAGAAGGCGATCGATGAATTAACTTCATCGAAACAGAAGTCACCTACTGTAACCGAAATTGCCAATTATTTAGAAGTAGCAGAAGAGGACATATTAGAGACAATGGAGATGGGAAAAAGCTACAAAGCACTATCCGTTGACCGTAAGATTGAAGCAGATTCAGATGGCAGTACCGTGGCTATTTTAGACTTGGTAGGAAATGATGAGAACGGTTATGATAATGTTGATCAGCGGATGCTTTTGGAAAAAATTTTACCAATCTTATCGGAACGTGAACAACAAATATTACGATTTACTTATTTTGATAATCGGAGTCAAAAGGAAACGGGGGAGCTTTTAGGGATCTCGCAAATGCATGTTTCCAGATTACAAAGACGTGCCTTACGTAAACTTCGGGAAGCTATCCAATCCGAGAGTGCGGAGGTATTCGATTGAGAACAGAAGAGAATAATGTACAAGTAGCTGTCTATCAAAAGGCAAAAAAAGGAAACTTCCATTGTGGTGACAGCTATTTTTATATAGAGACAGAAAATGAGTTTGTTTGTGCTTTAGCGGACGGATTAGGAAGTGGGGAATTTGCCAAGGAATCATCTCAGATTGTCATTGATATTATCCAAAGCAATATACATGCAACTGTTGAACAATTGGTAAAACGCAGTAACAAAGAATTGTTTCATAAACGTGGTGTTGTATTAGGGATATTAAAATTGGATTTCCAATCTAAGCGATATTCATTTTCTTCAATCGGGAATATTGGCATCATGACTATAACGAAAGATGGAAAGAAGAAGCGGAATATCCCGAATGCTGGCTATTTAGCAGGTTATCCGAGGCCATTTAAAGTAACAACAGATAATTTGGATTCTAATATGAATTTCATTATGTTTTCAGATGGTGTAACAGATGCAGATCTATCGCAAAAATTTTTGTTGGGAAATGACATGGACGAAATTACAAGTATGTATGCCAATGTAAACGGTGAATCACGGATTGATGATACGACATTAATTGCAATGCGGTATGAAGAATGAAGATGGCTGTCAGTTTCAAATGGCAGTCTATTTTTATTTTGTGCTTGAAAAGGAGTAAGCCTAAGACGGACCAATCAATCTAAGGAAGCTTTTATAGATTAGGAAAACGCTTTGTTATTTGGTAAAATGAAAGCTGTATATAAAGGAGGAACAAATGTGGCAGTTGAATTAAACCAAGATCTTAGTAGCTGGGTAGCGAAAGAATCTCAAGTAAAAACAAGTACTGTTAAAAAAGTAATTGATTTATTAGATGGCGGAAATACAGTACCATTTATCGCCCGTTATCGAAAAGAGGTAACAGGTGGACTTGACGAGGTGCAAATTAAATTAATTCAAGATAAATGGCATTACGCCGTGAACTTAGCGGAAAGGAAACAAGAAGTAATTCGCTTGATTGATGAACAAGGAAAATTAACAGAGGAACTGGAAAAAGATATTACTGAGGCAACCCAATTGCAACGGGTAGAGGATTTATATCGCCCGTACAAACAAAAGCGTCGTACAAAAGCAACTATTGCAAAGGAAAAAGGGTTAGAGCCATTAGCTGACCTAGTATGGAAACAAGCAGATATCGATTTCAAACAGGAAGCCGAAAAATATTTTTCAGAGGAACATGAATTACATACGGTTGAAGATGTGCGAAATGGCGTCAATGACATTATTGCAGAATGGATCTCTGATGACCCAGAATTTCGTGATTATATTCGTGATGAGACATATAAAAAAGGCTCTATACGTTCAGAAGTGAAAGTGACCGAATTGGATGAAAAGGGCGTATACGAGATGTATTATGACTACCACGAATCCGTTCGTTCGCTAGTATCGCACCGAATTCTTGCATTGAATCGCGGTGAGAAGGAAGGGGTCTTAAAAGTAGCTGTTGAACCGCCAATGGAACGAATTGTCGAGTTTTTACAGTGGAAAGTAATTAATACAAGGGATAATCAAACGATTGTTGATATTCTGCAGGCAGCGATTAAGGATAGCTACAAACGTTTAATCCAGCCATCGATTGAACGGGAAATTAGAACAAGCCTGACAGAAAAGGCCGAGGAACAGGCAATTGATGTTTTTTCGAAAAACCTGAAGAACTTATTATTGCAACCACCTTTAAAAGGGAAAACGGTACTTGGGGTTGACCCTGCTTTTAGAACTGGTTGTAAGCTAGCTGTTGTTGATGAGACAGGTAAAGTTCATCAAGTCAGTGTCATGTATCCGACAGCACCAAAACATGATACAGCAGGTGCGGAAAAAATTATGATGGAATTTATAAATACGTATGATGTTGAACTAATTGCGATTGGGAATGGAACGGCATCTCGTGAAACAGAACAATTTGTTGCAGATGTAATTGGAAAACACAAGCTTGATGTCCCGTATATTATTGCAAACGAAGCAGGAGCTAGTGTTTATTCCGCATCGAAATTAGCACGTGAGGAGTTCCCAGATTTACAGGTAGAAGAAAGAAGTGCGGCCTCCATTGCTAGACGGGTGCAGGATCCACTTGCAGAACTTGTGAAAATAGATCCGAAATCCATCGGGGTTGGGCAATATCAGCATGACGTAAGCCAAAAGGCGCTGAATGCCTCGCTAACATTTGTTGTGGAGACGGCGGTAAACCAGGTTGGTGTAAATGTAAATACGGCATCATCCTCATTACTACAATATGTTTCTGGCTTAAGTAAAACAGTAGCCAATAATATTGTGAACAAGCGTAATGAAGAAGGAAAATTTACCAATCGTAAACAATTGAAGAAAATTCCGCGTTTAGGCGCCAAAACATATGAACAATCAATTGGCTTCTTACGGATAGTTGATGGAGATAATTCATTAGATCGAACGCCAATTCATCCGGAAACCTACACACAAGTAGCGGAACTTTTAAACATGTTTGGCTGTACATTGGATGACCTTGGAACAGATGTATTGCAAGACAAATTAAATACAGTGAATAAAAAACAAGTGGCAGAAGAACTTGGAATTGGTGAACCTACGTTAATAGACATCATGAGTGCACTAAGTCGTCCGGAACGAGATCCGCGTGATGATTTGCCAAAACCATTATTGAAACAGAATGTGTTATCAATGGAAGATTTACAGCCCGGAATGGAAATGCAAGGTACGGTGCGCAATGTCGTGGATTTTGGGGTCTTTGTTGATATTGGTGTTAAACAGGATGGCCTAGTCCATATTTCTAAAATGTCCAATCATTTTGTTAAACACCCCATGGATATCGCTGCCGTTGGCGATGTAGTAACTGTTTGGGTGGAACAAATTGATACTGCAAAAGGTAGGATTGCTCTTTCCATGGTGGAAGGGAAAAAGTAATCTTAAAAGAAAGTGATTTTGCTTTTTAAGATAAGCATTAAAAAGAGCGCCTTCTCGGGCGCTCTTTTATAATTTAAATGATATTATTTAACACTTGCAGGGACTTTCAATCCTAAGCCTTCTGCAACACGTTCTCCATATTCTGGATCCGCTTTATAGAAATGCTCGATTTGTCTTTGTTTAATCTCATCACTTTCTACTGGTTTCATATGATTTACCACTGCTTTAATGAGGCGATCCTTTTCATCGGTACTCATAAGACGATACAAATCACCAGCTTGTGTGTAATGGTCATTTTCGTATGGAATACTATCTACTTCACCATAAACTTCAAATGGCTTAATTTTTGATGGAGCATCTTCTTTTACGCCATCAAAGCTGTTAGGTTCGTAGTTAGTAGATCCACCGCCATTATAGAAGCTCATGTGGCCACCACGTTGATGATGATTAACGTCATTTATTGGACGATTAATTGGTAATTGCTGATGGTTTGCTCCAATACGATAGCGATGTGCATCGGAATAGCCAAATAGGCGACCTTGTAACATTTTATCTGGTGATGCCTCGATTCCAGGTACGAAATTGCCAGGTGAGAATGCAGCTTGTTCCACTTCAGCAAAGTAATTTTCTGGATTACGATCGAGAACCATGCGACCTACTTCAATAAGTGGGTAGTCTTTATGTGACCATACTTTTGTATCATCAAATGCATCCCATTTATAATCCTTAGCGTCTTCATATGGCATGATTTGTACATAAAGTGTCCAAGCAGGGAAGTCCCCTTTATCAATTGCATTATATAAATCTTCTGTATGATAATCAGGGTTTTCTCCAGCTATTTTTGTTGCAACGTCTTCATCTAAGCCTTTAACACCTTGTTCACTAATAAAGTGATATTTAACCCAAACTGCTTCCCCTTGGTCATTCACCCATTTGAATGTGTGGGTACCATAACCATTCATATGACGAAGTGTTGCTGGAATACCACGATCACCGTGTAGGTATGTTACTTGGTGTAAAGATTCTGGTGATAATGACCAGAAGTCCCAAACAGCATTAGGATCTTTCAAGTTCGTTTTTGGATTACGTTTTTGTGTATGAATGAAATCCGGGAATTTGATTGCATCTTGAATGAAGAAAAGTGGTGTGTTATTCCCAACTAAATCATAATTCCCTTCTTGTGTATAAAATTTAACTGCGAAACCACGTGGATCGCGAACAGTATCTGCGGAACCTAATTCCCCAGCAACAGTTGAAAAACGAATAAACATTGGAGTACGTTTGCCAGCCCCATTTAAGAAATCCGCTTTTGTATATTTACTCATGTCATTTTTTAATTCAAAATATCCGTGTGCGCCAGCGCCTTTAGCATGTACAACACGTTCTGGAACGCGCTCTCTATTAAAGTGTGCTAGTTTTTCAAGAAGATGAACATCTTGAATTAATACTGGGCCACGATGACCAGCTGTAATTGAATTTTGGTTATCTCCGACTGGAGCACCTGATGCAGTTGTTAGTCTTTTCTTTTCGTTACTCACGATTTGAACACCTCTCCTTTTGATTAACAATCTACTATTAATTATAATATAAATCTATTAAAAATCAATGTTTAATTATACTAACTTTAAATAACTGACTTTTACTACAACTATCATCGTGTCATATATATGATAAAATATATGTATTAATACGTGTTGAGGTGTAAGAATATGAGTGTATTAAATGAAAAAGACCTGTATCAATTAGTTGATAACTTATCAAGGGAATTTTTCCATAAGCCATTTACTGATGATGTTCGGTTTAACAATCGATTACGAACAACTGGTGGTAGGTATTTACCTGCAAAAAGGAAAATTGAACTAAATCCGAAATACGTAATGGAGATGGATGAAGAGGAGTTCATCGGGATTATTAAGCATGAATTATGCCATTACCATCTTCATATAGAAGGAAAAGGATATAAACATGGGGATGAAACATTTAAGAAGTTATTAAAAGAAACAGGATCCCCAAGGCACTGCAACCCATTACCTTCCGTAAAACGATCCTATAAATATGTATATGTTTGTTCGGAATGTGGGCGCGAGTATAAACGTGCTAGAAGAGTTGACATGAAACGATTTAGATGTGGGAGATGCAGAGGTAAGCTTAGGCTCCAAAGTGATTCATAATAGGTATGTTCTCATTAATAAATGAAAAAGCATGATGTTCAATTGAAAAAAATCGACTCAGCTATTGACGAAATATGTCTTACATGTTAAATTTAATAAGCCTTAAAAAAAGGAACAACATTTTCCGAAAATCTTTCGATAAAATTGTTGACAATACAGAAAACATGATGTATTATATTTTCTGTCGCAATTGTTAGAGAGACGTTGTGGTAACGAGATGCTTATTAGATTATTCCACAGTAGCTCAGTGGTAGAGCTATCGGCTGTTAACCGATCGGTCGTAGGTTCGAATCCTACCTGTGGAGCCATATGGAGAAGTACTCAAGTGGCTGAAGAGGCGCCCCTGCTAAGGGTGTAGGTCGTGTAAGCGGCGCGAGGGTTCAAATCCCTCCTTCTCCGCCATTTTTTAGGCCCGTTGGTCAAGCGGTTAAGACACCGCCCTTTCACGGCGGTAACACGGGTTCGAGTCCCGTACGGGTCATCTGCATAAATAATATAGTTTGGTTCGGTCCGGTAGTTCAGCTGGTTAGAATGCCTGCCTGTCACGCAGGAGGTCGCGGGTTCGAGTCCCGTCCGGACCGCCATTTTGTTGGGCTATAGCCAAGCGGTAAGGCAGCGGGTTTTGATCCCGTCATTCCCAGGTTCGAATCCTGGTAGCCCAGCCAAATTTTATTTATTTGTAGTAATAGGACAAGTACATAAATGAATGTGTTGTTCATGGTATTAATTGAATATTGCGAGCCATTAGCTCAGTTGGTAGAGCATCTGACTTTTAATCAGAGGGTCGGAGGTTCGAATCCTCCATGGCTCATCATTGTTTAGCGGGTGTGGCGGAATGGCGGACGGGCTTGACCTGGGATCTAGTATCTTATGACATGGAGTTTCAAATTCCTTCACTCGTATTCGCAACAAATGGTATTGCTGTGATAATCCACGGCATTTTATTTTGCTGTGAGGAACTGCGGTCGTGGCGGAATGGCAGACGCGCTAGGTTGAGGGCCTAGTGGGTGGATAACCCGTGGAGGTTCAAGTCCTCTCGGCCGCACCAAAAAAACTTGCAAATATCTTTTGGAAATGTTATTCTTCTTTAGTTGCTTTTATAAGCGCCCGTAGCTCAATTGGATAGAGCGTTTGACTACGGATCAAGAGGTTAGGGGTTCGACTCCTCTCGGGCGCGCCATTTACGGGAAGTAGCTCAGCTTGGTAGAGCACATGGTTTGGGACCATGGGGTCGCAGGTTCGAATCCTGTCTTCCCGACCAGCGAAACATTTTATTTCATTATAAAGTAAGAATGGTATATAAAGAATGTCTTTATACCAAATGCGGGTGTAGTTTAGTGGTAAAACCTCAGCCTTCCAAGCTGATGATGAGGGTTCGATTCCCTTCACCCGCTCCATAACTTCTATCATGTTGGGCCTGTAGCTCAGCTGGTTAGAGCGCACGCCTGATAAGCGTGAGGTCGGTGGTTCGAGTCCACTCAGGCCCATTTGCTTTTAAAAGCAAAAAAAGGTATTGACTTATCAAATTCAGCATGATAAACTAATTAAGTTGCTATTTTGAAGCAACGAAAAGTTCGCTCTTTGAAAACTGAACAAAACAACCAGTATGTCAAGAAAAACACAAACCGTTTTTCTTTTAAAGAACTAGAAGGTAACACTTCTAAAAGCTAAGACATTGAGATGTGATTGATCGGTGTTAATCACATACAAACTTTTTTGGAGAGTTTGATCTTGGCTCAGGACGAACGCTGGCGGCGTGCCTAATACATGCAAGTCGAGCGCGTGAAACTTGCTGAAGCCTTCGGGTGGATGCTTGTGGATCGAGCGGCGGACGGGTGAGTAACACGTGGGCAACCTGCCTGTAAGATCGGGATAACTTCGGGAAACCAAGGCTAATACCGGATGATACTTTTTCTCGCATGGGGAGAAGTTGAAAGATGGCNGTGGATGCTTGTGGATCGAGCGGCGGACGGGTGAGTAACACGTGGGCAACCTGCCTGTAAGATCGGGATAACTTCGGGAAACCAAGGCTAATACCGGATGATACTTTTTCTCGCATGGGGAGAAGTTGAAAGATGGCTTCTGCTATCACTTACAGATGGGCCCGCGGCGCATTAGCTAGTTGGTAAGGTAATGGCTTACCAAGGCAACGATGCGTAGCCGACCTGAGAGGGTGATCGGCCACACTGGGACTGAGACACGGCCCAGACTCCTACGGGAGGCAGCAGTAGGGAATCTTCCGCAATGGACGAAAGTCTGACGGAGCAACGCCGCGTGAGTGATGAAGGTTTTCGGATCGTAAAACTCTGTTGTTAGGGAAGAACAAGTATCGTTCGAATAGGGCGATGCCTTGACGGTACCTAACCAGAAAGCCCCGGCTAACTACGTGCCAGCAGCCGCGGTAATACGTAGGGGGCAAGCGTTGTCCGGAATTATTGGGCGTAAAGCGCGCGCAGGCGGTCTTTTAAGTCTGATGTGAAATCTCGTGGCTTAACCACGAGCGGTCATTGGAAACTGGAGGGCTTGAGTGCAGAAGAGGAGAGTGGAATTCCACGTGTAGCGGTGAAATGCGTAGAGATGTGGAGGAACACCAGTGGCGAAGGCGACTCTCTGGTCTGTAACTGACGCTGAGGCGCGAAAGCGTGGGTAGCGAACAGGATTAGATACCCTGGTAGTCCACGCCGTAAACGATGAGTGCTAGGTGTTAGGGGGTTTCCGCCCCTTAGTGCTGAAGTTAACGCATTAAGCACTCCGCCTGGGGAGTACGGCCGCAAGGCTGAAACTCAAAAGAATTGACGGGGGCCCGCACAAGCGGTGGAGCATGTGGTTTAATTCGAAGCAACGCGAAGAACCTTACCAGGTCTTGACATCCTCTGCAAACTCTAGAGATAGAGTGTTCCCTTCGGGGACAGAGTGACAGGTGGTGCATGGTTGTCGTCAGCTCGTGTCGTGAGATGTTGGGTTAAGTCCCGCAACGAGCGCAACCCTTGATCTTAGTTGCCAGCATTAAGTTGGGCACTCTAAGGTGACTGCCGGTGACAAACCGGAGGAAGGTGGGGATGACGTCAAATCATCATGCCCCTTATGACCTGGGCTACACACGTGCTACAATGGATGGAACAAAGGGCAGCGAAGCCGCAAGGTCAAGCAAATCCCATAAAACCATTCTCAGTTCGGATTGCAGGCTGCAACTCGCCTGCATGAAGCCGGAATCGCTAGTAATCGCGGATCAGCATGCCGCGGTGAATACGTTCCCGGGCCTTGTACACACCGCCCGTCACACCACGAGAGTTGGCAACACCCGAAGTCGGTGAGGTAACCTTTTTGGAGCCAGCCGCCGAAGGTGGGGCCAATGATTGGGGTGAAGTCGTAACAAGGTAGCCGTATCGGAAGGTGCGGCTGGATCACCTCCTTTCTAAGGATTATTAGAGGGAACGCGGAGTGAGGTCATTTCAGATGATCTCCTCGGTAAGGGCGTACTTGGTTGTTTGGTTCAGTTTTGAGAGAGTGAATCTCTCGTTTTGTACCTTGAAAACTAAATAAGAGTAAGACATTCAACGACATCAATTTTAAGTTCTTAAACTTAATTATAATAGTTAAGTGAATAAGGGCGCACGGTGAATGCCTTGGCACTAGGAGCCGATGAAGGACGGGACTAACACCGATATGCCTCGGGGAGTCGTAAGTAGACTTCGATCCGAGGATTTCCGAATGGGGGAACCCACTGTTCGTAATGGAGCAGTATTTGTATCTGAATACATAGGATACAAGAGGCAGACCCGGGGAACTGAAACATCTCAGTACCCGGAGGAAGAGAAAGCAAACGCGATTTCCCAAGTAGCGGCGAGCGAAACGGAATCAGCCCAAACCAGAAAGCTTGCTTTCTGGGGTTGTAGGACACTCCTTTGGAGTTACCAAGAAATTCTTTAGATGAATCGATCTGGAACGATCAGCCATAGCGGGTAAGAGCCCTGTAATCGAAAAGGAATTTCCTCCGGAGTGGATCCTGAGTACGGCGGAACACGAGGAATTCCGTCGGAATCTGGGAGGACCATCTCCCAAGGCTAAATACTCCCTAGTGACCGATAGTGAACCAGTACCGTGAGGGAAAGGTGAAAAGCACCCCGGAAGGGGAGTGAAAGAGAACCTGAAACCGTGCGCTTACAAGTAGTCGAAGCCCGTTAATGGGTGACGGCGTACCTTTTGTAGAATGGACCGGCGAGTTACGATCGTATGCAAGGTTAAGTGGAAGACACGGAGCCGAAGCGAAAGCGAGTCTGAACAGGGCGAATATAGTATGCGGTCGTAGACCCGAAACCGTGTGATCTACCCATGTCCAGGGTGAAGGTCAGGTAACACTGACAGGAGGCCCGAACCCACGTATGTTGAAAAATGCGGGGATGAGGTGTGGGTAGGGGTGAAATGCCAATCGAACACGGAGATAGCTGGTTCTCTCCGAAATAGCTTTAGGGCTAGCCTCAAGCAAAGAGTACTGGAGGTAGAGCACTGATTGAACTAGGGGCCCTCATCGGGTTACCGAATTCAGTCAAACTCCGAATGCCAGCTACTTAGACTTGGGAGTCAGACTATGGGTGATAAGGTTCATAGTCGAAAGGGAAACAGCCCAGACCGCCAGCTAAGGTCCCAAAGTATACGTTAAGTGGAAAAGGATGTGGAGTTGCCCAGACAACCAGGATGTTGGCTTAGAAGCAGCCATCATTTAAAGAGTGCGTAATAGCTCACTGGTCGAGTGACTCTGCGCCGAAAATATACCGGGGCTAAACGTATCACCGAAGCTGCGGATTGTTCTTTGAACAATGGTAGGAGAGCGTTCTAAGCGCTGTGAAGTCAGACCGTGAGGACTGGTGGAGCGCTTAGAAGTGAGAATGCCGGTATGAGTAGCGAAAAAAGAGTGAGAATCTCTTTCACCGAATGCCTAAGGTTTCCTGAGGAAGGCTCGTCCTCTCAGGGTTAGTCGGGACCTAAGCCGAGGCCGAAAGGCGTAGGCGATGGACAACAGGTAGATATTCCTGTACCACCTCATGACCGCTATTAGCGATGGGGGGACGCAGAAGGATATGGAAAGCGCACCGATGGATGTGTGCGCCCAAGCAGTTAGAAAGTTGGATAGGCAAATCCGTCCAACAATTTCAAGCTGTGATGGGGAGGGAACTAGAGTACCGAAGTTCCAGATTCCACACTGCCAAGAAAATCCTCTAGCAAGGTCACAGGTGCCCGTACCGCAAACCGACACAGGTAGGCGAGGAGAGAATCCTAAGGTGATCGGGAGAACTCTCGTTAAGGAACTCGGCAAAATGACCCCGTAACTTCGGGAGAAGGGGTGCTTCATTTACATGGAGCCGCAGTGAATAGGCCCAAGCGACTGTTTAGCAAAAACACAGGTCTCTGCGAAGCCGAAAGGCGAAGTATAGGGGCTGACACCTGCCCGGTGCTGGAAGGTTAAGGGGAAGCGTTAGCGCCATTGGCGCGAAGCGTAGAACCGAAGCCCCAGTAAACGGCGGCCGTAACTATAACGGTCCTAAGGTAGCGAAATTCCTTGTCGGGTAAGTTCCGACCCGCACGAAAGGTGCAACGACTTGGGCACTGTCTCAACGAGAGACCCGGTGAAATTATACTATGCGTGAAGATGCGCATTACCCGCGACAGGACGGAAAGACCCCGTGGAGCTTTACTGTAGCCTGATATTGAATGTTGGTACAGCTTGTACAGGATAGGTGGGAGCCTTGGAAACCGGAGCGCTAGCTTCGGTGGAGGCACCCGTGGGATACCACCCTGGCTGTACGGACATTCTAACCCAGGACCGTGATCCGGTTCGGAGACAGTGTCAGGCGGGCAGTTTGACTGGGGCGGTCGCCTCCTAAAAGGTAACGGAGGCGCCCAAAGGTTCCCTCAGAATGGTTGGAAATCATTCGCAGAGTGTAAAGGCAGAAGGGAGCTTGACTGCGAGACCTACAAGTCGAGCAGGGACGAAAGTCGGGCTTAGTGATCCGGTGGTTCCGCATGGAAGGGCCATCGCTCAACGGATAAAAGCTACCCCGGGGATAACAGGCTTATCTCCCCCAAGAGTTCACATCGACGGGGAGGTTTGGCACCTCGATGTCGGCTCATCGCATCCTGGGGCTGTAGTCGGTCCCAAGGGTTGGGCTGTTCGCCCATTAAAGCGGTACGCGAGCTGGGTTCAGAACGTCGTGAGACAGTTCGGTCCCTATCCGTCGTGGGCGTTGGAAGTCTGAGAGGAGCTGTCCTTAGTACGAGAGGACCGGGATGGACACACCGCTGGTGTACCAGTTGTTCCGCCAGGAGCATAGCTGGGTAGCTACGTGTGGCAAGGATAAGTGCTGAAAGCATCTAAGCATGAAGCCCCCCTCAAGATGAGACTTCCCATCACTTCGAGTGAGTAAGATCCCTCAGAGACGATGAGGTTGATAGGTCCGAGGTGGAAGCGTGGTGACACGTGGAGCTGACGGATACTAATCGATCGAGGACTTAACTATATTTATTTTTGATTCGTTGTTTGAAAAACTCTTATTTAGTTTTTAGGGTATAAAAAATGTTATACCTGTAAAACTAAGAAGGAAGTTCTGTAAAGACCGTTCGCGTTCAGTGAACAACACAGAACGACCTATTCTATAGGTCTGGTAGCAATAGCAGAGAGGTCACACCTGTTCCCATGCCGAACACAGTAGTTAAGCTCTCTAGCGCCGATGGTAGTTGGGGCATTGCCCCTGCAAGAGTAGGACGCCGCCAGGCATATTTAATAAAATCATAAGTTAATATTTATCTCATATCGCGGGGTGGAGCAAGCCGTCAACTTCTTTGAGTAAGCCACTATGTGTAGGCTTGCGAGGAGTGCTACTTCTGCGAAAAGCTTTCAACACGACGAGCAGTTTGGGAAAAAGTTAGTTAAAGGGCAGGAAAATTTTTAATATTTATCTCATATCGCGGGGTGGAGCAGTCTGGTAGCTCGTTGGGCTCATAACCCAAAGGTCGTAGGTTCAAATCCTGCCCCCGCAACCAATTTAAAATAAGTACATAATATTGGTCTGGTAGTTCAGCTGGTTAGAATGCCTGCCTGTCACGCAGGAGGTCGCGGGTTCGAGTCCCGTCCAGACCGCCATTTAAATAAACGTTCACATGTTTTCATTGATAAGAATCATGTGTTTTTTTATGTCCAAAATTAGGCGATTTTAGCTCACAAGTAACCACAAATTTTGTTTCTACATTAATTTTCCACCTAAAAGGTCCCATTCCATCAATATGCAAATTCCCTTCTTGAATCAGAGATTTTAGCTTATCACCAGCTCAAATTTAATTATAATATATCAATATTTCCCTTAGCAAAATGATATATATCAACAATTCTACATGATGTAGTTGATAATTTTGTCCCCCTGATAAATACTAACCATACTAATCCTCTTCAATGTGAACACTTTGGGGTAGAGTGTTAATTATTGGGGTGGTATTATTTTTTCCTTTTTATAGTCTTTTTGCTATCATTAATATAGTCGAAAAATGAAACTGGGTGATATTCATGGATGAGTTTACGTTTATTAATTCAATTAAACAAACTTCATATAAACAATCTTCCCTATTAAAGGGGATTGGGGACGATGCAGCAGTTTTTCGCCAAACCAGTCAGGATGTTGTAACGACAGTGGATACGTTTGTGGAAAACGTTCATTTTTCCCGTAAAACAATGGAGCCGTTTCATATAGGTCATAGGGTGCTTGCCGCAAACGTTAGCGATATGGCTGCGATGGGGTCCATGCCGGCATTTTATTTGGTGTCCATTGTCATTCCACCACATTGGTCAGATGAAGAACTGCAACAAATTTACCAGGGGATGCGAATGCTGGCAAATAATTATAAAGTGGATTTAATCGGTGGAGATACTGTTTCTGGAAACGAGTTAGCAATTTCTATTACAGTTATTGGGTATGTAGATAAGAATAAGGCGCGTTACCGGAGTTCCGCAGAGATAGAGGATATCGTTTTTGTTACTGGTACATTAGGAGATTCTCGGGCTGGTTTTCATATTTTAACTCAGCCTGGGCAGTACACAGACAAGGAATATTATATGAACAAACATCGATTGCCTTCACCACGTGTTACGTTTTCCCATGAATTAAGACAACTATCACGAATAGCACTCAATGATGTAAGTGATGGGATTGCAAATGAGGCTGCGGAAATTGCGGAGGCATCCGAGGTTTCAATTGTTTTAGATTATGATAAATTACCAAGAAGTGCGGCTTTTCATCAGTTTAGTGTTGATCAGCAACGAAATTGGCAGCTTTTTGGTGGGGAAGATTTTGAACTGATCGGAACAGTTGCTAAAAGTGATTGGCCATTAATTAAACAACTAGCTGAACAAACAAACACAAAGGTTACGGAAATTGGCTATGTAGATAATAAGCAGACCAATCTTGTTTATTTACAAGAAAAAGGTCAGCGTGTTGTATTGAAAAAACAAGGATATACACATTTTAAGTAGGTGAAACAATGCAGGAGAATCAAATCAAAACACATTCGGAACAAGAAACAATGCAATTAGCTGAGAAGCTTGCAGTGTTATTAAAGCCGGGGGATGTGATTACATTAGAAGGAGATCTGGGTGCTGGTAAAACAACCCTTACAAAAGGGATTGCCAGGGGACTCGGTGTTACGCGGACTGTAAATAGTCCAACGTTTACAATCATTAAGGAATATGTTGGGGAGCTTCCGCTTTATCATATGGATGTTTACCGATTAGAGGATTCTGATGAAGATATTGGTTTTTCGGAGTATTTTAATGGGGAGGGCATCTCGATTGTGGAATGGGCTCAGTTTATCGAGGATTTTTTACCACCCGAGCATTTAAATATAAACATTACATATCTTGACGAGCATTCGCGTTTATTGGCGTTTACTCCTAAGGGTACCCATTTCGAATTAGTTGTAGATCAATTAATTGGGTAGGAAAATTACTTATGAAAACAGGGAGTTACTTGAATGAATATATTAGCTATCGATACATCAAACCAAGTATTAGGTGTTGCCATACTAAAGGACGAGCTTATTATCGGTGAATTGGTCACAAATATTAAAAAGAATCATTCAGTTCGTTTAATGCCTGCAATTGACCAACTGATGAAAGAAACAAATATGACACCAGATATGCTGGATAAAATTGTTGTTGCGAAAGGCCCTGGCTCATTTACAGGTGTACGAATTGGTCTTGCAACAGCCAAATCATTAGCATGGGCTCTGGATATTCCAGTCGTCGGTATCTCCAGTTTAGAAACACTAGCGTATCAGGGATGTTTTTTAAACATGTTTGTCTGTCCTTTTTTTGATGCAAGACGCTCGAATGTTTATACAGGTTTATATCAATGGGATGAAGATAAAATGACACTTGTAAAAAATGAGCAAAATATAAGCATGACAGACTGGTTAGAGCAATTACAAATGGATGGAAAGAAAGTGCTTTTCCTAAGTCCGGATATTCATTTATACGAAGATGTGATTATGGAATATATGGGCAATCTTGCTGTTATCCCACAAGGTCCGTATCATTTAGCCAAACCATCTCATTTGGGATTGGCTGGGCTTACGAAACAGCCAGATAATACACATACGTTAATACCTAATTACTTACGTTTAGCTGAAGCAGAAGCTAAATGGCTTAAAGCACAGAAGGAACAAAATAATGGCTGAACTAGTGATTCGGAAAATGGAATATAACGATATAGATCAAGTTTTTGAGGTAGAACAGGCATCATTTGAAAACCCATGGGAAAAAGATATATTTGAGCAGGAGATTGTTGAAAATCAGTTTGCCCATTACTTTATCTTGGAATTGGATCAAAAGATTATTGGCTATGCTGGTCTTTGGGTAGTGATCGATGATGCACAAATAACAAATATTGCAGTTACGCCTGATTATCGAGGGAATAAACTAGGGGAAAAGCTATTCCACTACACAATGGAACAGGCTATACGTCTTGGCGGTCGTCGTTTATCGTTGGAAGTACGGACATCCAACATTGTTGCTCAACGAATGTATCGGAAGTTTGGTCTTGTTCCTGGAGGTATTCGGAAAAATTATTATACAGATAACCAGGAGGATGCAATTGTCATGTGGGTGAATTTATATGGATAAAGATAATTATATAGTAGGAATTGAAACGAGTTGTGATGAAACAGCTGTAGCTATTGTTAAAAATGGGACGGAAATAATCTCAAATGTGGTGGCATCACAAATTGAAAGTCATAAACGTTTTGGTGGGGTTGTGCCTGAAATAGCCTCACGACACCATGTGGAACAAATGACAGTCGTTCTAGAAGAAGCGTTTGAACAAGTAGCTATTACTTGGGATGAAATTGATGCGATTGCAGTAACAGAAGGTCCTGGCTTAGTTGGGGCATTATTAATTGGGGTTAATTCAGCAAAAGCAGTGGCATTTGCCAAGCAAAAACCTCTCATAGGAGTTCACCATATTGCCGGGCACATTTATGCGAACCGTTTTGAACAAGAGTTCCAGTTTCCATTACTGGCTTTGGTTGTATCTGGTGGGCATACGGAGCTTGTCTTAATGAAGGAACATGGCCATTTTGAAGTAATTGGTGAAACGCGTGATGACGCAGCTGGGGAGGCATATGATAAAGTTGCTCGTATGCTGGATCTACCCTATCCTGGTGGCCCGCAGATTGATCGGTTAGCAAGTATCGGCAGTGAGAGCATTTCATTTCCGCGTGCATGGCTAGAAGACGGTAGTTACGATTTTAGTTTTAGTGGATTAAAATCTTCCGTTATTAACACAATCCACAATGCGAAACAACGCGGTGAAGAACTGAAAAGGGAAGATATCGCTGCAAGTTTTCAAGCAAGTGTTGTTGAAGTATTAACGGAAAAGACATTTAAAGCAGCTAAACAATATGATGTAAAACAAGTTATTGTTGCTGGGGGTGTTGCTGCGAATAAAGGCTTACGTGGGGCTATCCAACAGTGTTTTTCTAATACAGGAATTCCATTGTCGATTCCACCTTTAAACCTTTGTACTGATAATGCAGCAATGATTGCAGCTGCTGGGACCATTTCCTATGAGCAAGGTAAGCGGTCAGGATTGGATTTGAATGCAAACCCATCGTTAGTATTAAGTTAATAACAGGTTATCAACAAGTATGTGTATATCTTCTAGAAAAAGCCTAATACTTTTATATTGATTATGTGGATAAAAACTGTGGACAACTATCGTTTTAGTTGTGGATAATGTGAATAACCGTAATGATTTTAATTATAATAGTGCTTTTTATGTGTATAACATTGTGGATTACTTAATAAGACAGTATTATATTTGTAATCAAACGTTTGATCAATAAAAAATTAATACAAAAAAACCGGGTTATCCCGGTTTTTGTTATTCATCCTCTTGTAATGCGGTCCATTCTTCCATAAGTTGTTCGATTTCTTGCTTAATTTCCCCCGTTTGCTTTGTCAGTTCCAATGCTTTTTCATGATCTTGGTAAATTTCTGGTTCGGTCATTTTTTGCTCGAGTTCAGCAAGTTCATTTTCACGTTGTTCTATTGTATCTTCTAGTTCCGTTATTTTACGTTCTTTTTTTCGTTGTTCACTGCGAAGCTTTTTTTCTTCTTTAAAGCTTAAATTACTTTGATCTTTTTTGTTCATTACTTCTGCGGTTTGTCGCAGTCTTGCACGTTCAGCTTCCTCTTCTTTTTTCTCCATATAATAATCATAATCGCCTAAATAAACAGTAGCGCCATCTTGCTGCATTTCCACAACCTGGTCTGTAATTTTATTGATAAAATATCTGTCGTGGGATACAAATATGATAGTCCCTGGAAAATCGATTAGTGCCGCTTCCAATACTTCCTTGCTGTCGATGTCCAAGTGGTTTGTCGGTTCATCCAGTACTAATAAATTGGCTTTTTGCATCATTAATTTGGCCAATGATAATCGTGCCTTTTCCCCACCACTAAGGGAATGGACAAGTTTTAAAACATCGTCACCTGAAAATAAAAAATTACCTAAAACGGTGCGAATATCTTTTTCATTTACCGTAGGATGTTCGTCCCATAATTCTTGTAAAATGGTTTTTGATGGTGTTAGAGTCATCTGTTCTTGATCGTAATAGCCAATTTGAACGTTTGTTCCAAGTTGGATTGTCCCACGGCTCGGTTTCAGTCTCCCTAAAATCGTCTTGAGTAAAGTAGTTTTACCAACACCATTTGGACCAACAAGTGCAATCCGATCCCCGCGATTTACATGAATTTTTACATTGGAAAACAAGTCCTCTCCGCTGTCTTCATATCGAAATGATAGGTCATCGATTTTTAATACGTCATTTCCACTTCGCCGGGTGATTTGGAAGGAAAAGGATGCAGACGATTCCTCACCAGCTGGTTTTTCCAATTTATCCATTCTTTCAAGCTGCTTCCGTCTGCTCTGGGCTCGTTTGGTTGTGGATGCACGAACGATATTTTTTTGAATAAATTCTTCCATCTTTTTAATCTCTGTTTGCTGTTTTTCAAACTCTTTCATATCCTGCTCAAAATTTAATGCTTTCTGCTCGAGAAATTTGCTGTATGTCCCATGATATTTTTTCGTTCGATGATAGGATATTTCGTATACAATCGTGACGGTTTTATCCAAAAAGTACCTGTCGTGGGACACGATTGTAACTGCTCCCGGATAATTAGCCAAATAATTTTCAAGCCATGCTAGTGTATCAATGTCCAGATGATTTGTCGGTTCATCTAAAATTAATAGTTCAGGTTTCTTTAATAGTAATTTTCCTAAGGCTAAGCGTGTTTTTTGTCCGCCACTTAGTTCATGGATTGGTGTTTCATAGTCATAATCCTGAAAATGGAGTCCGGTCAAGACTGCCTTAATATCTGCTTCATAGCGATAGCCTCCACCAGCTTCAAATGCCTGTTGTTTCTTATCGTAATCATGTAAAAGTTGCTCGTAGTTTGCTGTTGATAAAGAAGATGCTTGTTCCATTTCGCGTTCTAACAGTCTTAGTTCCTTTTCCTGATCAATTAAATGTTGGAACACGTCAAGCATTTCATTCCAAATGGTTTTGTCTGATTCGAGCCCAGTATGCTGGGATAAGTAGCCGATGGACAGGTCCTTCGGCTTATGTATTTCACCTTCATCATAGCTTAATTCACCCGCCATAATTTTAAGTAGTGTCGACTTACCAGCACCGTTTCTTCCAACAATAGCAATTCGATCTTTTTGTTTTATTTCGAGTTTTATAGTAGATAATATTTTTTCTGCACCAAAGGATTTTGATATTCCGTTTAATTGCATGATAATCATTTCGTTCACCTCATCCTTTTAAGTGTATCGTATTGTGAACGAGTAAGGAAGTATAATAATTTAGATTATAATGACGTCAAGTATAGGAGAAGCCACGTCTAGCTTCAAGGCTTTTAATGCAAGCAATTTATTTGTGAATTTAATCACGACTTATCGAATTTTTTCTGATAAACTAAGATGTATAAGTACGAAGTGAAATGGAGATGAGTATATGGCAAATTTCACACATTTTAATGAACAAGGCAGAGCGCGGATGGTTGATATAAGTGAAAAGCAAGAATCGGAACGAACCGCCTTTGCAAGGTCAAGTATTCAAGTCACAGAAGAAATCTATCATAAAATTAATGATAATGAGATAAAAAAAGGCGATGTGTTAGCCGTTGCCCAAGTAGCAGGGATTATGGCTGCTAAAAAGACATCAGATTGGATTCCAATGTGTCATCCATTACAATTAAAAGGCATTGACATATCGTTTGATTGGCAGATTACAGCGGATATGTTTGTATTACAAATAGAAGCTTTTGTAAAAACGAAGGGAAGTACAGGGGTTGAAATGGAGGCATTAACTGCAGCTTCAGCAACAGCCCTGACAGTTTACGATATGTGTAAGGCACTTGATAAAGGAATGGTCATTGGAGAAACTTTTTTACTAGAGAAAAAAGGTGGCAAATCCGGTGATTACTATCGAGAAAGCTAGGGGGGATAATAATGGAACAGCATAAAATTCCGCAAGCTACTGCAAAGCGGCTGCCATTATATTATCGGTTTTTAAATAATTTACATCATCAAGGCAAGAAGAGGGTGTCATCAAAAGAGCTGAGTGAAGCTGTTAAAGTTGATTCAGCAACAATTCGCCGCGATTTTAGCTATTTTGGTGCGTTAGGAAAAAAAGGATATGGCTACAATGTAGAATATTTACTGGGCTTTTTCCGCAAGACGCTCGACCAAGATGAAGTAACAGAAGTGGCTTTAATCGGCGTAGGGAATCTTGGTACAGCATTTTTACATTATAACTTTATGCGAAGTAATAATACAAAAATTGTAATGGCATTTGATACGAATGAGACAAAAGTAGGAACAGAAGTTGGTGGAGTTCCTGTATACCATATCAACGATTTAGAGGAAAAAATTAATGGTGTTCAAGTTGCGATTTTAACAGTTCCTGCCAATGAAGCTGAAGGAATTACCGAACGACTTGTCAAGCAAGGGATTTCGGGGATCCTTAACTTCACACCGGCACGAATAACTGTTCCAGATAATATTCGGGTGCATCATATTGATTTAGCTGTGGAACTGCAAGCATTGGTTTATTTTTTAAAGCACTATCCATTAGATTAGCCGTGAAATAAGTTACAAACAATTGTACAATATTTTCACCAGTTTTGACCTGCTATCATACAGTATAATGATCAATTTATATTTTGAGAAAAGAGTTGAGACACTGTACATGGCAGTTAAAGATACGAGGGAATGGCTAAAGGAATATTTGCGAATTAAGGGAAGTTCATGGGTCAATAATATTGAGCATCAGAAACAATGCATAAGTGAAAAACTCGTTTCTTACTTTCCAGGAAGTTCATCATCGGTAATCCATGATCATTTACTACAACATGGCCTTTTTTTGCCAAATGTGCAGGATGAAAGTATTATCAATTCCTTAACTAATGTTAATCCATGGAAAATTGCAAGAGTAGAGCTAATGCGATTAAAAAAGGAATGGGAAGGACCCGACATACCGATATTTATTTTTCCTTCTGATTCCAATAATCGGCAGTTAAAACGGGATTTTAATGGGTTGTCTGGGGTGTCCCATCATGATAAAGTGTTCTTGTTTGTGTCTGGAACCATGTCACAGCAAGAACTGCAGGCGCTTATTACGCATGAATATAATCATGTTTGCAGGCTGCATTATCTCGATAAAAAGGAAAAGAATATGAAACTCTTGGATTCTATTGTCTTGGAAGGTTTGGCTGAAATGGCTGTACAGGAACGTTTGGGAACAGAACATTTGGCAAAATGGGCTACCATACGACCCATTGATTCGGCCTTGAATTATTGGAGGAAGTGGCTAAAGCCAAATATGAAGTTGTCGAAAGCGGATCCTCGTCATAATGAACTGCTATATGGGGGAGGCTTTGTTCCGAAATGGCTGGGTTACAACGCTGGCTACCATTTGGTTTCCTCTTTTATTAAAAATAAACAAACGCACATAAAAGAAACGTTACATTTACCAGCCGAAACAATAGTAGAAGGATCTGATTTTTCGTTTTAACCAAAAGACTGTCCTAGCAAAGGTTCATACCATTCCTTGCCGGACAGTCTTCTGCTTATAATGTGTGTTCAAAAAGTATGCCAAATTAGAAGCAAGGCCGACTAAGTACGTCACGTCCTGTGACAACGTCGACACTAGCACGTCCTGTACGTCGAAGGTCGAGGCGGCGTAGCTTTGAGCCCCGGAGTGTACATAAATAGGTACATGAGGAGCGGAAAAGCAAGCCAACGAAGAGATTCGCTGCTTATTATTTGGTGACTTTTTGAACAACCTTTTATAATACTACCAGAAAAATAATGGTGACAATGCAGCAATGGTAGCTAGAGCAATTCCCCAGCCAGCACCCCATCCACCATATCCGCCATAACCACCGTATCCGCCGTATCTACCATATCCACCATATCCACCGAAACCATATCCGAATCCGCCCAGATTTCTGCCTTCTAGTGGACGAAGAAAGACATGCGAGTTGCTAACTCTAGTAACAACACCCCGGTGCATTCTACCATCTCTTGTTCTAATTCCGACAGGGCGTCCAACACATCCTAGACACTGCCGATAAAAAGGACTTACTGCCATCCTGTATGAACTCCTTTCCTGTTAATAATATGGATTTATTATGGGTGTTAAATGACGATAAACAAATGCAAAGAAGTGAAATGGATTAATTCCACTACTATTAGTAATACCTTATGTTTTAAATTTTTTACCGATTGGACAAAAACCTTAGTATCTATTAATAAATAAAAAATGGTAAGAACAAGGGAGGGACATAAATGAAAAATTATACGTATCATGATTTTTTAGCCTTTTTAGGGGTTGGTGGGGCTCACCCAGGTGGAATTGCTCTAACAAAAAAATTGTTAAGAGATGTGCCAATCAACCAAACCTGTAACATACTTGATGCCGGGTGTGGAACAGGACAAACAGCGGCTTATTTAGCACAAGCTTATGGTTGTAAAGTAACCGGACTTGACCTGCACCCATTAATGATAGAGAAGGCACAAAAGAGATTTGCCAAGGAAAATATTACAGTTCGTTTAGTTGAGGGAGACATTGAAAATAGTTCTTTGCTAGCGGAGTCCTTCGATTTGATTATAGCTGAATCGGTTACGGTCTTCACCAACATTACGAAAACTGCTAATGAATATTTACGTTTGTTAAGAAAAGGTGGAATTCTGCTGGATCTTGAAATGACAGCGGGTAAATCTTTTTCAAAGGAGGAAATCGAGGGGTTTCGAGATGTGTACGGGGTCGACGAAGTACCTTTGCAGGATGAATGGAAAGCTATGTTTCGTTCAGTTGGCTTTCGTTCCGTTGAAGTAGTCAAAGAAAATACGGTGGAAGAAATGTTACATGATCAATCGTTTCAGGAAGATTCCTCTTCGTCACCAGAAATAAACCCTTCAAAACCAATGGACCCGTCATTATATAAGATATGGGATAAACATCAGCTGCTAGCAGAGAGGTTTTCCAATCAATTAAAGTACAGCGTCTACAAAGCAATGAAATAGTAATTTTATTAAAAGGCTCTTTTCGTAATGTTTGTTGCTTTTTAATTTCGTCGTTGATATAAAGTGCGACGTAGTGAAATTTCCTTTCGTAACAATGATGATGCAATGCCTAAATTCCGCTCCGGCAGAATACTTCGCTTTCCGCGGGCACGGCTTCAGCCTCCTCACGGAAAACCGCCGCTGCGGGGTCTTCAGACTCGTGCTGTTCCCGCAGGACAAGGAAAGCCTCGGCAGCGTTACATCGCACGCAGAAAATTGATCTGTATTTTCAAGGAGTCTACGTATTCTGCCTCCGCTGGTAGTGGTGCTCTGATTATCGACAGGGAAAAGCCATGGATTCTAACGTTACACAAGACTTTTTCACCCTTGAACAGAAATTAACTCAAGCAATAGCTGAATGTAATGAGTTTTTAAATCACAACACCAGTGGAGGAAATACACGTAGACTCCTGGGGGAAAGCGAAGACGATGAGACACCAAAGTGAGTGGTTTTCTCACGAGGAGGCTCATCTCAAGCCCCCGGAAAGCGAAGTGTATTTCCGTAACGGTAATTAGTGCACAGTTTATATCTATTGTGTCAAAAACAACAAATGGCTTCGGTGGGGCGAGTGATCGCAGCCCCAATCTTTTAGAAAACAGCCTATTAAAAAGAAGAAGCAGCTAGTGCGCTACTTCTTCTTTTTATGTTTTAACCGAAAATGGATGGACATCAATCGTATAGAAACACCAAAGTCAAGCGTCGCGAAAATTGCAAGAAGGATCGTTGGAAAACTCCATACAGTATCTTCAACCGTTTGTGTAGCTATAAACGTAAATAATAAGCCCATTATAAAATAAAAAATGGCCATAGTCTTTGGTGAGGTGCTCATGTTTAGCCTCCAATAAAAATCATTTGCATCTGTTCATATTGTTGCATCATTTTTTCAATATCTTCCGGTGATAGGGAGAGTTGGACAATTACTGAAATGGAATTCATGGCCATGTGAACAATAATTGGCACAATAATTCGCTTTGTTTTTACATAAAGAAATGCAAATACAAACCCCATCGAACCATAGATTAAAATGTGTTCAGGTTCCCCGTGAATAATAGCAAAAATGAAAGCAGATAGCAGTGCAGCAATAAAAAAGTTTGTCTTTTTATATAGACCGCCAAAAATTATTTTCCGAAAAATTATTTCTTCCAAGATAGGTGCTACGAGTGCTGGAATGATGATAAACAAAGGTGTAGCACGCGTTATGTCCATAATCATCTGTGTGTTCTCTGACCCTATTGTTATGCCGAAGAATTCAGTTTCAATCAGTGATGCCAGGCCTTGAGAAAAGTAGGCCATAAATACACCGCCAATAGCCCATAGAACACCATTCCCAATATCTGTTGCGTTACGATCACTACCAGCTTTCATATCCGGTTTCATTAATAACAGTACAATGACAAGCCCCGCAATAAAGCTGAAAATAGACCAATAGACAACAGCATCAGATTTGCTTAATGGGGATGTCATATACAATAATGGAGCAAAAATGATCCCTGAGAATTGCATGATGATATAGGTTAAAATGACATACCAATATCTTTTTGTCAAAATGAAACGACCCCTTCATGAGTAGTATTAAAATAGTTTATGCTAGGATGTGGACATCTATTAACAAAAGCGTAAGCGCCCGATTAGCGACGTACGGACTGGACTGAGCCGTAGGAGATAAAGGAAACACGGTGAGCGGAAGCGAACCGATGTTGACTTATCGTACGGAGGTGAGGGAAGTCTCGCTAGTCGCTGGGCGCTGGAGCTGGACGTAGCTTATCCTGCTCAAGAACAAATTAGAGCAAAATTTTATGCTTTACCATACCTATTAAAAAATCATCATTTAAGCATTAATTTAAACACTAACACGTATTTTAGCATATTTTCTATCCTGATAATAATGGTATGGTTTAAGAAGAATTGTAGCAAATAAAAATTGGAAAAAAGCAATTAGATTACTTGCATTTTTAGAATGAATTATTTATTATATTAAGTGGAATTAGCACTCAACATTCATGAGTGCTAATAAATCAAAAAATACAATATAGAAATGAATTAAGGAGGTTGTCTACATGATAAAACCACTAGGAGATCGTGTTGTAATCGAGCTTGTTGAACAAGAGGAGAAAACTGCAAGCGGTATTGTACTTCCAGACTCTGCTAAAGAAAAACCACAAGAAGGTAAAGTTGTTGCCGTTGGTTCTGGTCGTGTAACAGAACATGGGGAAAAAGTTGCCCTTGAGGTTGCAGAGGGAAATCATGTAATTTTTTCTAAGTTCGCTGGTACAGAAGTGAAATATGAAGGCACAGAATACTTAATTCTTCGTGAAAATGACATTTTAGCTATCATTGGCTAACGAAAAAAATATCCTATCATTCAATTATAAGGAGGGCATTTAAAAATGGCTAAAGAAATTAAATTTAGTGAAGACGCTCGTCGCGCGATGCTTCGCGGTGTAGATACATTAGCAGATGCAGTGAAGGTAACATTAGGGCCAAAAGGTCGTAATGTTGTTTTAGATAAAAAATTTGGTTCTCCGTTAATTACAAATGACGGTGTTACTATTGCGAAAGAAATTGAACTGGAAGACCAGTTCGAAAACATGGGTGCACAGCTTGTATCAGAAGTAGCATCCAAAACAAACGATGTTGCTGGTGATGGTACAACAACTGCAACCGTATTAGCTCAATCCATGATTCGTGAAGGATTGAAAAACGTTACATCTGGAGCAAATCCTGTAGGTGTTCGCCGTGGTATCGAAAAAGCGGTTGAAGCAGCAGTTGGAGAATTAAAAACTATTTCAAAACCAATCGAATCAAAAGAATCAATTGCACAAGTTGCAGCTGTTTCATCTGATGATAAAGAAGTTGGTAACCTTATTTCTGAAGCAATGGAACGTGTTGGTAATGATGGTGTTATCACAATTGAAGAATCAAAAGGCTTCAACACGGAATTAGAAGTAGTTGAAGGGATGCAATTTGATCGTGGCTACTCATCTCCATACATGGTAACAGACCAAGATAAAATGGAAGCAGTATTAGACGATCCATACATTTTAATTACAGATAAAAAAATCGGTAATATCCAAGAAATTCTTCCTGTACTTGAACAAGTTGTACAACAAAGTAAACCACTTCTTTTAATCGCGGAAGATGTGGAAGGGGAAGCCCTTGCAACATTAGTATTGAACAAGCTTCGCGGCACATTCAATGTTGTTGCAGTTAAGGCTCCTGGCTTTGGTGATCGTCGTAAAGCAATGCTTGAAGACATCGCTGTATTAACTGGTGCAGAAGTTATTACCGAAGATCTAGGCTTAGATCTTAAAAATGCAACTGTTGACCAATTAGGACGAGCTTCAAAAGTTGTTGTAACAAAAGATAATACAACAGTTGTAGAAGGTTCAGGAAATCCTGAAGCTATTTCTTCTCGTGTAACGCAAATCCGTGCACAAGCAGAAGAAACAACTTCTGACTTTGATAAAGAAAAATTACAAGAACGCCTTGCAAAATTATCTGGTGGTGTAGCAGTCATCAAAGTTGGTGCTGCAACCGAAACAGAATTAAAAGAACGTAAACTACGCATTGAAGATGCACTGAACTCAACTCGTGCAGCAGTTGAAGAAGGTATTGTATCTGGTGGTGGTACAGCATTAATTAACGTTTACGCTAAAGTTAATGAACTATCACTTGAAGGTGACGAAGCAACAGGTGCAAGCATCGTTCTTCGTGCACTAGAAGAACCAGTACGTCAAATTGCTCACAATGCTGGTCTTGAAGGTTCGATCGTTGTAGAACGTCTAAAAGGTGAAAAAGTTGGCGTTGGCTTTAATGCAGCAACAGGCGAATGGGTAGATATGGTTGAGACAGGTATCGTTGACCCAACTAAAGTTACTCGTTATGCATTGCAAAACGCTGCATCAGTAGCAGCAATGTTCTTGACTACTGAAGCAGTTGTTGCTGACTTGCCTGAAGAAAATGCAGGCGGCGGAATGCCTGATATGGGCGGCATGGGCGGCGGAATGCCGGGCATGATGTAAGGCTAATTAAATAAAGCTTGATATGACGGGGTTTGCCAAAGGGCAGATCCCGTTTTTTAATGAAAAGGTAACAAAAAGGTAACATTTATTTTTAAAAAGATAATTTTTGTAGCAAATCTCCATTCATTGAGGTAATGCCATTAATCGATTTTATTTTCATCTTTTCAGTAACATGTGTATATACTTTTAGTGTTGTATCTGGATCTTCATGGCCAATCCTTTTCATGGTGTGTAGATCAACACCAGCTTCTGTCATCATAGAAATGTGTGTATGTCTGAAAGAATGTGGTGTCATTGTCCTGGCTTTATTCGTTTTTGTTGTTTCAAGTCCGTATTCTTTCATATTGTTATTTTCACTATAAAGCGTCTTGCTGATTCTAATAGTTTTATTCTCAAAATCTAAATCCGACTTCTTTAATGCAACTAGCTCACCTGGACGCATTCCAGAAAAAGCTAGTGTGTAAAACCGCTCTACGTTTAGTTCTAATCCTATTTTTAATACTGCATCCAAAAATGTTAATAACTCTTTTTGTTCAAAATACGTTTCTTCAAGTGTGTTTTTTTCCAAGTCTTCTATCGTTATGGCTTTTTTTGGTATGATGGCATCTATTCTCGGATTGTCTTTCATTAGTTTGTTTCGTATACCATACTTGAAGATCATATTAGCCCATGTATTTACGCCACTAATTGTTGTATGTGCATATCCTTCTTTATCCAAGTCAATTAGCATATTTTGAAACATATAATGGGTTATTTCTGATACAGGTGTTTTAGCGAAATATCTGTTGAGTATTTTTATTTCCTTTTCCCGTACTCTTACACTAGATGCTAGGGAAAGATACGTTTCCGGCAATTATTCAATTGGAATCAACCCTATTTACTCGCTGACGATCCAGAGTTTAATTAAATATTAATGAAGTTGAATCAATGTTTTGAATAGATAAAACTTAGTTGACAGAAGAATTTGCTAGTCATACTCCCCCCTATAATAGAATGAAAATTCATATATTACTGGCATAATAGTAATATATGTAAAATCTAATTTTGTAGGGGGAAAAGTTATGGCTAAGAAAACTGAATCGCAAGTAACTTTGCAATCAAAGGACCCAAATGTTCCAAGACCTAGATTAAGCAAACTAATAATAAAAAGTTTCCGGTGTATTGGGAATAAACCAGTTAAAATTGAACTGGACGATATAGTAGTTTTGGTTGGCCCAAATAACGCTGGAAAAAGCACTATATTAAAAGCTTATGAGGTTATAATGTTTCATGGATCTAATGCGGATAAATTAACAATTGATGATTTCCCTAATGGAAAAATTGTCGAAGGGGCTTATCCTGAAATGGAATTACATACCGTTGTCCATGATAATAGTCCTGGACAACGTTGGATTAAGATTGATGAAAAGACGAATGAAAATATGTACGCGAACAGTGGATTTGGAAAGATGTAGGGGCACCCATAAGAAGGGGATATGATATAGAGCTAGATGATTGGTCCAATAATGTACCGTGGGAAGCGCCTAACATAGCAAATGCCCAAAGACCACAACCTCATTTAGTAGAAGCATTTGAAGATCCAGAGAAACAAGCAAATGAGATTACGAAAATACTATCTTCCGTTATTACTGAGCGAGTTAAAAATATTTCAACAAAAAATACAGATTCAAATGGAGAAGAGGATACCGACTATGAAAGATTACTAAATAAAATTCAAGAAATGCAAGAACAAGTTTTGGTGGATACAAAAGATGAAATAGAGGAGGCGGAGGAGCAGTTATCATCAATTATTGATAATGTGTTTCCTGGTTATAAAGTTAAATTTGATGCTAGACCCGAAGAAGAGCTCGAGAAAAGTATAAGTTTATTTAAAGCAAAGTCCCAACTTCTAATGGGACCACAGGGAGGATATCAAAGTTCTATAGCTAGGCAGGGAAGTGGAGCTAGGAGAACCCTTCTATGGGCTGCACTTCGTTTTGTAAATGGAACTGAATTAAGTAAGAATAAGAAAAAAAGGGATGAAAGACCACATGTATTATTATTAGATGAACCAGAACTTTGCTTACACCCTAACGCAATTCGAGAGGCATATAAAAGTCTTTATGATCTACCAAATAACAATAATTTTTAAAAGGTGGTACACCGATCGAGGTAATTTCTGAAATTATGAACCATAAAACAATACGCGGGACACAGCATTACACCCATCCACTTCAAAAGGAAGTGAAGAAACGTTTTAATGAGGTTCTTAATGAAGGCGCTATATTATGGGGGAAAAAGCACTACAAATTAAAGACAAACTAAAAAAGCATAACCCATTTAAAGGTAAAACGACTGATCAGGTTGATAAACTTCGTAAGGCTATGAAAATCCAAGTTTTATCACATATTTTGTGCTTACACCATCCAATGTAATGAACCTTGTGCTGGTGACGGCGTTTGCTTAGGGTGTCGGAATTTTTTAACGACACCAGAGTTTCTTGACATGCATAAAGGACGTTTGGAAAGAGTGAGAAATGCACTAGACAGAACTCCAAGTGAAGGCCCATATGAAAGCAAATTAAGACATATGGAGACTTATTTAGTAAAAATTATAGAAGACCTTGAAAAGCAAATGAATTATTCGGGTCAAGAAGATAATGCAAATTATAAAGACCCTGCCATAGGGGGGAATATAGTGGCAAGTTATAAGCAACAAGAAATGCTCAAGATGAAGATAGATCAAGCTATTTCAATTCTTAGACGTGAAAAAAAGAAGCTATCAATCTCCAAAATTGCCGAAATGGCTAAAATTGCTAGAAAGACAATATACAACAACCCAGAACTAAAACAACGCTGTGACCAAGCCATACACATTTAAGAAGAGCAAAATATAGCACTACAAGAGGTTGTAACTGGTTTAGCTAATCAAGCCGAAAATAAGCCTTAAACTGGAAGAAAGCTTCTTGAAGAACGATATAAAAAATCAAGGGAAGACTTGGAGTCAGAAAGTGATAAAAACGCAAAGTTGTTAGAGAGTAATAGACTGCTTGTGTTAGAGAAGGCTGAATTAAAGAATAGGGTTCAAATGTTACAACAACAAATGGAATGGCTTAAAGCTCAAAAGGTAAAACCTTTAAGATAATTTTACATAAATAATGGATAGTAGAATACTTTGAAAGAAATTGAACAGTCCGCTGAAACGAAACGGGGCTAGCTGAATAAGATAAAATGAGAATATTATCAAACAGGATATGATCTAGATTCCCAAATTCAAACTGACAACAAATAAGTAAGAAAATGGAGAGTCCTCTAACATAGTGACACGGAGGACCAGCCATTTTCTTTTCGAGAGTAAAACGGTTTGATATATACCATTATGTGTTAAACTAAATATAATCTGAGAGTAGGGATAACGCAAAGTCACCAAACTTATTCTGTTATTCTTATTGCTTGTTCTTAGCATCTTTTAGGACAATACAGCTAATCCCCAGATGGTTAGGGCAACTCCATTGTTTCTTAAAATCCTTCTGCTTTAATGTTATAATAAGTATACATTCTTGATTTAGCTACTTGCATTATATTAAATCACCTGAAAATTATTTGATTTTGATATTCCGTTCTTCCAATTCATGAAAAATTTGTTGCTTAATATCTTGAAAATATCCATTTTCGCCAATCGTTATGCTATTGCCATCTTGAAAGATAAATTCATATTTAGAAGCGCTTCGATCAGGCTTCATGCGATGGATAACTTTTGTCAAATCATCCCAAGAATAAGCGTATTTGTTTTCCGAAAATAGAGGTCGATAGTATATACCTTTTTCTGATATCGCTTCGTAATGCTGGGAAGCAGTATAGAAAACAAATATACTTAACACAACACATATAGTGCTTAGCAGGATAGGTAACTTCTTTATATTAAAAATGGCAAGAAGAAGTCCAGCAACAAATAAAAGAAAAAAACCGGTACCGTAAACGAGATAAACGGCTGGAGATAGAAATACAAACCAGGTTTCTGTTGTATAGTGGATGTTGTTGGCAATCGTTATGGGTACAAATAACAGAAATATTGGTGAAGCAACAGCGATGACAATGCTGATAGCAATAAAGATATGACGTGACTCGTAATTTTTTTGCATGCCAGCCCTCCCTTTATGTAACTTTAATATCTCTTGGAATTTTTCCAACTATTGTAGTAGAAACGGAAGTGAGCGGAGTATATAATCTTCTAATTCACTCTAATCCTTACATTATTCATCCTGTGTATTACAGATGAAGGCAGGGAAAGGTTCTAAGCTGAGTCTTATGCCCGAATGTTCAATACTACGTTATTAGTGTAGTCTTTTCCGGAAATAATAGAGCATATATACAGATTAAGTTGCCTGTATTGATTTCTTTTGTGGTATTCCTTCAATAACGTTCTCTCATCAAATTCATATTGTTCTTTCTATGACGTACACTTAGCAGAATTCCAAAAACTCAATGAGCAATTGTCCCTGCGAGAATTGGTTTGTTGTTTAAACTTCCCTGTAACATTTTAGCTAAATGCAGTTTATTATTTTATCTAAAAATTTAATTATCGCAATCATAATAGTGATTAAAGTTTATTCCCTAAAGCCAAAATTGGTTAATATTAGTAATATGACAACTGATTCATTTTATAAGTTATGGTATACTTCTGTTCATCTACTGTCAAGTTCATTGTTTTTGAGTTTACCCTTTCTCGGTGTGACCGTCAAGTAGAATAACACAATTTTTGCTCGTTAATTTGAAACACTTTGTTGACCAAATATAGTCGATCTATGTTTCATTCGCCAACTATCTTCATCCAAGTGAATTATTTCCACTCGGTGTAGTATGCGATCTAATATTGCGGTAGTAATCGCTTGATCTCCTAATAGTTCTCCACATTCTTTTGGACCTTTATCTGAAGTCAAAATGATTGATGATTGGTTATAAAGGTCATTAATTAAATGAAAGAACATATTTGCTTCTTGTTTGTCCATTGCCATAAACATCAGATCATCAATAATGACTAGATCTGCTTCTCTAATTCTGTTCATTCTTGTTTTTGATTTTCTAGTAATTTCTTCTGTCTTTAACACACTTATAAGGTCTCCCATGGTTGTAAATATCACTTTGTAACCCTGGTTTAAAGCCTCAATTCCTAATCCAATGGATAGATGCGTCTTACCTACACCTGGCGGTCCAAGAAGAATAATATTGTACAATTGCACAATCCATGTTAAGTCCTTGAGTTGGTTTAGTTTCTTATTACTCAATGATTTTTGTTCTTTCAAATGATATTCATCTAAAGTAAAACGGAAATGTTGCCCATTTAAATCGTTTCTCTAGTTGTTTTTCTTCTCTACGGTTTTGCTCATATGTTGCTACATCTAAGAGGAACTGAGTAAAGGAAGAATCCTTTTCCTCAGCTTCTCTTATTAATGTAGGAAGATGATTCGCTATTTCAGCTAATCGAAGGCTTCTCATCAAGTCTTGTAACTGATTTAACTGACTCAATTTAAATCACCTTCCAATATATCTGTATAGGTATCAACTTTTCTTTTCTGTGCTTCTGTTTCCATAATCCATCCAGAAATTTTATTCAACGGTGTCACAATCTAATCGTTGTCGGTTACTGTATCATCAACACGTCGTTGTCGTTTCAAGTATGAAACGATATCGCTGAAATCTGTCGCACTGTATAAGCTCCTTTTGATACATTCGTGCAGTGCGGCTGATAAAATACTCTCATTATTCTTTTTCGTTTCTCTTAATACAATCTAATTGATCTTTAATATATCTAGGATATTTTTCTCTAAGGGCATCCAGATAGTCATAAGCTATTTCAGTATCTACGAACTGGTTTGCAACTGTATCGATAAAGGCATCAACACCTTTAGTTCTATCACGTGAGTGATTTCTATCTTTAACTAACTGTCCTTTTCCCTCCGGGATCTTATGTTTTGCAATTATTTCACCGGTTTGATAAATATAGACTAATAGATGCTTATCTTCAGTCTCTTTTATACAGACATTTTCATACTTGTTAAAAGTGCCAAGTGAAAGGGAATACCAGTTAGACAAATATCGAATTGTATTGTCCTTATGGACACTTCTTGTTATACTATTTTCATAATTGTTTATAAGATCTATATCTTGTGTGACCGGTCTTAAGTGTTGCTTTTCTAAGGAAAACACTTCGACTGGTCTTTTTTTGTAGTGTTGTGAATCTTGTAATTGCCTGTCCTATTTAACCATCGCCAACCCTGCTCATTCCAGGAATCGATATTGTGAAACACTCTATGTTTAACGAAATTGTGTTTTATAAAACCTACCACATTCTCAATTTTTCCTTTACTCTCAGGATCAGCTTTTCTACGAACATGAAGCTTTAGGTTCCTAGTTTCTTTATATTGTTGAAATTCCTTTGTTAAGATTAAATCTCCACCGTTTTCACTTACCACTATTAAACTATCTTGGTCATATACAAGTTCTCTTGGTATTCCTTCGAACCATTTAAATGCATTTTTATGAGCTCGAATAACATCCTGTGTTGTAAAAGGTCTATCTAACCATTCTTGGTATTTGTATCTTGAATTAGCCAAAACAAATGCAATAAAGTTAAGTTTTGCATCCTTATTATCAGAAGTTTTTTGTTTGGTGTGACCAAAATCAACTTGAATTTGTTCTCCCACCGGCAAATCCGGAATAGCTTCATAATCCCTAGGTGATGTTTCTTTTTCTATTTGATATTCTTCTCTTAACTCTCTAACAAAAGCACGAACCGTACTTTCGCCAATCTTCAAGCTTTCATACTTTTCTTCTAGCCAATCTTGGACTTGTGCGGCTGACATGTTAGGGTATTCCCTCAACCAAGAAAGAATTAACTCCTTATAAGGATCTAACTTTTTCCTCCTTGTTTTTAAGAAGTCTACCCATTCAGCCATCTCAGAAGGAGACTTTTCTAAGTTTCGATATACTGTTGATCTTGATACTCCTAACTTTTCCGCCACCTTTGTTTTACTAAAGCCTTGCTTAATCAACTGTTTTATCTCCATATACATTTCCCACTTACCCACCTTTACTGTTCCCTCCATTGATGTGTTATTGGTAAGACATAAACATCATACAATGAAAGAGTCTTTTATTTTGCTGGTATATTTGGGTAAATAAGTGTTTCTTTTTATCTAGCAAGAACTGTCTACTCTAGTTTAGCAGTCACACTCGGTTAGGAGTGGTTCCTTTTTATCAACCGGATAACCTTTAGGGAATATTTCGGTGGTTTTATAATCTATAGCGAAACTTTGGCAACACAAAAAACATACCGTTCCGTATGTTTTTCAAGTTATTCAATTAGTAACCTCAAAGTTGGAACGTTAGTTGCCATGCGCCTTTTGATTTTTTCATGTATTAAAATTGCCTCATGCCATACACGTCTTTCTTCAATATGGCCTCTATTCTTGCTGAAAAGCGATAAAGAAACATTTTAATTTGACCCTGTGCCTTAATGCCCTTCGTCCGTTTGATCACACAGTGGAGAAATCCATTTTGCTCTTCTATTTTCAACAACATAAAGGTGATCATCATCGATACAAGTGAAAACATCCTTTTCAGTTCAGGTAGACCACTAACCCGAATATTTTCCAAGTCTAATTCCTGCTTTTGCAGGCGAAACATTTCTTCGATGCGCTATCTATAATATAGCTTTTAAAATGGAGAGCACCTCATCCTTTTTGCGTACTCGTTTATTGGTAAGCAGCACCAACGGCTTTCTTCCATATCTATATGTATTTCGCAAGTGAAAATTGAGCCACATCGCAATTTAATTTTGAGCCACTTACTTTTTAGTTATTTTTAATCCAATCTTCTGTTTCTCTCATTCGATAAGAAGTACCATTCATATTTAAAACGTGTGACTTATGAGTTAAACGATCCGTTAATGCTGCTGTTAATACGGCATCGTGGAAGATCTCTTGCCACTTTAAAAATGACAAATTACTGGTGATGATCGTTGACTTTCGATCTGCCCTTAAGGATAGATGGGAAAACAGTAATTCAGCTCCTTCTTTATCAAATGAGATATATCCTAATTCATCCAATATTACGAGATCATACTTTTCAAATTTTAATTCAAATGATCGTAATGTGCGTTCCGAGCGATGTTCCTTCAATTGATTAATAAAAGAAGGCACTGTCGCAAAGAAAACACGATATCCGGCTAAACATGCTTCCATTCCTAACCCAATAGCTAGATGCGTTTTACCGGTTCCAGGAGGGCCTGTCAAAATGACATTCCGGCCCTCTTTAATAAAGGATAGGGTTTTTAGGTCTGGTAGTTTTTGTTGCGCTGGCTTTGGTAATGCTTCTTCTACTAATTCATCTAACAATTTCTTTTGTGGAAAATTCGCAGCCCTAATTCGGTTTTGCTTTGCGCGAATTAATCGATCTGCTTTTTCCTGTGTTAATACTTGAAGTAATACATCATATGCCCGTTCTGGATGTTTAAAATTGCTAGAATCCTGAACCATTTTTCGAATGCTTGGTAGTCTTAAATCCTTACATAACTCAATTAGCTTTGTTTGTTGTTCCATTTCACACTACTCCTTCTGTTGTATAAAAAAGATCCTGATAAGCTCGTAGATTCGATTCAGCTTGTTTTGCTATATCATCATTTTCTTCGATCATTGGAGATCCGTCTGATTGCTCACATATAAACTGAATTCGCTCTGTTGAAATATAATCGAATCGGACTTGTTTCAATTGCTCAATGGCCTTTAATACTTCCTCAAGATTATCTTTTTCCTTTATAAAATGGAGTAGCTCTAGAAAATCTTTCTCTTTTCCGATATAATACTGTTGATAGATATTTTTAATATGGGTTGGTGCCTGCTTCATACATTGACTTTGATTCAGGGCACCTTTTTTCTTTTCAAATGTTTTCAAATAGTGATAGATATCCATTTCCCACTGATGAATCCCCCAATTTCGAGGATGGGCCGCCACAAATTCACCATCAATAAATATTCGAATATGCTCTGCCCCTACCTTGGCACGGATATATTTCCCCACATGTCCCTCAGGGACAGAATAGTGATTTTGTTTAATCACAATGGTACTGTATTTATCTACTCGGCATTCAACCAATTCTGCTGCGTCAAATGGGTGAATTGTATTCTTTTTCACTGTCTTTTTCTCTTTTTTCAACAGGTCGATATGCTTTTCCTTATATTCATGATGCAGTCGCTGGTTCAATGTTTGTAATACAGTAATTAAATGTTGATTAGCTTCTGTTATGTTTTCGAACTTGTATATGGATGAAAATGCCTTCCGCCGTATAAACTCGACACTTCGTTCTACATGCCCTTTTTCATTTCCTTTTCTCGCTTCACATAATCGGATACGAAATTGATAATAGTTCGAGATCTGGATCATTGGGTCCGTGATCGTTTTTGCGTTACCAATAAATGATTTCACCACTGTTCGCATGTTGTCGTAAGTAAAGACTGCTGGTATAAAATCCAAGTGTTCGATCAGTTTCGCATGTACGTCCAATACACATATTTGAGTTTCCGATTCATATAATCTCGCAAACCGATAATTACTATATGGCAACGTAAAAACAGCTAGCGAATAACTTCCTATCTTTCCATCTATCTCTAATTTCACTTCTCCCCAATCAAATTCAACCTCTGCACCTGGTTCACAATACTTGCGAATAAACACTTCTCTCTTCTTCTCCGTTTCTTCATTCACATAATTTCTAACCGTTGTATAGCCGATGTTATACCCTTCGTCTCGTAATGCTTCATACATATCAATCATTTTCATTTGTTGTTTAGCCATGTAATGTTGTTTTTTCCATTCATTTTCAGCAATGAATTGTTGTAACTTCGCTTGTATTTCCTCTGTAAGGACGCGTTTTTTACTGATTCTTGGTTTATACGTTGGTGCGCTCATAATGTCTTCAGGAATCGGCAACTGTCGAATATCCTGCTGTTTGCTTTCTTCAAACTTCGCAATGTATTTCTTTATCGTATTCCTTGCGACTTTAGTTGCTTTTGAAATGCTTCTTTGGCTCTCTCCATTTAGATATCTTTTAATAATTTCTTGTTTCATGTTCAATGTCACCACTCCCGAAACTCCCCCAATATTAAATTGTAATACTAGGGTATTTTCTAATAAGGTGGCTCAATTTTCAATTGTCATTGTGGTTCAATTTTAAGTTACCATATACANAATAATTTCTTGTTTCATGTTCAATGTCACCACTCCCGAAACTCCCCCAATATTAAATTGTAATACTAGGGTATTTTCTAATAAGGTGGCTCAATTTTCAATTGTCATTGTGGTTCAATTTTAAGTTACCATATACATCTATACACCACACCATTGTGAGCTATTATCCTTTAGGTATCTCCATTGTAAGGTGAGATACCTTCAAATCATAGACGATTCCATTGATTTCGGTGCGAAAATTGATTTTTCCTTTCCTGCGGATCGCCTAATCGTGAATGAAGAATTTCTTGTTCAGATATAATAAATTCGGGTTTTTATTCAGTCGAATAATACCTATGCCTATTTTTTGTAGAAGGTCAATCAATATTTTCAGGTAATCTTAAACATTGTTGGCTTTATGGTTATATTTTTAATGACCAGCCGCAAAAATGTGCCGTTTCACCAACATCCGTGACTTGCTGTTAGCCAATGTGTTGTATTAGGGAAATGGAAAGCACATAAAAATAGTAATACTTTTTTATATGACTCTGCAAACCAGTTTTTCCTAATTGCGCAGTTGGATTTCTAATTCTTACTAAGATTATATACTCGGAGTAATAGCACCATTCGGAATGGTTTGAAAATTCAATTGACAAACTAATGGAAGCATAGTAATATTTAATTGGACAGCGATTACGCAACAAGTGATTACTATTTTTAGCTTGTTCTAGGGAAAAAGGTAACAAAGGAATCTAATAATGTACAAAACAAATTAGAAGAAATTACGTCCGCAGTAAATAATAGTATAAAGCTATCGAAAGAGATCCGCATTTTTAACAAAGAGAAATGGGATTATCAAAGAGTTAGTCATTCCTTTGAAAAAATTATTAAACCAGTAACTAAACTGGAAATTTTATATAGTATATTACTTTTTGGTAATTTTTTTTACCTTATTATTATGTGTGGGATTATGTACTTTGGAGGCCTTAAGGTTTTGAACGGTAACCTAACAATAGGAACATTAATTGCATTGATAACATATTTAGGCTATTTAACCGAGCCTATTCAGACGGTTGTGAATAATTTTGGTTCGATAAAAACTATTAAAGCCTCCGAAATCCGTATAAATAACTTATTTAATAGTGAGGAAAGAGAACCGGGGGTCAAAGAAATAAATCCATCTTTACCTATGGATATTATTTTCGAAAACGTTAATTTTGAAAAGAAAGGGAAGACTATACTAAATAATGTTACATTCTGTATAAAATCAGGTGAGTTTATTGGAATAGCAGGTAAAAATGGTAGTGGTAAATCATCTTTATTGAATCTATTAAGTAGACTTGAGTATTTAAATTCCGGCAAAATTAAGATACAAAACATTGATTTAAGTGACATCAATTATGTAAGTTTATACAAAAACGTAAAGTATGTTTGTCAAGAAAATGAATTTATACAAGGAACTATTTTGGACAACATTTTTGGGGAGCCAAATGACGACATTGATGTTACCTATATTGAATGGCTTTTTAATAAATTTGATATGCCTTTTTCAAGAAAAGACCTTTATAATTACCAAGTGAGTGAGAATGGTAATAATCTGTCGGGTGGACAAAAACAAAGACTAGCAATTATTAGGGCCTTAGTCTTCAACCCGCCTATCTTATTACTTGATGAAATTACATCTTCTCTAGATAAAGAAACTGAAAAGAAGGTCCTAAGTACTATTGATGAATTAAGAAAAGGGAAAATCACTCTATTTATATCACACAGGATGGATAACTTAAAAAACGTGGATAAACTAATCAAGCTTGACAATGGAAAGGTTAGCGAAATTTTATTAAATGATAAAATAATTTATGTTGAATAGCTATAGTATTGGAGGGATAAAGGTGTATAAAATAAACAATAACATTTCTCTTAAATTAATTTCTCTTCCCGATGTAGACGAAATTTATAGTTTAATTGAAGAATCTAAAGATCACTTAACTAAATGGTTACCATGGGTTGATTCTGTTGTAAAACCAGAAGATATGGAGAGCGTAGTAAAAACGTGGATAAAAATGTATGATGATAATAATGGTTTTCAGACAGTAATATTATATAATAATAAAATAATAGGTTCTATTGGATTAATGGGAATTGACTGGAGGATAAGACAGGCAAGCATAGGGGCGGCATGGATAGTTAGGGAGTGGGAAGGAACTGGAATGATCAGTAAATCGGTACAAAAATTAATTAAATACTCTTTTGGTGAATTGAATCTTAACAGAATTGAAATTTGCTGTGCAGTAAATAATTTTAAAAGCCAACGGATACCTGAAAGGTTTGATTTTCATCAAGATGGAATTATAAGAGACGGAGAATATGTTAACGATCAATATCATGATGTTGCAGTTTATAGTTTATTAAAACGTGAATGGTATCATACTAAATCAGCGGATGAACTAATTCAAAGTAAACACAACCAGTAGTTATTATGCTGGCATTATTCTTCATTATTACAAGATGTTACAAAACCACTGTATAACATTTGGGTGAATAATCTAGATTCCACATCTTGCAACTAGTTTAAATTGAACTTGATACGCCTTAGGAAATTAAACTTAATCCTTAGTTCTTGTATATCAAGTACGCTATTTTGCCTTATATGGGTGACATAAGGACCACCTTTCCATTTTTATGGTAGTGAGTTCAATTACCGTTCGTTTTTATTCTTTTGTATTTTTAAGCCTTCGTGGATGGTAAAAGGGTTGATATTATAAATTCATTCACCTAGCAATATACATCGAGCAAAAATTATGGTGATGATTTCTGTACCATATTTAAGTGCACACGGTCACAGGGGCTTTTGCTTGATTCAAATAAGTTTTACCCCAAGATGTTATTTCAGATTCTATTTGCACCTATAGGATCTATAATGATTTCCCATTATAACAAGGCCTGGACTAGATTTCATATGTGATCGGAAGGTAAGGGATAGCGCCAAACTTGCGGAAAAGGGCAAGATTGCGCAAATTGAAATTATCTTTAATTTGAAGAATGTATTTGGGGTAATTATAATTGCGCTAGGGTTAATGAAATTGGATTTTGAAGAAATGTCATTAAACTAGCGATACGGCTGAGATGATCGGGGGTAAATGATGAAAAAAAGCATTATATTTTTTTTAGTGGCGACGTTAGTTCTAGCGGGGTGCCAAAATCTATCAGGTACTCAACAGACAAACAATTATAATGACACAAATAGTAAAAAATACGAGGCAACCACAAAAAACAAAAAAGGCCAGGTATTTCGTGTGATTTCCGCTTATAAGTGGGCCAATCATTATGTACAAAAGGCAAAAGATACCAACAGCGAAAGTGATCGTTCGGAGTTATGGCAGAAATTAGTGAAGGATCACATTCAGGATCAATGTTTGAACGGGGAGTATTCACACCTTGTGAAAGAATATGTTTCTACACCACCAGAGAGTTTGGAAAACTTAAAAGTCGATATTGAAATGCTAGACTCTTCAAATTTAGAAGAAGCTATAATTGAGGCGCTAAAAGCATCAGCCAAAAAATTTCCTGGTCCAGAAACAACTGTCTGTATTTTACCACAAGGAAACGGCACGAATTCTTCTGGAGTGACATTAGGCTCAGGGAAGATTACGATTTTTTACTCTCCATCCCAAAGCAAATCTATTTTAGAAAGAACAATCGCTCACGAATACCATCACAGCACCTGGACAGCAGAATACTCGGATGACTATCGATGGGATTTACTTGGTTCTATTATATTCGAAGGGAAGGCGGAATATTTTGCTTCGTTAGTATTTGGTCAGCGTGTTGGAGATAACTATGTGAGCGCTGAGCAAGAGAAAAAACTATGGGGCAAAGTAAAGGAATCGATTCATTCCACGAACTTGGATAAAATAAATACCATACTTTATGGAGGCGAGAATGGTCTACCGTACAATTATGGGTATTTTCTTGGATACCAGATTGTTCGCAGGTATGTCGAAAATCATCCTGGAACAACCGTTGAAGAGTGGTCAAAATTGTCGCCAAAGGAACTTTACGAAAAAAGTGGATATGAGGATTCATTGTAACTGTTAGCCTTAATTACTTGTTTCTAATTCTACATTGTTAATAAATGTCTATAGTGACATAGTCACATTCATTATTCTGTAGGGATATTCTGCTAAAGCAACTTTAATGAAGAGCTAGGTATGGTAACCTGTCGGTTTTTCAATAGTCGACTTCCCGTGGAGGAGCAGAGGAAAGCCCTCTGCAAGCAATAATTGTAGAGGGCTTCCTTTCTACATACTTGTAAGGCAGTGATATGGCACGACTTGCATCCGAATTAAAAGGTGGTTATTTTCCACACCGATTGATGAAATAAAACGTATCAACAACGGTTAAACATACTAGTAGTGAACGAATCAAATTGATTGATCCTTGCTGCGGAACTGGAGAGGCTCTTGGTATTATCCGTCAGCACCTAAAAACAAAAGGGGCCACCACGCGTTATAGGTGGAATAGCAACGTCAGGTGAGGAAACTACCACAACTACTAATAATGACGCTGTTGAGGAAAGTGGCCCTGTTGAAGAATTGGAAAAGGTAGACGAGGCTAAAGAAGAACTTGATAATATCATAGAGGAAACTGAAACAGCCAGTGGTAAGGATATTGACGGCAACGGTGATGTAGCTGGTGAAGAAAAGAAAGAAGAACCTAAGGAAGAAGTTAAGGAAGAACCTGAATTCCGCTTGTTTGATTAGGCGGTCAAGTTTGTTGTTTTGCCTTCTGGACCATTCAATATCAACCAGTAAGGCAAATCGATCTTCAAAAGATAGTTCTTGATATTCCGGATTTCTTAATTGCTCTCTACATGTTTCTGCCATCGCAGACATTCTCATTTCATTTAATTTCGTTAAGGTGTTATCAGTTGTCATTATTATTCCCTCCGTAGTAAGCAGCTCCACGAGTAAACTGTAAGCGTTGTCATTTTTGTGTGTTCATTTGTTTGCTCGTTTCCTCTAATGGCAATTTATCATGTCCTGTTTTTAGGATGGTTTGTATGCTTTTTAGTTTTAGTCGTGGCGTATAAGACAATACTCTTTCACACGCCTTCTCTATGCGTTCGATAGAGTATTTATCTGCAAGTTTCATCAATGCATAGGTAGATTTCAATCCCTGTTTTTCCGTAGGATAAGATTCTAGGATTCTTTCAATTGTTAATAAGGTGGACGGGCCAGTTGTGGCACCCCACTCTAATATAAAATCCTTATCGAATGAAGCATACTTTCTATGATCCCTAGGCATATGATCAGGAATCGTACTGAAATCCCCACCTGACTTATTTGATCTTTTGTGCGAAGCAATCCGGATATGCTTATAAAATACTTCAATTATATTTCTCGTTACTCGAACGTCAACCGTACATTTGATATAATCATAGGGAACAGAATAATAGTTATTATCAATTTTCACATGATAGTCAGGCTGGACAACGGTCTTTGCCCAGCTCGCAATCTCATATGGTGAATGAGGCAGGGGGACCAGTGCGAATTTTTCTTCTTCTAAGAACGCTTCCTGCCTATTCCCTTTTCTCTTTTGGAAAGGTTTTGTATTCACCATATCTAATTTCTCTTTAATTGCTTTGTTTAGTTCGGTCAAGGAAAAGAACTTTTCATTGCGAAGTGAAGCAATAATCCAAGTTGATAGTAAACCCGTATTCAAATAACGCATATAAAAAGAGCAGCACCTCTTGTTATGATAAACATATCAATTTAAGGAGGTGCTTTTCATATGCCACAACAAAAACTAACCATTGTCCCCGTTACATTACATACCGAAAGTGATTATTGCATCTAAATTGTACCAACCTTGCGGTTGTTTGTACCAGTGATTGCGGATGATTTTACCATTATCTATTAAAACTGAATATTGCAGATGAATTGAGCCACTAGTGCGTACTTTTGAGCCAGTCATTGCGGAAAAAAGAGCCACCCTTTGCGGACTAGAAAGCCAGTACACTATATAGAATAACCTCTTGTATAATAAAAACTGCATGCGAACAAGCATGACACTATTATACAGGAGGTTTTTTTATGGTTAATTGCCGTAAAATCCTGGAGATGTATTTTGAAGGGGTTAGCCAAAGGACAATCAGTTCTAGCACTGGTCACACAAGGAATACAGTCTCCGAGGTTGTGCAACGTGCTAAGAAGCTTGGTGTGGAAAGCTTGAGCGATACCATGACCAATCAATGGCTGGAGACGTCTCTCTTTCCAGAGAAACAAGCTGTTGAGAAGGGATACTTTCCAATTGATTGGGAAGAAGTGCATAAGGAGTTACAAAAAAAGAATGTCACCTTGTCCTTACTGCATTTTGAGTATGCCGCTGAAGCACGTGAGAGTGGGAAGATTCCTTATGCTTATCGAACTTTTTGTGAGAAGTATGGGAAATACGCAAAGAAATACAAACTGACGATGCCAATTCGCAGAAAGCCTGGCGAAATTATGGAGGTGGATTGGGCTGGTTCCACACTGTACATTATAGATCGTTCAACAGGTGAAACAATTCCAGCGTATGTTTTTATTGCGACATTGCCTTACAGCCAATTAAGTTATGTGGAAGCATTTTTAGATATGAAATCGCCTAATTGGCTTACTGCTCATATCCATGCATTCGAATATTTTGATGGAGTTCCCGAAACCTTGGTTCCGGATAATTTGTAATGTAAATCTTTTCATTAAATCTTAAAACTGGTGTGACAAAACATACTTCGAAGGAGTTAATCTTAAATCCTACTTACAAAGAAATGGCAGATTACTATAATACTGTGATTATGCCTGCACGCGTTCGTTCACCGAAAGACAAAGCAGCTGTCGAAGGGGCTGTTGGGGCTATTTCTACATGGATTATCGCGGCATTAAGAAATACTCAATGCTTCAGTATTGATGAGTTGAATGAAGAAGTCTGGATGAAATTAGAAGAATTTAACGAGCGACCTTTTACTCGCAAAAAAGGTTGTCGCTTATCAGCATTTGAAGAAGAGGAGAAATTTGCCCTTTCTCCTCTTCCAATCACACCTTACAAAATGTCTAAGTGGAATACTGTGAAAGTGCGTCCTGATTATCACGTATCTGTAGAAAGTATGTTTTATTCGGTTCCATACGAATATATCAATCAAGAAGTGGACGTAAGAGTTTCAGATGACTTAGTTGAAGTTCATTTTAATCATATGCGAATAGCTTCTCACAAACGATTATATGGGAAGTTTGGTCAATTATCCACTATTCATGATCATATGCCTGATAATCATAAATTATTTGTAGAGCAGACACCTGAAGCAGCAATTGAATGGGCTGAGAGTATGGGAACATCAACGGTGGACGTGGTTCAGTACATTCTCGATACTTCCCAAACTGAAAAACTAGCATTACAGTCAATATTCTCTTTAAAAAAGTCTGAGCAACGTTACTCAAAATATGAAATTGAACGTGCATGTAAGATGGTTATTTCAATGACTAAACGACCAACCGTCAAAAGTATTCAAACCATATTAAAGAACAATAAAAAGAATGATGCGGAGCAAGAACTAAAACGCAAAACAGAAATAAATCAAAATAACTATGGTTTCACACGTGGAGCTGCATATTACGGAGGTAAACAAAATGATAAATGAACAAACGTTAACAAAATTACATGAAATGAAATTAAGTGGCATGGCCGAAGCGTATAAAGAGCAAGCTTCGAACAAGGAATTCCAAAAGATGAGTTTTGAAGATCGTTTTTCTTTACTCGTTGACATAGAACAATCTCGACGCCAGAACAATAAACTTCAACGGTTAATAAAATCAGCCACTTTTTTAAATTCAAATGCATCTATTGAAGATATAGAATATCATGAGGATCGTAAACTAGATAAAGAGTTGATATTAAAGCTAGCTAGCTGTACCTATATCCGTGACTGTCATAGCATTATCCTAAAAGGACCTACAGGTTCCGGAAAGACATTCTTAGCTACTGCATTTGGAATATCTGCTTGCTACAAGGTAAAATATATTAGGTTACCAGAATTACTAGATGAATTGTCGCTCGCAAAAATAGCAGCTGATGGAAGTTACCGAAAAATCATTAAAAAATATACGAAAGTCGATTTACTCATATTGGTCGAATGGCTACTAACAGATTTAACAACAGATGAGGCGGCAATCTTGTTAGAGATTACTGAAGCTCGCCATAAAGTGGCTTCAACAGTTTTCTGTTCACAAATCGACCCCAATGGATGGCATATAAAATTGGGAAATGAGACCATTGCCGAGGCAATCTTAGATCGTATTATCCACGACTCCTATCAAATTATGATAGATGGAGAAGTTTCAATGAGAGAACGTCATGGATTGGCGGTGCCCAAATGATTCCAATAGAGGTCGAAAATCGCATAGCTAAGTATTTCTTTCACAGGTATTTACCTCAGGAAGTGATGATTAAAGTAGAAGATAGACTATTATCTACATGTTTATGGAGTGAAGAAGAGGAGTTAAATCATGATGAACTCGTTCGTTGGGCTATTCAGATTATTAATAAGCAATTAGAAGATAAGAGTTTTAGATAATAATAACAGCCATTGGAATGTGACAAATCCAATGGCTATTTATCATCTTCTGTTTGACTACCATTGGTTCTCTTTCTTCGTAATCCATATTCATGGTAAATACTTTGGCAATCGGTGGTAATTTCCGTGGCACTTGGTGGTAAATAACATGTCAAGGGTGGTAAATTCTAATGGCAGTATTCATGGATCAAAAAGATGGCATCACCGGTTCAATTTGATGGCTGTAAACACCTAATTGAAAGATCTAAAATTCAAGTTGGAAAGAACAAGGAAAGAAGTGCAAGTTAAGGAATATTTAGAAGAAAATGATCTCACATAGCAAGGTGAATTACAGTTTGATTTGACCAATTTGATAAGAATAAAAAGTAACAAAAAAGTAACAGGAATAAACAAAACTACGCATTTACACGCAATTCCTTTTACAATATTCATTTGAAATCATTGATTTAAAGCTATTCACAATTCAACAAAGCACAAAAAAGCGACTTACAACACGCCGGGCATGATGTAACGTTATACCGTTCATGATGTAATACGCTAAGGTTAAAAAACGAAAGGCCACTCATTAATTCTAATGAATTTCTGAGTGGTCTTTTTCATTTAAAATAAACGTAAAGACGAAAGAAAAGGCGGGACTATAATGCCCGACTTTTAATTATTTTTCAAAATCTGCTACCTTGACTAGTTGTTTACCAAGATTTGCTCCTTTAAATAAGTCAAGGAAAGCATCCAGAATATGATCGAATCCCTCTGTAATTGTTTCTTCATATTTAAGTCTACCTTCATTTAACCAAGTTGCTAGTGCAGTTCTACCTTCTTGAAGCCGTTCAGAATAATCTCCTAATGTGAAACCTTGCATAAGTGCGCTTGTTTTAATCAGAGCGCTTTGAACACGTGGTCCCATATCGGGTTTTACATTATTGTATGAAGAAATTGATCCACACACCGGGATACGCGCGAACTTATTAAGAAGTGGGAATACAGCATCTGATATCTCTCCTCCAACATTATCATAGTAGACATCAATTCCATTTGGGCATGCTGTTTCTAATGCACTTGGTACATCCTCTTCTTTGTAGTTAATGGCAGCATCAAATCCTAATTCATTTAACAAGTAGTCACACTTTGCCTTTGTACCTGCGATTCCGACAACCCGTGTTCCTTTAATTTTAGCAATTTGTCCAACTGTTGAACCGACTGCACCTGCTGCTCCCGAAACGACAACGGTTTCTCCTTCTTTTGGCTGACCAATATCCAGAAGACCAAAATACGCCGTTAATCCGGTCATTCCAATAATACTTAGATGTGCGGTAACTGGTGCAAGATCTGGATCAATTTTTTGAACTGCTTTCTCACTTGCAACAACATATTCTTTCCAGCCGAGATTGCCGATAATTACATCGCCTTTCGAAAAACGGTCTGATTTCGATTCGACTACTTGGCCAATCATTCCACTTGTAATAACTTCATCCAATTTAAATGGCGCAACATAGGATTTGGTATCCTGCATTCTTCCCCTTAAATATGGATCAACTGAAATATATACGGCGCGGATTAACAGTTCATCATCAGCTGGCGCTTTGATAGGTGCTTTGGAGAAATCAAAATCCGCTATAGTTGGGACCCCGACAGGACGTTTTGCAAGTTTGATTTGTTTTTGCATTTGCTTCATTTTTTATCCTCCATTTAAAAAGACTTCTCTATTCCATATATAATCACACCCTACCATTATGGTTAAATAAGGTCAAAATCTTTGGTTGGGCGTAGTGCAGTATTCTTTATAGGGCCAATACCCAGTTATCGTAAAACAAATCACCCAATATAGGCTGATGAATAGGATAATAAGGAAATAATGAAGGAGAAGGGGATACGAAAAATGTACAATTACAGTTGGAATAATCCAAACCAATCCTGGAATCCGAATTGGCAAAATCCAAATTGGGAGAATCCGAATTGGCAGAACTCAAATTGGGGAAATCCGAATTGGCAGGATCCAAATTGGCAAAACCCGAATTGGCCAAATCCAAATCAAAACCCGTATGGATTTGCTCCAAATGGGGCTCATTGGTATCGTCAAATAACAATTGAAGAAGCGATGGACATAGCATTGCAGCAAGTACCGGGGCAAGTAGTGAAGGTGGAATTAGATTCAAAAAATGGTATGCAGGTTTATGAGGTGGAAATTATAACATCACAAGGCAGCAAATATGAAGTCGAAGTTGATGTGAATACAGGTGGAATTGTAGATATAGACCTTGATTAACGTAGACGATAGTTTATACCGAAAAAAGTATGAGTAGCGAGACCAGAAGATGGAACGCTTACCTATTGCTCAGCGATCTAAATTAAATTAAAAGACCGCCGTATGGAACTACCTATATCCATACGACGGTCTTTTATTAGTTAACGCTATGCCCCTTGCTCATACAATACTTCTGCTCGCTTTCTCTTTCGTAAAGGCAACATGTTGAAGATGATATTTAGTGTAATGGCTGTTATGCTTCCAGCCACAATTCCATTACTTGTCAAAATTTGAATGCTTGCTGGTAGGCTGCTAAATAAATCTGGAGCAACTGTCACACCAAGTCCAATCCCTACTGAACAAGCAATAATCATAGAATTTTCCTGTGAATCGCTAATGATTTTGCCGAGCATTTTAATTCCTTGCGATACAACCATGCCGAACATAGCGATCATGGCCCCGCCTAATACGGAAGATGGAATAATTGTTGCCAGCGCCGCGACTTTAGGTAAAAAGCCAAGTGCCACTAACATTAGACCAGTAAGTAAAATGATTTTCCGGGAACGTACACCTGACATTTGCACTAACCCGACGTTCTGGGAAAACGTCGTATATGGGAACGCGTTGAATATGCCGCCTAACACAGCTGCCAGGCCCTCCGCTCGATAACCTTTCGCCAGATCGTCTTCCGTTAAATCTCTTTCACAAATATCACTTAATGCAAAATATACCCCCGTTGACTCCACTAATGAAACCATTGCCACAAGTGTCATCGTTAAAATCGCCGGCCATTCGAACGTTGGTAATCCGAAATGGAATGGCTCTACCATATGGAAGAAGGTTGCCTCACGAACAGGTGTAAAATCAACTTTTCCGATAAAAAATGCAACGACCGTGCCAGCCACAAGGCCAAGCAAGATTGAAATAGATCGGATGAAGCCAGTAGAGAAACGGTAAATAAGAATAATCAACAATAATGTTCCAAATCCGAGCAAAACATTTGCAAGTGATCCAAAGTCGCTTGCATCTGCACCACCACCTAGATTATCTACAGCAACAGGAATGAGTGTAATCCCGATGACTGTAACAACTGAACCTGTAACAACAGGTGGAAAGAACTTGACAAGTTTTCCAAAGAAGCCACTGATCAAACATATGATTAATCCAGATACAATAACCGATCCATATACTCCTGATATACCATACTCTCCACCAATTGCAATAATCGGACCAACAGCCGTAAACGTACAGCCAAGCACGACCGGAAGGCCAATCCCGACAAATCGATTGGTCGTAATTTGCAGGATCGTGGCAATTCCGCACAGTAATATATCGATCGAAACAAGATAGGTTAACTCGTTTGCGTTAAAGCCTAGTGCGCCGCCGATTATTAATGGTACGATCACCGCTCCTGCGTACATTGCCAATAGATGTTGAATGCCCAAGGTTACTTGTTTAGATGCATTTTTCATTACGCATGAACCTCCTTGAAAAATTCGACCTGCCCATTTTCTAATGACGCAATGTTTGCTAGGGATTCAACACGTATACCACGATCGCGAATTTGCTTGCCACCTGGCTGGAACCCCTTCTCAATAACGATTCCAACCCCTGCAAGTGATGCCCCTGCCTGCTTTATAATTTCAATCAATCCAAGTGCTGCTTGTCCATTTGCTAAAAAATCATCTATAACTAGTACAATGTCACTAGGTTGAATAAAATCCTTTGATACAGAAATATCATTTGTTTCATCTTTTGTGTAAGAATAAACACTCGCCGTATAAAGATTATCTGATAATGTTAATGATTTTCGTTTGCGGGCAAATAGGACAGGTACTCCTAACACAAGACCGGTCATTGTTGCGGGTGCAATGCCAGACGATTCAATGGTTAAAATTTTCGTAATACCGGCATCCTGAAAACGTTCAGCAAATTCTTCTCCGATTTCTTTCATCAATTGTGGGTCAATCTGATGATTTAGGAATGAGTCAACCTTTAGAACGTTGTCTGAAAGTACGTTACCCTCTTGGTGAATTTTGTTCTTTAATGTTTGCACAATCTATTTCCCCTCTCGTTATGTTACGGTCTTCGATTCATTAAAAAAGCCCAAAGACCGTGCATCCATTCATGTTATGAGTGGAGCAACGTCCTTCGAGCTGTAATATCGAAAGAAATAGAAAAGCAACCATGTAAGTGTGAACCATGATTTTTTCCCGTCCATTGCCACCCATAGTCAGTTTGTTTACGGCAAACCGGTAGAAACTTGCAGGCCATATTCCCGCGATTATATGAGTGAATGCGATTTTAGAATGATTTAATTATAACATTACATGCATGAATTTCAATGGACAATTTTCATTCATTCTAGTACTTCATTTAATTTTTTAGCCCATTCTTGTCTTTTGTTTACCCTGAATTTAATTTGTTCGTCATTTTTAGTAATAATGATGAGCTTATTCCGTAAAATTAAAAAATCGTTTTTTGTCTCAAAGCGTTTTATTGTTTCAAGTGGGATGTACGTTTCACCTGATTGGATGTTTAATTTATGTGGTATATGGTGTAAAGTTTTGTTGGTTAAGTAAAGCATGCCACCAACACCTTCGAGTTTTTTCATGGCATTTGCCCCACTTTTAAACAAGATTTACCCTTCTATCAAAATAATGCCCTCCCAAAAAAGTTTGTATAACAAACGAAAACACACCCTAAAATTGTGGTGTGCTATTTTGCATTATGTATAACATTGTATCGAACCTAGTGAATTATTCAAACAGGATGGAGAGGGTATTTTGATTTATGACCTATGTTTCACATACCCTCACCAGACTCACCAGCATTGATCTTTCGCAGAATCCATTGAATAATGAAGCCGATGACAATTCCAATTGGTAAAAATAGTATTGGTAGCCACATGGGTCCGATAAGTACGCCGAATATTGTTACAGTTGGGGAGAGAATTAAGCCGACTGTAACAAAATAAGCAGAAAACACAAACGGCATAAAAGAGTAAGGCTTTTTCCCACCGCCTACATCTTTATATGCGTCCCATATTGCAAAAAAATACAAACAAGGATAAAACATCAGCCATTGGTAATTCGTTTGTTCGATCGCTTCTTGAATTCTTCCATGAAAACTTAATACAATAATGGTGTTAAAATTACCCATAACGTTAACTAAAAATTCCAATCCAATTAATACGAGACCTTTTACATATTTTGAATTTAACAGTTGTCCAAACCCCGGAAAGGCAATACTCCATAGCAGCATTTCTAATCGGTAACTTTTATTCTTCTTTCTATTTTGCACGCGGCAGACCTATTTCGCTAAATCTTTTCGATCCGCTGCTATTGGAGGTTGTTCCATCCAGCCATTATCGATCATAAGTTTAGCCCCTTCGTTGGAATACTTGGCTATTTCAGCTATCAATCGAGTATACTGGACGCCTAAATCGTGTCTGGGACTTACGGACATAGAGGAACCATATTGCCCCATACCAGAAGCAATAAGTGTTGTGATCATAACCATCATCAGCTTATCCGAAAATGGAGCAACGGTTGACTTCGTTACTTCAGAAGTCATGACGCGGGAACCATCAGCAATTAAATCTTCTCGTAATATCGATGTAAATACTTCCAGTTGTTTACTGGCTATTTCTTGTCCCTTTTTAAAAAATTTCTTTACTTCCTTTGATTTAGCAACTTGGGCAAAACCGGTAATGATTGCTTCTCCCAGTGCATTACGTTTTGCGTTTAAAACGAGTGCGGTGATTTCCACACCAAGCAGTGGTCTGCGGTCGCCAAACCATCCGGTTAAAAAACTATTTTTCGTGACAAAATCAATTTGTTGTGCCTTGGGGATTTCTGGATAGCTAATTAAAAGCCCTTTATCTTTTGCGATTTCTTTAACCTTTTTATTAACTTCTTGTGATTCCGTTAAAGCCCCGGTGAAATAACTGATTAAATCATCCCGTTCAACCTGTGACAGGGCCAATCCATAAATTGCTAAATGGAAATTGACCATATTGACAATCAATTCAAGGTAAATTCGGTCAGAAAAAAGCCGTGGAGCATCCAAATTAATGTCCTTTTCGGTAAGACCCTGTGGAATTGGATAGTTTTCCTGTGTAAATATGGTTGTTAGTTTCTTTTTGTGTTCTTGGGATATACGCAGGACGTGTTCGAGTACGCTACGAATTTGCTCATCTTCCACATTTGTTAAAAAATGACGCAAACCACATATAGCCATCGTGTCATTTTGATATGATGTCCAAAGACTGGAAATCTCTGCTGCTGTTAGTTCTACATGTTTCTCATTGTTTTCCATTTTATTTCTCCTTTCATTTGTTTGCTAATTCATTGCGATCAACCATACGTGGCGGTTCTTCCAACCAGCCATTGTCGATCATAATGTTGGCACCATCCTCGGAATATAGGGCAATTTCGCCGCTAAGACGTGTATAATGGGTAACTAAGTCCCGTCTAATGTTTGTTGAGATACTCATCCCGTAAAAACTAATCCCGATCGTAATCATGGCGGTAACATGGGTCATCATTAATTTATCTGAGAATGGTGAAACCTGGGAAGTGTCCGTTACCATTGCATCAGATCCTCCTGGTACGGGTACATTACCTTCATTTAAAACGGAACTAAATACGTTGATATGTTTCTTGGCAATTTCTATTCCCCGGGTTATATATTTTGTTACTTCTTTCGACTTGGCAACTTGTTGGAAGCCTGTTAATGTCGCGACCCCTAAGCTGTTCCGTTGGATATTGGAAAATAAGTTGGCAATTTCCATCGCAGTTAATGGTCTCCGTTCCCCAAACCAGCCTGTTAGGAAGCTTTGTTTTTTAACAAAATCCACTTCTGTAGGGGTCGGAATGGTAGGGGGGCGATTGTATAGTCCCTTCGTTAATGAAACCAAGGAAGCTTTTTGATGCAGTGCATTGTATTCTCGAAAACCATCTGAGAAAAATAGATAAATATCTTCTCGTGTTGACATACTTATCGCCTGTGAAAATGCTCCCATGCCAAGCATCCCCATTTGAAAAACATATTGTAAAAAGAAATTGTCCGAATATAGTCTTGGTGCATCTGTATTGACATCTTCGTCTGTGAAACCAACCGGAAGCGGATAATTTTCCTTTTCGAATAGTTGTTTTAGTTTTTCTAAATGGGACTCAACCATAGAAAGGGCATCCTGAATCACGGGTTTTATTTCTTCGTCTTCTACTTTTTCATTGAAGTATTTCATCACACAAGTCATTAGACTAGCATTTTGATAAGCCCCCCATATTTGAGCATGTTCCGCAGATGTTAGGTTTATTTTCTGATCCATTAATTCGTTATCCTCCTTAAATTACCTTAAGTAACTGTTAGTTTCTCGATTATTGGATTACTTATACACGAAACATTGCCTTTGTATAAAGTTACGTAAAGAGGGGAAACAAAAGAGAAACAGCTTATTGTGATGGTGGGGGATTATATGTCATTCGGTTCATTCTTTAAACAAAATAAAAAGAACCAAAAGAAAGAGGAACAGAACAAGCAAGAGAATTTCTCTTCTGAAATCGTAAATCAGTTAGACACCAATATGGATAACATTGAGAAAATGTTAGAGAAGCCAAATGATCTGATAATCCGGAAATTTACGATACGAAACTCTAATCATAAGGGTGCAATTGTTTGTATCGATGGACTAGTGGACTCTAATGAAGTACATAACGATATTCTTCTTCGGATTCAAGGTGTGACGGAACGAAAGGAATTACCTGACAATACGGAGCAACTGCTAGAGATCATCTATCAGGAAATGATTTCGGTAAGCGATATTAAAAAGGGGAACACCCTTGATGATGTAACAAATGCCATTCTTTATGGAAGTACAGTTTTTTATTTAAATGGTATTGATGAAGTACTAATTATGGATACAAAGGGTTGGGAAAGCCGCTCGATAGAAGAACCGGTGACAGAACCGGTTATTCGTGGGCCAAGAGAAGGATTTGTTGAAAATATACGAACAAATATGGTGCTCATTAGGCGTTATATTCGTGATCCTAATTTACGATTTAAAACACATAAAATCGGCCGTCGCTCTAAGAAAAACTTGGTTGTCACGTATATGGATGGAATTACACATCCCGATATATTGAAGGAAGTTGAACGAAGACTGAAGACCATTGATGTGGATGATGCGCCAGAATCAGGGTATATTGAGCAATGGATTGAAGATAGTTTTTTATCCCCTTTTCCGCAAATAATGAATACGGAGAGACCGGATAAAGTGTCACTCGCATTATTAGAAGGGAAAGTGGCAATTTTATTAGATGGAACGCCGCTTGTTTTAATCGTACCCTTTAATATCGGCGATGCATTGCAGACACCTGAGGATTATTATGAACGCTGGTCAGTTGGTACACTACTAAGGTCATTGCGATATCTAGCAGCATTTATTGCAATGTTTGTGCCGGCCTTATATATTGCGCTCACTTCCTTTCACCAAGGAATGATTCCGTCAAAATTAGCTTTCTCAATCGCTGCTACACGAGAGGGGGTACCGTTTCCAGCGTTTGTGGAGGCGATAATAATGGGAGTGACAATGGAGCTGTTACGTGAAGCGGGAGCTAGATTGCCAAAAACGATTGGCCAAACAATCGGGATTGTCGGTGGTCTGGTTATTGGGGATGCGGCGGTACAAGCGGGCGTTGTCAGCCCGATTATGGTTATCGTAGTTGCTTTAACAGCTATCTCTTCTTTTTCTTTGCCGGCGTACAGTGTAGCTATTTCATTTCGGTTTATTCGCTTTGGTTTTATGATAGCTGCTGCAGCGTTTGGGCTCTACGGGATTATTCTTGCGTACATTATGATCAATATCCATATCGTCAATTTAAAAAGTGTTGGTGTACCTTTCTCTGCCCCCTTTGCACCAAGCTTTTTCAAAGATTGGAAGGACCTTGTTTTACGCGCGCCAATCCAAGTGTTAACAAAACGCCCGCAATACCTTGATACAGTGGATCCTGAATCTGCAAATAAAGGGGGAGAAGGATCATGAAATGGTTCGAATATGGCGACGAAAAAATTAGTCATCGGGAAATTTTAATCGCGATTCCTTCCATGGTAATTGGGGTTGGAATTCTTTCGCTGCCGAAGGAGATTGCTACAGCAACAATGGGGGTGGATGGTTGGATTCCACTAGTAGCAGGTGGGATCTTTATTACTTTTATCACCTGGATGATGGCTAAATTGGCAGCAGGGTTCCCTAACCAATCATTTCTTTCTTATACATCGAAAATTGTCACAAAACCGATAGCAATCGTATTCACATTTATTTTTGCAATGATTGGTCTTATGTTGGCAGCTTATGAAGTTAGGGAAATATCGGATATTGCTAAACAATATTTATTTAATCGAACACCAGTTGAAGTCGTTGCTCTTACCTTCTTGCTCGTCGTGGTCTATGCAGTATCGGGTTCAAGGGCAGGTATATTCCGCTTAAACATGATGTTTTTACCAATTATCATATTGATCGGGATTGCCGTACCGATGTTTAATTTGGGGTGGTTTTCATTTGATAATCTGCTACCTGTTTTTCAAACAACGATGGGTGGTTATAAAACTGGTATCACAACTGGCCTAACCTCTTACATGGGGTTTGGTATTATTTTGTTTTATATATCGTTAGTAAGAAAACCTGAGCGAACACCGAAAATGGCGGTCATTGGGATGTGTATTCCAATCGTACTTTATATCTTGCTTTTTATTACGTGTATCGGTGTGTTTGGTAATGCGGTTACATCAAATCTGCTTTTTCCAACCATTGAATTGGCAAAAGAGGTCGACATACCTGGTGGATTCTTTGAACGATTTGAATCCGTATTTTTTGTTATTTGGATCATGGCTATTTTTAATACAACAGTAATGTCCTTTGATATTGCTGTATTTGCATTAGGTTCTATTTTTAAACATACACCAAAACTGAAGGTGATTTTTATTTTGTCACCTATTGTATATGTCATGGCGATGTTGCCGAAAGATTTAGTGGCCGTTTCCACATCTGGAACGGTTTTAAGTTATTTTGCAGTCGGTTTTACGGTTGTAGTTACTGTTTTATTGAGCTTGATCGCCAAACTAAGGGGGTTAAAACAAGTTGATTAAACCAAAAATAATGTTTCTCCTATCGAGTTCATTGGTTTTGTTGCTAACTGGCTGTTGGGATCAGGTCGATATTGAGGAGCGGGGGTTCATTGTTGGTTCAGCTATTGATATGACTGAAGAGAAAGAGAGTGGCGGATACGTTTTATCGTTAACCAATCAATTTGTTGTGCCTGCGGGTTTGGGAGCACCAATGCAAGGTGGTGGTGGACAGAAGGCATTTAACAACATATCAGCATCTGGGGAAAGCATGTTTGAGATTTCGCGGGAAATGGCTGAATTAACAAGTCGGGCGCCATTTTATGAACATGAAAAAATTATTGTTATTTCGAATAAGGTTGCTCGTACACCAGACTTGTTCGGCAGCATTATGGACTTTTTCCTTCGTAACCCGGAAATGCGCCGGAGTATCAAAATCATGATTTCAGATGGAAATGCTAAAAAAATACTGGATACGAAACCGGAAAATGAAAAGCTCCCTGCTATGTATCTTGATTTAGTAATGGAGAACAGCTTTAAAACAGCAGCTGAGGTTGAACCAGTAAGGATTGGCCGAGTGCATGAATATTTATTAGATGAAACAAGTTACGTCATTCCTCGGGTGACTCCGGTTGAAAAGAGCATTAAGTACGATGGAGTTGCGGTTTTTCAAGGTTATGGTAACCGGATGGTTGGCACACTTAGCGGGGAAGAAACAAAGGGACTAAATCTTATCAATGGAGAAGTACAGGAGGGAGCAATAAAAATTCAGTTAGATGAAGAAACGATTACATATGAGATAGAAGACCTGAAAAGTAAGATGGAGCTAGATGCCAAAGATATTAATAATGTGACTGTTTCTGTCTCCATAAATGTAGAAGGCGCTATTTCTGAGACTTTTGGGTCGGAAAATCTTTTGGAAAGAAAAACCTTAGCCGAAATTGAAAAGCAAGTTGCCAAGGAGATTGAAAAGAAAGCCAATCGCACGATTAAGAAGACACAGGAAGATTTAAAGACGGATGTTTTTAGAATTGATGATATGTTAAAACAAAGACATTATGATCAATGGCTAAAGATTAAAGAAGATTGGGACCGTGGAGAAAATTATTTTTCCAATTGTACGTTTCATGTGTCTGCAACAGCTAAAGCTAGAACAATGGGATCCGTCAATGAAACAAAAGATTAGATGAAATGGGTGAAAAAGGGATGTGGAAGGATATTCTAGGGCTTTTAGATGAAACGACGTTAATTGTTTGTGCAGTGTTAGCATTTCTTGTTCCGTTTATAACGTATAAACTTAATCGCAAGCTTCACAATTTTGGTGACCCGCCATGGAAGAAGGAGGAAAAAGGGACGGATGAGAAATCCTAGAGGCCAAAGTATAAAACCTTTCTGAACAGCAAACAATGGATATAGCAATTATTTTAATAATCAAAAACTACCTATAATTGTGCTTTTACTTCATCGTGTATTTTTAGTATAGTTAATGTAGGCAAAATGATAGGAATTTGCTGTTTAGGAAGGGGTTAATAACGAGATGCAAGAGACGATTATGTATAATGAAAAAATAGAAAACGTATTATCGAATATTAATAGAGTGATGATTGGAAAGGATGAAGTAGCTACCCTAAGTTTGGTGGCACTCCTCGCTCAGGGCCATGTGCTACTTGAAGATGTCCCGGGTGTAGGGAAAACGATGCTTGTTCGCACATTGGCAAAATCATTGGATTGTGAGTTTAGCAGGATTCAATTTACCCCTGATTTATTACCATCAGATGTTACCGGAATATCAATCTATAACCCGAAGGAACTAGAATTCGAGTTTCGGGCCGGGCCGATTTTAGGAAATATTGTACTGGCCGATGAAATAAACCGGACATCACCAAAAACGCAATCATCTCTTCTTGAAGGGATGGAGGAAAAGAATATTACGGTTGATGGCAACACGATCCCACTTAAGCAACCCTTCTTTGTTATGGCAACTCAAAACCCAATCGAATATGAAGGAACATATCCACTGCCAGAAGCACAGCTTGATCGCTTTTTATTAAAGCTAAAAATGGGATATCCGACATTGGAAGAAGAAATGGAAATTTTAGAACGAACAGCAACGCGTCATCCGATTGAGACGATTAATGCTGTTATGACAAAAGACCAATTGATTGAAGCGCAGACAGAAGTCCAACATGTTTATATCGACCAAAATGTCCAGCGTTACATTGTAAATCTAGCAACGGCAACAAGGGAACATTCGGCGATTTATCTTGGCGCGAGCCCGAGAGCGTCTATTGCCTTGATGAAGGCGGCAAAGGCATATGCATACATTTACGCACGGGACTATGTTGTACCTGATGATGTGAAATATTTAGCTCCTTATGTTTTAGCACACCGGATTATTTTAACATCAGAGGCAAAATACGACGGGCTGTCCAGTGAACAAGTCATTCAATCCATCATAAGGAATGCACATATCCCGATTCGGAAGGAATTTCGTTAATGAACAGCATGATGCGTTTTATTGGGAAGCTCCTTTTTAACGTTCTTTTGTTACTATTGCTATATGCTTTTGCGATGTTTCAAGGTGGATTTGTTAGCTGGTTTTTATTTTTTGGTTATCTACCAATCTTCCTTTATCATATTGGATTGCTCTTTTATCCGCTCCAGAAGTGGCAGGTTACGCGAACAGTATCCCATCATATTGTTCGGTCTGGTGACACGGTTACAGTAAAGGTTAGGATGGAGCGCTCCATTCCATATCCTTTGTATTATTGTGTTTGTGAAGAAATTTTCCCTGAATCATTAAAAAAGGTAGATAACCGTATGGAGAAATACCATCATTTAGATCAACCGGAACAATTAGATTATAATCGGATTATCAAGAAAGTTTTATTTCCTGGATTCCGCCGTGTCATCGAGTGGAATTATCGAATTGAACAAGTACCACGGGGTGAACATCAATTTCGGGCAATACGGATTAAGACAGGCGATTTGTTTGGTTTTATTAACAAGGAACACGTATTTAAAGCTGAAAATCAATTCATCGCATATCCGAATGAACGACCGGTCAGAATGGCGGAACGGATCAGCAGCTTTGAACAGGGAGCAATCGCTTCGAATACCTTGAATTTAAAAAATACGAACGTTGCAACAGGAATTCGCGAGTACCTTCCTGGTGATAAATTTTCATGGATAGATTGGAAACAAACGGCAAAGAAAAATACAATGATGACAAAGGAATTTGAACAGGAAAAAAGTACGGATACACTGTTGGTTTTGGATAGTTGCTCGTACGATGGAATCAATATTTTGGCATATGAAGCGGCAATTGAAATAGGTCTGTCACTGATGGAAGCAATCAAACAGCAATCGCAAGCAGAGTTTGTAACGATTGGTAGGGAAGCCAAACATTTCCCGTTTCACCAGGATCCAACCCAAAAGGAGTTGTTGATGCGACATTTAACAAAGGTTCAACCTGATGGGATTCATCCATTTGCGGTAAAACTGAAGGAAGAGTCAATGAAAATGGCAAATGGTGTTGTCATGATGGTAATGACGACACATTTAGATGATGCTTTGAAGGAAACGCTGCAACAAATTAGGCAACGTTCTAAGTCTGTCATCGTTATCTACGTGCAGGCAGCAGCACGCATAACCAAGCATGAACATCGTCTGATCCAACAGCTTCAATTTAAAGGGGTTGTAGTCAATGTGGTGACGGAAGAACAATTAGTGCAACGTACAGTGGAGGTGAGTGTGTTATGAGTTTGCTTACAACCAGGAAAGTACCATTTATTTACACCTCCATTCTGTATTGCTGTGGATTTTTCATGTTTTTAGAATGGTTATACCCAGTGGAGCAAATTACGGATACGCGTAATTTGTCTATTTTTATTGTGTATGCGGCTTTTTGCTTTGTTATTTCGATGTTTGAGATGAAATGGTGGCTTTCCTTTTTGATGAAAGGTGCTGCTATGTTACTCATTTTGAATCACCTATTTATGACGTACGCGTTTCTGAGTGGACAGTGGTTTCAAAGCTTTTATATGGAACTTGCTTTTAATCTCCAAGCACTAGTCAACCAAAGTTGGTATAATCTAACTCCGCTGTTTCGTAGTCTATTATTTTTACTGTTGATTTGGCTGATGAGTTACTTGTTATACTATTGGTTTGTTTATATGAAGCGGATTTTCTTGTTCGTGCTGTTGACGATTATTTATATAAGCCTGTTAGATACGTTTACGGCGTATGAGGCAGGCGATTCTATCATACGAACATTTATTATTTCTTTCATTGCGCTTGGATTGGCTAACTTGTTTAAAGTGATGGACCAAGAGTCAATTCGCTTTGCCTGGATTAAGAAAACATCGGTATGGGCACTGCCAATCGTTGCTGTTGTTCTGTTTTCAACATTGATTGGGTATGCTGCACCGAAGTTCGATCCACAATGGCCGGATCCAGTTCCATTTATAAAAAGTGCAGCAGAGGGTGCAGGCGATTCTGGCGAAGGATCCGGTATTCATAAAGTTGGCTATGGGGAGGATGATTCCCGCCTAGGTGGTTCTTTCGTTCAAGATTACACGCCTGTATTTCAAGCAGCAGCAAAAGAAAAACATTATTGGCGAATTGAAACAAAAGACGTTTATACAGGAAAAGGATGGGAGAGGTCTTCAGAGTCAAACTATCAAATGCAACAAAATGGCGCCATACCATTGGAAACATTTGATAAAAGTGTTGAAACTAACAGACGTGAAACGATTATAGAATTTCAGGGCAACACGGATATCGATAAGTTGGTATATCCATATGGCGTACGTCAGGTCGATGACAATATGAATGCCGATTTTTTACTAGATGCAAACACTGGTGAAATTCGTACCCAGGTAGCAGGAAATGATGTAAGTCTGGAAAATTACACCATTACGTATGATTATCCATCATTTGCTATTGATAAATTGCGCAAAGCAAGCATGGATGATCCGAACAGTATAAGTGAACAATATACCCAGTTGCCTGAAGAATTACCGGCACGAGTTGGTGAGCTCGCTCAGGAAATTACATCATCTCAAACTAACCGGTATGATAAAGCCCGTGCTGTTGAGGAATACTTTGGCCGAAATGGTTTTACGTATCAAACGAAAGATGTACCGGTTCCTAAGGGTAATCAGGACTATGTGGATCAATTTTTATTTGATTCGCAAGTAGGCTATTGTGATAATTACTCAACATCAATGGTTGTCCTCTTACGTACGCTTGATATCCCAGCGCGTTGGGCAAAAGGTTTTGCAAGTGGCGAAAAGGTAGCGGAAGATGTAGGGAAAGCGGATGACCCTTATGATGTGTATGAAGTGACAAGCGCGAATGCCCATTCATGGGTAGAAGTATATTTTCCCGGAACAGGCTGGGTCCCATTCGAACCGACACAAGGATTTTCTAATCTAACCGACTTTTATGTAGATGTAGACAATATGGAAGAACAAGAAGAAGCAGTTGATACACCACCAGAACAACAAGATAAAGAAGAGCCAGAGCAGGAAATGAAACAGGAGAAAGAGAAGGAAGAAGATACCACAGCCAGTACGGCATCCGAAAAAGAGGGTACTGGCATAAACGGCTGGTATGTTGCCGGGGCCGTAATTTTCTTAGTAATTCTTGTGGCCATTGTCTACTTCTTGCGTTTCCGGATCAAAACGTTCTTTTTATCAAGAAAAATTAATCAGCAACATAGTGGAGCAAAAACGTATCAAGAGGCTTATCATCATATTTTGAAGGTATTAAAACACAATGGATTAGCAATGGAACCAGGTCAAACGCTGCGTGAATATGCTGCGCGAATTGACGAGCGCTATGGTACCAATGAGATGGGACAACTTACAGCGTACTATGAGCGGATGTTATATAATAATGAAATGAGTCAAGTAGAAATGAAGCAACTGAACGAATTATGGAAAAATTTAATTAAACGGATAATGGCTTGACCATGTTGTCCGATGTTAGTAGAATAAGAGAATATTAAGCAGAAAAATCTAGCTTGAACAAATTGAATATTTTTACGCCGTTCGTATATCCTCGATAATAAGGTTCGAAAGTTTCTACCGGGGCACCGTAAATGTCCTGACTATGAAGGCGGAATATCTATATGGTTTGGATTACTTAACCTGGATTTCTGCCTTTTTGTAGCCTTGGAGGATGCTCTGAGATACAATTTAGGTGGAAATTCAGGTTTTTTTAATAGGCGGACGATAAAGATGGGAAAGTCGCGCGCCCCGGGCCGAAACTCGCGCAACTCGGGCCGAAAGTCGCGCACCTCGGGCCGAAACTCGCGCACCACGGTCGAAAAGTCGCGCACCACGGTCGAAAAGCCGCGCATCCCGGGCGGAAAGTCGCGCACCTCGGTCGGAAAGTCGCGCAACCCGGTCGGAAAGTCGCGCACCATGGTCGAAAAGTCGCGCAACCCGGGCCGAAACTCGCGCACCACGGTCGAAAAGTCGCGCACCCCGGTCGGAAAGTCGCGCACCCCGGGCCGAAACTCGCGCACCACGGTCGAAAAGTCGCGCACCCCGGGCCATAAGTCGCGCACCCCGGGCCGAAAGTCGCGCAACCCGGGCCATAACCCGCGCAACAAGTAGCACGAAGTAGACAGTAATAGTAGGAGTGAAGACATGGATAATAATGAAATGATTTTGGTATTAGACTTTGGTAGTCAATATAATCAGCTGATCACTAGACGCATTCGGGAGTTTGGTGTGTATAGTGAGCTCCATTCACATAAATTAACGGCTAATGAAATTAAACAAATGAATCCTAAAGGTATTATCCTATCAGGTGGTCCACATAGTGTATATGATGAAAATAGCTTCCGCTGTGATGAGAAGATTTTTGATTTAGGTATACCTGTTTTGGGTATATGCTACGGTATGCAATTAATGACATTGCATTATGGTGGCCGAGTGGAGAAAGCAAAAAATCGTGAATATGGCAAAGCACTTATCGAACTTAGCCATGATGCACTACTTTTTAACGATACACCAAAGGAACAAACGGTGTGGATGAGCCATGGCGATAAAGTTATGGAAGCTCCGGCATCATTTAAAATTGATGCAACAAGTCCTTCCACACCTATCGCAGCAATGAGTAATGCCGAACAGAAATTATACGGTGTACAATTTCATCCAGAAGTTCGGCACTCGGAATATGGAAACCACCTATTAAAGCAATTTGTCTTTGATGCATGTGGGTGTGCTGGTGATTGGACAATTGAAAACTTCATCGATATGGAAGTTGCCAAGATTCAAGAAAAGGTTGGCAACCGTAACGTATTGTGTGCCATGAGTGGAGGCGTTGATTCGTCGGTTGTTGCTGCGCTTATTCATAAAGCAATCGGTGACCAGCTAACATGTATATTTGTTGATCATGGATTACTTCGGAAAAATGAAGGCGATGAAGTGATGGAGACATTCGCGGATGGGTTTCACATGAATATTATTAAAATCGATGCCAAGGAACGCTTTTTATCGAAGTTAGCAAACGTGGACGATCCCGAGAAGAAACGTAAAATAATCGGGAATGAATTTATTTATGTTTTTGATGATGAAGCAGCAAAATTAAAAGACATTGATTTTCTTGCCCAAGGGACGTTGTATACAGATGTGATTGAAAGCGGGACAGAGACAGCACAAACAATTAAATCCCATCATAATGTTGGCGGACTTCCGGAAGACATGCAGTTTGAATTAATTGAACCGTTAAATACATTGTTCAAGGATGAGGTACGTGAGCTTGGGATTCAGCTGGGCATTCCTGAACATATTGTTTGGCGCCAACCATTTCCAGGTCCTGGCTTAGCTATCCGAGTTCTTGGTGCAGTGGACGAGGAAAAGCTTGAAATTGTACGTGAGTCTGATGCTATTTTACGAGAAGAAATAGCAGAAGCAGGATTAGATCGAGATATCTGGCAATATTTCACCGTACTTCCGAACATAAGAAGTGTTGGTGTGATGGGCGATGCACGGACATATGATTACACAATCGGGATCCGGGCCGTGACATCGATTGATGGCATGACATCTGATTGGGCGCGAATTCCGTGGGATATACTGGAAAAAATTTCGACACGAATGGTTAATGAAGTAGAGCACATTAATCGAGTCGTGTATGATGTAACGAGCAAGCCACCTGCAACGATTGAGTGGGAATAAGGAAAAGAAGTATAAGCAAGGGATTTTAAGGAATGCGAAAATGGTTTAGTGGTGTTTGATTTAGTTGTTTTTAATCTTACAAATAGGGTATACTGTTTGTAAGACGACATATAATGAAAAGACCGAAGATGCTGCCAGCATCTTCGGTCACAATAAACTGAACCCCATCAAGAGGGGCTAGGTAGCATTAAGGAAAGTAATCCCTCACATACCTGCTAAAGTTCCATGAGGGATTACTTTTTATGGTTTTTATCCGACATGATATACGCTATTAACATCCCGAAGGATATCATTAACGCTAGTACGTTTTCAAAATCCATTGGCAACACCTCCCCACTTGGGAAGTCTCCCGCCATAAACAACCGACAAGACGACAAGTGCCACCTTAACCCCTCATGTGAAACCAGTCTATTGATAAATTGATTATAACATAGGTATATTGAACACCGTGGGAAAAGTCTTAAAGTTTTAGAATCTATCCTACTAAAACTCGAAGTATACAGAAGCACCATCAGTGGGAACTGGGCTTGGTATGGCAATTGTCCATCAAATCATTACTGCTCATTACTGCTTATGATGGAAACATTGAGGTGAAAAGCAAACGAGGACAAGGAACGTCTATCATGCTTCGATTGCCTCATATGCAAAACAATTAAGACAACGGCAGCTATTATTTTATTCCTTTGATATCCTCAAGTTTTAGGGTAGCTCTAATCATTCTAAAGATAAAAAGGTATAAATTCGTTTGATACATTTATGAACAGTGCTTTCCGGTGCTTGCCCGACTACCCTGACATTTCGGGAATGACAATCCATACTCTTTGGTTTGTCGGTTAAAATAACTCCTTCAACTTCTAACCCTTCTGGTAATTCAACCTCAAATGGATAACCCTTCTTTTGTTTGGTGATCGGACAAACAACAGCGAAATGAGTGCGGCTATTAAATATTTCCTTTGATAATACGATTGCAGGGCGATATCCTGCTTGTTCATGACCTGATTGCGGGTCAAATTGCATAAACACAATATCACCCTTTTTCAATGATTCCATTACAGTGATTCCCTTCCCATTGGTCGTTTGAAATATTCTTCGTGCCTGTTTTCTTCGGTGATTCCCTCTAACAATTCCTCAAGTGTCGGGTCTTTCTCCACGATTGGCTTTAAAATAATTCCATTTTTTCCGTCAGCTTCTATTTGAATTTCCGTTCCATCATGTACACCATATTTTTGGGCTATTCTATGAGGAATACGAACACCTACACTATTTCCCCATTTTGCTGCTTTTGTGGTCATTGTCAAATCCCCCTTATTATGATTTGTTTCCATGATATCACTCCTTTTTAATTTTGTATATATGTCAGTATATACGTGATTAACCTTTTTGATACATGATTTTTAAAGTAATGATAGAGAATTATGTGATCTACTTCAAAAAAATTTAGACGTAGTGAACATAGATGACAAGGCATAAGAGTAAGTGAAATATATCAATTGAATGTTGTATTTCGCAACTAATTTTGAGCCACTTGAAATTAGAGGAATTCATAAACTTAGATAATATATTTTATTACTGCGTAGGATTGACATGGAGCCTCTACGGGCATGATTACTTTGCGAAGTCGTGCGGTGGAAAAGGTTTCGCACCCCCAATCAGGGTATCATGCCCGCCTCTCCATATAAATCCTATTAAGTTTTGTGGTAAATAAAATTCACAAACTTATGGTGGCTCAATATTAGTTGTCATGTGGCTCATTTTTCGATTATCATATACAAATGTGCAAGCATTTTTCCCAGGTTTATATATTGGCTGCTCCTATAATGTTTAATTTGTGTATCATCGCTTGTCCATAGATTAATAAAGCTGCTTAATCTATAGATAGAAAAAGATGACCTTTCTTTTAGGTCATCTTTTGCCAATTGAATTTAATATAGTAGTCATCCACTAATCCTTTGCTTGTACTTAACTTATTATCTCTGCCAAGGCATTTCATAAATAAGATAATTAATTAAATGATCAGGGTTTCCTATATAGTCAAAATCAACCAATGCCAAGTTTAGCTTTTCATATTCAGTCGTAAAGCTATCTGAATCTAATTCAATGAAATTAATTTCTTCACCCTCATTTTACATATTATCTTTTTCTCAGTGGCAATATTTCATTTGTTATAAGTTCATCCAAATCATGACGCACAGCTTTCCAATACTTCAATTTACTAACTGGATCATGATTTGCTTGTTTATACTTACCATAATCACTGGTATCCTTCAGCGCTGATTCACCATTTTGGCGTTTGCGACTAGGATTGTAATTGGATACTACGAAATCAAGATTATCTTCGTTCACACACCACTTTTGGGCGAAGTTTCCAATCAGTTCATAGCTTGTTGCTTGAATCATATTTTCTAGCAATACGGAAACATTTTGATCACGATAATATTCTGGATTTTCTTGGATATTATTCCATAATTGCTTCATTAAATCCGCTAATTTTGGATTGTTTTTTCCTAAATCATCAATATACTTATTCACTTCTGCTACGGTTTTCTCGTCCTTATCAGGAATTAACTCATATTCGTCATTCCCAGATGGCACGAAGGATTGAATAAGCATTAAGATATACTCGTAATTGATTTCTTCTGTTTTAATAGATTCTAATTCGTATTCAATATCAATTTCCACGGGTTTAGATGGATCATTATTTTTCTCACTTTTGATTACTTCTAATGCATTATGATATTTTCCTTGGTAGGTTTCTATTTCTTTAAATTGAATGGGAAAAACACTTCCTAAATCGCTCTCATCAAATTCGCTGTATACTTGTACGGCAGAAAATGCCCTATCTAAAGATTGGTAAGCTTTCGCAAACTTTTTCAAAAAAGGAATATGATGAAACTCTACTTCTTCTGGAGAAGCTGCCACTTCACGCAATTCTTGTATAGCTTTTAGGAATACTTGTTTGGTTTCCTCCCATTCCGGTGCTAAAACATCATTTTCTCCGCCATTTGAATACAAAACCAAGGACTTTTTGACCTTTTCCTCAAATGTCTTCGGTGTTTGGAATGTCACGATTTGTCCATATTTCTTTGGTTTATCGAATAAACGATTTGTTCGAGAGAATGCCTGAATCAAATTATGTGGTTTCATTGGTGGTCGGTCAATAAACAATGTAGATAGACATGGTGCATCAAATCCTGTTAATAATCGGTCAACGACAATAACTAAGTCCAATTGCTCAGAACGAGAAAAGTACTTTTCTTTTTTTCGTGCCAAGCGATCATTGACATTACTGTTATATGCTCGAATTGTCTCCAGTGTAAAACTTGTACCAAAATCCGAATTGTAATCATGCAAGGAATCTTTCATCTTGTCTTGATTGAACGATGAAGCTTCTTCATTTTCTGATATGGAATATGTAATTGCTACTTTTGGAAAATCAGGTAGAACGCGTTTTGTTTCCTCGCTAATTTGAATAGTAGTTTCACCTGCTTTTATCCTTTTGATTATATCATAATAGCGTTGCGCCTGTGCGATAGAAGAAGTTGTTAACATGGCTTCATACGTTTGCCCTGAACCTTTTTTGAATCCTAGTTTTTGTCGTGATTTATTTATAATCGAATGCATCACTTGCAGCATATGTTTTTCATCTTCATAAATGTCTATAGGCAAAAAAGCCTCTTTGGCGGACATTTCCATCGTATCGAGATCGATGTTGGTTTCTCCTTGTAATTGAAGGAGTGCCTGATCCAATTCTTCTTCAGAAAAAGTACTCTTATATTCGATTTGAAATCCTAATACAGCTTGATCATGAATCGCTTCTTTAACTGTATATTCGTGCAATCTCTTGCCATACTGTTGTTCCGTTGTTCTTGGTAGATTACCAATTGCTTGTTTGGCATTTTCGGCAAAAATGGGTGTTCCGGTAAAACCGTACCACAATGAACGTACAAAAAATTGTTCAATTTCTTGTTTCTTTTGAGGTGAGATAGCACGATGACATTCATCTACAACAAAAGCAACTTTTAATTGTGTAAGTGTGTGATAACGTTTTGAATGTTCCTTCCCATTAAATCGTTTCATCACATGATTTAGTTTTTGAATGGTCGTTACAATAACATTACGATCATTCGATAATAGTTTTTTAATCAAATCATTCACATTATCCGTTTCATCAATCTCAATCACATCATTTTCTGCATATGAAGTAAACGAAGAAGTGGTTTGTTGATCCAAGTCCACTCGGTCGACAATAAAGATGGTCTTTTGGATCGATGGAATTTGTAAAAGGTTGCGAGCTACCTTATATGAGGTTAGTGTTTTACCTGAGCCGGTAGTGTGCCAAACATAGCCCGATTCTTGTCGTTTAGACGCTTCTTTGACCGCTTCAATTGCATGAATCTGATATGGACGCAGTAGAATTAATGCTTTTTTCTCACTGTCTATAACCGTATATTGTGTCACCATCTTGTGTGCCTGGGGAATCGATAAGACATCACGTGCGAATTCTAAATAATCGCCGACAGGTTTATTATCTTTATCCACCCATTTTGTTATAAATTGTTCATTTAATTTAGTATCTATCGCTGTTGCGATATAGCGAGTATCTGTTCCATTTGTTATCACAAACATTTGTAGACAAGAATAAATACCTTTAAACTTTCCTTCTTTTAAGTACTTCTTAATTTGCCGGAAAGCATCCATATATGGGTGAGTTCGATTCTTCAATTCAATATGTATCATTGGTAATCCGTTAATTAATAGCGTTATATCAAAGCGGCGATTTTGATCTTCCAACGTCCTTTTTGAGCTTTCAAATTGATTAATTACTTCGTAGGATGACGTCCCCCCAGCAATATCTGCACGATTTAGAACACGCAATCGAATAGTGCCTAGAGTTGCGTCTTCCCGTTGTACTTGGACTTTTGCAATCCCATTTTCACCTGACAACCAACGTGCTGCTTCATAGAAGTTCACAAAGTTTAATTGGTTTTGAACTTGGCGAAATTCCTGTTCTGTTAAGGGCACTTCATTCAGAACATCTTTATTATTGTTTTCCAGTTTTTCTCTAAAGTTGTTCCACAAATCTGCTTGCGAACGCAAATCTTTACGATAAGTCCACTGGGATTCGCCACTAACCAACTGTTTAATTAAATTATTTTCTATGACTGCTTCTGGAGTAGTTTCGTATCTCATGCTTACACCTCAATTTTCGTACTGAAATAGGCCTATAGATACTATTAGTGTATCATATGGAACCAGGAATTTAAGGGGAAAATACTTGGGAACAGCGTAAGTTAGGGGATTTATCTAAGATACGTCGTGGGGCTAGTCCAAGACCGATACAAGATCAAAGATGGTTTGACGAAAAAAGTGAAATAGGATGGTTAAGAATTTCAGATGTGACAGAACAAGATGGTCGTATTTATTATGTTGAACAACATATTTCTGAAGAAGGCCAAAAAAAAACCTTGGTGTTGAATGAACCACACCTAATACTAAGCATAGCAGCTACTGTGGGAAAACCTGTGATTAACTATATTAAGACAGGTATTCACGATGGATTTGTTGTGTTTATGAATCCCTATTTCAATAAAGAATTCATGTTTCAGTGGTTAGAAATGTATCGACCAAAATGGCAAAAATACGGTCAGCCAGGATCACAAGTAAATATCAATTCTGAGTTGGTAAAAGATCAAGATATTTTAATTCCTTCTTTAGATGAGCAGGCTAAAATAGCCAAATTTTTCAAACGACTCAACGACACTATCACTCTTCATCAGCGAAGAGTAAGTAGATTAAGACAGTTAAAGAAAGGCTTTTTGCAGATGATGTTTCCTCAAAAGAAGGAAGATGTGCCGAGGATAAGGTTTGCTAATTTTGATTATAGATGGGAACAGCGTAAGTTAGGGGATTTATCTGAGATACGTCGTGGGGCTAGTCCAAGGCCGATACAAGATCAAAGATGGTTTGATGAAAAAAGTGAAATAGGATGGTTAAGAATTTCAGATGTTACAGAACAAGATGGTCGTATTTATTATGTTGAACAACATATTTCTGAAGAGGGCGAAAAAAGAACCTTGGTGTTGAATGAACCACACCTAATACTAAGCATAGCAGCTACTGTGGGAAAACCTGTGATTAACTATATTAAGACAGGTATTCATGATGGATTTGTTGTGTTTATGAATCCCTATTTCAATAAAGAATTCATGTTTCAGTGGTTAGAAATGTATCGACCAAAATGGCAAAAATACGGTCAGCCAGGATCACAAGTAAATATCAATTCTGAGTTGGTAAAAGATCAAGATATTTTAATTCCTTCTTTAGATGAGCAGGCTAAAATAGCCAAATTTTTCAAACGACTCAACGACACTATCACTCTTCATCAGCGAAGAGTAAGTAGATTAAGACAGTTAAAGAAAGGCTTTTTGCAGATGATGTTTCCTCAAAAGAAGGAAGATGTGCCGAGGATAAGGTTTGCTAATTTTGATTATAGATGGGAACAGCGTAAGTTAGGGGATTTATCTGAGATACGTCGTGGGGCTAGTCCAAGGCCGATACAAGATCAAAGATGGTTTGATGAAAAAAGTGAAATAGGATGGTTAAGAATTTCAGATGTTACAGAACAAGATGGTCGTATTTATTATGTTGAACAACATATTTCTGAAGAGGGCGAAAAAAGAACCTTGGTGTTGAATGAACCACACCTAATACTAAGCATAGCAGCTACTGTGGGAAAACCTGTGATTAACTATATTAAGACAGGTATTCATGATGGATTTGTTGTGTTTATGAATCCCTATTTCAATAAAGAATTCATGTTTCAGTGGTTAGAAATGTATCGACCAAAATGGCAAAAATACGGTCAGCCAGGATCACAAGTAAATATCAATTCTGAGTTGGTAAAAGATCAAGATATTTTAATTCCTTCTTTAGATGAGCAGGCTAAAATAGCCAAATTTTTCAAACGACTTAACGACACTATCACTCTTCATCACACTAAGCTTGAAAAACTTCAATCGTTAAAAAAAGCGTATTTACAAAAAATGTTTATTTAAAAAGGCACCAAGTGTGCCTTTTTATAGATAGCAACTTACATCAAAGTGGATAAATATCTCATTATCTTATCATTATCTTGATTCTCCAATTCCTGAATAATGTGTAAATATGTCTCTTGTGTTGTGATCATACTTGAGTGTCCAAGCCTTCTTGCAACACTTGCAATAGATACACCTGCAAAAAGAAGAAATGAAGCGTGAGTATGGCGCAATCCATGTATAGTAATAACTGGAATATTTGCCTTTAAGCATAATACTTTCAATCGATTATTTACTGTAGAATTAAACACTCTTCCCTTTACAAAGATAGGTTTATTAATGTCCATATTTTTGATTAGTTGAGAAAATTGCATAGCTGTTTGCCAGTCTAACTGAATTTTTCTTTTAGAAGATTCATTTTTTGTCGGTTGGAACTCTCCTTTTGTTACCTTATAATTCCACGTTTTTTCAACAATTAACTTTTGTTTTGAAAAATCAAAATCACTTGGTGTAAGTGCTAGGGCCTCTGAAAATCTCAACCCTGTTTTTGCAACTAGAAGTATGAACCAATCCCAATTAATCTCATGCTGAAGATTCAATTGCTTTAACAACGCTTGCACTTCATACTGATTAAGAAATTTAATTTTTTTCTCTTTTGGCGTTTTCCCCTTAATAATGATTTTACGAGTTGGATTTTGTTCAATTAGTCCTTCATCGACTGCATCTAGAATTGCTCCTTTTAGCTGATGATGAAAGTCCATCGTTGTTTGCTTTTCATGAGTATGAGCATAATCATTGAGCAATTTTTGATAACTTTTTCGGTTCAACTCGCTCATTTTTAATTTGGGGACTAACTCTACAATTCGTTGTAGACTCATATAATACTTTTGTAGCGTAACTTCTCGAATCGCCCCCACTTTGTACAATTCAATCCACTCCTCAAAGTATTCATGAAACAATTGCGCTGATTTTTTCTTTCTTGGCATAATAAAAACCTCCTAATTATAGTTAGTGAAACAATCACCAATTCTATTATTAGGAGATTAATTATTTTTGAAAAGATAAATCAGATCAGATGAACATCTTTTGTAAGAAAGCTTTTTTTAATGCTTGTACTTTACCAAACTTTGTTTGATGAAGAGCGATAGTTTTATCTAGTTGTTTTAGGATGCTACCGATTTTCTCTTGCTCTTCTTTTGTTGGAAATTGGCTATAAAATTTTAAAAGATTCGTAGTGCTAATTCCAAATACTTTTATTCCAGTTCCTGTCTTATAACCATACTTTTTAAAAGTAGGGGAATTGAATAAATAGTAGAGAAACATGGAATCATCATTCTTAGGCCTCAAAGCTATTGTATGAAGACCAGAAACTAGCTTATATGTCGTATCAATAGTAACTACAGCAGGAGTAGCTATCCCTTGATAATCCTCTGAAGCATCAGCTAATACTAAATCCCCTTTTTTCACAAATTCATAGTTTCCAATTTTTATATTTGGCAAATCACTGGATTCGTCTATTATATCAGCAACTTTAGTATGGATATCACCATAATGTATATATTTATATCCTGTATAATTGCTCGTTTCAAAATTACGAGATAGGGCATATGATTTAACTCTTTCCACGATTTCCCCTAAATTACGCTGTTCCCATTTAGAATCAAAATTAGCAAATCTCAACTTCGGCACAATCTTCCCTTTTTGAGGAAACATCATCTGCAAAAAGCCTTTCTTTAACTGTCTTAATCTACTTACTCTTCGCTGATGAAGAGCGATAGTATTGTCAAGATGTTTGAGGAATTCCCCTATGCGACTCTGTTCTTCTTTTATTGGAGAAATTCCAACTTCAATTTCAGACAAATCATTTGAATTAATTGCGGGATAACTTGTTCCTGTACATCTATTAAGAACTTTTGATACAAATTTTTCTTCTTGAAGTCTACTGAATAAAAAATAACTAACTATATTGGGTCTTATTTGAGCATATCCTGTAGAAAAAACATAGTTATCATATGGCAAATCAAAAAGGTAATTATTTTTTTGATATGGTCTAACCATCTGATAAAAAATATCACCTCTTTGAGCTAATCTTTGAGCACGAGAGGGGGCTGATTCCTTTCTTTTTGTTTGGTGTGAAGTTAATTCAGTTCCAATAACTGATTCCAAATCAACATATTCAAACTCGGTTGGAAGAATTGACTTGGGGTTAATATCGGCAATGTCTTCCAACTTACGCTGTTCCCAATCTTCCACAAACCCTTTAAACCGGACTTCAGGAGCTCTTTTTTTATTTCTATTCATCATCGAAACACCTCTTTTGTTGCTTCGATGATGTCTTTACTTTCATCAGTTACCTCAAGCTCATCGAGCATCGTTAAAAAAGATTGCTCTGCTTCCTCAATTTCATTATTGAGGGATAATATTTCTTTTCCGAGCCCAACAATATCAATAGGTTCTTCCTCTTCAAAAGTATCGACATAACGCGGGATGTTTAAGTTATAGTCGTTTTCTTTCACTTCAACAAAACTGGCAAGATGTGAATATTTATTTACATCATCCCGTTCGATATATGTTTTGAGTATCTTTTCTATGTGTTCTGCCTTTAATAAGTTTTGATTCTTACCTTTTTCAAATTCCTTGGATGCATTAATAAATAATACATCTTTAGTTGACCGATTCTTTTTTAATACAATAATTGTTGTTGGAATTGATGTATTAAAGAAAATATTGGCTGGCAATCCAATTACGGTGTCAATGGCGCCATTGTCTAATAATATTTTTCGGATTTTTCCTTCTGCATTACCTCTAAAAAGTACGCCATGAGGTAAAACGATTGCCATAACTCCATTATCTTTCAAATGATAGTATCCATGAAGCAAGAATGCGAAATCAGCTTTTGATTTTGGTGCTAATACACCGTACATCGAAAATCTTGGATCATCTAAAAAACCTTTATCAGCAGACCATTTCGCCGAATAGGGCGGGTTCATTAATACCGCATCGAAGTTTGTTGGTTCATCTGTTGGCCAATCCTGATCTAATGTATCAGCATTATGTAAATGTTGGTTTGCCATATCCACACCATGCAATATCATGTTCATACGTGCTAGATTATAAGTGGAAGTGTTTAGTTCTTGTCCAAAATAGGAAATTGTTCCAGTTTCATTTGAATACTTCTTGACGTTTAAGAGTAACGAGCCGGACCCCATTGCAGCATCATAAGCCGTAAAACCTTTTTGATTCTCTTTTCCATTTAATACAATTCGTGTCATTAATTCTGATACGGGCTGAGGGGTATAGAATTCACCAGCCTTTTTTCCAGAAGTCGAGGCAAATTGACCGATGAGATATTCGTAAGCATCCCCGAGCATATCTCCTTCATGAGCAATATCTAGTTGGGCTAACTCTTTCATAACATCAGAAATACTTTGATTTTGTTTTTGTGGGGTTGCTCCTAATTTTTTTGAATACAAATCAACGTCTTCAAATAGGTTCTCGAAAATATCACTAGATTGTTCGATATCACGGAATCCTTGCGCTAAATCTTCTAATTGGAAAACCCCTTTGTGTATCTTTGCTACCAATGCAGTAAATGTTAGCTTTGGTTCAATAATATAGGCTACATCGTCTTTTACAGCTTCTACTAAATCTTCATGCAACTCATCATCTTTGTAGGCTGCTTCATAATTTTCTTGTGCTTGATTGACGTCATCCGTTTCCAATTCTAATAGGTTAGATGCTTTAAGTAACATCTTGTCTGATAAATATTTATAAAATACTAATCCCAATAAGTAACTTTTATATTCATTGGCATCCATCTTTGATCGTAAAATATCTGCGGAATTCCATAATGATTGGTACAATGTTCTTGAAATATTCTCTGACATCACATTTTCTCCTAACAATTCGTTTTAATCATTAAAAAAAAGACTTACGCTTATTATAAGCGAAAATAAAGTAGATTGATATTGCTGATTTACAAGAATCTAACGATATTAAATATTAAATGGGGTAAATTGGGTTAACTAACAGCAGGAATCACTTTTTTCAGCGGATAGTGAATTCGGCGCTTTTATCCAGAGTAAGTTTTTGTCTTAAAGTCTCTGGAAGTTGGGGATATTGTTAACCTTGGTAGCAGCGATAAATCATCCGAATGGTTTTGGCGATGTTCATCTAACAGAAGTGGTTATCTATTTATCCTTAGTACTCAAATCAAGTGCTGTACAAAGCAATTCAGAGAGCAAGGAAGGATGTGAAGGAATCAATAATGAACCGGTTCCTTTGCAAATCAGAAATACATCTACTAAATTAATAAAAGACCTTGATTCTGGAAACTACTGCTAGTGTTCACATGATGAAAAAGATAAATTAACGACGATGAAAACAATGCCGCCTTCTTAGAGGGGCAGGAATAATACTATTTATCAACAGATCAAGGAAATGAGAAAAAGTTTAAAGAGAGATTGAATTATATTAAAGCGTGGCACAGTCATGGCACACTTTTTCATGTTTAGTTTTTGGTATTTCCTAAAAGCCTATCATATCAACGAGTTTGCACTATATTGGCGTAATATTATGGCGTAATAAAAACGAACAATCACCATAAAAAAACGATTAATATTCGGTTTCTATTGACATTAGCTTCCGTAAATAGTAAACTATCATTTGGTAGGGTGTTATTACCCTTTAAAGCGAGACAAAAAATTAAATAAAGCAATGCGTATAATTTGGAGGATAAGGCCCAAAGTTTCTACCAGACCACCGTAAATGGTCTGACTACGCAGGTTTCAGTAATGTTAGCAGTATGTTGAACACACAGGCAAAATTGTTTGTGCTCACATTCTCTTTCTCATTACTCTTGCTTGCTAGTCTAAGTGTGGCACTTTTGGTCAATGATCAAAAGTGCCTTATTTTTTTGATCTGAGGAGGAGTAGTCATGAAAAAGTATTTCCGATTTGAGGAATTAGGCACAAATTATAAAACCGAATTTATGGCAGGATTAACAACTTTTTTGGCAATGGCCTATATCTTATTTGTAAATCCGGCAACGTTAGCGTTAGTGGGGGTTGAGGATCTCCCGGAAGGCGTAACCCGTATTGATCAAGGTGCCGTTTTCACCGCGACAGCCATTTCTGGTGCTATTGGTTCACTATTCATGGGAGTTATTGCGAAGTATCCGATTGCTTTAGCACCTGGGATAGGATTAAGCGCATTTTTTGCTTACACGGTAGTACTTGGCTATGGGATTCCGTGGCAAACAGCATTATCCGGTGTATTGGTTTCAGGACTTATTTTTATTGTATTAACATTAACTGGTTTACGGGAAAAAATTATTAATGCGATACCAGCTAATTTGAAGTTAGCAGTTGGTGTTGGAATCGGCTTTTTTATTGCTTTTATTGGATTTCAGAATGCAGGCATTATTGTTGGCAGTGATTCAACGTTAGTTGCGATCGGTGATTTGACATCACCAACTGTCTTGCTCGCGATATTCGGTATTGTTATTTCGGTTATTTTACTTAGCTTAGATATCAAGGGTGGAATCTTTTATGGGATGATCCTGACAGCTATCGTAGGTATTTTAACTGGATTGATTGATCCGCCATCAGGCCTTGGTGGCATTGTTGGGGAAGTACCAAGTGTAGCGCCTACTTTTGGTGAGGCATTTGCCCATTTTGGTGATATTTTTTCCACGGATATGCTTGTGGTTATTTTGACATTTCTCTTTGTTGATTTCTTTGATACAGCTGGAACACTTGTAGCAGTTGCGACTCAAGCCGGTTTGATGAAAGATAACAAACTCCCACGCGCCGGAAAGGCACTATTCGCTGACTCGACCGCAACAGCAGTTGGTGCTGTTATCGGTACATCAACAACGACATCGTATATTGAATCTTCAGCAGGTGTTGGTGCAGGAGGAAGGTCCGGCTTTACTGCGGTGGTTGTAGCTGGACTGTTTGTTTTATCATTATTTTTCTCGCCATTATTAAGTGTTATTACCTCTGAAGTGACTGCACCTGCTTTAATTATTGTTGGGGTTTTGATGTCATCAGCATTGAAAGATATCGATTGGGATAAATTTGAAATTGCTGTACCAGCGTTTTTAACTATTGCAGCAATGCCGTTAACGTATAGCATTGCAACTGGGATTGCGATTGGGTTCATTTTCTATCCGATTACAATGACCATGAAAGGGCGCATCAAGGAAATTAATCCGATTATGTATTTGTTGTTTGTGATATTTGTGTTGTATTTTATATTTTTGAGTTAGATAAACAAGGCTGGTGCATATTTTTTGCGCCAGCCATGAACGAGTTTCACTTATTTTATTATTTAATCAAAATATTGAACATACAATGCTTGATCTAAAACTGTGTAGTTAGATGTGTGAGTGGTGTAAAATTCTGCTCTTTTATTCGCACCATCAACATAACTACCAATATTACGAAATGCAATATAATAATTAGGATGATTCATTACACCGTTAACAAAATAAGAGGCGACATAATCGTCATCTACAGGATCATCTTCCCATAATTCTATGTTTATTCCTGGTCGAGAACCCATTTTAAGCTCATCCATCTCGTGGGGTGGAATCACTAAAGCATAATCTCCGCCCGTAGAGTAATAGACTCCATCTTTTTGCACATCGTTAATATCTCCATTCATCACCCATATTTCCCCATCTAATACATCCCAATTGCCATTACCCGCAAATGGGACAAGATCTGATATAGGTTCCTTTGCGCTATACACGTCAATTGTTACTCCAGTTTTTTCATCTGTTATCGTTTCTAATAATTCTGCATTTTCAAAGGAAATCTCATGCTGCTCTTTTTAATTAGTTATAGAAAGAGGTTTAGTTTCAGCATATGTTGTTGTTCCAAAAAAAGATAAAGCTATAAATACTGTTAACAATATTCCTACTATACTTTTCATATAATCACTTTTCCCAACCTTCCAGAGTATATACATCAACTTTTACTCCGGTTTTGCCATCGATTTTACTATCAATTAATTTCGCATTCTCAAAAGGAACTTTATCCTGTTTTTGTTGAATAGTTGTAGAGGTGGGTTCTGTTCCAGTATATACATATCTCACCAAGAACAGTAATGCAAAACATGTTAATCCAACAGTAAATAATTTTTTCATAAAATCACATCCCTTCGTATAGATTTCTATTTTAATTTTAACGTAAAATAGAAATCTATACAATGTTGAATAGTTATCGGAATTCAATAGATTAATAATTTTCTAATGGTAGTATGGGTCGGGAAAATGTGAATTTATAAATCTTGTTTATGTTGTTTCATTTTTTATTCACATTTGAACTATTAGCGCCTCTTTAGTTAACGATCCAACTATTCCTGAGATTCCAAAGAAAACTGCAAAAAAACAAGTGGCCTGTTGCTTGATGTAATATAGGAAATAACCCCGAAATAGAATTGGAAAGCTGACAAATAACATATGTCAAATGTTAAACCGTGTAGAAACTGTAATGGAATAATGTAAATAGGGTCATTAATTACCGCGTAAAGAAAAAGTGAATACAATACAAAACTCCAGCTGTGATAATGAATACCAGCATATGAAACTTCCGAAATTGTATTTCAAGTTAGAACATACAGGGCTGATGCATATTTTTGCGTCAGCCTTATTTCGTTGTTGTTTCGTTTTCCTTCATCATTTTTGGTATACTTAAAAACAAAAGATTGATTGGAGGCGATGTCGTTATCATACCCGGGAATTTGGCGGAACTAACTGGAATTTCTCAGCGTTTTATCGATGAATTACTGGCGCATTGTTCATCTAATTCTTTAATTAAAAAAGTAGTCCTATTTGGATCAAGAGCACGAGGGGATTTTCATTTGCGTTCGGACATTGATTTAGCAATTTATACAAATAACGTTACTCATACACAGCAAAACTTAATTGAATTTACCATCCAAGAAATGCTGACACACTTGAAAATTGATATTATTTTCACGGATCGTTTAACAAAAAATGCATTGATAGACAATATTAAACGAGATGGGGTGATTGTATACGAGCAAGGAAAGGCTATACGAGAAGCTTGACGATTTCAAACGTGTTTCCTCCAGACTAAATGAGGCAACAATGTTAGAGGTTGAAAGTGATATCATCTATGATGGAGTGATTCAGCGATTTGAATTCACATTTGAACTAAGTTGGAAATTAATGAAAATGTTTTTAGAATATACCGGTACAACGGAGATTAGAAATCCAAGAGCGACGATACGTGAAGCATTCGCTAACGGTTTGATTGACGATGGAGAAAAATGGATCGACATGATGGTTGATCGAAACAAAACTTCACATCTATATGATGAAGATGAAGCAAGATATATTTATGAAAAGATAAGAAACCGCTACAATACACTTTTCCTAAAATTGAGGGATAGAATGGAGAGGGAGATTAAGCAGATTCACTAACCTACCACTATATTTCGCAGCCAGGCTAGCCAGAAAGGAAAGTAGCCGATAAAAAGAGATCAGTCCATTACAGTTGATGAACTGACCTTGTATGATTAATCTACATTTCGTACAGTAGTTTCCTTTCCATACGGCAAAATATGATAGACTACCAGTAATATAGTTCCAAACAATGCACAGCAACCCATTACAAAATAGAGTGTTCCTCCACCATAGGAGTCGATCAGCGCTCCGCCAGTTAGCGATCCAACTATTCCTGAGATTCCAAAGAAAACTGCATAAAAGACCAAATGGCCAGTTGATTGAAGTAATTTAGGAATTAATCTCGAAATAAATTGGAAAGCTGACAAATAAAATATGCCAAATGTTAAACCGTGCAAAACCTGTAATGGAATAATGTAAATAGGGTCGTCAATTACGGCGTAAAGAAACCAGCGAATACTATACAAAACTCCAGCTATGATAATGAATATCAACGTATGGAACTTCCGAAACCAGAAGAAGGCCAACGCGAATACAGCAGCTTCACTCGCTACACCAACAAACCATGCTAACCCAACCATCCCCTCACTACCGCCAAGCTGGGCAATATAAAGTCCGATATAACTATCATTCGCCCGGTGGGAAATCGATAGAAACATGATCATAAATAAAAAGAGAAAGAACGGTTTATTCCGGATGATTTTCGATATATCTTTTAACCGGATAGGATCTGATTCTACCTTTACATCGGTAAGGCGTAAAGCCACTATAAGTGCACAGGTTCCAAAGAACAGGTATGGCCAGATCATATATTGAACACCGATGGAAGAGAGAACTTTGCCGACGATAAGGGAAGAAATGGCAAACCCAATTGATCCCCACATTCGAATACCACCGAAATTCACATTCAAGTCGTCAGCCCGTCGTTGTGCAAGGCTGTCACCTAACGCTCCGATCGGGGAGGTGAAAAAATAGAAGACCGCACCCATCAGGATAAGCGCAACTAACCCGTTCATTTGGAAGAATAGGATACTGCTAATTAAAAGACCGATGATACAGATTACTAGCATCCATTTCACTGTTTTATATTTATCACTCAAGTATCCCCAAAATGGCTGGGAGAAAATAGCTGCTAAAGGACCAACGGCTAGAACCCAACCAATTTCCGTTCCGTCCAAACCCTTATACCGTAAATATAACGGCAAAAAACTTAAGATAATTGTATTTGTCGCATGAAAACAGAATAATAACATTTTAAGCGGTGTTAATGATTCTTCTTTTGGCAAAACGCACTCTCCTAATCTATGACAAGCTATGTAAAAAACCATTATACTATTATATGATGTAAAACTAAACAAAATTAATGAAACTTTCGTACAGATTGATTCCATTATATAGTACTTGGGGAAATTGTGCTTTCCGATGACAGGAATGGGTATAGTTGTTATAGCCTAACGATTGAATTGACTATAGGGAAGAAGATAATTGATACATTTTCGTTTGATGACGAATGCATGTGGAGAAACGTGATAAGGATGGAAAATCGATTGGATCGAGATTAGGCAGCTAAACAATTTCTAGAGATGAGGACTAGGGATTAAATGAAAAAGAACTTCCAAATAGCTACGGAAGTTCTTATTTTTACTACTTTTCCCATGTTTTGGCAATGAATTCATCCCTGCCTGATTTGGCGCGGTCTTCTTTGTATTCCTGTTCATTTCGTTTATAGAAATCTTGATGATAATCTTCGGCAGGATAAAATGTTGTTGCTGGCAGTATTTTCGTTACGATTGGTTTCTTGAATTTTCCACTATCTTCAAGCGCTGCCTTTGATGCTTCAGCAATGTTTTTTTGTTCTGTGTCATGATAAAAAATAGCCGTCCGATAAGAATCACCGCGATCTTGAAATTGCCCACCATCATCGGTTGGGTCAATCTGCCGCCAATAGATATGGAGAATGTCACGGTAGGAAAAGATGGCAGGGTCATAAGTTATTTCAACAGATTCATAATGACCGGTCTTACCAGTTTTTACATCCTCGTAAGTTGGGTTTTCCACATGACCGCCAGTATAGCCTGAGACAATGCTGTCAATCCCGTCCCATTGATCAAATGGCTTTACCATGCACCAGAAGCAGCCCCCGGCAAATGTTGCTTTTTTTAATGTATTTTCCATGTTGATTCCCCCATGATGGTTCGTATTTTATAAGGTAAGAAAGTTTGGCACTACTTTGTTTTCGAGCAGGACAAGTAACGTCTAGCTCCATCGTTCAACGGTTAGTGTGCTTTTTTTCCAATAAAACTGTTTTTCAAGTAATATAGAGATAGAATTTTCATTAACTATACCATATGAAGTGAGGGTGAAGCACGATGAACGCACCATATGTACATAAATTACTAATCGGAAAGGTAAAGAAAATGGGTCACAGTGATGCAACGGACCGGATGGACAGGCCGTGGGAAAGTGGTATTTTCAAAAATAGTGTTACATCGGGCGTATGGTTAGGAAAAACAGGATTAATGGGAGATCAAGTGGGAGATACAAAAAATCATGGCGGACCGGAAAAGGCACTATTTGCTTATCCAACGATGCATTATGATTATTGGATACAGGAACTTGATTTGGAAACCATAGGCATTGGTGCAATGGGAGAAAATCTAGCGGTTGATTATGCGGAAGAGAATTCTGTTTGTATTGGCGATACGTATGAGCTTGGGGATGCTGTTATTCAAGTTTCCCAGCCGCGTCAGCCTTGTTGGAAACCCGCCCGTCGTTTTCGGATAATGGACTTTGCTTTGCGCATCCAAAAAAGCGGACGAACAGGCTGGTATTTTCGTGTTTTAAAGGAAGGTTACGTGCAGGAAAAGTCGGAACTGCGTTTAGTGGAACGGCCATATCCGCAGTGGACGATTAAAAAGTGTAACGAAGTCATGCATGTGCACAAAAAGGATTTAAAGCTTGCCGAAGAACTTGCGGCATGTACGCATTTAGGTGAAAATTGGAAACGAACATTACATAAACGATTGTCGGGGCACGTTTCCTCGGTTGAAAAACGTGTGTATGGCCCTAATAAAGAATGAGAAAGAGAGTTTTCTGCAATTGCGGAGGACTCTTTTTTAATTTTATATGTAGGGCGTGTGGGCGTGAGAATACGGGATATCGGCAAGAGAGCAGGAACATCGGCGCGAGAGCAGAAACATCGGCGCGAGAGCAGGAACATCGGCGCGAAAGCAGAAATATCGGCGCGAAAGCAGGAACATCGGCGCAAGAGCAGGAACATCTGCGCGAAAGCAGAAACATCGGCGCGAGAGCAGGAACATCGGCGCGAGAGCAGGAACATCGGCACGAAAGCAGAAATATCGGCGCGAAAGCAGAAACATCGGCGCGAGAGCAGAAACATCGGCGCGAGAGCAGGAATATCGGCGCAAGAGCAGGAACATCGGCACGAAAGCAGAAATATCGGCGCGAAAGCAGAAACATGGCACGAGAGCAGAAACATCGGCGCGAGAGCAGGAACATCGGCGCGAAAGCAGAAACATCGGCGCGAGAGCAGAAACATCGGCGCGAGAGCAGAAACATCGACCCGAGAGCAGGAACATCGGCACGAAAGCAGAAATATCGGCGCGAGAGCAGGAACATCGGCGCGAGAGCAGAAACATCGACCCGAGAGCAGGAATATCGGCGCGAGAGCAGGAACATCGGCACGAGAGCAGGAATATCGGCGCGAGAGCAGAAACATCGGCGCGAGAGCAGGAACATCGGCGCGAGAGCAGAAACATCGGCGCGAAAGCAGGAACATCGGCGCGAAAGCAGGAACATCGGCGCAAGAGCAGCAACATCGGCACGAAAGCAGCAACATCGGCGCAAGAGCAGGAACATCGGCGCGAGAGCAGAAACATCGACCCGAGAGCAGGAATATCGGCGCGAGAGCAGGAACATCGGCACGAGAGCAGGAATATCGGCGCGAAAGCAGCAACATCGGCGCGAAAGCAGAAACATCGGCGCGAAAGCAGGAACATCGGCGCGAAAGCAGGAACATCGGCGCGAGAGCAGGAACATCGGCGCGAGAGCAGAAACATCGGCGCGAAAGCAGGAACATCGGCGCGAGAGCAGGAACATCGGCGCGAAAGCAGAAACATCGGCCCGAAAGCAGGAACATCGGCGCGAAAGCAGAAACATCGGCGCGAGAGCAGGAACATCGGCGCGAAAGCAGAAACATCGGCGCGAAAGCAGAAACATCGGCGCGAAAGCAGGAACATCGGCGCGAAAGCAGAAATATCGGCGCGAAAGCAGAAACATCGGCGCGAGAGCAGGAACATCGGCGCGAGAGCAGAAACATCGGCGCGAAAGCAGGAACATCGGCGCGAGAGCAGGAACATCGGCGCGAAAGCAGAAACATCGGCGCGAAAGCAGAAACATCGGCGCGAAAGCAGAAACATCGGCGCGAAAGCAGAAATATCGGCGCGAGAGCAGGAACATCGGCGCGAGAGCAGGAACATCGGCACGAGAGCAGGAATATCGGCGCGAAAGCAGCAACATCGGCGCGAAAGCAGGAACATCGGCACGAAAGCAGGAACATCGGCGCAAGAGCAGGAACATCGGCGCGAGAGCAGAAACATCGGCACGAAAGCAGGAAAATCGGCGCGAAAGCAGAAACATCGGCGCGAGAGCAGAAACATCGGCGCGAGAGCAGGAATATCGGCGCGAGAGCAGAAACATCGGCACGAAAGCAGGAACATCGGCACGAGAGCAGGAATATCGCCCTGAAATCTAAAACTATCAACTAAATTTCCCGAATTCAAAATAAATTCACTATCAGATGCCACTTTTCTCCCTTATGATTCGATAGTAGTGGTGAAAGGAGGGGAAAAACATGGCAGTAGCAGAAACGTATCAATCAACACTGCGATTAGTGCTCGATGATGGGGCGGATGTGTTAACTGGAAAGCCAATCTATAAAACGAAAAGCTTTAACAATGTGAAGACAAGTGCAACAGCTGATCAGTTGTTTGCTATCGCAGAGGCAGTTGCTGGATTGCAGGAACGTCCGCTTTACAACATTGAACGCAGAGATAGCTCGGAAATTAGGCAAGCCTAAATTTTACAAGATAATGGAAAGGAGGAGTTGAACGATGAAAAAGATAGAGCTTAAATTTTTGAACAAGGAAGGTAAAACTGTCACATACTCACTAGAAAAACCGATTGATCCAATTGATCCAGCTGCTGTAAAAAGTGCGATGGATGAAATTATGATACAAAATGCGTTCACATCCACTGGTGGCGATCTTGTTTCTATTAAAGGTGCGCGTGTTGTGGAACAAAATGTAACCGAAATTGAATTAAATTAATTGGTTGAATAAGCCGCGATAATGTAAAGGTGCCGCGTAGATATTTAGCCAGTGTGAAAACTAGATTTTAATTAACGGAATGACCAGTGGCTTGGCAAATGTGCAGCCCTGGTCAGTTTTTTTAGCCAGTAAAATAGAAGGAGGTCACGCTTATGGAAGCATGGATATCATTTATAACAGAGGTAGGCTTTCCGATTGTGGTAACATTTTATTTGTTGCACCGCATCGAGGGTAAACTCAATTTATTAATTGAATCCATTCATGCATTGCCTCAAAAAATGAAATAATTAGTTAGGGTGAGGCTGTCAAGTCACCGATTCGTGATTTATCAGAAGGCAGCCTCGTTTAATCAGTCAATTTTCTTCCAGTAATTTTACAGCAACTCTATGTTTACTGCTGGCATCCGAAAATAACCGATGTAACTGCAGGAATACAAGTCCATCTTTATAACGTGCTTCCATTTTATCTGAACGTACTGGAAATGGTAAGTTAATTGTTCTGTCAAATACGCCTTGTAAAATTTCTTCTTTTATTACAGTCCCCCCGCTTTGGCTGATATCAATAACCCCATTAATATCTAATTTTGTATAATCGACATAGATATCAACTTTGTTTAAATCGGTTAGTCCGGGAATACTGATAATGCACATAATTTCATTTTCCGTTTGATACATGTTAATTTGTGGAATAATAGGTTTTATAATGCCTTCGAATTCGTTCCAAAAGTTCTCACCAAAAAAACTATCCATGTTCTTTTTCCAATCGGTCATTTGACTGAACGGGTCCATCATCATAACACCTCTTTTTAACTGTTTAAAATTTATGTAATATGGTATGCATGTTAGTTTGACTGGGTGAATATCATCATAGTATTTCGTTTTGGGGAAATTTCACAACGTTAATAATCGGGGAGGGTTCTTGTTTTGCTTAGTAATGCTTATGTAATGGTTGCCATTATTCTTGTAATTAATATTGTTTATGTTACGTTTTCAACAATGCGGATGATCTTGACGCTGAAAGGTCGTAGGTATTTAGCCGCGTTTGTCAGTATGTTTGAAATTGTTGTTTACGTGTTAGGTTTAGGTCTAGTGCTCGATAATTTAAATGAAGTCCAAAATATTATTGCTTATGCGGTTGGTTTTGGACTTGGTGTTATTGTTGGAACAAAAATTGAAGAGAAGCTTGCACTGGGATACATAACCGTAAATGTTATTTCATCCAATCCGGATATTGACTTCACCCGTAAATTGCGGGATAAAGGATACGGTGTGACGAGTTGGTTCGCTTATGGTATGGATGGAGATCGTCTGGCAATGCAAATTCTCACACCTCGAAAATACGAGCTAAGGCTGTATGAGTCGATTAAAACGATTGATCCAAAAGCATTTATTATTTCATATGAGCCGAAACAAATTCATGGCGGCTTTTGGGTGAAACAAGTACGGAGGGGACGTCTGGGCAAGAACCGGAATACTGTTGGTAGCATGCCAGGTGCTCCGCAAACACCAAAAGATACACCTGGGGAGACAACAGAATAATTCACTTTTCTAAGAATAGGTTCCAAATCATGCCTATTCTTTTTTTGTTCACGATGAACGCCTACTTACTAAAAGGAATATAGTACGTAAGAATGGATTTTCGTACAGGAGGAATTTATGTGAATAAAAATATATACCAGACACCATTCCCACCACAGCATCAGTCACAACAACCAGGCATAGAGTCCCTTATGGTACCGGAGCCGATTGTGGAAGATCCAAATTACCATGGATCTGGAAAATTGCAGGATAAAGTTGCTGTTATAACAGGAGGTGACAGTGGGATTGGGGCATCAGCTGCAATCGCCTTCGCTAAAGAGGGAGCGGATGTGGTAATAGCTTATTATTATACGTATGAAAATGGGGATGCTTACCGCACGAAGCAACGGATTGAGGAGCTTGGGCGCAATTGCCTATTGATTGTTGGTGATTTGCGTGAGCAGCAACAATGTCAACATGTTATTAAACAAACGATTGATCAATTTGGAAAACTTGATATTTTGGTGAATAATCATGCTGTTCAATTTACACAGGATAGTTTGCTGGATATTTCAGCTGAACAATGGGATGCAACATTCCAAACAAATATTTACGGTCATTTTTATATGACAAAGGCTGCCCTTCCATATCTTAAGCGGGGGAGTTCGATCATTAACACCACTTCAATTGTCGCGTATGAAGGAAATGAAAAATTAATTGATTACAGTGCAACAAAGGGAGCTATAGTCGGTTTTACACGTGCATTATCACAGAATTTGGCAAATCAAGGTATTCGGGTTAATGGTGTAGCACCGGGACCAATCTGGTCACCGCTAATACCATCGAGTTTTTCGGCGGAGTATATTGGAACCAAGTGGGGTACGGATGTCCCGATGAAACGCGCCGGACAGCCATTTGAATTAGCGCCGGCATATGTCTATCTCGCTTCCAGTGATTCTTCGTATGTTACGGGTCAGGTTATCCATGTGAATGGTGGAGAAATGGTTAGTTCTTAACATTTATGATCATGAATAAGGTTAATAGTGACAAAGAAATGTTTGGTAAAAACCGAACATTAATAACAAATTTTATATTATCGTTCGATTATTTATTGACAGATGCGTGTATCATTGCTATGCTTAAGACAACAAACGAATACGGTTCCTCATATATTTCCTGAGAATATGGCTTGGAAGTTTCTACCCAGCACCGTAAATGCTGGACTATGAGGGAGGATGAATTGTTGCTGTTTTATGGATATAATTCATGTTTATTTGCTATGTCTATTCATCTTCTCTCATTACGCGGGAGGAGACGAATAGACTTTTTTAATGAAAGGCCGTTTTATAAAAGATTGTTGTTCCTTACACAATATCTATAAAGTGCGACACAGTGAAAATTCCCTTTTGTAACATTAATGATGGAATGCCTGAATTCCGCTCCGGCAGAATACTTCGCTTTCCGCGGGCACGGCTTCAGCCTCCTCGGAAGGAAACCACTTCCTTGAAAAAGAAAACCACTTTTTCTGCGTGCGATGTAATGCTGCCGAAGCTTTCCTTGTCCTGCGGGGTCTTCAGACTCGTGCTGGGGCTGCGCTAACTCGCCCCATCGAAAACCATTGTTCCCGCAGGAGTCTACGTATTCTGCCTCCGCTGGTAGTGGTGCTCTGATTATCGACGGGAGAGAAGCCATGGATTCTAACGTTACATGGACTTTTTCTCCCTTGAACAGATATTCACTCAAGCAATAGCTGATGGTAATGAGTTTTAAAACACAACACCAGTGTATTTCCAGAACGGCGGGAGAGGAATTTCCTAGTTACATCGCATTTTCTATCAAATACGAAATTAAGTACGAAAAAGCCTAATGAAAAAATAACATGGTTGATGCAATAAAATTCTAAATAGAAAGAGGGATTCAAGTGGCACAAGTTGGCGTAATTATGGGTAGCATATCAGACTGGGAAACGATGAAACATACTTGTGAAGTGTTAGAAGAACTAAATATTTCCTATCAAAAAGAGGTTATTTCCGCCCATCGCACCCCGGATGAAATGTTTACGTATGCGAAATCAGCCAGAAGACGTGGTTTGAAGGTAATAATTGCTGGAGCAGGTGGTGCAGCGCATTTGCCTGGAATGGTAGCAGCACAAACAACTTTGCCGGTTATTGGGGTCCCAGTTCAGAGTAAAGCGTTGAACGGCCTTGATTCGCTTTTATCCATTGTGCAAATGCCCGGCGGTGTACCGACTGCTACGGTTTCGATCGGGAAATCCGGTGCAACAAATGCGGGAATTCTCGCTGCACAAATAATTGGTGCCTCCGATGAAAATATAGCAGCACAACTTGAAACATATCGTGAAAAAATGCAAGCTAAAGTAGCGGAAATGAGGGATGATCTTGCCGGAAAATAATCAAACAATACTGCCAGCACAAACGATTGGGATCATTGGTGGTGGACAGCTTGGCCGGATGATGGCAATTGCCGCACGCTATATGGGATATAAAATTGCTGTTCTTGATCCAACGCCAAATTGTCCGACAGCTCAAGTTGCCGATCATCAAATAACCGCAGCTTATGATGATATGTACGCAATTGAAAAGCTAACAGATATTAGTGATGTTGTTACATATGAGTTTGAAAATGTGGATCTAACCGCGGCTAGATATATTGAAGAGAAGGGAAAACTGCCACAAGGATCTTTTGCATTGGAAGTGACGCAAAATCGCGAAAAGGAAAAATCCCTGATGAGGGAAGCAGGTTTGCCGATTCCGGAATTCACGATTGTGACAAATGGTGAGGAATGCAAGACAGCTTTGCAAAATATGGCCTACCCAGCAGTGATAAAGACATGTAGTGGTGGATATGATGGCAAGGGGCAAATCAAGTTGACGTCAAAAAATGATGAATCTACGGCAATAGAATTTGCTGAGAAGAATAAGCACTGTATTATTGAACAGTGGGTGCCATTTGAAAAGGAGATATCGGTAGTTTTTACACGTACACAAACTGGGGGATTAGAAATTTTCCCGATTGCAGAGAATACACACAAAGACCACATCCTTTATCAGACTGTGGCTCCAGCTATAATAAGTGAACAAGTAAAGATAAAGGCTATCCAGGCTGCTACTGTACTTGCGGAAAAAATGCAAATTGTAGGGACGTTTGCGATTGAAATGTTTGTAAAAGGTGACGAAATTTATCTAAATGAAATGGCTCCTAGACCACACAATTCTGGTCATTATACGATTGAGGCGTGCAACATTTCGCAATTTGGACAGCATATTAGAGCAATTTGTGGATTGCCGCTAATGAAAGTTGAACTACTAAGACCTGTGACAATGGTCAATATACTTGGGGAAGATATGGAGCATGTTTTAAGAATGATGCCAACACTAGAAAATGGCTCGGTTCACTTGTATGGAAAAGACGGTCGAAAGCCGAAACGGAAAATGGGCCATGTAACATTCACTGCAGCAACGTCTGATGAAGTTAGCAAACTCGTTATGAATTATGAGGAGGAAAAGTAATGATTGATCGTTATACCCGAGAAGAAATGGGAACTATCTGGACGGATGAAAATAAATTTAAAGCATGGTTGGAAGTAGAGATTTTGGCATGTGAGGCATGGAGCGAACTTGGTATTATTCCAAAAGAAGATGCTGAAAAAATTCGCGAAAATGCTTCGTTTGATATCAACCGTATTTATGAAATTGAACAAGAGACACGTCATGATGTCGTTGCTTTCACACGGGCGGTTTCAGAAACTTTGGGGGAAGAACGGAAATGGGTGCACTACGGTTTGACGTCAACAGATGTAGTGGATACTGCCTTATCTTATCTTCTAAAGCAGGCAAATGACATTATTCGGAAAGATATCACGAATTTTATTGAAATTATCAAGAACAAAGCGATCGAACATCAGCATACAGTCATGATGGGGAGAACCCACGGTGTCCATGCAGAGCCGACAACATTCGGTTTAAAGCTTGCCTTATGGTATGAGGAAATGAAGCGTAACTTGGAGCGGTTTGAGTTAGCAGCCAACAACATTGAATTTGGCAAGTTATCAGGTGCGGTAGGTACATATGCCAATATCGACCCATTTGTGGAAGAATATGTATGCGGGAAATTAGGTTTAACACCTGCGCCAGTTTCAACACAGACACTACAGCGTGACCGTCATGCTGCATATATTTCAGCATTAGCATTACTCGCTACATCGATTGAAAAGTTTGCAACTGAAATCCGTGGTCTGCAAAAAACAGAAACACGTGAGGTTGAAGAGTTTTTTGCAAAAGGACAAAAAGGTTCATCAGCAATGCCGCATAAACGTAATCCAATTGGTTCGGAAAATATGACAGGGATGGCACGGGTAGTTCGCGGTCATGTAGTAACAGCATATGAAAATGTTTCGCTATGGCATGAACGCGATATTTCACATTCTTCCGCTGAACGAATAATTTTGCCAGATACAACGATTGCCCTGAATTATATGCTGAACCGATTTGGGAATATCGTGAAAAAACTAACTGTATTTCCGGAAAATATGAAGCGAAATATTGATAAAACACACGGCGTTATTTTTTCACAACGCGTATTGCTTGCGTTAATTGACAAGGGTATGACACGTGAAGAAGCATATGATCTTGTGCAGCCAAAAGCGATGCAAGCATGGGAAACAGAAACCCATTTCAAACAATTACTTGAAGAAAATGAACTAGTAACAAGTAAATTATCCCAAGACGAAATTGATGATTGTTTTGATTACACGTACCATTTGAAAAATGTTGATCGAATTTTTGACCGAATCGGCTTAAAACGAGGTGAATGAAGTGAAGGCAGAACTTTTATATGAAGGAAAGGCAAAGCAAGTTTATCAAATGGAAGGAACAATGGATCAGCTCATTTTGTCTTATAAAAATGCTGCGACTGCCTTTAACGGTAAAAAGAAAGCGACCTTCGCAGGGAAGGGCAGATTGAATAATGAAATTTCATCACTCATTTTTTCATATCTCAAAACGAAAGAAATTGAAACGCATTTTATTGAGAAATTGAATGAAACAGAGCAGCTTGTTCAAAAAACAGAGATTATCCCCTTGGAGGTAGTGGTTCGTAATCTGGCAACTGGCAGTATTACGAACCGCCTAGGGATTGAGGAAAAGACATCATTCAACCCGTCAGTTGTGGAGTTGTTTTATAAGAATGATCAATTAGACGACCCATTGATAAATGATGAGCATGCGTTATTTTTGAGCAATGTAACCGAATCGGAATTACAAGAAATCAAAATAAAGGCACGAAAAATTAATGATGCATTAATTGAACTTTTCAAATCTATCAATCTAACATTAGTTGATTTCAAACTCGAATTCGGCCGGCTAGCATGTGGCTCGATTGTGTTAGCTGACGAAATATCGCCGGACACATGCAGGCTGTGGGATCTGGACACACAGGAAAAGATGGATAAAGATGTATTTCGTCAAGGTACAGGTGATTTGCTTACGGTTTACAACGTTATTTTACAACGACTGGAGGGCATACGATGAAAAAAGTTACTGTGTTTATTACGCTAAAGCAAGGTGTGCTAGACCCACAAGGAAAGGCAATTCAAGATTCATTAAACTCACTAGGGTACCAAGAGGTAGAGCAAGCACGGGTTGGGAAATACCTGGAATTGCATGTGGAAGATAATGAAGACACGGAAGAACGTGTGAACGACATGTGTGAAAAGCTGCTCGCCAATCCAGTAATTGAAGATTATCGTTTTGAAGTGGAGGAGGCTGTTCGCTTGTGAAATTCGCGGTGATTGTTTTCCCAGGATCAAATTGTGACCGTGACATGTATCATGCGGTGAAGGATGTTTTGAATGAAGAAGCGGACCTTGTCTGGTATGAAAATAGCAATCTGGAAAACTATGATGCGATTCTATTACCTGGCGGGTTCTCATATGGGGATTACCTTCGCTCAGGTTCTGTTGCGGCAACATCAGAAGTAATGCAGCAAGTGAAAGCACATGCAGCAAAAGGAAAACCTGTGTTAGGTGTTTGTAACGGATTTCAGATCTTGCTTGAAGCAGGTCTCTTACCAGGAGCAATGTTACGAAACAAAAATCTTACATTTATGTGTCACCAAGAAGCATTACGTGTAGAAAACAATGCGACGATATTCACCAGTGCGTATTCAGAAAATGAAATTGTACATTTTCCAATTGCACATGGAGAAGGGAATTATTTCTGTGATGAAACAACACTTCAGCAATTACAGCAAAATAAGCAGATTGTCTTTACCTATGAAAACAATCCGAATGGCTCTGCTGCTAATATTGCTGGGATTACCAATCAAAAAGGTAACGTATTAGGGCTTATGCCACACCCTGAACGTGCAGCGGAAGCGTTACTTGGCAGTGATGACGGGTTAAAAGTTTTTCAGTCAATGGTTAAAAATTGGAGGGAATCCCATGTTGCAAACGTTTGATATAAGTCCAGAGCAAATCGAAATAGAAAAACTCTATCAAGAAATGGGGCTTAGTGAAAAGGAATATAACATGGTGAAAGCCATTTTAAAATGCCGGCCAAATTTCACGGAAACAGGAATATTTTCAGTCATGTGGTCAGAACATTGCAGTTATAAGACATCGAAGCCATTATTGAAAAAGTTCCCTACCAAAGCAATAAATGTTTTGCAGGGACCTGGTGAAGGTGCTGGCGTTATCGATATTGGTGATAACCAAGCCGTTGTATTCAAAATTGAAAGTCACAATCACCCTTCGGCAGTTGAACCGTATCAAGGTGCTGCGACAGGTGTAGGCGGCATTATCCGTGACGTATTTTCGATGGGGGCTCGTCCGATTGCCTTAATGAACTCACTAAGATTCGGTAATTTAACGTCAGAGCGTGTGAAATATTTGTTTCAAGAGGTTGTTCATGGGATTGCCGGATATGGAAATTGCGTTGGTGTGCCAACAGTTGGTGGTGAGGTGCAATTCGATGAAAGCTATGAAGGGAATCCACTTGTCAATGCGATGTGTGTTGGGCTGATCAATCATGATGAAATTCAAAAAGGGATTGCAGCGGGGGTTGGCAATACTGTGCTTTATGCAGGTGCGCCAACAGGCCGGGATGGCATTCACGGTGCAACATTTGCATCAGATGACTTAGCGGAGGATGCTAATAAAGATCGCCCAGCTGTTCAGGTTGGTGATCCGTTCATGGAAAAACTATTAATCGAAGCATGTTTGGAAATCATTCATTCTGATGCGCTTGTTGGCATGCAGGATATGGGGGCAGCTGGTCTTACATCATCAGCAAGTGAGATGGCAAGTAAGGCGGGAACGGGTATGGAAATGAATCTTGACCTAGTACCACAGCGTGAATTGAATATGAGTCCATATGAATTAATGTTGTCTGAATCACAGGAGCGAATGCTGCTTGTGGTAAAGAAAGGACGCGAACAGGAAATTATCGATGTTTTTGAAAAATATGGGTTGCAAGCTGTTGCCGTTGGTGAAGTGATCGAAGAAAAGACATTCCGCCTGCTGCATCATACAGAAGTTGTTGCTGATATCCCTGTTGATGCACTAGCAGAAGAGGCACCGGTCTATCAAATGCCATCGGAAGAGGCAGCGTATTTCCAAGAATATCAGAATATTAAGCCTATTGTGCCGGAAGTAACGGATCATAGCGGAATGCTAAAAAAATTACTTTCACAACCAACCATTGCTAGCAAGGAATGGGTTTACGATCAATACGATTCCATGGTGCAAACCAATACCGTTGTAACACCTGGATCAGATGCAGCGATTGTAAGAGTCAAAGGAACTAATAAAGCGCTAGCCATTACAACAGATTGCAATTCTCGTTATATTTATTTGGATCCGGAAACTGGTGGGAAAATTGCTGTTGCTGAAGCAGCTCGAAATATTGTTTGCTCAGGTGCCAAACCATTAGGACTTACAGACGGCCTGAATTTCGGTAATCCAACGAAGCCTGATATCTTTTGGCAAATGGAAAAAAGTATTGATGGTATGAGTGACGCCTGTCGTGTTTTGAAAACACCGGTCGTCAGTGGAAATGTCTCCTTATATAACGAATCAAAAGGAAAAGCAATTTTTCCAACCCCCGTTGTTGGGATGGTCGGCTTGCTTGAATCGTTGGAACACCTTACACCAAGCTATTTTCAACAAGCGGGTGATGCGATTTTCGTAATTGGTGAAACGAAAGCTGAATTTGGTGGAAGCGAACTACAAAATGTGCTGGCGGATGATACGACAGATGAAATTTATACTGGCCAAGCACCAGCGATTGATTTGCAAGTAGAGGCAAAACGACAATCACAGCTGTTGGAGGCTATTCACCAAGGTGTTGTTCAATCTGCACATGATGTAGCTGAAGGTGGTCTTGCTGTAGCGTTAGCGGAAAGCGTGTTTCATAAAACAGGATTAGGAGTAATTGCTTATTTATCTGGGGACATGACGGTAGAGCTATTTAGTGAAACCCAATCACGTTTCCTTGTCTCAGTGAAACCAGAAGATGAGGAGCAATTTAAAGAACTGGTTGCTGATGCTCGTCAAATCGGTGTTGTAACGGATGATCATACGTATACCGTCGTCGGAAATGGTGAAAAGGTCATTGAGGAAAATGTCGATACACTTTGCAAACGTTGGAAAGGAGCTATTTCATGCTTGCTGAAATCAAAGGCTTAAACGAAGAATGTGGCGTTTTTGGAATTTGGGGTCATGAGAAAGCAGCAGAAATGACGTATTATGGTTTACACGCTCTTCAGCATCGCGGGCAAGACGGGGCTGGAGTTGTAACAAGCGACGGGAGCAACCTTAAAATTCATAAAGACTTGGGACTTGTCAATGATGTGTTTAAACATGCTAACTTCAATGAGTTACAAGGTCATGCTGCGATTGGGCATGTTCGGTATGCGACGCAAGGTGATGGTGGCATTGCGAACATTCAACCGTTATTATTTCGCTCGCAGACAGGGAGTATCGCTTTAGCCCATAACGGAAATATCATGAATGCGTATAAGCTTCGTGGTGAATTGGAGCATGAGGGAAGTATTTTGCAAACAACGTCAGATACAGAGGTTCTAGCCCATTTGATTCGACGTAATGGTTCAGCTAATTTTGAAACTGCCTTAATGGAGGCGCTGCGAAGTTTAGTTGGGGCATATGCATTCTTAATCATGAAGGAAAACAAGTTATATATCGCAACGGATCCAAGAGGTTTACGTCCACTTTCGATTGGCAGGCTTGGGGATGCATATGTTGTGGCATCGGAAACGTGTGCATTTGATTTAATTGGCGCAACGTTTGAACGCGAGGTGATCCCAGGTGAGTTAGTTATGGTTGATCATAATGGCATGTCAGCTAGAAAATTTGCTGAACCAGAGCCGCGGACCATGTGTGCAATGGAGTATGTTTATTTTTCAAGACCGGATAGTGATGTGAATCAGGTGAACGTCCATGCTTCACGCAAAAAAATGGGAATCGAATTAGCGAAGGAAGCACCAGTGCAAGCAGATGTTGTGACGGGTGTACCCGATTCAAGTATTTCCGCAGCAATTGGTTATGCGGAACAGCTCGGCTTACCATATGAAATTGGTTTAATTAAAAATCGTTATGTTGGCCGGACGTTTATTCAACCATCACAAGAACTTCGTGAACAAGGGGTGAAATTGAAACTGTCGCCTGTTCGGGGGATTGTGGAAGGCAAACGCGTCATTATGATCGATGATTCAATTGTTAGAGGGACAACAAGTAAACGAATTGTCCGAATGTTGAAAGAAGCAGGTGCTGCAGAGGTGCATGTGCGCATTGCCTCGCCACCAATTACGAATCCGTGCTATTACGGGATTGATATGTCAACTCGTGATGAGCTGATTGCTGCAAACTATTCATTAGAAGGGATTGCCAAATTGATCAGCGCTGATAGTCTAGCTTATTTGTCAGAAAGTGGATTAGAACGAGCAATTGTACATGAAGAACTACCTAACCAAGGCATTTGCAAAGCCTGTTTTACCGGAAACTATCCAGTCGTTGAAAATCAGGGTCAATCCCCCGTTACACTAACGATAAAGTAGTAGGGTGGATCCCGAAAAAAGGAGGGTGCCAATTGGCCAATCGTTATAAAGATGCTGGTGTTGATGTGGAAAAAGGCTATCAAGCTGTCGAACGAATGAAAAAGCACATTGCGAAGACCAATCGGAAAGAGGTGCTTGGCGGTGTTGGGGCATTTGCAGGGTTGTTTGATTTAAGTGGATTTCACTATAAAGAACCTGTACTTGTTTCTGGAACAGATGGTGTTGGTACGAAACTAAAGCTGGCACATCAACTTAATAAGCATGATTCCATAGGGATTGATCTCGTCGCTATGTGTGTGAATGATATCGTTGCGCAAGGTGCACAACCGTTATTTTTCCTTGATTACATTGCTTGTGGCAAAAATGATCCAGCTATGATGGAACGTATCGTAGAGGGTGTTGCGGAAGGCTGTACACAGGCAGGGGCTGCTTTAATCGGTGGTGAAACCGCTGAAATGCCCGGGATGTACCAAAAAAATGAATATGATTTAGCAGGTTTTGCTGTTGGAATTGCTGAAAAATCAAAGCTTATTACCGGAGAATCCATTAAGGCAGGTGATCGTGTCATCGGTTTGCCTTCAAGTGGGGTTCATTCCAATGGGTATTCTCTTGTTAGAAAACTTGTTGAAGGGCTTGATCTTACTAAACAGTATAGAGGCTTAACTAAATCTCTAGGTGATGTGCTATTGGAACCTACGAAAATATATGCCAACGCGATTCATTCGTTAATGAAAAATGCTGAAATAAAAGGAATTTCCCACATAACGGGTGGGGGATTTTACGAAAACCTACCACGGATGCTACCGAATGGAGTGGGAATTTCCATCCATCAATCAAATTGGGAAAAGCCAGCAATCTTTTCCTTTTTACAAGAGCTTGACAACATATCGGATGATGAAATGTATGGTGTATTTAACATGGGAATTGGCATGGCGCTTGTTGTTGACAAAGAAGATACGGATCGTGCGCTTTCCGTGTTACATGCTACCGGAGAAAAAGCAAGCATTATTGGGATTGTGACGGATAATGAAGGGGTGCATTTTGATTCATGAATAATGTGAAGGCAGCAGTATTTGCCTCTGGAACGGGAAGTAATTTTCAAGCCATCATGGAAGCTGCGATAGAAGGGAAACTAGCATGCGATGTCGTGCTGCTCGTTTGTGATAAGCCGGACGCTGGTGTTATTGAAAAGGCAAAGAGATTCGGAGTTTCAACATTTGTGTTTGATCCAAAACAGTATCCGTCTAAAGAGGCACATGAGCAAGAAGTGGTGGATAAATTGAAATTCATGGATGTGGAATGGATTTTTCTAGCGGGATATATGCGAATCATTGGTCCCACATTGCGTAACCAGTTTGTGAAAAGGATTGTGAATATCCACCCATCCTTGTTGCCGGAGTTTCCCGGGAAAGATGCGATTGGGCAGGCATTTGCTGCTCGTTCAAAGAAAACGGGGGTAACGGTCCATTATGTTGATGCTGGAATGGATACGGGTCCAATCATTGCCCAACAGGAAGTTGAAATTTTGTCAGATGATACAAAAGAAGCACTACAAGAAAGAATCCAGCGGGTTGAACATCGATTGTACCCTGAAATAATCAATCAAATTTTAGACAAGGATTTTTTCTGATAGATTGGGACTGCGATTACTCGCCCCACCGAAGCCATTTGTTGTTTTTTGCACAATAGATATATAATGCGCAGTAATGAAGTTCTCTTTGGTGACACTTTCTTCCCGTTCCAATGGAATATGAGTGTTTGGTTCGCTCCGTCAGAATACTCCGCTTTCCATGGGCACGGCCTCAGCCTCCTCGGAAGCAAAGAGCGCTTCCTTGAAAAAGAAAACCACTTTTTCTGCGTGCGATGTAATACCACTGAAGTTTTCCTTGTCCTGCGGGGTCTTCGGACTCGTGCTGTTCCCATAGGGCAAGGGATGCTTCGGCAGCGTTACATCGCACGCAGAAAATCGAACTGTATTTTCAAGGAGTCTACGTATTCTGACTCCGCTAGTAGAAGTTCCCTAATTTTTGTGTAGATATAGCATGTATATCAAGTAATAGCACCTACTAGCGAAGGGAAAACACGGAGACTCCTGCGGGAACAATGGTTTTCGGTGGGGCGAGTTAGCGCAGCCCCAGCACGTGTCCGAAGACTTCGAAGCGGCGGTTTTCCGCTTCGGAGGCTGAAGCCGTGCCCGCGGAAAGCGTAGTGTTTTCCCGTAGCGGTTGTCAAAGCTCCGAACTTGATTTCTAGTTATTGCACATAATATATCAACTACAAACTTAAAAAATAATAATCCATATGAAAACAACTTTAGACAAAAAATAGGGAGTGATTTGATGAAGAAGCGAGCTTTAATCAGTGTATCTAATAAACAAAACATCGAAACTTTTGCAAAAGGTCTTATTGAGCATGGTTATGAAATCATTTCGACTGGTGGAACGTTAAAGGCGATTCAAAACGCTGGTATTGACGCTAAAGCAGTCGAAGAAATAACTGGATTCCCGGAAGTTTTGGATGGCAGGGTTAAGACATTGCATCCATTTATACATGGGGGATTACTAGCAAACAGAGAAGACGTTCATCATATGGAGCAGCTTAATGAGCATGCTATCACTCCGATAGATATGGTTGTAGTCAATTTATATCCATTCAAACAAACGCTTGAAAAAGAAGGTGTTACGGAAGCAGAAATTGTGGAAAACATCGACATTGGTGGACCGACAATGCTAAGAGCTGCTGCGAAGAACTTTGCACATGTTACGGTTGTTGTTGACCCGAATGACTATGATTCTATATTGGATAATTTACAAAATGCTAGTTTAGATGAGGCAAAACGCAAACAGTTAGCAGCAAAAGTATTTCGCCATACAGCGAACTATGACGCGATGATTGCGAATTATTTTTCGGAAGAGTCTTTCCCTGAAGTACTGACAACTACATATGAAAAAGTTCAAACGTTACGTTATGGAGAAAATCCGCATCAAAGCGCAGCATTTTATCGGGATGCTCGTTCCATTGCAGGTGGTCTGGCAACAGCTAAACAGCTCCATGGCAAGGAACTATCTTATAACAATATTCAAGATGCGAATGCTGCACTGGAAATTATTGCTGATTATGATGAACCGACAGCCGTTGCGGTTAAACATATGAATCCATGTGGAATTGGTGTTGGCAATACGATCGAAACAGCTTTTTCCCGGGCTTACGATGCCGATCCGATTTCGATTTTTGGTGGAATTGTTGTTTGTAACCGGGAGATTAATCTAGCAACAGCAGAACAACTAAGCAACATATTTCTAGAAATTGTGATTGCACCGCAATTTACGGAGGATGCGCTTAAACAACTAACGAAAAAGAAAAATATTCGGCTATTAGAACTAGATATGGCAAACGATCGTACTAGTAAGCAAAAAATAACAAGTGTTGTGGGCGGAATTCTCGTTCAAGATTATGATACTGGAAAGGTTGGAGAGGCGGATTTGCAATTTGCAACAAACCGCAAACCGACAGCAAAGGAATTAGAAAATCTATTATTTGCCTGGAAAGCAGTCAAACATGTGAAGTCAAATGCCATAGTTTTAGCAAAAGATAATCAAACGATCGGTGTTGGTGCGGGGCAGATGAATCGTGTTGGTGCAGCAAAAATAGCAATGGAGCAAGCGGGTGAAAAAACGAAAGGTGCTGTGATGGCTTCTGATGCATTTTTCCCAATGCCGGATACGGTGGAAGCTGCAGCTAAATTTGGTATTACAGCCATTATCCAGCCTGGTGGGTCAAAACGGGATCAGGATTCGATTGATGTGTGTAATGAGTATGGAATCGCAATGGTTTTTACTGGCATGCGCCATTTTAAACATTAATACCACACAGGGGGCGTTTAGATGAATATATTGGTTGTTGGACGTGGTGGTCGTGAGCATAGTATTGTAATGCAACTGGCCAAAGATGAGAAGGTCACAAAACTTTATGCAGCACCCGGAAATGGTGGGATGGCAGGGCAAGCGACATGTATTAAGATTGATGAAATGGATATTGCCGGTTTAATCAAGTTTGCCAAGGAAAAAGCTATTGATTTGACGGTGGTTGGTCCGGAAAACCCATTGAATGCTGGGATTGCGAATCGCTTTCAAGAGGAAGGGTTGGCAATATTTGCGCCAACGAAAGAAGCAGCCCTTCTGGAAGGGAGTAAACAATTTGCAAAGGAATTTATGAAAAAATACGATATTCCAACAGCTGATTATGCAACGTTCACAGATGCTAATGATGCTAAAAATTATATCATCAAAAAAGGCGCACCAATCGTTATTAAAGCTGATGGACTTGCGGCAGGTAAGGGCGTTGTTGTCGCAGAAACGGAAGTACAGGCATTGCAAGCGGTTGATGAAATGCTTGTTGAACAGACATTTGCCAAAGCTGGCGCGACGATCGTCATTGAGGAATGTTTAACTGGTCCGGAATTTTCGTTGATGGCGTTTGTCCATGAAGGAAACGTCTATCCGATGATTCCCGCACGAGACTATAAACGTGCATTTGATAATGATAAAGGGCCGAACACCGGTGGAATGGGGGCCTTTGCACCAGTTTCTGATATTTCAGGTGAAACATTAGTATATACTTATCGTGAAATTTTACAAAAAACAGCTGCAGGATTAATCAATGAAGGTCGCCCATTCACAGGGATTTTATATGCCGGATTAATGATGACTGCAGAAGGTCCAAAAGTAATTGAGTTTAACACGCGCTTTGGTGATCCGGAAACACAGGTGGTACTACCATTGTTGGTGAATAACCTTCTTGACGTTATTGTAGATGTCATGAATGGACGAAATCCGCGGCTAGAGTGGGAAGAGAATTTCTGTGCGGGTGTAGTTGTGGCTTCAAAAGGTTATCCTGCATCTTATAAGAAAGGAATATCGCTACCGCAATTCCAAACATGGGGGAATTGTTTCGTGGCACATGCAGGTACAAAACGGGTGGGAAAAAGGTTTGTATCTGATGGTGGGAGGGTACTGTTAGTTGGCTCCAAAAGCACCTCTCTTGAACGTACAATTGAAGCGGTATACCAAACGCTAGCACCAATTGAACAAATAGATGAATTCTTTTATCGAACAGATATAGGAAAACAAAGCATAGGTACTTTTTAAAAAGTTTTCGTAACATACTTTCTTGATAAATAATGTAAGATAGTAGTATAGTGAGTAAACTAAACAATAGCTGATTACAATTAATCAGCTATTGTTTAGTTTTTATGGAATGTTTTTTAAAAGTATTAAGAGATTAAAAACACCGGCAAAGATGTATGATCACATATTTACCATGTTGTTGTTTTCTAAGTAAACAGCTAAATTAGATCCCCAAAATAGTAAATAAATGCGCAAAATGCATTCTAATTTATCTGATTTGCGAATCGTTTATACAACGGCATTAGGTGAAATACCGAACAATAAGAAAGTATTAGAGTTTGTGTGGCCTGTTATCTTTTCTGTTGAGCAATTGGGATATTTGCTTGAATCTTCTTCGACGTACAGATCGGCCTGTCCTATCTGATACTAATCTTGCTCAGTTATTACTAGTTTTTTGAAATAATGGCCAAGGCCAGTGAACAAGGGTATTCATTGAATATAAGGGATATACCAGAAATAAAAAGGATACCTACAGATACAAAAGGAAATTAACGATCTACAAGACGCATTGCAAATTAGCGAAAGAGCACCGGTTTCGCAATGTTTGTTGCTTTTTATATTTCGTAGTAGATATAAAATGCGCAGTAACTTTTATGTGACTTCCTCTCATTCTTTACAAGATGAGTGGAAATCGCGGCTTGGGGGAAATACTCGCTTTCCGTGGGGAACGCTTCAGCCTCCTCGCGAGCAAATACCGCTCACTGCGGGGTCTTCAGACAGTTCCTTTCCCACAGGAGTCTCGCATTTCCCCCAAGCCTAAGTCTGATTTTCTGTCCGTGGGAGAAGAAAACCACTTAATATTAAAATCATTAACAACTACTCACAATCCAGAAAATTCTTATCAGCGAAGTATTCTGGTGGAGCGTATTCAAGCACCTCTGTTAATTAGAACAATTGAAGTCCTTGTAATATTCACTATTACGCATTATATATCTGTTGTGTAATAAAATAACAATCTTCAAGAAAACGGCCTGATGGAAAAGGTAATAAAAGTGGGGTAAATCTTTGCTTCTATAGAGGAAAACTGGGATGTTAAGTGAGCGATCAATGTTCCATAATAGCTAAGGCTCTGCTCTGTTCAAAAGGGGTAAAAGAGTATAATATTTGGCCCTGGTTAGTTCACAGACAGGGTGATTCCAGAGTTAAAGTCGTAGCGTGACTATCTTATCGGTTCTGCTCCCAAGCAATTGTCACAAAAATTTCACTGCATTTCACAAAAACGTTACAGTATGAAAGCGTTTTATATGATAAAATAGAAGAAATTAAAAATTGGAGAGTTGCTTTATGTTAGAGAACGGTTATTATTGGCGAAATCGCGAACTGCGCGAACATGTTGCTGTAATTGATGGCAAGGTTGCACCAACACTTGTTTTGAAAAACAGCACATATTTAAATACATTTACGAAACAATGGTTGCAAGCAAATATTTGGATTTTAAATGATCGAATTGTGTATGTGGGTGATAAAATGCCAGAGAACCAATCCACAACAGAAATCATAGACTGTAAGAATTATTATCTTGTACCAGGTTATATTGAACCACATGCACATCCATTTCAATTATATAATCCTGAAGAATTGGCCCTTCATGCAGCTAAATTCGGGACGACAACATTAATTAACGATAATTTAATGTGGCAATTTTTACTTAATAAAAAGAAAGCGTTTTCTTTACTAGAAGAATTTAATCAAATGCCTGTTTCTATGTATTGGTGGGCACGTTTTGATTCGCAAACAGCATTACAAGATGAAGAAGCTTATTTCAATAGTGAGGATGTACTGGATTGGTTATCTCATCCTGCTGTTATTCAGGGAGGAGAGTTAACATCATGGCCTAGTTTACTTGCCGGTGATGATAGATTGCTATATTGGATGCAAGAGTCAAAGCTTAAGGGGAAACCGATCGAGGGACATCTTCCAGGTGCATCGGAAGGAACATTAACGAAGATGAAGCTACTTGGTGTAACAGCTGATCACGAATCGATGACAGGTGCTGAAGCAATTAAACGCCTGCAGCTTGGATATCAGGTAGGGCTAAGGCATTCCTCAATCAGGCCGGACTTGCCGAAGCTGTTTGATGAATTACTCGCAGAAGGTATTTCTACATTTGAAAATGTTACTATGACAACAGACGGTGCAACACCTGCATTTTATGAACATGGTGTGATGAATGTTTGCCTTGAAATTGCAATTAACAAGGGTGTTCCACTTGAAGAAGCCTATGGTATGGCTACTTATAACGTAGCAAAACATTACGGGATTGCGGAGCAGTTAGGAAGTATTGCACCTGGTCGCATGGCCCATATTAATATTTTACAAGAAAAAAATAACCCGCATCCTGTAAGTGTGTTGGCAAAAGGAAAATGGATAAAAAAGGATAATGTAGCACAAACGGTACCATCACAAATCCATTGGAATAACTATAACATAGGTTCCTTACAACTTGATTGGGATTTACAAATGAGTGACCTGCAATTCTCTGTTCCGATTGGACTTGATATGGTAAATGATGTCATTATTAAACCATATGCAATTGAAACAGATGTGACGCTTGATGTATTGCCTGATCAATATGGTGATGCGTTCCTGTTATTAATTGACCGTAACGGGGAATGGCGCGTGAATACGACATTGCGTGGTTTTACAGAGCGTCTTGGTGCCATTGTCAGCTCTTATACAGCGACAGGTGATATCGTTTGTATCGGAAAAAGTAAACAGGATATGTTAATTGCCTGGCAGCGCCTAAAAGAAATTGGTGGAGGTATTGTTCTCGTTCATCAAGGTGAAATTATCTTTGAATTGCCACTACAACTTGGCGGGACCATGTATGATGGTAAAATGGAACAATTAATAGAGAAAGAAAAGCAATTAAAAACGTTGCTACAAGAATTTGGCTATCGTTTTGGTGACCCGGTTTATTCCATCTTATTTCTTTCCTCGACCCATTTGCCATATATTCGGATCACACAAAAAGGGATAATTGATGTAAAAAAACGGGAGGTACTCTTTCCCGCGATAATGCGTTAACGTATAATAGAAAGGAAGTTGATCAAAAAGAACTTTTTAATAAAGGTGTGTTTGAGTAATGAAAAAAGTGCTTTTATGTACGATTCTAGTAATCTTTGCTTTGCTTGTAGGCTGTTCCGATGATAAGGAGAAGGCAGAGAACAATGAGTCAAAGGAAAGTGCTGTGGAAGATAAATCAGATCAGCCAGAAAAAATGGAGCACGTTTATCCTTTGACAGGTATTGGGACAAATGAAGCCGCGAATAACCGGATTGTTGGTGTGATGATTAATAATCACACGAATGCACGACCACAAACGGGTCTCTCCAAAGCGGATATTGTTTTTGAAATTCTGGCGGAAGGAAGAATCACACGTTTTTTGGCATTGTTTCAAAGTGAAAAACCGGATGTAGTCGGGCCGGTCCGTAGTGCACGGGAGTATTATTTTGAATTAGCCGATGACTACAATGCCTTGTATGTTTATCATGGTGCAGCTGCTTTTGTTAATGATATGATTGATAACCGTGGAATCGAATATTTAGACGGTTTCCACCATGATAATGACGGCAAGTTGTTCAAGCGGGAATCTTTCCGTGAGGCGCCACACAATTCCTATTTGCTTTTCGATGCAGTTTATGATGCAGCTGAGGAAAAGGGTTACGATATAACTGCAACATATGAGCCATTACCATTTTTAACAAAAGATGAAGTTGCGGGACTTGCCGGTGAATCTGCACAGCATGTTGAAATTGATTATTCGAAAAACAAGATAATGGAAATTGTTGAATTTGATTATGATGCAGACAGTGAGAAATACACACGATTCAATGATCGGGAAAAAACAGTCGAATTAAATACAGATGAACCCATCCAGGTTGATAATGTATTTGTCGTTGAAACCCATCATGAGGTTATCGATGATGCTGGTCGCCGTGCTGTTGATATGGAATCTGGTGGAGATGCTCTATTACTACAAAAAGGAAAAGTTCAACAGGTTCAATGGGAAAACAAAGACGGTAGAATTATTCCTGTGAAAAATGGTAAACCGGTTGGCTTCGTACCAGGAAAAACGTGGATAAATGTTGTTCCAAATAATCCGGGAATTGATAGTTCCGTTACTGTGTCAAATTAGAAGAAGGCAGGTGGTATACCGTGCAAATTGATAAACTACGTGGGGAGCAATTAGATCAATTATTTGATGCGATCCTTTCACTAAACTCTAGGGAAGAATGCTATCGTTTTTTTGACGATATCGCAACAATGTCTGAAATCCATTCCATTGCTCAACGCTTGCAAGTGGCGAAAATGCTCATTGAAGGCCATACTTATAATGTGATTGAAAAAGAAACAAATGCTTCAACCGCAACGATTTCACGTGTGCGAAGGTGTATTAATTTTGGTAATGATGGGTATCAAATGGTACTCGAGCGAATTTTAGATGACGAAGCTGATAAAGAAGATAAATAGAAATGTCGCTGCTGTAAAAGTAGCGGCATTCTTTCTAATTGGCTTTTTCGTATAGATAGTTATAAGAGGTTGTTGCTTTTAGGGAATTCAACTTTCGCATCGTGAAATGGACAAATAAGTCTTGATAGAATGAAGAAGGATGGAGATTCATTGCTCAAGTTGACTGTGGATTAATCGCATTTGATATATACTGCGACATAACTAAGAAATTGCTGTCCCACCGTTCCAAGTTTGTCCCAGCTAACTGTATGATCTTATTTTATTGGTGCGAAGTTGTGTGAGGAATAGAAAAACGTTAGATGATGTGTCCCAGTATTCATAATAAGCTAAATTAATAGTTGGGGTTCGTGATTGATGTTCAAATCCACTGTCACATCCACATATTTTACCTTCCATGTATTGTCTGCCAACCGATTTCACCAAGAAGCAAAAAACATTTCCCTTTATCCTAAATTTCATGCTTGATTTTTGCTATAATAAACTAATGGATTATGATAATGGAGGATTAGACCTTTGTATAATGAAATGAACGAATGGAAGCATTTATTTAAGTTGGATCCAGCTAAAGATATATCTGATGAACAGTTGGATAAGTTATGTGAATCCGGAACAGATGCGATCATTGTCGGAGGTACGGATCATGTCACATTGGATGGTGTGTTAGATCTGTTGTCTCGAATACGTCGGCACACTGTTCCATGTATATTGGAAATATCGACAATGGATGCATTAACACCTGGGTTTGATTATTATTATATTCCCATGGTGATGAATTCAACCGAGAAAAAATGGATGATGGATATACAACATCAAGCCATTAAACAGTATAAAGAGATTATGAATTGGGACGAAATTTTTGTTGAAGGGTATTGTATTTTAAATGAACAAGCAAAAGCCTTCACCAAAACAAAGTGCGAACTGCCTAATATGGATGATGTGATTGCGTATGCTTATATGGCAGAGCATGTATTTCATTTACCGATTTTTTATTTGGAATATAGTGGGACATACGGTGATCCCGAGCTTGTTAAACAAGTGAAGAGTCAATTGAACGACACATTGCTTTTCTATGGTGGCGGAATTGAAAATAGTTTGCAGGCAGCTGAAATGAAAGAACATGCGGATGCCATTATTGTTGGAAACAGTATTTATACGAATTTTAAACAGGCATTAAAGACAGTTAAAGCTGTAAACGATTAAAGGTGGTGTTAGATGTGAGTCAAACAATAGATGACTTACTCAAAGGATTGAATAAAGAACAGCAAACGGCTGTTAAGCATACAGATGGACCGTTATTAATTATGGCAGGTGCAGGTAGTGGAAAAACCCGGGTGCTGACCCATCGCATCGCCTATTTACTAAGTGAAAAAGACGTTGCACCAAGAAATGTTTTGGCGATTACGTTTACCAATAAAGCAGCACGAGAAATGAAAGACCGTGTAAAACGATTAGTTGGAATGGATAGTGAGCAAATTTGGGTATCAACTTTTCACTCGATGTGTGTACGAATTTTGCGTCGTGATATTGATCGAATTGGCTACAATCGTAACTTTACGATTTTGGATAGTAGCGATCAGCTATCCGTCATTAAACAAATCATAAAGAATCTTAATATCGACCCAAAAAAATTTGATCCGCGGGCAATGCTGGGACAAATTAGTTCGGCAAAAAATGAACTGATCACACCGGAAGCATTTAATGCAGAGGTTGGTAACTTTTATGAACGACAAGTAGGGGAGATATATGCAGCTTATCAAAAAATGCTGCAAAAAAACCAATCGCTTGATTTTGATGACTTGATCATGCAAACCATTCATTTGTTTAAACGTATTCCGGAAGTATTGGAATATTACCAGCGCCGGTTTCAATATATTCATGTGGATGAGTATCAGGATACGAACCACGCACAATACTATTTAGTAAAACAACTAGCGAATCGTTTTCAGAATCTCTGTGTTGTCGGTGATTCCGATCAATCAATTTACCGTTGGCGCGGGGCAGATATCCAAAATATTTTATCCTTTGAGAAGGACTACCCAACAGCACGAACCGTTTTCTTAGAACAAAACTATCGTTCAACGAAGGCCATTTTGGAAGCAGCAAATAAAGTCATTCAAAATAACCCTGGACGTAAACCGAAAACCCTTTGGACGGAGAATGACGACGGGAAACATATTAATTATTTCCAAGGAGCAACCGAACAAGAAGAGGCATTATTTGTTACGGATAAAATCCAGGAATTAACAAGAGAGAGCGGCATTTCCCCTAATGACGTTGCAATTTTGTATCGGACAAATGCCCAATCTCGTGCTATTGAAGCAACCTTGATGAAATCAAATATTTCCTATCAAATGGTTGGTGGACAAAAGTTCTATGAGCGTAAAGAAATTAAAGATTTAACATCGTATTTACGCTTAATTACTAACCCAGATGATGACATCAGTTTTGAGCGGGTAGTGAATGTACCGAAGCGAGGAGTTGGAAAAACGTCGATCGATCGCTTGCGGGAATATGCAACAAAACACGATTTGTCATTTTTTGAAGCGGTGAAGGAAGTTGATTTTACCGGCGTTTCTAAAAAAGCTGCGAATGCATTGGATGAATTTGCTACACTCATTCGTACGTTAACACAGCAACAAGAATTTTTAACGGCTACAGATATGGTTGAAGCAGTGCTTGAGCGAACAGGCTATGAAAAAATGCTTAAAACTGAGAACACACTTGAATCACAAAGCCGTCTGGAAAACTTAGAAGAGTTTATGACGGTTACTCAAGATTTTGAAAAGGTGAATGAGGATAAGACACTTGTTGCTTTCTTAACCGATTTGGCGTTAATCGCTGATATTGACAAGGTTGATGAGGAAGATCCAAATAACGAAGAAAAAATTACGCTGATGACGTTACATGCGGCAAAAGGACTGGAGTTTCCGGTTGTCTTTCTAATCGGATTGGAGGAAAATGTCTTTCCGCATAGCCGTTCGATGTTTGATAATGATGAAATGGAAGAAGAGCGTCGTCTTGCGTACGTAGGGATAACCCGGGCAGAGAAGGAACTTTATTTGACCCATGCTAAAATGCGTACACTATATGGTCGCACGAATATGAACCCGATCAGCCGGTTTATTAATGAAATTCCAGAAGATCTAATTGATGGAATTGAACAAGCGCGCCAATCAATGTTCGGTGGATCAATTGCCCAGAAGAATACTAGTAATACTCCTACACCTCCTTTGAAACGAAAAGCAGAGCGACAACAGAATACCACAGGAGCGGAAAGTAAAACATGGATGCCTGGTGACAAAGCAAACCATAAAAAATGGGGTGTTGGCACCGTTGTTAAAGTTCAAGGAGAAGGGGAAGCGATGGAACTTGATATAGCTTTTCCGGCACCAACCGGGATCAAACGACTGTTAGCAAAATTTGCACCAATAACGAAACAATAGGGAGTTGCTTGATGAATGGATAAACAACAAGCACAGGAAAAAATAGATGCCATAAAAGAACTGTTACATCAATACGGCCACGAATATTATGTATTGGATAAACCGAGTGTGCCTGACTCGGAATATGATCAAAAGTTACGTGAGCTGCAGGAACTAGAAGACGCTTATCCTGAACTTGTTACGGCTGATTCACCGACCCAGCGTGTTGGCGCCGAACCACTGGAAGCCTTTCAGAAAGTACAACACAATATTCCAATGTTAAGCTTGGGAAATGCATTCAATGCGGATGAGTTACGTGATTTTGCGAGACGAGCAACAGAAGGTACAGATAAACCTGTTTCATATGTTTGCGAATTGAAAATTGACGGGCTAGCCATTTCGCTATTGTACGAAGATGGTAAATTTGTCCGTGGAGCAACACGCGGGGATGGAACAACTGGTGAAGATATTACGAGTAATCTAAGGACAATTCGAAGTATCCCTTTAACAATTAAAGATAAAGATACAATCGAGGTCCGCGGGGAAGCGTTTATGCCACATAAATCCTTCCTTGCTTTAAATCAAAAGCGTGATGAAAATGGAGACGAGCCATTTGCTAATCCACGGAATGCGGCGGCAGGGTCATTACGACAGCTTGATCCCAAAATTGCTGCAAAACGCAATTTGGATACATTTTTATATGGTGTTGGCGAATGGGAGACGGGAACGATTCAATCCCATAGTGAACGGCTTTCATACTTAAAAGAGTTAGGGTTCAAAACAAATCCAGAATGGCGTAAATGCCAAACAATTGAAGAAGTAATTGACTATGTCGAGTACTGGACAACGGAACGTCCTAATTTGAATTACGAAATTGATGGGATTGTCGTCAAGGTGGATGATTTGGATCAGCAGGAAGAGTTAGGATATACAGCAAAAAGCCCGCGCTGGGCCATTGCGTATAAGTTTCCTGCTGAAGAAGTAATCACAACGCTAACTGATATTGAATTAAGTGTTGGGCGAACAGGAGTCGTTACACCAACAGCGATACTTGATGCTGTTAAAGTTGCCGGTACTACAGTAAAACGTGCATCCTTGCATAATGAGGATTTAATTCGTGCCAAGGATATTCGCATTGGCGACACGGTTGTGATTAAGAAAGCTGGAGATATTATTCCGGAAGTTGTTCGGGTTGTTGAGGAAAAACGTACAGACAAAGAAGAAGAATTTCATATGCCAACAACATGTCCAGCATGCGGAAGTGACCTGGTCCGATTGGAAGAAGAAGTGGCATTGCGTTGTATCAACCCTAATTGCCCTGCTCAGCTAAAAGAAGGGCTTATCCATTTTGTATCACGCAATGCGATGAATATTGATGGACTGGGCGAAAAAGTTATCATTCAACTTTTCCAAGAAAAATTAATCCAAACAATTGCCGACATTTATCGATTGAATCGGGAAGACTTACTGAAGTTGGAACGGATGGGCGAAAAGTCAGTTGATAATTTATTACAAGCAATTGAGGTATCTAAGGGGAACTCGATTGAGCGGTTATTATTTGGTCTTGGAATTCGCTTTGTCGGTGCAAAGGCTGCGAAAACGTTGGCACAACAATTTGAAACAATCGATAACTTACAACAGGCATCCTATGATGAACTGATTGCAGTTGATGAGATTGGAGAAAAAATGGCGGATTCGATTGCCCATTATTTTTCTGAACAAGAAGTAACGGATCTGCTGCAAGAATTAAGAGAACTTGGTGTAAACATGGAATATACCGGTGTAAAACGGTCAAGTCAATCGGAGGAGACCATTTTTTCTGAAAAAACCGTTGTGTTGACAGGGAAGATGGAACATTATACAAGGCAAGAAGCAAAAGAAAAAATAGAGAATATGGGCGGTTCTGTAACTGGAAGTGTCAGTAAAAAGACAGATATCGTCATTGCTGGTGAAGATGCTGGATCTAAATTTGAAAAGGCACAGAAACTTGGTGTGACGATATGGGATGAACAACAGCTAAGAGAAGCCTTAAATGATTAGGAGTGGGAGTCGTGAAGAAATTATGTGCAATTCTCCTATGCACGCTCCTTTTACTTGCGAGCTGTGCACCAAAAATGAACGAAGATGAAGTGGTCCAGAAGAAGGATGATACTACCAACAAGGAGCCGTCGATTGTACCGAGTTATCAACTTTCTGAAGAGACGTATAAGATGGTCCTACCATATAAAGTTAGTAAGGCTAGAGGGGTTATTGTCAAACAGATGGGAAATCGCTTAGACATTGATGAAATGGAAGAAGGATTACGACGCCATTCAAAGGCAGTTTACGACCCCAAAAAGTATTATTTTCAAGAAGGACAATACTTGGACGAGGATACGGTATTTAGTTGGCTAGAAAGGTTATATACTAAGGATCAGTTGGCGGAAGAAGTTAAAGATAAAGTAAACGATCTTAAAGCTAGAGGCAGAAACATTGATAAAAAAGAAATAGAAAAAGAATTGCAGCAAGGTTTGAATCCTAAACTGGCAGATGAAGATGAATACGATGAAAAAGCAAATCGGGCGAATCCAACTTATTTATCTCATATTTTAGAACAAAATTATCTCAAGAAGAATAAAGATAATAATGCAGAATTAGTAGGAATCTCAATCGGCCTTGCTTTAAAATCAGTCTACCGTTTCCAAAAAGAGGAGTATGGACCATATTTTCATGAAGAAATCTCTAAAGAAGAGATGCTTAAACAAGGGAAAAAGATGGCGCAAACTATTTTAAAACGGATACGGAAAATGGATAAATTAAAAAATGTCCCCGTTATGATTGCACTGTACCGGGAAGAAGATCAAGGTTCTCCTGTACCAGGCAATTATGTAGCCAAAACGTCTATAAATGGTGATGAATCAACGATTGACGAATGGGAAACCATCAAAGAGGATAATGTTTTGTTTCCGAATGAGGATTCAGAAGAAAAGTACTTTGATGATAACAAGCTAGTTGCAGATTTTGGTAAAGAAATTCAGAAGTTTTTTCCTAACTATGTAGGTGTCATTGGTGAGGGATTTTATATAAATGAGGAGCTAAAAAACTTAACCCTTGAGATCCCGATTGAATTTTATGGAAAAGGAGAAGTAATTGGCTTCACCCAGTATACGTACGGATTGATCAAAGAAATGTTTCCCGATTATTATGACATAGAAGTCAAAATTATGACCAACAATAAGGTCGAAAGTATCATTTATCGCAATGCTGGGGAAAGTGATCCAACTGTACGGGTTTTTAATTAATTCGTTTAAAATTATTGAACTGTTTTTTCAATTCGGTTAGAATATGGATGGATACACTCCATCCATCTTTTTATGAAAACGCAATCATTGGAGTAATATTGGATATTTATGGGGAGGTTTTTTTATGGCAGTAGTACCGTACAAGCATGAACCTTTTACAGATTTCACCGTAGAAGAGAACAAGAAATTAATGCAGGAAGCGATTAAACAAGTCGAAGCTGATCTTGGTGGGGAATATCCGCTTATCATTGGTGGTGAACGTATTACAACAGAGGACAAAATCACCTCTGTAAATCCAGCGAATAAACAAGAAGTTATTGGATATGTATCAAAGGCAAATAAAGAATTAGCTGAAAAAGCAATGAAAGTTGCCGACGAAACATTTGAAACATGGAGAAAATCGACACCAGAATTTCGTGCAGATATTTTGTTCCGTGCCGCAGCAATTGTTCGTCGTCGTAAATTGGAGTTCACTGCGCACTTAGTTAAAGAAGGCGGGAAACCATGGAAAGAAGCCGATGCGGACGTTGCAGAAGGTATTGACTTCTTGGAATACTATGGTCGCCAAATGCTGAAAATTAAAGATGGCGCTGAAGTAAATAGTCGTCCAATCGAGCATAATCAATTTAATTATATTCCATTAGGTGTTGGTGTTGTTATTTCACCATGGAACTTCCTGTTTGCAATTATGACAGGTACAACGGTTGCAGCAATGGTTACTGGTAATACAGTATTGTTGAAACCAGCAAGTACAACACCTGTTATCGCATATAAATTGATGGAAGTGTTAGAAGAAGCAGGCATGCCAGCAGGAGTTATCAACTATATCCCAGGACCTGGAAGTGAGGTCGGCGATTATCTAGTTGATCACCCACGCACACGCTTTGTAAGTTTCACTGGCTCGCGTGATGTTGGTACACGTATTTTCGAACGTGCTGCAGTAGTACACGATGGACAAAAATGGTTGAAACGCACGATCATTGAAATGGGCGGAAAAGATACCATTGTAGTTGACAAAGAAGCAGACTTAGAACTAGCAGCAGAATCAATTGTTCAATCTGCATTCGGTTTCTCCGGTCAAAAATGTTCGGCATGTTCACGTGCGGTTATTCATGAAGATGTTTACGATCAAGTGAAAGACCGTGTTGCAGCATTAACAAAAGAATTAACAATCGGAGATACTTCTGATCCATCAAATATCTTTATGGGTCCTGTAATTGATCAAGGCGCATATGATAAAATTATGAGCTACGTTGAAATCGGTAAGAAAGAAGGAGAACTTCTAGTAGGCGGAACTGGTGATGAAAGTAAAGGTTGGTTCGTTAATCCGACTGTATTTGCTGATCTTGATCCAGAAGCACGCATCATGCAGGAAGAAATCTTTGGACCTGTTGTTGGACTAACAAAAGCAAAAGACTTCGATCATGCGATTGAAATTGCTAACAACACAGATTATGGTCTAACAGGTGCAGTTATTACGAATAATCGCTCACATATAGAACAGGCACGTCAGGACTTCCACGTTGGTAACCTTTACTTTAACCGTGGCTGTACAGCAGCAATTGTCGGCTACCAACCATTTGGTGGCTTCAACATGTCTGGAACAGATTCCAAAGCAGGTGGACCAGATTACCTAATTCAACACATGCAAGGAAAAACAACTTCTGAAATGTTATAAGTAATTAGACACAATCTAGCAAAAAAGGCCTTTTTCTAGTAGATTTATGTAGAAAAAGGTCTTTTTTTACATAACTTTCCTAATCTGAGGAAAGTAAGCAAGTTTTTAGGTGGATAATCCACTATTTTACCCCTCAACTTTCCCAATATGAATTTTTGGAATTTATGTTATTATAGAAATATAGAAATTTTAGCTAACTCATTTTTCAAATTCAGCTAGGGAGGTGGGTAAATAGATGGAAATAGGGCCTTATATTAAATTACATCGCGTTAAACAGGAAATGACCCAAGCGGACCTGGCTGAAGGAATTGTATCGTTTGCCTATTTATCAAAGATTGAGAATGGCAAAACTGAGGCAAGCCCAGAAGTAATCAGCCTATTATGCACCCGCCTTGGCATCCAGCTGGACAATGAAAAGGACATTACCATTAAGAATAAATGCCAAGAGTGGTACAGTCAGTTATTTGAGGTCAATGACAAAGAGGAAATTGTAAGGGGATACAAAGAGCTTGAGGAACTGATGGAAACAACCCATTCGGAAAGTATGGTATTGTACGAGATACATAAAATTAGATACTTCCTGGTATTGGGTAAATATGAAGACGCATTAGAGCAAATTAATAATCTTGCTGAAATTTCTAGCACCTTTGATAGTCTACATCAATTTTATTGGTATAAGTTTAAGGGGAATTACTATTCACTTACAGGTGAGTTTAATCAAGCGATTCGGATGTATGGGCTTGCTGAGGATAAGTTAAATCAGCTCGAACTCGCTGAAGAGGAAGTAGCAGATCTGCAATATACTGTTTCAGTAACACACAGTAAACTGCGTAATACCTTAGAATCGATTGAATATGCGAATAAAGCATTGGATGTTTTTCAAAGACAATATCACTTTTTAAGGTGTGCACAATGCCACATAATGTTAGGTATTTCCTACCGCCGAATCAAAATGTATGACAAGGCCATTAAGAACCATAATTTGGCTAAACATTTAGGGAAATTGAATCATAGTAAGCAGATTATGCAACTTGTAAACCAAAATCTAGGCTATCTTCATTCTGCAAAGGGTGATACCGAGGAAGCAATTCACTTTTATGAGCAAGTAGCAGATGACAATGATGTTAGTTTAATAGAACGAATTGCTGCTACAACATCATTGATTAAAGAGTACTATAATATTGATAACCTTGATCAAACGAGAAACATGATAGAAAAGAGTTTACAGTTATTAGGTTCAAGTTATAAAAATGATGAGTATAAACTTTTTTATTATATAATTCACACCTATGATTACGCTCTAAAGCAAGAAAATGATAAGTTTGAAGCCTTAGTGACTAATGAATTTATCCCATATTTAAAGAAGAATAAAGACTTTGCCAATTTAGTGACTTATTCTACTATGATTGCAAGCTACTATGAGGAGAATTACCGCTATAAAGACGCGGTGAAATATTACAAGTTAGCTAATATCACTTATGATGAATTAGTAAATATTTAAAAGGGGGTGTAATATAGTGAAAAAATTAATCGCTACATTCGCATTAGGGATTCTATTAGTTACTGGATTTTTAGTATCTTCTTCTGATTCACAACATGATTCAACAATGGAAAGAGAACCTAGCATTCTTTCAATCAGCAATACTGGCTCTTTCTTTTAATCTTTACTTTAGGAATTAGTCAGTCAACTTTTTTTACCCTATTACTATATGATTTGCCTGAAATAGTGTGGAAAGCTGTTTCAGGCCTTTTTTTTGTTTACTTTTAAATAAGTAGGAATAAAGTTTCATAAAAAATAAATAAATGTTGTAAAAAGTAACATGATGTGCAATTGTCTGATATATGCTATTATTAAAGTACTATTATGTTTATTTTGAAGGATAAGAAAGTACAAAAATTTGGCTCTGGTTTATTCGTGGGCATGATGAGCCACGGCCAGCTCCAGCGCCCAGCGACTAGCGAGACTTCCCTCACCTTCGTACGATAAGTCAACATCGGTTCGCATCCGCTCACCGTGTTTCCTTTATCTCCTACGGCTCAGTCCAGTCCGTACGTCGCTAAACGGGCACTTGCGCTTTTGTTTTAAAGGATTATTCAGAAAGGGGTGATAACGAATGCAGGAAGCCGAATATGCAATTGCCGGCATCACATGGTTTTGGATATTTGTTCCGATGCCAATTTTAATTTTACTGTCGATTATAACTTTATTCACCGAGAGGAAGTGATTCGTTCATGGAAATGGAAACGCTTATTACGTTTATTGTTTATTTAATTGGAATGCTTGTTATTGGTATTATCATGTATCGTATGACGAATGATTTATCTGATTATGTGTTAGGGGGACGTAAGCTTGGCCCGGGTGTTGCTGCATTAAGTGCTGGCGCTTCGGATATGAGTGGATGGCTATTGCTCGGTCTGCCTGGGGCAATTTATGCTTCAGGTTTGTCGGAAGCATGGATGGCAATTGGTCTGGCAACTGGGGCATATTTGAACTGGCAATTTGTAGCAAAACGGTTACGGGTTTATACAGAGGTATCAAATGATTCGATTACTGTTCCGGACTTTTTAGAAAATCGTTTTCGAGATAAGTCGCATGTCCTTCGCGTGATTTCTGCATTGGTTATTCTGTTATTTTTTACCTTTTACACGTCTTCCGGCATGGTAGCTGGTGCAAAGCTGTTTGAAGCATCATTTGGATTATCCTATCATTCTGCACTATGGATAGGGACGATTGTTGTTGTATCGTACACACTTTTAGGCGGATTCTTGGCTGTTGCTTGGACAGACTTTTTCCAAGGTATTCTTATGTTCTTGGCGCTGATTGTTGTACCAATCGTTGCACTTAACCAAATGGGTGGATGGAATGCGGCAGTTCAAGCAGTTGGTGAAATTGACCCAACCCACCTTAATATGGTGGAAGGTGTTGGACTGTTAGCAATTATTTCATCTGTTGCCTGGGGATTAGGCTATTTTGGGCAACCACACATTATTGTTCGTTTTATGGCACTTCGATCACCTAAAGATGTAAAGAAAGCTCGCTTTATTGGTACAACTTGGATGATTTTAGGTCTATATGGAGCAATCTTTACTGGATTTGTTGGTCTGGCATTTATTAGTACACAGGATGTATCGGTATTAAGCAAATTCGGAATTGATGTTGTAACGGAAAATGGTTTGCAGATGCTTGCCGATCCGGAAAAAATTTTTATAGCTTTTTCGCAAATTTTATTTAATCCAATTGTAGCTGGAGTTCTCCTTGCTGCTATTTTATCAGCGATTATGAGTACCATTGACTCACAATTATTGGTATCATCATCAGCAGTAGCGGAAGATTTTTATAAGGCAATTTTTCGCAGAGAAGCAACTGATAAAGAACTGGTATGGGTTGGCCGTATTGCAACATTGGTGATTGCGGTAATTGCTGCGTTACTCGCCTTAAATCCGGAAAGTTCTGTATTGGAATTAGTAAGTTATGCTTGGGCTGGATTTGGTGCTGCGTTTGGGCCGATTATTTTACTATCGTTATTTTGGAAAAAGACAACGCGTAATGGTGCATTGGCAGGAATCATTGTCGGTGCTGTAACCGTTATCATCTGGGGTGGATTTTTATCAGGCGGAATCTTTGACTTATATGAGATTCTTCCAGGATTCTTATTTAACTTAATCGTTACGGTTGTCGTTAGTTTGTTGGAAAAACCATCAGCTGAAATTGAAGCTGAATTTGATCAGACCGTTGCAAAAATGAAGGAATAACACAGTCCTAATAAAAACACTTCACACATCAAAAGGCTAATCACTTGTCTGTTTGGCAAGAATTAGTTATGTGTGAAGTGTTTTTTTGTATGACAGCAAGCCACATCACTACATCACACAGATCGTGCTAGTACAGGTGGTGTGACAAATATTTCGATCGGTCGAAAAATCACAAACCTAGGATGTCGCGTTTTTAGCTTGTAAGGGCACTTACACTTTTGTAATTCAGTTGCCTATATACGCCAAATTCTGCTATTATCAATAGTATTGTGATAGTTTTAATGGAGGTGTAATAATGGCGGATATTTCAACGGAACAAGTAAAGCATGTTGCTAATTTGGCAAGGCTTGCAATGACGGATGAAGAAGCAGAGCTGTTTACGAAGCAATTGGGTTCGATTCTTGAATATGCAGAACAATTAAATGAACTGGATACAACGGGTGTAGAGCCGACAACACACGTTTTAGATTTAAAAAATGTCTTGCGTAAAGATGAACCTAAAGAATGGATAACACAAGAAGATGCACTGAAAAACGCACCTGACAAAAAAGGTGATTACTTCCGTGTGCCTTCGATTTTGGAGTAGGGAGGGAAATACATGTCATTGTTTGATTACAGTATCAAAGAATTAGAACAAAAGCTACATAATAAAGAAATTACAGTAAGTGATTTAGTTGATACATCGTACAAGCGAATACAGGAAGTGGATGATCAGGTAAAAGCATTTTTAACGCTAGACGAAGAAAATGCACGCAATCATGCGGAAACGTTAGATCAAGAAACAACTAATTTCGACAACCATCCTTTATTTGGTTTGCCAAGCGGTATCAAAGATAATATTGTGACCAAAGCATTGCGGACAACGTGTGGAAGTCAATTCCTTAAAAACTTCGATGATCCATTATACAATGCAACAGTAATCGACAAGTTAAATGAAGCGAAGGCAATTACAATTGGTAAGCTAAATATGGATGAGTTCGCAATGGGTTCATCAAATGAAAATTCAAGCTTTACTCCAACGCGAAATCCTTGGAATACAGATTATGTTCCAGGTGGTTCAAGTGGTGGCTCAGCTGCTTCTGTTGCGGCTGGAGAGGTTCTATTTTCATTAGGATCTGACACTGGCGGATCGATCCGTCAACCTGCAGCGTTTTGTGGTGTTGTTGGCTTAAAACCAACATATGGTCGGGTATCGCGCTTTGGTCTCGTTGCATTTGCTTCATCACTCGATCAAATTGGACCAATTACAAGAAATGTGGAAGACAATGCGCGTGTCCTTGAAGTAATTTCTGGTCAAGATAAAATGGATTCAACAAGTGCCAACGTTGATGTACCAGCATTTACAGAATCTTTAACTGGAGATGTAAAAGGATTAAAAATTGCCGTTCCAAAAGAATACCTTGGCGAAGGCGTTTCCCCTGAAGTGAAGCAATCCGTAATGGATGCACTTCAAGTTTACGAATCACTTGGAGCTGAGTGGGAAGAGGTTTCCTTACCGCATTCCAGATACGCAGTTGCTGCTTATTATATAATTGCGTCATCAGAAGCATCTGCCAACTTAGCGCGATTTGACGGTGTGCGCTATGGTGTGCGTTCGGAAAATGCAAAAGATATGCTAGACATGTTTAAAATGTCTCGTAGCGAAGGTTTTGGTGAAGAAGTTAAACGCCGGATTATGCTTGGAACATATGCATTATCATCAGGTTATTATGATGCTTTTTACAAAAAGGCACAAAAAGTACGTACCTTAATTAAAAATGACTTTGACAAAATATTTGAGGATTATGATGTTGTTATTGGACCAACTACACCAACACCAGCATTTAAAATTGGGGAGAAAGTGGAAGATCCGTTAACAATGTATGCCAATGATATTTTAACAATCCCGGTTAACTTAGCAGGTGTGCCGGCCATTTCGGTGCCATGTGGACTTTCAGAAAATGGCTTGCCATATGGTCTGCAAATCATCGGAAAGAATTTTGACGAGGGTACTGTTTACCGGACGGCACATGCTTTTGAACAAGCAACAGATCACCACACGAAACGACCTCAATTAGGGGGTGCAAAATAATGAACTTTGAAACAATTATTGGACTTGAAGTACACGTGGAATTAAAAACAGATTCGAAAATTTTCAGTCCCAGCCCGAACGCTTTTGGTGCGGAACCAAACTCAAATGTGAACCCGATTGATTTAGGGTATCCAGGTGTATTGCCAGTTTTAAACGAAGAAGCAGTTAACTTTGCAATGAAAGCAGCAATGGCTCTAAATTGTGAAATCGCAACAGATACTAAATTTGACCGTAAGAACTATTTTTATCCGGACAATCCAAAGGCATATCAAATCTCCCAGTTTGATAAACCAATTGGTGAGCATGGCTGGATTGAAATTGAAGTAGGTGGGAAAAAGAAACGGATCGGGATTACTCGCCTGCATATAGAAGAAGACGCAGGTAAATTGACCCATGGTGATGATGGGTACTCGCTAGTCGACTTTAACCGACAAGGCACACCATTAATCGAGATCGTCTCTGAGCCGGATATGCGCTCACCAGAAGAAGCTTATGCATACCTGGAAAAATTAAAAAACATCATCCAGTATACGGGTGTTTCTGATTGTAAAATGGAAGAAGGTTCTCTGCGCTGTGATGCTAACCTATCCATCCGTCCGATTGGTCAAGATGAATTTGGCGTTAAAACAGAGCTGAAAAACTTGAACTCGTTTACTTATGTACAAAAAGGGCTTGAATTCGAGGAAAAACGTCAGGAAAAAGAATTGCTTTCAGGTGGAGAAATTTTACAAGAAACACGTCGTTATGATGAAAAGACGAAAGAAACCATCTTAATGCGTGTTAAAGAAGGTTCGGATGATTATCGTTATTTCCCTGAGCCTGATCTTGTCCCATTGTATATTGACAATGCCTGGAAAGAGCGAATTCGTAGTCAAATTCCGGAACTTCCAGATGCGCGCAAGAAACGTTTTATCGAAAAACTTGGCTTATCCGAGTATGATGCATCCAATTTAACAGGATCAAAGGAAATGGCCGACTTTTTTGAAGCGACTGTGGAACATGGCGCTGATGTAAAGCAAGCATCCAACTGGTTGATGGGTGAAATATCAGGGTATATGAACAAACATTTGAAAGAACTGCATGATCTTGCACTTACTCCAGAGTCACTAGGCAAAATGATTACGCTGATTGAGGATGGAACCATTTCATCTAAAATTGCTAAAAAAGTATTTGCCGAATTAGTTGATAAAGGCGGAGACCCAGAGAATATTGTTAAAGAAAAGGGTCTTGTACAAATTTCCGATGAAGGTCAATTAAAGGAAATCATTACTGGAATTCTTGATGTGAATGAACAATCGATTATTGATTACAAAAATGGTAAGGATCGTGCGCTTGGCTTTTTAGTTGGACAAGTGATGAAACAAACAAAAGGGCAAGCAAATCCGCCAATGGTTAATAAGATTCTTAAGGAAGAAATGGACAAAAGATAAATTGTGATAAGGCCATTCCAGAGGCAAATGCTTTTGGAATGGTTCATTTTTTACTAGTAAATAATGGTATGGGGATCTTCTGTTATATCTTCCTGGACATTCATTCCAAGCAACGAGATCCGACTAATTATGTCAACTAATTTCTAAATAGACTTTTCAAAAATGGGAAAAAGGTCTATGATAGTCTTTGGACAAAAAATAATTGAATGAAATGGACATATATAAATTTGTTGATGTGAATAGGAGGGGGATATAATGAAACGAGCAAGAATCATTTATAATCCTACATCTGGACGCGAGGCATTTAAAAAAGAATTAGCAAATGTACTAGAGCGGTTTGAAATCGCTGGGTATGAAACTTCTGCACATGCAACAACTTGTGAAGGGGATGCGACTGAAGCAGCAAAGATAGCTGTTGAGAGACGCTATGATGTGGTTGTTGCAGCAGGTGGAGACGGAACGATTAATGAAGTCGTTAATGGATTAGCAGAACAGGATTTTCGTCCTAAACTAGGTATCATACCTGTCGGGACAACAAATGATTTCGCACGTGCATTATCTATTCCCCGCAACATCATGAAAGCTGTCGACATTATTTTAGATGATCATTCGATGCCATTGGATATCGGTAAAGTTAATGAGCATTATTTTATCAATATCGCTGGTGGAGGAAAGCTTACTGAGTTAACGTATGAGGTACCAAGCAAGTTAAAAACCATGCTTGGACAGCTTGCGTACTATATGAAGGGTATTGAAATGCTTCCCTCATTGAAACCGACAAGTGTACGAATCGAATATGATGGTGAAGTATTGGAAGACGACATTATGCTGTTTTTAATCTCCAATACGAATTCAATTGGTGGCTTTGAAAAACTAGCCCCAACCGCCAAACTTGATGATGGTTATTTTGACGTGATTATTTTGAAAAAGACGAACTTGGCAGAGTTTATTCACATTGCAACATTGGCTTTAAGAGGTGTACACCTTGATCATAAAAATGTTATTTACACGAAAGCAAAGCATATTAAAGTGGAAACAGCCGAAAAAATGCAATTGAATATTGACGGTGAATTTGGCGGATTGCTGCCAGGCGAATTTGCCAATTTAAAACAACATGTGGAATTGTTCGTTCCAGATGAATTTGTAGAGAAGAATGATTGCTGATTACAGGCAGTCATTTTTTAATTCTTGTTAGCTGTAGTTTCCATGGTATAATGAAAATAATAAATATTTGGTTCTGGGGTGATTAAATACCGTTGCCAAAAGATGATCGTAAGTATACGTATGCTGACTATTTATCATGGCCTGAGGATGTAAGAGCGGAGATTATTGATGGGATTCCATATCTACAAGCTGCAGCTTCCAGAATTCATCAAAAGGTTCTATCAGAATTACATCGTCAAATTGCAAACTTTTTAGTTGGAAAAGAATGTGAGATTTATCCAGCGCCTTTTCATGTTGTATTAGACCTTGAAGACGAAAGCAGTAGGGAAGAAAATAAAGAAGACGTTTTTGAACCAGATATAACAGTTGTTTGTGATGAATCAAAACTAGATGATAGTGGTTGTAAAGGAAATCCGGATATGATCGTGGAAATTATTTCACCTTCTACTGCCAGAATAGATAAAATTAAGAAATTCAATAAATATGAGCAAGCAGGTGTTAAAGAATATTGGATAGTCGAGCCCCTGGAAAAGATTGTTAGTGTTTTTATTCTCCAGGAAAATCAGCATTATGGACGACCGGATCTGTACACGGATGAAGATCAAGTACAGGTATCCATTTTTGATGAGTTGGCTATTGATTTGCGACTGGTTTTTGAAAAATAAATCTGAAATAATGGCTACATGACTTTTAGATGTTATGTGGCTTTTTTGATGGGTGAAAGTTAGTAACACAATTAGACGATCAAGATACCAGTTATGTTTTTATGAAATGTACAAACCGGATATGATAAGATAGTAATCAGAATAAACGAACGCAAAGGAAGATAACAATGCCCAAACAGACGGCACCAGTGAAAAAGAATGAAATCATAACACTTAAATTTGAGGATTTGACGCATGAAGGAAATGGCGTTGGCAAAATCAATGGCTATCCATTGTTTGTCCCGAATGCATTACCTGATGAAGAAGCAAAGGTGAAAGTAGTAAAAGTAAATAAAAATTTCGGTTTTGGCAAAGTGCTGGAATTGATAAGTGAAAGTCCGGAACGAGTGGATCCCTTATGCCACGTTGATTGTAACGGATGCGGTCTTCAGCATATGAGTTATCAGCTGCAACTAGAAATGAAACAAAATCAAGTGAAAAACGCGATGAAAAAAGTCGCCCATTTGGAAGAGGTACCAATCCATCCGATTATTGGGATGGACGATCCATTGCATTACCGGAATAAGGTTCAAATTCCTGTTGGAGAAAAAGACGGAGAACTGATAACCGGATTTTACCAAAAGCGCAGCCATCGTATTATGGAGAATACCGAAACGTGTGTCACCCATAATGAAGTGATTAACGAGGTTGTTAAGGCGGTTAGAAGTATTGCGAATCGGCTTGGCATCAAGGCCTATCAAGAGGAAAAGCATACGGGCGTATTAAGACATATTATGGTGCGGACAGGCCATGCCACGGATGAAATCATGGTTGTTTTAGTGACAAGAACAGAAAAACTGCCGAATCAGGATGTTTTGATCGCTGAACTGACGGAAGCCTTTCCGAACATCAAATCAATTATGCAAAATGTAAATGAAAAGCGGACAAATGTTATTTTAGGTAAAAAAACTAAGCTGTTGTGGGGCGAGGAATATATTTATGACCGAATTGGTGATCTGACATTTGCTATTTCAGCGAAGTCATTTTATCAAGTGAATCCAGTGCAAACAAAGACACTGTATGATAAGGCACTAGAATACGCACAAATCGACAGCAATGATAATGTGATTGATGCTTATTGCGGGATTGGAACAATTTCATTATTCCTGGCACAGCAGGCAAAGAAAGTTTATGGAGTGGAAATTGTTCCAGAAGCGATCAGTGATGCGAAGAAGAATGCCAAATTAAATGGTATGACAAATGCGGAGTTTTTCGTTGGTGAAGCGGAAAAGATTATGCCATGGTGGAAAGCACAAGGGCTTGATCCTGATGTGATTGTAGTCGATCCGCCGCGTAAAGGCTGTGATGAGGAGCTATTAAAAGCAATGCTGGACATGCAGCCGAAGCGGATTGTGTATGTGTCGTGTAACCCAAGTACATTGGCAAGGGATTTACGGATATTGGAAGATGGAGGGTTTAAGACACAGGAAGTGCAACCGGTGGATATGTTTCCGATGACGGGGCATGTGGAGTGTGTGACGCAGTTGATTTTGAAAAAAGATTGAGGGAATAATTCCTCAATCTTTTTTGCCTTCCATTAAATGTTGTTTTATCCAATTAAATAACAATTCAATTTGCCAAAGCGGTAAAGGTTGCTTATTTCTTGTGCACTTACTTAGGCATCGTTACACGCGATCATTATTATGTTTTCTTTGCTATCCGATGTTTCTACCAAGTGTAAGGGATACTTCATCGCGCCGATCTTTACAATCGCATCCCGAGTGAGTGGATATTAGAAGAAGGATCAACTGGAGTCAAAATAGCCATGATCAAACACATGAAGGGCATTTTTGTCGATAATCAATGTATATAATATGTGACATCCACGGCCTTTGCGGGAGTAGTGATTGCTTCGTTCGGATACAAAATGCCATCACAAAAGGTATTCGATGGTCGGGTAAACGCAAATAACATCCTGCTTGGAGATTTTATCTGTGGTTAATCTCTCAATTGGTGGCTGTCGTAGGCATTGGAGCAATTTTCCTTATTGTCCCAACTTAAAAGGATAATAGTTGAACAACGTTAGATGCATTCGGACTTTGACTAGCTGCGATGATGATTATTTTCATCATTGGATTGGTTGTTATAGCAATGAGAACCTACTATCGAGTAACCATAAGTAAAATGATAATTCATGAAGTTTAAAATAAGTGATAAAACATAAAGTCTATTATGAGGACTAAGTAATAATGCCATATATAACAATCATTGTGGCATAATAGACCTAAACAAAAAGGAGTGATTTGCAATATGAGTATCAATTGGATGAATGAAGTGTTAAAAAGAAAGGAAGATTTTTTAAAGGATCTAAAAGGACTTTTGCAAATTAGAAGTGTATTGGACGAAGGGGCTGCTAAACCAGACGCTCCACTTGGACAAGGGGTTAAAGATGCCTTAGATTATATGTTGGATTTGGGAAAGAAAGATGGGTTTATCACCAAAAATGTTGGAGACTTAGCAGGTCATCTCGAAATGGGAGAAGGAGACGAGCTTTTTGGTATTTTAGGGCATGTTGATGTTGTGCCGGAGGGCGATGGCTGGAGCGTTGATCCGTATAGTGCAGTAATAAAGGATGGAAAAATTTATGCCCGTGGTTCAAGTGATGATAAAGGGCCAACGATTGCTGCATATTATGGTATGAAAATTGTTAAAGAGCTGGGACTTCCCCTGGAAAAAAGAGTTAGGCTGATTATTGGAACAGATGAAGAAAGTGATTGGAGAGGTGTCGATCATTATTTTGAAAAAGAAGAAATGCCAAGTGTAGGGTTTGTCCCAGATGCGGACTTTCCAATCATTTATGCGGAAAAAGGGATATCAGATTACGATATTGTTCAACCTGTCCATACTGAATCCGATGCAAAACTTCAATTGCGGTCGTTCCAATCCGGACGAAGGTATAATATGGTACCAGATTTTGCTGAAGTTCGCCTGAAATTACATAGTGGAGCCGAGGATATTATACAAAAGTATCAGGTATTTCTTAAAGAATCAGGATTAGATGGAGATGCCTCAGAAAATGAAGATGAACTCATTTTGACACTGGTTGGGGTTAGTGCCCATGGTGCAGAACCACGAAACGGGAAAAATGCTGGTATTTTTATGGCGCAATTTTTACAAGCGTTGGAGTTGGATGTTCAGGGGAAGAAATTCGTTGATACAGTTGCTTCATTTTTTAACCAATCCCGTGGAGAGATATTTGACATTGTTTATCAAGATGAGGTATCTGGAGATTTGACTATTAATGCCGGAATAATGAACTACAATAAGGAAACTGGCGGTCGGATTGGATTAAATATGCGCTATCCTGTTACATTTGATATTGATGAAGGAAAGGAAAAAATTCAAGCAGTGGTACAGGAAAATGAACTGCAACTGGAAAACTTCACCGATTCCAAGCCTGCTTATGTCAAAAAAGATGACCCGCTTATCCAAACATTACAAAGAGTATATGAAGAACAAACTGGGGAAAACGCAGAACTACTTGCTATCGGTGGCGGAACCTATGCACGTGCATTAGAACATGGGGTTGCCTTTGGTGCACTATTCCCGGGACGTGAAGATGTGATGCACCAAAAAGATGAATATGCTATTGTGGAGGATTTATTAAAAGCAACGGCGATTTACGCACAAGCTATTTATGAATTGGCAAAAGCGGATCTTTAAAGTGATGTCATTTTCATTTTAGTTTCTAAATTCACTCAAAAGGTTTAAAATAGTGAAAAAAAGGGGGAGCAATATGAAATATGTAGATACTTGGGATTTAGAAAGCATTTTTCCTGGAGGTACAAAATCAGCGGAATTACAGGCTAAACTGAAAGCGATTCAAGAGGAAATCCAGGCATATCAACATTTGTTGAACGAATGGGATTTTAGCACAGATCAATCTGCAATAACCTTTAAAACTATTTTGCAAAAACAAGAAGCAATTGGTAAAGGGTTAGGTCAATCCGCCACATTTGTGCAAATGTGTCATGATGCATACATGAATGATGAACATGCCAATGTAGTGATGGGACAAGTGATGGATTTATATAGCGAAGTGCAAAAGCTTTCGAATACTTTTACCAAAAAACTTGTGGCGATTTCGGATAACGATTGGCAAAATCTTTTGGAAGATGAAGCGTTAAAGGAAACTTCTTTTGTTTTAAATGAAATGCGTGATCAAGGAAAACGGCTTTTATCTGAAGAGGAAGAAAAGCTCATCGCTGAATTAAATAAAGATGGTTTATCTGCATGGAGCAGTTTATATGATTCCGTTGTCTCGATTATGACGATTCCATTCACAGATAAAGATGGAAAAGAAACAGAATTGTCAGTTGGTCAAGCTATGAACCGGATGTATACGGATCCAGACCCGGAAGTACGCAAAACACTGTTTGGAAATTGGGAAGCAGCATGGACGAAATATGCACCAATTTTTGCCGATACCATCAATCATTTGGATGGTTATCGGATTACGTTGCAAGAGGCACATGACCGCAAGAATTATTTGGACGAACCATTGGAATATAATCGTATGTCTAAAGAAACGCTTGATGCGATGTGGTCAGCAGTTGCCGCTAATAAACAGCCTTTCATTGACTTTTTGAATCAAAAGGCTGACCTATTCGGTATGGAAAAACTGGGCTGGCAAGACGTGGATGCTCCGGTAGCATTAGGTGATGAGAAACCGACCCGATTTACATATGATGAAGCATGTGACTTTGTGATTGACCATTTCGCTTCCTTTGGTTCAAAGCTTTCAGGTTTTGCCAAACATGCGCTTGAAAATCGTTGGGTAGAGGCAGAGGATCGTCCAAACAAACGACCAGGTGGGTATTGTACAGGACTTCCAGAATTTGAGGAATCACGAATTTTTATGACATTCACTGGTACGCCAAACGATACTAGCACACTAGCCCATGAACTTGGTCATGCGTTTCATAGTCATGTTATGAAGGATTTACCTTATATAAATCAAGGGTATGCCATGAATGTAGCGGAAACGGCAAGTACATTTGCAGAAACAATTATCGGGAATGCAACGGTAGAAAATGCAAAAAACGCTGGGGAAAAAATTGCCTTATTAAATTCCAAATTGGAAAATGCTACGGCAATGTTTTTAAACATTCATGCACGATTTTTATTTGAAAATGCCTTCTATAAGGAACGAACAGAAGGGATTGTTTCGGAAAAAAGGCTGAATGAATTAATGGTTCAAGCACAAAAGGATGCATACAACGATAGTTTATCCAGCTATCATCCGCATTTCTGGTGCAGCAAATTACACTTCTTTATTGATGAAGTGCCGTTCTACAACTTCCCTTATACGTTTGGTTATTTGTTTAGCTTAGGAATTTATGCCGAATACTTAAAACACCCAGAAGGCTTTGAAGAAAAGTACATTGCTCTATTAAAAGATACAGGTTCTATGAAAGTAGAAAATTTAGCAGAAAAACATTTAGGTGTTGATGTAACCAAACAAGATTTCTGGGCAGCAGGAATTCAATTAATGGCAAAAGATGTGGATGAATTTATTCGTTTGACAAATGAAGTAGGTAAAAACTAAAGAATAGGAATGGTGCTTGTCGGCATTAGGGACAAGCACTATTTTTTATGGCTTTTTACCAAGTATTTGCGATGGATTTGCCTTATTAGTGTGGCATGGATAATATATGTGTTGTTTAATAGATCAATGATTATTTTTCAATAGAAGGTTTGAAGCTCACATCTACTGAAATAGGGACATTGTGGGGAGAATATATAAATGGAACAGCCGTTGATAAGCGGGACGTGGGGACAGGTTAGGTGTCCCGCGCGGCAAGCTTGCCACTATGCCAATTCAGCCTGGGACAAGAAACCTGTCCCCGCGTCCCATATATCCAATTTTGGAAAAAAACTCTATAATCGACAAAAATCGACAAAATGTTTATAATGATATAGTAATATATGAGCATGAGTTTAGTCCTATGTTTATAAAAATTGAAAAAGGTAAACTTATCGAAAGGTAAGGACACAAAGCTACGAGTCTAAAATCCCTATGGATAATGATAGTCGGGTTGCCAGTATTATGTGAAGGATTATTTGGTTATCCCTGTCTACATATGGGATAGTCTTTTTTTATGCTCTTACGAAAAAACCATACAAACTGCAACAACGAAATGTAGCGGATTATAGGAAAAAAGGAGGATTAGAGATGATAGTTGTAGATAAAAAGAAATATAAAATGGCGGTAAATGAACCCGTCAAGGAAGTACATGTACAGGTGCATGGATTGATGAGAGAGGAAGATGTAGAAGGTTATATGACAGATTTACAGGATACAATTAATAAAGTATCAAGACAAAATTATACATTTGTTGTCGATGCAACTTACCAAACGCCGGTTCCATCAAAAGTGGTACCACAGTTGGAAGAAACGATGCAATTTTATTCCACCTTGGGTTTTAAGGATGTCCTTGTAGTAAATCCTTCATCTAAGATTGCTCAAGTGCAAATTAGGAATGTACTTGAAAGAATAGATTTCTCAGGTACAATTGTCGATGATGTACCTCGTTCTGTGTAATGTTAGGTTTCTAATTAGGAATTTTTAAATGTGAAAGGAAGTTAATAAGTGCAAACAACATTAGAGTTATATACATACGAAATTATAACGAAGGAACAAACAGATTTAATTCAGAGAGCAGCTGAGTGTCTAGCACGTTCATTTGTTGGAGTGGATGTTTCAGGCAAATGGGTACAGGAACCGATGGTAGGTCAGTTAAATATAAATTATGAAGATTTCTTCGAGTTTACCAAGGATTATTTAAACACTATAGTTGATCAGGGATACTGCGCAGTCGCTCAAGATAGTAATAATGAGGTTGTCGGTGTCTTTGCCGGTGATACAAATGCGCCAGAGATTATCGGGGAAGATGTATTTGAAGGTTCTTTTTATGATATGAATGTTATTGTGCATGCTTTGGAAGATGTGGATAAACGCTTCTTGGAGGATTATAAAGAACGAAACGGAAAAGAACTTAATGACGGAGAGATATTCCACCTATTCATGATAGGGGTAACAGCTGAACATAACCGTCACGAAATTATTCAGCAATTAGGAAATAGACTGATAACAAAGGCATCTTCGCAAGGGTTGAAGGCTGTTTTGGTTGAAGCGACAAATCCGAAATCGATACGTGTTTTGGAAAAGTATCATAATATGAAGAAATACACAGATGTTGAAGGAAATTATATTGTTCATAAATATCAAGATAATAGTAGGTTGAATGATATTCCTTTAAATACAGCCGATGGAACTTATGTATTGATTAGGGAACTTTAAGATTTTCATTATAGATCGAATCAAATAATAAAAAAGCAGGGGATTTATTAATCATGGAAGCCATAATGTTAGTTATTATTGTTATCTTATTGGGGACAACAGTGTATTTTGCTTATCAATATTTTTCACTGAAGCATCAACCCCATATAAATAAAGAAATCTTAAATGGAATGAGAGAAATATCGGCAGGTAATATCGGTAGTAAAGTTGATGAAAAAAGCGCCGATCATACTGTATTTAATCAACTAATCGAATTCTTTGGCCATGTAAGGGAGAAGTTTCATTCATTTTCAACAAGTGTTCATAAAAAAGGAGAAAATCTTGCTGAAGTCGGTGAATACGCAACCGAGAAAGCCGATATTGTAAGAGCAGCAATCGATGAGGTAGGTAGAGGATTAAAGAAACAATTAGTAGCTACAGAAGAAAGTACAATGTCTATGGAAGAAATGACACAGTCTATCGAAGATCTTTCGGTGAGGTCAAATCAAATTTCGGAACAATCGAATACTACCTTAGAATTGACGCAAGAAGGAAATGTAAAGCTAAAAGATTCTTTGGAGAAAATGGGGCAGTTTAATCAAACGGTAAATACAACATTTGGTGCAATAAATAAACTTGGAGAAAGTTCTCACGAAATCGATACGATTGTAAAAGTGATTACAGGGATTTCAGAACAAATCAATCTATTGGCATTGAATGCGACAATAGAAGCAGCACGTGCAGGTGAGCACGGTAAAGGCTTTGCGGTTGTTGCCGACGAGGTACGAAAATTGGCTGAACAATCTCGTCAGTCTTCTTCTGAAGTATCAGATATTGTAAAGAATATACAAGGAGAAACGGAAATAGTAGTTAATTCGATGCAACAGGGAATAGAAGAATTTAAAGATGCAAATACGACCGTTGAAGAGATTGGAACTATGTTTGAAAAGATTCTATCTGCTACAAAGATTATTGCTGAAAACAATGCAAATTCTTCTGCAAGTACAGAAGAATTATCTTCTGCTTCTCAGCAGATAATGGCATCAATGGTAGAGATAACTTCTATCTCTCAGGAATCTGTTGAAATGTTCGAGGAACTTGTAGAAATTAGTGATGATGAGCTAGATACAATACAAAAATTAGTTCAGGAAGCAAAGAGCCTTTCAGAATTAAGAAATGACGTCAACAATATACTATTAGATGGTGCTGGAACAGAGGAAGCTTAAGATGGATCAAGCGGTGGAAGATAAGATCAGTCGAACAGCATAAAGATCGTTGATATAGATAAGAATGCTTCTCATAAGTTGATCAAACTTGTGAGAAGCTTTCATTTGTAACTTTATAGGTGTGAAAATCATTTTTTATAAAAATCTTTCAAAAACAGCAGTTGTTGTAGAAGGAATGGTATTCAATCGGAAAGGGAGTAGTAATGTCACAACAAGAGCAATGGAGATCAAAAATAGGATTTATTTTAGCAGCAGCTGGTTCGGCGATAGGGCTTGGGGCTATTTGGAAATTCCCTTATGTTGCCGGAACTGGTGGTGGGGGAGCTTTCTTATTCATATTTTTAGCTTTCACACTAGTTTTGGGAATGCCCTTATTATTAGGAGAATTTATGATAGGAAGAATGGGCCAAAGTGATCCTGTACAAACATATGGCAAACTAGCATCAAAGAAGTGGAATATTATAGGGAAACTCGGTGTCTTTACAAGCTTTGTACTTCTATCGTTTTACAGTGTTGTAGGTGGATGGATCATTTTATACATTGTTAAAACTTTGAGCGGCGAATTAAATGGATTGACGCAGGATCAGTATGGGGAGCTATTTGGCAAAATTATTTCTAACCCGTTTTCCGTGATTGCGGCCCAGCTTGTTTTTATGCTCATCACAATTCTTGTCGTTTCTCAAGGTATTCAAAAAGGTATTGAATCAGCAAGTAAAGTCATGATGCCAGCCTTAGTTTTTTTATTTTTGATATTAGTGATTCGTTCCTTGAGCCTAGATGGTGCGATTGAAGGTGTGAAATTTCTGCTAGTACCAGATTTTTCAAAGTTGACTTCTGAGAGTATCTTATTTGCACTTGGACAAGCATTCTTTACGCTGTCATTAGGTGTTTCGGTAATGCTTACATATGCTTCTTATTTACCTAAGACGCAAAATCTACCTCGGTCAGCAATTTCTATCATTATCTTAAATATTGTCATTGCTTTATTGGCAGGATTAGCCATTTTCCCAGGGGTTTTTTCATTTGGGATTGAACCGGATGCTGGACCTGTTTTAATATTCGCTGTTTTACCGGCCGTGTTTGAACAAATGCCTTATGGAATGCTATTCTTTTTGGCGTTTTTAATATTATTTTTATTTGCTGCTTTCACTTCAGCATTTTCTATGATTCAAATTATTGTGGCGGCAGTTACTAAAAATGATCCGAGTAAACGCAAGAAAAGTACTTGGGTGATTGGTATTCTTATATTTATTGTTGGGGTCCCAGCCTGTCTTTCGTACGGTGTATTAGCAAATGTCCAGTTCTTTAATAAGACGATTTTTGATTTGATGGATTATGCAGTCAGTAATATTTTAATGCCTTTAGGTGCCTTATTAATTTCAATTTTTGTATCCTGGAAAATTTCAAAAGAAGATTTGTTTAACGAATTAAAACAAGGATCGAATATAGGATACGTATTCTTTTACATCTGTTATTTTCTTTTAAAATACATCGTTCCAATCGCTATCATCATTGTTTTCTTAGATGCAGCAGGGCTATCTGACTGGATTCTAAGTTTCTTTAAATAAAACTACTTTTAGTACAGACATCAAGGAGGTCAAATAATGAAGGAAATACAAAAATTGTTTCCTAGTATGGATGGGAATGACTTTCAAAGAGAGGAATTATTGTCCTACTTTAAGACGATTTTAACGAAAATAGATGAATTAAAGGATCCTAACAAACTAACGTTAGGGGACATGCCTGAGTATACGGAGGATTACTATAATCGCATTATTCAAAAGGCAGACGTTCCGAAAACGGGTATTTCTATGGAAAAAGTGATTCAAAAGCTTCTAAAATTGGTAGAAGGGCAAAGGTATGTCAATAGAAACTATGTAGCCAATGCAGCCCCCCTCATAACTGATATCTAGTTAAGAAGTTGCAATTGGATATTAATTGAAACAAAGGCAGTGGTCTTATCAATAAAAAAATCCTTCAATAAGTTTCTTCCATAAAAGGTGCTTTCGTGGAAGACCAAACGCCTAATTCCTCATAAAATTAGAGGGTTTAGGCTTTTTAGGTTATGGCGGAACAAAAGGTTTATATTAAGATGGGCCTCAAACTTTCCTTTATATACGAATTGGAAATTAACAGCAATGTATCTGCTCCTCTGTCTCCAATCATTTCCTCTTACTTAAAATTTCTTTGCACTTTTTATTTAATAATATTAAAATGTATAATGGTCAAGATTTACTTTAGTTTGATAAAAAGTACTTAAGCTTGGGATAAGTAAAAATGAAGCAGGGACATCTTTGCTTTTTATTTTGGGGACAAGGGTTTGACCTGGAGTCCCATAATGAGAGGTTTTGAATATGATAGATAATTTTTGGCGTGATTTACCACGACCGTTTTTTGTACTGGCACCAATGGAAGATGTGACAAATGTTATTTTTCGCCATGTAGTAAGTGAAGCAGCCAGACCTGATGTGTTTTTTACAGAATTTACAAACACAGAAAGTTATTGTCACCCAGAGGGAATCTATAGTGTACGTGGGCGATTGACTTTTACAGAAGATGAACAACCAATGGTGGCCCATATCTGGGGGGATAAGCCAGAATACTTTCGGGAAATGAGTACTGGTTTGGCGAAACTAGGGTTCAAGGGTGTGGATATCAATATGGGTTGCCCTGCACCTAACGTGGCACCCAAAGGGAAGGGATGCGGCCTTATCCGTCGTCCAGAAGTTGCAGCAGATATTATCCAAGCAGCAAAAGCAGGAGGATTGCCTGTAAGTGTGAAGACAAGGCTAGGTTACACGGATGTTGACGAATGGCGTGACTGGCTAACACATTTATTGCAACAAGACATTGTTAATCTTTCCATTCATCTTCGTACAAAAAAGGAAATGAGCAAAGTAGATGCACATTGGGAGCTGATTCCGGAGATTAAGAAACTTCGTGACCATGTGGCACCAGATACACTTTTGACGATCAATGGAGATATTCCTGACCGTCAAACTGGCTTAGAACTCGCTCATCAATATGGTGTTGATGGGGTTATGATTGGGCGTGGTGTTTTTAAAAATCCATTTGCCTTTGAAAAACAACCGAAAGACCATAACAGTAAGGAATTGCTTGATCTCTTAAGATTGCAACTTGATCTTCATGATAAATATTCAAAAGAATTCGAGCCACGTCCATTCAGGCCTCTACGTCGCTTTTTTAAGATATATGTCCGTGACTTTCGAGGGGCAAGTGAATTAAGAAATCGATTGATGAGCACAGAGTCAACAGATGAAGTGCGTGCATTGCTTGATAACTTTGAGTGAAGAAATGTTGATGGATAAGGGGACGGGGAAGTGTCCCAATTCAAGGTAAAAGCGAAGTGGCACGTTAAACCTGTTCTCCTTCTCCGCCTTTTTCGTGTCCGGTTCTTGAGGGATATGTGACCAGGAGCTGGAACTAGAGTTTCTATGGAATAAGGTATAAATTTCATGAACAAAATGTATAAAGGTTTATTGATAAAAAATCTGTTTCCCAAATCCCAAAACAGATGGGATTTGGGAAACCTATATCATTCCGTATCCGAAAACCCTTTAAAAGTATTCATCTCTTTTGAAAGGGTATTTTTCATTTTATCACCACATTGTCTGCTGCAGGTCGTAAATAAACCGTCTTGTCCGTTTTTCTTGGCTTCGGAATCGGCTGTGGTAACGATCATTGGCAGTGGTGGGACGTGGGGACAGGTTAGGTGTCCCACCCGCTAACCTTGCCACTACGCCTATACAGCCTGGGACAAGAAACCTGTCCCCGTGTCCCATTCTCCCGTGTCCCATTCAAAAGGAGGGATTTCAATACTTTTCTAGAATCTAATTATTATAGAAGGGGTGAAAGTATCGATGATGCACGTATCGAAAGAAGAAGATGTTACTTGTGTGAAAATGGATATTATGCTGGGCGGTAAGAAGGCAAATACCGTATATGCTTTTTTGGTAGATGGGATGTTAGTGGATACAGGGCCCCAAAGCCTTGAAGCTGAATTAACTCCTTTTTATGATAAGCACTCATTTGATTTCGTAGCTCTTACGCATAGCCATGAGGATCATACTGGAACAGCCCCATGGATTCAAGAAAATCGGGAAGTTCCTATTTATGTTCATCAAAAAGGAATTGAAATTTGTGCGGAAAAATATAACTATCCCAAATACCGGCAAATATTTTGGGGAAAAAGAGAAGGATTTGAAGCTTCGCCGCTTGGGGATACGATTCAATCTGCAAACAATGAGTGGAAGGTAATATATACACCAGGTCATGCAGATGATCATGTTTCCTTTTTTAATGAAGAAACAGGTACATTATTTTCCGGGGACCTATTTGTTGCACCGAAAACAAAAGTAATTATGAACAGTGAATCCATTCCAACGATTATGGAATCCATTCGAGCGGTACTGAATTATGATGTTGGATCGATGTTTTGCTGTCATGCTGGATACATAAAGAACGGGAAAAGTATGCTGAAACAAAAATTGGATTACCTTGAGAATCTTAGCGGAGAAGTGAAATATTTGTATAATAGCAGGCTATCTATAACTGAAATCAGAGAGAAGATTTTCCCTAAAAAGTATTCAATTATTTCAAGATCTGGCGGGGAATGGGACTCATTGCATATTATTACCTCTATTCTTTCGGATGAAATTTAGAAGCTACGATTTGAAATGGTGATGATAAAGTAGAGGCCAATATCCAACTCTATTAGGATATTAGCCTTTGCTGAAGGTTCTATCTCAAATGAGGTAGGAGATTAAAATAAGATAACGGGAACACTTGTTTGTGATATCGGGATCTGCTATAATTAGATTAGAAATACTCCTCAGTAAGTCCTCATAAACATAAAGGGCGTGTTCATATGGCGTTAACTGAACTACACTATGAAAATTCCACTGTATACACTGCAAGTAACGTACGAGAAGATTTTCCAAATTATAATAAACACAAACAAGAAGCAAAAGAGAATACAAGAACAAAGCTACTAAAACGAGTACCACTTGAACGGTTGATGGATTTGAAAATTGACTATGCTTTCAAACAGCTTTTTGGAAATGAAAGAAATAAGGATATAACTGTTGTGTTACTGAATGCCATTCTTCAGAAAACGGATAGAGGCCGAATTAAGGATGTTGCATTTATGAATACAGAATCTGGCAGGGAATATGTTGATGATAAACTTTCTAGATTGGATTTGCTTGTTATTACAGATGCTGAAGAAAGGATTAATGTAGAGATTCAATTTACGGATAAATATGATATGGTTAAGCGCTCAATATATTATTGGTCCAGGATTTATGACAATATTTTGAAGAAGAATATGGACTACAAAGAGTTGCGACCGGTTATTTCAATAAACATTCTTAATTTTGATGTGTTTAGTCAAACAGAACGATTGCATACCACATATCATTTGTACGAAGATGAGGATAAATACAAATTGACAGATATAATGGAATTTCATTTTATTGAAATGACTAAGTTAATAAGGGATTGGAAAGATGATAAACTTGATCCATGGAACGATGCGCTGGCAAGGTGGCTCTTGATGCTTGGCATGGTTGACCACAGGAATAGGAAGGTTTATGACGATATATTTAATGAGCTGGAGGAGATTTCCATGAAGGATAAATCACTACGTTCAGCATTTCAAAACTGGGAAGAGTTAAGTATGGAAGAAGAACAACGTCTTGCTTATGAATCAAGGTTGAAGCAAGTGTTGGACGAAGAGGCGTATCAACGTAATAAGGAATTATTCGCACAGGAGAAAGAGATGTTTGCTGCGGAAAAGAACGATTTTATAGAGAAGAAAAAGAAATTTACAGAGAAGGAGGAAGAACTTACGGAGGAGAAAAAAGTGTTTACGCAGGAGAAGGAAATATTCATACAGAAAAAGAAGATATTTGCGCAAGAGAAAGAATTAATAACACTAGAGAAGGAGCTATTGAATCAAGAGAGGGAACTATTGAGGCAGGAAAGGGAACAACCAGATAGGGAACTTGATCAGGAGAAAAAGGATTTTGAACAAAGAAAAGAAGGAATAGAGCATAAAAAAAGAGATTTAGAGCAACAGAAAAAAAGCCTTACGCGGCTAGAAAATATTAAAAATCAGCAGCTTGATAGGTAAATAAAATTGGCAAAAAAATGAACAGCTTTTATCACTTTTGTGAAAAAGCTGTTCATTTTTTTAAACTAAGCTTGGGATTTGATTCGCATTTTTGGCCAGTTTTGCTGATTGTTGCGGGATAAGGGACCTGTCTCCATGTCCCCATGTAGTTGAATAATTTCGAAGCGGATGTAAATGATATCAGTGAAGAAAAAGATTTTTTTGGAGGGTCATGATGGCAAACAAATTCACAAATATGTTTCAGTCCGCAACAAAGATCATAGAGTCATTAACGGATAATAGTCAGATGCCACTTCATGTAGGTGAGACAATGGCATGCTGGACATACCTTGCCTTTGTGGGTGGAATTGTTACATATGAACAGGTTGGTCTTAACACCGTAACAGATCCTAAACTACAAGAAATGATCCAGGAGGCATTAAAAATTGCTAAATCTCATAAAAAGCAACTGTCCGATTTCATGAGGAATGAAGGGGTTACGTTACCGACTTTGCCTGAAGATAAGCCTATGTCTGAGTCAAGCTCCATACCATTAGGTGCGAAGTTAACAGAAGATGAAATAATTAATACTTTACTTATAAATTTTGTTACCGCTGCAGATATGTGTGCAGCATCAGCAAGCCAAAGCCTTCGAACGGATGTTGGTTTAATGTTTGTCAAATTCCAAATGGATAAATTGTCCCTTGGGTATCAAGCAAGAGATTTAATGCAAAAGAAAGGATGGCTTAAAATCCCGCCCTACTATCACCCGCCCGGAGCACCAAACTAAATAAGTTAGAGAAAGGGGAATTAAGTGGAGATAGCAGGGACAAGGAAAGATGTCTCATTTTATGGTTTAAAAGGACAAAGGCACGGGGACAGTTATTCTGCCCCGTCCTCGTTAGCCTTCTAAGAAGTCTGATTTCATAAAGGTTGGGTTTGGATAGGTGTAGAATCCTTCTCCTGTTGCCCTACCTAGTTTTCCTTTATCGATGTATTCTGTTTTCAATAACTCAGCTAATTTTTTATAGTCTTGATCACCTGTTGCTTCGGCTTTTGCGAGTGTAATGTTATACGCCGTGGTGATTCCTACAACGTCTAAAATAGCAAATGGGCCTTGGGGTGCTCCTGTTGCGACCATCCATGTTTTATCGATTGTTTCGACATCAGAAACCTCTTTTAATAAAAGCATCTGAGCAGCATCTAAGAGAGGAACTAATAAAGAATTTAAAATATAGCCCGGTTGTTCTTTATATAATGGTAAAGCGACCATTCCAATGGCTTTGGCAAATTCGATTACTTCATCAAATACGTTCATGTCCGTACCCGGGTGTTTCATAATTTCTGCTGTATTGTTTTTCCAAATTTCGTTAGCGAAGTGTAGGGCTAAGAATTTTTTTGGCCGGCCTGTCGCTTCGGCAAATTGGCTTGGTAATAATGTAGAAGAATTTGATGCAAAAATTGTTTTTTCAGGAGATACCTTCCCTAATTCCTTGTAAAAGTCCGTTTTGATTTGGACAACTTCAGGAATTGCTTCAATCACAAGGTCTGCATCTTGAACTGCTTTTGATAAATTAGAGTTGAATGAAATACGATTGTACGCAGTGTCGACATCTTCCTTAGTAGCGCCTAAATCTTCTTGATAATTTTGTTTCAGTTTCATAATTCTTTCTTTTGCACTAGCTAATGCTTCATCATTAATGTCGTATACAAAGACATGGAATCCTTTAAAAGCAATTTGATACGCAATTTGACTACCTAATACACCACTACCAGCAACAGTGATATTTTTAAAATTCATAGCAATTCTCCTTTTTTAACCCTTTACTATAAAGTATCTACCATTTTTATTATTTCACTCGGTCTCACTAGTGTCAATTTCGGAGTGCTGATGGGATGGCGGTAGAGGAGAAGGGAGCATTTTTCGGTTAGTTTTGACAGCTTTTGCGGGACAAGGAACCTGTCCTCATGTCCCATTATGATATGGTATAATGACATCAATAATATGTATGCGACGGTGTGGTTTAGGGAGTGTTAATCGGGAGAAATTTAACGCCTGATTGACCCCGGTCATGTGCAGAAGAGATTGGGCAGAGATAGTTGTATAAATATCTCCACAGTAAAGTCGGAAAAACAAAAAATCGCTAAACGAGGAGGATTTAGCATGGAAAATGACGTATGGAAAGAAGTATTGGATGTAATAAGTGACCGCATTAGTAAGCCAACTTTTGAGACTTGGTTTAAGCCAAGCAAATTAAAAATAGAACAAACAAGCTGGTTAATTATTACCTCAAATGAATTTGCAAAAGATTGGCTGGAAATGAGATATATTTCTTTAGTGAAGGATGCAATTTATGAGGTTACGAAAAAAATGCCAGAAGTGGTGTTTACTGCAGAAGAAGAGGATATGGCTCTTTCATATTCAGATCGTAAAATAGATCATATTTTAGCTCAGATTAATAATTTAAGTCTGATAGAGAAAGAAAATTTGTTTGATGTATTAAAGAAATATTTCCTCTTATCACACGACGAAGCGGAATTTCACCTGGGTCGCGAATCTCAATTTGAACGTAATAACCAACTAAATATAGGATACGAGCTTGATCGGATAGATCGTTTAGAATCCGAAGTGGAACAAATAAAAAATCAACTTCTTAGATTAAACAATTAAGACTATAACTCTTTATGAAGCATTATTTTTGAATAATTCACATTGATATTTCCCACATTTGGTCCCTTTGGATTGAATGTTTTTTCTTTTTTAGAGGATGTTTAAAATGTTACCAAACGAGAGGCTGCAAATTCCTTCATTGGTTTTCTTTCTCCTGGGACAAGGGACCTGTCCCCACGTCTCACTTGTGTTGCTGATGGGTGAGCATTAGAATGGAGTCATTGGAATTTTTGATCGAGACCACGGTATACCTACAACATTTTAACCAAAGAGGGATTACATAATATGGAACAACATGCATCGAATACAACCAAACAAATCATGCCAACGCTTCTTACTGCTGTCATTGGTGGTGTGATTTTTACGTTACTCCATATTCCGGTTCCCTGGCTTCTAGGACCAATGATTGCTGTTTTAATTGGAACAAATGCGATGAAACGAGATTATGTTTGGCCTAGTTCTATTCGTAATGCAGGCATGATCATTGTTGGATATACGATCGGATTGTCCATGACGTCTACTGCTTTGCATAAAATGGCACTTCAATTACCATCTATGCTATTTATGACTGTATTGCTGTTGCTGCTTTGTTCGGGGATTGCTTATATTGTTTCTAGGCTTTCTGATAGTGATTATGGTACATCATTGTTAGGTAGTATTCCTGGTGGGCTTACACAGGTGATTATGCTGGCTGAAGAAACGAAAGGGATTAACCTAGCTGTCGTTACGGTTACACAAGTTTGTCGTTTAATGATTATTATCATAGTTATGCCATTGCTAGTCTCCATCCCCATGTTTGGGCAAGGCGGGGCAACTACAGATGCCTCAATTCCTGCGTCAACATCAGCAAATTGGGCGGGCTTATACCCTAATATTTTTATATTTGCATTGGTAAGTATTGTGTTCGCACTTGTCGGTACCAAAATAAAATTTCCAACAGCCTACTTACTTGGACCAATTATTGGCACAAGTATCCTTCAATTATCTGGCATGGAAGGGCCGCATTTGCCACCGATGCTGATCGATGCCGCTCAGCTGATGATCGGGACCCATGTAGGGTTGATGCTCAAAACGGATCAACTGCAGAGAAAGTTGAGGACAATTAGTCTTGCGCTTGGAAGTGGCATTATGCTTGTGATTGGTTCCGTCGCATTAAGCATAATCCTTACAGAGCTTCACCCTATATCAAAAGCGACGTCGCTATTAAGTATGGCCCCTGGAGGGATGGATCAGATGGGGATTATCGCCCATGAGATCCATGCGGACTTATCTATTGTATCGGGCTATCAGCTATTTAGAACCTTCTTTATTTATTTCGCAGTACCGCCTTTATTTAAATTGATGTACAAAATGATGAATAGAAAGAAAGTGCGACAGAAAAGTTGAAATACATGATAAATCAGCCTACGCAACAGCAATATTATGTTTCTGAACAAAAGGTTTCTCCTACACGGAAACCTTTTGTTCATTTTTAGTTGTGTTTCAAGAAATCATTTAAAGCTGAACGATTCTTCTCTAAATCCAACTTAAGTACTGCACTATTGTATCCGCTTATCATGACACTGGCATCCATATATCCATCATCGACAGGTATTCTAAATGATTCAACACTAATGTCAGCTGAAATAAAGCTTGTAGCTGCGGATAATATAAGTTTCTTTTCTACGTTGTGTCAATATACGGCTGAATTGTCCCAGCCTCGGTGTATGGATTCCCCATTAATCTTTACTGTTTCTTAAGACGTTCTATTAAAATAATTCTCCAGTCCCTCTTTTATTGCTAGGGCCACATGATTTTGATAGTCTTCTGATTGTATCATTTTCAAATTATCGGGATTTGTCATGAAACCTAGCTCTATCAAAGTAGCCGGATTGTCATTTTCTCGCAGAACAAGATAATCCGATTTCCTAATTCCGCGATCATGCATATCTATTTGCTTCATAATCGAAGAATGAAGATTATTTGCCAGACCCTTACTCACTTCATCATCATAATAGTGCGTACTGATGCCATTAACAGCGGAATCTTTAAATGCATTAAAATGGATACTAATAAATGCATCAACCTCATCTGAATTACTAATACCGACACGCTTATCAAGGGAAATAAAATTATCTTGCAATCTAGTTAGAGTAACAGTTGCTCCTGCATTCTGTAATTGGTTTGCGACAGTGTTTGCGGTTTTCAACGTTATGTTCTTTTCGTAAACATCACCATTTACAACAGCCCCTGAATCTTTTCCGCCATGGCCAGCATCAACTACAATGTTGTATCCATCTAATGGTTGATCAGTAGATTGTGTAATAGTGATAGAGTTTTTTGATAGTTTATATTTCTTTTGTTCCGCTATCTTTTTCTTTTTAACCTCTTCCTCAACTTGAATATCAGCTTCCTTAGGGAAAGAATGCCAATATTTTACTGATCCTTCTTTTCGTTTACCCTGGTCCTTTTCTTCTTTTGTTTCCTTTTTTGTTTCTTGTTCTGTGAGTGACTCTTTCGCTTCTGTTTTTGTTTCGTCTGTAGCTTCATTTTCAGAAGCCGCCGTCTTTTCCTTATCTAAATTTGTATTTGCACCTGTTTCTGTATCTTTATTCTTGTGTTCGGTTGCTTGTTCAGTTTGTGGTTCATCATTGATTAATGTTAAAAAGTGCGAGGCTACCCAAACAGGCTCTCCTGTATAGAAGGTTTTAACCCATCCATCCTGTTCCTCAAAAACCATGACTTTATCTCCTTCAACAAGATTGCCAACGATCTTCGCCTCATCTGAAGGATCGGTTCGCATATTTAATTGCGATGTATCCACCTTATATAATTGTTCACTATCAGCTTGGACGATTGAAGCTGAACCAAAAATGAATAAACCAACCATAATCAATGTTGCCGTAATAACTTTGCCATTCCTTATCATCCGTCGTCACCTTCTATTCCTACTAAATTAGTAAACTAGTAAAATAGCATGTCCAAGAGAAGTAAGGTTTAAACATAGTTAGGCAATATATTTTTGTAGAATTGGAAATTGGTAGGGTTGGTCTGGGGGTGATAAATTATTTTTAAGGAGTTTACGTGTATTCTAGATGCTTAGTGCTTCTAAAATGTTGTTTTATCTCATTTGAATAATAAACTTTTAGAAAATAGACTTCTATAAAAATTATTGATAACTACTTATGGTATGCCACTATAATTCCGATATATAATGTAGAAGTATTTTTTTTCAAAAGCAAAAGAGATTTTAAATAACAACAAGAAAATGAGGTGTATAAAAATGAAAAATCTATTTCAATTTAATAGCTTGAAGAAGAAAATATTGTTTGGATTTTCTTTCGTTCTTCTATTAATTATCCTTTTGGGAGTTTATAATTTTCTTGCAATCAAAGAATTGAATAGTAATACAAATGAGATCGTCGAGGAACAACAGCCACTATTAATTTTGGACGAAAAAATAACATTAAACATCGCACAACGAACATCGTTAATACGTGGTTATTTGTTATATGGTGATCAGGAGCTGAAAAAAGAATTTCAAGCTCGTACGGATGATGGAATCGAACTACAGGAGAAAGTAATTAAACTTAGCAATTCAGAAAAAGTTAAGGAGCTAGTTCAGAAAAAGATACAATGGGGAGAAACAATCAACAAAGTTATCAAAGAATATGATAATGGTAATGAAGAATCGGCAATGGAAATGATGGCTACAAATGTAAAACCATTAGCAGATGAATTAACGGATGGTTTTGCTGAAATGGCTACAATGAGGGAAGATAAAATCACAAATACCGGGGAGGATCTCCAATCATATGGAAAAGCCTCGCTAATTGTGGATATCATTGTGTCAGTTGTTGTTTTAGCAATAGCAATCATTGTGTCACTTGTTATTGCTCGGGTGATATCAACCCCGATTGTGGCGATTATGCAGCGTATGAAATCTGTTGCTAGTGGTGATTTTAGTCACGAACCATTAGAGAAAAAATCAAACGATGAGATTGGCCAATTAGTAGAAGCCGTAAATGAAATGAATCATAACTCAAGAGAGCTGCTTATGGAGATACACACTGTTTCCGGAACATTATCTAGTCATAGTGAAGAATTAACACAAGCAGCTGATGAAGTGAAATCCGGGACACAACAAGTTGCTGCAACGATGGAAGAATTAGCAACAGGTTCTGAAACGCAGTCTAATCATGCAAGTGAATTGGCATCTATTATGGGATCATTTACTACTAAGGTTGAAGAAGCAAATGCAAACGGGGAACGTGTGCAAAAACATTCAACGGATATGTTAGGAATGGCAGATCAAGGTACACAACTAATGGATTCATCTACCACGCAAATGACTAAAATTGATCAAATTGTTCGTACAGCTGTTGAGAAAATGAATGTCTTAGACAATCAGGCGCAAGAAATATCTAAATTAGTCCAGGTGATAAAAGATATCGCGGATCAGACAAATCTGCTTGCACTAAACGCAGCGATTGAAGCAGCCAGAGCCGGCGAGCATGGAAAAGGGTTTGCCGTTGTTGCCGATGAGGTAAGAAAGCTTGCTGAACAAGTATCAACTTCGGTAAATGATATTACAGGAATTGTCTCTACTATACAAAATGAGTCAGGAGTTGTTGCTGAATCGTTAAAAGAAGGATATTCAGAAGTAGAGCAAGGGACATTGCAAATTAAAACTACTAGTGATACTTTTTATAAAATCAGTACATCAATAAAGGAAATGGTCCAAAATATTAGAACAGTATCGGCTAACTTATCTGACATTGCAGCAAATAGTCAGGAAATGAATGGATCAATTGAAGAGATTGCCTCCGTCTCGGAAGAATCAGCAGCAGGTGTTGAACAAACGGCTGCATCGAGCCAACAAGCAAGTGGATCGATGGAAGAAGTTGCAGGAAGTTCACAACATCTTGCAAAATTGGCAGAAGAACTGAATAAATTGGTCGGAAAGTTTAAGCTTTAAGTTTTTATCGGAAAGAGTTAAAAAGGTGAGAGACTAAAGGTGGCCCATTCACTTTAGTCTCTCGCCTTATATAAAAAGTTAAGTTGCTGAATAAACTGAGTGTGGCTGGGAGGGATAAATTACTCTTTTTCCCATTCTACATCATGTTCATCAGCCAATTTGTTCAGTTTACTTCGGTAGTTACGCAGATGCCGTTTTGCCTCATCAAGCATTCCATTGGCTTCCTCTATTATGCTTGCATCTTGTTCCTCCAATGCCATCGTAATCTTAACAAATGCGTTGTATTGAATGTCGGCACCTTCAATGTATATTTCATGTATTTCACTTAACTCGTCTGTTTCTACACTTACGTAATTTAGTTCCTTGATAAATTCATTGTAATTAGGGATAACATCATCAACTAATGCGGCATACATCGTTTCATCATCCGAATAATTGACTCCGGAAACATTATTATAAGCAGATATAGCAGTATCCTCCAGTTCAAAGGCAGTGTTCATTTCATGGTTAACATAGCGAAGCAAATCATCTTTTACAGGGTCACTGAAACATCCGACGAGTAGGAATATAATGGGGAGTATGCCGATTAACGCTTTTTTCAAATAATTTCACCTCCATACATCACCATATGATGCAGTGGAAGTCCAACATTACGGGAAAGTTTCTATAAAATCGGTAATTTGTAAATGGTGCGCAATTCTGGTGAAACCATTCTAGTTGGTTATCCGTAGCTATAAAAGAGCAAAATAGGAAGGAGACGGTATAATGGAAAGATGGGAATATATTGTAGAGCCATGGAAATATGCAATTACCGGCGTTGACAGTCCTGAGCTAGAAGAAAAACTAAATTCCCTTGGCCAGGAAGGATGGGAGTTGATTAATATCATTCCTCAAGTAGGTGGTATGGGAAATACAGTTTCGGTAGATTTTAATCATCTGGTGTTTAAAAGAAAAATCGAGTAATGTCTACAAAATATTAGCACCTTTGAACGTAAACAAGGGAACTTGACTTTCAAATATATTGCGACTATTTTTTCTAGTTCAACTTACTTAAATTATAACGTTAAAACCATTATAATAGGTGTATCACTTATATTATTTAAGGTGAATTCCACTGTTAAAGGGAGATATTGAATGAACAAAGCGGATACACCTTCTTCACAGAAGACGAATGAATTACCGAATGAACACAATTCCTTTGTTTCTGATCTTAAGGAACTTTTTAAGGCAATTGTTTTAATTTCTAATGTATTACCTGTTTTTACAGGTTTTTGGCTGGCCCTTTATTTTACCGATTCTGCCTTTGCGGATTATTGGGGAGTATTTTTATTGACGATTGTGGGGAGCACGTTCGTTATGGCTGGTGCACTTATCCTGAATAATTGGTATGATGTTGATATTGATACGGTTATGGCTAGAACGAAAAAACGGCCGACGGTAACTGGGAACTTTTCATTACGTATTGTGTTGGTAATGGGAATTGCCCTTTCTGTCATTGGTTTGATTCTCTTACTATTTACAACAATTGAAGCAGCCATTTACGCATTTGTGGGCTGGTTTGTGTATGTGATTCTGTATACAATGTGGTCAAAACGAAAATATACGTTGAACACTGTAATTGGAAGTGTTTCTGGAGCGGTTACACCTTTAATTGGGTGGGCAGCGATTGAACCAGCTTATCATGTCGTTCCAATTGTCTTATTTTTTATTTTGTTTATCTGGCAAATTCCACATACATTCTCAATAGCAATCAAAAAATATGATGAATATAAAGCGGCTGAAGTAGCGATGCTTCCGGTCGTATATGGATTTGCATTTACCAAGCGACAAATGATTGTCTATATTGCTTGTTTATTGCCACTGCCATTTTTATTAGCATCACTCGGTACAACCTTTATGGTGATTGCTACCATACTAAATATTGGCTGGCTCGTTTTAGGATTCCAAGGCTTTTCAGCGAAAGATGATTGGGAATGGGCCCATAAAAACTTTATTTATTCATTAAGTTATTTAACCATACTATTTGTGATGATGGTCGTTGTAACATTGCCGGTATTTAATTGAATAGCTACTAGAGGATGTTAACTTTCTCCTCTAGTAGCTTGGTACTAACGACAATCAATATTTGTCGTTTGAATTGTTATCGGGCGTTTCCTTTTCATCGTTTTTTAGTTTGTTAACGTGGTAAGGGTTTTTCTGACTATTAACATCTGCTCGCACACCCATTTGTACACCTGTTGGGTCATTTGTAACGGTATCACGCTTGCCGTCAAAATGAGGAGAAGCTTCTCCTCCGATATTTCTCGTTTGTCTTGGCATAGATATCATCGTCCTTTCACTTATAGAATGACGATAATGTTAGAAAATATGTACCATGTCTACAAATGATTGCACAATGCGTTTTGGGTTAATGATACAAATGAAAGGAGAGATAGGATGGTTACCATTAAAAAAGGTGAGGGAAAATTTTTTGTAGGTGAAAATGAGGATGATCCGTTGGCAATTATCACCTTTAAGCAGACTGGTGATAATCAATTAACGGTTGATCATACGTATGTATCAGACGAGCTACGTGGTGAAGGTGTTGCTGGGGAACTTGTAGAAAAAGTCGTTACATATGCGAGAGAAGAAGGGAAGAAGATTATTCCTGAATGCTCGTATGCTAAGAGTAAGATTGAAAAAACACCGGAATATCATGATGTATTAAGCGAAGAGTAGTGAAACAAATGATAAATCAACACTCAAAGCTTAAGCATGTTATTTATTCGTATTGAATGCAAAATCCACGTTTACCGACGTGGATTTTTTTCTTGTGTTGCATGATAAGTTAAATGATCTGTTCTAACGATAGAAACGTATTAACCCGTTTTATACATGTTTCACTACTTTCTGTGGAGCTTGTCCATTAATTTTGATTTTCAGCGCAGTCCAATCTAAATTCCTGATTTGATCAGTCAGTATAAACCCCTCAAAAATTAAATCATCGGGTAATGGAACTTCATAGCCCATCCCCTAACAGTATTCGTTACAGGTGACATATGGAAATACGCTGATGACGGGTACAGCAGGCAAGACATGCGGGTAGTCACATTGCATGCTTTTCTAATATAATAGAAAGAGAGGTTGTAAAGAGAGGTACGTTTTATGCAAAACATAATGAAAATCGCATATGAGGGAATAATGATCCTGCTCGTTATGCTGACAATCATTACACTTTGGACAGATAGTGCATATAATTCAACGATAAATTGGATCATTTGGATTGTGTTTTTTGTCGACTTTTTTGTTCGTTTGGTAACTTCCAAGAAAAAGTGGACGTTTATAAAACAAAATCCATTTCTTGTTATTGCTATTATTCCGTTTGATCAATTTTTTCAGGTAGCTAGAATTGTCCGCGTGATCCATTTGTTTCGAATTAAGACGATAACCAAGTACTATGTTTTCCCCTATTTAGAAAAAATCACCTATCAATCTATGATATGGATCGTCTCGCTAATTGTTGCTTTTTTAGTTGCTGAATCTGTGCTTATTTGGCAATTTGAAAGTTCAATTCCAACTTACGCTGATGCATGGGGCGTTCTTTTGAGTCATTTAATGTTTGTAGGTCATCAACTATTTGTGATTGAAAACCCAGTTGTCATATGGGCCTTGACAGGGACATCGATTCTGGGGATTATAATCCAAGGATTGGCACTGCAATGGGTGTTCACTAAAATAGAATCAATTGTAAAAAATATCAGCAAGAAAAGAGCCATAAGTCGAGAATGACAAGAAAGGCTCTTTTTCCAATTCCTATCTTATTACGAATTTTTCCCTTATAATAAACTAAACAAAGGAAGAAAGGATCAAGCACCGTGTACCTTACAATAAAAGAAACAGCAGAATATTTGTCCATCGATGAATCAAAAATAAGAGCATTGGTACTGCAAAATCGCATACGCACATTGTATGATGGGGAACAATATCTTATAAATAAAGAACAATTCACTACATATTTTGACCAGGTGGAGAAATACAAGAAGATGATCGAGGAGTATCTCAGTGAACCGATCCCTGAAGATATTGATGTGAAGGACGAGGATTAGACAAATGAAGGAGTATTTAAATCGATGAAACGAAAACATAATCATCCTAACAAGGGTCAGAAAAAGTCAGTTGACTATAAAGTTGAGGAACCATCTGAATTACTGCCTTTTTTATTAAAGGTAATGGCAAATCGAAGTCGCAATTCCGTTAAATCAATTCTTACACGTGGCCAGGTAACAGTTGATGATCACATGGAGACCAAACACAATTATTCTCTACAGCCCGGACAAACGGTTACTGTTTTGAAAAATAAAGCAGCTGTGAAAGAGAGTCAGTTAATTGGAATGTCTATTTTGTACGAGGATGACGACATTATTGTCATTAATAAAGATGCTGGGTTGCTCTCAATCGCAACGCAAAAGGAAAAGCATCGAACAGCACATCATCAGCTAATGGAACATGTACGCCTGGAAAATCCGCAAAATCGTGTTTTTGTCGTCCACCGTTTGGACAAGGATACATCTGGTGTCATGCTGTTTGCCAAAAGTGAAAAGATGAAGCGAACACTGCAAGATGCTTGGAAAGAAAAAGTAAAGGAGCGGACCTATGTTGCCCTTGTTGAAGGCGAAGTCAAACAGCAAAATGGTTACGTATCTTCATGGTTACGGGAAAGCAGCACTCATTTGATGTATTCAAATCAAACTAAAAACGACGGGAAATACGCGAAAACACATTATAAAGTTATTCAAGCGAATAAAAACTTTTCATTATTGGAAATTCAACTTGAAACAGGCCGAAAAAACCAAATTCGTGTCCATATGCAGGATCTAGGAAATCCCGTTGTTGGTGATAAAAAATATGGTTCAACAGGTAATCCAATTGGCAGATTGGGTCTCCATGCTAAAGTGTTGATGTTTACCCATCCTAAGACAGGAAAATTATTACGGTTTGAAGCAGCAGTGCCGAAATCGTTTTTAACGAAATCAAAATAGGTGGTTTATCCTAAAGGGTAGGTGTTATTTTTGCTTCTTTTGCAATGCACGAAAAAACTCGCAGATGAATTGAAGATAAAGACGTCTAAGGATGATTTAGTTGATAATGATCCATTATACTCATGGCATGCACATATTTTTTTATACAAACGTAAAAAGTTCAGTCTAGTAATGAATAATAAAACAAGGTATAACTTTATTATCGGCAGTTTAAGGAAAAAGGAATTCAGCCAATTTGGATCGGTTGTAAAAACTGGGATACAGGAGAACTTATTGGCGGATGGGTTCGACAAACATGTGGTAGAGTCCTATCTGAACAAATGTGATTCGATCAAATATGCTCCAACGAGTAAACGGAACATTATTTCACAAATAAATGAGATGATTATGGTCGCAAAGCAATATGTGGAATATAAAGGATTAAATGGTATGGAAGAGCATGTCAATCAAATTAATCGTTCGAATAATGATTTTGTGATGTTGACGTTACCAGATACCTACCCACTTGTTGCTATGACGAAGGCTCTAGCGGGATTAAAAAGCGAGTAACGTTTGGTCTGAAGTTACTCGCTTTTGTTATATTATTCTATGTTTGGTAATGGTGCACTTTCCACTATATTTACCACTATCGTCAGTGCACCTTCACGTGTCCACAAAATGGCTCTATAAGCGAGACGAGCACAGCTCCTATTCGACAACTGTGCCCGTTTGTGGAATTCGTTTATATGAATTATACTTTTTTCGGAAAAACAATTCTTTTATATAAATGAACTGTAATAAAATAATAGGCCGTATAAACGAATAGAAAAATAACAATTGGCAGCCAGATGCGGTAATATGGATCGATTAAGACAAATCCGAAAATGTTCATTCCAATTAGTACATGCGCCATACCTATAATAGCCGGTGCTAAAAATACAATGAACAACTCTTTATAGATGGACTTGGTTAATAGTTCACGACTAACGCCAATTTTTCTAAGCATTTCATACCGATTAATATCTGTTGTTGCGCCAGATAGAATTTTAAACATTAAACAACTTGCCATCATTGCCAAGAAAGCAATTCCCAGGAAGAAACCCATAAATACCGTTCCACTGGCATTAGTATAGAAGACATTGTATATTTCGTATTTACTTAGAATATCATCAGCTTTAACATCTTTATATTTCTCTGACTCTAATTCATCAAGCTTCTTCCATTCTGTTGTATGTGCAATAAAATCATCTGTTTTTCCAATAAAAATGATACCTGTTTTTCCCTTTAACTCATGATACATTTTTAGATTAATAATTTTCATTGGCTTGTTTAAATAATCTAAATAGATAGGGTGCATATTTATTAAAGCAGTTTCCCATTCTTCTGGGATTGACTTAGCATTTTGATTGATTTCTTGACCACCACCTGAAATAGCATTTACCGGAAGATCTCCCATAACACGTCTTTGTTTATCAGTATTTTCTTCACCATTCCCAACATGGATTAGTGGCGGGTTATTTTCCAAATCTTCCTTGACATAATAAACAAATGTATCATCAACCTTATAACGATATTCGCTTTTCTCTTTAAATGGAATACCATCCAAGATTCCCATTTCTTCGGTGTTCGGATTGTTTATAATGGTATCATATATTTCAAAACTGTCTGTGGATTTCATCACATTATTTTTAAAGGCTAAGCCACCTGAAATGGCTCCTGATCCAAGTGCGATTAACATCGCTACTGTAGCTAATTCTTTTGTTAAACCGTTAATTCGGAAATTTAATTGGGAAAATGTAAAAGCATTAAGACCTTTTTCATTAAGTGTTTTATTCGCTTTTAGTCTCTTAACAAATAGTGGGAAAAATGCCTCAAAAAACAAATACGTTCCTGCGGTTGTTGTAAGCATGGCTATCATGATTCCAGATTCCTTTAACTTATCTAAATAGAACATGGATGCATAGCCAATTCCTAACAAGATGAGTGAAAGAATCGCAACTATACCAGTCATTTTTCCTTTGATAACGATAGAATCAGCGTGAGTATCCCCATGAACAAGCTTCAGAATGGAAGTCCGTAATAATGTAAGACTATTCATCATGGCGGACAATACAAATAACAAACAGAAGAAAATACACGTAACCGAAATCGATGGAACATACAATGCCTGATAACCATTAGCAGTAAAATCAAGCTGCTCCATAAGCAACTTGCCAATTACTTGTGCAAGCCCTGTTCCAACTAAAATCCCAATTAATAGAGATGTTGCTCCGATAATGATTGTTTCTAAAAACATAAGGCGTATAACCTTATGTTTCTTTGCTCCTAACGTCATATACATTCCAAATTCTTTTCGCCTAAGAGAAAGTAAGAAAGAATTCGCATAAAAAATATAGAAGAATGTAATAATGGCAAGCAAGACAGATCCTGTTTGGAAAATGGATCCGATTGAATTAATCGTTGCATTTGCTTCAAGAAATGCTTTATTTAAGGCTAATGTTTGAAACATATAAAAAATAGCAATAGACATAACCAGACCAATCAGTAAAACAATGTAATCTTTTAGCTTACTTTTTAGTCCTGATATGGAAAGTTTAAATAACATCATAAACCTCCTTGTGTTTCTTTGCCTAGGTCTGCAAGCACATCTAGAATCTCTTTATGAAACACCTCGCGAGTACTGTTACGGTGAATTTCTCTGTATATTTCTCCGTCACGTATAAATAAAATACGTCGGCAATAACTTGCACTAATCGAATCATGGGTAACCATTAAAATGGATACATCTTGTTCTTCGTTTAAACCCTTCATTGAATTTAAAAGGCTTGTGGAGTTTTTTGAATCAAGGGCTCCAGTTGGCTCGTCTGCTAAAATTATGGCTGGCTCATGAACAATAGCGCGTCCTGCAGCTGTACGTTGTTTTTGCCCACCAGAAACCTCTGATGGATATTTTGCAAGAATGTTTCCAATACCCAACATACCCGCTACTTTTTCAACCCTTGGGCCAATCTTTTTAGAAGGAATGTCTTGAAGGGAGAGTGGCAATGCAATATTTTCATAAATGGTTAAAGTCTCAAGTAAGTTAAAGTCTTGGAAAATAAAACCTAACTTTTGAGAGCGGAAGTTAGCTAGTTCACTTTGTCTCATCTGCGTAATATCTATGCCAGCAATTTCAACAGTACCATTTGTCGGTTTATCCAATGTTGAAATGACATTTAATAATGTTGTTTTTCCAGAACCAGATGGTCCCATAATTCCAACAAATTCACCATCTTGAATGGAGAAGGATAACCCTTTTAATGCATGTGATTGGTTTTCGCCTTTTTTGCCATATACTTTTTGTACATTTTTAACATTAACAACGGAATTCTTCATCATATTTCTACCTCCACCTAGTGTTTCTCTAAGCTAAATGTTTAAGCTTTAGCTCTTTTATTGCCTTTTCAGGAACGTCCTCTTCGGTTACTTTCTCATACTCATAAACATATTTTCCTTTAACGTGTACCTTCAAGTAGCTATTTTCGGGAAAATCCTTAACGGATGACGTTACTTTAATTTCCTCTACTTCCCCCGATTCATCAACCCCATCTAGCCTAAACATATATCTGTGTTTGAAGTCGGGATCAGTTTCTCCTTCTTTATTTATAAGTACATATACATCTTTTTCTTGAATAAACGGATTAAATCTATCCCGGACATCCTCACCAATTAGGGATAATGCACCCATTCCAACAGCAACCACTACAAATATTCCAATCAGTATTCTTTTCAGCTTCTTTTTCATCTTTATTTCCACCTTTCCTTTTTCCTATTTAATTTTTTGGGTTTTCTAATGAATCAATCTGGAGGAATTCAAGTATAAGATGCAATTCTTAATAAAAAACGGAATAACTTCTTAACTTTTCCTTAATAAGCGAAAAAAATAAAGGCTGTTCTCTAAAAGATTGTTGCCTATGACAGATTATCTATAAACTGCGAAGTAACTAGGAAATTGCTCTCCCATCGTTCCGGAAATACACTTCGCTTTCCGCGGGCGGCTGCTGAGCCTCCTCGAGCTATCGCTCTGCGGGGTCTCACCTAGGCCTTTCCTCCCGCTGGAGTCTACGCGTATTACCACTCATTTTGTAAAGGATGGACGGAAGTCACGTAAAAGTTGTTTCGCAGTTTACTTCAACTGCGAAGTAAAAAACAACAATCTATACGAAAACTGCCAAAATAAAAAAAAGACCCTTATGCTTTTAGGGTCCTTAAAAAAGTGATTTCACTATTGCAAACAATTATTCCTCAGGTGACATTGGCAATGTAATAATGAAATTAACAACTCCATTATCATATTCCGCTTTAATTGCTCCTCCCTGCAGTTCCACGATGCTCTTTGCGATTGCAAGACCAAGCCCGGAACCCTCTGTTACCTTGCTTCTCGAATAATCTTTTTTATAAAAACGCTCAAATAAGTTTTCTAACTCCTCTTTCGTAAATTCGTCACTTTGATTTGCGATGGATATTTCAAGCTGATGTTGATATTTGCTGAGGGAAACCTGAATATCCCCATTATCTTTGCTATAGTTAATCGCATTCATTAGTAAATTGTCAAACAGTCGTACTGTTTGTTCTGAATCGACAAAAGCATATAAGGCTTCATCGGGAAAGTTTTTCACAATTGATAAGCTTTGATTTTCCGCTTGTGGTGTGATTTCTTCAATCAATTGGTCAAGGAGTTTATTTATGCATATATACTCCCGATTTAGGATGAGATTCCCGTCTGTAAGCTTTGTGTATGCAAACAAATCTTCAATTAAGTTTTCCAATTGCTCTGATTTTGAAAAAACAATCTTAACATATTCATTACGTTGTTCTTTATTTTCAAATCTCCCATCGAGTAACAAGCGCAAGTAACCCATAATGGATGTCAACGGCGTTCTTAAATCATGTGATACATTTGTGATCAATTCACTTTTTTGCTTCTCCACTTGCCGTTCCTTTTCCATTTGAATCATAAGGTCTTCTGCCATACGATTGATATTTTCCGTTAATAGGGCAATTTCATCTCGCCCTTGTTGCTCAATACGATAGGCTAAATTACCTTTTGCAATCTCTTTTACACCTTGTGCCATCGCTTCAATCTGTTTCATCTTTCGCTTCGTTATATAAAAGAAAGAAAAAATAAAAACAAAAATCCCAATAAAAAATGGAAACAGACCTTCTCTCGTTTGATAAGTTACATCGCCCTCTGGAATTCCGCTTACAAACATATATAAATTCTTGTCTTCAATCTTGAGTGGATAAAACGTAATAAATTCCTTACGAGTACCAATTAATTGTTCTTCCCCACTTGTATAGGATGGATGATTTATAGCAAAAGACATCACATTACCAATGGTATCATGCAGATTTATTTGAACTTCCTGTGCTTGGTCTGTTTTGTACAGAACTTTTCCAGTCTCATCCGTAACCAGCACTTTTAAAGCATCGAGGCCTCGCCCGGAAACTTCATTTTGTTCATTTATAAATTTCTTAATGGCTTCTATTGTATTTTCTTTTTCTATTGTTTCTGCTGCCAACTGTGCCTGCCAATTAATGCTTTCCATACCCCAGCTATAATCAATGGTAGCCACCTTATTTATATTCTCAAAAATTGGTGCTACCATTCTCGATACTGAAAATCCTAATAACGCGCATACAATAAACGTTGTAATTAACTGAATACGAATACTTCGCCTTATACTTGTTACTATTTTTTCAGTAAGCCATTTTATAAAATTCATGGGATTAATTTTCCTTTTCAATTTTATATCCCACTCCCCAAACCGTTTTAATAAACACAGGTTTTCTTGGGTTGTCTTCTATTTTTTCACGGATTTTCCGAATATGCACCATTACTGTATTATCCGATTGAAAAGACTGTTCCTTCCAAACTTTTTCATAAATTTTTTCCGCACTAAATACAATACCACGATTCCGGGAAAGAAGTTCCAGAATAGAAAACTCTCGTGGTGTTAACTTTATTTCCCGACCTCCTACGGTCACTTCATGTGTCGATACATTTATTAGCATTTCACCAATTTCAATTTCATTTTCATTTTGAACCATGCCGCCGCTCATTCTTATGTACCTGCGAAGCTGTGATTTAATTCTGGCTACGAGTTCTAATGGATTAAAAGGTTTCGTCATATAATCATCTGCCCCTGTTGTTAATCCCAGTATTTTATCCATATCTTGTGTCTTCGCGGATAACATAATTATCGGCATTTCAGCTATTTCTCTTACTTTTATACACATCTCAATACCATTTATTTTAGGCATCATAATATCAAGTACAATCAAATGTACTTGATTAACCCTTAATATATCTAAACCTTCTTCACCATTGCTAGCCTGTATCACGTTATATCCTTCATTCTCTAAATAGATGGTAATGAGATCCCTTATTTCCTTTTCGTCATCTATTATAAGAATTGTTTCTTTACCCATAAGAAATCCTCCAATTATTAAAAAGTTATTTCCTTAATTGTAATAGTATAAATGGGATTTCTTAAAAAATAGATGCAGGAGTTCTTAACTATTTCTTAAGATAATTAATAATGACATGCATAAAAATATATTTATATTTTATGCTTCCTCCACAATCTGCCCGTTTGTAGAAGACTGAACTCATTGAGTATCAATCACATATGGATAACAACTCTATCCTTTTGGCAGAGGTGCCCTTTCCACAATCCGTCCTTTTCTTCCTGCTGTTGTTTCTGCTTTCTTTAATGAGCGGATAACGGCTTCTTCCGTCACTTCAATCACTGCCTGAAAAAGGCTATTCATAACGGGATGATCATCACGAATGAATGTTATGGATTCCTTGTGTGATTTTGCGTGATGACTATATGTATTAGCAGTTGAAAATGCGATTGCGATATCACCACTTCCATGATCAATATGACTGCCTGTTCTTCCTAAACCAGCAGCACATCGTTTGGCTAACCGCTTTAATTGCCGATCATACAGTGGAGCATCAGTGGCAATGATCATCATGATGGACCCATCTGGAGTGTCCATGTTTTTTGATTCCCAATCGGCAAAGAGTGCATGATCACGTTTTCCAAAATTACTTAATACAAGGCAACCTACTGTATAGTGTTCGTCATCGACATTAACAATACGTGAAGCAGTTCCGATTCCGCCTTTATAACCAAAACAGACCATGCCTTTCCCCGCACCGACAGCACCTTCTGTAACAGGTGCATTTTTGGCATGCTTAATTGCCTGTATGGCGTGTTCGGGTTTAACGGATTGTAGTCTCATGGAATTCAGATAACTGTCATTGCATTCGCCGACAACAATATTGATGGAGCTTGCGGTATCGCCAATCTCTTTGTTTTCCTCTAGCATGTATTGCAGTGTTCCTTGTATGACGGGTCCAACACTAAATGTATTTGTTAACATGATAGGGGACTCCAGTAATCCGAGTTCATCGACTTGTACAAGCCCAGCTGTTTTTCCGTAGCCATTAATGACAGCACTTGCAGCACGGGTCTTTTGTGTGAACAGATTTCCACTATGTGGGAGTATGGCCGTAACTCCGGTACAAATGGTATTCTGGTCATTGATTTTTTCGTATAGTGTTACATTGCCAACCTTAACGTCCGAAACATCGGTAATGCAGTTGGAACGTCCCTTTGGTAGTGATGGCATTTTATACACCTCTTTTTAAAAATAATTTGAATGTCATTATATCCCCTTTTCTTATTTATTGCATGGATTAAATTCTCCTGGTAAACATAGATATACTTAATTCTAAATACTTGCGCTTTATGAAAATTTAAGTTTTAATAATAACACAAGTTCATATTGCAATTTCCTTCGGGGTCGGGTGAAATTCCCAATCGGCGGTGATGAAGCGAGGGCTTCTCAGTCCGTGACCCGTGCGGTTTAATGCCAAACGGTGGATCTGGTGAAACTCCAGAGCCGACAGTTATAGTCTGGATGGGAGAAGGAATTTTTTCAGGTAGCAAGTATGTTTCTGTGTGAGAATGATTAAAACAGATAGTTATTTGTGTATGCTTCTTTGTGTATATATGAAATCTATTTGTATACCATTTTTAGATGAAGTGTTTTACATACGTGTTTTACTTATTGAAAATTCTGCCCTAACACACCTCCGAAGATCTTCGGGGGTTTTTTTAATACGAAAAAAAGGGTGATGTATGTTGATGGATGAAGATTATATGCGATTTGCTTTGAGATTAGCCAAGGAAGTGTCGGGTCAAACAAGTCCAAATCCACCAGTTGGCGCTGTAGTTGTTAAAGAAGGTGAAATACTTGGATTTGGTGCGCACCTAAAAGCGGGAGAGGCACATGCTGAGGTGAATGCTTTGCAAATGGCAGGCGATAAAGCGAGTGGTGCGACAATTTACGTAACGCTTGAACCATGTAGCCATTATGGGAAAACACCGCCATGTGTCGAGCTTATTATTGAAACAGGTATAAAGCGTGTAGTCATTGCGGTAACAGATCCAAACGAAAAAGTGGCTGGTAAAGGAATTGAAAAACTGCGAAATGCTGGAATTGGTGTGGAGGTTGGCATTTTACAAGAAGAAGCTGAACAAATTAATGCTGCATTTTTTCACTTTATAAAAACAAGGACACCATATGTAACAGTGAAATCAGCAGTCAGCCTTGATGGGAAAACGGCTACTGTTCATGGCGATAGTAAGTGGATTACAGGTGAACAGGCCCGGATGGATGTGCATCATTACCGACATACACATGATGCGATTCTAGTTGGGGTTAACACCGTTGTCATGGATAATCCTAGCCTTACTGCAAGACTTCCAAACGGCGGGAAGAATCCAGTGCGTATTATTTTAGATACCAATCTTAGAACGCCATTAGATGCGAACATTGTGACAGATAATCAAGCAGACACATGGATTTTTGTTGGCAAAAATACTGATGATCAAACAATGGCACCATATCAAAGTAGGGAACGGGTCAAGGTCATTCAAATGGATGAAGAAGTAATTACCGTTGGAAAGGTGCTCGAAGTTTTAGGAAGCAAGGGGATCATGTCGGTGTTCGTGGAAGGTGGAGCTGAAATACATGGAGCATTTTTAGAAGAAAGGCGTCTAAACCAAATGATCCTTTATCTTGCCCCCAAATTGATTGGCGGTAAAACAGCGCCAACAGCCTTTGCTGGGCGTGGTTTCCAGTCCATTGCTGAAACATTATCGCTTGCTATCAGTGATGTCGAGATGATTGGTGAAGATATCAAAATAGCAGCAACACCAAGAAAGGATGAGTAGATGTTTACAGGGATTATTGAAGAAAGAGGCACTATACAAAATATGAATAAAGTTTCGGATCAATCCATCGAATTAACGGTCGGATCGAAAAAAGTGATAGAAGATGTGAACGTTGGTGACAGTATTGCCGTAAATGGAATTTGCCTTACGGTAACGGATTATTCGGAAACAGCCTTTCAAGTAGATGTTATGCCGGAAACGATCAAATCTACTTCACTGAAATTATTAGAAGTCGGATCACATGTGAATCTGGAACGATCGATGCCTGCTAATGGTAGATTCGGTGGTCATTTTGTTTCCGGGCATGTAGATGGGACAGGAGAAATCATCAGAAAGGAAAAACATGAAAATGCCCTTTATTATGACATCCGCATTCCAGAAGCGTTAACAGCATTAATTGTCCTAAAATGCTCGATTGCAATAGATGGGATTAGCCTTACTGTTTTTGATGTAAAAGCAAGTTCGCTAACCCTTTCACTTATTCCGCATACCGTTTCAAAAACGAATTTGGGTGAAAAAAACCAAGGCGATCTAGTTAATATCGAGTGTGACTTGCTTGCGAAATATGTGCAAAATTTGTTAACCAAACAATCACAAAAAGAAGGTATCAATTAGGCATTCCTAAACAGTAATAGACTTATATGAAAGGGAAGTGGGAAAATGTTTCATTCAATAGACGCTGCAATTGCGGATTTAAAGCAAGGAAAACCAATTATCGTTGTTGATGATGAAAACAGAGAAAATGAAGGGGATCTTGTTGCATTATCGGAAAAAGCTACACCAGATGTAATTAATTTTATGATAACGCATGGAAGAGGGCTTGTCTGTACATCAATTGAGATTGATTTAGCCAGTCGACTTGAACTTCCAAAGATGACAAATCATAGCACTGACCCATTCGGCACAGCCTTTACGGTGACAATTGACCATAACAACACGAAGACAGGGATTAGTGCTGTGGAACGGTCTCAGACGATTCGTGCACTGGTTGATGCCAATGCTAGTGAAAATGATTTTAAGCGTCCAGGTCATGTTTTCCCATTGATTGCAAAAGATGGAGGTGTACTCGTTCGGCAGGGTCATACCGAGGCATCTGTTGATCTAGCAAAATTGAGTGGGGCTTTTCCGTCAGGGGTGATTTGCGAGATTATCAAGGAAGATGGAACGATGGCCCGCGTGCCTGAATTAATCAAAATGGCGGACGAGTTCGAGCTTAAGTTGATAACGATTGCTGACTTGATTGATTACAGGAAGAAGCATGAAAAGCATGTAAAACGTGAAGTTGAGACGGTTTTGCCGACTGATTTTGGCGACTTTAAGGTTGTTGGCTATACAAATGATCTTGATAGAAAAGAACATATTGCCCTCGTAAAAGGGGAAATCAACTCAGATGAACCGATTTTAACTCGTGTACACTCAGAATGTTTGACCGGGGATGTGTTTGGATCGCACCGTTGTGATTGCGGGCCACAATTACAGGAAGCTCTAGCAGATATTGAAGCGGCTGGTAAAGGTGTTTTGCTTTATATGCGACAAGAAGGGCGGGGGATTGGACTGCTTAACAAATTGCGAGCATATAAGTTGCAAGAAGCAGGTGCAGATACTGTAGAAGCGAATGAACAGCTTGGATTTGCCCCGGATTTACGTGAATATGATGTAAGTGCGCAAATTTTATTAGATTTGGGCGTTACGAATGCTCAACTTTTAACGAACAATCCTGAAAAAGTAACGGCGTTAGAGAAACACGGAATATGTGTCGAAGAGCGTATCCCGATCCAAACAACTATTGGTAAAGATAATGAAAGATACATGCATACGAAATCTGATAAGTTAGGACATATTTTGGAGTTTCATTGATTGCTTTTTTCGTAATGCTTGTTGCTATTAAAAACCATGTAGTTGATATAAACTGCGATGCTATTTTGCGGAGCTTTCTCCCGGTCTAATAAGCTGAGTGCTTGTATTCCGGCAGAATACTTCGCTATCCGCGGGCACGGCTTCAGCCTCCTCGCGGAAAGCGAAGTGTATTTCCGTAGCGGTAGTTACTTCGCAGTTTATATCTATTGTATCGGAAACAACAATCTTTTAGAAAACGGCCTCGTTATTAAACGATTAACGAATTTGCCAACTTTTGAATGATAAATAAAAGGAGATGGAGAAATGGGAAAAACGTTGGAAGGGAATTTAGTTGGAACGGAATTAAAGATTGGAATTGTGGTTGCGCGGTTTAATGAATTTATTACTGGCAAACTATTAGAAGGTGCAATTGGTACATTAACAAGGCATGGAGTCAGTCCAGATAATGTGGATGTAGCATGGGTGCCAGGAGCATTTGAGATTCCTCTGGCAGCAAGGAAGATGGCAGACAATCAGGAGTATGATGCTGTTATTACATTAGGTGCGGTTATTCGCGGTGCAACACCACACTTTGATTATGTATGTAATGAAGCAGCTAAAGGGGTTTCGAATGCATCGCTAATGGCAGGGAAACCAGTAATATTCGGCGTTTTAACAACAGAAACAATTGAACAAGCAATTGAACGTGCAGGTACAAAGGCGGGTAACAAAGGTGCTGAAGCCGCAACCGCAGCAGTCGAAATGGCTAATCTAGTAAAACAAATGGACTAATCAGGTTGAGGAGAACAGCTATAAAGGTTGTTCTTCAGCCCTTATTGAACCCTTTAAACCTTTTTCTTTTAATGGAAAAATCGAGTTAAATAAGCTAAACTAAAGATAGATAATATAAAGGTTGGAGGAGTTTGCAATTAAACTTTTAGGCTATCAACTAACCGCAATTGCCATTATCTGGATTGGAATGGCATTCTTTTTGTCAAAAATGGACGATGTTAGTAAAATAATATTTTATGCCGTATCATCATGGCTGCTATTTTTGCTAGTTATTTTTGTTAAACAAATTGTTAAAAAGCGGAAGATGAAGGAATAATCCCTTGGGCACTCTTTTTCCATGCTTGAAAATCCTTTATACTATACCTATTGAAGCTTTTCAGTGAGGAAGGAAAATAAATGCTTACAGTTGAAAATTTATATAAATCATTTGGTGAAAAGATTTTGTTTAATCATGTTTCATGCTCTATTTCTTCATATGATCGTATAGGGTTGATCGGTGTCAATGGAACGGGAAAGTCGAGTTTCTTAAAAGCGATTGCCGAACTTGAACCTGCTGAAGAAGGCACAGTGAAACATGCGAAAGATTACCAAATAGAGTATTTGGCCCAAGAACCTGAACTTGATTCTAATTTGACGGTAATCGAACAAATTTACTATGGTGAAGCGCAAATAATGAAGGTAATTAGGGAATATGAAAAGGCGCTTCAACAGTTGGCAAAAGACTCAAGCAATGAACAAGCACAGGAAAATGTTTTGAAGATGCAGCAACAGATGGATCAGTATGAGGCCTGGGAAGCAAATACAGTGGCAAAAACGATTTTAACAAAATTAGGTATTACTGATTTTGATAAAAATGTTACAGAACTTTCTGGTGGTCAGAAGAAACGTGTTGCCATTGCAAAGGCATTAATTCAACCTGCAGATCTGTTAATTTTGGATGAACCGACAAACCATCTGGATAATGAAACAGTCGAGTGGTTGGAAAAGTATTTGGCAAGCTATAATGGTGCACTATTGCTTGTTACGCATGATCGCTACTTTTTAAATCGAGTGACGAATCATATTTTTGAATTGGATAAAGGAAATCTTTATACGTATGAAGGTAATTACGAGTTATTTTTAGAAAAGAAAGCAGAACGGGAAGCACTGGAGGAAAGTCTTGAGCAAAAACACCAAAACACATTAAAACGGGAGCTTGCTTGGTTAAAACGTGGGGCAAAAGCGCGATCTACCAAGCAAAAGGCACGAATTGACCGTGTTCACGAAATGAAAGAAAAGGAATTTGATACAACTAAACGGGATGTATCCTTTCAGGTAGGATCGACAAGACTTGGTAAGAAAGTAATCGAAGCACAAAATATCTCGAAATCGTTTGTGGGGAAAAAGCTGCTCAATGATTTTAATTACTTGGTCGTTCCTGGTGATCGCTTAGGTATCATTGGTCCAAACGGTTCTGGAAAATCGACTTTATTAAATATCATGGCAGAACGAATGAATCCAGATAGCGGGTCTATTGAGATTGGTGAAACAGTTAATATAGGCTATTATACGCAAGGTGATGAGGAACTTGATGGAAGCATGCGAATCATCGACTATATTAAAGAAGTCGCGGAAGTAATCCACACCAAAGACGGTGAGATGATTACAGCGGAACAGATGCTTGAGCGATTCCTATTTTCTCGTAGTGAGCAATGGACGTATATTAGTAGACTATCAGGTGGGGAAAGGCGACGTCTGTATTTGTTAAAAGTTTTAATGACGGAGCCAAATGTTCTGTTCTTAGACGAACCAACAAACGACTTGGATACACAGACGTTAAGTGTGTTGGAAGAATATTTAGATCAATTCCCTGGCGTCGTTATTACCGTTTCCCATGATCGGTACTTCCTAGATCGGGTTATTGATCATTTACTGGTGTTTACGGGTGATGGTAATGTAGAACGCTTTTACGGAAACTATAGTGAGTATTTAGAAAATGAAAGCAAGAAGAATGTACAGTCTGCCCCAGCCCCTGTTAAAGAGAACGTCACGAAACCAGCAAAAAAGAAGAAGTTATCCTATCTAGATCAGAAAGAATGGGATCGGATAGAAGATGACATTACCGAATTGGAATTGAAAATAGAAGCACTTAAAGAGAGTGTTGCAAATGCTGGAAGTGACTTGGATAAAGTGCAAGAGCTTTATAAAGAGCAGCAACAGGTGGAGGAAGAACTGGAAGCGAAAATGGATCGCTGGACAGAGCTTTCTGTGTTAGTTGAGGAACAGGAACATTAGGTAAGTAGAAAAAAAGGCCTTGAACGGATGATGTATCGTTCAAGGCCTTTTTAATGTTAATTTGAGTCGTGCATGATCATGAATAAGAAAACTACTCTGTTAATCCTTCAATCTCAATTGAATCAACAATTCCTGTACCATTGTCGCGGATGTTTGCTTCCATTTTTACATTATCCCCTTCGCGTAGGAATAATGCTAGTGGAGCTTTTCCAACATTGATGGTATAAATGGTTTTGTCTCCTTTTAATAGGAATTGAACGACTTGACCGGCTTTTTGGGTTGTAACCAAGGCGCGATCAACTTCCCCTTTTACTTCTTCCAAAGCACTTTCTCCAGTTGCTTCAACGTTACTTGGATCCTGTGCAAGTGCTAGACGGTAGGATTCCAATGTTTCTCTTGCTGTGTCACCAAACACAACAAAATCAGAGTCAGCAGCTTTGATGTAGGCGTATTTCTTAAATAAACCATTCGGATCTAAAACATTCACGACCCATGTGGGATTTCCGTCAATATTATAAAGGATTGGCATTGATCCAGTCCATTTTTTCTCTGGGTATTCTTTATTGACGATTTCCTTCGCACCTTTACTATCCATGATTCCGCTGTTTTTCTTGCTGTTGTAATAAGTTAATTCGCCCGTTCTTGCATTAATTAGAGTGTAGCCAAGGGCAGAATCAATGTTTTCTTTTGGTGATGCCATGTCAGTAAAGTAGTACATATCGCCATTTTCATCAAAAATTGGGGTAACACTACTCTCCGTGCCAGATTCATTTGGTATTTTTACATCTTTTTTGCCAAACAATGAATTCATCCAGCCATGAACATATTTACCGAAATAATTGTTCTCATCTGTTGCCATTTCGGAACTTAATGAACCGTCAATAAAGTCTGGCGCTTGATCGATTGTATATGAACTTGTTTCACTTGTTACAGGATCAACGATGGCAACGCGCATCGTTTTCATATTTGGCTTGTTTGTTAAGCCAATTGGTTTATACAGCGTTTGGACATACCATGGCTTGCCATCTTCATCGACTTCAATCTGTGGTTCTCCACTTTGAATATAAGTTGGGTATTCGGAGTAAATCGTTCGTTCAATATTGTGATTAAAATAGCTTGAGTTTGTATACTTCATTTTACTGTCAATAAATTTCGGTTGTGCATTTGTATCGGTTGCCGAAATGGTGAAATACCCGGCCGTTTCCTTGCCGCGAAAATACTTCCAGAATCCAGTAAATTCAACCGGTGCAACGAAAACAACGTCACCATCGATTTTCTGCACTTGCAATTTGCCTAAATCATAGAACTGTGTATTTGGGACGACACTCATTGATTTTTGAACTTTATTTCGGGCAAATTCTGGTGACACTGTAATCGGTGTATCATCTTTATTTAATGGCTTAGCCTCGGTCACCTCTTGCTTATTAATGGATTCGTAGGTATCGTCTAAAGTGAAAATTCCAAGTACAAAAACGGTTGGGATAGCCAAAATACCTAATATAATGATAGCGCCTAATACTGCTTCATACGACCCAATTTTTTTCTTTTTTAGTTTTGTTGCGGTTATGCCATATAATAGGAAAATACCGACAATCGCAATAACGATGTTGGCAATCAGGATATTAGGTACCGTGATTGGTAATAAAATCATATAGTTTGCCAAACCGCCAATGATAAATAGGAAAATAAATATGAATAAAGCAGATGTCATCGTTCCTTTTCGATGACTGTTTTTCGCAATAATAATACCTGCTAAAACAAAATACATAATAAAAGATAAAATTGTTGTTGTTAAAATTCCTGCCATTCCCTCAACTCCTGTGATGTTTGATTCATTATGTATTACGTTTTGAAGCTTGATTGGTTTCACTTTTGGTTAATTTCTTATAGACTTGTACTAGCTAAAGAGGAAGTTATCAAAGGATAAGAGCGAATTTCATCGAGTTTTTTGCGGGAATAGGTACTTAGCGACAAGGGGGTAGTTGTGTTGAAGAAAATTTACAGTGACATCATTCAATTTCGTGGTACACATCGTGATTTCGGATATAAACAAGGTATGTTATTAAAGGATTCGTTAACTATAAAAAATCGTGAAAAACAGTGGAAGATCAGAAGACCACGTTTTACGATCGATGTAACAGAGACAAAAGATAAAATTGAGGCCTTTGCTCCAGGAGTATGGGATGAATTGCTCGGTTTGCAGGATGCATTGGAATGGGAAATGAAGGACGTGCTTCAAGAGTTTGGTGGATATCGGCTGGAATATGTTCGCAGTGGCTGTTCCATATTTACAGGCGCGGATTATATGATTCGCAATTATGATTACCATCCCAAAACATATGAGGGACGCTATATGATTTTTCAACCGTCTGATCAAGGATACGCGATTATCGGCCCATCTCAGCGGATTACGGGCCGTATGGATGGTATGAACGAAAAAGGCCTTGTGATGGGATATAATTTTATGCATCGGAAAAAGCCAGGAGATGGATTTATTTGTAATATGATTGGCAGAATGATTTTAGAGAGCTGTGCAACAGTTGATGAGGCGATTACCATGCTGAAGGAGATTCCGCATCGCCATTCGTTTAGTTATACAGTTCTTGATAAAAGTGAAGAAACGTTTGTTGTGGAGGCAACGCCAAGAAGTGTTGAGGTCCGTCAATCAAACGTTTGTACAAATCATTTTGAACTATTAAAGGATGAAAACCGTCATCATTTAGCCGACTCTTATAAACGTATGGATGCAATGCAAGCACAAAAAGACAACATAATGGATGGCTATCAAGCTTTTCGAATGTTGAATGATACGGATAAGGGTGTCTTTTCCAAGCAATATAAAAATTGGTCTGGAACGATTCATACAGCTGGGTATTTTCCAAAACAGCAAAAGGCGTGGTTTGCCCTAGGTGGTGATCGGGAGCCGTTTGTGTTTGATTTTGCCAAATGGCTAGAAGGGAATAATGAAAAGACAACGCGTATTTTAGGTGAGGTTGATACTGACTTACCATTTGTTCATATGGACGAAAATGTGCGTTAAATGAAGTGGATTTGCATGTAGGAGTTGAACATCTTGAAGAAGTATTTAACACAAAAGTGGATTGTCATATGTATCGCTGTTTTTTGCTCGATTCTATGGGGAAGTGCCTTTCCGGTTTTAAAAATAAGTTATGATGAATTACAAATGGCGGCAGACGATACTATTGCTAAAATTGTTTTTGCGGGTATGCGTTTTTTATTGGCTGGATTAATCTTGTTGGTGGGGATGTTACTTGTTAAGCCAAAAGCTTTATTGGTGACGAGGAGACAGGTTAAGTTCCTGGTTATCTTTGGAATTATTCAAACGTCCTTACAGTATTTCTTTTTTTACAATGGATTAGCAAATACGTCAGGTATGCAAGGTGCTGTTCTATCGTCTAGTGGCACATTTTTTACGGTATTGCTAGCCCATTTCTTCTATGCAAATGATCGATTGAATTGGGCTAAAGCGATTGGTTTATTGGCTGGATTTACCGGAGTTATTGTTGCCAACTGGGGACAGGAAATGAAGCTTAGTTTTGAACTTACTGGAGAAGGGTTTATGATTTTAGCGGCGCTAACAGGTGCAATTGGTACGATTATGGCCAAGGAAATGGCTGTTGGAATTCATCCGTTTGCCTTAACAGGGTGGCAGTTGACAATTGGCTCGATTCTCATGCTTCTGGTTGGTGTTCCGCAAATGAAACCGAATGCCATTACATTTACACCACTTGGCTGGGGATTGCTAGGATATGCAGCAGTACTGTCAGCAGTAGCTTTTGCCCTGTGGTATTCGCTTTTAAAGTATAACAAGGCTGGCGAAATTAGTATTTATAAATTTGTGACGCCTGTATCAGGGGCAATATTATCATCTATTTTTATTCCTGGGGAAAATTTAACCGTATTTATTATCGGTGCATTGGCATTGGTGGCAGTTGGTATTATTGCGGTGAATTATAAACATAAGAAGCCAGGTAAGCAGGCAAAAATAGAAACGTAATTTGTCACATTATAATCGTATATAAGAAAATAAGATGGGTATGCGGTAAGTTACTTCCAAAAAAACCATACCCATACACTTATTTTTATTTACCCCATAGAACACTACAAAAATGGCTTCACAATTCTTCATCCTTCTGCATAAACACACCGACATACTTTACAATAAAGCTAAAAATAGTATAATAAAGTCGTTTCATGTAGAAGGGTGGTAAAATTTTGCTTGGAATTGAACTAACATCTGAATCGATTATTGCACTACTAAAAATTATCGCAATTGATATCATCCTTTCTGGTGACAATGCGGTTGTTATTGCGATGGCCACTAGAAAATTGCCAAAGCAACAACAAAATAAAGCAATCTTTTTAGGTACTGGCGGTGCAGTGATTTTACGTATTTTATTCGCGATTATCATTGTCTATTTATTGCAAATCCCGTTTGTCCATTTAATAGGTGGCATCTTGTTACTTTATATTGCTTATCATGTGCTTGTAGACGAAGAAGAAGAAGCGAATATTCAATCGTCAAGTAGCCTAGGAAAAGCTGTTATGACAATTATTATGGCGGATGCAGTAATGAGCCTTGATAACGTTGTAGCAGTTGCTGGAGCAGCTAAAGGCCATATTGGGATGATTGCTTTAGGAGTTGCGGTCAGTATCCCTATCATGATCTTTGGTGCGAAATTGATTGTAAAAATATTGGAAAAGTATACCTGGATTGCCTACATCGGTGCTGGGATACTGGCCTGGACGGCTGGCGAAATGATAACAGAGGATGAATTCGTAATAGATACACTTCATTTTCATGGACCATTCACATATGCGGTAATCGTTATTTTGACTGCGTTTATTTTACTGTTAGGTTATAGCAAGAATAATAATAAAGTTAAATAGAAATTGGGACTCTTATCTTTTTTAGTGATGGGAGCCCTTTTTTATTCTGCGCTAACAGAAGAGAATTTCTCATAGCATGAAATTTAATTATAAGTAATTTAATTTAAACTGGTTATGCTAATATAAAAGTGGTACAATAGCTTTTACTTTGAGAGTAATTACATATAATAGGTTTAGTATACTTATGCAAAAGGGAAAATATTCTAAGCCATTATTTTAAAATAGGAGGTAACGTAGGTGAAGCTTTTTCAAGTAAGAAAGGGACAATTTGTGTTTTATAACAATGAACTTCATAAGGTGTATTCTGTTAAGCCGATGTTTAAAAAATCCGTGCACTTATATCGATTGAAAGACATGCAGCAAATACTTACCAAAGCAAGTGAGATTAATTTGTATCGTCCAAAACATATGGATTCATTTATTTTTTATGGAAAACGATACACCATCGATAAAAATAAAGTTCCTGAACCAGGTGACTACATCTTAATTATTAAACCAGCACCAGATTTTCTTGACCATTATGCACTTAATGAGATTGAAAAAGTTGACAGCGTGGAAGATGGAAATGTGGTGACAACGAGGGATAATGGGGTCAAGCATAGCGAATATGTTGTGATGGTTTTAGGACGCGCGGAAGAAAGTCAAGATATTGCTTATTTTGACAAAAACCTAGTTTCCGAGTCGCAATTGACTGCAGATGAATCACCTAAGTATTTACAGGCATCAGAATCACAGCTAAAACCGGTTGTCGGAGATATTTATTTTGATGTTAAAAATGATATCAAGGCTATGATTGTTGCCATGACAGACGATGAGCTGGTTTTTGGACATGGCGTTCGGATTCATATTAGTGAATTGCTTGATGAAAACAATTATACGTTGATTTATCGGGTGGAAGAGGATTTGTAGAAATATCGATTTGTTTGAGCGAAATCACAGGGGAAATAGACCCTATAAAAAAAAAGATGCCAATTCGGCATCTTTTTTTATAGGCCTTATTCGTAATTTTTTATTTCGTATTTGATAGAAACTGCGACACAATGAAAATTCCTGTTGTGATGTTTTCTTTCACTTTAATGTGGACTGAATGGTTGAACCCAAGCGAGAAAACATCGACCTGAAACATCGGCGCGAAACGCGAAACATCAACCCGAAACGCGAAACATCGACCCAAGAATGGGAACATCGGCGCGAAACGCGAAACATCGGCCCGAAACGCGAAAACATCGACCCAAGAACGAGAACATCGACCCGAAACGCGAAACATCAACCCGTGCGCGAAAACATCAGCCCGATCAAGAGTCCGGCGGAGAGCAATTCTATAGTTACGTCGCAGTTTATGTCTATTGTGTCAGATACAACAAATGTCTTCGATGGGGCGAGTAATCGCAGTCCCAATCTTTTAGAAAACAACTTTTTTATATAATTCCAAGTGAACCGATGAAAACGATAATGATGGTGATTGGGACGAGCCAGCGCATGATTTGAAACCATAGTTGGTAAATACCTGGTGCTAGATCTTTGCTATAGAAAAACTCCTGCTTAACGAGTGCTTTATCCATTTTATATGTGATAAATAGAGCAATTAGCAAACAGCCTAGTGGAAGTATGATGTTACTCACGAGATAGTCGGAGGCATCAAATACGGTTAACCCAAATAGGTGGAAATCTGCTAATGTGCTGGATGATAATGCTGCAGGAATTCCTGCTAAAAAGATGATTAATCCGGCAATCCAGGCAACTTTGATACGTGAGCGTTGCTTGTTTGCTGTAAATGCTGACGTAATGATTTCTAGCATGCTAAAGGACGATGTCAGAACAGCAAATAAAAATAATAGCAGAAACAAGCTTAAGAATAGTTCGCCAAAGGGCATCTGCGCAAATGCTTCTGGCAAGACCACAAACAATAACCCAGGCCCTTGTGCAGGTTCAAGTCCAAATGAGAAAACAATCGGAAAAATGGCTAATCCTGCCAATAAAGATACGAAAATGTTCATGATCGAAACAGAGCCAGCAGACATTGGCAGGCTAACATCTTTGTTTAAATAGGAGCTATATGTAACCATTACGGAGATGCCAACAGCAAGTGAAAAGAATGACTGCCCAAGTGCGTATAATACGCTGTCGCCCGTTAATTTAGAAAAATCCGGTTGCAAGAAAAATGCTAGTCCTTCTGATGCGCCTTCAAATGTCACGGCACGGACCACCAATACGATAAAAAATACAAATAATAATGGCATTAATAGTTTACTTGCTTTTTCGATTCCATTTTTGATACCAAATGAAATAACAATTATATTTATGATCATAAATAATCCAAGTCCCAATATTGTTATGCCAGGATTGCCAGTTATGGTCGCAAATAATTCCCCGTAATTTGCTGAATCCTTGATAATTAAACCGGGTATCGACATCGCACTGTAGATGAGTACCCATCCGCCAACAACACTATAAAACGACATCAAGATAAAGGCACCAAATACGCCTAACTTACCCACAATCGACCAACCACTATTTGGTGCAAGCTTTTTATAGGCGCTAACAGCTTCCTTTTGTGCACCTCTACCAATAATGAATTCTGCGATCAATAAAGGGAGACCAATGATAATTGTAAACCCAATAAATAATAGAAAAAATGCGCCACCACCATTCATACCGGTCATATACGGGAATTTCCATATTGCACCAAGGCCAATTGCGGCACCGGCTGATGATAAAATAAAGCCAATTTTTGATGACCATTGATCTGCTTTTTTCTGCATACTATGCCTCCCTTATTTGCAATGGTTTAACATTAAAAATACCACTATTTGCTGTACAAGCGCAAGTGGAAGTGGGAATCAATTTATGCGCATCCTAGGCCAAAAGTTGTACACGTTGGTCGAAAAGTCGCGCACTTCAGCTAGGAAGTCCGCGCACGCCCGGTGGAAAGTCGCCGGACAAAAGCGAAAAGTCGCCGGAAGAAAGCGGAAAGTCGCCGGACGAACGCCGAAAGTCGCCGGACGGAAGCGGAAAGTCGCCGGACGAACGCCGAAAGTCGCCGGACAAAAGCGGAAAGTCGCCGGACAAAAGCGAAAAGTCGCCGGACGGAAGCGGAAAGTCGCCGGACGGAAGCGGAAAGTCGCCGGACGGAAGCGAAAAGTCGCCGGACGAACGCCGAAAGTCGCCGGAAGAAAGCGGAAAGTCGCCGAAAGAAAGCGAAAAGTCGCCGGACGGAAGCGGAAAGTCGCCGGACGGAAGCGGAAAGTCGCCGGACAAAAGCGAAAAGTCGCCGAACGAACGCACATCCCCCCGTGAAAGTGGCGCATTTCGGCCAAATAGTCACGCGCGCCCAGCAAAAGGCTGTACCGCACAAAATCGGTACAGCGCAAAAGGGTACATTATATTTTCGTTCGAATCTCCCATAATTCAGGGAAGAAATAATGGTCCAACACCTTTTTCAAATAACCAACACCAGACGATCCACCGGTGCCTTTTTTATGCCCAATGATTCGCTCGACTGTTTTCATATGACGGAAGCGCCATTGTTGAAACCAGTCTTCAATATCAACGAGCTTCTCGGCTAACTGGTATAGCTCCCAGTGAGAGTCGACATCTTGATATACTCGGAGCCACGCATTTTCGACTGACGCATCCCTTTGATAGGTTTTGGAAAAATCACGATTTAGTACGGTGTCGTTGATTGGAAAACCATTACGAGCTAGTGCTTGGATGGCGACATCATATAGTCCCGGTTTCGTGTAAGCTTCTTCCAAGATGGCATATACCTCCGGATCCTTTTTATAAATTTTCATAATGTAGGGCGTTTTATAGCCGAGTACAAATTCAACTAAACGATATTGATAGGATTGGAAACCGGATGCATTACCTAACGAATCTCGAAATTCCATATATTCTGCCGGTGTTAGGGTTGATAAGACATCCCAGGCTTGAATGATTTGCGTTTGAGTTTTAGAAACGCGGGAAAGCATTTTAAATGATGACTGTAGCTCATCCTGTTCAATCATTTGAATGGCTCCCTTTATTTCGTGGATAATTAATTTTAGCCAAAGTTCACTTACATGGTGAATAATAATGAACAGCATTTCATCATGATGGTCGGATAATCGTTTTTGACTGGATAACAATGTATCAAGCTGTAAATAATCACCATATGTCATTTTTTCTTGAAAATCAGTATGAATGTTTTTCTCTGATTTAAACGTATTAGCAGAATCTGTCATGCTATCGTCTCCTTTTTAATGGTGTCCTCATTTAACCAACCCTTATTCAACCGGCTTGATGACGGCTCTGACCGGACTGCCATCTGCACCATGAATAGCGAGCGGCAGCGCAATTAGCTCATAAATTCCAGGTGTCACATTGTCTAACATGATATTTTCTAAAATGTGAACGCCGTTTTTATGTAATGCATGATGTGTATCCAATTCCTTGCTGTCCGGTGCATCAACAGAAGGCATATCAACGCCAAGCAATTTCACCCCTTTTTCATGTAAAAAAATTGCTATTTCTGGGTCTAAAGCGGGCATGCTTTCTGGAAAACGGGCTGGGTTATTTGACAGATTTGTTTTTAGTAATACACGCGTTATCCCATCATCCCATTCATAAGTCTGCAACACTTCTGGTGTTATGGTATCGACATGACTCACATCAAGCACGACAGCTTTTCCAACATATAGGTTTACATCCAATTGGTCGACAGTCGTACCGTTATCATCAAAGTGATAGGGGGCATCGATATGTGTACCTGTGTGAACACTGGTCGTGATTTGGCCAATATTTACAGATCCTGTCTCTGTTTTCGAGTACGTTAAATCATAGGAGAAAGGGGTGTCGCCAGGCCAATGCGCGATTTGTTTAGTTAAAGGCTGTGAAATATCCATCCAATTTGTCATTATGCAATAACACCTCTTAAATTTTCATATTTCTTAAAGCGCTCTTCTTTCATAATTGTTTGGAGTATCTGGACTGTTTTCCAAACTTCTTCAAACGTGTTATATAGTGCAACAGGGGCAAGGCGAATCCCATTTGGCATACGGAAATCAGGAATAACACCATCTGCTTTTAGTGCCTTGCAAATTCTGGCTGCTTCCTTGTGTTCTAAAAAGATATGCCCACCACGTGTCGCATCATCTTTTGGATTTGTGATGGTAAAGCCATACCCTGCCAATTTGTTTTCAATTAATTCCATGAAGTAGTTGGTTAAACGTAGTGACTTTTCTCGTATCCGCTTTATGCCTGCTTCCTGAAACAAATCTAGTGCACCAAGTAATGGAGCGGTACTTAATACGTGTGGTGTACCAATTTGATAGGCGCCAGCATGTTCAGCGGGTGTTAGCGTATGTTCCATGTCAAATTGCTTTTCTTTATTCGAACTGAACCAACCAGCAAGGCCAGGATCTTTTCCAAAGTGCCGCTTATTTACGTAAAGTCCAGCAACACTGCCAGGTCCGCCATTTAAATGTTTATATGTACACCAAAAGGCAAAATCAACACCCCAGTCCGATAACTGGTGGGGAATCGAGCCGATCGAATGGCACAAATCAAAGCCGATTAAAATTCCCCGTTTATGTGCTTCCCTCGTTATGGTTTTCATATCTAAAATTTGGCCGCTACGATAAAGCACGCCAGGAAGCACAATTAGCGCAACATCATCGGTCATGTTAGCGATAATGTCGTTTGTATTTAAAGTATTGCCATCTTTGCTTTGTACCTGAATGAAATGGTTGCTAGAATCATAACCTTTTAAATGTAACTGACTCTTCAAAGCATAAATATCAGATGGGAAGTTCAGTTCATCCGCTAGAATTTTCGTCCGTCTTCCACTAGGTTGATAAAAACTAGCAACGAGCTGATGCAGGTTGGTTGTGGTAGAGCCCGTGACGATAACTTCTTCTGGATCTGCTCCAACAAGCGGTGCCATTTGTTCCCCTAGTGTTTCTGATAAATAAAACCATGGATGACTTCCCTCTGTCCACCCATTAATTGCATACTTTTTCCATGACTCCATTAACCATTCGACTGTCTGTTCAGCACGCTTTGAAAGAAGCCCTAATGAGTTTCCGTCGAAATAAATTGTCTGATTGGAAACATAAAACTCATTGCGAAAATCCTTTAACACATCTTGTTGATCGAGATACTGTGCATAACTTTTTTTCGTATTCATTTACTACACCCCATTTTTTCCTTGCTAAATATTCCAACTAATTAAACTATAAAGCGCGACTCAGCTTGTGTCAAAAACACAAATATTGAAAAAATATAAAAAATATTCCGTATTAAAAGAGGATTATGTGATTAAGTATAGAATACAGGGAATAGCTTAAAATGTAAGCACTTACATAAAGGGGGTGGTGTGTTCGTTGGATCCCATTTTTAAGTGGGAATAAAAATAGGGAGGTTGACCCATGGAGAACACGATTTGGTCGTTAGTTCCACCAATACTCGCGATTATCATGGTGCTGCTCACGAAGCGGGTATTGTTATCACTTGGTGTCGGGATTGTTGCGTCAGCTTTTTTTATTGGCAGTTTTCATGTGGGAGAATCACTTGGTTTAGTATGGGAAGCGTTTAAAGGTGTATTTGTCGATGGGGGAGCAGTGAATACGTGGAATGTTTATATTCTGTTATTTGTATTGATGCTTGGTGTTCTAACCGCCTTTGTTAGCATAATGGGTGGAACGAAGGCGTTTGGTGATTGGATGATCCGCCGTGTTAAAACAAGGGCCGGTGCACAAATCATGACCATGGTTCTCGGGGTAATTGTTTTTGTAGATGATTATTTCAATAGTTTAACAGTTGGGCAGGTAGCAAGGCCTGTCACAGATAAGCATCGTATTTCACGTACGAAATTGGCTTATATTGTTGACTCCACTTCTGCACCAATTTGTGTGATTGCACCTGTGTCAAGCTGGGGGGCTTACATTATTGGGATACTCGGAACCGTTTTTGCGGCACAAAGTGTGACAGGACATACGGCATTTGGTGCATTTTTGCAAATTATTCCGATGAATTTTTATGTATGGTCAGCATTAGGGGTTGTTTTGATAATCGCCATCCGTCAAGTAGATTTTGGACCAATGAAGCTTCATGAAGAAAGGGCAATTCAAACGGGAGAAGTGTTAGATCCAGCGAATAAAGAGGCAGTGGACACAGAATCGAACCTACCAACAAGTGATTCGGGGAAAATTAGAGATCTCGTTGTACCAATCGCCGTTCTATTTGTCGCAACCCTTGTCGCCATCTATTTAAACGGGCGTGGTGCTGTAGAGGGTGATAAAACACTGATTAACATTTTTGGTAGTGCTGATGTATCAGTGGCATTGCTCTATGGTGGCTTAATCGGTCTAGCTGTCACATTCACCTTGTTTTTAAATCATATTTTTAATGGGAAATTAACGCCGAAACATTTTGGAATTGGGTTGTTTGAAGGCATAAAGTCGATGCTTCCCGGCTTTACTATTTTAATTTTTGCCTGGGCAATTGTCTTTTTAATTGGTGAACTAGGTACAGGTGAATATTTGGCAGGAGTTGTGGATAATGCCAATATTAGCTTGATGTTCTTACCATTCATCATGTTTATTATTGCTGGTTTCATTGCTTTTTCAACGGGGACTTCATGGGGATCATTTGGAATTTTATTGCCAATTGCCGGTGAGATTGCTGCTGTAGCAGACGTGTCACTTATCTTGCCAATGTTAGCGGCTGTATTAGCTGGTGCAGTATTTGGTGATCACTGTTCACCAATTTCGGATACGACCATTCTCTCATCAGCGGGCTCTAGCTGTCATCATATTGATCATGTAACAACCCAGATTCCATATGCGTTAGTAGCAGCTGGGATTGCTGGTATAGGGTATATTGTCTTAGGAATATTTGGTAATGTATGGATTGGACTGTTAGCCGTTATCATTGGATTAGTTTTGTTTTTCCTTTTTGCTAAAAGGCTTGATAACGTGGAAACAGTGGATGAAACAATTGCGCAATAGGATTTTAGTATGATTTATTTTCTGTTAATTATCAACTGTTGCAAATTTTAAAAAGTTGATTTACACTAGTATCAGAATTATATGAAATGCCGTTTCAATTAATGAAATAGGAGGACGGATGATGTCGTTTGTTTCTGACAAAGTGAAAGATTTACCACCATATCTATTTGCTGAATTTCAGAAAAGGAAAACGGAGCTCTTGGCAAAGGGAGTTGATGTGATTGATTTAGGAATTGGTGCACCAGACTTACCAACACCTAAGTTTGTAATTGAGAAGCTTGCTAAAGAAGCGAAAGATCCAGCTAACCATCGCTACTCGCCATATAGTGGCAGCCAAGAATTTAAGGAGGCAGTGGCGGAATTTTATCAAAGGCACTATGGGGTTGATTTAGACCCAGACACAGAAATATTGGCATTGATCGGTTCAAAAGAGGGGATTGCGAATCTGATTCAAGCCGTTATCAATCCTGGCGAAGCTGTATTGGTTCCAGATCCTGGTTATCCGGTCTATCGTACTAGCGTTCACTTAGCTGGTGGAGAAAGTGTCCGGTTGCCACTTGATACCAAAAATGGATATGTACCTCTATTTGATCACTTATCGGCTGCTGACAAAAAACGTGCAAAGTTAATGCTGTTAAACTATCCAAGTAATCCAACAGCAGCAACCATTCATTTAGATACATTTTTGGAAGCGGTTGCATTTTCCCGGGAAAACAATGTGTTACTCGCGCATGATGCAGCCTATGATTTGGTCACATTTGGAGGGTATAAAGCTCCAAGTGTGATGCAAGTGCCCAATGCTAAAGAGTGGGCTGTTGAATTTGGTTCATTGTCAAAGAGTTTCAGTATGACTGGATGGCGGATAGGTTATATTGTCGGAAATGAGACGATTGTTCAAGCATTAGCAACCTTGAAAAGTAATCTTGACACATCCCAGTTCCTCCCAATTCAAAAGGCTGCTGCAACTGCATTGAAAAGTGATTTATCAGCAGTTGCAGCAAATAATAAAACATATGAACTGCGCATGGAAAAATTATATGCTGCGTTAAAAAAAGCAGGGATATATGCGGAAAAGCCTAAAGGATCCATTTTCCTGTGGGCGCATGTACCGAATGGATTTACATCTGTTGGTTTTGCAAACAAGATGCTTGATGAAGCGGGCGTGATTGTGACACCGGGTACAGCTTTTGGACCTTCAGGGGAAGGGTTTATTCGGATCGCTTTATCTGTGTCAACAGAACGTTTGGAGGAAGTGGTGAGAAGAATAGAGGCGCTGGATTTACAGGGGGTGATCGAATAGTGAATACAGAATTTAGTCCACAAAGGGTCCAAAAGCTAACAGGTGCTCAGGCCATTGTGGAATGTATGAAGATCGAAGGCATTACCAACGTCTTTTGTGTTCCAGGGGAAAGTTATTTACCTGTTTTAGATGCGTTGTATGATGAGGCATCTATTAGTGTTATTTCTACAAGACATGAAAGTGGTGCAGCCTTTATGGCAGAAGGCTATGCAAAGTCTGCGTTAAAACCTGGTGTGGTACTGGCAACAAGGGGAGTCGGAGCTGCAAATCTTTCCATAGGTGTTCATACCGCCTACCAAGATTCAACTCCAATGGTTGTATTCTTAGGGCAGGTACATAGCAAGTTCAGGGGGAGGGAAGGATTTCAGGAAGTTGATTTAGATCGTTATTTCCAACCTATTGCTAAATGGGCAGTTGAGATAAAAGATCCTGAACGAATGCCAGAGATTGTGCAACGAGCATTCCGCATCGCCCAAACTGGAAGGCCTGGACCTGTCATTGTTTCATTGCCAGAAGATGTTTTGCCAACAGCTGCCAATATGACGTTTGGTCCGGGGATAACAAAGCCAAAACCAGCGCCTTCAGATGATGAAATTGGCAGAATGGATCAACTTTTACAGGGTGCACGCCATCCATTAATTATTGCCGGTGGTGGTGTTAAAAGTTCGCAGGCTGAAGAAACACTACAGGAGTTTGCTGAGAAATACCAAATACCAGTTGCCGCAGCATTTCGCAGGCATGATGCTTTTCCGAATGACCATCCATTATATGTTGGGCATCTTGGACTTGGAACGAATAAAAAAGTCCTGCAGACCGTTGCAGAGGCTGATGTGATATTGGCACTCGGCACACGCCTATCAGAAGTTACTACGCAGGATTATCAAATTCTGCGTGGAAGTAAAAAACTAATTCATATCGATATTGATGATGCCACGATTGGAAAAGTGTATGCACCGGACCTTGGGATTGTTGCGGATCTTCAGGAAGCACTGAAACGTATGGTGTCTCTAATGGTAAACCCGTCTTGGAAAACTTGGACTGAGGAGCGGCGCATGGCTTATGAATCGATTAGCCAGTTAACGGCAACGGATGAAGATGTGATCAATAAACAAATTATGGTGTTGCTAAAAGATAAATTGCCTAAACACGCACTTCTCACAAATGATGCAGGCAATTTCGCCGGATGGCTTCACGCGTTTTATCCATTTACGGAGAAACATACGTATGTTGGCCCAACGTCAGGAGCGATGGGATATGGAATGCCAGCAGCACTTGGCGCGAAACTTGCTTTTCCAAATAAACAGGTTGTCTCCCTGTCAGGTGATGGCGGCTTCATGATGACAGTTCAGGAATTGGAAACTGCGGTCCGATATAACATTCCGGTCATAAGTCTCGTGTTTAATAATAATATGTATGGAACGATCCGCATGCACCAGGAAATGCATTACCCGGAAAAAGTAATGGCAACTGATTTGGGTCATGTATCCTTTGCAGATTTGGCTAAAAGTATTGGAGCTGAAGGGTTTACAACGAACACACTGGATGAATTTTCAGAAGTTCTAGATCATGCATTGCAAAATAATAAGCCAACTGTAATTGAAATTATCACCAGTAAAGAACAAATCTCCGTATCATCAACGATTAAAGAGATACGTGAGCGTTCTAAAAAGTAGTGGGTTAAAAACTTTAAATAGAAATAATCAAAGGAGGTAATTTTCATGGCAGAAACATTATTAGAAGTAAAAAGCCTTAAGAACTTTATTAACGGGGAATGGTTGGAACCAAACAAAACAACACCAGTGGTTAACCCAGCGACAGGAGAAACGGTCGTTCATGTTCCATTATCAAATAAGGATAGCGTAAATAATGCAGTTTCAGCTGCTAAACAGGCACAAAAAGAGTGGGCTTTAGTACCCGCACCACAACGTGCAGAGGTGCTATTTCGCGTTGGTAATTTGATGAAAGAACGGAAAGAGAAATTATCGCAATTGCTAACAATGGAAAATGGAAAAGTCATCGAGGAAGCACGTGGAGAAGTACAAGAGGGAATAGATATGGCCTTTTATATGGCTGGAGAAGGACGCCGTTTATTCGGTCAAACAACACCTTCTGAGCTAAAGGATAAATTCGCGATGAGTGTGCGCTCTCCAGTTGGGGTTGTTGGCATTATTACACCATGGAATTTTCCAATTGCCATTGCCACATGGAAGTCCTTTCCGGCAATCGTAGCAGGGAATGCTGTCGTTTGGAAACCAGCAACTGAAACACCAATTATGGCATTTGAGCTTGCGAAGATTTTGGAAGAGGCTGGGCTGCCAAAAGGGGTTATGAACGTTGTATTCGGTTCTGGATCTGAAGTTGGCGATGCGATGGTTGAGCATGATAATATCCGAGTGATTTCGTTTACCGGATCAAATGACACTGGACGGAATATTGCCGGCAAGTGCGGCCAGCAATTGAAAAAGGTTTCACTTGAAATGGGTGGAAAAAATGCTGTGATTGTCATGGATGATGCTGATTTAGACTTAGCTGTGGAAGGAATTCTATGGAGTGCCTTTGGAACAAGCGGACAGCGTTGTACAGCATGTAGTCGTGTCATTGTACACGAGTCGATAAAGGAACGGTTAGCGGAACGGTTACTTGTCGAAATGGAAAAATTAACAATCGGTAATGGACTTGATGAGTCGATTAAAGTTGGACCAATTATTAATAAGGCGGGACTTGAAAAGATTAAACATTACATCGAAATTGGTAAAAGTGAAGGAGCCAAAATGCTTGCTGGCGGTTATGTTATGGATGAAGGTGATCACAGCAAAGGGCATTATTTCGCTCCAACATTGTTTGCGGATGCAACAGCGGATATGCGGATTGCACAAGAGGAGATATTTGGCCCGGTCGTTTCCCTGATTCCTGTTAAAAGTTTTGAGGAAGCTATTGAAGTGAATAATGGAGTAACATATGGCTTGTCGAGCTCCATCTTTACGGCTGATGTGAATCGTGTGTTTAAAGCACAGCGTGATCTTGATACAGGTATTATCTATGTAAACGCTGGTACAACCGGCGCGGAAATTCATCTGCCGTTTGGTGGAACAAAAGGTACAGGAAACGGGCACCGCGATTCTGGCGTAGCAGCACTTGACGTGTTTACAGAGTGGAAAGCTGTCTATGTTGATTTTAGTGGAAAACTTCAACGCGCACAAATCGATGTGGAGTAAAAATAATATTTCAGAAATTAGTAGATTCATTTATGTTTACTATCATTCATTTTTAAATAAAGGCCGATTACTAAAAGATTGTTTTTTTACAACATATATAAAATACGACATAGTGAAATTTCCTTTTTGGAACTCTAATGTGGCATTAGAGCTTGAATTCGCTCCAGCAGAATACTTCGCTTTCCGTGGGCACGGCCTCAGTCTCCTCAGAAGCAAAGAACGCTTCTTCCGGGGTCTTCGGACACGTGCTGTTCCCACAGGAGTCTACGTATTCTGCTTCCGCTGGTAGAGACTTTTTGATTAATGAGTTGACACAGCCCATGAAGTCAACATTTTGTGGAGTCTTCGCACTTAAATAGAAAGTTAGTTTAATGAGGAAGAAAATACGAAGCTACTATGAAGATTGCTTTAGACCAGCGAAGGAAATACACGTAGACTCCTGGGGGATGAGAGGCATAGGTGAGACCCCGCAGTGCGCCAGCACGAGGAGGCTCTCCAGCCGCCCCCGGAAAGCGAAGTGTATACGGGCTGCGGGGCAGAGAGCAACAAACAATGTGAAACCAACATAACACTTACTGCGCATTTTATATCAACTATGAAATTAAAAAGCAACAAATATTATGAAAAGGGCCTAAATGAACGAACGAAACTTATACAAGGAGTGGATTGGATGAAAATAGGTGTATTAGGATCTGGTTTAATGGGAAAAGAAGCTGCACGTGATTTGGTATCAAGTGAAGGTGTAGCTGAAGTAGGCTTGGCAGACATTGACTTTGCTAGAGCAAAACAGGTTTGTGAATCATTGCATTCTCCTAAACTAACAGCCTACCAAGTGAATGCTAGTAATGAGGAAGAACTGGCAAATTATATGATACAATTTGATGTTATCATTAACGCATTATTCTATTCCTTTAATGAAACTGTTGCGAAAACAGCAATTAAAGTAGGCGTTCATTCAGTTGATCTTGGGGGCCATATTGGTCATATGACAGATAAAGTGTTAGCACTCCAAGAAGAGGCAAAAGCTGCTGGGGTGACATTGATTCCAGATTTAGGTGTGGCACCAGGGATGATTAACATCTTGTCTGGTCACGGGGTAAGCAAATTGGATAAAGCAGAATCGGTTAAATTATATGTCGGCGGAATCCCTGTACGACCTGAGCCGCCATTTGAATATAACCATGTCTTTTCCATGGAAGGGGTTTTTGATCACTACACAGATCCATCCTTGATTATTAGAGACGGTGTAAAGCAAGAAATACCATCACTATCGGAAGTGGAAAAAGTTCATTTTGAGAAATTCGGGCCACTGGAAGCTTTTCACACATCTGGCGGAACATCAACATTATCGATTTCTTATCCAGATTTAAAAACATTAGAATACAAAACAATCCGTTACCCGGGCCATGCCGAGAAATTCAAACTGCTAGTAGATTTGAATTTAACACGAATGGATTATCAAGTAGATGTAAATGGTCAATCGATCAATCCACGGGAAGTATTGTTAAAAGTGCTTGATCCGATCGTTGATTTGAAAGATAAAGATGATGCGGTATTGTTAAGAATACTAGTTTCCGGTGAAAAGGATGGAAAACCAGCTACACACACGTTTGAAATGACAACATATAAGGACAGGGAAACAAATGTTACTGCAATGGCTCGTGCTACGGCAAACACGATTTCCGTTGTTGCACAAATGATTGCGAGTGGTACAATCTCTAAAAGAGGTGTTTATCCGCCAGAACAGATCGTGACAGGGGACACGTACATCAAAGAAATGGCGAAACGCGACGTACACATTAAAGAAACGGGCAATCCTGAAAAAGCACATGTAAATAGTTAACCATTTATCCCTCTACTTATCTTGGTAGGGGGAGATTTTTTCTGAAAAAGATTGTTAAAAATGAGAAGGAGTCAAATAATCATGAATCAGAGTGTCATCAAGGCATTAAAACTACTCGATTTATTTACCGAGGACAATGAGGAATTAACCTTAAAGGAAATATCGAATAAAGCTGATATGCCGAAGCCAACTGCATATCGGCTGTTATCGGCATTGGAATCATGCAATTTTTTATATAAGACGAAGGAAAATGAGCACGACAGCCGTTATCGGTTAGGACTTAAGCTACTCGAATTAGGTCAAATTGTTTCCGATCAACTAGAGTTAAGGGGCATTGCCTTACCGGATATGGAAGAGTTGGCACAGGAAATTAATGAAGTCATTCACCTAGTCATCGTCAATCAAAACGAGGCTACCTACATTGAAAAAGTAGAAAGCACAAGGGCATTACGTCTTTATACTAGAATTGGGAAGAGCTCTCCTTTGTATATGGGGTCAGGACCCAAACTGCTGCTTGCTTTTCTATCTCAAGAAATGCAAGAAAAAGTTTTAGGTCAAGGGGAGCTGTATTATTTTGGTAGTCATAATCCGATTGATCGAAAAAGTTTGAAAAATGAACTGGAAAAGATACGTCAAGAGGGATATGCTTATAGTATAGGGGAACAAGACGCTGATACAACGGGAATATCTTATCCGATTTATGATCATCGGGCCCAAGTTATTGCAGCGTTAACCATTAGTGGGTTATCGAGTCATTTTGACGGAGATAATCTTACATTTATTAAAACAAAATCGAAAAAAACAGCACACGCTATCTCCGAAAAATTAGGATACCGTGGTGCAGGTTTCGGCAGTTAAGACTTTGGAGAGGATGACATAGGTAATGAATACGGTATTTATAGCAGGACATGCTAGATTGCCATCCGGAATGGCGGCGAAAAGTATTTATGACACATTAACAATAACAGCGGAAATTGATAAAAAATATGGGGTTATCGTAACGGCTGGCTGTACATTGGCAACGCTGCATGGAAGGGAATATGTGCAGCAGCTTTTACGTGGCTATAGCTTACAGGACGGAATTGAGAAGCCTGTTCAAGAAGTCAAAGAGCATTATTTGGGGAAAGCCGGTAATGCATTAGAATCTGCGTTGAACGATTTGTATAAGCAGTATGAGCAATATCATAATGCGCTGGAAGCTTGATTGAAGGTGTTGCCTGGTAGGTGTAAGGGTTGCGCGATAACGCCAAAAAGTCGCGCACCTCGGCCAGTAAGTCGCGCAGCCCGGCCGAGAAGTCGCGCACCTCGGCCGAAAAGTCGCGCACCTCGGCCGAAAAGTCGCGCAGCCCGGCCGAGAAGTCGCGCACCTCGGCCGAGAAGTCGCGCACCTCGGCCGAAAAGTCGCGCACCTCGGCCGAAAAGTCGCGCACCTCGGCCAGGAATTCGCGCACTCCGGCCGAGAAGTCGCGCACCTCGGCCGAAAAGTCGCGCACCCCGGCCGAGAAGTCGCGCACCCTGGCCAGTAAGTCGCGCAGCCCGGCCGAGAAGTCGCGCACCTCGGCCGAAAAGTCGCGCCCCTCGGCCGAAAAGTCGCGCCCCTCGGCCGAGAAGTCGCGCACCCCGGCCTGAAAGTCGCGCCCTCCGGCCGAGAAGTCGCGCAGCCCGGCCGAGAAGTCGCGCACCTCGGCCGAAAAGTCGCGCAGCCCGGCCGAGAAGTCGCGCACCTCGGCCGAAAAGTCGCGCCCCTCGGCCGAAAAGTCGCGCACCTCGGCCAGGAATTCGCGCACTCCGGCCGAGAAGTCGCGCACCCCGGCCGCTACAAGGTGGTGAATTATTTAAACTAAATCCCCATCGAAACAAATTTCCTCTCGAGAAATTCCTCCATGCCGTAGTGTCCGCCTTCTTTGCCAATTCCGGACTGTTTTACACCGCCAAATGGAGCCTCGGCAACGGCAGGGAATACATCATTTACACCGACAATGCCATAGTCCAGTTTTTCTGAAACGCTAATGGCACGATTTGTTTTTTCCGTAAAAATATATGCTGCAAGGCCGTAATCCGTATCATTCGCTTTGTTAATAACAGCTGCTTCATCAGAAAACGGTTGGATTGGGATGATTGGTCCGAATGTTTCTTCATTCATAACCAGCATATCATCCGTGATTCCCGAAAGAACGGTTGGTTGATAAAAATATCCGTTTAACTCACCATCCCATTTTGTTCCACCACAAATGATTTGTGCGCCTTTTTCAACAGCGTCATCAAGGTGAGCCTGGACTTTAATTGATGCCTGCTCGTTTATTAATGGACCTAAATCGGTGCCCTCATCTAGTCCTGAGCCGATTTTAAGCTGTTTTACCTTTTCCGTCAGTATTTTTGTAAATTTATCTTTTACCGATTCATGGACATATAACCGGTTTGCACAGATACATGTTTGCCCATTATTTCTGAATTTGCTTGCCAATGATAAGTTGGCGGCTTTTTCCAAATCGGCATCATCAAACACGATGATTGGCGCATGTCCACCAAGTTCTAGTGATAGTTTTTTCACATGTTCGGCACTTTCACGCATTAAGTATTTTCCAACCTTGGTTGATCCAGTAAATGTAATTAAGCGGACATCCTTATTTGTCAACATTGCATTTCCAATTGCTTCAGCATCACCAGTAACGAGATTAACGACACCATTCGGCATGCCGGCACGTTCTAGAATTTTTACAATTTCAATTGCTGATAATGGTGTTTCTGGTGCTGGTTTCAAAACAACTGTACAGCCTGCTGCGAGGGCCGGTGCAATTTTTCTAGTAATCATCGATGCAGGGAAATTCCATGGCGTAATGGCACCGACAACACCAACTGGTTGCGGCATAACCAACATACGCTTTGATTTAATCGAAGACGGAATCCATTCTCCATAACTTCTGCTAGCTTCTTCTGCATACCATAGTAGAAAATTAGCGGCACCTTTAATTTCACCTTTTGCCTCTTTTAAGGGTTTGCCTTGTTCGCTTGTAAGTAGTTTCGCTAAACGATCGGTTTCTTCTAACATGAGCTGATGTGCTTTGTATAAAATTTTTGATCGCTTACGTCCGGTTAGCTCACTCCATGTTGAAAAAGCGGTGGAAGCAGCAGCAATTGCCTTATTTGTTTCGTCTTCTCCGCCATCTGCTACTTCTGCGACAGGTTCTAATGTTGCGGGATTGTAAACGGTTGTCGTTTTATCTGTTTCCGCATTTTGCCATTTACCATTGATAAAAATACTTTGAACGAGTGTATCGATCATATAATTTTCCTCCTTGAATTCTAGTAAGAAGAATCGCATCTTGCCACATCCGAGTATATGAAACTAGTACAAGCAAGATGCGGAAATGAACAACTATTTGGAAATTAACTTTTCTTTTTCCCATGCAGGCAGCATTTTATTCAATGGTTTATCTTTACGATAGCCTAGTACGTATTCCGCCTGCATAACGGTATGAACTTCGCGCGTTCCTTCATAAATGACAGGTGCCTTCGAGTTACGTAAATAGCGCTCAACAGGGTATTCATCAGAATAACCATATGCACCGTGAATTTGAACAGCATCATCAGCAGCTTTGTTAGCAAAGTCACATGCTTGCCATTTTGCCAGTGATGTCTCTCTTGTATTGCGCTTGCCCTGGTTTTTCAATTCGCCAGCACGATAAACAAGTAAGCGGCTCATTTGCAGGCCTGCTTCCATGTTAGCAATCATCTGCTGTACAAGTTGGTGGCGACCAATTTCCTTACCGAATGTTTCCCGTTCATGACAATACTTCACACTTGCTTCCAGACATGCCATGATTTGTCCGCATGCCCCAGATGCAACCGTAAAGCGTCCATTGTCTAATGAGGCCATGGCAATTTTAAATCCTTCTCCTTCTTCACCAAGTAGGTTTTCTGCTGGTACACGAACATTGTCAAAGAATAATTCACCCGTATTACCAGAACGAATGCCTAATTTTCCTTTGATTCCTTTAGAAGAAAAACCTTCCCACTCGCGCTCCACAATAAATGCAGAAATACCGTGATGTTTTTTTGATTTATCTGTATAGGCAAAAACAAGAAAATGATCCGCCGTGTCACACAAGGAAATCCACGTTTTTTGACCATTTAAAATATAGTGATCGCCATCTTTCACAGCTGTTGATTGCAAGGAAGCAACGTCAGATCCCGCTCCAGGTTCGGTTAAGCCGAATGCCCCGACTTTTTCTCCTTTAGCTTGTGGTACTAAATATTTTTGTTTTTGCTCCTCTGTACCCCATTGTAAAATAGACATGCTATTTAAGCCTGTATGAACAGAAACTGCGGTACGAAATGCGGTATCGCCACGTTCTAGTTCTTCGCAAACAATGGCAAGCGCGTTGTAATCCATTCCACTTCCACCATATGCTTCAGGAATACAGACACCCATTAAACCAAGATTAGCTAATTTTTTCATAAGCGTTGGGTCAAACGTTCCATCCCGATCCCATTCCGCAATGTTTGGCATTATTTCCTTGTCAACAAAGTTTCTAACCGTATTTCGCAACATATTTTGTTCTTCTGAAAAATCAAAGTTCATCTGATCATCTCCTAATTAATTTGTTTTCGTAATTCCCAACTGTGTTAAAATTTCATCGGTATGTTCACCAGCATCAGGTGGGTGGCGCTTTACCTTCGTTGGTGTTCGGGAAAGTTTTAATGGGCTGCCAATCATTTTCACCTGGCCAGCCGTTGGGTGCTCACATTCAATAAACATGTTTCTTGCTTGTAATTGTGGATCGTTCGTAACTTCTTCAATATTTTGGATTGGTCCACATGGAATCTTGCCTTGTCTGCATTGTTCTTGCCAATAAGCAGTTGATTTCGTGGAAAAAACATCCTGCAATAGCGGTACCAGTTCTTCCCGATGTTGTACACGATTCGGGTTTGTCTTGTACCGTTCATCATGAGCAAGTTCGGGTTTTCCCAGAATGGCACATAACGCTTTAAACTGATTGTCGTTCCCCACAGCGATAACCATTTCCCCATCAGCCGTAAGAAAGGTTTGATATGGAACGATGTTGGCATGATGGTTACCAAGCGCTTGTGGAATTTTGCCTGACATTAAATAATTGCTACCAATATTTACAAGTGAACTTACCGCTGCATCATAAAGGGAAATATCCAGTTTCTGTCCTTTTCCAGATTGGGTACGTTCGAGCAATGCCCCTTGGATGCCAATACATGCATATAGTCCGGTTAAAATATCTGTAATCGCGACACCAAGCTTTTGCGGACCGGAATCTTTGTCGCCAGTAATGCTCATTAAGCCACTCATTGCTTGAATAATAAAATCATATCCCGGCATGTTTTGATATGGACCTGTTTCACCAAATCCAGTAATTGAGCAGTAAACAATCCCAGGATTAATTTTGGCGAGTGTTTCGTAATCAAGACCGAATCGTTCCATGGTACCGGATTTAAAATTGTTAATGATGACATCGCTTTCACGAACAAGTTTTTTAATAACCTCGATACCAGCTGAGGATTTAAGGTTAACAGTTATACTTTTTTTATTGCGATTCGCACATAAATAATAGGCACTCACACCATTTTCAAAAGGAGGACCCCACTTACGGGTATCGTCACTTCCACCTGGCGCCTCCACCTTGATCACCTCTGCACCAAGATCACCAAGGACCATCGTACAATAAGGACCAGCCAAAACACGGGATAAATCAAGGACTTTGATATTTTCAAGTGCTCCAGCCATATCATCACTCCTTTCAAGTTAATAAAAAAAGCCAATCCAAAATGACCACAGTCGTGCTGTCAGTCAAAATGAACTGGCTTTTATCTGTTGGAACAGGACTGGAATAGAACTGTAAACAGATTAGGCAGTGTAATTTTAGTTGGAATTATATGTCTAGCTTGTGTGGTAGTCCACATCTCTGAATTAGCTCTGATCATGTGATTGAACGCGGAGACGTTTCAACATGATTCTCTACTTATCAGTATAATTTATTCTGAAAAATTTGTAAATGCCTTTTTGAAAAATATTATGCTTTTTAATTTGTTGAAGGTTATTTCTTATCTTCGGTTGTGAATGAAGCATTTACTATTCTAGAAAAATCTACAATTTTGGTTAATTCATCATATAATTGGTCAAGTTCCTTCTCATCATTAACATGGTTCCTGACATCTTCAAAATGGGATTTATTACGGTAAACAGATTGACCAAAGAAGACCAATTCGTCATCCGCAACATTAATTATATCTAGCAAGCCCATGTAACCTTGCTGTCCATTAAGATTGTCAGCCAGATATGTGGTATCCTCCAACGCGCCATTTGCCAAATAAATTTCACTTGCTCTTTCATTAATATCTAAAAACTGTTGTTTATTTATTTTATTAACTCGATAGATTTTAATAACTGTATACATGCACGTCACCTCGCTAAGCTTATTCTATACATTCCACATTTCGTTGATAAAATCCTTTATTTTTTTAGAAAAAAGTTAAAAAATGCGAATGCCTGTGTAAAATGTGGAGAAATGTCGATTGGGATGGAGGTATGCTGGTGGAAATTAGTTGGAGAGTTTTGGCTGAGGGGGATAGCGGTGCGAGGTGGAAATATCGGAGTGAACGCGGAAATATTAGCTTGAGCGCGGAAACATCAGCCCGAATGCGGAAACATCGACCCGAATGCTGAAACATCAACCCGAAAGCGAGAGAACATCGACCCGAATGCGGAAACATCGACCGGAAGCGAGAGAACATCGACCCGAAAGCAGAAACATCGACCCGAGCGCGGAAACATCAACCCGAAAGCGGAAACATCGACCGGAAGCGAGAGAACATCAACCCGAATGCTGAAACATCAACCCGAGCGCGGAAACATCAACCCGAACGCTGAAACATCAGCTCGAATGCGAGAACATCAACCCGAACGGGGAAACATCGACCGGAAACGAGAGAACATCAACCTGAATACGGAAACATCGACCGGAAGCGAGAGAACATCAGCCCGAATGGGGAAACATCAGCCCGAATGCTGAAACATCAACCCGAGCGGGAGAACATCGACCCAAAATAAAATCGTGCACCACACTGGGATGCACGATTCAGATATTATTTTGCTGCTTTTTGTAGTTTGGTGATCATTTTTAGGGCGCGCCCTGTCCCGATAGCAACAGATTCAAGTGGGTTTGGTGCAATGTGAACGGGAACGAATATTTCACTTGCGAGCCAATCTTTCATTCCGTTTAATAAGGATCCGCCGCCAGTTAATACAATTCCTCTGTCAACAATATCGCCACTTAATTCTGGTGGGCAGTTTTCCAATGTTGCGCGGATTGCTTCTAATATTTGTTGCAGGGATTCTTTTAAGGCGTTGTAAATTTCTTTTGATGACACGGTTACTGTTTTAGGCAGTCCGTTTACCATATCACGGCCGCGGACTTCCATCGTTTCCTCATCATGATCGGGGTACGCGTAACCAATTTCCATTTTAATATTTTCGGCGGTACGTTCACCGATTAAAATGTTATATTTTTTGCGGATGTAATTAATGATTTCTTCATCCATTTTGTCTCCGCCGATTCGTACAGACTGACAAGAAACAACTCCGCCGAACGAAATGATGCCTACTTCAGAAGTTCCGCCGCCAATATCAACGACAACATTGGCAATTGGCTCATCAACTGGTAAATCGGCACCAATTGCAGCGGCAACTGGTTCTTCGATTAAATGAACGTGTTTTGCACCGTAGCTTGAAACGGCGTTATGAATAGCCCGACGCTCTACCGTTGTACTTCCAGAAGGCGTGCATACAACAACAGTTGGTTTCCGCATTGATAATCCCATTTTTTTGCTTACCTTTTTCAAAAATTCCTTTAACATTTGTGCGGTTATATCATAGTCCGCAATGACCCCGTCCTTTAATGGTCGGATTGGGACAATATTCTGTGGTGTTTTTCCTACCATTTCTTTCGCCTCAGCACCTACAGCAACGACGTTTTTTGTATTAATATCGATGGCCACAACTGATGGCTCGTTTAAGACAATTCCTTTTGTTTTTGAATAAACAAGAATATTTGCAGTACCTAAATCTATTCCAATTTCGGCATTAGATAACATATAAGCTCCTCCAATGATGACAATTTTCTTGTATAGCATTTCTATACCATAACACAATTTATGGGGGTAGATAAGTACTTTACATTATTTGTTATTTAACAAGAAAATCCATCTGTTATAGCGCCAAACGGGAACAATAAATAGGAAAAAATCAAGTGACATTATCATTACAAATCTGATAATTTTGTAATATAACAGGCGAAAATAAATCCGTGTCAATAGCCAGTTATTTGTATGTTTTTCCAACCCATTGAGGATTTTCCTATTTGCCCGATATTAGGAATTGATATTTTTCCTATAAATAAAAGGTTTTTGCTATACTCACTTGTAAACTATCTCTAGTAAACGAGATTTGGTAAGGACTTCCACTTTTATTACAAAAAATGCATGCTATGATTATTTTGCAAAAACAAAAACCAAAGGAGAGTGTAGCAAGATGTTCAAAAAAATCGGGGTCGTTACAGCATTATCGACAGCATTATTATTTGGCGGTTCATTATCCTCTGTAGATGCATCAGCAAGTACTGATCATTCACAGGGTCAACAATATAAAGTCTATTATTCTGTGAATGGTGGACATTGGAATAGCTTTTCACAAGATGATTTTAGTAATCTATTAAGTAATTATTTTAAAAAACACCATATCAATTGGGATTGGAATAATAAAAAGGCAACGCATGCCGAGAACAAGCACGATGTGAAACAGTCAGAAAAGGCTCAGGAACAACCTAAGAAAACCGAAGAACAATCAAAGCAAACGCAAGAACAATCAAAACAAGAGCAACCTGAAAAAACCCAAAAACAACCAGAAAAAACAAATTCACAAGCACAACAATCAGGTGCTAATAAGCAAGAACAACATAATCAATCACAATCACAATTACCTCAATTAAGTCAATATGAGCAACAGGTTGTGGATTTAACAAATGACGAGCGGGCAAAACAGGGCTTATCACCACTTAAAGCAGATTTAGAGTTAAGTAGAGTCGCTCGCGAAAAATCACGCGATATGCAAGCAAATGGTTATTTCGATCATAATAGCCCGACTTACGGCTCACCATTCGATATGATGAAGTCATATGGCATTAGCTACCGCACAGCTGGTGAAAATATTGCCAGAGGTCAACGTACACCTGAAGAAGTAGTCAATGCATGGATGAACAGTGAAGGTCACCGCGCCAACATTTTAAATCCTGACTTCACGCATATTGGAGTAGGATATGCTGCGGATGGAGACTACTGGACACAACAATTTATTGGAAAATAAGATTGATATTTTTGAGGGACTAGCTTCGGTTAGTCTCTTTTTTTATAAAAGCGGAAAGTCGCCGAACAAAAGCGGAAAGTCGCCGGACGAAAGCAGAAAGTCGCCGGACGAAAGCAGAAAGTCGCCGGACGAAAGTGGAAAGTCGCCGGACGAAAGCAGAAAGTCGCCGGACGAAAGTGGAAAGTCGCCGGACGAAAGCGGAAAGTCGCCGGACGAAAGTGGAAAGTCGCCGAACAAAAGCGAAAAGTCGCCGAACGAAAGCGAAAAGTCGCCGGACGAAAGCAGAAAGTCGCCGGACGAACATGAAAAGTCGCCGGACAAAAATCAAGTTTTCCCTGTTCAGCCGATATGTTCGATTGAATTATCCATCACTTCAATGATATGATTACCTCTCCCTAAGTTTTGTAATCTGTTTTATGAGGAAGTATTTTAAATAGGTATGCTATTAACAGGTCGTGTTCCGCATAACATTATCCCCTTTGTAAAAAATATAGCTGCGAAGATGTAGCGATACACGTTTGGTGACATAAGTATGATTATAACAGGGAATTTTTACATAGATACAATAATTGTGAGGTGAGTGTATGGTCCAAGGAGCAGCAAATTGGAATACGGAATTAACGCAGGAATGGCTTGAAAATTATGTGGATGACTGGGTATCCTTTTATCGGAAGCATACGACTGAAGGGGAAGTAGCTTCTTATATACCCATCCTGGCTGAGGCAAATCGAGACAATTTAGGTATTTCGATTATCGGGAGAAATGGAATGACCATTCGTTCTGGCGATGTGAATGTTCCGTTTACGGTACAAAGTATATCTAAGGTCCTAAGCTTCATTGCCGCCTGTATGGAGCGAGGGGTTGGCTATATGCTTGATCGGGTAGACGTTGAACCTACAGGTGAGGCATTCAATTCAATTATGCATTTGGAAATGAAGCAATTGAAAAAGCCGTTTAATCCATTAATTAATGCAGGTGCCATCACCGTTACATCGATTTTACAAGGAAAAACATCCGATGAAAAATTAAAACCAATCCTTGATTTGATGGAAATGATGCTTGGATATCGTCCAGCGATTAATGTGGATGTTTATGAATCTGAACGTGATTCCTCGATGCGAAACAGGGCAATTGGTTATTACTTGTTGGAGACCGGCTTTTTGGAATCAGATTTAAATATTACGTTAGAGACGTATTTTAAACAATGCTCCATCGAGGCAACGGTTGATGATTTGGCAAGGATCGGTATGATACTCGCGAATGATGGGGAAGATCCTAAATCAGAAGAGGAAATTATTCCGCGGCAAGTTGCTCGCATCGCCAAGGCATTAATGCTGACGTGCGGAATGTATGATGCGTCAGGAAAATTTGCGACATACGTTGGTATTCCTGCTAAAAGTGGTGTTTCAGGTGGGATCATGGCAGTGGCTCCACCTCGTGTTCGCGAGGAAGAATTACCGTTTATCGATGGATGTGGGATTGGAGTATATGGCCCTGCATTGGATGATAAAGGGAACAGTGTAGCAGGTATACGCTTACTACGGCACATCGCCAAACAATGGGACCTAAGTATATTTTAAGAGGGGAGGAGACAGGGACAAGAAAGCCTGTCCCCATGTCCCGCCGAGTAACCCTCTCATCTTGAATTAAAGGTTTTTAAATGCTGTTGCTTTTTGTTTTGGGGCTTTTGTCATTAGGCTTACACTGATGAATAGTATCGTCGAAATGAGCAGCCCCCAAATGCCAGCGCCTAGTCCTAATGGTTTGGTGCCAGTGAATTCTAAAACAAGCACAATAAGAGCTCCAAGTGATACACTGGAAATTACACCGGCAGCGGTTCCGCGTTTCCAAAAGAATGTCCCGAAAAAAGATGGAACTACCACAATTAAACCGGAAGACGCGGCGACAGATAAGACAGCGATTAAATCCAGTTTTAATTCGGCGAATGCAAAAGCCAATACCGCAATGATAGGGATGACGATTTTTCCGACTTGTAATTGTTTGTATTCATTTGGCTGTTTTTTAAAATTACCATAGACATCACGAGCGAACATGGATGACAATGTCAGCATAATCGAGTCAATTGTTGAAACTGCGGCAGCCAAAATGCCAACCATCACGATAACTCCAAGGATCGGCGGAATCAGATCAGAAGACAACAATTTCGGTGTTGCTAAGTCCGCAGTTGAAAGATCCGGAAACATTTGCAATGCAGAAAAGCCCCATAACACGGATACGAATGTATAAATGAATCCAAATAATAAGAAGCCGATTAACATTTGCCGTAATCCTTTAAGCGACGAAGGCATGAACATCCGTTGGCTCACCTGTGGATTTGACAGACTGAAGAAAAACCAGGGCAGTGTCAAACCGAGAAATGTGAGAAAGTCAAAATAGCCATTACCAGGTACGGATAAGGATTCAGGATGATTTGTTTTTAGCGTGTCAAAAAATTGCCCAAATCCACCCAATCCGTGAATCAAAAGCAGGACGACGATGGTTGACGTGATGATCATGATGACCGCTTGCAGGGAGTCTGTCCATACAACAGAACGAATGCCTGCTGTGTAGGAAAATAGCAAGGCTAACACGGTTGCGATAATGACTCCTGTAGTGAACGGTATTGCATTGTTTGTAATACCTTGCAGGAGATAGCCCACCCCAGCAAGCTGAACTGCGCAATAAGGAATAAGAAACAAGCAACTGACAAGAGCAATTGCCGCAGCTGCCGCTTTGCTTTCATACCGATCACCAACCATTTCGGAAGGTGTTACATAGCCAAATTTTTTACCGGCCAGCCAATAGCGCCGTCCAAATAAAGCAACAAGCGTAACTCCAGTGAAATAGACAATTTCAAATCCAAGTGCACCGACACCTCCTTGATACGTAAGTCCAGCCAACCCGACCAGCATAAACGCACTGTATGTTGTTGCACTATAACTTAACGCGGAGAGGATGCCATTCATTTTGCGTCCACCGAGGAAAAATCCTGACATATCCGTCTGCTTACCACGCCGTGACATAAAAGCGACCGCTAATGCTAGAATAATATAAATGGCAATACCCCAAGTAACAATCGTTGTATTCAATCTTCTTTCCCCCAATCTTTTGTGACGATTATAGTAGCGATGATAATAAGTATCCCGATTATTCCCCAAATCAAAAAGCTTCCATACCAGGCTTTGACATCTGACATTACAGTGTAGGGAAGCAGGTAGGCCAGCACAATTAATACGGCAATGATTGCTCCCCAAATTAAGGTTGATTTTTTGTTTCCCATGTTTATTTCTCCCTCTCTTTCATGTGAACAATTGAACATAATGGAAAATAGGTTGATAGATTTCTGTACCATTATCAACCACGCTTATTTTTACATATGTCTTTACACATATATTTACATAAACGGATTGAAAAAGCAACATTTTTTTAGTGTGTTTGCTACATACTTGTTTGGTATACTAGAGATAACATCTTGACACGTGGCTTGACATTGTGTTTACAAATTAGCATGAGTGGAGGGTAAGGGATGAAAGAGGAAGGTAGTAAAGTGCTTGGAGAAGAACGAAGGGAATTGATTTTGACCTGGCTGAAAGAGGGCAGCAAACCATTATCGGGGAAAATATTAGCGGAACGGACAAATGTAAGTCGACAAGTAATTGTACAGGATGTTTCCCTTTTGAAAGCAAAAGGTGAACCAATCATCGCGACTTCGCGTGGTTATGTTTACTTCAATGAAAACAATAAAAATCCGGGATGTACTATGATTATCGCTGTTTGTCATCGATCGGAGGATACGGCAGATGAATTGTATACACTCGTTGATCATGGCGTTTCAGTTAAAAATGTCATGGTCGAGCACCCGATCTATGGGGATATCACTGGTTCCTTGATGCTGAAGAACAGGCGGGATGTAGATGCTTTTCTTCATGAATTAAAATCGAAGCAGGCGGAATTATTATCTCGACTCACGGAGGGGGTTCATTTACATACGATCGAGGCTGATACACAAGAACAATTGGATGAAGCTTGTGAGGCATTAAAAGCAGCCGGTTATTTATTGGAACACTAAATGGGAGTTGGAGCTAGACGTGGCACATCCTGCTGCAAGTAAAATAGAGCCAAATTTTATACTTTCTTTAAATAAAGGAGCTCAGCATTTTCATCATCCGAAAATGCTGGGCTCCTTTTGAAAAATTATGATGCTCTGGAAGCTTGTTTTCGTTCTTCTTTTTCTTCCTTAGCAACTTTTAGGAATTTCTTTGTTTCGTATACAACGACACCCGACAGGCCTAATAAGCCAATAAGGTTCGGAAAGGCCATTAAAGCGTTCATAATATCGGCAATTCCCCAAACAACACCAAGCTTTTCTATGGCGCCATACATAACGGCTAGAACGAATACAACTCGGTAGTAAGGGATAGCCTTATCATTAAATAAATATGCAAAACACTTTTCACCATAATAGGACCAGCCAACAAGGGTCGAGAAGGCAAAAAGTACGATTCCGATTGTGACGATATAGCCACCAGTGTCACCTAAAAATGTCGAGAATGAAGCGGCTGTTAAATCTCCACCTTCTAAGCCACTGCCTGCCAAACCTGACATAACAATGGTAATGCCAGTGATCGAACAAACAATAATCGTATCGATCAATACCTGTGTCATCGAAACGAGTGCTTGTCTGCCTGGATAGTCAGTTTTGGCCGCAGCTGCTGCAATTGGTGCAGAACCAAGACCAGCCTCATTAGAGAACACCCCACGGGCAACCCCATACCGGATGACTGTTCCGAGCACACCACCACCAAGTGCACTACCAGTAAAGGCGTCTTCAAAAATTAATCCGATAACAGATGGTACGGTATCAATGTTCATAGCTACGATAATAAGGCCGCCGATTACATATAATAAAGCCATGATCGGAACGAAGAATGCGGTAACTCGTCCAATACTTTTAATCCCGCCTAAAATTACCAAACCAGTTAAAATCGTAAGGATAATACCTGTTGCCCAAGGTGGTACATTAAATGATCGCTCCAATGCATCTGACACAGAGTTGGATTGGACCATGTTACCAATACCGAAAGCTGCAATGGCACCAAAAATGGCAAATAACACACCTAGCCATTTCGCTTTTAATCCGCGTTCCAGATAATACATCGGTCCACCAGACATTTCTCCCTTACTGTTGACAACCCGGTATTTAACAGCAAGAAGCGCCTCGGAATATTTTGTTGCCATACCGAATAAAGCAGAAATCCACATCCAAAACACGGCTCCAGGACCACCAAGGACGACTGCTGTTGCTACCCCAACAATATTACCTGTCCCAATGGTTGCAGCCATTGCAGTTGTTAATGCCTGATAATGACTGATATCCCCCTTTGATTTTTTGTCTTGACGTGTCGGGCTGAATGCTAGTCTTAACGCATATGGCAGCGTACGGAATTGCAGGAACCCAAGGCGAATGGTGAGATACAAGCCTGTCCCAACAATTAAAACTAATGTTACAGGCCCCCAAACAAAACCACTTATTTTGTCGATGATATCATTCATGTTTTTCCCCCTTCATCTATTTTTTAATTAATATGCCTATAATAAATATTCCGAAAATGAGCAAAAAAGTCAAGTGCTTTTTTAAAATTGTTTAACAATGGCTGTTTTCTAAAAGATTGGGACTGCGATTACTCGCCCCACCGAAAACATTTGTTGTTTGTTATACAATAGAAGGATTATGTGCAATAACTAGGAATCAAGTTCGGAGCTTTGACAACCGCTACGGGAAAGCATCCACCCGGAACGATCCCGGACGGCGGGAAACGAACGTACTTATAGAAAAGAGCCCAGCGGTTACGTCGCAGTTTATAACAACTACGCAATTATTAAGCAACAAACATTACGAAAAAACCTTAACTATAAATTCTACCGGAAAGAAGAAAACATAGAATTTTTTCCAACTAAAACGAAAATCCGTTATAATGAAACTAGCATATGTTAGAAAGTAGGTGTGTTTCATTATGATACAATTGTTACGACATTTTATCCGATGGAATACGGGTTTGGTAAGTACATAAGAATGATTTAATGATGAATGATCAAAATAGAAAGGATTGTAAAATTTGAGCGGGAATAGCTGCTGATGGTTGTATAAATAAAACTAGCATTCCCGATCTCATTTTCAACCGGACCATGTTGCATAGACCTTGTTTCAAAAGGGTCTAAGGCTTGTAAAAAATCATAACTTTAACAAGGAGAGATCGTAATGGGTAAACAAAAATTATGTTTGGGTGTTTTATTAGGAGCAATGGCAGGTGGATTAGCTGCAATGTATGATCAAGAGACAAGGTACTATACGAAAAATAAATTAAGCGCTGTAAAAAGTTCAGCAAATTATGCTGTAAAACATCCATCTGAAGCGATTCGAAATGTAAAAGATGCTTGCAATCAATTCAATGCTAGCCTTAATCATAATGCAGATAACGCAATCAATGCTTTGGAGCAAGTAGAAGATACGATGAATAAAGTTACTAAAAAAGAGGAGCCAAAAAAACTAGAAACAACAATGTAATTTAATGGAAGGGAGCAGGCATATGGAAAAAATAAAATCGTTTTTTAAACAGTTATTCCATCGCATTTTTGAGGATGACATCTTTGGTTTAGCTGCACAACTCGCATATTTTTTTCTGTTATCGCTTTTTCCCTTCTTACTATTTTTGGTAACGTTAATTGGTTATTTGCCGCTGGATGAGCATGTTGTTACTGACTTTCTTGGAACATATGCACCAAAAGAAACCATGGACTTAATTAACGACAACATTGGTCAGTTGGTAAATAATCAAAATGGTGGTTTGTTATCGCTTAGTATTATCGGGACATTGTGGTCGGCATCAAATGGTATTAAAGCAATCATGCGTGCATTTAATCGTGCTTATGATGTTGATGAAGACCGTTCATTTGTGGTTGGTCGGTTAATCGCTATTGTCTTGACAATCGCAATGGTGCTAGTTATTTGTGTAGCATTTGTATTACCTGTTTTCGGAAGGATGATTGGGGACTACTTATTTTCTTTCTTTGGGTATTCCGAAAGTTTTATTCATTTTTGGAACATCATCCGTTGGGTAATTTCATCGATCATATTTTTCATTGTTTTAACCTTGCTATACAAGTTGGCTCCGAACAAGCATGTTTATTTTAAGCATGCAATTTGGGGTGCAATATTTGCGACCATTTGTTGGCAGTTAGTATCGTTGGCTTTTTCGTATTACGTCAGTACGATTGGTAATTACTCAGCGATGTACGGAAGCCTAGGGGCTGTTATTATCCTCATGATCTGGTTTTATATATCAGGAATCATTATCATCATCGGCGGTGTGATCAACGCGGTCATTATTAAGCAAAAGCTATTAAAGTAGCTGTCACCAATCGGTGGCAGCTACTTTAATAACCGTAATCCATTTAATATGACAAGAATGGTACTGCCTTCATGCCCAACAACACCTAATGGTAAGTCAAGCACTTGGAAAAAGTTTGACGTGATCAACAGTAAAATAATACTTAAAGAAAAGACGACATTTTGTTTGACGACTTTATTCATGCGTGCAGAGATCGTGATTGCGTTCGTGATTTTAGGTAAATCGTTCTTCATTAGCACGACATCTGCTGTTTCTAGAGCGACATCTGTTCCTTCACCCATCGCTATCCCGACATTTGCAGTTGCGAGTGCTGGGGCATCATTAATCCCGTCACCGACCATTGCCACAGATTGATATGTTTTTCGCAATGCCTTCACATGATCTACTTTTTCTTCTGGCAAACATTCCGCAATATAATCATCGATGCCCGCTTCTTGGGCAATCGCCTTAGCTGTAATGTCATTATCGCCAGTTAGCATAATGGTATGGATTCCTTGTTTTCGAAGTGCTTTTATCGCCTGCTTTGTGTCATTACGGATCGTGTCTTTTAGGGCGAACAGTGCTACAAGTTTATGATTCCTTTTAACAAAGACGATTGTTTTGCCTTGTTTGGCCAAGCTATTTGCAATTCCGTTATGAAAATGAAATGCTTCTTCCTCGTCAACAAATTGCGCCTTACCAATTTTCCATTTTTCCTGATCAACCACCCCTGTTACACCATTCCCGGTTATCGTTGTTACTTCTAATGCATCGACCGTTTGCGTATCCAAATCGATTTGCTCCTGACAATGTGCGGTTATCGCTTGAGCGAGCGGATGGGTTGATTCATTTTCAATTGCATTTGTGACAGCTAAAATACGCTCTTTCTCATCGTCAGAACAAAAGTATGCATCTGTTACAACAGGTTTTCCGTTTGTTAATGTTCCTGTTTTATCAAAAGCAATTGCCCTGATGTGGCTTAAATTCTCCACATGGACGCCACCTTTAAATAAGACACCATTTTTTGCGCTATTGGAAATGGCTGATAATGTTGCTGGCATGATTGAGGCAACAAGGGCACAAGGTGATGCAACGACTAGTAGAATCATTGCTCGATAAATACTTTCAGATAGTGTCCAGCTGAATAACAAGGTCGGTATAAACATCATGATGAAAACTACCGCCAACACCACTTTTACGTATGTTCCTTCAAATTTCTCAATAAATAATTGCGATGGAGATTTTTCTGCTTGTGCAGATTGTACTAATTGAATAATTTTTTGAAATAACGTCTCATTTGCCTGCTTGGTGATTTTAATCGAAATGGATCCATCAAGTGCAACCGTTCCGGCAAAAACATCATGATTGAGCAGCTTGTTAACTGGTATCGATTCACCAGTTATCGCACTTTCATCAATTGCTGATTGCCCCTTGATAATAATACCATCAGCGGGAATTCGCTCACCTGCTTTAACACGTATCGTATCATTTACTACCAAGTCAGAGACAGGGACAATTTTTTCTTGCCCGTTAATAGTCAGCAATGCTTCTTCAGGCTGTAAATTCATGAGTGATAAAATTTCTTTATTACTTTTGTTCTCTGTATATGTTTCCAATGCTCCAGACAATGCAAATATAAATATAAGTATGGCCCCCTCCGTCCAATAGCCAATGATAACGGATCCGATGGCAGCAAAAATCATGAGCATTTCTACATTCAGTTGTTTTTCGGCAATTGTTTCTGTGATACCTTCTTTTGCTTTGGCGTAACCACCAACAACAAACGCAGTAATGTGAAGCGCGATCCAGAGCGAATGGGGTAGATAATCCCCAAAACACCATGCAATAAGTATAAGCAGCCCACTAAATAGTGCAGCGATTAATTCTTTATGTTCAACAATTTGGCTAAAGCCCTTGTTAGGTCGAAAAGCGGCAACATATCTTCCTTTTGGTTGATTTAATGTTCTCGAATTGGTAATCATTTTCAATGCCTCCTATCTAATTGAGAATAATAATCATTAACATTCAGCCCATTCAATAGTTGTATAAATGATTGAACGAGCATTATTTATAATTATTATAATCTAATATTTGTTATAATGTTACCATGTTACTTGATAAAGTCAAGATAAAATTTTTAGAGTAGGAACATATAGCGTATTAATATAGGTAAAACAGACTATATGTGAAAATAATAACAGTTGGTACATTTATTGAATAAGTGGAAATTAACTGTTACAATCATGATGGAATTTTTTATATAACAATAAATACATAAAAAGGATGGATGACAATGAGGTTAAAAGTAGGAGCATTATTACTTACATTATTATTCCTTTTGGTTGCGTGTGGTGAAGCTAGTGAACAAGGGGAAAAAGGGGATCGTGAAAAAGCTGATGGAAAATGGACTGAAATAAAAGATGCTGGAGAATTAGTAGTTGGAACTCCTGGAACACTTTATCCTGCTTCGTATTATCCGGAGGGTTCGGATGAATTAACTGGTTATGATGTGGAAGTAATTCGGGAAATTGCCAAGCGATTAGATTTAGATGTAACGTTTGAAACGTTAAGCTTCGATGCGATGTTTGCTTCTTTAAAATCCGGACGAATCGACGTTGTCCAGGCAGGTTTGAGGGAAAATAACAAAAAAAAATTTGCCTTTAGTGATCCTTACAAATATTCGTATTCCACGATGATAGTGCGTAAGGATGAAGTATCAGAATTTACTTCATTAGAAGATCTAAAAGGAAAAAAAGCAGGTGGAGCAGCAACAACCGTTTATAGTGATATCGCCCGAAAGTTCGGTGCAGAAGTAAAGACATATGGAAATGTCACAAATGATGTTTATTTAAGGGATGTTGATAACGGGCGCACAGACGTTATTATTAATGACTATTACTTGCAAAGCCTTGCATTGGAGGCGTTTCCAGACTTAAATATCTCGATTCAACCAGATTTGAAATTCTATCCAACGACACAAAATGTTGTACTGGAAAAAGATGCTGATACATTGAAAAAGAAGGTAAATGAAGCATTGACAGATATGCGTGAGGATGGAACACTGACGAAATTATCGAAGGAATTTTTTGGTGGAAAGGATGTCTCGAAACAACCGGATGAGGAAATTATAGAAATTGAAGGTATAGAGTAGAATGTTTGATTTCCAAATAGATGTCGTTCAGCTTAAGAAGCTATTTGATTGGCAGCTTGCATGGGAAAGCCTTCCGTTTTTACTGGAAGGAATCCCAGCGACATTGTCCGTTTCGTTCATTGGGATGGCGTTAGGGCTGTTACTAGGATTTTTCCTTGCTTTAGCACGCGGTTCTAACCGGATTATACTCAGGTGGCCAGCACGAATGTATATTTCTTTCATGCGGGGGACACCAATTTTAGTATTTTTATTCATTCTATATTCAGGTTTACCCGTTGTTGGGATTGAACTATCGGCCTTTTTGGCTGCATCAACGGCGTTTGGGCTTAATAGTGCTGCATATATTGCTGAAATTAACCGCTCATCCTTAAATAGTGTCAGCAACGGACAATGGGAATCAGCAAAGGCACTTAACATGGGATACTGGCAGACAATGCGTAAGGTGATTTTGCCCCAAGCAATTCGGATTGCCATTCCGCCATTGACAAATGTGTATTTGGACCTTGTGAAAGCAACATCATTGGCAGCAGTTATTACAGTGCCAGAACTGTTTCAGAAGGCGCAAATTGTGGCTGGAAGAACGTATGATTCGATGACCATGTACATCTTGGTTGCGCTAATCTATTGGCCGATTTGCGTGTTGATTTCCTTTATGCAAGATCGGATGGAGAAGCGGTATAGCCGGTTTATTTAGGATCTGGCCTCGTTGACGGGGTTAGATCCTACTTTTTTGTCCTTTTTTCCAAATACAGCCCCTAGTACGATTAAAAGCATCACGACAATTACATAGAAGAATGACACTCCAGGTAAAACTTGCAAGAACAAGCCACCAAGGTATGGCCCACTAATGCTGCCAATACTAAAGGCAATGCCGACCATTAGATTTCCAGCTGGTAAAAGTGATCCAGGCAATAAATCGGTCATATACGATATACCTAAAGAGAAAAGCGATCCAACAAACATGCCAGCTAGGGCGAACAGAATAAATAACGCAATGGATGAAGTTTCTAACATAGCGGCAAAGAAGAAACAAATAACCCCAGCCGACAGTACATACAAGAGAACTTTTCGCCTGCCAATTCGGTCACTTAGTATCCCTAAAGGCAACTGAGATACAAGGCTTCCTGCTGCAAAACAAGGGATAATCAATGCTAAGATATCGACATGATGGCCGATCCGTAGTCCATATATCGGAAAAATTCCATGTAAGGTGGCTTCTAAAAATCCATAACCAAATGCAGGAAGTAGGGCAACCCAAGCAATTTTGCCTGTTTGCAGAAAGCGACTAAAAGAACTTGTCGCATGAGATGAATTCGCCTCTTCTACTGGCCATTTATTTTGGACAAAAAACATTCCCGACCATACCACGGCACTAAATAACGCCGATAATAAAAATGGCAATGTTTCGTTAACAGAAAGAAGGCGGGTCATTAACGGTCCGAGCGTAAAACCAACACCGAAAAATAATCCATATAGTGCGATGTTTTTGCCTCTATCTTCTTTTGCTGAAGTTGTTGTGATCCATGTCTGTGTACCAAAGTGCAGCATATTGTCGCCAATTCCAATTGTGACGCGTAAGATAAACCAGAACCAAAGCGCTTGCCAAACTGGAAACAATGCCATCGATATAAATACAAGTAGTCCGCCTACAACAATAATTGGTTTAAAACCGAATTTGCGCATTGGTTTTTCCATAAATGGAGAAGCTAGCAATACACCGACATACAATCCAGTTGCATGTAATCCGTTCACAGAGGAGGGGACACCGTTTTGCTCCAAAATGACTGCGAGTAACGGTAATAGCATTCCTTGAGAAAACCCAGAAATTGTTACAAGTGAAATTAGGATCCAAAACCTGATTTTTGCAGTTACCATCGTATCCGTATCCTCCTCTTTAAAAATCCTCGCAAAATTCAATTTAATGGTTTTTAAACAAAAGGTCAATCATCTGACACGAACAAAATGAATTTATGCGTTATGATAGAAGAAAATTAGGTTATTGCATAAATAAAAGGAAAAGGAAGTGACTCATAATGGAATTTTTTATGAAAGATAATGGGATGCGGACTGAATTTGATTATGGTGAACTGTCGATTTCGGGAAATGAAGAATATGGATTCCGTCCCTTTCAACTGATGGTAGCATCTATCGCTGGATGTAGTGCGTCCGTTTTTCGGAAAATTTTAGATAAGCAGCGGACTGATTATGAGGATCTGCAAATTCGAACAGAGGTAGAACGAAATCCAGACGAAGCAAATCGAATCGAAAGCATTTCTTTATATTACACGATTAAAGGGAATCATTTAGATCCAGCCAAAATGCAACGCAATCTAGAGCTATCGAGAAAGAATTGTTCCATGATTCGCTCAGTTGAAGGCAGTATTAACGTGGAAGAGCACTTGGAGATAATTGAACTTAGTCGGTGAAACAGGGATTTACCGTCCGTTAATATCGGATAAATGGCAGGTATAATATTCATGTGTCTGAAAAAACTAAGGTTACACGTAAGGTAATGGAAAGGAATGGGACACATGAAACAAAAAAATATCTATCGGATTGGATTCATTGTATTTGTTTTCGTTTTACTTTTCCCATTAAACAGTTTTGCGAAAGAAAAGGAAAAGGCAAAAAATGATTTTGAAGTACCGAGCCATGTACTTAATATTTCAAAAGAAAACACATTCCCGAATTCAACGGAAGACCAGGAAATCGTGGAAGCAAGTGAAACGACTAAGGAATTGATTGACAAAGTGGAGGTTCCGATTGAAAATCCCGATCTTATCAAAATGCTAAACGAAACGACAGTAGATCCCTCGTTCGTTGCGATTGGCTACCGTGGAATGATCTATTTAGGTCGCTGGCCCGTCAACTACAAATCATTGGATACAACGATCAATTGGGAATATCAACAAATAAACGAAAATGAATTGAATAACCTTGGCGGGGATACGAATCAGAAGATGAATTATATTCAAGAGCAAAAGAAGGAAGTAAAAGGCGCGCTTACTAACAAAATTGCCAAGCCAGATGACATTAAGAAAATGATGTTGTTAAAGGCAAAAGATAAAACAGATCTACCATTGTCTTATCAAACCGTTATCGGGAAAAATACCAAAAAGGAAAATTCGTATGCAGTACCGACCGAAAAATATGGATCATTAAAAGCATATGCACCAGCAGTCAATGAAAAAGGGCAAGTAACGTTTGGTGAAGTGTACATCAAATTGAAAGGTAGTAAGAAATCAATTGTCGTAAAAAACGTGACGAAACAAGGAATTGGCGCTTGGGTACCAATTCAAGACTATATTTCCTTCTCGTTTAATTTAAAGTAGCCCTCGTATGAAAATCCCTGTAAAAAGCCTTCACAGGGATTTTTCCTATTAGAGTTAAAGTGTCATTAGTTTATCGGTTATTGTTAGCAAACTTGGTACGATATTCGTTGCCATCTGTCCCACAGCCTGTGATTGCATTTCCATCCTGATTCGGATCAGTATTGCATAATACATGGCAAACAGGAAAAAGTAAGAAAAAACAGGTGGGTTGTTATGCGAAAAATACATTATTTAGTTTCCGTCGTGGCATTGTTTTTGCTTGTCTTCTCTCAGATGAGTTTTGTCGTTCAAGCTAGTAGCTATGGCTGGGGGTATAAGAAAAATTCAGATCATCAAATACCTGATATTGGAAAGTACCGTGACATGCTTGATAAGTACGGTGCCTACTATGCAGACTATTCAGGGGATAAGGTTGTTTACTTAACATTCGATAATGGTTATGAACAAGGCTATACAGACGATATTCTGGATGTATTGAAGGATGAAGCTGTACCGGCAACATTCTTCGTGACCGGTCATTATGTAAAAAGTGAACCTGAACTTGTGAAGCGAATGGCGAATGAGGGTCATATTATTGGCAACCATTCTTATCATCATCCAGATTTCACTATCTTAACGAAAGATGCGATGAAAAAAGAGCTGGAAGAATTGGAGACAGCCGTTGCAGATCTTACAAACCAAGAAGAAATAAAGTATATGCGCCCACCAAAAGGATTGTTCAATGAGCAGACATTAAAATGGGCCAATGACCTAGGATATATTCATACTTTCTGGTCATTGGCGTTCACTGATTGGAATACAAACTCCCAAAAAGGCGGCGATTATGCTTTTGATCAAATTATGAAACAGATGCATCCTGGTGCTGTGGTATTGCTTCACACGGTTTCTTCCGACAATGCAGCAGCATTAGCTAAATTAATTAAGGAGTTAAAAAAACAAGGGTATCAATTTAAAAGCCTTGATGATTTAGTGCTAAAAGATATGCTTCCTACCGGGATATATGGTTTATAAAACAAAAGCGTAAACGCCAAATCCAGGCGCTTACGCTTTTGTTAATTACTCAACTTTCGCAGCGTGAAATAGACAAATAAGCCTTGATAAAATGTGGAAGGGTGGATATTCACTACTCAAGTTGACTTTGGATTAATCACATTTAAACAAGTTGTGACTGCTGGACTCTTTTCTATAAGTACACGCATTTCCTACCGTCCGGGATCGTTCCGGGTGGATGCTTTCCGCGGGCACGGCCTCAGCCTCCTTGCCCCGGCGAGGGGTATGTCGACGTTGTCCGCAAAGGACGGTTTTAGTCGACCTTCCTTTTCAAACCACTCTGCGGGGTCTTCGGACACGTGCTGGGGCTGCGCTAACTCGCCCCACCGAAAACCATTGTTCCCGCAGGAGTCACCACCCTCCACTCACCCGGACTAGTGAAGCGGTAGAATGTGGCTTGGTAGAACACATACTACTACAGTTAATGGTAGTAAATGCAAAACCAGTGGAGGAAATACGCGGAGACTCCTGGGGGAGGAAAGGCCTAGGTGAGACCCCGCAGTGCGTTAGCACNAGTGAAGCGGTAGAATGTGGCTTGGTAGAACACATACTACTACAGTTAATGGTAGTAAATGCAAAACCAGTGGAGGAAATACGCGGAGACTCCTGGGGGAGGAAAGGCCTAGGTGAGACCCCGCAGTGCGTTAGCACAAGGAGGCTCAGCAGCCGCCCCCGGAAAGCGAAGTGTATTTCCGGAACGGCGAAGGAGCAATTTTTTAGTAATTACACATTTTGTATATAAATCAACAAATGTTTTCAATAAGGCGAGTAATCGCAGCCTCAATCTTAACAGTCTTTATGTTTACCAGAGTTGTCAAGGCAATTATTAAAGGTGTTCAAAGTTTGCCACAGCTAACTGTTTGATCATATTTTATTGGTGCGAAAGTTGTGTTAATTATATATGATTCTTTTTTAAGTAAAGATAAGGGCTTTCTTTAATAAAGTTTGTATCGGGTATTTCTTGATTTAATCTTTGCAGTACGGTCATTTTATTAATGACGACCGCAAGCCTGTCCTCATTAGCTTCATGAATATCAAAATTAATCCCGTAATGGAACGTATCTCCCTTTGCTTCGTTTTTCCAAACCAATGTACCATCAAAATCAAAGTTTTCTCCGAGCAGTCGAATGGAAAACTGCAATTTTATTGGTGAATTAACTGGCAAATTCAAGGATGAGAGAACTTTGATCCCGCCAAGGCCTATATCCTTAACCAAAACATCGGCAGAACCGAGATTTACTTTCCGTTTGTTGACCGATGTAATCGACATTTTACCAACTACATGTTGAGGGAAAGTAAAGCGGTAGAAGCTTCTTCTCTCATCCTCTGGTGGTTTAACCAGTTTTTGTTTTGTTGGTTTAATGAAGCCGGTTTGCAGCATTTGTTCAAATGTAGCAATGGGAACAGGTTTGGAAAATAAGTAGCCTTGAATTTCTTCGCATTCCTTCTGTTGCAGGAATTCCAATTGTTCATATTCCTCTACACCTTCCGCAACTACTTTCATCTCTAAACCTTTTGCTAAATGTAAAATGGATGAAATGATAGCGGCGTTTTTATTATTATCTGCGGAAATTTTTTCTACAAATAGTTTATCAATTTTTAGTGTATCTGCATGAAATTGACGTAAATAATTTAAAGATGCATATCCGGTACCAAAATCATCAATGGCGATTTTGATCCCTAAATCTTTCAAGCCTTGTAATGTTTCAAGTACTTGCTGCTCACTTCGCAATAAAGAGCTCTCGGTAATTTCTACTTCCAAATACTTTGCCGGTACATCATACGTTGTTAGCTGTTCTTCGATAAAGGCAACTAACCCTGACCGCATAAAACTGAGTGGCGAAATGTTAATAGAAATAGGGCGCAGTTTGACATCGTTATCTCTCCAAGTACGTAATTGGGAGCAAACTTGTTTCAAAACAAATTCCCCTATATGGTGGACAAGGTGGTTTTCCTCTGCCAACGGAATAAATTCACCTGGTGAGACAAGTCCCCACTCTTCATGATTCCAGCGAATTAATGCCTCTGCTCCCCGGATCACACCAGATTTTGCATCAACACGTGGTTGGTAATACACTTCGAATTCTTCATTGTCAATCGCTCTTCGCATATCTTTCTCAATGACATACTTTTTATAGGATGAGATATCACGCGAAAATGAATAAAGCTGATAATTGTTTTTGCCAAGATTTTTTGCATGGTATAAAGCGGCATGCGCATTTTCAATTAGCGAGAGTTTTGTTTCACCATCATCGGGAAAAAAGCTGATTCCGATACTTGTGGTAATGTGTAACCCGTAGCCTTCAACGGTTAGTGGCTCCATCGTTTTTTCTATTAGAATTTCCGCCAGCTTGAAAAGGCCGTCTTTTGTATTATAATCATCTATTAAGGCGACAAAATCGTTACTGCTGATTCGCGCTACATAGCTATTGTTCGGTAATATGGACAATAGTCGATTGGCAATTTGCTTCAGTACTTCATCACCTATTTGATAGCCCAATGAATCATTAATCATTTGGAAACGGTCTAAATCAAGGTAAAACAAGGCAAACTTTTTATTCGTTCGCTCGGCACATAAATGGTCGAGCTTCTCATACAGGCTACGTTGGTTCGGTAGTCCTGTTAATGTGTCATGTGTTGCAAAGTAGTCGAGTTGCTGCTGCATCTCTATTTCTGGTGTGATATCAGCGAACATGCCAAACACGCTAACTAGCTTTCCATTTTCATCAAACCATGGAACAGTTTGGTCAAATACCCACTTTGTTGTACCATCACCACAAATAACACGGTATTGTTGTAATAATGTTTCCCCATGTTGCAATTGCGCTTGTTTTTCCAATGCTGCTTCCCGGTCATCGGGGTGAATCAGCTTTTTCCAAACGGCGGAGCCATCCCTATTGTAAAACGTTTCAAGTGGGTACTGCAAAATAGATTCCATCCCTTTGGAAATGTAGCTGATGTTCCCTGATTCATGATCTCGCAGCCAAATACCAACATTTAAGTGGTCAAAAATGTGCCGATAACTTTTCTGTGTTTCTGCCATTTGACTTTCCAAGTTTTTTTGAATCGTATAATCTTTAATCACCCCAACAAGCTTATAGGGTTTATTTTCTTTCCAAATTGCTTCTGCTTGTACTTTAATATATTTTAATTTGTTTGTTTTCCCATGATAGATACGAAAATCAACTGCATAGCTGATTCCTTTTCGACAGGATTCGTCAACAATTTTCCTCACTTTCACATTATCGTCAGGATGAACAAACGAAAATGGTTTATCCATATTTGGGACCGTCTTCGATTTATCAAATCCAAAAATGTCATAAAAATAATCCGAACAAAACAGCTTATCTTCCGTGATATCGTATTCCCAGCTGCCTATATTGGCAATTTGTTGTGCATGTGTTAAATGACGCTCATTCAATGCTAGTTCGTTCTGCAAACGTTTATGTTTCGTGTTGTCGCGAATAATTATGTAAATGCCCTCAACATTGCCGTTTGTCTTTCTAATTGGGATAAATGTTAAAACTGTATTTAATAATTCCTCATGTTTATTTCGAATCATGACCTCATACCGTTGGGGCTTACCCTTTAATGTAGCGTAAAATGCCGATTGAACGATTGGATGACTTTCTTTAGGAATAAGATCTTTATAATTCACATCATCTTTTGAATGATACCCCAAAAATTCATTCAAACTTTTTCTGTTTTGAGAAATGATTTTACCATCTAATGAAAGAACAACAATTAAATCTGGATGATAACTTGCCAAAGATTGATAGTAATCTAATAAAATATCATTCTCAATAGGTGATGTGTTCTCCGTCTTTATATTGTTTTGTTTAAAAATTGAGCGTAAGAAATTGCTGTTCCTCTTCTGGGGAACCTTGGCCATGTTATCACGTCCCTACTTATAAATTGAAAAATATAAATGCATTGTCCTATAACAATAGTATAGTTCAATGGTCATGATATTGAAATACATTTTGTCGAAAGAAATCGAAATTTATTTTAGTGTGAAAATATATATTTAAAGTTTTCTCAACATTTGCTATAATGAAACTTACATACTAGTAATGGAGTTGATACAGATGAACAGAGAAGACTTGGTTGCTCCGAAAAATTATAATATTGTAATGGAAATGGAGCGTTATGCAACAGATCCAGAACGAAAGGCATTAATTTGGCAAGATGATAATGGGAATAACGATATAGTTACTTATACCCAGTTGATGAAGAATGTAAACCAAATTGGAAACGTTTTCTTAGAAAAAGGTTTAAAAAAAGGCGACAAAATTTTAGTTATGATCCCACGATTGATTGCCGCATATGAAGTTTATCTAGCCGCATTAAAAACGGGGATTATCATTATACCAAGCTCCGAAATGTTGAAAACAAAAGATTTACAATACCGGATTCGTCATGGAGAAGTCAGTGGAGTAGTAAGCTATTATCCGTTTGTTGATCAATACAAAGAAATCAACGAATACAATGAACTAACACGTTTTGTTGTTGGCGAACCTGTGGACGACTGGCTCTTTTTAGACCGCTTAAAGGACGAGGCATCTGATAAATTGGCAATCGCAGATACGACACGCGATGACATTGCCTTTTTGCCATATACATCTGGTACGACAGGAAATCCAAAAGGCGTTGTACATACCCATGGTTGGGGTTATGCCCATTTAAAAACAGCGTCCGAAAATTGGCTGTGTATTAATGATGGTGATACCGTTTGGGCGACAGCTGGGCCAGGCTGGCAAAAGTGGATTTGGAGTCCGTTCTTGTCTGTATTAGGATCTGGCGCAACGGGCTTTGTATATCACGGGAAATTCGATGCCAAAACATATTTATCATTGCTTCAGGATAACGAGATCAATGTCTTATGTTGTACCCCAACGGAATATCGGATCATGGCCAAGGTAGATAACTTATCTGATTATCAACTGCCTGCGCTACATAGTGCGGTATCTGCTGGCGAGCCACTAAACAGAGAAGTAATTGATACATTCCGCAACTATTTTGATATAACTGTTCGCGATGGTTATGGACAAACAGAAAATACGTTGTTACTAGGCTTTATGAAAGATATGAAGGTCAAACCAGGCTCAATGGGAAAACCGACACCAGGTAATGATGTCGAGGTAATCGATGAAAACGGTGATCCTGTTGCGGTCGGCGAAGTAGGTGATATTGCGGTTCAACTTGATTGTCCTGCACTATTCCGCGAATATTATAAAGATCCAGAACGCACAAAAATAGCCCAGCGCGGCAATTATTATGTGACAGGTGACCAAGCTTCAAAGGATGAAGATGGCTACTTTTGGTTTGAAGGACGCAGTGACGACATTATTATCAGTTCCGGTTATACAATTGGACCATTTGAGGTGGAAGATGCATTGGTCAAACATCCATCTGTCCAAGAATGTGCTGTAGTTGCAAGTCCACATGAAGTCCGTGGCAATATTGTTAAAGCATTTGTCGTTTTGCGAGCAGGAGTGGACAAGAATACTCCAGAGTTGGTTAAGGAGTTACAGGATCATGTCAAGAAGCTAACCGCTCCATATAAATATCCAAGGGAAATTGAATTTATTGAGGAATTGCCAAAAACAACATCAGGGAAGATTAGAAGAATTGAATTAAGACAAAAAGAAAAAGCAAAACTGTAATATAGGAAGAAATGGGTGTGGCTTCATAAGCTGCACCTGTTTTTTGTAAAAAATTTAACCAAACCTCTTGAAAGTCAAAAAAGGTCAGAGTATAATGTAGTTACAAGGTCAAAGATAGTCAAAGTCAAACATTGATAAAAGACGATTTTACTATCACTTCTAGTGGCTTAATGGTTACTAAGAAGCAGGTACCTAATATTTAATGAAAATCACAAGGAGGAATGACATGATGAAATGTCAACAATGTGGTATTCAACCAGCAACCATTAATATGTCAATGCAAATAAATAATGAAAAAGTGCAATTGCATGTATGTAATCAATGCTTTCAAGAAATAAAAGGTCAAATGATAAACCCAACAAATAACTTCTTCTCTGGTTCAGGTTTTGGTTCCGATCAACAAGGTGATTTTGCAAACCATTTCTTCCAAGGAAATGGCGCACAACAAGCTGGAACAAGAACACAAGAAAGACAAGGGAACCAAGGAAATGGGTTGCTTGATCAATTAGGAAAAAATGTTTCACACGCTGCACGCGCTGGCTTGATTGATCCAGTGATCGGCCGTGATAATGAAGTGAAACGTGTAATTGAAACACTTAATAGACGAAATAAAAATAACCCAGTTTTAATTGGGGAACCAGGTGTTGGGAAAACAGCAATCGCGGAAGGATTAGCTGTGAAAATCGCGGAAGGTAATGTTCCAACAAAATTGATGAACAAAGAAATTTATTTGCTTGATGTAGCATCACTCGTTGCAAACACTGGCATAAGAGGTCAATTTGAAGAGCGGATGAAGCAATTAGTTCAGGAATTGCAAACACGTAAAAACGTTATTTTGTTTGTTGACGAAATCCATCTATTAGTCGGTGCAGGCACAGCAGAAAGCTCACAAATGGATGCGGGAAACATTCTAAAGCCAGCACTAGCACGTGGTGAACTACAATTAATTGGTGCAACAACACTAAAAGAATACCGCAATATTGAAAAAGACGCAGCACTTGAACGTCGCTTGCAGCCAATTATGGTCAAAGAACCGACAGTTGAACAAGCTGTACAAATTTTAAATGGTATCAAAGAGCGTTATGAGAAATTCCATGAAGTAAAATATTCCGATGATGTTATCCGTTCGTTTGTAACCTTATCACAACGGTATATTCAAGATCGGTTTTTACCAGATAAAGCAATTGACTTAATGGATGAAGTTGGCTCACGCTTAAACCTTGCCAATGCCGAAAAAGATTCTGATTCCATTGAACAAAAATTAAATGAAGTAGTGCAGGAAAAAGAACAAGCTGCTGAAAAAGAAGACTATGAACGTGCAGCTCACTTGCGTTATCAGGAAATACAATTGCAGAAACAGCTGGATAAAGCAAAAGATGAAGCACAAGTAATTGATGTAGGATTAGAAGACATTCAATTAATTATTGAAGAAAAAACAGGAATACCTGTTACGAAACTGCAAAAAGATGAACAAGAACAAATGAAAAACCTTGCAAGTAATCTATCGCAAAAAGTAATTGGACAAGAACAAGCGGTTGATAAGGTTGCAAAAGCAATCCGTCGTAGTCGTGCAGGTTTAAAATCAAAATACCGTCCAATTGGATCATTTCTATTTGTTGGTCCAACTGGTGTCGGGAAAACAGAATTAACCAAGGCACTAGCAGAGGAGTTGTTTGGCTCTCGTGACGCACTTATTCGTCTGGACATGAGTGAATATATGGAAAAACACGCGGTGTCAAAAATTATCGGTTCCCCTCCAGGCTATGTAGGTCATGAGGAAGCAGGACAATTAACCGAGCGTGTCCGTCGTAATCCATATTCCATCATTTTGCTTGATGAAATTGAAAAAGCACATCCTGATGTACAAAATATGTTCCTGCAAATTATGGAAGATGGCCATTTAACGGATTCACACGGTCGTACGGTAAGCTTTAAAGATACAGTTATTATCATGACAAGTAACGCTGGAACTGGTATAAAAGAAATTAATGTTGGTTTTAACCGATCCGAGCATGAATCTGTATCCATTTTGGAAAATTTGAGTGCTTATTTCAAACCAGAGTTCTTAAACCGGTTTGACTCGATTATTTCATTTAATGAACTAAGTGAAGCTAATTTATTAGAAATTGTTGATTTAATGCTTCATGATTTAACACAAAATATGGAAGAGAATAATTTAAATATCACTATTTCTGATGCAGCAAAACATGAATTGGTTCGACTTGGTTATGACCCACGATTTGGTGCAAGACCATTACGCCGGGTTATCCAAGATAAAGTAGAAGATCAATTAACCGACTTGCTATTGGAAAACAATGATATAACAGCAATAAATGTTGATATGATCGATAATCAAATAACAGTGAAACAGGCATAAGTTTCATTAAATCCTGTCCCAAAATTTCGGGGCAGGATTTTTTTGTAGGTAGGTATTGTTTGAGTAAAATTTTTTAAAAAGATGGGGACTGCGATTACTCGCCCCATCGAAGACAGTTATTGTTTTTACACAATATCCAAAACTGAGAAGTAACTATAGAATTGCTCTCCGCCGGAATCACTCTGCGCCGATGATTTCGCACTCACGCCGATGATTCGCGATTCGGGTTGATGTTTCCGCGTTCGGGTTGATGATTCGCGATTCGGGCTGATGTTCTCGCGATTCGGGTTGATGATTCGCGATTCGGGCCGATGATTCTGCGTTCGGGTTGATGATTCGCGATTAGGGTTGATGATTCGCGATTCGGGCCGATGTTCTCGGTTTCGGGCCGATGATTCGCGATTCGGGCCGATGATTCTGCGTTCGGGTTGATGTTTCGCGATTCGGGCTGATATTTCTGCGTTCGGGTTGATGATTCGTGATTCGCGCCGATGTTTCCTCGTTCGGGCTGATGATTCGCGATTCGGGTTGATGTTCTCGGTTTCGGGCCGATGATTCGTGATTCGGGCCGATGATTCGCGATTCGGGCCGATGTTTCCGCGTTCGGGCCGATGTTTCTGCGTTCGGGTTGATGATTCGCGATTCGGGCCGATGATTCCTCGTTCGCGCCGATGTTTCCTCGTTCGGGCTGATGATTCGCGATTCGGGCTGATATTTCTGCGTTCGGGTTGATGATTCGCGATTCGGGTTGATGTTTCCTCGTTCGGGCCGATGTTCCGCGATTCGGGTTGATGTTTTCTCGCTTGGGTTCAAATACTCAGCCCTCATTAGGGTGAAAGAAAGCGTCACAACAGGAATTGTCACTGTGTCGCAGTTTATATCAACCTAAAAAACAACAAACATTACGAAAAGAGCCTTGAGTAAAAAATAATTCATCCGCATCATTCATAATACACGCTGAATTTGAAAAAACTAATAGAACCAAAGCAATTGTAAAAAGGATGTTTCATATGCGGACGTTTACATTAATAGGGCTTGTCCTATTTTTTCTTTTTCCTAAAGATATTATTTATAGCGAACCACTGGACCAGATGAAGGTACATTTTATTGATGTTGGTCAAGGTGACAGTATTTTTATTCAAACACCAAATGAAAAAACAATTCTTATTGATGCTGGTCCGCCAAAAGCTGGTAAGACAGTGGTTAATTTTCTTAAAAAACACGATGTGAAAAAAATTGATCTTTTAATTGCAACACACCCAGATATTGACCATATTGGGGGAATGCCAGCAGTAATGAAATCGTTCAAGGTTAAGAAAATAATCGATTCAGGCAAATTGCATACAACGAAAACATATTTGCGTTATATTAACGCAATTAAAAGTAATAAAATACCAGTGGGAATCGCGAGGCAAAATGATACGATCACTATTGATCCACTTGTAAACATACAGATTTTAAATGCATATGAAGAAAATAAAAATAATAATCAATCGTCCATTGTTTTAAAGGTGAGTTTTCAAGAAGTCGATTTTTTGCTTATGGGTGACTCTGAACGGGAACAAGAAAAACGGTTAATTCAGACAGAAGATCTCCAGTCGGAAATTTATAAAGTTGGGCATCATGGTTCTAACACGAGTACGTCTTATAAATTTGTGGATCTTATCAAACCACAAGTAGCGATTATTACGTACAGTAAACAAAATGATTATGGTCATCCGGTTGATCGGGTAATACGTAATCTACAAAAGGTTAACGCAAACATTTATTCTACGGCTGTCTTTGGTGATATTACGATTTCAACGGATGGAGAAGGTTATTTTATCATGACAGAAAAAACACCGATTGATGGATTGACGGAAAAAGCGGGGTAATATTCCATTTTGGAGCAGTGTGGTTTCAGGAAAAGAAACTGCACTGCTTTTTAGTTGGTAATTAAATAAATGACAGAAAATAAAAATAATTATTTTACAAATTTAAACAATAGTGATATCATTTTAATATAAATATAATATAATGGGAGGGCTTGCTATGCAGGAACGAAATGCTTGGTCGATGAATGGGTTTTTGGGGATAATCGTAATTGCTGCACTTGTTGCCGGGGCCGTTTTTAGCTTGATTAACCAGCAATTTGTTATTGGCGGAATTTGTCTTGTTGTTGCCATTACACTTGGTAGTGGTATTACATTGGTGCAGCCGAATCAATCTGTTGTCGTTATTTTTCTAGGTAAATACATGGGGACGATCCGCCGGGAAGGGATTGTTATTACGGTTCCTTTCTCCATCAGAAGAACGATTTCATTACGGGTACGAAATTTTAACAGTAAGCGATTGAAGGTTAACGATGTCAATGGGAATCCAATTGAGATTGCTGCTGTGATTGTATTTAAGGTGGTTGATGCAGCAAAAGCAGTGTTTGATGTTGATCGTTACGAACAATTTGTGGAGATCCAGAGTGAGACAGCAATTCGGGCGGTGGCAACGAAATATCCGTACGATACGTTTGAAGATGTTGAATTGACGTTAAGAGGGAATGCCGATGTCGTGTCCAACCAACTGGCAACAGAGTTACAGGAGCGATTAGACGTTGCTGGTGTAGAAGTAATTGAAACGCGTTTGACCCATCTTGCTTATTCAACGGAAATTGCCCAAGCGATGCTACAGCGTCAACAAGCGAGTGCAATCATATCTGCTCGCCGGCAAATTGTTGAAGGTGCAGTAGGAATGGTGCAGGATGCCATCGAACGGATTGAAAAAGAAGGAATTGTTGATTTAGATGAGGAACGACGAGTGGCCATGATCAATAATTTACTCGTTTCAATTGTATCCGACCATGGCGCACAACCAGTTATAAATACTGGATCATTGTACCAATAAAAGTTTTAAACTTAGTAAAAGAGGGATTCTATGGCGAAGAAGAAGAATTTCCCATTACGTATAGATCCGAAGTTATACGATATTTTGCAAAGATGGGCAAAGGATGAATTCCGTAGTGTCAATAGTCACGTGGAATTTTTGTTACGCGATGCAGCAAAGAAAGCTGGCAGGCTTCCAAAAAAAGAAGATAAAAAAATAGGTGAAGATTAAACGTTATTAAGGTTTTGCACGTGATTTATAGGCAAAACCTTATTTTTTTATAAGTTTTGCAAAAGTTATTGACAAATACGCCGCCAGGTTATATGGTTAGTTACATAAGTAATTAACCGATCAACCGAGGTGGTTAACATGAAATACACACTAGATGAAAACAGGCCAATTTTCCTGCAAATAAAAGAACAACTAGAAGATTCGGTTATCAATGGAACCATTAAACCTGGTGAACGGGTACCATCAACAAATGAATTTTCAAATTTTTATAAAATAAATCCAGCAACCGCAGCTAAAGGCATAAATGAACTAGTTCATGAAAACATTTTATTTAAAAAAAGAGGGGTTGGAATGTTTGTGACAGACGATGCCAAGGAAATTTTAATTGAAAAACGAAAGGAACATTTTTATGAAAAATTCATTCAACCATTAAGGAGTGAAGCAAAAAAATTACGGTTAAGTGATCAAGATTTACTGGAAATGATTAAATGGGAGGGGACAAATAATGCGAATTGACGTAAAAAGTGTAACAAAGAAATATAAAGACACATTAGCACTTGATACGATTTCATTTTCATTAGATGAACCAAAGATCTATGGACTTTTGGGCCGTAATGGAGCAGGGAAAACAACATTTATGGAAATATTATCTGGCCATATTGTAGCAACAACCGGTGAAATTCTGATCGATGGGGAAAAGCCGTTTGATAATCAGCGGTTAACAGAATCCATTTGTTTAATTAAAGAGGGTAACAACTTTAAACGTGATTTAAAGGTTAAAAATGTGCTACGGATGTATTCGCTATTTTATCCGACATGGGACCAAGACCTAGCTGACGAACTGATGGATGTTTATCAGCTAAAACCGAATGCTCGGGTAAAAGCATTATCAAAAGGGATGGCATCGGCGCTTGGTATTATCGTTGGTTTAGCGTGTAAAGCACCGATCACCATTTTTGATGAACCGTATATCGGGTTGGATGCGGCAGCAAGAAGGAAATTTTATGAGATCTTGTTGGAAGAGTATGAACAAGAAAAGCGTACGATCATCTTTTCTACCCATTTAATTGACGAAGTAAGTTTGTTGTTTGAGGAAGTATTGATCATTCAAGATGGCAAGCTTGTACTGAAGGAAGAAGCAGAGGTTTTACGTAATAATACGTGTGCTGTATCTGGGAGTATAGAAGAAGTGGAAGCTTTTATTAGGAACAAGCAAGTCATTAGCAAAAAGGAACTAGCTGGGATGATGACAGCATATGTCTATGGGAGTAAGCAACAGGCAGAGTCAGCAGGGTTATCGGTTGAAGGAGTGCCAATTCAGGAATTAATGATTTACTTAACAGAAAACAAGAAGGGAGCCTAAACATGGGTAGACAAGTGAAAGGGTTACTTTATTTTTTCGTTACGGATGTCAAACATTCCTTATTTATTTTTTGGACCATTTTGGTTAGCTCATTAGTTGTGAGTATTGTAGGGGCGTACCTTTTAATGAATGTTGATGAAGGAAGAATGACTTTTGCCTTATCGATGGCGATTTATATTTACTGTGGAATATTTGGTTTTATTACGGTAAAACAGGGGATTCCGTTTTCGATCAAGATGGGTGCAACTAGAAAGAATTTGTTTGTGAGTATAGGAATTTTCTTTCTGGGATTAGCGCTAGCAAAGGCAATGCTAGCAAATACAATTCACTCACTTGTCATATGGATTTCAAATGGAGTAGGTATTGACACATTTCGCTTTATCCATCCGTCACAATTAATGACAGATACATGGTTGACACGCGTTACGATTGATACCGCTGTCATGTTTTTTATCTTAGCATTCATGTTTGCAATCGGGTTGTTATTCTATAAATATGGTTTATTAGGTGGAGGGACAGTTGTTGGTGCACTAGTTATTACAGTGCTATTTGGGATAGCATATGGGTGGATTATCGACTTTTTCAGCGATATATTTTTGTCACTGACGATGACGTTTTTTGTTGAAGTATTGTTAATTGGTATTGTGATTTATGGTCTTTCATGGATTATGTTGCGGAAGATAACGATAGAAATAGCGAGGTAGTTAAGAAAAGGGATGAGAGGTTCATCCCTTTTTTAGCACCTACAACCGTTCATATTCTTCAATCATTGTAGCAAATAAAAGGTGCAATGATTTTTGTTTTTTCATCGGAAGTTTTTTTAGTTGATAGATTTGTTCCTTTAGAAGTGGATGCATCATTAAGTACTCAACTAGCTCCATCACCTCAACATCGAATGGTCGAGCTTTGGAACTATATACTCGTTTGAAATCTTTCAGCAGATCTTCCCGTAATGTATAGTTGCCAACGATGTGATCAATCGTTACGTCAAATACCATGCTAAGCTCAATTAGTGATGGTACGTCAGGGGTGACCACATTGTTCTCCCATTTAGCGATAACAGAACGTGAGGTTGATAGCTTTTCCGCAAGCTCTTTTTGTGTCCACTCGTTCTGTTCACGTAAAAATTTTATATTATACGCAATCTGCTCCAAATTCATGATTATCACACTCTAACAAATAAAATTAGGATAAAAGACGGGACCTTATAGCTATCCTTAAGATACTTTTAATCCTATCATGACAAGAAGTCGAGAAACGCTTATTGTTGTTCTTATCTTGAACATGTAGTAATATGTTCCTAAACAGAACGTACGGAGGGAGCAAAGTGTCATGGTTAATTGTCTGATTTTATATCATCATACCATCACGAGCTTTACAAAATGTTTCATCTTACGTGCAATGTTCAACAGTGAAGATTTTGAAATACATGTATCGGGAAACAACACGGTTAGTATTTATTTATGGAATGTGGAAAGGGCTGAAGTCTGGCAAGCAGCAATGGATTTTGAATCAACCAATATTATGACAGGATATGGGTATGGTAAGCGAAAGAAAGATGCCGAAAAAGCAGCAACGAAAGTCCTATTTAAACGGATTGCCGAAGAGGAAAAGGGTTTTCACGTGAAAGAGGAAACCGAAACATATAAACTGGCATATTAAGGCCACGAAGTTATTCACAGAGTTATCAACAAACAATAGACCATTTTATAAAGATCGAATGGACTTATCAACATTATCAACAAGACACAGGGAAGTTATCAACAACTTTATTGTGAATAAGTGCCGGTCCACTGACAAGGTTTTGGGGACTTATTAACATGCAGATCTTCTCTTGTGGATAAAAAAGGAACCCGGATTGATTATCTCCGGGTTCCTTTTTGGGAAAATTGGTTATACACTTTATCCGCACTTTTAAATTCCCGCTGATAAAGTACCTCTTGTGTCTTCGAAAGAAATTTTTCTTCTTGATGATCATGCTTTGGGTTCTTCTTCATAAACATCCCTCGCTTTTGTTCTTAGATTAGAAAGTATAAAATTTTAGCTCTAATCTGTTCTTGGGCAGGATGAGCTACGTCCAGCTCCAGCGCCCAGCGACTAGCGAGACTTCCCTCACCTTCGTCCGATAAGTCAACATCGGTTCGCTTCCGCTTACCGTGTTTCCTTTATCTCCTACGGCTCAGTCCAGTCCGTACGTCGCTAAACGGGCGCTTACGCTTTTGTTCTTAGGATTTGCCTGTTAAGGGATATTTATACATACATCAATTAGGAAACTTCCTCACCACTTGATGTAGGGTCAGCATTGGAAAATTGCTGATATGCTAGGTAATGTTCTTTCGTGATAACAAACAGATCATAAATTTCTTCTTGTGGATTAATCTGTTGATAAACTTCTGCATAAAGCGTGTTTCCTAGCGTTACATAGGGCAATTTTAAGACTGCTTTTAGGGAACGGGTATTTGTTTTTCTTACTTTCATGAAAATAGCTTCAATTGGATAGTCAAAAAATAACTCCGCAAAAAATTGCTCTTTGGCTCGTTTATTATATCCTTTCCCGAAATAAGGTTTGCCGATCCAGGTGGCTAAAAACCCGTGATTGTCCTGAATTTCAAACAAATTTATCGTACCAATCGGGTGCCCAAATTCGTCTAAAATCGTTCGAGAAATCAACTCTCCATTTTCTTCTGCTTCCATCGTTTGTTTAGTAATGAAATAATATTCATCACTTGTTGTTGCTTTTTGTCTTACATATGGAAATACTTCCGGGTGCACAAGCAATTCGAATAATCCAGGCACCTCATGTAAATCGCGCGTTTTTAGCATAAAAAATACCCTCCTTATTTACAGGTGGGTATCCTCAAGTTAGACAGGGAATCAGTAGTAAGGACCACCCACGAATTTTTAGTTAGCGTTCAACAAAAATCCGGGGTGGGAATCGAACCCACTAGAACCAGTAACTACTGGTGGCGCACCATTTGCCTTCCCTATTTAATTCTGTTCTGCTTTTAGTTTACACTGGATTTTTACAAATGAAAATAACTTTCTCCAGCCAAATTATGACAATCGATATGTTGCTATTTCTGAAAGATTTGCTTTAATGCATGCTCTACATCAGGATATGCAAAGGTGTAATTGTTTACCTCCGCTTTTTTCGGCAAAACATATTGCCCTTTTGTGATTAGATGACTCATTTCTCCGATGCTAATCCGCATTAATACAGATGGGGTAGGGAGCCAATGTGGTCGCTTTAACACATGTGCCAATATTTTAGTGAAGTCTTTGTTGCGCTTTGGATTTGGCGCTGTCACATTTATAGGGCCCGTGACCTGTTCGTTTTGTAAACAGAAAAGAATGAGATGAACGACGTCTTCCACGTGTACCCAGGAAACCCACTGCTCGCCGTTGCCAATTTTCCCGCCAGCAAACAATTTAACAGGCAGGCCCATATAAGGGAGTGCTCCTGCTTCGCCTAAAATGACGCCAAAGCGGGTATAGACAGTTCGGATTCCCATATCTGCTGCTTGACTAGCTGTTTTTTCCCATTCCACCACCACATGGGCTAAAAAATCATCACCAGGTTTGGTCGACTCCTCCGTAAAAATTATATCTTCTGACGTTCCGTAAAACCCAATGGCAGACCCGCTAATGAACACGGATGGCTTTTGGAACATTTGCTTCATCCAATCAATCAACAATTGTGTTGTGTTAAGCCTGCTTGTTTCGATCGCTTGCTTTTTCTTTTTTGACCAATAGCCAAAAAGTGATTCGCCAGCCAGATTAATTACAGCGTGGATAACGGAAAGGTCGCTGACGTTATGGTCGTATCCAATAAATGTACAGCTAGATGTGTCTAGATGTTTTTCAGGAAAGCGTGTAAGTATGTAAACATGGTGATCTTGTTTCGTTAATTCCGTTGTCAGGTGTTGTCCAACAAAGCCGGTCCCACCGGTTAACAATACATTCAACGTACTCACTCCTAGGGTAAATGATGTTATTTATTTTTAAGATATGAATAAATCACAGTAACGATACCAACTTGTGTTAGGGCACTTTGCATATTTAATGGGCGCTTGTACTCGTATTCTGTTAAAATTTATAAAAAGGGGGATAACAATGACTAAAAAGATTACCCGGATCACGACACAGAAAAAACAGAAGCATCGTTACAATATTTATTTGGAAACGGATAAGGGTGAAGCATATGGCTTTAGTGTGGACGAAGCTGTGCTGATTGAGTATCGATTACATAAAGGACTCGAATTAGATGAATCCATGATTGCCACACTTGTCAAAAAAGATACCTTACAGAAGTCATATACCCTTGCGATCAACTATTTAAGCTACCGAATGCGTACAAAAAAAGAAGTTTACGATTATTTAGTGAAAAAAGAAGTAGAAGCTGAGCATATAACGAAAATTATCGAGCGCCTGCAAAACGAAAATTTACTTGATGATCAACAGTTTGCGAATGCTTTTGTGCAAACACGTATCAATACATCGAATAAAGGACCAATGCTTGTAAAAAAAGAGCTGCAGGACAAGGGTGTTTCAGCTGTTATTGCTAGTCAAGCGGTTGAACAGTATACATATGCTATTCAATATGAAAAAGCACAGAAATGGGTGGAAAAGAAATTAAACCACAATAGTAAGCACTCCTTTCGCAAGCAACTTCAACAGGTTCAAGCAACGTTAATGCAAAAAGGTTTTCAACAGGATGTTATTAAGGAAGCATTAGCTGATGTCGACGATGAAAAGGATAACGACGCGGAATGGGATGCACTCGTTCATCATGGCGAAAAATTAGTACGAAAACATCAAGCGAAATTAATGGGCTATGAATTGCGGCAAAAAGTAAAAGAGGCGCTTTATCGTAAGGGGTTTTCCCTTGAACTGATAAATCAATTTTTAGATGAACATATTACAGAATAAATTACCGACCGAGAACCTCCAATATATTCTCGGTCAATTTATTTATCCCGTCAACAGTGAGTAGAAAGATTCCACTTTATCTATCTACAAAAATCTCTTTCCGTCCGTCATCTTCTCGGAAAATTTGTTCCGCAACTACTTCCGGACCTTTTAAGCCGGAAGCATCTTTTACATGGGTAGAATTATCCCAAAATGGTGTGTTCATTCCGCCCATATAGACAGCGGTAATGCTGTATGGTTTATTTTCCCACTCTTTTTGCAAGCTTTCGGTAAACCCTCTAACAGCAAATTTGCTAGCACAATAGATTGATTCATTAACTTTTCCCCGGAGTCCAGCTGTTGAGATGATCGTCAAAATCCGTCCCTTGCTTTCTTTGATCAAAGGCAAGGCAGCTTGTACGGTCAGGATGCTTCCTTTAACATTTGTATCAAGTGTTTCATCAATGTGATTGATATCATAGTCTTCTACCGGCCCGAAAATACCGATTCCCGCGTTGTTAATAAAAACGTCAAGTTCACCGATTTGTTGAAAAGCAATACCAACAGATGCTTCTTGACGCACATCACATAAAACAATTTCGGCCTGACCGCCTGTTGCTTCTATTTCATGCTGGACAATATGTAATTTATTATCTGTTCGTCCAAGTAAAAACACGTTATAACCATTTTTTGCATATTGAAGTGCAAGCGCTTTGCCAAGTCCGCTCCCTGCACCAGTTATCGCAACATTTGGCATGATTTTTCTCTCCCTTGTTCAAAAAGTGATCACGATCATTTCCATTGTCCTAAACTATTGGTAAAATGTAAATAGGCAGATGAAGGGAGAATAAGGAATGGATTACCGATATAGTGATTTTACAGTTGAACAGCTGCGCCAGGAAATTGGCCGATTGAAAGAAAAGGCACAAAAAGCGGAGCAGCTTGGAAATATTAGTGAAGTGGCAATAAATGAACGCAAGATGCAAGTAGCAATGGCATATACCTTGAATCCAGAAGATTTCCATGCGAACGACATCCATGAAATGAACGGGGACCCCGGACATAGATTTAAAATTAATTATATTAATGGTGTGTTTGCATGGGGGCACCGGATCAACTTGCTTGATGAGACGTATGAAAAAGAAGAGGCAATACCAATTTCAATCTTGGGAGATAAAGTCGAATAAGATAATGAACGGTTTTCGATGCTCGGAAGCGAGAAATTTAGGTCTGGCTTTAGAGCCGGATCCGAATAGAAAAAAGGGCTGACCTCTGCTAGTATAACGGGTTCTCTTTAAGGTTGCAAAACAACAAATAACAATATAAATGGGGTGCAAAATCACATACAGTATCGCACCCTTATTTTTGTAGTTATATCAATGCATTTGGCTATTTGTTGGTTAAAATAGCATGATAAATAGCAATAACTTTAGCAGAGTGGGAATAGATATTCTCACTCTGCTATTTTATTTGATAAACTACCAGTTATTTTACAAGTGGAAATCAAATAGGGTCGGTTCCGATTGTGGACGACATAAATTTTATATTGTTGACTCTCACATCCTCGCTTAATTTAGTGCTGGAAAACCGCTTCGGCAGAATACTTCGCTTTCCGCGGGCACGGCCTCAGCCTCCTTGCCCCGGCGAGGGGTATGTCGACGTTGTCCGCAAAGGACGGTTTTAGTCGACCCTCCTTTCCAATCACTCTGCGGGGTCTTCGGACACGTGCTGTTCCCGCAGGAGTCTACGTATTCTGCCTACGCTAGTTAAGATTATCTAACTTAAAATTGTTGTCCCTGATTGCTATCCAGCGGAAGAAAAACACGGAGACTCCTGTGGGAGAAGAGGCCTAGGTGAGACCCCGCAGTGCGACAGCACGAGGAGGCTCATCAGCCGCCCACGGAAAGCGCAGTGTTTTTCTGGAGCGGCCATTTGTAGCAGAACCAGAAATCTCNAAAAACACGGAGACTCCTGTGGGAGAAGAGGCCTAGGTGAGACCCCGCAGTGCGACAGCACGAGGAGGCTCATCAGCCGCCCACGGAAAGCGCAGTGTTTTTCTGGAGCGGCCATTTGTAGCAGAACCAGAAATCTCTCAATAAATTTTCTATCACCAACAAATATTAGAAGTTAATACTACTGTGAATTGCCCTGATGTTTTTGTTGTAAATTTTTCTGTGATTTGAGATGTTTTTCTCTTGTTTGCACCCCTAAAGAGAACCCGTTACTGCTAGTAGGTCAGCCCCTTCTTTTAAACCGGATTATCGCCAATAAAAAGTTTATTTTGTAGTTTTTGTTCAGAATAAATCCAACCGGTGTACGAACTCAAGACTCGGAATTTATCATCAACGTGTACAACTGCGACAAATGGGTAATGATTTTTTGACCGATAACGCAAATCAATAAACCGTACCTCCGTAAAATCGTCAAACGCATTTATTTCCCAGCGATAAACGGGTGAGAAAGATAAAAAGGCAGCAACATTTTTATCGGCTTGTGCAAGGTTCATTAATTTTGTATTTGGTAATGGGATTTTATTGAACTCATCCACAATTTGAATATGACCATTTTCAACAGATCCAACATAAAATTTATCTGTTGTCGTAATAGCTACACGCCAAATGTTTTGTTTAATTGTTGGCGATGTCGCAATTTGTTCAACGCCAGCAAAGGAATCATTTATCTTTCTTACAATTTCTCTTTTATCGAGATACCGTTTAATATAATATAGAAAGATTACTGTATAAATAATTAACCATGTATAACCTGGATTTGCGCCAAGTATCCATGCTATAATTCCAGCGATGTGCAACAGAAAAATGTATGGATCAAATGTATTGATAAACCCATGTGCAACCCATCGATTGGTGAATGGGCGATAGGCTTGGGTCCCATAGGCGTTAAAAATATCGGTAAGCACATGGATGGAGACAGCTAAAAATGTCCATATCCACAGATGAAATAAATTTGTTTGCGGAACAAAAGCATGAATGATCCCGGCTATTAAAATGCCCCACATTAAAATGGCTGGAACCGAATGCGTTGCACCGCGATGGTTACGAAGATATACAGCATTGTTTTTCATTTTCAAAATGGTGTCAAAATCGGGTGCATGGGAACCTACAATTGTGCCAATGAAAACGGCATGAAATAACGTAGGATCTTGCTGCACTACAGGGTCAAGTGTTGCAATTCCCCCAAGTGCAATTCCCATCACGATATGGGTACCAGTATCCATAGAACTAGTTCCTCCTTAGGACTGTCTTGGGATGTAGAAAGAATATGAAATAGCTAATACAAGCACTACTATTAGCTGTATAGGATTGTATTTTATGAACAAAGTTGTCGAAAACGTGTAGACGTTTCAATGTTTTACGCAATAATTGTACCACAAAGGATGAAGTATTTTGATAGATGAAAAGTTACGAAATTTCGACATTTCCACATTTCAACAGGATTTAATCGATTGGTATGAAACGAACAAACGTGATCTTCCTTGGCGAAAAACGCGGGATCCATATAAAATTTGGGTATCGGAAATCATGCTTCAACAAACAAAAGTTGATACAGTCATCCCTTATTTTCACCGTTTTATTGAAAAATATCCAACGCCACAAGATTTAGCTGAAGCTGATGAACAGGATGTATTAAAAACGTGGGAAGGTCTAGGTTATTATTCCCGTGCACGTAATTTACAAAACGCTGTCGGAGAAGTTGTTGCTAAATATGGTGGGAAAGTCCCAGAAAACAAAGCGGAATTAGGTTCTTTAAAAGGTGTCGGCCCTTATACACGTGGTGCCATTCTTTCCATCGCTTATAATCAACCTGAGCCTGCGGTGGATGGTAATGTGATGCGCGTATTTTCCAGGATTCTTAAAATGGAGGAGGATATTGCCAAACCTCAAACAAAGAAAATTATTGAGGACTATGTTCGTCAACTCATTTCTACTGATAATCCTTCGTCATTTAATCAAGGCATTATGGAATTGGGAGCACTTGTTTGTACACCGAAAAGTCCAGCTTGCCTGTTTTGTCCGGTAAGGGAGCACTGCCAGGCATTTGCGGAAGGGTTAGAAGAAGAGTTACCAATTAAAACAAAAGGGAAGAAGCAAAAGACAATACCATATGTCGCCTTGCTTATAAAAAATGATAAAAATCAATATATAATCGAGAAAAGGTCAGAAAACGGGTTGCTAGCCAATTTATGGCAATTCCCGATGGTTCCAGTTGGGGAGATTGGGATGGATCATATCGAAAATTGGATTCATGGAGGATATGGCATCGATCTTCATATTGGAGAATACAAAGGCAAATTAAAGCATGTATTCTCCCATTTGATTTGGCAATTGGAAATTTACCAAGCAACAACTGATCAGGAAGCAACAACTGATGAGCGCATATGTTTTGTCGATCAAGAGGACATAACATTATATCCGTTTCCCGTCTCCCACCAAAAGATGTTGAAGTATATAACGGATTAGGAATTGGCTCCTTGCAGCATTTTGATGGGAGGTTAATTTTACCAATAAATTCTTTTGGATAACTTCTTGCTATGTGGAGATGTTAAGTAGTGCGGAGGTGATATAGATGGCTAAAAAACCTAACCAACAAGCTTCTGGTACAAACGTGCAAAAAGTAAAACAACAAAACCAACAAGCAGCACAAGGCCAGGGTCAATACGGTACAGAATTTGCATCTGAAACAAACGCACAAGAGGTTAGAAAACAAAATCAAAAATCTCAACAAAATAAGAAATAACTTTTACCTACCCCGATTTTTGCAAAAAGAGTTTCCTGCTAAGGAAGCTCTTTTTGTCGTTTTAAGTTTGTTACGTTATAATAGAAAAAAGAAGCATAGAGGAAGGGAAGATATGATGGCTGGTCCCGACACAGGTTCAAAAATTCAAATACATAGCTATAAACATAACGGACAATTACATCGCGTATGGGAAAACAGTCTCGTTTTAAAAGGAACGGAATCGCTCGTGATCGTTGCGAATGATAAAACACAAGTAATTGAGAGTGATGGCCGAACATGGGTAACAAGAGAACCTGCCATTTGCTATTTTCATTCTAAGTACTGGTTCAATATAATCGGCATGCTTCGTAATGATGGCATCTATTATTATTGCAATATTGGATCCCCATTTGTATATGAAGACGAGGCATTAAAATATATTGACTATGACTTAGACGTGAAGGTGTATCCTGATATGACGTTCGATATATTGGATGAGGACGAGTATGCTGAGCATAAAGAACAAATGAATTATTCACTCGTTATCGATCACATATTACGGCAACATTTGGAATATTTACTAAGCTGGATTAGGCAACGAAAAGGTCCTTTTTCTCCGGGGTTTGTTGATCAATGGTATGAGATGTATTTGACTTACAGGTGAAAATCATTTGGCGCTTAAGCGATTTGGTTGCCACCTAGCCAAATACACCTTATAATTCAATACGTGTAGAAACATGATTTTCGTTCATAAGGCATTAGCTTTAGGCGAACAATAGAGAATATAGATGAATGATCCTTGTTACAAAAAAGTAGCAAGGCTTTTCTATTCATGGGAAGTAAAATGAGGTTGATAACGTTATGAACAGTATTAAGCAATACATGCAATTTGTTAAACCATATAAGTGGAAAATAATTTGGACCGTATTAATTGGCATACTCAAATTTGCTATTCCATTGTTATTGCCGCTCATTTTAAAATATGTCATTGATAATATTATTGGAGCAAATGACATGAGCGATTCGGCAAAAATCAACAGACTCTTCTGGGTAATGGGAATCGCATTTGTTGTTTTCCTTGTATTGCGTCCGCCGATTGAATATATTCGACAGTATTTAGCGCAATGGGTTGGGAACAAAATCCTTTATGATATCAGGGATCGGCTGTTTGATCACATCCAAAAACTCAGTCTGCGATTTTATTCTCAGACAAAAACCGGCGAAATTATTTCCCGGGTAATACATGATGTCGAACAATCGAAAATCTTCGTGATAACGGGATTAATGAACATTTGGCTTGACTTGATTACGATACTTATTGCCATTGGTATCATGATTACGATGGATATTCCGTTGACAATTGTTGCAATTATTCTTTTTCCTTTGTTTGGTTTTTCGATAAAATATTTTTATGGGAAATTACGTCGATTAACCCGTGATCGCTCACAAGCATTAGCAGAGGTACAGGGGCATTTGCATGAGAGAGTACAGGGAATTCCGGTAACAAGGAGCTTTGCTTTAGAGGAATATGAGCAAGAACAATTTGATAAACGAAATGTGAATTTTTTAGACCGGGCGCTTAAACATACCGACTGGAACGCAAAAACATTTGCCGTTACAAATACAATTACAGATTTAGCGCCTTTACTCGTCATATCCTTTGCCGGGTATCAAGTAATTAATGGCAATCTGACAATGGGTACAATGGTCGCGTTTGTCGGGTATATGGAACGGGTTTACAGTCCATTGCGTCGATTGGTCAATTCCTCTACAACGCTGACACAATCGATTGCTTCCATTGACAGGGTGTTCGAATTTTTAAATGAGAAATACGACATCAAAGACAAATCAGATGCCAAAACATTGGAATCTGTCGAAGGGACAATAGATATTGAGCATGTTTCTTTTCAGTATGAATCAGAGGAACATTATGTATTAAAAGATGTATCATTACATGTTAAACAAGGTGAAACGATTGCTTTCGTCGGTATGAGTGGAGGCGGGAAATCAACGTTGATCAGTCTAATTCCACGATTTTATGATGTAACAGAGGGATCGATTAAAGTGGACGGTTTGGATGTTCGCGATGTAAAAGCTCGTTCATTACGTGACAATATTGGCATGGTTTTACAGGATAATACATTATTTAGTGAATCGATTGCCATGAATATACGGATGGGAAATCCAGATGCAACCGATGAAGAAGTGATAGCAGCAGCAAAAGCAGCAAATGCAGACGTGTTTATTCGCGATTTACCACAAGGGTATGACACATTAGTAGGTGAGCGCGGTGTTAAATTATCTGGCGGACAAAAGCAACGCATCGCGATCGCTCGCGTATTTTTAAAAAATCCGCCAATCCTGATTTTTGATGAAGCAACATCAGCACTTGATTTAGAAAGTGAACACACAATTCAGGAAGCGGTTGAGAAATTAGCATCTGAACGTACAACATTTATTGTTGCACATCGGCTAGCAACAATTACCCATGCCGATCGAATTGTTGTGATTGAAAATGGTGAAATTAGCGAGATGGGATCACATGAAGAATTGATGCAACGTCAAGGAAGTTATTACGATTTGTATCAAGTCCAAAATTTAGATCAGCCAGATTATGCTGATACAAAAAGATGAAATTGATAAAAACTCCCCCCCTGTTCGGGTGGGGGGGTTTTTGTGCTTATGGAGAATGTGGGGATTGGCGGGAGCGCGGGAACATCGGCGCGAGGGCAGAAACATCGGCGCGAGAGCGGAAACATCCGCGGGAGAGCGGAAACATCGGCGCGAAAGCAGAAACATCGGCACGAGAGCAGAAACATCGGCGCGAAAGCAGAAACATCGGCGCGAGAGCAGAAACATCGGCGCGAGGGCGGAAACATCGGCGCGAGGGCGGAAACATCGGCGCGAAAGCAGAAACATCGGCACGAGAGCAGGAACATCGGCGCGAGGGCGGGAACATCGGCGCGAGAGCAGAAACATCGGCGCGAGAGCAGAAACATCGGCGGGAGAGCAGAAACATCGGCGCGAAAGCAGAAACATCGGCACGAGAGCAGAAACATCGGCACGAGAGCAGAAACATCGGCGCGAAAGCAGAAACATCGGCACGAGAGCAGAAACATCGGCGCGAGAGCAGAAACATCGGCGGGAGAGCAGAAACATCGGCGGGAGAGCAGAAACATCGGCGCGAAAGCAGAAACATCGGCGGGAGAGCGAGAACATCGGCGTGAGCGCGGGAACATCGGCGGGAGAGCAGGAACATCGGCACGAGAGCGAGGAACATTGGCGGGAGCGCGGGAACATCGGCGCGAGGGCGGAAACATCGGCGCGAAAGCAGAAACATCGGCACGAGAGCAGAAACATCGGCGCGATCGAGAACATCGACCCGAGAACAATAAAAAAGTGCACCCCCTAAAAGTGGGGTGCACCTACCAATATCAACATCAGCCAGCCATTTCTGCAAAGGCCTTGCCGACTGCTTCAATCGTCACATCAATGTCTTCTTCTGTGTGTTCTGTCGTTAGGAACCATGCTTCATATTTTGATGGTGCGAGATTGATACCTTGTTTTAGCATCAATTTGAAGAATCGAGCGAAGGCATCGCCATCACTTGCTTCTGCATCAGCATAATTTTTAACTTTACCATCACCAAAATAGACAGTCATTGCTCCACACAAACGGTTTACAGAAATTGGAACACCAGACTCTGAAGCTTTTTCTAAGATCCCTGCTTCCAATCGTGCGCCTAGGCGATCTAATTTTTCATAAACGCCATTTTCCCCCAATACTTCCAGGCAAGCAATTCCTGATGCCATTGATGCGGGGTTTCCGGCCATTGTTCCTGCTTGATATGCAGGTCCGAGTGGTGCGACTTGTTCCATGATTTCCTGCCGACCGCCATAAGCACCGATTGGTAATCCGCCACCGATAATTTTCCCCATTGCCGTCATATCTGGTTCAATGCCATATACTTGCTGGGCACTTCCGTATGTAAATCTAAATGCTGTAATAACTTCATCATAAATAACGAGTGCTCCCGCTTCATGCGTGATCTCATTGACAGCTTGTAAAAATCCTTCTTCAGGCTCAACTATCCCGAAGTTACCAACGATTGGCTCAACCAAAACAGCAGCAATTTCATTTCCCCATTTATCCATAGCCTCTCGAAATGCATCAAGGTCGTTGAATGGTACCGTAATGACATCAGCAGCTACAGCTTTTGGAATACCAGCTGAGTCTGGAGTGCCAAGTGTTGCCGGGCCTGATCCAGCTTGAACTAATACGGCATCAAAGTGGCCATGATAAGAGCCAGCAAATTTAATTACCTTTGTGCGGTTGGTATAAGCCCGTGCAACACGAACTGTTGTCATAACAGCTTCGGTACCGGAATTAACGAAGCGCACCTTATCCAATGAAGGGATTGCCGATTTCAACATTTTAGCAAATTTATTTTCCAAAGCAGTTGGGGTACCATACAACGTTCCATTTGTTGCTGCATGTGAGATTGCCTCAGCAATGTGTGGATGTGCATGGCCTGTAATAATTGGCCCGTATGCAGCAAGATAATCGATATATTTATTGCTATCGACATCCCAGAAATATGCACCTTTAGCATGTTCCATGTAAACGGGTGCGCCACCGCCAACCGCTTTGTACGCGCGAGATGGCGAATTAACACCACCAACAATATGTTCAAGTGCCTCTTCATGTAACTGTGTTGACTTTGTAAAATCCATAAAAAGAAAATCCTCCTGATGAAAAAATTTATTGCAGAACAGGTGGGACATGGGGACAGGTCCCTTGTCCCACCGAGAAACCCCCGGCCCTCAAGGCTAAAGTGGTGGGACACTTAACCTGTCCCCATGTCCCACCACTTGTCCATTTTACATGACCTTTTTTAATTTGGCTGTGTAGACGTTTCGGATGATGAAAAAGTTGATTAGATGGACAATGAAAAAGAATAAAATAATGATTATGCTTGGTAATAGGACGGAAGCTGCCATCATGTTTTGTAAGGCTTTAAAGGCAAAGCCAGCATGGACGATGGCAACTAGAAATGGGATGAAAAATAAAAAGCCGAGTTGTCGCGTGGCGATTTTTCGCATTTCTTTGTCCGTGAGTCCGATCCTGTAAAGCGAATGATAATAGTGTAAATCGTTGTCAATACCCTGGTACATCCGAAAATATAAAATAGATCCTGCAGCTAAAAAGAATAGGACACTTATAAATATACCAAAAAAGAACAAATAAGCCATCCCATCCTTCATTGTTGTATAGTAATCCGCTTGTGAATCTGGGTAAACCTCCTCAGCGTTCATGTTCGATAAAATTTGTTTCGTCTCCGGAATGTACGAAACCCAATTTGGAATGTTCATGGAATACAGATTAATTATTTCGCTTCCGTCAGCAGTTTGCATGAATTGGTCAAACAGCTTGTCAGATACAACAATATTAAATGTACTATAGATAGTAGAATTCAAATAGGATCTGGCAGGTTGAACGGATAATGGAACGGATTTATTTTTGCTTGTAACCGTCAATTCAGAAGGCAGAGCCCATCTGTTCGTACTAAAAATGTAATCGGGAAGTAGTACAGTTGCTTCTTCCTCATTATTCACCCGAAAAGAAATATTTCTTTCATGAAGTCTGACAATTTTCCGGTAATCCGAAATGGCAAAAATCCGGACACGTACATCATCCCAATAATCTTCTTCTGATTGTAGGTTCCCCTGTATAGATTGAACTTGTTTATCTTTAAAGGCTATTTCTTTTTCCGCAAATGCATTTTCGACAAAAGTTACTTCCTGTTGAAATTCATCCGTATTCTCTGCGCCCCTACTAACTACGGATATATCTTCTGGAATAAACCGCTCTGATTCAGCTTCAACGCTATGAAATAAACCAAATAGAACGCCGGAAGCTGTAAGGGCAACTGCACTTAACGTTGTCACCATAAATAATAACCGGGCATTATCTTTTAATTTATAAGCTAGGTCAGCAACCGTAAGTAAATTCAATTTCCTGAAATAAAATCCCTTTTTCCGCTTCAGGATTGTAATAAGTGCAATGCTAAACTGGCTGAATAGCAGATAAGTTCCCAAAACGACCAAGAATAGAATAGGCAACATGTAAATAAAAATCGTGAACACAGTAGATATATATGCAAGGTAATAGCCAGTGCCAACAAGTCCGACTCCTAGCAGACTTAAGATCCACGAAAATTTAGGTGGCTTTTTCGGACCCTTTGCCCCGCGGAAAACTTCCATGATGGAATTGGTGCGTAATGTCCATACAACCGCAAGTGAGTTAAATTCAAACATGATAAAAAATAATACCGCCGTCAGCCCGATTGCTTTCAGTGATAAATAAAAAGGCAAAATCTGGTCAATTCCTAATACTTGTGAAAAAACCATTAAAAACAATTTCGTTAACAAAGCTCCAAACAATAGGCCCGCAGCAATGGATGCAGCACCGATAATTGTGTTTTCCAGCATGAGCATTCGATTTAGTTGTGACTTACTAATACCGAGTGTTGTCAGGAGGCCATATTCTTTTTTTCTAGATTTAATGAACGTACCGGTTGAAAACAATACGAACAAAAAGGAAAATCCGTAAATAAGTATTTCGGATAGAATAATTGCTTGCTGAACGATATCACGGATTTCAATTTCTTGAATGTCGGGATGGAACACGACAACGGCATACATGAAAAAAACGGTCACAGCAAATGTGCAGCTTAAAAAGTAGCTTAAATACTGCCTTGTGTTCCGCTTCACATTATTAAAAGCGAATTGTCTGAAGGTCATCCGTATTTCCTCCTAATAATGACTGTACATTTAAAATGTCCTGGAAAAATGTTTGCCGGTTTTCACCACGATGGATTTCGTTAAACAATTTTCCATCTTTAATAAAAATCACTCGCTCCGCAAAACTTGCTGCAAAGGGATCATGGGTCACCATCACCGTTGTTGTATGATGTTTTTGTTTCAGTGTGGACAATGCTTCCATCACTTGCAATGACGATTTAGAATCGAGATTTCCAGTTGGCTCATCAGCGAAAATAACGGTCGGGTCATGAATCATTGCCCGGGCAATCGCCGCTCGCTGCATTTGCCCGCCAGACACTTCATATGTTCGCTTCTCCAACAGATTATCAATGCCAAGTTGTTTAGAAATTGCGGCAAGCTTTTTTTTCATTACGTTTACTTTTTCTCCCAAAAGTGTTAAAGGTAGTACAATATTTTCGCCAATCGTTAAGGTTTCAAGTAAGTTATAGTCTTGAAAAATAAACCCCATTTCTTTACGACGAAACGTTGCTAGTTTATTTTTCGACATTGACAAGATATTTTTACCGTTGATCATCACGCTTCCAGCAGTTGGGCGATCGATCGTGGCTAGCAGGTTTAATAAAGTCGTTTTTCCGCTACCGGATGGGCCCATGATCCCAAGGAATTCTCCTTTTTCGACGGTCAATTTAAATTGATTTAATGCTTTATGTTGCACACCGCGTTTTGAACCATATACTTTCGACAGGTTTTCAGCTACAAGTACGTCCATTTTCATACCTCCTTGAGGACAATAATGCTATTTATAGTTTACCGTAAATTAACCTGCGTAACCTATTGCTTTTCCTTTCATACAAAAAAAGAAACCTTGCAAAATTGTAAGGTTTCATTTAGCTTGGTGCTTCCAGATTTCCAACCGTGTTTTCAAACGTTATCGTTACGGTTGTGCCGACATCCTTTTCCGAAGCAATCGTGATTGTATGTCCAAGCGCTTCACAGATTTCTTTTGATAAATACAAACCCATTCCTGTTGACTCACGAAATGTTCGGCCATTCATTCCCGTGAAAAACGGATCAAATACGCGTTTGAGATCCTGTGATGGAATGCCATGCCCGTGATCACGAACGTGCAATGCCAATTTTTCACCGATGACTTCAGCTGTAAAGTAGACTTTTTCCGACGTATCATGTGAATATTTGATCGCATTGGAAATAAGCTGATCAAGGACAAACCGGAGCCATTTCTGATCGGTTGCGACAATAAGCGTTTCGTCAATCGATAACTCTGGGAAAACTTGATTGCGGATAAAACTGGATTTGAATTCTTGAATCGCATCTTTAACCAATGTTCGAAGTGCCAGTTTTTCCACATGAAAATCACGATCAAACTTTTGCAGACGCGACTGATATAATGCTACATCAAGTCCTTGCCTAAGTCGTTCGATTTCTTCCTGCATACTTTGCAAAAACTCCTCAGGTAATTGCAACTTTTCCTTTTGCAGAGTTAAATCCATCACGGATACAGGAGTTTTCATTTGATGGACCCATTGCTGGATGAAATCAAACCCTTGCTGTTTGTCCGCTTCGAGCGCTTCTACTTGCTGGCGATAGCTGATGTATTGCTGTTCATGTTGTTCTTTCACATGTTCCAGCAAATAATTAGGTGGATCGGGAAACCAGGAATGATCCAGCTGGTCAGTATCAAAACTCGTTAACCCGGTATAGAAGTCACGAAATTTATGATACCGAAATCCCAAGAAAATCAGCAAAAAGCAGGTGGGCAACAAAAACATGTAAACGATCATGCTAGCACTCATGGAAACATCAAAGCCAGCTAGTGTTAATAGTGCCGTTAAAATAACCAATGCAAGCTGCGAATAAAAGAACAAAATAAATGGCAATTGATCACGTAAAAAATGCTTCATTCTGTTTTTCCCCATGTATTCGTCATTTTATAACCGGCGCCCCGAACCGTTTGGATGCTATCGTAAATGCCAATATCGGCAAGCTTTTTCCGCAAACGGGTGATATTGACAGATAATGTATTGTCATCAACAAATTGTTCATCATCCCAAAGCATTTCCAATAAATAGGTTCGTGACAATACATGGTTCAGTTGATCGATGAACGCTTTGACGAGCACAAACTCATTTTTCGTCAGCTGAGCGGATTGTTCATGATATTCGATTTCCATTGCGGTTAAGTGTAAGTGAAACCCATCTATTTCTTGAAAATCTACTTGCTTGGAAATCGCATATTCGCCATAAGTACGGCGGATAATGCCTTTAATTTTTGCCTGGACAACATCGAAATTAAATGGCTTTGTTATATAGTCATCCCCACCATTTTCAATTGCCATCACCTGATCCATGCCACTGTCACGGGCCGACACAAAGATGATCGGACAATTTGAAATGCTGCGAATTTGCCTACACCAGTAAAAGCCATCATAGCGCGGCAAATTGATGTCCAGTAGAACAAGGTGTGGATCGAGTTGTTTAAATTCGTCAACAATCGCCTCAAACTGCTTGGCGATGGTAACTTGATATTCATATTTTTCCAAGTAGTCTTGTAAAAGTGCAGCGATTTTTGGGTCATCCTCTACCAAATAAATGCGTTTCATGTCAACCATTCCTCTCTACGTCATATCCTATCGTATTACACCAAAAAAATAAATGACAAACTAGACTGTGGATAAGCATATGAATTAGATAAAGTATGAAGATTAGAGGGAGAATAGATGGATACTTTATCATGGATTGCCATTATTGTTATTTGTTTAATTGTCATTGCCAGTTTAGTTGGATTTATTCGTGGGGGGAGATTTCATTTCCAAGTAGAAATGCGGGAAAGTCGTTTTTCGGCGGAAATCTTTTATACATTGCTCGTCATTTATAGCATCGTCATTATTGGCTTTGGACTGATTTATTTTATTTTATCACTTCATCACATTACCCTCGTTGAAAATGGTGAACTAAAGGAAGTCAGCATATTCGGTACGTTCGTTCATTCCTTTTATTTTAGTGGGGTAACATTATTGACGATAGGATATGGTGATATTACACCAATTGGCATTGGCAGGCTTATTGCGCTTGTTGAGGCATTAATTGGCTATGTACTGCCGACAGCTTTTGTTTTGAAATTAGTGCAAAATTCACAAGAAGGACGTAAAGATTAGCCTGATGTTTGGTGGAAATGATATAGTGAAAATAGAATATATTGTATGGAGGGGTTTAAATGACAGTTGAAGTTGGAAAATTAGCACCAGATTTTACACTACCAAATCAGGATGGTGAACATGTAAGTTTGGCAGATTTTAAAGGCAAACATGTTGTCTTATATTTTTACCCAAAAGACATGACACCAGGCTGTACAACGGAAGCATGTGATTTTCGTGATCAGCATGAAAGTTTTGGTGAATTGGATGCAGTTATTATCGGAGTTAGTCCAGACCCTGTTGACCGCCATCAAAAATTTATTGATAAACACGACCTGCCATTCCTATTATTAGCGGATGAGGACCATAAAGTAGCGGAGGAATACGGGGCTTGGAAGCTGAAGAAAAACTTCGGCAAAGAATCTTATGGAATTGAGCGTTCAACCTTCATTATCGACAAAGAAGGAAAACTACAAAAAGAATTCCGGAAAGTACAAGTCAAAGGACACGTCGAAGAAGCACTAACATTTATCCGAGAAAATTTATAAAGTGGGACATGGGGACAGGTTAGGTGTCCCAGCCCTTACGCCTTGTAAATTAAGAGATTCTCACCGGGACAAGGGACCTGTCCCCATGTCCCGTTCTATTACCTGAGTTGGTTGAATAGGTTAATATAGCAATCTATTCTGGTAATAAGAGGTGTTTTGTGTATGGAAATACGGCAGCGTACGTATGTATATTCTGCACGTCGGACAGGGCTGTACCGCGTTACAAAGCGAGTGGTAGATGTAGTGCTGAGTATTTTTTTATTAGTTGTATTAGCGCCGGTTACGCTGGTCACTTGTTTTTTTATCTACAAAAAGGATGGACAGCCCTTCTTGTTAAAACAGGCTAGGGCCGGCAAACACAATCGAATGTTTGTTATGTGGACATTTCGAACAACAACCATTCCTTCAAGGGTGATCCGCGCATTGCCACCACACCCTTTTCCCGAATCATGGGCAGATGGTGTTCCAAGCAGTTTCACGTATAATACAAACACAACTACACGAGTGACTCAATTAGGTTCTGTACTACGAAAATACCATATCAATAAAATTCCACAATTAATTAATGTTGTAAAAGGGGACATGAGCTTAGTTGGACCTCAGCCGGAAATCCCAGAGATTGCGGACTATTATAATGAACGACAGCAGAAGCGGCTTTTGGTTAGACCTGGTATAATGGGGTATGCACAGGTTAATGGCGCAGTAAGTGATAGCAAGCATCGAAAAAAGATCGCCTATGATCTCTATTATATACGTAATTGCACATTTCGTTTCGATATGAAAATTATGTATCATACAATTGCTAGACGTTCTTCATAGATAAAGTGATACTTTTGCTATTCTTCTGTCTGTTCAAATGGCTTGAAAACGTTTACTATATTAGTAAGGAAACATATTTAGGAAATTGTCAGGAGGAAGCAAAATTGATGATCCTATTTTCTGCAAAACTATCTAGTAAACATCAAACAAAACTAGCACAACATTTTCCAGATCAACATTTTCGATTCCATGAAACTATGAATGAGGCGAAAAAAGATTTGGCCGAAGCGGAAGTTCTCGTAACATTTGGGGATGATCTGACAGAGTCGTTACTTAAGAAGGCGGAGAAACTAAAATGGATTATGGTTCTGTCAGCAGGAATGGATCAGATGCCGCTAGATGCAATTGGCAAGCGAAATATCTTGGTGACCAATGCACGCGGAATCCATAAAACGCCAATGTCAGAATATGTTATTTCCATGCTTCTGCAAGTTTATCGTCAGGCAAAAACCCTAATTCATAATGAGGAAAGCCATCATTGGGATAAAGGGGTACATATGCAAGAACTAACCGGAAAGACAATGCTAATCGCTGGTGCAGGTGCAATTGGACAGGAAGTAGCGAGACTTGCAAAGGCGTTTCAAATGAAAACGATTGGCATTTCCAGAAGCGGCAAATCGGTAGACTATTTTGATGCAAATTATCCAACAGCAGAATTGGCAAAACTACTTCCGGAAACAGACATTGTTGTGTCCGTTCTGCCAAGTACACCGGAAACCGAGCATTTTTACACGTATGAACATTTTCAATTGTTGCCTAATCATGCCGTCTTTTTAAATATGGGACGTGGGAATGCAGTAGATAGTGATGTGTTGTTACAAGCTGTACGACAAGGGGAAATTGCCCATGCCATTTTAGATGTGTTTGAAGTTGAGCCACTTCCAGAAAATCACCCATTTTGGCGGGAAGAAAACATTACAGTCACACCACATCTGTCAGGCGTTTCCAAACAGTATATAACACGTGCATTAGAAATTTTTGACCATAACCTGCAAACGTATCAAAAAAGTGAAACAGATTTTATCAATAAAATTGACGTAACCAGGGGGTATTAACATGCGTATTTATACAAGATCAGGGGATAAAGGGACAACATCGCTCATTTATGGCAAGCGTGTTCCGAAAAATGATTTGCGTGTGGAAGCATATGGTACTTGTGATGAGGCAAATTCAATGATTGGGCTTGCTTTAAGTTTTTTGGAAAATGAAAAATGGGAAGAAAAAGACGCATTTCTTAACGTTATGCATCGTGTGCAAACAATCTTATTCCATGTCGGTGCAGAGCTGGCAACACCAAACGATAAAGAAGTAAAGTGGAAATTGAAACAGGAATATATTCAGGAATTAGAGGACCAAATTGATGCATGGGACAAAAACTTGGAAATGCTGCACAACTTCATTTTGCCATCTGGTCATCGTGCTTCAAGTGCACTACATACAGCGCGCACAATTACGAGACGGGCAGAACGGACTGCGGTTGGCTTAGAGGATGAACTTCCAAATCCACTTGTTGTATCCTATTTGAATCGCTTATCCGATTTTTTATTTGTTGCAGCACGGTATGTAAATCAGAGCTTGGTTGGCGAGGAAATACCACTGCAAGCAGATGTTTAGATAATGGTAAACGAGCAGTACATTCTGGACAAGGAATGTGCTGCTTGTTTTTGGTTAAATTAGTGGATGATGATGTTATAATGAAACACTTTTAATAATATATATAGAAGAGAATGTTTTAGTGGTAGGTTGTACTTGGATGTTTATGGGAAACGCATTTTGGCAAGGGAAGGATATATCAAGTCAATTTTACTGTACATTTGCAGCTTTTTGAACACGCACTTGTATTGACAGAACATTGTTCGAGCAGGTACACTAATTATAAGAATTACAATTTAATAATGATATTATAATTATATTGTTAGAGGTTGTATAAATAAATGAAAGCGAGGTGCATGACGATGTCTGAACAAAAATTACGTGAAGCAATCGACACGCTAAAAGAATCAGGCGTACGGATTACACCACAGCGTCATGCGGTTCTTGAGTATCTTCTAAATTCCATGATCCACCCAACAGCAGACGACATATATAAAGCACTTGAAGGGAAGTTCCCGAATATGAGTGTCGCTACTGTATATAATAATCTACGAGTGTTACGTGAAATAGGGTTGGTTCGTGAGTTAACATATGGTGATTCCTCAAGCCGATTTGATTGTAATACATCGAAACATTATCATGTTATCTGTGAAGACTGTGGCAAAATTGTTGATTTCCACTATCCTAGTTTGGATGAAGTGGAAGCATTGGCGGAACAGGTGACAGGATTTAAAGTTAGTCATCACCGAATGGAAGTTTACGGAAAATGTGAAGACTGCCAAAAGGTAGCTACACAAAAGCATTAACATAATATGGTCCCATAAAAAATCCAGGTGCTAAATCGGTTAGCACCTGGATTTTTTATGATTGGTTATGTGGATGAGTAAGACACGTGAAAAAACCAATGGGAATTGTGTGAACATCAACCGGAACTTTAAACTTCATCTCAAAAAAATAACCCTGCCAAAACGGCGGATTATTTTTTACCAGATTTATTCTTCTCTTTTAACTCTTTCCGATAATGTCTTGAATTATATTTTTCATCAAACTCTTCACCCTCTAGGTCTTTGTCGAGTGTAAGTGGTTGTTTGCAGTGCATGCATGCATCAACTCGTCCAAGCATTTTCGTCGGTTTTTCGCAGTTCGGACAAATAATTGGAACCGCACGTGTGGATAGCATCCCAATCCAAAAGTAAACGACACAGCTAAAGACAACAAAGAGCACACCTACAATGAAAAAGACGGACATTAGCCATGGTATTCTTTTCGTTAAAATGCCGCCATACATTAAGGCAATGCCGGCGAAAATTAAGATCAATGCAAACGAACGAATTTTATTTATTTTACTAGAATAGACTAATTGTTGTGCCATATCTATCCTCCTTCTATATTCCATAAGCTAGTATAGCATATTTCAACGTATATTTCGTTCCTAAATGGATGTGTTCAAAAAGTCGGCAAATTAGATAAGTGAATGAAAAGATTTTTTTATGATTAGAGATGAAGCAAAGAATCTGGTTTTTTCATGACGTATCTATTCATAGAATTACTTTTTCACTGTTTATCCAGACACTAATTTCCGTTTCCTTTTGTGTAAAAAGAGGATATTACGGTTTTTTAGCGAATTATATTAGTATACATGTTATTGGAGGAATCAAGATGGAAGATTTGCTGAGACCCATTTATCAAGAACGAGCTAGTGATAAAAATACACTGGGCGTTTTATTAATTGAAAAGATGAAACCAAATAGCCCGATTACAGATAATTTTGATGTCATTTTACTAATTATCGTAAAAGATGCTATTCAACCGTGGCATGTGAAACATTATGAATTCGATGATAAAACAGCTGCTATGCATATTGTTACCAAAGAACTGCTCATGAAATGGATCGACACAAGCGGATACCGAAAAGCGATTGCTTGGCTTATTTATGGGAAGGTTATTTTTGATCGTAATGAATTTATCGCTGATTTCAAGGAACAGTTAAGAGAATTTCCACATGAAAAACGAAACTTACGCAAGGCAATTGAATTTGGAAAATTAGTTCGAAGCTATACCGATGCAAAAGATTTATATGAATCTGCGCAATATAAAGATGCGTACAGCCGGATCGTCCATTCCCTGCATTATCTTGCCCGATTAGCTGTAATTGAAAAGGGGTATCACCCGGAAGTAACAGTTTGGAGTCAGGTGAAACAAATCGATTTGGAAGTGTATAAATTATATGATGAATTAATCGGCAGCAATGAAGAACTAAAGAAACGTGTCCAATTAATGATTCTGGCTACTGATTTTGTAATAAGTAGCCGTGCGGAAGTTTCCGCCAAACATTTATTAGATATTATTCGCTCAAAAGATGATGCATGGACATACGGAGAATTGAAATCTCATCCACTTGTATCGCCATATGCACTCGATCTAACAGCAATGATTGCATATTTGATTGAAAAAGAAATTATCCAAACGGAGTTAACAGAAACAAAAGGTGTAGGCGTCTACCACCGTAAATATACTGCCAAATCTATATGATAGAAACAGCATATATTTGTCCTTAAGCCCATTTGCTAATTGGGAAGGTGCCTCAACAAGGGTCCGACTCTTAAAGACAGTGTAAATCATTAATAGTTAATGGATTGACCACTTGTTGAGGGAATCTCCCCCCTAATTAAGGGCATGGGGTGAGGGGATAGAATAATAGATGTTTTTAACTTTGTAATTTTGGTTATTGTAATAGTAGTATGGTGTTGAATTAGGTTCCATACAAGGTCCTCTCAGTAAATAATTAGGCTTTAATATCAAACGGAAAATTTATTTAATAAAATCCATTGACTTTATAAACTGTGCATGGTAAAGTTAATTCCGTCGTCAAAAAGGAACACAACTTATTGCGACACGGAATATAAAAAATAAAATTTCTTGTTGACATGACAACGAAGGTTATGATATTCTAATAAAGTCGCTGTTGAAAAAGACGGCAAACAAATTCGCTCTTTGAAAACTGAACAAAACAACCAGTATGTCAAGAAAAACACAAACCGTTTTTCTTTCAAAACTAGAAGGTAACACTTCTAAAAGCTAAGACAATGAGATGTGATTGATCGGTGTTAATCACATACAAACTTTTTTGGAGAGTTTGATCTTGGCTCAGGACGAACGCTGGCGGCGTGCCTAATACATGCAAGTCGAGCGCGTGAAACTTGCTGAAGCCTTCGGGTGGATGCTTGTGGATCGAGCGGCGGACGGGTGAGTAACACGTGGGCAACCTGCCTGTAAGATCGGGATAACTTCGGGAAACCGAGGCTAATACCGGATGATACTTTTTCTCGCATGAGGAGAAGTTGAAAGATGGCTTNGGATGCTTGTGGATCGAGCGGCGGACGGGTGAGTAACACGTGGGCAACCTGCCTGTAAGATCGGGATAACTTCGGGAAACCGAGGCTAATACCGGATGATACTTTTTCTCGCATGAGGAGAAGTTGAAAGATGGCTTCTGCTATCACTTACAGATGGGCCCGCGGCGCATTAGCTAGTTGGTAAGGTAATGGCTTACCAAGGCAACGATGCGTAGCCGACCTGAGAGGGTGATCGGCCACACTGGGACTGAGACACGGCCCAGACTCCTACGGGAGGCAGCAGTAGGGAATCTTCCGCAATGGACGAAAGTCTGACGGAGCAACGCCGCGTGAGTGATGAAGGTTTTCGGATCGTAAAACTCTGTTGTTAGGGAAGAACAAGTATCGTTCGAATAGGGCGGTACCTTGACGGTACCTAACCAGAAAGCCCCGGCTAACTACGTGCCAGCAGCCGCGGTAATACGTAGGGGGCAAGCGTTGTCCGGAATTATTGGGCGTAAAGCGCGCGCAGGCGGTCTTTTAAGTCTGATGTGAAATCTCGTGGCTTAACCACGAGCGGTCATTGGAAACTGGAGGGCTTGAGTGCAGAAGAGGAGAGTGGAATTCCACGTGTAGCGGTGAAATGCGTAGAGATGTGGAGGAACACCAGTGGCGAAGGCGACTCTCTGGTCTGTAACTGACGCTGAGGCGCGAAAGCGTGGGTAGCGAACAGGATTAGATACCCTGGTAGTCCACGCCGTAAACGATGAGTGCTAGGTGTTAGGGGGTTTCCGCCCCTTAGTGCTGAAGTTAACGCATTAAGCACTCCGCCTGGGGAGTACGGCCGCAAGGCTGAAACTCAAAAGAATTGACGGGGGCCCGCACAAGCGGTGGAGCATGTGGTTTAATTCGAAGCAACGCGAAGAACCTTACCAGGTCTTGACATCCTCTGCAAACTCTAGAGATAGAGTGTTCCCTTCGGGGACAGAGTGACAGGTGGTGCATGGTTGTCGTCAGCTCGTGTCGTGAGATGTTGGGTTAAGTCCCGCAACGAGCGCAACCCTTGATCTTAGTTGCCAGCATTAAGTTGGGCACTCTAAGGTGACTGCCGGTGACAAACCGGAGGAAGGTGGGGATGACGTCAAATCATCATGCCCCTTATGACCTGGGCTACACACGTGCTACAATGGATGGAACAAAGGGCAGCGAAGCCGCAAGGTCAAGCAAATCCCATAAAACCATTCTCAGTTCGGATTGCAGGCTGCAACTCGCCTGCATGAAGCCGGAATCGCTAGTAATCGCGGATCAGCATGCCGCGGTGAATACGTTCCCGGGCCTTGTACACACCGCCCGTCACACCACGAGAGTTGGCAACACCCGAAGTCGGTGAGGTAACCTTTTTGGAGCCAGCCGCCGAAGGTGGGGCCAATGATTGGGGTGAAGTCGTAACAAGGTAGCCGTATCGGAAGGTGCGGCTGGATCACCTCCTTTCTAAGGATTATTAGAAGGAACGCGGAGTGAGGTCATTTCAGATGATCTCCTCGGTAAGGGCGTACTTGGTTGTTTGGTTCAGTTTTGAGAGAGTGAATCTCTCGCTTTGTACCTTGAAAACTAAATAAGAGTAAGACATTCAACGACATCAAATTTAAGTTCTTAATCTTAATATAATAGTTAAGTGAATAAGGGCGCACGGTGGATGCCTTGGCACTAGGAGCCGATGAAGGACGGGACTAACACCGATATGCCTCGGGGAGTCGTAAGTAGACTTCGATCCGAGGATTTCCGAATGGGGGAACCCACTGTTCGTAATGGAGCAGTATTTGTATCTGAATACATAGGATACAAGAGGCAGACCCGGGGAACTGAAACATCTCAGTACCCGGAGGAAGAGAAAGCAAACGCGATTTCCCAAGTAGCGGCGAGCGAAACGGAATCAGCCCAAACCAGAAAGCTTGCTTTCTGGGGTTGTAGGACACTCCTTTGGAGTTACCAAGAAATTCTTTAGATGAATCGATCTGGAACGATCAGCCATAGCGGGTAAGAGCCCTGTAATCGAAAAGGAATTTCCTCCGGAGTGGATCCTGAGTACGGCGGAACACGAGGAATTCCGTCGGAATCTGGGAGGACCATCTCCCAAGGCTAAATACTCCCTAGTGACCGATAGTGAACCAGTACCGTGAGGGAAAGGTGAAAAGCACCCCGGAAGGGGAGTGAAAGAGAACCTGAAACCGTGCGCTTACAAGTAGTCGAAGCCCGTTAATGGGTGACGGCGTACCTTTTGTAGAATGGACCGGCGAGTTACGATCGTATGCAAGGTTAAGTGGAAGACACGGAGCCGAAGCGAAAGCGAGTCTGAACAGGGCGAATATAGTATGCGGTCGTAGACCCGAAACCGTGTGATCTACCCATGTCCAGGGTGAAGGTCAGGTAACACTGACAGGAGGCCCGAACCCACGTATGTTGAAAAATGCGGGGATGAGGTGTGGGTAGGGGTGAAATGCCAATCGAACACGGAGATAGCTGGTTCTCTCCGAAATAGCTTTAGGGCTAGCCTCAAGCAAAGAGTACTGGAGGTAGAGCACTGATTGAACTAGGGGCCCTCATCGGGTTACCGAATTCAGTCAAACTCCGAATGCCAGCTACTTAGACTTGGGAGTCAGACTATGGGTGATAAGGTTCATAGTCGAAAGGGAAACAGCCCAGACCGCCAGCTAAGGTCCCAAAGTATACGTTAAGTGGAAAAGGATGTGGAGTTGCCCAGACAACCAGGATGTTGGCTTAGAAGCAGCCATCATTTAAAGAGTGCGTAATAGCTCACTGGTCGAGTGACTCTGCGCCGAAAATATACCGGGGCTAAACGTATCACCGAAGCTGCGGATTGTTCTTTGAACAATGGTAGGAGAGCGTTCTAAGCGCTGTGAAGTCAGACCGTGAGGACTGGTGGAGCGCTTAGAAGTGAGAATGCCGGTATGAGTAGCGAAAAAAGAGTGAGAATCTCTTTCACCGAATGCCTAAGGTTTCCTGAGGAAGGCTCGTCCTCTCAGGGTTAGTCGGGACCTAAGCCGAGGCCGAAAGGCGTAGGCGATGGACAACAGGTAGATATTCCTGTACCACCTCATGACCGCTATTAGCGATGGGGGGACGCAGAAGGATATGGAAAGCGCACCGATGGATGTGTGCGCCCAAGCAGTTAGAAAGTTGGATAGGCAAATCCGTCCAACAATTTCAAGCTGTGATGGGGAGGGAACTAGAGTACCGAAGTTCCAGATTCCACACTGCCAAGAAAATCCTCTAGCAAGGTCACAGGTGCCCGTACCGCAAACCGACACAGGTAGGCGAGGAGAGAATCCTAAGGTGATCGGGAGAACTCTCGTTAAGGAACTCGGCAAAATGACCCCGTAACTTCGGGAGAAGGGGTGCTTCATTTACATGGAGCCGCAGTGAATAGGCCCAAGCGACTGTTTAGCAAAAACACAGGTCTCTGCGAAGCCGAAAGGCGAAGTATAGGGGCTGACACCTGCCCGGTGCTGGAAGGTTAAGGGGAAGCGTTAGCGCCATTGGCGCGAAGCGTAGAACCGAAGCCCCAGTAAACGGCGGCCGTAACTATAACGGTCCTAAGGTAGCGAAATTCCTTGTCGGGTAAGTTCCGACCCGCACGAAAGGTGCAACGACTTGGGCACTGTCTCAACGAGAGACCCGGTGAAATTATACTATGCGTGAAGATGCGCATTACCCGCGACAGGACGGAAAGACCCCGTGGAGCTTTACTGTAGCCTGATATTGAATGTTGGTACAGCTTGTACAGGATAGGTGGGAGCCTTGGAAACCGGAGCGCTAGCTTCGGTGGAGGCACCCGTGGGATACCACCCTGGCTGTACGGACATTCTAACCCAGGACCGTGATCCGGTTCGGAGACAGTGTCAGGCGGGCAGTTTGACTGGGGCGGTCGCCTCCTAAAAGGGAACGGAGGCGCCCCAAGGTTCCCTCAGAATGGTTGGAAATCATTCGCAGAGTGTAAAGGCAGAAGGGAGCTTGACTGCGAGACCTACAAGTCGAGCAGGGACGAAAGTCGGGCTTAGTGATCCGGTGGTTCCGCATGGAAGGGCCATCGCTCAACGGATAAAAGCTACCCCGGGGATAACAGGCTTATCTCCCCCAAGAGTTCACATCGACGGGGAGGTTTGGCACCTCGATGTCGGCTCATCGCATCCTGGGGCTGTAGTCGGTCCCAAGGGTTGGGCTGTTCGCCCATTAAAGCGGTACGCGAGCTGGGTTCAGAACGTCGTGAGACAGTTCGGTCCCTATCCGTCGTGGGCGTTGGAAGTCTGAGAGGAGCTGTCCTTAGTACGAGAGGACCGGGATGGACACACCGCTGGTGTACCAGTTGTTCCGCCAGGAGCATAGCTGGGTAGCTACGTGTGGCAAGGATAAGTGCTGAAAGCATCTAAGCATGAAGTCCCCCTCAAGATGAGACTTCCCATCACTTCGAGTGAGTAAGATCCCTCAGAGACGATGAGGTTGATAGGTCCGAGGTGGAAGCGTGGTGACACGTGGAGCTGACGGATACTAATAGATCGAGGACTTATCTATATTTCTTTTTGATTCGTTGCTTAAAAAACTCTTATTTAGTTTTCAAGGTATAATCCTTATACATATTTCAAGATTTCACTTGATTTTTTGTGAGAATATATTATAATATTGATTGTCGCTGATTTTATTGGCGTCACTTGGATTGTTGGTTAAAGGGACTAATGTTAAAATTGTTTACTGTTATAACTTGATTCAATTTGACTAGGTCTGGTAGCGATAGCGGAGAGGTCACACCTGTTCCCATGCCGAACACAGTAGTTAAGCTCTCCAGCGCCGATGGTAGTTGGGGCATTGCCCCTGCAAGAGTAGGACGCCGCCAGGCAAGTTCCATTCCACTTTGGATTATTCCACAGTAGCTCAGTGGTAGAGCTATCGGCTGTTAACCGATCGGTCGTAGGTTCGAATCCTACCTGTGGAGCCATGGAGAGCTGTCCGAGTGGCCGAAGGAGCACGATTGGAAATCGTGTAGGCCGCGATAGTGGCCTCGAGGGTTCGAATCCCTCGCTCTCCGCCACTTTTTAAATAACTTTGGCCCGTTGGTCAAGTGGTTAAGACACCGCCCTTTCACGGCGGTAACACGGGTTCGAGTCCCGTACGGGTCACCACTAAATGGAGGATTAGCTCAGCTGGGAGAGCACCTGCCTTACAAGCAGGGGGTCGCAGGTTCGAGCCCTGCATCCTCCACCATTTTAAAAATTTATATCTTACATCGCGGGGTGGAGCAAGCCGTCAGCATCCCTGAATAAGCTACTAAGTGCAGGCTTGCGAGGAGTGCAACATCACCGAAACTGCTTGCAACACGACGAGCATTCACGGTGAAAGTTAGTTAAAGTGCAGGAGCAATTTTAATATTTTAATCATATCGCGGGGTGGAGCAGTCTGGTAGCTCGTTGGGCTCATAACCCAGAGGTCGTAGGTTCAAATCCTGCCCCCGCAACCAAAATGGTCTGGTAGTTCAGCTGGTTAGAATGCCTGCCTGTCACGCAGGAGGTCGCGGGTTCGAGTCCCGTCCAGACCGCCACTAAACAAATTTAATACATAAAGGCTCTGTAGCTCAGTCGGTAGAGCAACGGACTGAAAATCCGTGTGTCGGCGGTTCGATTCCGTCCGGAGCCACCATTTTTATTCCATCAATATGGAGGGGTAGCGAAGTGGCTAAACGCGGCGGACTGTAAATCCGCTCCCTCTGGGTTCGGCAGTTCGAATCTGCCCCCCTCCACCATTATTTTTTCAAATTAAGTAGGGGTATAGTTTAATGGTAAAACGAAGGTCTCCAAAACCTTTGATGTGGGTTCGATTCCTACTACCCCTGCCATTTTAACATGGCGGTCGTGGCGAAGTGGTTAACGCACCGGATTGTGGCTCCGGCACACGTGGGTTCGATCCCCACCGGTCGCCCCATTATTTAGTATTTATTTAAGAAGTTTGGGCTATAGCCAAGCGGTAAGGCAGCGGGTTTTGATCCCGTCATTCCCAGGTTCGAATCCTGGTAGCCCAGCCATTATGCGGAAGTAGTTCAGTGGTAGAACACCACCTTGCCAAGGTGGGGGTCGCGGGTTCGAATCCCGTCTTCCGCTCCATTACTACTTTTCGGCGGCATAGCCAAGTGGTAAGGCAGAGGTCTGCAAAACCTTTATCACCGGTTCAAATCCGGTTGCCGCCTCCAGACACATGCCAGTGTGGCGGAATTGGCAGACGCGCACGACTCAAAATCGTGTTCCTTCGGGAGTGCCGGTTCGACCCCGGCCACTGGTATCATATATGTTGGTTAAAAAGACGCTGTGTGGAAGCACAGCGTCTTTTTCTATGTACGCTGAATGGCTTGTAAGGGGAGTAGAGGATTCTTTAGATTTGTATTTAAGTGCAATTGAATAGTACGAAATGTATGCTATATTTGAACCGCTTTAATTACACCAAGTGCACAACAACTATAATAATTGTACTGGGCTTTTTATAACGAAAGGAACATGCCTCTAAAGCCGATATTCCCAATAATTAAAAGGTCATTCCCTCATTGTGATAAAGTATTAACAGAGTGGGGGGACTGACCTTTTCTATTTACGGCATTACTATATGGAAACGATATAACTAATTAGTTTATTTGATTATCATCTCATCCAAAAACAAGTAAAGGACTTCGATCGAATTGATGTAATACATCGTTATCTATCAGCACTATGATCATCAGAGCATTAAAGAACCAATGTTTGCGTTTCCCTTTTGGCAAAATATAAAATTGTAGTATAATAGTACCAGTATTAAAGAATGAAAATTTAAAAATCAAAGGATGGTCTATTTATGAAAAAAATACTGGGACTAGACATCGGTATATCCTCTGTTGGCTGGGGTGTCTTTGACCAGGATTCAGGGGAAATTATTGATGCAGGTGTACGATTGTTTGAAGAAGCAGGAAGGAATGCAAATGAGGAAAGAAGGTCATTTAGGGGTTCAAGACGATTAAAAAGAAGACGAGCACATCGGCTTGAACGGGCGAAGGAGTTGTTTTCCAATTATGATTTACCGCTAAATGGGATTGGTAACATTGATCCTTATCAAGCTAGATATGATGCCATCTATCATTCTGTTACCAACGAGGCACTGACGGCTGCACTATATCATCTTATTAAAATGAGAGGAACTATTTTGGACTCTCCTGAAAATGAAAAGGATGGCAATGATAATGAGTTATCCACCAAGCAGCAGATTGCCAAAAACAAAAAACTTTTGGTTAATCAATTTGTCTGTGAAATACAGTTAGAACGGCAAGAAAATGGGGAGAAAATCCGAAGTCATCAAAACCGGTTTCGAACAAAAGATTATCTTGATGAAGCTAGCGCTATAATTAATAAACAGCGAGGGATACATAAAGAAATTGATAATGACGAATTTATAGCGAATTACCTATCATTGATTGAGCAAAGAAGGGAATATTATGAAGGTCCAGGGTCAAGAAAGTCTCCCACACCATATGGGTCTTTTTTTATCAATGACAATGGAGAGATTGAGGAAATTTCGATGATTGATAAAATGCGTGGGAAATGTACTTATTTTCCTAACGAACTTCGTGTTGCCAAAAAATCAGTTACTGCTGATTTGTTTAACTTACTAAGCGGAGATTTAAACAAACTACAAATTGAAGGAGAATATTTGACATATGAAGACAAACGTTATTTGATAGAAAACTTGATCAAAAAAGGCAAGAACATTACGTTAAAACAAATTTTAAAGTACAAGGGATATCCAAATGACGCAGATGTCTCTGGATGTAGAGTAGATCTCAAAGGTGATAAACCTTTATTTACAGAATTCCAAGGTTATAAGGAAATTAAAAAAATAGTAGAAGGAAACAATCTGCCATTTGAAATCTTGGAGGATATCGATTTGATGGACAACATTGCGGAAATTCTTACAGCTGAGAAAGCCTATCATCGTCGTGAGACAAAACTAAACGGGTTATTAACAGCATTTGACGCAGAAACAACAGGAAGAATAATTGACGCATTTAAAGAATCAACCAGCTTCACAGGGTATCATGCACTTTCCAAAAAAGCGATGGATTTAGTGATGAACGATTTATGGCATACGAATAAAAATCAAATGGAATTATTTTCAGAACTTGGTCTGGAAGAAAAAAGACTGGCTGGAAACAAGAACAAAGGGAAAATTTCATTTGACGATACCGCGATTTTAAGCACTGTAGCAAAACGTGCACATAGAGAAGCAATTAAAATAGTTAATGCAGTAAGAGAAAAGTATGGAGAATTGCATTCCATTGTAGTGGAAACTGCTAGAGAAAAAAATAGCGATGAACAAAGAAAAAACTATAAGGATTTTCAAAAGCAAGCAGGTAAGTTTGAAAAGGAAATGGCAAAACTGCTTGGCGTAAAATCACTTGCTGAATTAAAACTGAACAGCAAACAGCATCTTGCTTTAAAATTACTAAAACAGCAGAATTGGCAATGTATCTATTCTGGTAACTCAAAGCAGATCAGTCCATGGGATGTGGTTAATAATCCAACATTAATTGAGATTGACCACATTATTCCGGTATCTATTTCATTTGATGATAGTCAGGCAAACAAAGTTGTGTGTCTCCGTAGTGAAAATCAAAAGAAAGGACAAAGTACACCATACCAGTATTTTATTTCTGGAGAGGGGCCGCGTACGTTTGAAGAATTTAAAGTGGATGTACTCAATTTATTCAAGGGCAAGGGCATTAATAGAAAAAAGAAAGACTATTTGCTGGAGATGCGAGATGTAAAATACAATGAGGAACTGCAGAAAGAATTTATTAATCGAAATCTTGTTGACACGCAATATGCAATGCGCAGTTTCTCGATGAATTTACGTTCTTTTTTTAAGGCAAATGATGTGGATACTACTGTACTATCCATTAGAGGGTCTTTCACTGCTGCTTTGAGAAGGCATGCTCGGTTGAATAAAGACCGTGATGAAAGCTATGCACATCATGCCATTGACGCCCTAATTGTTGCCGCGATTGGCCGAATGCCTATCTTTAAATTTTTCAATAAGTTTGATATGGATGACACTGGAGCAGTTGTTGATAGAGAGACAGGAGAGATTCTGGAAGATGAGAAGTTGTTTGATAAACGATTTATCACATTTTTAAGTAAGCTGCGCAATTATGAGTCCGAAGTGAAATACTCACATAAGGTGGATCGTAAGGCAAACCGGTCGCTGTCGAACCAAACGATTTACGGTACTCGTAAAAAAAGTGGTGAGAAGTATACTATTGGTAAGTTTAAGGATATCTACAGTCTTAACAAAGATCAGGTTAAACCACTATTAAAAAGGTTAGAAAAGAAACCGGATGATTTTTTCATTTCCAAATATAATCCTGAGGTTATGGAGACGGTTCAAAAAGTGATAAAAGAATATAAAACCTCGGATAATCCATTTAAAGCTTACTATGAAGAACATGGGTACATAATGAAGGATGGGAAAGTCCCTGTGAAGACTCTTAAGTATTATGATCTTAAACTAGGCGTGCATATGGATATTTCACAAAATTACCCTGGAACAAAAAATGATGTTGTCTTAAAAAGCATAAAAGGCGTCAGGGTGGATATCTATCAAAATGATGAAGGAAAATACAAGTATCTTGGTGTACCATATCATTGGTTTAAGCAGCAAGGAGATCGATTTGTGTTGGATATGGAACGTTATAATGAAGAAAAACAGAGAAGTTATAAAAAGATAGATGATACTTATGAATTTCAGTTTAGTTTGTACAAGAATGATATGTTTTCATTTGTAAAAGATGATGAAAAAATGATTCGAGTGTTTAGGGGGGATACCAACCCTAGGCAAAATAAAATTGAAGTTGACTACATTTATAAGCGGAAAGAAAAGCAAGTTGAGGGGACATTTGCCCCTTCCACATTCAGTCATATAAATAAGTATAATGTTGATATTTTAGGCAATACTTATAAAGTTGAAAAAGAATTATTCAAGAACTATTTACAATTGTGACTGAATGGGGTAAAATGTAGTTACGATATTAAATATCGTCTCTATACCAAAACTGGGATAACCTATCAAAACAAGGGTTTATCCCGAACTCAGCCCCATTTATTTGGGGCTTTTCCTATTTTAGAGCCCTTTTCACAAATGGAGGAGGGCTTATTTTGAGTTGGAGAATTGTTTATGTCGCAGATTCTGAGGAACTAAAGCTTTATCTCGACAATTTGAAAGTGGTTAAGGGCGAACAAGAGGTTTTGATTCCATTGTCAGACATTCATACTATCGTTGTGGACAATATCAGAACAGTTGTTACGGGGAGATTGATGAACAAGTTAACAGAGTATCATATTCTATTAATCTTTTGCAATGAAAACCATCATCCAAACGTTTTCTCCCTTGGCTTGTATAGCCATTACCGCGTATACGGTGTGTTACACAAACAAATTAATTGGGATAATCAGATAAAGGGAAAGATGTGGCAAAAAATCATCCAGATAAAAATTAGAAATCAGGCCTCCGTTTTGGAGTATTTGAACAAAGATTTTCAGGTAATACAGCGCTTAAGAAACTTGGCTAACCAAGTGGATTTTGAAGATAGTGATAATCGGGAAGGGCACGCGGCCAAAATATACTTCAATGAGTTGTTCGGAAAATCTTTTCATAGAGAACGAGGGTCAATAGATTCATATAATGCTGCACTGAATTACGGTTATATTGTATTACGTGCATGTGTTGCTAGAACAGTGGTAGCGTACGGGCTCCATCCAGCGTTTGGAGTTGGACACCGAAACCAGTTTAATGCGTTTAATTTGGTGGATGATTGTATGGAGGTATTCCGGCCAGTAGTTGATGTTTGGGTTGCAATGGCTGTTGACCGGGAAGAATATCTTACCTTGGAAATGAAGCAATTATTGATTCGTCGTCTCAGTGCAAAAATAACAATTGGTGGTCAAAATCAAACCGTTTTAAATGCTATTGATCTTTTTATTCAATCATTCATCAAATCAATGAATGAAAATAACAATGGGTATCTGGTGTTCCCTGAACATGGTATCGCCATATAGGATTATGAGATTATTATTATTTTTTGACCTGCCGATGAATACGAAGGAAGAGAGACGAATCTATGGAAGGTTTCGTAAATATTTAATCAATAACGGGTTCAGTATGATACAATTTTCTGTTTATGTAAAAATTTTCCCGAATCGGATTAGTATGGAACAATATACACAGGGACTTCGGAATAATCTACCTGCTAGAGGATCTATCCGTATTATGGGTGTTACGAACAAACAGTATGAAAAGATGCTGATTTTAGTTGGCGGAAAAACGATACAAGAAGAAACAATAACAGAAGACCCGGTGGTGATACTATGAAATTATGGAATATTGTTAATGACCATTGTGATTATGAAATTGAGATTGATAATAGAACTACTTTGTCTGGACAACATTTAGTTTGGCATCATCTGATTACTTCAATTGATGATTTCTTTAATAATAAACATTCCGGTGTAAAGATTTTTGAAGACGGTCAGCCTATTAGTAAGAATGATTGGCACTGTTTTTATATCCCATTCGATGCACAAGTTCAACTAGATAAAATCACTGCAAAATCGCCATTGAAAGATATTCAAAGTGCAGCTGCAGAACAAATAGCCTATTCTCCTTTCTTCCAGGAATTGCAGGATGTATGGAAACAGTTAGAAGAAGATTTGCAATTGTTGAATCAGCAACTGAAGCAATGGGGGATAATAAGTACACTGATGCCATTCAGTGAAAAGAAGATGACAGATTTTATATCCTTTAGACCAGTAAAGACTGGGTTATCTCCGATTGAAATGAAAAAATTGCTTTTGCGCATCTTATTGAAGAAACCATTTGATAAAAAAACATTAATTATTGTCGAATTGCCGGAAATTTATGCATCAGATAGTGAATTAAATGGCTTTACTGCATTAATGAACAAAGCTGTTGAGAAAGGTTATAAATTTTTATTCGTGACTCAAAAGCTGCATGTCGGTAGTGTGAATTATTATTGCAAAGGGAGAATAATTAATCATGCGTTACTTGAACAAATGAAATACAAAGTTATCAACGAATTGCCATTTCATTGTTCTGAAGAGATATATGATCAAGCAAAAGAAATACTTTTAGACTGTGTGGATAACTTTAATTTCATGGACAGCTTAAAGGACTTATCCACAAACGATTTTGAGTTATTAGTTACAATTATTCATGTTATATTGTATAATTTAAATATAGGTTCAAACATTGATATTCAAGGTTTGAAGCCAAACCTCAGAAAATTTATGATGAGCTATAGATAAGCTAGAAAGCGAAGACCATGGTCAAATTTTGAGGTTTTGGTACTATCTCAGTTTTTGGTATAGAGAAACGCGCGTCTGATGGATTAACAATACGCAATGGTTTTGGTACTATCTCAGTTTTTGGTATAGAGAAACTAACCGCTTTTGATGCTTCGGGTGTTTCCTGTTTTGGTACTATCTCAGTTTTTGGTATAGAGAAACGTTGAATTGATTTGTTGTTCGTTTAACATTGTTTTGGTACTATCTCAGTTTTTGGTATAGAGAAACTACATTTGCCGAAAGTGCCGATGAAACAGGTTTTGGTACTATCTCAGTTTTTGGTATAGAGAAACCGATTGGCTAAAATCCTTCTTTCCTGACCTGTTTTGGTACTATCTCAGTTTTTGGTATAGAGAAACTCCGTGTATCGCATATCAGGGTCCTTTGTTGTTTTGGTACTATCTCAGTTTTTGGTATAGAGAAACCTAGCTTGGTTTCAACCCTTGTCAAACGCTGTTTTGGTACTATCTCAGTTTTTGGTATAGAGAAACTGTGATTTACATCATAAGCCATATAAAAAGGTTTTGGTACTATCTCAGTTTTTGGTATAGAGAAACCTAGCTTGGTTTCAACCCTTGTCAAACGCTGTTTTGGTACTATCTCAGTTTTTGGTATAGAGAAACTGTGATTTACATCATAAGCCATATAAAAAGGTTTTGGTACTATCTCAGTTTTTGGTATAGAGAAACTCATCTGGTGATGAATCGGAAATTAAGATCGTTTTGGTACTATCTCAGTTTTTGGTATAGAGAAACTATTGATGAGACGGTATCCGATAGACACACGTTTTGGTACTATCTCAGTTTTTGGTATAGAGAAACCAGGTCATTACGCATTAAGGTATGGGTGATGTTTTGGTACTATCTCAGTTTTTGGTATAGAGAAACTTAATCAGCACGTCACCTTTACGCAACTCCGTTTTGGTACTATCTCAGTTTTTGGTATAGAGAAACGATTTTTATGCGGTTGATCCAAATCATTGCGTTTTGGTACTATCTCAGTTTTTGGTATAGAGAAACCAAGCGTTAGAAAATAACACCGAATTGACCGTTTTGGTACTATCTCAGTTTTTGGTATAGAGAAACATTGCCTTGCTTATCATAATTGGATTCAAGGTTTTGGTACTATCTCAGTTTTTGGTATAGAGAAACCTTAGTTACTACCAGTGTGTCACCTTTTTTGTTTTGGTACTATCTCAGTTTTTGGTATAGAGAAACTAACTAGGTTAGGATTAGGTATTTTACCAGGTTTTGGTACTATCTCAGTTTTTGGTATAGAGAAACGTAATAGAGTTGAGTATAATGGTCAGTTTTGTTTTGGTACTATTTCAGTTTTTGGTATAGAGAAACATTCATGTGTTTACGTCTTTAGACGAAGGAGTTTTGGTACTATTTCAGTTTTTGGTATAGAGAAACAGTTAGATAGATCAACCCATAGCAACATTGTTTTGGTACTATCTCAGTTTTTGGTATAGAGAAACTTATATCGCGCATCACTTGTACAAGCCTTTGTTTTGGTACTATCTCAGTTTTTGGTATAGAAAAATTGTCACGCAACACCTGTAACTTAATATATACAGTCTAGCATAAGTGGTGATATCGTTTCTTTCTATCTATTTTTTAACCGTTGTTGTTTGATCTGATGTATAAAATGATTTATAAGTTTAAAAAGGAGCCACCATCGTCAGTTCCTTTTTGTTATTATGTCAACGTCTCTGTTAATCAAACTATCAACAATTAGGTGGACAGTGTATGCAACCGCCCACCTAAATCACTTTCATCAACAATCGTTTCAACAACGGTGCAAACTGCTCTGGAAGCTCAGCAACACTTGGGATCATTAAACGTTCTTTCCCGTAAATATTTTTCATTGTTGCGTCCTCATGTTCATCAATCTCACCATCTGCTAGGAACATACCGATGACGTCAATACCTTTTTTACGTGCTTCGGTCACCGCAACATTCGTATCGACTATCCCATTTTGATCATATCCAGACGCTGCCGGTTCACCATCGGAAAAGACGAGCAGGAACTTGTTCTTTTCTCTTCTGGCTACTAATTCTTTCGTGATGACGCGAATGCTGAAGCCGTCTCGGTTATCTTCCTCCGGCTCCAGTTGCATGATGTTGGCTCCGTCGTTTTGATAAAAAGAGTCGGTATAAGAATGAACTCGGTGAAAATAATTTGGCTGATAGTTTTCCATTACCTCATTGGCATCTTCCCAAAATCCGATGATGGAGTGGGGGATCTTCAATTGGTTTAATACTTCATGAAATAATACAATCCCACGCTTGGTTTCGTCCATTTTATTGTGCATCGAGGCAGAACAATCGACTAGTAAGGTGAACACAGCATCAATGTCACTCGACTCCTGACTTTTTTTATAAAATACTCTGGGGTTCTCATCAATGACAAGTGGCAATAGTTTTTTTGAAAGTCTTCCAATAGCTAAATCCTTTCGTGGGGCATTCTTTTTATGTTCCATTGTTTTTTCAATTGTAGCAGCAAGCTTTCGTTTGAATGGATCGATTTCACGGACGTACTGCCGGTATAACTCCATATCTGCTTCAGACGGCATTTTAGCATTTTTTTCAATTGCAACAGCATACTTATTTTCCACACCATAAATACTTCCGCTTGTGTCCTTTCCTTGTTTATCCTCCTGTTTTTCCAGTGATTCTAGATCGGAATAGTCGTTCTGTTTACTTTTTCCGGAGGTGCCTTGAACGCTTCCCATCGCTTGATCCGCGTCTTCGGTCTCTCGTGCTGCTCCTCCACGGATGTTTGTTTTCGTACCAACCTCTAATTCAAATTGGAGAAAGTTTTGTTTCCGGTCACTGTTTTGGTTTTCCCTGTGCCAGGTGGAAAACGGCTGATCAAAATACTCGCTGTTTTCTTCATTTACCTCTTCCACATCATCGTTTGCCAACTCGTCGGTTCTGGTTAATTCATCAAATAACGTATTCCTCGTGTAGGCCTCGATATGCGAAATAGGAAACGTGAAATAATCATTCATCATGTCCTTATACTGATCCGTTAGTAAAAATACAATTTGTTGTGCAATCTGTACGATATCTGCTGACTTTTTTGCCTCAAAACTGGCGTATAGTAATGGTTTCAGATTTTCCAAATGTTCAAGTTGTATATGATTTGCTTGAGGAAAGTCAGGGTCGGGCTGATCGGTTTGCAGTAATAGATAGATTAGGCAAAATAGCTCATCAAGGGCATAGCTTTTTGTTACATTGGTAGCTAATTGTGTTGTGAAATAATGTTTTAGATAATTGGTTCGGATGGCAAAATCACGTTTTGTACCTGGTCTTGCTCGTTTAATAATTTCCTCCAACCGGATATCTTCTAGCAGTGTGACAAGTTGGACGCCGAATTTAGGTAACTTTGATTCGTTCATATCTTTTAAATATGTTTTCATCGACGGAATGTGCGTTTGATTTAATGTCCCGATCGTTCGTAAAAAGACATCCGTTTTATAGCCAGGTTCTTTAATTTCAAGTTTGTCCATATCCCAAATCTTACTGCCTGTCACTTTATGATCGATGATATCGATAGACGAGCCGTATGTGTACTCAAAAGCTAAATCAGCGTTTCCGGATAACACTGTCGTCAGGTCCTGTAGTTGCAGAAAAAGATTCGTATCGATGTTCGTATCAATCCACCGGTTGCCCTTCATCCGAAATGCTCCTTTCTAAAAGAGGGTGTCTGCGATATTGTTCACAAATTCTCGTTCTCGCTCTTCCTCTAGTTTATCGGCAATTGCCCGAATAACAGCACGTTTTGCGGGAATTGCTGTACTCAAATCACAAGCATCAAGCAATGCCCGAATCGATGCGGCGTCTTCAGACAATTTCCCCTGATATACAGCTTGAATGAGATCTGCAGACAATTTGGCAAAAAGGTCAATAGTCGTTTCATTGGTCAGCCTTGTGTTCGTTTGGATTAATTGTTTAAGCTGTTCACCTTCTAGATATGGAACATCAATCACGATGAAACGATTTTTTAAGGCCTCATTCAGTGGGACGGTACCAACATAGCCTTCGTTAATCGCTGCAATCACATTGAAGCCTGCTTCTGCTGTCATGATTTCATTTGTAAACGGATTGGTAACTGTTCTCCGGTAGTCAAGCACACCATTCAGGAGCGGTAATGTCTCCGGTTTGGCCATATTAATTTCATCAATATATAAAAACGTTCCATGATTCATCGCACTTGTCACTGGACCAGGGACAAATTCGATCATTTGTTTATTGTTTTCATATCCTAATGTTTTAAAACCCATTAAGCTTTCTGCATCAAGGTCGACGGAACAGTTAATGCTATACATCGGTTGTTGAAACAAATTAGATAACGTTTCTGCAAATTTTGTCTTCCCAGCGCCAGTCGGACCTTTTAACAAAATATTTTTCCCCATGCTTAAAGCGGAAATGGCATCGATGACGAGATCAATATGTGGTGGAACATAGCCGCCTTGTCGGATGAGATCTTGCAATGTGTCATCATTTCGTTTGGTTGCTTGTAAAAGTTCTTTTATATTTTCAGGTAGATCATAGTTCGTGTTCATTAATAGACTCCTTTCACAATGATCATTGTAAAGGTTGTGGGGAGGGAAGGCAAAGGATTGGAAGGGGAATGGTGGGGATGAATAATATTCCTGCAAATAATTAGCGAGTTATCATCACTTTTGAATACTAGGAATTGGGGTGATAACTCGCTTTTGAAAAAATGATGGATATTAACGGCCTAGATTAATATTTTGACTGATAGCTTCCATCCTGATAAACCTTATATAGCCCTGCTGTTCCTGATCCTCCATCTTCTACCAGCGATTTTGAAACAAGTTTTATCGTATAATACGATCCTGTTTCATCTTTCTCCAGTGTTCCACCCATATCATCGAATACGATATCGTCATTGTCCATTTCCAATTGCTGTTTTAAGTATTTAATAGCAGAACTTCCGGATGAGATATGTATGTCATTCGTTTCGTTAGTTTCGGAATCTGCATTTGTTTCTGCATGTTGATCATTTGTATCATTGTCTACGGAACTATCATTTGTATTGTTTTCCGTAGATGTTGATTGACTATTGGAATCTGGCTCGTTAGTATCTTCCTCAGCCTGACTACCATCCGTGGTTGATTCATCATTGTCAAGATCATCGTTATTCTTTTGAGCTGAACTGTCGTTTTCTGCAGTTTGTGAATCAACAATTTCATTCTCGGAATTTGCGGATGAGGAATCGTCACTGCACCCGGTAACAATAATGAAAAGTACTGGAATTAATAGTAGGATAATGCGTTTCATAAAAAATACTCCTTTTTATTTTTCATACTATATGGAAGAAACAGAGTAGTCAATGAAGTCCTCCTTTAAAACTGGAATTACTTCATTTGTGCGATATAATATTGATAAAATTGGCTTTGAAGAAAATATACAAAACGATAGCCTTACAGGAGGGGTTATTAATGGATGTTTGGTATGTGAGCTATGGTTCGAATATTTGTGAGGACCGCTTTCTTTGCTATATTTTTGGTGATACCCCAAAAGGTTCATCACTAAAGGAACGGGGATGTACGGATAAAACTGCACCGAAAAGGAGTGAAATGGCAGAGTTACCATATCCACTGTATTTTGCCAAAGAACGTAGCAAATGGGGCGATGGTGGGGTTGCTTTTATTGGAGATAGCCCGGTTGAGAAGGAACGAACGTTGGCACGGAAATACTTGATTACGTCTGAACAATTCTTAGAAGTCGTTGCACAAGAAAATAATCAGCCAGGCTTGCAAGTTGATTTGCAACAGGTAATTCGGATGGGTAGACAAATGGTAACGGACGGCTGGTATGGATCAATTGTTTACCTTGGCGAGAAAGACGGATCTCCAATGTTTACATTTACAGCTAACACACCGATGGATCAAACAACATGTAACAAACCATCAGCAGCCTATTTATCGATGATAGCACGGGGCTTGAAGGAGCTGGGGTTAACGGATGGTGAAATAGTTGCTTATTTTCTTGGGAAAAGCGGGATTGCGGGGCAGTTTTCAGCTGCAACGTTAGCGGCGTATATTGAAGAAGAATGAATGGAGTAAGATGGATTATAATAAAAAAGAGATAGTTCAGCTGTTGAATTCATTTAATCGGCGGACGCAAGCTACTCTAAAAAATTTAAAACTTTTTTCTAATTTGATGCCACCTAATTTCGTTTTATTTCGATTGTATGGTAGAGGGAGATGGTTTCTGGTTAATTGGATTCCTTCCGCTACTTTTCACAATTGAGAGGAGAGCTTTTCTTTGGGCAAGTCGCGCACGGACCGATAAAAGTCGCGCATGGGCCGAGGAAAGTCGCGCACAAGCCGGAGAAAGTCGCGCACTCTACGGAGCAAGTACAATGTCCCCAATTTCATCGGCAACAATTTGTAAATGCTCCTGAGTCCAAAACCACACATCTCCATCAAATTGCAATGTAAATTGATAGCTAATTGGTTTATCGTGATAGAATACCATCTGATACATGACAGGGTCACCTTCTGATATGTCCGGGGAAAAGTCATTGCTTGTTTTTCCTTCATCAAGCAACTGAATTAATCTGTCTATTTCCTTTTGCCCTGATATAATATGAAGCGGTTTTGGATTGGTATAGCCTTCATAAATTTCGATCTTCTCGATGGTGTCTTTGTTCATATGTTGATAATTCCAGTTAGCTTTTGACTCCTCCTTCTGATAGATCTTGTACCCATTGATCTCATGCTCATCATGTACAGCAAGAAGGTTTGGCATGTCTTTTACCTGATATAATTTTGTTCCCTTTTCCAAAAATGCCGCATCCCCATCCTTAGGCTTATAACTTGGATTGGAAATATTTTCATCAACGTTAAAGTCCACTTGCCCGATTTCCGCACCAATGAAACGGCTGTCCGCAATTTTCACCGTATGAAGGCCCTGATATTGTTCACCATCAATGTTTACAAAATCAACCCAATCGATGACTACTTCAGAAGTGTCAGAGTTCATATCACAGGCCACTAGACTTAGTAAAGCCAGAATAAAGAATAATCTTCTCATTCCATCAATCCTCCTCAATTTTCTGCTCGCTACCCTGTCCTGGGAAATAATACATTCACATGGCTAAAAACAGATTTCACACCTTACGCAATTTATATTCATCTAATGTAACTATAGGCTTCAAAATGAAAAATAATGTTCTATGCGAATTTCTCCCGATTGTTCTAATAACTTATGGCTATCGTAGCATAAATAATGATTAATCCGTGTACAAAAACAACAGGTAGGCGACCAACTCTGTGAAACTTATTCACATTCTTTTACGTATAATTAAATGGAAGGGGGGGATTCGCCATGAAAAAAATACTCGTACTTATCCTATTAATTACTTCTATTACAGTTTTTCCACTAACAACACATGCGATGGAATATTCCATTGAAAATATGAAAATTGATGCGTTCATGCAGGAGGATGGAACGGTAGATGTGACCGAAACGCAAACATACTCCTTCGATGGTGAGTTTAACGGTATAACAAGAACATTGATTCCTAAAGAAGAGACGCAAATTGTCAACGTGAAGGCGACGGAAGATGGAAAAAGTTTAAACGTAGAACAGGATGAAAATGAATATAAAATTTATCGTGCGGGGAAGGATGAGCGGATTACCATCGACGTAAGTTATACAATCAAAAATGGCGTCGAGCTCTATTCAGATGTTGCGCAGTTTAGTTGGCCATTTTTTGATGAAGGCAATGATTCGGATTATGAGCAGTTCGATGTATACGTTCACCCACCGAAATCAACAGATGATGTGATTGCATTTGGCGATGAAGAGGCGTTTCAGACAGCAAAAACAAAAGAAAATGGTGTTGTGCATTTTGCGATGGGGGAGGTGCCAGCGGGATCAAACGGCAATATTCATGTCGCTTATGACGCAGCGCTTTTTCCAGGTGCAACAATGACGGAAGATAAACCAATGCGAGAGGAAATCTTGCAGGCAAAAACAGATCTGCAAGAAAAACAGGCTGCATTTGAGGAACGGAAAAGCTTTTTAGCAAATATAGCCCCATACATTATTGGCATTTTTGCGTTTTATTTCCTTATAATTTGTATTTTTGCACGTCGAAAAAAACGCGCAATAGACATGGAAATTGAACGACGAATTCCGACTGCCTCCTTCATACCGAAAGCAGAAATGAGCATACCTGCGACAATCTCCTTTATGCATTCGGGGATTATAGGAGCAGAAGGGCTGACGGTGGCGCTAATGGATTTGGTTCGAAAAGGTTATGTGAAACGGGAAGATGAGAATACATTCCGTGTTGTGCATCGCAATACGGACCATAATCATGAAAGTGACTTAATCCATTGGTTGTTTGATACGATCGGAGAAAATGGAGTATTTCATTTAAAGGACCTGGAGAAGTACACCAAAAATGAATCCAACCAATCCAGGTACCAAGAGGATTATGAAGCATGGAAACAAGCGGTACAAGAAGAAGTCAAAGGTTATCACTTATTTGAGAAAAAGACAAAAATGCGTGTATGGATTGGTCTATCGAGTATTCCTTTAGTGCCAGCAGCCATAATGTTTGGGATCCATGAACTGTATATGTGGATGGTCTTTTCAGGCTTGCTATTCTTTGGGTTAATCGTATTCGCAATATTATATCGACCTAAAACGATGAAAGGCGTAGAAATTAGTCATCAATGGAAGGACTTTAAAGAGAAATACAAGCAAATGGGTGTTGATGAATGGAACGAGCAAATGGATGATGACCAAAAACGTGCTTTCATTTACGGGATTGGGACGAATGATCGGCAAATCAAGAAGAAAAATGAGCAACTATTTGCGGCCAGTCCCAGTAATTCCGATATGTTGTTGTTTATGGTAATCGCAACATCCGCCAGTAACAACTTTGATCAGGCGAACAATACGGTATCAGCCTCCCCAACTGGTGGCACTCCAGGTGGAGGAGCTGGTGTTGGTGGAGGCGGCGGTGGATCCGGTGCGTTTTAGTGAAAGGGATTGTTGCAGTTTTAACGATGATAACAATCCCTCTGAGAATAAAATAGAGAAAACACTGTAGGGTAAGTCCTTGCAGTGTTTTTTGCTGATGCTGAATAGGGAAGTCTTTAATGAAGGCTGTTTTCTAAAGGATTGCGACTGCGATTACTCGTCCCACTGAAAACATTTGTTGTTTATGACACATAAGCTATATAATGCGCAGTAATGAAGCTCTCTTTGGTGACACTTTCTTCCCGTTCCAATGGTATATGAGTGCTTGGATTCGCTCCGTCAGAATACTTCGCTTTTCATGGGCACGGCCTCAGCCTCCTCGGAAGCAAAGAGCGCTTCCTTGAAAAAGAAAACCACTTTTTCTGCGTGCGATGTAATACCACTGAAGTTTTCCTTGTCCTGCGGGGTCTTCGGACTCGTGCTGTTCCCATAGGACAAGGGATGCTTCGGCAGCGTTACATCGCACGCAGAAAATCGAACTGTATTTTCAAGGAGTCTACGTATTCTGACTCCGCTAGTAGAAGTTCCCTAATTTTTGTGTAGATATAGCATGTATATCAAGTAATAGCACCTACTAGCGAAGGGAAAACACGTAGACTCCTGCGGGAACAATGGTTTTCGGTGGGGCGAGTTAGCGCAGCCCCAGCACGTGTCTGAAGACTTCGAAGCGGCGGTTTTCCGCTTCGGAGGCTGAAGCCGTGCCCGCGGAAAGCGTAGTGTTTTCCCGTAGCGGTTGTCAAAGCTCCGAACTTGATTTCTAGTTATTGCACATAATCCTTCATATACGAAGTTAAAAAGCAACAAAGTTTACGAAGACAGCCTTAATGAATGAGGAATTTCCCTTCGTACCTATTTAAAGAGCTTTTTCAGCAATTTAAAAATGTCAAAGGAAGTTTTATTGTAGACCTTGTTATAAGCATATTTTTTGGGGTTACGCATCCATCCTTTGCCACGTGGCATTTTTAATCCTGTTCGATGAATCATTTGACGTTTGATACTGGTTCTGGAAGAGATTCGCTTTTTTAAGCTGGGCTTGCGGATTCCGAATTTCATAGGATCACTCCTTTTGAAAATATAGGATAGATAAAATAATAAGAGAAAAAAATATATAAAAAATGAATTAGCACAAAAGTCCAAGTACTTTTTGACCAAAACATGTATGACATAAATGAAATAATTTGATTGTTCCTGTTAGTTTTCTTTCTCAATTTTTAATACCGATGTTATAAATCGTGTACATACATTTGTTCCGTTTATGTAATCATTGTATACGAAAAATAGAATATGGGGTAGGGATAAAGAGTGTATATCCCTTTTTTTTTGGTGCTGTTAAGACTTTTGCTTTTTGGTGCAGGAGTTAATTTCCATTTTTAAATGAGGTCAATGGTAATCTCGACTGGTTGTTCTTTCTAATTACCTAAAAAACTGTGCACGTGGGAAAATCTATTTTTCCCGCTACACAGTTTTTCTTTTGCTAGTTAATTTGCTCCCATACCACCGTCAACGCGGTATTGTGCGCCGGTGATGAATTTGCTGTCATCGGATGCAAGGAATAGGACAAGATTAGCGATGTCCTCTGTTTCGCCATATCGAGCGAGTGGAATGCTACTAGTTTGTTCTTCTTTTGCATTTTCCGGATCATTTGGGTCTTGCCCTTTTTCGATAGACCGCATCATTCGTGTATTTACGGGTGCGGGGTGAATGGAGTTAACACGTACACCTTTATCTGCTACTTCCACGGCAGCTGATTTAGATAACCCAACAATCGCGTGTTTTGACGCTACATATGGAGAAAGTCCAGGAAATCCGCCAAGACCCGCAACGGAGGATGTGTTAATCACACTACCACTTTTCTGCTCCGACATGACGGGCAATACGTGCTTGAGGCCAAGAAATACACCCTGGGCATTTACGGTCATTACTTTCTGGAAGTCTTCCAATTTCTGTTCGGTCATTGGGGCAACTTCACCTTCAATACCCGCATTGTTGAAGAATATATCAATCGATCCAAATTTATCTGTCGCTTCTTTTACATATGATTTCACATCTGCTTCATCTGTAACATTTGCCTTTGCAACTGCAACTTCACCGAATCCCTGTAAGTTTGCTTTGGCCTTATCCAAAGCATCCTGGTTCATATCGACAAGCAGCACATTTGCGCCTTCTTTTAAAAATAACTCCGCTGTTTTTTGACCGATACCACCAGCACCACCAGTGATTACTGCTGTTTTTCCATCTAACTTAGCCATACTATCTTACTTCCTTTCTAAAAGATTTAAGCATGTGAAAAATTACCATCTATAGTAATTATTGCCTATATATGTCTATTCCCTTTGCATAGTAGGTAAAACATTAAATGTGTGAATTACATATAGTCGGAAAATATTTTGGGGGAGAAACAGATGCTCTTCTTAGGTTAAAAAGTCCGCTCATCAGTAACACTGACGAGCGGACTTCGCTATTGTTCTTAGGTCTGATAGGGCGTTATAAAAGCCTTAAATCGCCCAATCCCCATTACGGAAAATCGGAACAACGGTGCCATCTTCTTTGATGCCGTCAATATCCATCTGGTCGGAGCCAATCATGAAATCAACGTGGGTGGTGGAAACATTCATGCCGTGTTTCAGTAATTCTTCTTCGCTCATTTTTGTTCCACCTTGAATTGTTGTTGGGTAAGCTGCACCGATTGCTAAGTGATTGGATGCATTTTCATCAAACAATGTTTCAAAGAACGTAATGCCTGATTGGGAAATCGGGGATGGATCTGGAACGAGTGCAACTTCACCTAGACCTGTTGCACCTTCGTTATCATCAATCAATTTCTTAATCGTTTCATTGCCTTTTTCAGCAGAGATATCTACAATTTTTCCATCTTTAAAATGTACTTCGATGCCTTCAATTAATGTACCAGCATAACTTAGCGGCTTCGTACTGCGAACCACACCATCCATACGATGTGTATCAGGCGCCGTGAAGACTTCTTCCGTCGGCATATTAGCGATAAATTCGACACCATCTGGATTGTAACTTTCCGCACTTGCCCAAATATGGTTCTTTGGCAAGCCTAACGTTAAATCTGTGCCTGGTGCTGTGTAGTGTAACTTATCGAATTGGATGTCATTTAATTTTGTCGCTTTTTCCTTCAGTGTTTCTTTATGTTCGTCCCAAACAGCAACAGGATCATCATGATAGATACGACATGTTTTGAAAATTTGATCCCATAAAGCATCGACTTGTTCTTCAGAAGTTGCTAGATCAGGGAAAACGCTTTTTGCCCAGCCAGGACTAGCTGCAGCGGCAACGGTCCATTTCAAATCATCATTTTGTGTGGCAATGCGCTGTGCTTTGAATGCTTTTCCGGCAACTTTTTGATAAGCAGCAACTTTAGCAGGATCGATTTCATTCAATAGGCTTGGATCACTGGATAAAATGGAAAGACGACAGACACGATGATTCAATACATGATCTTCGGATTCTTCGATTTGGTATTTTGGAATGTTGGTCAACAATTCTTCGGACTGATGTATGTAGTGTTCTTTCGTGATTTCGTCATCAGACCATTTCACGATCACTTTTTCAGCCCCTAGTTCATAAGCTTCTTTTGTGATCAAACGTGCCAGTGGAGCTTGATCAACTGCAATGGTCATTTTCACCCAATCGCCGGCCTGAACATTAAGCCCTTTTGCGACTAACAGCTTGGCATATTTTTTCAAGTTTTCATTGAAGTTAGGTTGCATGGTTTATTACCTCCTAATTTATTGGTTGTGACGATATTAGAGGTTGCTCAAAAAGTCCGGTAAAAATGACACATCCTTAAGGGGAACTTCAACTAATTACCGACACGTCCTGTGTCGAACGTTGAAGTCACCACATCCTGTGGAAGCTCGTTCCGGTACTCAAAGCTACGCCGCCTCGAACTTTCGACGCACAGGACGTGCTAGTGTCGGCGTTGCTGGCAGGACGCCAGCGGACTTAGCCGACGCGGTCTTTTTTATCCTCCTTTTTGAACACGCACTATTAGTATAGTGAAGGGGATTTTCAAATGCAACTATACCCTTTTCCAGCAAAAAATGTTGCAGTGGACATATAATACGTTTGTCATTTGTATTATCCTGATGAACTAATCCTAATTCACACGTTATTTAAATTATAAGTAAATTGTGCTAGGTTAGAATAAATCGTTTTTTAATGGTATTTCGCAAATAAAGGTGGTGTAAGGGATTGAAAAAAATAGCTATAATTTCAGTACTAATTATTGCTGTTATATCAATTGGATTTTTTTCTTTTATTAAATTGAATCCACCATTGGTCAGCGGAACAATTGGTTCATCAGAGGATAAACAATCCATAGTTATAAGTATAGGAAATAAAGGGTTTATGAATGTAAAGATTAACGGTGTATTAGTAAATAATAATAAAGAACCATTGGATAAAAAAATTCAGTTAAGCAATCCGTTAAAAGGGTTTATTGTAGCTGATAATTTTGGCGGTGAGGAGAAAGAGTATGGCATTACAAACATTAAAGATGTGATTATAGAGCCAAATACTGATCCATCATCACAGTTAAAAAAGGTGAATAATGGTACCGCTACTGAAAATGATGAAAGCTATGGTTTGAGTATTATCAACGGAAAAGAAATAAATGAGGTTATAATAAATTATAGATATTTAGGGCTTTCTTTTGAAAAAAATATTCCTATTCAACAATAAACTTAATTACTAACTGCTTTAGTTGAACAACGATATAAAAAAACAAGGCTTAGAGATAAAAATTTCTCTAGGCCTTGTTTTCACCTAGCAAAGCAAATCTGTTACTGATTCGGACCTGGTTTTCCTATTACAAGTTTTTCGTGATGTCTGCATCTTTTTGAAGTTTTTTGACAAGTGTTTGATATGTTTCTGATTCTTTTTCAGATTTCACTTGTTCGATCAGATCTGGTTTCATTTCGTCAAAGGATGGAATTTCTTGTTCTTCGCCATCTTTTCCACCCATTTGCTCAAGCTGGGCTGTATATTCATCATAAACTTCTTGTAACTCTTCTTTGGTTGGATCAACGTCACCAGTCTTACTAGCAATAAGCTTGTCTACTTTTACTTGTGTTTCAACCTGAGACATTACATCTTCTTTCGGCGTGCCTTGTTTTTCTAGAGCAGCAAAGAAGTCATCCTGTGATTCAAGTCCATTTTGTTTTACCAGACTATCTAATGTTTCATTAACAGCGTCTTCAGAAGCATCGAGGCCACTGTTTTCAGCTTCTTGTATAACAAGTTCCTGACCAATTAACCCTTCCGCAATCTGTTTTTTTAATTGATCTTGATCAATTTCTTGTCCACTCATCTGTGCTTGCATTGCAGCCTGTTGAAATTGCCCTTTGTATGTGGCTGCGAACTCTTCCTTTGATATTTCTTTTCCATTAACTTCTGCAACAACATCAGGAATGTCTTCTAGGTTAGGTTTGGGCATTTTCGCCTCAGTGCCATCTTCCGGCGACGCTTGCTCTTGTGTTTCTGATTCTTCTTTATTATCTTCAGCTGAGTCATCACCGTTGTCACTACATGCAACCATTACAAATACGATCAGTAAGAAGGATAAACTTAACAACCATTTTTTACTCATTATCATTCTCCCTTCATTAAGTAGTGGCTATTGTAAACAAATTAGAATTGGTTGTAAAGCTCTCGGTTATATGGAAAAAGCATGATTTCACACTTTTGTAATATGCTTATTCGTTGTTATGAAGGGATTACAACAAACATATAGCCAAAGATTTCAGTAAATGTGGAAAAAGTATATAAAAACTGTGACGAGTTCCGATAACGTTTTACATGGTTAAAGCGAAGATATATGGCGGTTATAAAGCGTCAATAAATATGCAGAAAACACGTTTATGTACATTGGGAATTGGTGATAAATAGTTGTTTTTTTAGGTTAAATGCTATTATAACAATAGGGGGAACAATCGTTTTGCAATTGGACCCCTATTTTTAGTTTATGCTTTTTTCTTAAGAACGCCATTGCTACTAATGACCGTGATTTTCCTCAGCAGCCATTGCATCTGCTTTTGTTGTGTGAACAGTAGCAAATGGATGCTCGGGCGGCGCGTAGATTGAATAAAGTTTGAGAGGTTTCGTACCGTTATTGATAACATTGTGCCATGTACCAGCGGGAACCATAATCGCATCATCTTCATAAACGTTTTGTTCAAAAGATAGATTATCTTTTGCATTTCCCATTTGTACGACCCCTTGACCATCTTCAATACGCAGGAACTGGTCAATGTTTGGATGAACTTCCAACCCGATATCTTCTCTAACATTAATACTCATTAATGTTACCTGTAAGTGCTTTCCGGTCCATAAAGCGGTACGGAATGTATTATTTTGCTCGGCGGCATCTTCTATATTTACGACAAAAGGTTCGCTCCCATAATCTTTTCGCTCATTATTATGCGACGGTGGCAAATGACCAAATTGTCTTTCAGTATACCCTGATTCAATCGGATACCCCCAGTACCCAGGCTGTCTTCCATAGTTATACATTGGTACGTTAACGTAATAAGAATATGGATGTACGTAAGGATAATAGTACATACTTGCTCATTCCTTTCAGGTTTATCACAGTATCCTATGCGAAATGCTGGGTGAATGTACGGGGATTTTTGGAGGGGGGCGGGAGTTATTAGCTGTGCACCTACAAGTCACAGTTCGTATTGATAAACCATGAAACGTACGTGAATAACCATTGCTGGAAAAGCGGAGCCTGTTTTCATATGCGCGAGCGACCGTTAACTCGTTTCTTGTTTTGCAATTGTGAAAGTGTCACGGGTTGTCGTGATACCATTTACTTAATAAAAATCTTACCAAATTAAGGGAGGTTCCTTTTGAAAGGATAAATAGGTAGAGACTGCTTTGTATGATTACAAATGCTATTCTCCTAAAAATTGTATATCTTCGCTCGATAAGGGCTGATTGTTAATTCTTAATCGCTTATCCTGAATTGCTTCCATAGTTATTTTTCCGTTTACGAATACCTTTTCCGGCAGAATACACGGGATTTCAGATCCGACAGGCTTTCCTTCATGGTCGTAAAACAAATATCCTTCTTTTTCATCATATATAAAGGAGTTGATTTTCATATTTGGCGTAATGAATAACGTTATCTTTTCATTGTCATTCCACATTACTTTAACGAGAATCTTTTTCTTCATTTTCTTTTCAACCAAAGCTTTCAAAGCGCTTAGCGAAATAGTGTCTTCCATTGTTTTACCTCCCAAGGTTCCGTTCTTTCAGGATCTTGCTAATGCTCGATTCAATATTATCTAGAAATTACTATACTTACTTTCACGATTAAATGTCAATTTTGCGCTCGATAGTCTTCCCTAATAGTATTTGGGCTTGGGGTTCGCTTTTGATACATGAGGAGATACCCTTGTTCGTAATGATACATTTTATAAAAATCAAAGGGCAAATTAAATATATTGGAGGGAACATAGACATGGATAAAGAAGAAAGACTCAATGAAGAAGCAGCATTAAATAATAATTTGGATTCTTCAACTTTACGAATGAATGATGATATCACAAAACAACATCAAAAACCTAAGCCGGATCAAAGCGATAAGCAGAAAAGGGCTGACAAACAGGACCAATCATGAGGGTTGGTCTTGCTTTTTATATATGGGATCCTGGTGAAGACCATCGTGTTGATCCTGCGCAAATTGCGATAGCCTGGGCCATTGCCAAAGGAACTGTATCGATTATCGACGTTATCAAAGCAAAACATGTTGAAGGCGCATTATCAGCTGCTGATGTTGTTTTATCTAACCAAGAAATAAAAGACTTAGAAGCGTTAGCAAAGGCAACAGGTGTTGAAATCAAGGGAGCTTGGGAAAAGAGTATTTAATAACGGCCCTATTTATGGTGTCTATCGGAAAAAATAAACCTTCCAAATGATTTGGAAGGTTTATTTTTGTAAGCACCTCGGCATCATTCGCAAATGTATAGGGTAATTTCAAAACTTTAAGGGACTGTATTTTTTAGGAAATTTTATGATTATGCTATAGTTGTTGTAACGAAATAGAAAAGAAAGGATGTTCAAGCATGCAATCACTACAAGGAAAAAAGGCATTGATTACAGGTGGAAGCAGGGGAATTGGGCGAGCTACGGCATTGGAACTTGCGAAAGAAGGCGTAGAATTAGGCTTAATTGCTAGATCAGAAGAGAGCTTTGGTACGATTCAAACTGAACTGACTGAATTAGGTGCAACATTTATAACGGCTGCTGCAGATGTAGCGGATGAAGCGGAAGTTCAACAGGCAGTTGACAAAATCGAACAACAGCTGGGCTCCATCGATATTCTCATCAACAACGCAGGGATTGGAGCACGCGGATCATTCCTAGAACTTTCAATTGAAACATGGAAAAATGTACTTGATACGAACGTGATGGGAATGGTGTACGTTACAAAAGCAGTCTTGCCAGGCATGATTAAGCGAAACCGTGGTGACATTATTAATATCTCCTCTATGTCCGGATTGAAAGGAACAGAAGGATCAAGTGCTTATAGTGCTTCAAAATTTGCTGTTATCGGCCTAAGCGAATCGTTGATGCAAGAAGTTCGGCGCAATAATATCCGCGTAAGTGTATTCACACCAAGTCTTGTTGAAACAGACTTTACACGAGGGAAGAATTCTAATCAGCCAGATCCAGAAAAATTTACCCAACCAGAAGACTTAGCTGAATATATGACAAGTCTGCTTAAACTTGAACAACGCTCGTTTATTAAGACATCGGCAATTTGGGCGACGAATCCGTTTTAGGGTTTTTATAAAGCAGGTGAAAGTGAGATGGGGACAGGTTGTTTGTCGACGATCTGTTCCAGTTTGTTTCGTTGTCCCTGCACTCGCGGAAAAATACCTTAGCTCCTGAGTGATACAGTTGGCCTTCATGTAATAATTTCTATTATTTGCTCAACAAAATCGTTATTTCATTTGTTTGCTAATTGTCTCCACGGAATAGGTAATCATGCCAATTATCAAAGTTTAGATATCCCTATCCGCAATTGTCACTGCAATTTTCTTGATGCGTTTAAACCTGCATTTTAGTGGTATCATGTATATTACTAGCTTCTTTCGTATTGTAGCTCTGCTTTGGTATTTTGATTTGTAATTCAAGATTACCAAATTAACCTACGTTTTGCGATCAAGGGGCTAGCTTTGTTCATGGTAATTTTCGGTTATCATTCACCTCCCACTTACTCCTTGAACTTTACCCTTTATATTCCCTGAAGTAGGGTCTTTTGGCGGAAAACGATAATGAACTTTAACTGAGCGGAAAACATAGGATGATAAACGATTCTAATAAAATGGTTATAATTGGTAGTGTCGTGGTATTGCGCTAGTTGTCTACTTTGTGCTAAATTATATATCTACCACAACAACTGAAGAAAATCTAGGGAATTAAAAAAATGGTTGACTTTAAGTTTAATAACGTGGTAAGATATTTATTGTCGCTTTAAAAAATGACTTTGATCGAAAATAAATCAGTAAAAAGTTATTGACGCAGACGAAATAGTTTGCTATAATATATAACTGTCGCTAAAAGATGGCGATGACTTGATCTTTGAAAACTGAACAAAACAATCATTATGTCAAGAACGAAATGCTAGTCAAGTTTAGAGCAAGAAAGCTCATCTATTTTTTGGAGAGTTTGATCTTGGCTCAGGACGAACGCTGGCGGCGTGCCTAATACATGCAAGTCGAGCGCGTGAAACTTGCTGAAGCCTTCGGGCGGATGCTTGTGGATCGAGCGGCGGACGGGTGAGTAACACGTGGGCAACCTGCCTGTAAGATCGGGATAACTTCGGGAAACCGAGGCTAATACCGGATGATACTTTTTCTCGCATGAGG